>DATKZI010000019.1:0-3424 GCA_035528035.1 Bathyarchaeia archaeon
AATAAAATCCTCTATTATAATCAGGTAATTCTCCAATTTCTTTTTTTAGCTTTATATATGCTTTGCTATGTGCCAATACTATCCGCCTTCTACAAATTTAAAACCCAACCCGCAAACAAACAAAAGCCTATAAATAAACATATGCCAAAAAATATTATATGCATCCAACCAAGTTCAATCCTGATTTTACCTATTTCAATTTTAATTTTAATGTTTCTACCTCTTTATCTTTAAGTTTCCATTCATCTTCATAATCGGTAACTTCCCAGCCGAAGTATATCGCATAAAAAGGAAATTTCCTTGTTTTGAATTCCTTCGTTGCTTCCTTTATAGTATAAGAACCCTTTAATCTGCCACTCTTCATCAGTCTTGCTAGTTTAGTATTTAAGTCTGCGTGTATCTCTCTTAATCGATCATCTTTTATAAATATCTTTTTCATATAATTCGCCACCTAAAATATTCTAAATCTTCACACTATTTTTCGGATTAATTCATCGCAAAAACATCTAAAATCGCCATAATTTACAGTACCTTCAGCATAATCATACTTTATAGTTACTTTGATTGTACCGTCCTCTTGTAATTCAGCATTTTTCAATTCAGCTACAATAAGTTTCAAATTTTCTTTTGTCATATTACTTTCTCCTTCTTAAATATATTTGACAATAAATCTATAATAAATAATGGAATAAAAACTATAGTCACAATAATGCAAGAAAAAAGTTCTTTGAAACCTTTGCCTAGATGCTTAAATGCTCTACAATAAGCAAAATAAATCATTACGCTTTCTTTTACTAATTAGCATTAATGGTATTTTCATTTTCTCTCCTTGAAGAAATATTTATTTTTCTTTAACTCGTCTAAAGCTCTTTTAGCTTCTTCTCTATCGCTTTCCTTTTCGTCCTCTGTCAACTTTGAGTATAGGGTATTTATTTGTCTTTCCCAGCGTGTCACAAGTTCTTCAGGGATAACTAAATTGCCATCTTGATCCTTTATGCATTTACTGTGTAAATATTTTTGCCAACGGCTCCATTGTATATGTTCTATGTCAGCTAATATTTCTATTAGTTTCATAATTTCTTTATGTTTACGTTCGCTGGTTAAATCGAGTTTGATATATAACCCTAAAATATAAATTAAGAAAAAATCGCCGTATGAACCATACTCGTCTGGTACCCAGTCGGTTCTATTCATTGAGACCTCCCAACTAAAACCACACCAATCAATGCTCCATATTTTCATATAATGTTTCTCAACCCCTAATCAAGCATTCCAAGCAATCTGAATACAAACGGAAATAATTCAAACTTAATCGCAAAATACACTAATAATCCATATATTACTGGCATTATAACTTTCCAAAATAATCTTAGTTTAAGCCAGAGAGCATAACAACTATAAAAATATGGTATTAATACAATTCCCACAACTACAAATGCCAAAAGAATCGTTATCAAAGTAGCTATTACAAATGTCATAATTATTCTCCCTTAGAGTTTTAAAACCCAAACTGGTATTTTATTCAAAGTTCGAATAATCGGAATAATATTTTTTATATAATTGCTATCACTCGCGTATCCTGCCTTCCAGATTTCCGTAATAAATTGTTCAGGATCATCTAAATAATTAAATGCTTCTCGATATCTCTGCTCCCCATTATCATCTTTTGAAACAGATAATATTCTTGCATGATCAGTAAAGCTATCTTTAAATGAATGATATGCTCTGAAATGTAATAATTTTAATTCCTTTTTCCCGTTGATTTCTTCATGAGTATAACATTGCACACAACCATTGTTTCCTTCCGCGATAATAACATCGTTCTTAACTAGGCATTTGACTCCGAATAAATTATATGATCTCTTCCCAGTAAGCAAATCTACTGGTTCAAGTTTTCCGTACCATGTCTCTATAACTGCCTGAGCAGCAACAGCAGAGGCAGGAAGTCTTGTAATAAGTTTTGATTTATATGCCTGCCGCAATATACTAATGCACCATAAATATTGTTGAGCGTTCATTTCTTTGCCTTTTCAAGTTTATCCAAAATTTTATTATTTTTCCTCTTCATTTAACTTTTTCTTTGCAATCTTCATTGTTGTATTTTCACCATTTAATCGATCGCATATGAGGTTGAGAGACTCAATAGTCTTCTCCTGGAAATTACTATTATGCTCATTACAGTCTTTTAACTCCTTCATCATATCCTTCTGTAAAACAATACTCTGTGCATTCAATTCTGCATTTTTTGAACTGTCCTCGTGTAGGCTCTTTAAATCATTCACTACTAAATTCCGATAGAACAATCTTTCTTCACCTTGTATGATATCGTGCTTATCTTCTCTTTTAGTCTGCCGTTTTATCAAATACCATACCAGTCCAACCACTAAAATTAACATCACTGCTGTTATAATTGGAGTTCCAACTTCAGCTATTGCTTTTCCTAATTCTATTGGATTCATTGCTTCAACACCTTCCTTTCTCTAGCTGCTTGATTAAGTTCTTTCTTTCTCCTCGTTTTAAATGTTTTAGATTCCTAATAAGTCGAAGTTTCCTGTGAAAAATATTTGTTCCTTCTATTATTTCATTTTCTTTTGCTTGCTCCATCCATTCCATCTTTCCAGTTTCCCAATGTCTACTAATTACACAATATAAACCTTCAGGGAAAGTCTGCTCCCCAATTTCAATGTAATCTTTGAAATTCAAATCATGCCACCAAGATGTATTAGAAAACGCCAACAAAATACCTTCTTTTTTGTAAACGCAAATAGCGTGCCCTCCTGCAATGATTTTATAGGTAAATTCTCCAGTCTCTTGGTTGTAAATGTATTGCCGATAAAATCCATAATACTCCAGCCAATGAACCTCTATAATTAATTTTAAGATGGCCATTACAAATCTACCCAACACATCAGCAACCAATCGAGCAAACCCATCGCAATCACAAGTTCCTCTTTCCCACACTTCATCCGGCAAGTCCCAACGATCTAAAACATGAAACAAATCCCAATCTGAAACCCAATGATAAAATTTTACCCACTTACCATCTATCAAAACTTGCTTCTGCAATTCTAAAGCCATTAAGGTATCCGTAGTTATTTTCTTCATATAAGCACAATAATCCGCCCAGCGCTGAGTTGTTTTATCCACTAATTGCCATTTCCAAGGATGTGGGTCAGGGTCCGGTACCGGTTCAGGTGGATTTGGTGGTGGTTCAGGTGGAGGCACTATTGCTCCTTTGCTAAAAATCATTGCTAAAATTATTAATCCCACAATTATCCCTATTACCCAAATCATAAAAATTACCTCCCTACTTAGTATTCCATTTCGAAATTATTTTACCGCACCATTTCAATATAGTCCTAGTATTCCATTTAAATCCACTTTGAGTTATTCCTATTGTGATAGTTGCTCCACAAGTCCCAAT
>DATKZI010000020.1:0-80577 GCA_035528035.1 Bathyarchaeia archaeon
AAAGCTAATGTGGATTCACCTTGATGGAAAGAAGACACAAGATGAAATTGCTAAACTTGTTGGTAAAACACAAGCTGCTGTATCTTATTTTATAAGTTGGGGGAAAAACTTTGGTTTAATTGACGATAACAACAGTCAAGCCAGAAGAACAATTGATATTATACCTAAATCTTGGCATGAATTGAAAAAGAAAAAGGGTTGATGAAATGTCTGAAGAAGAAAAAGAAAAATCATTAAATAAAACAATGAATGAAATTTTGAAATGGTTGAAGTTTTTAGGATTTGAAAAAGCGCTTGAAATTTTCAAGAATAACTTTTCTGAAGATTTTGAATATAAACTATATGAATTGAGTGATGGCAATAGAACGACCAGAGAACTTGCTGGAATATTACCTATCAATAAAGATGCTGTAACAACTTACTGGGATAAATGGGCAGGATTAGGTATAATGGAAAAAATATCTGTAAAAGGCGGTGGAACAAGAGGGAAAAAGATATTTTCTCTTTTAGAATTAGGAATAGCGGTACCAGAGTGAGATCTGATATATATGGAAGAGATTAATGAAAAATTAGATAAAATTCTTTTTTGGTTAGAATTTATTGGAAAAAAGGAAGTCAAAGAATTTATTCAGACTATTCTCCTAGAACCAAAAGAAATTGTTCTTTATCAAAATAGTGATGGTAACAATGGCTATAATGAACTAACCAAAATTTCTAAATTAACGCAAATTAAGATACAAGAATTATGGAATTATTGGACAGAAATTGGCATAATGTACAAAATACCAGCAGGTCCTGGTGAGAGAGGAGTTAGAAAATATAATCTTTTAGAATTGGGAATTAAAATACCAAAAAATAATGACAAATAATTGGTGAATTGAATGGAGAATATAGAAAAAAAATTGGATAATATATATGGTTTACTGAAAATTATAAGTAGAAAAGAAATCAAAGATTTGATATTAGAGCTTATTACCAATAATGATGAACTATTATTGTACCATGAAAGTGATGGTGAAAAAACATGTGATCAATTAAATGAGATTACTGGAATATCAACTGGGAAAATATCGCTATGTTGGGATAAATGGGAAAAAAATAGAATTCTTGAGAAAATTGCTCAAAGTAGAGGTGGAAGGGGAAAGAAATTATTTAATCTTGAGGAATTGGGAATTGAAATTCCAAAAAAATAAAATAGTGATATAAATGAATGAAAAAAGAGAAATTGATGATAGATTAGATCGAATTGAAACGGATATATTTCTAATTAAAGAAATGAATATAATGGCAAATGAAGATTTATTTATCGAAAAAATAAAGAAATCTTTAGGTAAAGCAAAGAATAAATACCAAATCTTATTATCTTTATATTCACAACCAAAAACTCAAACTGAATTATGTGATGAACTAAATATAGACAAGGGAAACTTGTCCAGGTTAGTTAAAGATTTAATAGATCAAAAGATGATTTATCCAACAGAAATTGCTAAATCTAAATTAATACAACCAACTTTTAAAATTAGAAAAAATAAGCTTAGAAATTTAATTAGCGAGATTTTTGAAAGCGAACCTGATTTCATAACAGAAATGGAAACTAAGTATTTATAAAAGTTAAAGAACGTGGGAAAATTGAAAATCAAAAAATTTGAACTCACAAAATATAAGGGAATAAAAAAATTTGAAGTTGAAGATCCTCCAGATTTAGTCGTACTTGTAGGACCAAATGGTTCGGGAAAATCAACAGTGTTAAAAGCTTTGAATGAAATCTTAGAATATCTATTTGGTTATAGAAACGAAGTTTCAAATGGTATTAAAATTACTCTTGATTTTAGTGATGAGATCGATGAGATCTTAGAATTGATAACCAAAGTAAAACCACAATATATTCAGTGGTTAAACAATTTTATTGAAGCTAAGAATGAGTATTTTGAAAAAGTATTTCATGATATTGAAATTGCTATTAAAAGCAGTTTAATAAGTAAAAGAAAAATTGTAATAAATAATGGAATAATCAATATTCATAGTATTAAATTCAAACAAAATAACAATTTTGATCATTATTCAAAGAATAATAGATATACAAATGATAAAGTAAAACTTGTAAACCATTTATTGAATCTTGTGTTTCAAACTAGGAGTAGGGGTAATGCTAACTTACCAGGTATAGCGATTTTAGAAACAGAAAAAGAAAACGCAAGAAATTCCATATTAAATATGTCAAATACAACAGTTGTTGGTAATGAAAGGATAAGCAAATTAAATGATGAAAGTTGGAGAAAAAATACTTTAAGTTCAAGACTAATAAGTTTGATACTCCGATATAGTAGAAAACAAGTTTCTACTGAAGGAAGTCATTTGATTATAAATCCTGTTGAAAAAATAAATCAAAGCTTACAAACATTTATTCCACATGTTTCAATTATTTCTCCTATAGAAACAGATAATAAATTAATGTTTAATGTAAGGAATCAAATATTATCATTAGATCAATTGTCTTCTGGTGAAATAGCTATTATACTGTTTGCTATTGATTATCTTGAAATGGAGATTGGTAATGGTGTACTGATTATTGATGAGCCAGGATCACATTTACATCACAATTTGAAGAAGCGTATTATACCTTTCATTATCGAATTAACATCATTAAGTAATGAAAAAAGAACAGAGAAACCACAAATATGGATTTCTACACACTCTCCATCGATTATTAATTCCATTGATACTGAATCGATTTTTCTACTAGATATAGAAAAAGAAGGGAATATAGTGAGTAATTGGAATATAAGTGATGATATGAAGAAAACCCAATTAAACTTATTAGGAATTAGTCAAATCTTTCAAACACCAATGCTTTTTGTTGAAGGTAGTTCAGATATGGATTTACTGAACAAGATCTTCATAAAATTAAATCCTAAAATATTAATTAACTGGCAAATTGATTACATCGAAGGAGTTGAAAATATAAATCAAATAATAAAGATACAAGATGAATTTAAAGAAAAAACAAAGAACATTGCAATTATTCAACAACAATTAAATCAAAATCATTTTCTAAAGGATTTTGATAATAATGAAAATTCAATTAGAAATGATAAAACTTTCATATGGGATTTTTATCATCTTGAAAATTTGCTGTTTCAAGAACCCTGGCTAACAATAATTAAAAGAACAATGAAATATAGAGGTAAACCAGATAATAATCAAGATGATATATTGAAGAAAGCTATTAAAGAAATATATGAAGAATTAAAATTAGATAAAACATTTGATGAATTAATTGAAAATAATGAATGGAATAAATATCTTCCAGGTAGAGATATTTTAAAAAGATGGAAAAAATATAATTCTAGTTCATTAAATATTCCAGATGCTTTTTCGCTTGTTTTAAATGAATCTTTTAATGAAGATGATTTTCCAAATGAACTCATTAGGTTATCAAATTGGTTAGATGTAAAATACAAAGACTGGTTGGAGAAATAATAAAATAATATTAAATTCAGGATATATCTAATTTTAACCAATTTTACTTCTTTTTTATATTTATGTGAAAAAAAGGAATTTAATTTCTTGAAAAAATTACAATATAATATTTTAATATATTATATTGTTATTAAGTGAAATTATCTACCAAAAAGCTTTGAAAGATAATTATTTATTTCTGTAGAATTCCATTGAAGCTCAGTAACCTTTCTAGTTAGAGCCCTTGGATATTGTGCTGAAGAGCTAGTTCCTGGTATTCTAACTATAAAGATAGGCTTATTTTGCGATGTGGCGACTTCTATTTCATAATTTAACCAATTTCCTTTATAGGTATTATTACTGAATAGTAGAGCAATAACTGTAGCTTCACCAACTTTTTCCCTTAAGAAATTACGAATTTCATTTGATCTGTCAACTGTAGAACTTCTGAAATTTTCACGTTCTCTAACGTCAACATCAATGAATTCATTATTAGGATTTCTCAACATCCCAGCAAATCCATCACGGTATGATCTATCCTCTTCACAATAACTGATGAAAATTTTTGTCATATTCTCACCCATAAATTTGTTAATTAATATCACTCAATAATCTATATTAACTTTATTGAGTTTTATTTTAGTAGTTTGAATAAAATTCTTCTTGATATTAGTAAAGTAAAATTAGATAACTGAAGAATTTTCAGATTGCACCTAATTGATAAGAATAGATTTTAACCATAATATAAATTAATTTAAAATATTTTAGTAATAGTTGGAAAACATCGTATTAGATTTTATTAATAATATTCTAATATTGTTATTAAAATTAAGGAATTGGATAAAATGGGCAAGAAAACGAAACAAGCACTAGTTATTGATGAAAAAGAGCTTTATAATGATAATTATGACAAAGAAGAATTTTCCAATTTAATACAACAATACCAAATTTACATTAATGGAGCTGAAACCAATAGCGCTCAGAGGGCGCAGATGAATGCTTTTTTCATTACAGCTAATAGCATGCTAATGATTGCATTAGGCGTTTTAATTGATTCTACAATATTTGAAGTTTCATACATAATTTACGTATTAGGTGAAGTTTTATCTTGGTTATGGTTATTCCAGACATTAAATTATAAAAAACTAGGTCAAGTGAAGTGGCGTATAGTTAATAAAATAGAGGAAAAACTAGCTATGAAACCATATGATTATGAATGGCAATTACATAAAAGAAATAATCCAAAACAAAAGTCATATTCAGATATTGAAATTTATATTGCTACAATATTCATCGTTGCTTATCCTTTACTAGCCATTCTAACAGCAATTTTTGCTTATGTGTTATAAAATAGTTTTATATTAGATATAATATAATTAAATCAACAAATATTGGAAAATGGATGGAAAATATCATGACTATTGATTTGGAAGAGGGATTACTTAGAGTATTTCTAAGTTCAACCTTTAAAGATTTAGAAGAGGAACGTAAAGAGATTATTGAGAGATTATAGTACTAGTCAGGCTAATATTGAAACTGCTTGTGATAGTATTGATACTTTAACTACTACAAATGATGATGTTTTTATCGTCCTTATGAGTGATGGTGCTTCTCAAGAATTGGAATGTGGTTCTGATACACTAACACGAACAGACTTGATGATGCTCTTGATGATATTTCTTGTGGTAATATGATTGTAGTGATTGAATCATGTTATTCAGGTTCCTTTATTGGTGGTGGTTTGGATGATGAAACAAATCGAGCTATTTTAACCTCAAGTAAATCAAATCAATTAAGTTGGCCAGATGAGTTTGATGGTGTTGAATATGGTTGTTTTAGTTATGGAATTATGAGTGCTTTAGATCCAGATTTAGAAGCAGATGATGCTGATGAAAACAATGATGACCATATCTCAATAGTTGAATTTTTCGATTATGCATATGATTTAATGTGATTTTAGATTTAAATACCTAAATAGAAGAACTAGATAGAAAAAATGCTTTAGAGGTATAAAAAGAGAATTTACGAGTAAAAATTGAGTAAAATGGGAATACATGTCTATTTTATCAGAGTAACAAAGAAGACCATATCTAAGATAGACGATTATTGTTATAGATTAGTGGAATTTATTGATCAGCAACTTGAGGATGAAGATGAAACTAATTATAATTGGACGGAAAAATCTTGGGAAGGATTACTACTTTTAACATATGATATGAAATATTTTGATACTGATAAGGATAAATTAGCAAGAACAATACTCGGTGGAACTGGAATATACTGTAAAAGATATGAATGGTTAACAGTACAATTACAAGAACCAGAGCTCGTGCAAGAAATCTATTATCACCTTAAGACTTTTACAAAGGAGAGTTTAACCAAGAAGTATGATTCGAAATTATTCTCAAAATTAGATATTTATCCTATGAAAAGGGGATGGAAAGATGATGGCATAGATTACCTATTATCATATTGGGATGGATTGTTAAAGGTATATAAAGTTGCAGCAGAAAGAGATGAATACATTCTATTATACTGGTCTATCTAGTAGAAAATAACAAACTAAAGAAAAACATCAAATTAATTGATGGATTAGATATACACTTCTTCAAGATTTCAAGATGCTAGTTTAAACTAGCCAAACTAAAAAACAAAAAAACAACAATGAACTAATTGATGCAACAGGTCACACACTTCTTCTTTAAGGTCTAGAAGTCCATTTCGGCAATGACACGCTTAGGTGGTAAGTACAGGCTGGCTGAACATCTCGCCCGAAGACTCGACGCTTACACCACCTGCCTTTCAAACGGATCTTGTATCCGAACCTTCGTCTAACAACGACACGTTGCTGTCACCAGCCCCGTGCACGAACAATTGAGAAAATTACTTTTACTGAACCTCGGCAACAGCTTGCGCCAAGGAAATAAAACTCAATCTCGAATGTTGTCAGAGTGCATAACTCGTTTCAGGACGTACTTCTAGCTTAGATGCTTTCAGCTATTATTACTTGATGCGTGGCTGCCCGGCAGTACCTTGTCAGATAACCGGTAGACTAGAGGCATCGACGGGGGGGTCCTCTCGTACCGACCCTGCCCTACCCTCAGTTATGCTTCACAACCAGTAGAAAGAATCCGACCTGTCTCACGACGGTCTAAACCCAGCTCACGTTCCCTTTTAATGGGCGTACAACCCTACCCTAGGCGTCTTGTGCGGCGCCAGGAGAGGAAGAGCCGACATCGAGGTAGCAAGCCGCAGGGTCGATATACTCTCCCTCCAGTTCACGTGAACCTAGATCGTTTAATATTATAGCGGTAACAAAGAACTGGAGAGGGGTGAGCTCTCGCCTGCGACGACTCTGTTTGGGGAGAATGTACCAATACCTTGAATTCTACTTGCCATCGTCAATGTTGTCCAAACTATCTTTTGCTAGATAGCTCTTCACCTTAGACTTGGACCGATAATTACCCAACAAGTAGTAATTCTGTAGTAAAAATTATCGTAATAATTAATCCCAAAGAATTGCTTATTATTTTTTGTTGTTGTGTACTAGTATCCATTCCTTACCCCCGGGGTAATTTTTCTGCCGCTGCCGGACCTCAACGAGAAGTCTCGACAGATCGCTAGACCAAACTTTCGTTCCAGAAAGCTCTATGGGAAAACTTCCTGTCAAGCCAGCTTTTATTCTTATACTCTACGGAGGGTTTCTGTCCCTCCTGAGCTGACCTTTGGACACGCTCGATATCTTTTCAAGCGCAGCCGCCCCAGCTAAACTGCCCACCAATACTTGTCCATCCCGAAGGATGTTAGTCATACAAGCCTCGAAAGCCAGTGTTTCATTTTTGCATTCACGTTTCCCGGAGAAAACGCTTCGACGCTCCTGGCTACACTATGTATCGCGACCCGTAAAACAGGCACAGGCTGCAGTAAAACTCCACGGGGTCTTCTCTTCCCGCTGGTTGATTCCAGACTGTTCGCTGGATAGTGGGTTCACTCGGTAGACGGTTGGGACAGTAAGGAGATCGTTGATCCGTTCATGCACGTCAGTACTTATCTGACAAGGCATTTGGCTACCTTAAGAGAGTCATAGTTACTCCCGCTATTGACTGGAGCTTAGACCGGTTGGAACCGGCTTTGACTTACCAGCATTGAGCAGGATTCACAAACTGTTCACAAGCTTTCGCTCTTGCAGTTTGCTATGTTTGAATTGAACAGTCGTCCCCTTCTTGTCACTGCGACCTGCGAGCCCTTTCAGGCCCACAGGCACCCTTTATCCCAAAGTTACAGGGCGATTTTGCCGATTTCCCTAACCATCTTTGACCGAACACGCCTTAGGCTTCTCACCTTGGGACACCTGTGTCAGTTCTGGGTACGATTACGTGGAATCCTTATCATTTTCCTTTTCATGGGCGAGTGGAAACAGCTATAGCCACCACTATTGGTAGCCTATTCCTGCTTTCACCTTCTTCTCACCGTCACGGTACTTCGAAGGCTTATACAGTTAAATGAGGCGACAGCCTCACATAGCTTATCCAGTCGCGTCAGAAAATGATCTTTGCGTTACCGCTTCTGACGTATCCACGCAGTACAGGAATATAAACCTGTTTCCCTTTCGAGCATCTCAGGTAAGAATGCTCTTAGGATCGACTAACTCACGGCTGACGAACGTTGCCGTGAAAACCTTGCCCTTTCGGCGGAGAGGATTCTCACCTCTCTTTGCTGTTACTACCGCCAGGATCTGCAAATCTGATCGGTCAACAGGACATCACTGCCCTACTTCCGCCCAATCAGATCGCCCAACTACCGGATCACACCTTTCAGTGTGCCCCAAGGTATCGGAGCTCAATTTAGCCCCGTCCATTCTCGGAGCCCAAAGACTCGGTAAGTCCACTGTTACGTGTTGCTTAACGGATGGCTGTTTCTGAGCCTACCGCCTTACTGTCTTTGTCTGAGGACGTCCTTTCTCTGATAACACTTAATTGAGACTTAGGGTCCTTAACCTTGGTCTGGATTATTCTCCTCTCGGCCACGTCCCTTACGGACGCACGCCCGACTCTGATCGTCTACGGTACACATTCGTTCGTAGTTTGACTAACAGGCGAGGATTTTACTCCCCGTAACCATTAATCCTTGCTCTACCGAATGCGCCACCTCAAATCAGGCTGGCCTATGTCCACTTCGTTGGGAACCAGCTATCACCGGTTTAGATTGGTCTTTTGCCCCTATCCGCAAGTCAACAAACATGAATTGCACGTCAATACTTGTTCGGCCCTCCACCCGAGTTTCCCCGGGCTTCAGCCTGCTCACGGATAGATCAACCGGTTTCGGGTCTCACTCCTGTGACTTCCCGCCCTTTCAGACGGCGTCCCTTGCAAGCTGCGGACTTGTTGCTTTCGCTCCGCTTCCGGGTCTTTGAAACCCTTAAGCTCGCCACAAGAATGAACTCCCTGGCCCGTGTTTCTAGACGGACTTTGTGATCCCGCTCCTCTACCTTCGGTCCAGCCGTCACCAGCTTTCTCTTCAGGTAGACTCTACGCTTTCGGACCACAAACGTCTATAACCATCTGGTTTCAGGCACTTTTCACCACCCTTTCGGGTTACTTTTCAGCTTTCACTCACGTTACTATTGCGCTATCGGTCTTGAGACATATTTAGACTTGGAGCTCGTTGTGCCCCATTCACGAGGGATTTCCAACCCCCGCTATTCTGGATACTCCCACTTTCTGGGTTTGATTTCACTTACAGGACTATCACCTTCTTTGGTAAAACTTTCCAGGATTTTCAGTTATCAAACGCAGAAATAAAGAGAGTCCACAACACCACAGCTCTACAAACTCACGCTTGCAGATTCGGTTTGGTCTTTGCCCTTTTCACTCGCCGTTACAATCAGGGCATCTCAGTTGATTTCTTTTCCTGCACCTACTAGGATGTTTCCGTCCGGTGCGTTCCCCCTCCTTTCGGAGGCATATGACTTATTGGTTCATATGATGAATTCACATTTGGCAATCGCGGGATCGACGTTTGCCTGCAACTACCCCGCGCATATCGCAGCTAGCCACGGCCTTCATCGGTGCTCAAGCCTATCCATCCCCCAGATGGCGTTTGCGTGTCGGAACCTACTTTGGAGATCTAGATTTCACTTGAAGAAGTGCGGCCTTCTACGGTAATAAGACGATTGAAAATTAGCATCTGACCTAGGAGCAATTTATTGATCCCATAGCCAGAAGCGATCGTCGAATCACCTCTTACTCTACGAGCCGTTAATACTCGCGAGCGCATCAATAATTTTACATTATCGTAACTTTATGATTCGCGTCCATTCAATTGTTTCACCCAAACGAATGTTCGCGGTTTTGATTGTCGTTTTTTCTCTTTTAAAAAGATTGCGATGGTTTAGTTTTATCGCAGAGCCTTTTTACCGAAGCATTTCTTGCTTCCAAACGAGCGTTTTGTTCTTCCAACAGAGTATTATAAAGCTTCCTATTGGAAGAGAAAACCTTTGTTGGATATTACTTATACCGTTCTTTCCTTATATAGTTTCTCGGAGCTTGGTTATGTTAATTCGAAGTACCCCCACCTATCGTTTTTAACTGTTTAATGTTAATTGTTTTTTCTCTCATTATTGTTTATCAATTATTAACTAGATTCTTCGTTAAATTAATTAAAATTGCTGCAAAGAAAAACAGGTCTAATGCCCCAACAAGTGATCCGAGAGCAATTATCAGTATATTATTGATAGACCCTACGTCTGTAAAATACCATATAATAAATGTGACAAAGAAAAAATTTGGTCCAATGCAAAAAATATAAAACAACTTTCCTTTTGGGTTCAATAGGCTATCTAATAATTTTCTTTCTTGTTTACCTTTCTTCTTTTTCTTCGAAGAATTCTTCCAATTTAACTCTTCGTTTTGTTTTTCTTTTCGTTTTTTGAGATTTACTTATTATACCAATTAGATAAATTACATCCACTACTAAGGTTAGACTAAACACTATCACATAAAAAACCATTAATCCTTGCGGAATAGTAATTTGAACGGATGAACCCAAAATGCCTAATACTATAGTTAAAGCTACCACTGATAAATTAATGTACAAAATATTTCTTAAATTACTCTCAATCATCTTTTTGTTGAAATGTTTTTCCTCTTTCTTTCTGGGTTTTTTTTTCAATCGAGGTTTTTTTAATAATTCTTTTGATCCACAGTTATAACAAAACTTTGCATCTATCGGTCCCATAGTTTTACAATTGGTACATTCTTTTATGAAAAGTTCTTCTTGAAGTATATTTGATATTAATTCCTGAATGTTTTTATGACAATGACTGCAAATGTTTTGTTCTATTTCTTTTCCCGCGACCTCTTCTTTGTTAATTTTTGTTCCACAATTTGGGCAGTAATTCATTTGTCCTTCTTTTTTTTTCTCGGTTCCTCTCATAATATTTAATCTTACATGATTTCAATTAAAATACCTTTTCAACAACCTTTCGTTTTTCTTGATCTTTTATTTTTAGTCTTCAATTATATTTACTTTTAAATCAATTTTTTAGTGAAAGGATTTATTATTTCAGATTGTGTATTTTTTTTTGATTAAAATGTCTCCTGATACTGAAAAAATCCAATAATTATTACTGGATCGCATTCACAATGAAACTGGTTGGGGAAAACCACTACGACCTCATTGTGAATTTGAGGACTTGTATAATCAAGGAACCCTAGATTATCCAGATGGATCTTTTCATGTTTCATTTAGATATGTTTTTGATGAGGATGGCTTCTCCCAGTACGATAAAACCCATGTCCTTGATGGAATAATTGTTTTCTCGAGTAATTATGATATTCTGTCGTTTAGTTTAGAAGAAGTCGATACTGGAGTTGCTTGCAACAAAGAACCATATCTGCTTTATAAAGACCAAAAATAAGAAAAATTGCTACTGGTATTTTTTTTACAATATTAGATAAGATTATATTTGATTATTGCTTTTTATTATATGTTGGAGGAATCAGTATAAAATTCGAAGAAGTGAAAGAAATCATTCTTTCTTATATTCATGAAGAAACAGGCTGGGGAAATCCCTTACAATCCCATTATGAGCTTGAGGAATTAACCATTATGGCCTTAGTTGAGGAACGTGATGGTAGCCGTAATGTTTCCTTCGAATATTTATTTAATGAAGATGGTTTCTCGAAAAATGACAAGTCTCACATTTTAGTTGGCAATGTTATTATTAGCCCTACTGGTAAACTTGTTTATAGGCAACTTAAAGAAACCCATCGTGGTGTTGCTGCTCAAAAATTATTTAAAACTCAAACAAGTAGTAGCTAATCTATCTTTTATCTATTGTTTTCTTTTTTGTTTATTTTTTCTTCTTATTATGATATTTATCGTAATAAATGAAATTGCTAATGTTGCACCCAGCAGCCATAATTGGTTCATTGATATCGGTTCAGCAAATTTATTCAAAGTGAGATCATTTCCTAGAAAATAATCATTCATTAAATGATTGATTTCTGTATTATCAATTAGGTAATTTGCTTCTATTCCTTCGAGTGTTTTTCCATAAGCAAATAATGGCACATGCCTAGTTGTGTGACCTCCCGTTTTCCAGTCAACTGTTATACTGTTCACTCGAGATATTCTTATAGTTCGATTTTGTTCCTCAGTATTTCCAAACACTGGTAGTATTTCATTTAAATTATCCGAAACTATTTCTAGTCCACCCGTCTCATGATCAGCAGTAACTAGTAAAATTGTATTTGGATGTTCTTTTGTGTATATTAAAGCCTCATTAATTGCTTTATCAAAGGCAATCGTTTCCAATGCTACGCCTACTTTATCATTATCATGTGCTGCATGATCTATTCTTCCTCCTTCAACCATCAAGAAAAAACCATCTGTATCTTGTGCTAAGATCTCAAGACTTTTACTAGTCATCTCAGCTAAAGAAGGTATCAAGGTTAAATTTCGATCCTCTTCATAAGGCATATGTCCTCCTGAAAATAGACCGAAAATTCTTCCAGAAGTTTGACTTTCTAAAGCAGTTTTATTAGTAACAAAAGTATATCCTTTCGTTATCATTGTTTCTATTTGTTCCTCGGTGATGTATGAGCTTCCTCCTCCCAACAAAATGTCCACATTAGCGTTTTCAACAATTTGCCTTGTTATTTCATCATAATTATTTCTACTATTTACATGAGTGATGAAACTTGCAGGTGTTGCATGCTGAACAAAAGCTGTGCTTACTACCCCTGTTGATTTTCCTAATTCTATTGCTGTTTCTAGAATAGTTTTCAGTATTTCTCCTGTGATACTAACAGCAATATTTCCATTGGAAGTTTTTTCACCAGTTGCTATAGCTGTTGCTGCTGCAGCGGAATCTGTTAGAATATCATTGACATTATTAGTGTAAACTGAATATTGTTTGGGTAATGATTCCATTGTAAGATTGTTGTCTTTTCCTACTTCCACATATTGTCCTAATGTAACATGATTATGCCCCATACCATCTCCAATCATTAGTATTATACTATAGTTGTTTGTTATTGTTTTAGCTTCAAAATTGCTTGCTTGTATAACTGTTATAGTTCCTATACTGCTAAATATAATTAAAATTGCTAGGAGACTTCCTAATAATTCAGATTTTCTATATAACGTCATAGCTATACTTCCGGTAAATAATCTATAATCCAAGGAATATCTAATTCGTGTAATTTTATTTTAGTAGGAATTCCTATTTCAGTCCACCCCATTATTTTATAATATAATTCCCGAGCCTTTAGAAATTGCTTATGATCTAAAGCTGTTTTTGATAATGCTCCTGAGGATGTTGACGAAAAGAATCTTTCAGGTAGCATATCATCTTTAGCGGTAAATCCTTCCCTAATATTAAACACTCGAGCCATAGTATTGACCCGTTCTCCTACCTTCATTAATTCCCACATTGAGATATTCCAACCTGTTATTGCTCGAGTTATATCAACTATATCCCTATGAATCCAAGGTTGAAACATACACATTAACAAACAATTGTTAACAGTTCGCCAATTTGTTTGATAAACAAGTGCTCGAACCTTCCTTGGGCCCAAATCATCGAGTGGTATAGTTTCATAAATCCCCAAAGGATTATAGTTCTCGATCGTTGCTTCATTTGTTAAAAATTGGTCATTCAAATTATGCATATGATCAGCTCCAGTGGGAGAGAGAGCATAACCCAAACCTAAACCTCTTTTCAACCGCGGTTCATGCATCGGTATTTCCAAACCTTTAACATGCATAGCAAATTTTCTCGCTTTCTCACCTAGTTCCTCAGCAATCCGTTTGACACCTTGAGCTAGCAGGTTACCTATTCCTTCTCGTTTAGCTATTTTTTCAATGAGCGGAATTAGAACCTCACTATTTCCAAAAGTAATATCTAAACCATCGGTTTGCTCCTTGGTTATAAGCTTCTTTTCAAAACATTCCATAACAAAACCAATTGTTACTCCAGTAGATAGAGCATCCAAGGAATATTTATTACATAATTCATTTGCTTTACAAATAGCTTTTACATCATCAATACCACAATTTGGACCAAAAGCTCCTAGCGATTCATATTCTGGAGCGCCATATTTTGCTTGCACCTCCCATGGTTCTGAAAATTGAACTATTTTTTTACACCTAATTGGACAAGCATAACACCCCTCCATTTCTAAGCCAATTGTTTCTTTTATTGTCCTTGGATCGATTTTAGCTATTGAAGAAAAAACACCATCTCTGAAATTTCGAACTGATAAATTGCCAGATGTAACAAAGGATTCCATTCGATCACCACCTGTTCCTAATAGTGAAAAGTGTTCCAAATCTTTGAGATATTCATTGTTCATCTTTTTTCTTAATTCAGCTAATAACTCGTCATTTGCTATGGGTATTGTTAATTTTCCACGAACAGCTACTGCTTTGAGATTTTTTGAACCCATGATAGCACCCATACCCGTTCTCCCTGCAGCGTGCCTTAAGTCATGCATAATACAAGCATATCTTACAAGGTTCTCTCCACCAGGACCTATTGATGCTATTCGAACTTTCTCATCACCTAATTCTCCTTTAATGATTTCATGTACCTCCCCGGTAGTTTTCCCCCACAAATGTTTAGCATCTCTTATCTCTGCGATATCATCTGTTATTAGAAAATAGACAGGCTTTTGAGCTTTCCCAGTAAAGATAACTGCATCATGCCCTGTTCGTTTCAATTCTGTCCCCCAAAAACCACCTACTTCGGCCTCACCAAAACCTCCAGTAAGGGGTGATTTTGCGCCTACACAGCTACGACTTACCCCTGAAAGAGCAACTCCTGTTAATGGACCTGAAGCGAAAATCAAGATATTTTTCATACTTAAAGGATCAATTCTTGGTTGCAATTCTTTGAGTAGATAATAAGCAACAAACCCTTCTCCCCCGATATATCTTTTATAGATTAACTCATCAGGAGATTCTTCTGTTATCTTCTCTCGAGTTAGATCAACCCGCAATATTTTACCAAAATATCCTGCAGCCAAAATTTCCACCAAAAATATTTTACTGATACTATGACTATAGATAATTAATAGTTTTTTAATATTAATTCTAAGAAATATCTTTTTTTATTCGAATTAACTGATTCTTCATTATGGCAATACTTTTAATTATAAAGTAAAAGCAAAATATTGTAAAAATAATAATTTATATGAGAAATCTGGAGGTCAATAAACTATTGTTCCAACTTACAACCATGAATGGTCGTTTCCAACTCAATCATAAGGAAACTTTTCTTAGATCTGGAGAATACCACTACTTCCGTATTGACCCTGAAAATTGGGAAAAAGATCTTATAGTCCTTAAGGATGAAGGGCAAATTAATGTTATTTCCACTTATATCCCCTGGATTTTTCATGAATTATATGAGGATCAATTCGATTTTGAAGGTGATACTCATCCTAGAAGGAATTTACATGAATTTCTTACCATTTGCCAAAAATTAGCGTTGCCTGTTATTATTCGTCCTGGACCTTTCATTTACTCGGAATATCAAGGTTTTGGCATTCCACTCTGGATCGCTGAACTTTATCCTGAGGTAGTAGTAAAAAAGGCTGATGGAACTCTAGATAAGACAGAAGAATATTTTAACGTTTGCCTTAACCACCCCAAATATCTTGAGTTAGTTAAGAAATGGTATAAGAAATTAAAACGAGAATTAACTTCTTATTTTGAAAACCCAATTGTGATATTTCAATTAGATAATGAAACTGGTTTAATGTATAATTTTAATGTCGGAAAAATTGATTTTAATGAATTTACCATTCAAAGCTTTCATAATTGGCTTGAGAAGGAATTTGGCAACGTTCAAACATTAAGTGTTTATTGTGTAGAAAGTTATCTTTCTTTTGATGAAGTTCAGCCACCAAAAGATGGTTTAAATGTATCAAAATCAATGATTTGGCAATCATTCTTTGAAGATTGGACAACCCAATATTTAGAAAACTTGCGTGAAATCGCTCATGAATTAGATATCCCACTTATTTTTTCAACTACAGAATCTGGTAATTACTTTAATCCATCGAATCCTATTAAGAAAGCTCCCTTAGTAGAAATTTATGGTTATACTGTTAATACTAAGACTTTTAGGTCATCTTTTACTAATGATGTTCCCTTCTGGAACTCCATTATTCCTTCTATTTTCAAAGGTTATTTACAACCTGAATACCAACCATTATTTGCTGCAGAAATCGGTTGCGGTTGGTTTGACCCTCGAGTGACTGTCAAAACTATTGCTACTGTTCAGTCCATGATGGGGTCCATCGCTCATGGAGCAAAAGGCATTAATATGTATATTATTCGAGATGGTGAGGATATTGAAGGAAATAAATACTACTACAACAGCATGATAAGTCACACTGGTAAGAAACTGAAAAGATTTACTGCTGTTCAAAGCGTTTATGCTTTTATTGATAAATTGGGAGAAGAGCTTGTTAAATCAGAGGAGATTTATGATGAAATTGCTTTTGCAACTTATTCAATGAACCATCGTGTAATCCCGGGAGATTTTGATCAAACAGGGAAAATCATTCGACCAATTAAGATCATTAATATGCAAGCTGAATATGGTATTTTTGGTTTATTACTAGCAAAAGGCTTTAATCCTGAACCTATTGCTCTTGAGAGAGCTAATTTACGGGATATGAAAAAACTCAAAGCCGTTTTCTTCCATAATCGTGGAGCGATTTTCAAGAATGATTTTACTAAACTTCTGGATTATGTTAAAACAGGTGGAAATCTTATAACCGGACCCAATTTTCCTGTCATGAACGAGAAAGGGTTCCCAATTGATACCCAAAAACTCTTTCCAGCGGTTGTTACCAAACAGAAAATTTTTGGTAGGAATGCTAACCTTCTCAAAATTATTGCTTCTTATTTAAATTTCCAATTCCAAAAAAATCGGTTGAAAAATTATAATAAATACGCTATTTATCATCTTGAACGTACAGAAAGACAGAATATCTTACGTTCTTGGAAACCTTGGGGAGCATTTGCGAAGACAATAAGCAACAAGAAATTACATATTGATTATATCACTCGAGAGTTCATGTGGCAAGTGGAAAATGTTAAACCATTTTTGAAATTACGAAATAAAACAATCGGTTATCAATTTGTTCTTGGTAAAGGAACTAATACTCTCTTTGGTACACCTTTAGGAGCTCGATATATGATTGACGCTTTCTATCGTGATTCTAACAAGATAAAGAAGCAAAATAAGGAATTTATAGAAGAACTACTTTCTCAATTTAATGTCGATAAAACCTTTGATTCAAATGTAGAAATTGAAATTGTTGGAAGATACAACAAGAAAAGCCAATCATTATTAGTTTTTCTTTTAAATAGAGGTAAAAAGAAAGAAGGAACTTTTAAAATATTGATCCCAGCAAAAACGAGATTACCAAAAGATCAACAATTAAAAATCGAAGTGCTCTATTCCTTTTATAGATCAGAAGTAAATAAATTAGAGACTAATTTAGATGAAATGAACACCACTGGATTGAAATTTAAAATTGGAAAAGACGATTGTTTAGTATTAAAATTTTCACCTAAAGAAATATAATTTGCAATTAAAAAGATAAAAGAATGAAAAGAATCATTTTTTCTCTTTAGAACGTATAACAGACATAGCTTTATCGATGGTTTGATCTTTTAGATCCTTTGCTTGTTGATAATGTTTTCTGCAGAACCATTCCGAATATGGTGGATGACCCACACCATTAATTCTTTTCATTTTTCGCTCCCACACTCTATCCGAAAACCTCTTTTTAAAACTGACTAATCCACCCTCGTTTTCATCTAAATCTTTATCACATATTCCACATGTAGGAGGTCTCATTGTACATTCCAGTTTAAGCTATTGGATAATTTATATCCATTCTTTTTTTACTTTTGGTATAAATAAATTTTAGGGATAAAATACCTTCTTGAGAATCATTTTTGCTTGCTTTTATTAATTTTTTAGGTTCTAATATGGGCATTCTGCAGTATCAAAAGGACATTCCTTATCACGATATAATTTTGTTAAAACAAATGTATAGGTCCAACGTATATGATTTTCTACTTTGAAAAGTTCATCATAAAATTCCTCATCAGCATATTGTGGTTTTTTATCCAAACGATTTATTGCAAATGGAAATATACCATCAGGATGTAAATCTGAGAAAGAAATTTGATAATTAGTAAATAGTTTATCAAAGAATTCTGCTACATATTCTGTTATATTCTCTAAGGTTTCTGACTCTTTTATTTTATAGATGGAAATTATTTGGTCAGCCCATTTTTCAAATAGTTCTTTTTTTAATTCAGGAATTTTACTTAATTCATGCAACAAATTCCAACTCCAATACACTCAAAATTACTTGTTTATCATTACTTATTACTAAATAATTACTTTTCTTTTAATTATAAAGAAAAAAAGGCGAAAAAATAATGGAAAAAACAATTAACTACTAGTTTCTTTCTCAATTTTAATGCTTATAGAAAAAACCAAGCACTGCACCCACAACAATCATTATTCAATAATTTAGCATAAGTTATTTTATAATATAAACAATTATATTTCCTTGAGAGATCTTTAATGACAACAGCATTTGAAAAATTAGAAAAACATATGTTAATAGATGGTTACAGAATGATAGTAGATTTGGACAAAAGTACTCCTTTCTATCTCCAAGATAAATTAACTGGCGATAAATATCTTGATATGTTTTCTTTCTTTGCTTCTGCACCTCTTGGATGTAACCATCCCAAAGTGCGTACGAAAGAATTTATGGAAAAATTAGGACGCGTAGCGGTCAATAAAACAGCTAATTCGGATATTTACACAGATGAAATGGCAGACTTTGTTGATACTTTTAGTAGAATTTGTATGAAAGACAAATTCAAATATTTATTTTTAATATCAGGTGGAGCATTAGCAGTGGAAAATGCCCTTAAAGCATCCTTTGATTGGAAAATAAGGAAAAATTTCCAGCTTGGTGAAAAGGGATTAATGGGAAACCAAATTCTTCATTTTCAAAATGCATTTCATGGTCGTTCTGGTTACACTCTTTCATTAACAAATACTTTTGATCCACGAAAAATAGCTTATTACCCAAAATTCAAATGGCCTCGAGTAAAAGCACCTATAATAAAATTCCCTTTAGAAGAAAATCTTGATGAAGTAAAAGAAGCAGAAAAAAGATCTTTAGAAGAAATCAATCAGGCAATAGTAAGCAATCCTAAAGATATTGCAGCATTAATTATTGAACCTATACAAGCAGAAGGTGGGGATAATCATTTTAGACCAGAGTTTATCCAAGAATTGAGAAAAATCTGTGATGATAACGAAATGATGCTCATTTTTGATGAAGTTCAAACAGGGATAGGTCTTACAGGTAAAATGTGGGCGTATGAGCATTTCGTTAAGCCAGATATCATCGCTTTTGGTAAAAAAGTACAAGTATGTGGTATCATGGTTGATGACAGAATTGATGAAGTAGAAAATCATGTTTTTAAAGAATCAAGTAGAATCAATTCCACTTTTGGCGGTAATCTCATAGATATGGTCCGCTCAACAAGATATCTTGAAATCATTGAAGAAGACAGACTTGTTGAGAATGCACGGAAAGTAGGTGAATATCTACTAAAGGGATTGAAAGACACCTGTTTAGCTTCTAAAAAAATTATGACCAATGCTAGAGGTAGAGGGTTAATGTGCGCGTTTGATTTACCTACAACAGAAATGCGTGATAAAATGAAAGCAGTAGCGTTCAAAAACAAAATGCTTCTTCTAGGTTGTGGTGAAAAAACAATACGATTTAGACCTCCATTATGTATAGATGAAGAGCATATTGATGAGTCATTAGCTATTTTTGCTAAATGTTGTAAAGAGATTTCATAAAAAATCTCTTCATTTTTTCCTCATAAACTTTAAAACAAGAGAGCTTAATGTCTATCTTATGCCAAAAAATAATTTTAAAGAAAAAAAGAATAAAAAATCGAAATCTGAAGCAGGTCAGAAAGAGCTATATGTGGCTTGGTGGAATGTTGAGAATTTATTTGATGTTGAACATTCTAAGGATAGAACTGATAAGTTAAAAAGAACAATTGGAAATGAAATTAAGGGGTGGAATGAAATCGTTCTTACTAGGAAGCTTCACCAATTAGCTGAAGTAATTAAAGGAATGAACGGTAAAAAAGGTCCAGATCTAATCGGTATGTGTGAAGTTGAAAATGCTATTGTTCTCAATAAACTCATTGATAAAGTTAGAATGAAAACGCGTGATTATCAAGTAGCTCATCATGATTGTTCTGATGATCGAGGTGTTGATGTAGCTTTTATCTATGATGCTAACAAACTCGTTAAGGGAGAGGATTTTTCACATGTTATTATGAAACGTGTTGCTACTCGAGATATTTATCAAGTTAACTTTACGATGAAAGATAATGGAAAACCACTTATTGTTATTGGCAACCATTGGCCAGCAAGAAGCGCAGGTACCTTAGAATCAGAACCTTATCGTATAGTCGCAGGTGAAACATTAGCTTATTGGAATTCGCGCATTCATGAGATAGTTGGTGATCTTGCACCAATAATCGTTATGGGTGATTTCAACGATGAACCATTCAACAGGTCGTTAACTGATTATGCTCTAAGCACCAACACTGAAGAGAAAGTAATAAACGCACAAAAAGGCACTCCACGACTATTCAATATGATGTGGAAAGAAATGAGCAAAGGTATTGGTACAAATTACTATCAAAATTTCCCTATAATGTTGGATCAATTCCTAGTCTCCAAAGCTTTCTTAGTTGATGAAGGTAATTTTTACGTTAAGAAGAAATTTGTAGAAATTATTAGAGAAGATAAAATGATTGAAGGAAAATATGGTTCACCAAAACGCTTTGGACGTCCTTCAAGTAAACTTGATACAAATGGTTATAGTGACCACTTCCCTATTGGTATGAGAATAATTGAAAGGGACTAATCCCTTATCTTTCTTTTTTTATTTTTCCTAACCAAAGTCTGAAAGAAGTGCTACCGCATTTGGTCCTGTATGTGTTGATATTGTGCACTTTGTAAGAATGATTTGTACCTTTGCTTTTGGATCCTTTTCAAGAAGTAATTCTTTGAGTTTATTAGCAAGCTCTTCATTATTAGCATGAACAATAGCATATTTTCTTGGGAATTCAGTAAATTTCTTTGTTGTTAATTGTAGCATTTTTTTGAAACCATTATCAATATTTGAAACTGTCGCAGCGGTCTCATTTGTTCCTTTTTCATTTACTCGAATAATTACTTTTTTACGTAGTAACCTTGCGAGCAGATATTTTGTTATGCTGATTCTCCCGCCTAGATAGAGATATTTCAAATTAGGTATATAGATATAGGTTTTTAGTAGAGGTACTAGTTCGTTCAATCGAGAAACAATTTTCTCCACTTTTTCACCTTTCTTAATCAGATCAATTGCTTCTTCAACAAGGAAAACTTCTGTGTAAGAGGCATTTTTGGAATCAACAAGATGAACTTTAATTTCAGGATGAGTATCTTTAATGAATTCTGCAGCTAATCTTGCACTATTCATTGTACCACTCATAGTAGCACTAATACAAACAACAATAATGTCTTTGGTTCCTTCCTTGACCAATTCATTATAAACTGTAACAAATTCTTTTGGAGAAGGTTGAGCAGTTTTAGGTAAGAAATTAGAATCCTTTTCGTAATTACTATAGTGAGCTGCCAAATCAAACTCACGAGTTTCTTTGAAGGTTTTATCATTATATGAAATAGTTAATGGCACTACTTTTACGCCAAGTTTATCAGCATATTCCCAAGAAATGTCTGATGCACTATCAACAACAACTCTGATGCTCATTTTTTTCACCTATTATCTCAGTTGAGTATTTTCAATGATTGAGAAATTTATAAGAATTTAGGTGAAAAAAAATTGTCAAACAATTATGATAACAATTCCTTTTCTTTCCCTTTTTCTTCTTTACGAATCTCAATAGCTATTTTAATTTCATAGAACAATTCCTTTCCGATTTTACATAGAAGAATCAAAATTAAAATAATAAAAACTCCACAGACACAAATTAAGGTTATTGAGATTATTAGTTCCCAACGAGCAGAATAGTTTCGCAACCATCGAATGAGAAACACTAGAATAGTTACTGTAGGACTTAATAATCCTAGAAAACCAAACAGAAACATAGCTAAAGGTTCTTTATCGAAACTCATAGGCAATCCATTTTTCATTCATTATAATCTTAATAAACTTTGCAGAAATAGCTGAGAAATTTGCGCACAAAATTCTCATTATCTGATGATTTCTTTTGTAGCTTTTTTCTTTAAATAGTAGAGTAAAAACTAGGTAGTAACTATCGAATTGGAAATTCATCGGTATTTGTGAGGAGTAAAACCTGATGAATGGAATGGAGACCTATGTTCAACGAGATGTATTTTGACAAAGATCAGATGATTGATTGGCGAAGAGAAGCGAAAGAAGAAATTAAAACTATGAGATTCTGTCCTAATTGCTGGAAAATGGTTTCTATCGCGCTTAAAGAACACAAATATTTTCAGAATTTCTATTCTTGCACTCATTGTGGTGAAACAATTTTCAAGAAAGATATTGTCAGGAATTGTAGTGGAAATGGTTATGGTTATAGAAACTACCAAAAGTACAGCGAAAGAAAAAGGATGCTAACATAACATCGTTCTTTTTTCTCTTTTTTTCTTAATGCTAAAAAACATTTATTTGAAAAATCTAGTATAATTATCCCAATAGATCTTTCGTAAAACATCTATAGGCAAATCTAATCCATTAATTACTTTTTCAAAACGGGTAATAAAATCTAATAGCTTTTAGCAGAACGGTATTTTATCTTTTGGAATAATTTTACTAGCAACCATTCGAATGAAAACTTGAAATTTATTAGGTTCCATAATGATGATATTCCCATCCAAAAGAGTACCAAGAATCCACCAAATAACAAACAAGTCCAGATATAATTATTCCAATCTGGTAATATTTTCTCCATGATTAGCCAGAATGTCTCTGCGAAAATACGTTCTAGTAGAAAAAACATTAATGAATTCTTATTGAAATTAAGAATAATTTTAGAAGTTCTTCTATTTTCTTTAATTTCAGCTTCAGGACCAATTCTCTTCCTTTTGAATGCT
Source organism: Bathyarchaeia archaeon (assembly GCA_035528035.1). Taxonomy (GTDB): domain Archaea; phylum Asgardarchaeota; class Heimdallarchaeia; order JABLTI01; family JABLTI01; genus JABLTI01. The sequence goes on from DATKZI010000020.1 coordinate 23,174, forward strand.
ACAAGGAATATTATTACCCCAATGATTATGTAAAGACCTATTTCAAACAAATTAGCTATATAACTCAAGAAAATATCATTCAATAATCCAATCTGAGCATAAGTTGCATCAGGAATAAGAAATGCTACCACTGAACCTAAAATAAAGCCTACACCTATCCACACATATCTTCTTAATTGTTTTTTTGTTGGATTATCAGCTATGATCATTCCAAAATAGGCACCAATCAAACCATAACCCAGATAAGGCATTATCGGGAAATAACTTCCAGCAAACATATCAATCAAGTATGCAAGACCATAATTTCCGTTTTGAATATTAATTTCAAAATTATCAAAAGACCAAATTCGACTGAACGAAACTAAAATTAATTATATAAATAGCACTTTAAAATATTATGATTATTGTTGCGAAATACTTGAACAAAATAAAAATTAACTTGAATAAAGAAATTATGTTTTGAAAAATTTCTCGCTATTTGACCAATAAATTTTACGAAGAATTTTCATTTCTAAATTCAAACCATTAATTACAGTTTTATTATTGTTTTCTGAATCTGCTAAAGGTAGAGGTAAATCTCGAACATCTGTTTCTAATAATGCTAGGTAAGAAAGGTATCTAAGATAATAATAGCCTGGAATAGGTTCCCTATCGGTTCTACCAGTTACAATGTCTGTTCCGAATAATATTTTATCTTTATACTGTTTGAAGAACTCAACAACTTCTTCGGTTTTATATGAAAATTCCCGAGCCATCCATTTTGCAGATGAAATATCAACATAAAGATTTGGAAACTTATCTAACCATCTAGCAAGATTATCTAATTGCTCTGGTTGACCAGCTAAATGAGCTACTTGGATTTCCAAATTTGGATGACGAGTTAAAATATTCTCCAATTCTTTTAAGTGCTGATCCTTTGTTCCATAATAACTTGCAGGTTGATAATTCTGTGCGTATATTAAATCAGGATCTGCAATATGAAAAATCATTTTTAATCCTAAATCCTCAATTTTGCTAAAAAGGGGATCAAGCTTTAGATCATCTATCCTGAAACCTTCAACTTTCTGTTTTAGTTGGTCTTCGACATACTTTCGCCAGCGAGGGGCATACCAAAACTTAGCAATAGGATAACCTGAATCATACATTGATTGGATGTCATCAAGTGCTTCTTTTAATTCACCTGAAAAAAGATTTTGAGACATTATAAAACGAGCATATACGAATTTATTTGGGAATTTTTCTTCATATACTTTCCAATCTTCCCTGACTATAGCAGTGAATTTTTGGACATTGTATTCACCAGCATATTTAACTAGATCAGCTGTATCCTCTATTTTGTAAAGATGAACATGTGCATCCCATCTAGGTCCATTGTATTTAAAATGGATTTCTTCAAAACCTTTTACGCTGTTTTTCTCATCTTCTAATGTCAATTAACATCATCGATTTTCGTTTGCTATTCTTATATATCTATTTTTGCTGTGCTCTGGTGATTCCTTTTGAGGGGAGACTTTAAATCGGACTTCCAAGATATATTACCTTATGTCAAAATATACTATCAAAAGCTACCAAGAAGAATTCTTGGAAGCACAAGAACAAGTTGGTAATGAAGCCACCAAAGATTGGATAGGTTTCGGCCAAACTCCTGCATCTCGATTAAAACAAATCTATTCCCAAGAAGGTTTTGACCCAGAAACGAAATATTATGCATTCAAAGATGATAAATTAGTTGGGTTTATTACCTCTACAATTTTACCTGAGAAAGAAGGCGAAGTTAAACGAGCTAACTTGGAATTTCCATTGGTATTAAAAGAACACAAAGAATGCTCAGATCTATTATTCAAGCAAGCAGTTTCTTCTTTAAAACAAAAGGGTGTTAAAGTGGTTCAAACACGAGTTGGAGATATCTATAGAGGTACACAAGAGCTTGCAAAGAAATTTGGATACAATTATTCCAAAGACCAATATATTTTCATGGAAGCAAAAGTAAACAAAATTCCAGCTGAAGAATCAAGCGATATTGAAGTAATAGATTATGATTCCGCTCGAGATTCAAAGGGATTGATACAAATCTTTGTAGAAAAACTAGGTGCACCTGAAGAACAAGCTAAAGCAACTATAGAAAATATAGGGAAAGATAAGGTAGGATATCCAATACATTTAGTAATACGCAAGGATGATCATATTGTTGGTAGAGCATTAGCTTATCCCAATGCAACTAACCCTAAGCAATTTAGGTTTGGTTCATTTTATTATGAAGATGAAAAATACTTCAAACCTTTAGTACTTTCAGCTGCAAATAGAATGAAATCTTCAGGTGTAGAATCTGCAATTCTTTTCCTTGTTGGTCCTACATTATCTTTAGAAGAAACATATACTACATTAGGTTTTTCAAGAGCAGGAAAAATTGATTATTTTGAAAAAGAGATCTAACAAATTGATCTCTCTTTTTTTTATTTATGAATTAGCATTTTATCATTTAGCTTAAAGAAGATTGGTAAAAATTGGTGAGAGGGAAAAAGCTAGAAACCTCTCACCTATCAGATTATCAGTAGGTTGTTTTAAAGCTGTCAGATCCGATTTATAATTGATTGTTACATGGCAAGTATATATATGAGCAACTACCTATTAAAGCGTATTAGAAGAAGCTACCAAGGTTTCTAGTCCTATACCTCAAGGGTAGTAGTAAAGAATTCCGCGGATTTTTGTCGGATAAGAAAATACGAAATGCTTTTTGCTGATTAATATCTTTATTCTTTTAGCTTAAATTATTCAATTAAATGGTGTTTATATTGGCAAACAGGACTGCTCATGTTACATTTGGTTTTATTATAGGAGCTGCGTATATTCCTATTGATATCATTGTTATAAATCAGAATCTGGGAACAATGTATCTGAAAGAAACATGGTTATTTTGGATCATTGCTCTACTTCTAACAATTTTAGGTTCCGAGGGACCCGATTTTGATAAGTTATATGGTTTTATGACTCATCGAGATATTTTATCCCATTCAGCTATTTTCCCGGGAATATTTTTTGGTGTGTGTATGTGGTGGAGATTGACTGTTAATCATGCATTAGTTAGTGCTTTCATTCCCTACCTTTTAGCTTATGGTTCACATCTGTTCTTGGATTATTTTCCAAATATTAATATCCGCGATCTAACCAATGGCAAACTTCGCATCGGAGAAAAAAAGGGAACTTTTTTGATGCATCTACCATTCTTCTATAAAGCTAATGATGGAAAGGAACGTCGAACTTTAGGTGTAAAGAAAACTGAGACTTGGTTAGTGATTAATTCATTTCTGTGTACTGCGATGGGATTATTATTAGCTATAGCAAAATATTATACAACTTTGCCACCAATGACTTTCTAGTACTAAACCTGTCTTCCTTTTTCTTTTTAAAAAGTAATCAATTTAGCAGTAACTGTTGCTGAACCTGATTCACTTTTTTCTAATTCAATTATCGCAGCATTCCTGTGTGCTCCTGCTCCAGGATTAACGCATAAAGTATTTTGAATTTCACAGATAGCTTGTGATTCATGTATATGTCCACATAGAATAGCAATTGGTTTTTCTTTCTCTATGAACTCACGAACAGATTTACTACCTACATGTTTTTGGGAACCTACTATATCTGCTTCGGTATCGTATGGTGGATTGTGTGAAATTAAAACTAGTGGATCATCTGAAAGCAATTGCTCTTTTGCATTTTCTAAAATATCATTTACTTCTGATTCTGGCATAGTAAAAGGGGTCGAAAAAGGAGTTGGTGTTGATGCTCCTAATCCAAGAAAATTATATCCTTGAAAATACTCTATTCGTCCATGTAGCGGATGAACATTTTGAAAGCTTATATCTGTTGAATCTTTTGGGTCCATATTTCCTGGAACATAAAAAATCGGTAATTCAATCTCTGATAAATCTTCTAGAATCCTTTTCACTTGATTTACAGTACCATAAGTGGTTAGATCCCCTGCTACGACTATCAAGTCTATTTTTTCCCTTCTGGTTATTTTTTCAAGAGATTTTATATCAAGATCAAGTTTTACATGTAGATCAGTTAGGAGCAGGATTCGTAGTTTACTCAATAATTACACCCATCTCATAATCTATTATAGACACCATCAAATAAAAAACTTCCATAGGAATTATATTAAATTAAAAATTAATATAATCTAAAGATAATTAAAATGTAGTGAAAATTAGAGGTAGAGAAGATGAAAGATTTCGAATTAATAAAAGCAAATTATTTGAAAGTTAGAGCAAGTATAATCAAATATCTAGAGAAATTTGATGAAGAAAGGTATTTCTATCAACCAACAGGGAAATCTAATTCAGCTGCTTGGATAGTACCACATATTGTTGCATTTGAGAAAGTGATGGTAACTGATCAAATTGAAAAATATAATTTCGCTACATTCATTTCTACAGAGGATGTTGAAAAGTATAAACCTGGTGTTGACGGTTTCAATTTTACGAAGAAAGATATGTTATCGAAAGAAGAAGCAATTAAACTTCTTACTAAAGCTCAAGAGGTATCAATTCAATTTCTTGATGATGTAATCAATCAGAGTGATAAAATTAGTGAAATCGATACTGAGTTAGCCTTTTCTAGATATCTGTTAAATTTCAGTCATGAAATGGAACATTTTGGTCAATTAAAATATCTCGTAGGTACCTACAATAGAACTCATATATGAAAAAAAAAATTATTGAGAAAGAAAAAATGAGAGGTTACTCCTCAGGTATTGGTGCAATTTCATGTAGATAATGCAAGAAGTCAGTTCCACATACTTTTTTGCCAAGTTTTTTAAGAGCAATAATTACTTGTCCACGATGGAAAGTTGTATGTGTAATATACTGCAGTAGAAAATCCATATTGCTAACAGTAAACTCATGACCTAAGAAATTTGGCAAAATACATTCACCAACGATATTTTTTTCTCTTAACATTTCAGCATATTTAATATCTGTTTGTGCCCATTTTTGTATGAGCTTCTCATTGGTCATTTGAAAAATCTTTTCCACTTCAGAATTGAAAGTATCTTTTTCGGTCTTATCCATAAATGAGATACAATATTCTTCTGCCACTAGTATGTGTTCTATATGTTTTCTTAAAGTTGGATAACTGAAAAATTCTCCGAGTTCTTTAAGGAATTCTTCTTCTGTAACAGTTTGCAAAATAGCTCGTATTTTATCTCCAGCCCAAATATGATAATTAGCATAATTTGATAAATCCATAGGTAAACCTCAACATAACATGTTAATTAAGGAATAAATATTCTTTTCATAGTATGGGAAAAGTCATTTATTGTGTTGTATCTTCAGGGCCATATAATTGATAGAGATATTCAAAGAATGGTTTATTATAATTATCCTCATCAATTCTACTATAATCAAAATCCTTGAATTCATGAATTGTTTGGTATTTCTCTTTTGGAATTATCTTTGATAAACCATATTTTTGAGCTAATTCTTCGATTTTCTCAAATCGGATTTTTGTTATCACCCAAACTAAAAATTGAGTCAAATATTTTATTATTAGTTGACCCCCCGGACCATTGAGAATAGTGTCAAAAGAGTGATTTGCCCAAGGGAGTTCCAGAAGTACGCTATTAACACCCATATGTTGTAATTTATCGTAGAGTTTCCTCGATTGCTCAGGTGATACTAATCTATCTCTCTCACCTGTTGCAAGAAAAGTTGGTGGAATATATTGAATAAATTTTTCACTAACATAGCTGATTGGTGAAAAAACTTGATAGAGATATTGTAATTCTTCAGGTGAACCTCCAACACCTCGAGTCATAAAAAATTTAACGAGATTTTGTTTTCCATAATAATTATACAAAGCAGAAAAATCTGTTACGGGATAAAAAGCTATCACGCCATTTATTGCATGTTCTTCTATTTGACCATCACAATCTGCTAGATTGTAAACTCTACCTAAACAGCTATAAGCTGATAATAAAGCTAGGTGCCCCCCTGCGGATCGACCAAAAACAAAGAATTCATTAGGATTACCGCTATATTCACTGGCATGATGTTTGGCAAAAAGAATGGCTTTACGAATATCAGTAACCATATCACAGATCAATAAATCATGTTTAATGGATTTATCTTTTGATGTTAGATATGATAAAGGTGTAAGATGATAATCAACATTGAAAATACAATAACCATAGTTAGCTAAATACTGACAAATCTTCTCTTGTTTAGGCTGATCTTTTGAACCAACAATAAATCCACCACCATGAATAAATAATATGGTTGGATAATGACCTAATTTTTTTGGATAATAAACATTCAATTTTAGCTCTTTGTCATCAGTTTTATGATAAGTTAAATCACGGACAGAAACAACTTTTTTATCTAAAGCTCGTTTATTTACCCCCAGAAAATAATGTAGAAATTGGAATCGAACTTTTTTATAAAAATCTGAATTACTGAAAAAATCTACATACAACAGATAGTCTTTACCTAATGATTGTTCCATTTTTCTTTGTAATAATAAATTAGTTTTTCTAATCTCAGTAAGAGGTATAATAATTCTCAAAAGGATTATAAAACTGAATAAAATTGTCACTGCTAGGAGAATAATATCAAGACGATTGTCGGGAAGGGAATAATCTCTAAAAATACGAATAGTAGAAACAACGATCATAAATAAAGGCAAACTAATTAACCACAGACCGATTTCAGATAACCATAAACCTAAAATTGAAAAAGAGAAGAGAACAAATATAACAAAGAGTAATGTGGATAATATTACAAATGCAAGAGCTAGTAAATCCATTTATTATTCACCTATTTCTATGTTATAAAATAAAAAAGGAAGATTATTAATATTGAGTAAAATCTCAAGGATTTACTCAACATTATAATTGCTTTTTCTTTAAATCAATTAAACAAGTTTTGATTTCTTCGTTTGATTTATCACACTTCATTTCCGTGAGGATTTTAGTTTTGTTTGTTACTAAAACATCTAACAAATCATTTTCTTTAGCTATGTGCTCTATTTCAGCATATTTTTGTTTTGCTAAAACCCACTGCATAAATTGCTTCATATATTGAAATGTTAGTTGACCACCTGGACCATTGATAACTACATCAAAAGCATGATTTGCCCATGGTAGTTCTAAATATACACTTGTTATACCATTTTGTTGTAATTCTTCAAATAACTCTTCTGATTGATAAGTATCAACTATTCTATCTGCCTTACCTGCGGTTAGAAATATTGGTGGTATTTGAGAAATATTTTCAGAATTAATATAACTTATTGGTGAAAAAATTCTGAATAGATTTTTATCTTCAATAAGTTTTCCTGTTCCCCTATAAATTGCTTGTTTTAGTACAAGATTGCTTTTCTCATAAAATTTATACAAATCATCAAAATCAGTTATGGGATAAAAGGCTATCACACCATTTATATCATTTGGACTAATATTGCAATAAACATTTTCAAAATCAAAAAATGCTTCATTACAACTAAATGCTGTTAAAAGTGCTAAATGAGCACCTGCTGAACGACCAAAAATAAATAATTTATCAGGATTACCATGATATTTTTCAGCATTATCTTTAGCAAAATTAATAGCTGCTCTCACATCGGAAACCATTTCCCTTATAGTTGAATTATCATGAGGAATAGTGTTTAACGTTGCAAAGGTTGGTTGTAGAGCTAATCGATAATCAATATTAAAAACAGTGTATCCAAAATAAGCCAATCTCTTTAATATTCGTAGTTCAAGAAATCGATCTTTTGAACCTCTCATCCACCCACCACCATGAACATAAACAATTACCGGATTTTTTTGTCCTTTATTTGGGTAGTAGATATTAAGGCTGAGTGTTTTCTCACCAATTGTATGATAAGGTATATCATTAACAGAAGTTACTTGTTTGTCTATTTTTTTATAATTAATTCCAGAAAGATAATAGGATAATCGAAATCTTACCCTTTTGAATAATTTTGTTCTTACTGTTGGATCAATATAATCAAGATAATCTTGACCAAGAGATTTAGACATAACTTTTCTTAATTTTCGATTTGTCTCTGACACTTGATAAAACGGTAACATTAAGCGGATATAAGAAATTAAATTAAAGAGAGCGCTAACTAGGAGGAAAAAGAAATCCAATCTTGGGTGTATCCCTCCTACATAATCCACAAGATAAGGTATTGAGATTATAATAAATGAAAGAGGTATCCAAGAAAGCCACAAGCCCAATTCAGATAAGAATAGTCCAATAAAGGAAAATGATATTATAACAAAGAATATCAATATTATAATTGAAACTATTAGAAATGCTATTGGTAATAAATGCATATTTATCAATAAAATTTCACATCAAGATTATTTAAACTTCTTCTTGAAATTAAACTGGAAATTGACTTTGAAATAAGTCTTTAATACAAAATTAGTATAAATAATGTTGGTAGATGATTAGTTATGAAAACTTTAGTTGTTTATTATTCAAAAACAGGCAACACAAAATTAATGGCAGAGACAATTGCTTCTGAAATCAATGCTGAGTTATTAGAATTAAACCTGAAAAAGATAAAGTAGCTTCAAAAGGTTTTATGTTATATTTTAAGGGGGATATCAATCGATGACTAAAAAGAAAATAAAATTAGAGAATGTTGATACTAATTTTAATGATTACGAGTTGATTTTTCTGGGAACACCAGTTTGGGGTTGGCGTTTAAATCCCGTTGTACGTTCATTTCTCAAAACCTATCAATTCGTGGATAAAAACATTGGATTGTTTTGTTGTTGTGCTGGTAGTGGAACGAAAATTCTTGCTGAAATGAAAGAAATTCTAAAGGAAAATAAAATTCTTGGAGAAAAAGAATTCATTGAACCACTTGTAAATGAAACTGAGAGAAATATTGTAGATGCTAAAAAATGGGCTAATGACATAAGTAAAGAAGCTGAAAATAGCGAACAATTTTGTAGTGAAAGCTAATGCTTTTTTATTTTTCTATATCCATTACAAATCATTTAGTGTTTGAATCACATGAAGTAATTCACTCATTTGAACAGGTTTCTGCATCACATTTACTCTATGTGAAATAATTGCTCTACTATCAAATAATGGGTCACCACTTATCATCAATATATCTGTTTTTGAATTAATTTTCTGGATTTCTTGAGTTACTTGAAGACCATTCTTCTTTGGCATCCGAAAATCTAAAATAATCAAGTCTGGTTTTTCATCTAATTTTTTATATTGTTTAATTGCCTCATCCCCGTCTGAAGCTAAACTGACTACGTGGTATCCTTTTTGATCTAGAATCTGAGAATAAAGTTGTCGGATTAATGGATCATCTTCTACAATCATTATTTTAAGATTCTTAACATTAGCACCCATTTAAATCAACTTCTAATATAATATAATAAATTTAAGGAAATTAAAATCACTATATCCGATCAAAGTATATGATTTACACTATAAACAAATAGGGGAAACTTCCATATTTAAACTTTGCAAAATAGAACATTTTATTAAAAGTTAAAAAAAAGGCTTTTTTTGCTCAGAAAAAGTTTTTTTTGATGTTAAGCAGAAGATCATAAAAGTGAATTTTTTTTACTTCAGAAATCTATATTTAATTTCCAGCTAAAATTGACTCAAAAAATCGATAAGCGCTTCATAGAATTTTTCGGGGTTTTGAATCATTAGACCATGATCAGCATTTGGAATAAAAATTAATGGAAATTTTGAGGCTAATTTCTCTTCTGAAGTGAATCGTCCTTTATTTTTCTCTCCATAAATTGCTAGAACTGGAATAGATAAATTAACTACTCTATGAAATAATTCTTCTTCTATGGATTCTTTTACTAGATCCAGAGAAGATCTAAAAATGGTTTCTGCTCCAGCTTTAATGAAATTCTCTGTATATTCTTTTATTTCTGGATCTTTCCGCAAATCTTCAACGCAATTATTAAAGCCAGTTGCTAGCCAATCTTCAAAATTGTTATTTGATATTATTTCTTTTGAAAAGAAACAATCATTTTCATCAAGATTGCCTTCTACATAAATTAACCCAACACATCTAATACCTAATAATTCTGAAAGAATTATTCCTATCGGGCCTCCCATTGAATGAGCAACTATTACAATATCTTCTGGTAATTTCAAAGAATCTATAATTTTGAGGAGAACTTCAGCTTGTTCTTTCATAGTAAAGGAAAAATCCTCAGGTATAGATGAGTTTCCATGCCCTACTAGATCAATAAGAACAAGGTTATAAGATATCATTTCTTCATAGTTAAATACGTCAAGAAAATCATATTTAGATGAACCTAATCCATGAATAAAGATTATAGTTAATTCTTTTGTTCCTTGAGAAACAATATATGATAATTTCGCATTATCTGTTAATTTAAAGTTCCTCTCTTCCAATACAGGCAAATTTTCATCAAGTTCTGTCATGTTCCTTCAACAAATCAAACTCTTAATTAGAGGTTAATTTTATTTTATATATCTAAAAACCTTTAGTATTAAGAGAATTCATTGAAAATAAATCTAAAATGAATCATTTTTCCTCTTGATTATTATGATTGATATAATTTACAATGGGGATTTGATTTATCATTTTATGAAATATCTATACTTGTAGATTTCCTTCATCTTTGCTTTTTCATATAGAGCAATTGCTTTAGAATTATCCCCTTGAACTTGTAGATAGATATTCTCAAGATGTTCTTTCTTTGCCCATAAAGCCATTTGCGCTATTAAGGCGAGACCAATTCCCCTTCTTCTGTAATCTGGATTAACAGCCATATTGTAAATTCCCAAACAACCTCGTTCAATTGCTGCAAAACTGATTCCCACGATCAAATCATTTTCTTTGGCGAAAAAGAAAATTTTTTGTTGTTGTATCCTTCCAATTATTTTCTTAGCTATTTCAATTCGTTCACAATTTGAATTATTAAACGATTGAAGAGAATTAAACCACTCAGATGAAAGTTCAGAAGAAATTGAATAGTAAAAATCTTGGGTGAGAGGTAGATCAAGCATTTGATTTACTTTTCCAAGCATTACCATAGATTCCGCGTGAATTTCATAATTTAACTCTAGAAGCTTATCCCACAATGTTAATGGTTGATAGTAATCTGGTAACTGGAAAATCGTTTCTAGGTTATGATCAGTATATATTCCTTCAACTGTTTTGATATCCCTACCAAGATCTTCACCAGAATAATAAAGAGGAACAACGCTATTTGCTCTTTGATATAAACCATCATCTATTCGTAAAAGCCAACCATTATAGGGAATAATTTTCTTAGGAGGCCAAGCATTTGTAGCTAATTCTTGATAGAAAATAATCTCTTTTTTTGTATTCATAGATGAAAATAAGAATTTTACTAAATATAAAATAAACTGCTAAATAGGGAAATCATAAGGTTATATTTTAATATTAACTAAAGAACTCCAACTAAGGATACAACCACCCCATTGAGTATAAATTCCTCTAATACTATCCGATTTGTAACAATATATGCGATAAGAATAAAATATTGTTACGTTAGGTGGTGAATAGGTGAAAGTTCTTTTAGAACCAGAATAAATTTTGATTTCTGTATTGTTCTCTAATCTGAATAATTTATAATGCCAATTTGATAAGAAATTAGCTGGCTGGGACCAGGAGAAAGTTATTGTACTAATATTATCGCTCAAACCTAGAAAATTATTACAAGAAAGCGGTACAAAATAAAATGGACTATCATATTTATTTGTAGGATCTGTGAAATAAACATATATTTCATCGTAGTCAGAGTAATTATCTTTATCTGTATCACTTGAAGCTGGATTGGTGTAAAATCCATCATTACCTAAAGTTATCTCTTCAAGATCAGATAATAGATCAGCATCTGTATCATTACAAGTATAATCTGCATTATACTCTTGTTCTACCATTGCTGATACACCATCATTGTCGAAATCTAAATCATTTACATACTGCCAGAAATAAAAGATGAAACCAGCAGTTAGTTTCACAGCCTCACCCATAAGATAATTTGCAATATCTAGCCATAAACTGTAACTATAATCATTTGATTCTATTATACTATGATATGGTGCTGCACTTAAAGCAGCTTGGTGCACCCATGCTCCAGCGCGTATTTCTCTTCTCCAGTCTCTTTGAGGGGAATAGACACCACTTTCTGGTGGGTCAATATTTCCATATAAATCTTGGAAATCACAAAATGATTCATATTCGACATGCTTTCCAAAAGGATTATTTTGGGCATGATAGGGAACAGTGCAATCTTGGATTAGATGTATTGCATAACCTAAGTTGTAATAAGCAAGTTGTTTGTCTACTGGATAAACTCCTAATCCTAGATAATAATTAACAGCTGTTTCAAAATAATTGTCAACATGATATGGAGCACCAAGATTTCCATATAATCCTGTTTTAGTAAAAGGATTCCAATAATGGCCCCATTGTAACGCATAATTAGCATCATAATCATCTTGGGCATGATATATTTGATCCAGATAATTCGTTGAGAATGTAACTATTTCATATCGGCATTGATAGAATGGATCAGTTTCATTAAAGGCATCAAAAAGTAAACAATTCAAAGCATCCCAAATTAATCTACTGTGAACGCCATTGGGATAAGAACTAGGGTAAGGAGTTGTTTCATTATCAGCACCTAATACTAAAGGTAAAAAGAAGATACTTATGATTATTATGCTAATAATTTTCTTGCTCTTTTTCAACAACATCCCCTATAAGCGAATGGTATTCATCATATTTAATTAGGTTCTCATTTAATTTAAAACTACAGTCTTGTTTGTTTTAAGAAATAACTAATATCTTGATATTGTATGGTTAATATGGAATTCTACAAGAAGGTTAATTACTCGAGGAATTCTACCTGATTTTCTTCCCAGAGTTGAACCATGTAAATAACTATCTAAAGAATCAACATCTTTAAGGAGTTCAATATAAGGATCCTCACTAATGGAATTTTTATCACTATGTGCTTGAATAATTTTTATTATATGAGTAATATCTTCTTCACTAATTTCCGGAAGTTTTTCCTTCTTCTGAGTATTATATTCAGTAATTATTTCTCTAATATATTTTTCAGCTTTTATTCCATGATCTTTAGTTTTCCCTTGTATGAAAGTATAGATATCATGAAAAGCACAAGTTAATGCAGCAAATTCTGGGTCTAATCCTCGTTGTAAAGCCACCAATTTGCTTAATTGACAAGTGCTAAACATATGCATCATGCTCCAAAGCATTGGTACTTCTCTTTCAGTAGATTCAATTGTATTAGTTCTTGAGTAAATTAATGATAAGATACGATTTAGTCTCCAAACATTTAACCCAAATCTTCCTTCTGGGATTGGCCAGCTATTATCTTTATACATTGTCGAACACCAAAAATAATTAAATTGTTACTTTATTTATGTAGTTAACATTTTATTTTTTTATAATACAAAATCAAAACTAGCTCCAACTAAGCAATTACCAACAATATCGTTTCCAAAGATTTCGATTAACTGATCAGTCGTATTTAATCCTGTACAATGATTGAGATACAATTTAGGAGTATTATATTTTTCGCGCAATTCATTAGCTATGAATTCAACTTCCTCACCGCTAAACTCCAGCATATGTGTTCCACCTAATATTGCATGTACGTGTTCTTTCGGGAATAATTCTGAAGCTTTAAGTAAAGTGTTGAGTAAGCCAGCATGACAACATCCACAAATTATAACTAAGCCTTCTTTTGTTTTCAAGGCAATAGATAAATCATCTATCATAATATCTGGTTGCCAATCATTATTCAACCAGTACATGTGTTTGGGCGAGATGCCTTCTTTAAAAGGGCGATCACTGATTTCTCCCAATGTATAGAGATGAGGAGTTACTTGATAAGAATCTTTGACTAAAATGTAGTTAATCCTATTTTTGATTTCCTCTGATAATTTGGGATAACCAAATTCAACAATAGAGACCTTATCTCCTTTCAATTTCTTTGCCCCTTTCGGTAGTAGGGCATAATTATGAGTAATTATTGTTAAGGATCTATTATCAAGTTGAGCTTGAACTAATGCCTTAATTCCTCCTGTATGATCAAAATGTCCGTGAGATAAAATAACTGTCTCTATTTCAGAAGGATTAACATACAATTTTTGCATGTTTGCCAAAAGATATTTCCCATTAGAACCTGTATCGAATAATATTTTCTTTTTCTCAAAGGATATTAGAAAGGATTGACCATGGTCTGCTATTAATCCACTGTTTTTTGGAGCAATATCATTGTAAAGATTCATTACTTGTACTTTCATTAGGAGCACAAATATTTCTATATTATTTCTATTAATCAATATTGTTGTTTTTTAAAAAAATATTAGAAAAGTATTTGTGCATGAAAAACAATCAAAATGAATATTGAATATTAACCCAAAAGGTGCTTCTAGTGAACAATAAAAAAAATGAATTTAATTTTGATGAAATAATAGATAGAACAACCACTCATTCAATTAAATGGGATTCGAAATTTCTCGAGGAATATTTTAGTGTTGGAGATCTATTACCTTTATGGGTAGCTGATATGGATTTTCGTGCTCCACCAGCTTTACTAAATGAATTGCATAAACGAGTTGATCATGGTATTTTTGGTTATACTCTTCCTCCTGATTCTTATTTAGAAGCAATAATAAATTGGTTTCATAGAAGACATGATTGGAAATTAGAGAAGGATTGGATAAAATTTTCACCTGGAGTCGTACCAGCAATAAATATCATAATACAGGCATTTAGTAGACCGGGAGATAATATAATAATTCAAGAACCAGTCTACTACCCTTTTGCTGATTCAATTAAAGCTAATGGCCGCAATGTATTAAATAATCAATTAGTTATAAACCAAAATCATTACGAGATTGATTTCAAAGATTTAGAAGAAAAATGCAAAACTCCTCGAACAAAAATGATCATTTTATGTTCTCCTCACAATCCTGTGGGACGTGTTTGGAAGAAAGATGAACTTGAGAGATTAGCAGAGATTTGTATTGATAATAATGTCCTTATTATTTCTGATGAAATTCATTGTGATCTTATTTTTAACGGTCATAAACACATTCCTATTGCTTCCTTGTCAGAGAAAATAGCTGATCATACGATAACTTGTGTTGCTCCTTCAAAGACGTTTAATGTTGCTGGTTTAAAAAGTAGTAATGTGATAATTACTAACAAGTATATACGAGAAAATTACACTTCAGCCACTAGTAACCTATCTATACGTGCTCCAGGAATTTTTGGTATGATTGGAACTGAAACAGTCTACAATGATTGTGAAGATTGGTTGGATGCTCTTCTGATTTATCTCTGGGAGAATTATTTATTTTTAAAATCGTTCATCGAAGAACACTTCCCATCTGCTCGAGTCTTTGACCTAGAAGGGACCTATTTACCTTGGATAGATTTTAATCCCTTAGGAATAGAACCTAAAATCTTGGACCAAGTAATCAAGAAAGAAGCAAAGGTAGGATTAGATGATGGCGCTATGTTTGGTCCATCAGGAGCGGGATTTCAACGATTTAATATTGCTTGTCCTAAAGCGATTCTAAAAGATGCTCTAGAAAAAATTCAAAAAATACTGACAAAACATACACAATTGAAAATAAATAAAAAATGAAAGATTTCTCTCAAAATTAAAAATCATTTTTATATTCAAAGGTCATTAAACTATATAAGTGAAAAAAGATCGAATTATCAATCTTTTACCCTTGGGAGGGTTTGAGAATTAGTGAGCTTAATTCAGAAGGTCAATTAAATATTGAAAAAGAAACTTCACTTGAAGAATCGCTTCTAAGAAAATCAGCCTTTGAATTTCATCTTTGTTTTGAACAAAAGAAGTTTAAGCGGAACTGTATTCTCTTGATTTTTTTCAATACAATTATAGATGCGAGTTTGGGAGCAATATTATCGTTTTTATTAGATTTTTTAGGATATACTAATGAGTATGCTATCTAGGTGTCTGTGCTGGTATTGGTGCGGGTTTAGGATTAATTTTTGGAGTAATTTTATTAATTGCTTTAAGGCTTTCAGTTAGAGGTAGCAAATTAACCATTTCTCCACAAAAGATTACTTGGAAAGATCGATATACCTCCGGTAGTGTTCTACTCTATTCTATAAGCGATTTTTCATTTACTCATGGTAGTAAAGCACCTGATGGTATTACTAAAAGACTAGATGATTATTTTGAGTTCACAACAACTAGTGGAGAGATTTCAAAAGTGATGTTAAATTGTTGGGATATACCAGGCGAACAATCTTCCTTCGAATACATTCAATCAATATTACTTCATTATCTTGAGTTGGTTGATGAGGAAAAAACTTCTTTTCCAAGCAGTCAAACTACTTTTCAGACTAAAGAAATTCAAGGTAGCTATACCTATGCTCCTGGTATAAGTGTAACAGAAGAAGATATACGAGTAGTAAATCAGCTAATAGGGGGAAATAAGAGACTAGCAATTGCTTGGATTTGCACTGTAACAAAAATACCCGAATATTTAGTAATTGAAATTGCTGAAGATTATCTTGGAAAAAAGATTAGAGATGGTTTCATAATAAACGAATAAAATTGATTGATACTATTATTTCGATAAATCTTTTTCCTTAATTTTTTTATTAATTATTAGTAATTTATTCCTATCTAATACTAACTGATTTAAAGTTCAAAATATACAAAGAAGCGGGTTGCTAAAAACCTAAAAGGAAAATAATCTTGAGAGTTTATTAGAATGACATTACAAAATACCTATATTGAATGGGTAAATAATGCTCAAAAATATGAAAGTGAATTTAAGAAAATCCTAGGGAATCTAGTGAAATTTCCTACGATAGCTTACAGAGAACCAGAAGCAATCGAAGAGTGTGCAACTGAACTAGAAGAAATACTAAAATCATTTGGATATGCTGCGAAACAATATCCTACTGCACCAGAAATGCCTCCAGTTGTTTTTGCAGAAAAAAATATTGGTGCACCGAAAACTCTGATGTTCTATCATCATTATGATGTTCAACCTGAAAGTCCACTTGATCTTTGGGAATCCTCTCCATGGAAATTAACTGAGCGTAATGATCGATTATTTGCACGTGGAACAGCTGATGATAAAGGGGAATTTGTTATTAGCTTGTTAAGTATAAAATTGTTAGAAGACAAATTTGGCAAGAGCCCAGTAAATGTGAAATTTGTTCTTGAAGGCGAAGAAGAAGCAGGTTCAAATAATTTGGGGAAGTTCACTACAAAAAATCACGCTCTACTAAAAGCAAATGGCTGCATCTGGGAAGGAGCATTCCTAACCCCAAGTGATAATAATGTAGCAGTTTTTGATACTCCAGTAGATTTAACCTGTGGTTTAAAAGGGGATGCTTATTTTGACTTTAAAACTGTTGGTCCACCAAAATTTCCTAGAACAGATGTTCATTCAGGTTCTGCTGCTCTTACGCCAAACGCTGCTTGGCGATTGGTTTGGGCTTTAAGTACGCTTAAGGATGAAAATGAAAATATTCTCATAGAAGGAATAAATGAATTAGTAGAAGAACCTGATAGAGAAGATCTAGAAGCATTAAGTGAACAAGGAACTGAAACTGAATTAATGTTCAAACATGATTATCAACTTGATAATATACTCCTTGGTAAAACTGGTTTAGAATTGTTGGTGGAATTATATTTGAAACCATCATTAACAATTTCTGGTTTGGATAGTGGTTTTCAAGATAAAGGTTCTAAAACTATTGTACCTGCAGATGCTAGCGCTAAAGTTGATTTTCGACTTGTTCCTAATCTCACAATGGAAAAAGCTGAAGAATTGCTTAAAAAACATCTACTGAAACATGGCTTTGATGATATCGATGTTTCTCTTATAACTGGGTATGATCCAGCAAAAACACCAATTTCGGATCCCTTTATCCAGTTATTAAGGAAGGTAACAGATGAGATTACTAAACCAATAACAACTGTTACTACACCTGTTGCTGCCGGTTCGGGACCCGCGTATCTCTTTACACCTTATACCCCTATATGTTTTGTTGGCAATAATGTAGAAGGAATAAATGGTCATGCACCAAATGAAAATATCCCTATAAGATCGATCAAACCAAGCATTGTCTATAATGCTATTATTGCAATGGAAATGGCTAAATAGATAGCCATTCTCTTTCTCTTATTTTTTTATAAAAATTAAACAGAAATGCACAGAAAGTATTTTTTATGTGCAAAACTTTTGCTAATAAATAGACTATTTAAATTAAAACGTGAACAAAAGAAGGTCTTTGTCTAACAAAAGGTGATTTATTAACAACAGAAGTTGATGATTGATCATTTACAAGGAAATTAATATAATCAGATTTTAACCACTGAGCATAGTTGAAACAAAATTTTGCTAAATCAAATAATCCTTCTCTATAAAAAAGAGAACCAACTAAGTTCCAAGTAACATAGGAAACAGGATTATGACTAATTTCTTTGAAAAAATAATTCAATGCTCTTGAGTATTCTTGAGATTGAACACACTGTAAACCCATTTGATAATAAGAGAGATTTTTTGATTTTAAAAAGGATAGTTTTTGTGAAGTATCCTCAGTTCTCAAAATAGAAAACTCTTTTTGATAAAATAAGCTATTAATTTTTTGTGACTGCGATCCCTGTTTCAAGAAGACCACCTAAAAGGCTTTAATACAAGTATCAATTTTCTTTTAAAAAGTCCGCTAAAACAAGACAAATGAGAAAATATAGGGAACGGGAATGGATTGCTCCCGAACCCAACATTTATGACTTATTGCCGAGGAGTTATAAAGGTCTTTTAAATCATAATCTCAGATTATATTTCATTTTTAATTATTTAAAGTCCAATTTTTCGAAAAAAGTATCGACAAAAATAAAATGATTGAAATATGCTTTTACTAGAAAATTTAAATACCATCTCGGGATAAATTCTTTTGTTTACAATAATTGAAAAGTTAATATGAGGATTAAAAATGAAGCCAATAAGTTTATGTTTAGTTCAAATGGGTCAAAAAGGGCTTGAACTAGTAAAAGCATATCCTGATGTTTTACCAGAAAACACCTTAAATCAAATCATAATTAAAAGTATGCCAATGGGAGCACAAGAGGGAGATTTTTCCTCAAGTACAGCAAATGACACTGTCTTTTCAGGATATATTTTTAAAGTTCCATCGGAAGTTGAACGAAGCAATATTGCCTCGTTAGTAGCTGTCTATAATGACATGAAATATGATTCTGAATCAATTCGCAAGGTTTTTGCCTTTACTATCTCAGAGTTAAAGAAAAAAGACTTAGTTGATATTGAAACTTTAAGTAGAATTCTACCAAATCTTTACACAGGATTGGTTGAAGGCCAATTGAAAATTAAAATAAGTTCTATCGTTACACTTGAGTTCAATTTCAATGAAGGAAAAGATGCTAATAAAGACGATGAGGCATTAAATGAGTTCGGTAAGGACTTGTGGAAATAAGTAAATTAAAGGAGTTATATAACAATTGTCTTTCTTTGCTAAATTGTTTAAACCAAGAACAAAACATGTAAATATTACAATATGCGGCCTAGACAAAGCCGGTAAAACAACTATTGTACGATATTTGATAGCTGGGGAACATAAAGAAACTATCCCCACTATGGGCGTTAATAGAGAAGTAATCGACTTGCCAAAATTAAAAATGGATATTTACGATTTAGGTGGGCAAGAAGATTTTAGAGGTATGTGGGGCGATATTAATGAAAAATCAGATGGATTGATCTATGTTATTGATAGCTCAGATGTTATGAGGTTAGATGAATCTAAACAGATCTTTCATAAAATAATTAATACTCAAATTGACCAAATGATTCCAGTTATGATTTTATTAAATAAAGCAGATCTAGCTGAAAAAATTAGTCGAGCTGATTTCGTAAATCAATTCGAATTAAGTCAACTTTCAAATATCAAATGGGCATGCTTTGAAACCTCTGCTATAACCGGAGCAGGTATTTACCAAGCATTTAAGTGGTTCATTGATACTTTCCAGGAGGATTAATTATGGCTATTGGAGCATTTTCCTATCCTTATTTGATTGCTGGAGCACTCAACGTTCTTATTTTAGGAGTATTTGTTTTACTATTATTAAGGAATTTTTTTAAGAAACGTACAATTGGAACTTTTCTACTTATTATGACTTATACCAATTTGTTTCTTGATGAATTGTTTTTAGCAATAGCTTTTCTTCTTGAAGGTTTAAATCCTACTAATCCAGTTATTCAAAAATATTGTAAAATACTACAAATTTTTGGAGTTATTTTATTAGTCTTCACTATTAACTGGATTTATTTCTTTGGTAATAGACATTTAATCAAAGATAATGATCTTTTCAAATCCATTTATACATCAGTTTTTGGTGTTGTAGTTGGTGGAATGATTGGTTTATCTTTACAGGATATCTTCACAAAAGCTTCTACTGAAGCTAATTGGTATACAGAAATTATTCTTGAAGGAGTTGATTTCCATCTCTATTATCCTGCAGCAGATATCACAAAACCGTATATTCTACTAACTGGAGGATTATTCTTAATTGGTTCATATACTTATATCCGGTTATCTCTTAGAACTAACCAACTTCAAAGAAAAGCAAAAGATATTGTTACGAAAAAAGGATTTAAAGTAATTACCGCGTCTATTTTACTTATGCTCACTACAGGTTTATCTTTAGGATTCTATATATTTGGAGCAGGAAAAAATCCCTATGTTTCTGCTATCGTTTTTATTCTTAGAGGATTTATCGTTTTAGCAGCAGTAATAACTGGGTATATAGGATGGATCATGCCTGAATGGGTACGTAAAAGATTTCGAGGAAAAGCTTGGATCGCAAAGATTTACACCGGCAAAATGGTTGCCCCACCTGATAGTCCAGGCAATACTCAAAATGGTAACTCCTCACAGCAAATAGTAGAAGTCTCAGATGTATGAAAAGAAGGGAATTAATCCCAATCTTTTTTTTTTCTATTTTTTACTAATTTTTCATTCATTATTTTTTTCTGAATAATTACGATTTGCCCTTAACCATTTAATACCAAAATCTACTGCATCGCTCATTGATACTAATCGACTTTCAGCTTGACCAATCCGTCCAGGTTTATAGTTTATTGATGCTTCATATGCTAAACCTAAATCATGGAAATCATCTGAGTCTGATACTTTTGCAGTCCACGTTAACCAAACTCTTTTCCCATTTTCATGAATTGCTGCCCCTTGTGGCATTATTGGATGATTTTGTAAGTCAGCCAAACTTTCAGAAAGGTGTAATGAAGTATTATTTTCATATCCTACTCCAAGTAGGAGTATTTTAGCATCTAAATCATATAATTTCCCTAAAGGAGTTTTCATACCAAATTCTTCAACAAGATCATGTTCTTCAGTTATCTTTCTTGCATATTTACCCCATGCAGCAAATGATGCAATTGGATGGTTACTTCGTAAAACACCTTTGTATTGTCGGAATATTTCTGGTATTCGTCCCATTCCCCTTGTTGGGGTTATTTCAGGTCTATAAGGAGTTGATTCTTTCCTAATAATTTCCCACCATTCTTGTGGTACAGGAGGATAATTCCAACACTGTGGATCGGTATTACCAGTAGTCATAGATGGCATAGCAATAGTTCCTTCTGGTGTTATAACTTCCATTAGAGCATCAACAATAGTTTCAGGACCACCAGCTATCCAACCAATCTTACTCATTGAGCTATGAACTATTACAATATCGCCTTTCTTTAATCCAATAGTTTGAAAATCCTTAATCAAGGATTTAACAGTGATAGGAGAAACAGTGTTTTTTACAACTTGTTCCTCTCGTTTCCAAGGTTCCATAAATTCGGTGTTAATTGACCTTAATTATAAATTATGGGTTACTCTTGATTTTCACCTAATTTATTCTTGGGTTCAAATTTTATTATTCCTTCTTCCTTTTTAATATAGAATAAGGGAATCAATGCTAGAAGGGTAACAATAGCACTATAGAGAAAAATCTCAGGTGTGGGAACAAAACCTGGTTGCCCATCAATTATTGTTGGATAACCATAATGTCGAATAATAGCTGAGCCTATTGGTGGTCCTATAACCATAGGAATAGCTACAAAGAAGATCATTCGTACACCTTGATATTTACCTACTTTTCCTACTGGGTATTTATCTAACATCCAACCTCCTTGAACAATAGCAACACCCATAGAAGCTGATAGTTGTAGGAAATAGAACAGGATGACTAATGCGATATGTTGAACAAAAGCAAAAACAAATAGAAAAATAGATGTTAAAATAACCGAAATTATAATGAAAGTCTTTCTATTAACCTTGTGGCTAAATAAACCAATCAATAGACTTGCAATGCCTGAGAGAATGATAACAATTCCACCAATTATTGAGATATCCCCTTTGCTATAAGCAAGAAAGTGCTCAATATAGATAAATAAATACGGAAAAGAGATTTGAGAACCTATTCCAATTAAAGCCAGATTAATGAATAATAAATATAATATCTTATTTTCCTTTAGATTTTCAGGCTTAACAATATCAATGAATTCTCTAAAGATAGATTTCTTTTTTTCTTCTTCTATTTTTTCTCTTATGGGTTCAACAGGTTCTCTGATCAGTATACCAGCGATCATTCCAACAATGGTCACTATTCCACCCATGATATAAAAGAAAATAAAATATCCGAAAACATCAATAATTATTCCTGCAGCACCTAGAGCAATGAGATTAGCTATAAGAGTTGTAACAGCGTTATACCCTTGAATTCGATTTCGATTTGAAGAATCTGAAACATCTGTCATCCAAGCATTAAAAGCAGCATCATTTGATGTTGAACCAAAGAAAGTCATTACAGCATCCAAAATAATGATCATAACAATTGCAATACCAATCTTTTGTATGTATGCAACTGTTGGAAAAACAGCTGTAATAACCCCCCAGAGAATATACCCAAATAAGATATATGGTTTCCTACGACCAAGTTTTGATTTTGTACGATCACTCAAAGTACCCATAAAGAGTGTAGTAATTGTTGCTGTAACTGCACTTACTGCAACCATCCAAGCAATAGGTCTAGGATCAGGAGTTATTACATCATAAATAAAGGTATTAAACCAAGTATTTTCAATCGCCCAAGCGATTTGACCAACGGTACCCAACATAAAAACAATAGCAACAATTCGGGCACCCAATCGCTTAACTTGAGGTTTGGATTGTTCTTTTTCAACTAAGAGTATTTTACTTTCTTCAGTCATAAAATTTGTATCCTATTATTGCTAAAAAATATTATCTTGATGATTCTAAGTAAATTTTGAAATAAAAATTAGATAATAAAAAATGGAAATATCGCCTATTTTGTAACTTCTTTATGATAGAGTTCTTTTGAACAAACGGGACACCTTTGTTTTGAAGTAATCCATGTAAGTAAATGATCTTTATGATATAACGATTCACAAGTAGGACATTGTAAAATTGAATCTTTAGGTGTTAGAAATAATTTGCAGACCATACAAACATCATTATGGATTGTTCCTTGATATTTTACTGCTGAGATATTCACTTGTAAAGGTAAGTCTTTCTTTTTTCCTAATGCTATTTGAATAGCATCTTCAACTCTTTGTCTATATATTTCATCTGCTCTCAAACGATATTCTTCAGAGAAAGCAGGAGCTAGATCTTCTCCAACAGGTGTTGGAATTCTTTTTGAAAATCGGTAAATTACAGCGGCAATAAAAATAACTAACACACCTACTATAATGGGTATAAAAGTATACAAATTATCCCAATAAAAAGATTTCAAAATAATTCCTGTAATAACAACCAAAAATCCGATTATTGTAAAAATGAATAATTTTCTATTTCTATTCATAAATATCCCTTTAATTTTTTTATCTCTTAAAGAATTATAGAGAAATCAATCTATTATACCTATTGAAATATTAGAGTGATCATTCTGAATAGCATTACATTTTTCAAGGTAAATTACTTTAAATGAAATAGGAAAATGAAAATCAATCGTATTTTATTTGTTTTAACTATCAGTATGATGTTTTTCACATGCTACCCTTTAGAAAATAAGATAGGTGTTTTTAATGGACACGGAGAAACAATAACAACAAATTATGTTTATGACCCATATAAAACAGAGGAAAATCCTTTGCGAGGATTCTTCCCTTATATAAGTGAACAATATGATACCTTTCCCTATTCAATGGAATATTTCTATGTTCCATTAAAGGAAGTAATGGATAATTTTGATTCTTATACTTTTGATCTAACCTTAGAACCGAATTTAGATGAAGTAGCTTCTCGAGGGCATCAAACAATTTTTAGAGTTTATCTTGATTATCCGGATGAACCCACAGGCATACCCGATTTTTTGCTTAATGGATTAACAACCTATTCGTATAGTGATTATGGAGGGGGAATTTGTCCTGATTATTCTAATGAAACTTTAATATCAACTTTGGAATCCTTCATCGATGAATTAGGGAAACAATATGATGGGGATGTAAGAATAGGATTTATTGAGCTCGGGCTCCTTGGTTTCTGGGGTGAATGGCATACTTATCCCCATGAAGAATGGTTCCCAAACGAGGGAATTCAGAACAGAATTCTTTATGCGTATGAAAAGGCTTTCAATAATACTCGTTTGCTTGTTCGTTACCCTACAGCTGACAGTTCTTTATTGAATATTGGTTATCATGATGATTCTTTTGCATATGAAACAATTGGAGCAGATGAATGGGATTTTTATAATTTATTAGTTGCCAGTGGAGAAGATGATAAGTGGAAAACCGAACCTATTGGAGGAGAAGTTTATCCTGACATCCAAAAAGATTTGTGGGATGATTTCCCACCTAAAGATGTACAGAATTTCACTACTTGTGTTGAATGTACCCATGTTTCCTGGTTATTGGATGAAGATCAATTTTCAGCTTATTTTGCTGATAGAAAAATAGAAAGAGCTAGAGCAGCTGCTTTAAAGATGGGCTATCAATATTATTTGCCAAAAGTCTTTGCCTATGAAATCAATTCTTCTCTCGAGATTTCAGCCCAATTAACCAATGTTGGTAATGCCCCCTTTTATTATCCTATCACATTGAAGGTTGGGATAGATAACGATTTTTCACCAATAGCAGGATATACTATGGAATCACCCAATATTTCACTTTTACCAGGTGAACTAGAAAGCTATAATTTTAGTGTACCACTTGTCCAAATAACTAATGCTAGTGCTGTTATGTTTAAATTAGATAGTTCAATGGTTATTCGTCCAATATTCTTTGCTAATAATGAAACAAAACCAGATGGAACATTAGACTTACTTCCCAAGATTGTTCATACAGAAGAATCAAGCATTCCTTTTGTAGAGTTGGTTTTAATAATTCCTATTACTCAAATTGTTATTTTGATTATAAAAAGAGTTAAGACATCAAAAGAATAATCAAGAAAGAAAAAAGATTCGAGGTTTTACTTTAATTCTTTCTTTAATCATTTATCGATGACAAATAATCATAAATTCTTCTGTTAGATAATTTTGTCTTTCAACTATTCTATCAATTGCTGGTTTCATTTCACCATTCTTATGATAAGAGGTATAATACTTTGCCATTTTTTATCACCTTTTTTTCGCTTGTATATAGTATAGTTCAATAAGTATATAAACTTTTCTCATTTATTGAGAGACGCTATCATAATTTAAGACGGATAGTAATTATTTTGAGATTAATATCTTGTCTTTAAGATAGATATTACAATAGATGAGAAAAATTTAATATCATAAAAAGGATAATAGTATACAGTGAAATAATAATGCAAGTGCAAGATGTTATTACATATAATCAAAAGGTAGCAAAAAATATAACAGATAAAGAAGTAGCACAGTGTTTTTATGATAACGATTATAGTATTCTTCTAAAGTTTTTACGAACAGGTCCAAAAACAATCAAAGAAATTGAGGAATACTATAAACTGGAAGGAAATGAAAAATCTGATAAAACAATTTACCGGTATATCAGCACCTTATCTGATGCAGGTCTGGTTGTTGAAGCAGGTAAACGAATCTATACTGATGATGAATTTAAGAACAAATCTCTTACTATCTATATGCGCACTGCCAAAGTATTTAATGATCTGACCAAAGAAATGCGATCGGATATGACCAAAGATAAGAAATTCAAAAGGGGTTATGAAGCGTTTAGAATCCTACTAGATCTTTCTGATGAGAACAAATCTTTTAATGAAGACTGTATCGCTAAAATTATTGAAAAGGTCTATATCGATGGCATAGATCTAGCGTCATCTTTAATGGAAAAAGTTGACGAGAAAATCTTCGATCTTCTTGAAGGTTATGATTTTGGTGATGTTAACGACTTTATCTTAAATACTGCTTGGTTACTAATGATTCACAAAAATGATTTCAAAAAAATCCTAGACGAATGCTAGATAAGAAAATTTAATTATTGTTGATATTTACTATCATAAAATATTTATTTTATTTCTTACTGAATCCAATACTTAACTGAAGATGATCTTATGCTTGAGTGGTTAAATTTTAGTTTTATGATTTTTTCAATGATTCTTTTTGCTATATTATATTCTTCAAGTACTATGCCTATGACTAAAAGTGAAAAGCGAGGAGAAAAAGCTTGGAAAGAATGTCACCTCTTACGTATCTTTGCTATGATTTTTGAGTTTTTTATTCTTGTTACTATGATTCTTTGGTTTTGGTTACCTATTGCCACAGTTGATTGGTTAGTTTCCCAATTTTGGTGGATTAGTTTTATTATTGGTTTAGTGATCATTATTCCGGGTATGATTTTAATGATTGTTGGAATGGCGCACGCTGGTAAAGAATCTCACACACCTTCAAAAGAGACTGAGATGTATGGAGGGATATACAAACATATTCGACACCCCCAAACTTTAGGTGAGATGCCTACGTTTATCGGTATTGCTTTCTTGATCAATTCTTGGTTTCTCGTTCTTCTTATGACTGTTTTCGTAATTATTTATACACCTATTATGATTCACTTTGAAGAGAAAGATCTCATCAAACGGTTTGGTGATCCTTATAGAAAATATCAACAAGAAGTAGGAATTATTTTCCCAAAGAAATGGTTCCATAAGAAAGTACAAAAATAATGCATCGATAAGCACTTAATTTTGGTTAATATCCAAGACTAATGCATTCTTATTTTTATTTACCAGTATTCTACATAAAGTAAAATTTTTTGGTGAGTAAAAAATGAAATTTACAAAAAGCTCATTTCTTGCTATTTTTCTTATTATTTATCTTTTTTCAGCAATACCATCTAAACATGATAGTTTTCTTGAGGTTCAATCCATAAACAATGTTGGATTTTCTCAAATGGAAATTAAAAGTCTTGAAGACATGAAAGTTTTATTGATCATTGGAACTTATTTTGGCGATTCTTATTTCTGGTTAAAAACACAATTTGAAGCATTTGGTTGTAACGTTACAACTGCTGGAACTTCTAGCTTAGTGCCGTCTTGTCCTAATAAACCACAACGACCAGTTGCACCAAATATCTCAGTTTATGATATGACTAGAGAAATCATTCAAGAATTTGACTGTGTTATTATCCCATCAGGAGCACATTGGACTTATCTTATAATCAATAACGATGTACATGATATACTCAATATAGCCTATGAAGAAGGTCTTGTTGTTGGTGGTCTTTGTATTGGAACCTTAGTGCTTGCTTACGCAGATGATTTAGTAGCAGGAAAAAAGGTTTGCTACTATAGTGGTTCTTATTCGAAAATGACTCAAGTAGGAGCAGAAATCATCTACGGATCAGGAGTAGTTTCAGATCAACGATTAGTTACTGGTGGTACAGGAGCATATAATACAATTAATGTTAATGTCTATCCTTTCAGTGTAGCGATTTCAAAAGCGGTTTTAGGATTATCAGGTATTACAAATATTGAAATTGCTCCATCTAAAGGAAGCATAAATGAGACATATACACTAAGTGCTGAAACGTCTGATTTAACAAACATATTCGGAGTTAATTATACTAATACGATTGATCATCTTAAGGGAACAATTCATTCAGAGGACGAAGAATTTGAAGATAAAACTGTATACCTTTATGATCTAGATGAAGATAATAAATTCGTAGCAAATTACACCAGCACTGCTAAAGGTCCATTTTCCATTGATTTTGAAATCGAAGGTGACAGCTATGGTATTGAAATTATAAGAAATGCAATTGATTTCAAAATTAGATCTCTACCAGGTTTTAATTGGTTAATAACAATTCCAGCATTATTTGGTATAGTTGGTATTACAAAAATAATAAAGTCTAATAAAAATAAACGAAAATGAGATAGAAACTTCTATCCATTTTTATTTTTTATTGAAAAAATTCTTTAATATCGTTCTAACTTGTCTTTATAGGTGGTTTTTTGACAGATAATCCCATGAAAATTACTCGTGTCTTCTTTCAAGTTGGTGTCGATGATTTACTAAGAGCTAAAGAATTCTATACTAAAACGTTCAATTTTGAAGTTGGCTGGTACCTTAGTCCAGAAGTCGGCTGGTGTGAAATCAAGC
Organism: Bathyarchaeia archaeon; assembly: GCA_035528035.1. Taxonomy (GTDB): domain Archaea; phylum Asgardarchaeota; class Heimdallarchaeia; order JABLTI01; family JABLTI01; genus JABLTI01. Next base: position 51,831 of record DATKZI010000020.1, read on the forward strand.
TTCCAGGTAGTTCAAGTGTAGGCCTTAATACTCGAGATCCAAAAGCTAAAAGAGAACCGAGTTGGGGAATATTAACAATTGAAGTAGAAAATCTTGATGAAACACATGCATATCTTGCAAAGAAAGGTTTGAAACCTACTGAAATAGTTGATGTTCCACAAATGGTTTCTTATTTCAATATTAAAGATACAGAAGAAAATACTGTTCAGATTGTTGGTGACCCTAGAATCAATGAATGAGAATAAATTATCCTTATTCTCTTTTTTTTATTCATGTTTTTTGAGATTTTCATATAATTCGCTTAAAGTTTTTTCAAAAATAATTATTTCTTCATCTGACATTCCTTCATAAAATAGCTCTATCATTTTTTCTGAAACTTGTTGATATTTAGTTTGTAAAGATCTATCTTTTGCAGTTAATTTGATCAATATTTCTCTTCTATCATCCTGTGAAGGTGTACGTTGGATATAACCCATTTTTTCCAATCTATCTAACATCGATGTTAGTGTAGTCTTACTAAGAGAGGTTTTTGTAGCAAGCTCTTGAATGGAGATATTGTCTTGATCCCACAAAACAAACATAATCCGTCCTTGTGCAGGATTAAGTTCGATTCCTTCTTCTTTCAAGATTTTAGCAAAGATACGTCCAGAAAGTTGGTGGATTTTAGCAATGAGAAATCCACCTTTACTTTTAAATTTCATTTTTTATCCCTGACAATCAATGTATGTTTTTGACCTTTATACCAAGATTCAATGTAATTTGTTTTAATTCGGAGGATAGTAAAATCCGGGTCAGTATACCCTAGAGGATAATATATTTTTGTACCTTCTGTCCAAATATCCCTTTTAAGATCCATATCATCTACAATATCAGCAAAACCTTGTAACATAACTCCCTTAGTACCTTCTGGTACACAAAAATAAATTGCTATTTTGTTGTTACTCATAAAATCTTTGATCATTTGTGATGAAGTATTTGTACTGATATAGACGTTAGTAAAATTATTGTCATATTTTTCTAATACAGAAGCGTGATGAGGGAATTCTTTTTTGTATCTCAAGTTAAAAACAGCTTTTATTTTGGGGAATCCATCACTATCTATGTTAGAGACATACCCAACACGAGTTTCTAACATAATTTCCTTGGCGACATTTAGTAGTTCTTCTTTATTCAATAGTAAAATCACCCATTAATTCTATATAGGATAGTATTATATAGTACTATTTAACCTTTTTGTATGAACAAAAAAAGCAAGTAAAACAACAATCACAGTAATTAACTGATTAAATCAAACTAAAAACAAGTAAAAGTTATTAGTGAGAATAGTGCTAAATACAAAAGTAATATGTAGATTTATTGAATTTAATGGCGATTCTAGGAGATAAGTCAAATGGGTCATAAAAAAGGGCATGAGAAAAATAGCTATTTGCAATTACAACAAAGATTAGATAAAGCACCGCAAGGAGCTCCCTTATCTGAGTCACTATTAGAAATTTTAAAGGTATTATTTACCGAGGAGGAAGCTGAGCTTGTATCAGTATTACCGATCAATTTTGTTACTGCTGAAAGAGCAGCTAAGATTTGGAAAAAAACACCAAAGGAAGCGGAAAAAATCTTAGATACATTAGCAGGTAAAGGTTTGTTATTAGATGGTTGCCAAAAAGATAAACGAACATATATTTTAGCTCCACCTATGGCGGGATTCTTTGAATTTTCTATTATGCGCACAGACGGTAAATTTAACCGAGAAATCCTATCGGACCTTTATTATCAATATCTAAACGAAGAGGATGATTTCTTATTTGCCATTTTCGCTACTAAAACACCAATAGATAGAGTATTTGTTCAAGAAGAAACTATTCAACTTAAGGATTATTCAATTGTTTTAGATTATGAGCGAGCATCAAAAGTAATAGACACTGCAAGCTGTATAACAGTAGGTACATGTTATTGTAGACATAAAATGGAACACAAAGGAAAAGCTTGCGATCAACCACAAGATGTTTGTCTAACTTTTAATGGAGCAGCTAAGAGTCTTTCAAAACACGGGATTGCCAAAGAAATAAATAAAGAAGAAGCTCATAAGATACTTGATCGTTGTGTCGATTTAGGATTAGTACAAATTGGTGATAGCGTTCAGGAAGAGGTTGCTTGGATCTGCAACTGTTGTGGTTGTTGTTGTGAAGCGATACTTGCGTATAAGCGTTTGGGGTATAATTCTGATATCTATAGTAATTTTATTCCTGAAATACAAACTGATAATTGTACTGGATGTAATATTTGTGTTAAAAAATGTCCAGTAGAAGCAATCACTTTAATTGAGAGTAGCGATAGCAGAAAGGGAGCTAAAATAAATTATGAACGATGCATTGGATGTGGTGTTTGTGCACGAAATTGCAAAAAAGAAGCTATAATTATGAATCGAAGAGAAGATTCGATGCATACACCAAAAGATTCTTTTGAACGAGTTGTTAGAATGGCTTTAGAGACAGGTAAACTTCAAAACCTTCTATATGACAATCAGCACCTTTGGACACATAAAATGCTTCAACGATTTGTTGGAGTAATATTAAATCTAGGACCTATTAGAAGAAGAATGGCTAATCATCAATTACAATCGAAATTCATAAAGAAAGCGAGAAAATTAGCTGATAAACGAAAAAGAAAAATTATTGGTAAAAAAAACTATAATTAATTTTTTAATGCATAAAAAATTAGGTTAAAAGGATGAATCATGGAATGTCCGCGATGTCGCAAACAGAACAAGCGAGTGAAAATGAAAGATGTAAAAAGAAAAGGCGGGTTTCATAAACAAACAAAATATGTATGTCCAGAATGTGGCTTAATAAGAATGATAGAAAATAAATAGATTTTTAACCAAAGTTAAATTTTTTAGAAAAAAGAAATTAGAATGCTTTTACTTAATTTGTATAGGTGGTAATCCTAATTCTTTCCTTTTTTGATTTATTTCAATCTTCAGTTTTTCATACATCGAAGAATCTTTGGGTAAATTTGCTTGTTCTAGAATATACCCATGATTTAACCAGATTTTTTGATTATTAGGATCTAGAGCTAAAGCGGTTATGCTTGCTTCAAGAGCTTTATCATATTGTTGCATGTCACTATAAGCAATAGCTAAATAGAACCAAAGAGTACCATTCATTGATTCGAGTTCAAGCGCTTTTTTAAAATTGATTATTGCTTTCTCAGCTTGATTTGATTCACAATAAAAAGTACCAAGATTAACCCAAGCTTCAAAGAAATCAGGAAAATCAATTATAACTTTTTCAAGAATTTTTACTGCTTCAGAATGATTACCATCAGCAAATTCTTTAACGGCTTTATTAACTAACTCTTTTTTTGAAATAGAATCTACTCCTAACTAATGAATGAAATTGAAACTAAGAAAGGTAAAGATAAACGAGTTTTTTAGTTTTGTTAATAAAATAAAAATAATTAAAAAAATTATAAGGATGAATAAAACATCCAAAAAAAGTTTTTATTCAACCAGATAAGGAAACACGAGATTAATATCTTCGTGGCTTTCGTTTTTTGTAGCAGTCTTGACAGTAAACAGGTCGTTCGCCATCTGGTTTGAAGGGAACTTCGGTTTCTTTTCCACAGTCAGCACAGGTGACCTTGTGCATTTCTCGTGGTGCTCTGTCATAATTGCCGTATTGACTCATTTTTATATTTCACCAATTATTTTGTTATACATACCAAAAACAATGAACTCAAAAGTTTTAATTTTACGAAAACGAAATAAATCACGAAAATTCACTCGTACTTGAAAATATCAACTTCTTATCTCTATGTTTCATTAAATGTATACAAGATGCTAATCCCTTTCATTATTTTTAAACTTATGCTTAATATCAAACATCACTTTGAATAGCACTTTCTTCCAAGATTTTTGTTTCTTGTACATCAGTTACTTTTGGTGGGAAATTGTAAAAGATCATTTTAATTATCTTAATTTTATTTTTCAAGATAATTTTCACTAATAGTATCAATATCCCACCAAAAAACATTACTGTTAAAATTATCACTGCTGTTCTGTAACTCATTAGACCATATAATAATCCAGTATTTTTTGAGAATGGATAAAGAACTTTCATTTCAGGATATAGACTACCATCAAAGAAGATATGGGAGAGTAAACCAACAATACCAGATATTAAAGATAGGTACCATTTGAAATTGTACGATCTTTTTGTAATTTTCCCCAAAACAAAGTAAAATAACCAGCTAAAGAATACACATGGTAAACAATAGATCATTACTCCCAACAAACTATGAGAATAGCCATGTTCTACACCTATTTTAAACAGCAGGTAAAGAACTCCTTCTATATCTATCAATACTGTTCCCAGAATAATTGCGATGGGATCAATATAGGGAATTAGTGAAAAAAGTAGCACTGCGAATCCTATATGATACCAAGTATATGGCATAATCACTTCACATATTTAGTATAGATTTGAATTTTAAATAGATTTCATTTACTTTTATTAAAACAAAATTCAATCTAAATTCATTTCAAAAGTGATTAGTATTTCTTCTTTAGCTTTCCAATACTCACCTGTTTTTTCCACTGGTTTGCTTTGAATTTCTAATTCACCAAAGGCTAATCCTGATTTATTACAATCCGAATTATAGCATTGTAAAACTCCTTTTGGTCCATTAGGATTAGCTTTTGCTTTATCTAAACATTGTGCTTGTGAAGTTGCTCCTGTAAGAGATGAAAGTTCTAAACTCATTCTCTTCTGATTTTTTGTAAAAGTATATTTCATTTTTTGATTTACAGGATTTTGAAGATCTTCTGGTTTAATACCCAATTTCAATTCATTACTTCCATCCATTATAAATTTGATTTCTGATTTATCGACTTGCAAATAATCAGCAGGTATTTGTCCAAAATAATGAATTGGTTGTGAATTTTCTGTAACAGGGATTGTTACAATTCCTTTATTCTGTCTATCAACTGGTACTTGAACTAATGTCCAAAGCGCTACTGGAAATTCACAAACTTCTAGAAGTAATTCGGTGGAAATTTTTATTTCAAATTTTAATGAGCTAGCAGTCCTTAAACAATTCCCTAAGCTGAAATTTTTGTTAATTCTACCAATTAATTTCTCGTTAGTAGCCATATTAACAATATTAATATTTGAATCCATAGAAGTTTGTGTTTTCGTTTGTTTAGTAAAAAAATAATCTGCTGGATCAAGATTTCGTTGACAAAACCACCCATCAAAATTCTCAGGATCTGAATAGAAGAATAACTGTTCAGGTGAAATCCAGGTTCGTATCCCTCCCAAATTCCACTCATCGTTTTTTAAATTAAATTCTATATCGTCATTTACCCATAAAAGATTTCCTTCACCAAAATCTACAGCAATAATTCTTCCACCCTTTTCTGTTACCATTACTCTGACTAAGTCCTTTTGCATTAAATTAACTGATGTATGATATTCTATTCTTTCTTTTAGGGATAATAATTCATCCATCACAACCAACCTGAAAATTGCTCTTTTGTATAACTATCATGATAGATTATTTTTATGATCTTTTGCAAATTAGAGCATTAAGTCATATTTAATAAAGCACTATACTAATAAATTTTAGGGGATTATTACTATTGCTTTAAAGAAGGGTTCTGGTTGCAACAAAATATACTTGAAGATAAAAAACCTAAATCAGGAATAATACAGGAAGCTACTTTGTTATTACTTAGTACATTAACTGTTATGGCTGGTTCCACTATCTCTCCTGCAATAAAATCTATGTCAATATTTTTCGCAGCAGTTCCTAATGCGGAATTTCTATCAAAACTATGCCTAACAATACCTGCTATTGCTTTTGTTGTAGTTGCACCACTTATAGGTATATTAATTGATAAATTTGGACGAAAACCAATCCTTATTTCGACTCTTATTTTATACATTTTAGCTGGAACTTCTGGTTTTTACTTGAAAAATTTATACGTGATATTAGTTGGTAGAATACTTTTAGGTATAGCTGTTGCAGGTATAACTAATACTACTTTAACATTAATTGCTGATTATTATGAAGGGCAAAAGCGTAACCGGGTTCTTGGTTTTCAAGTTGCTTTTTCAGCTTTTGGAGGAGTTATTTTCCTCCTAGTGGGGGGAGCATTAGCTGATATTGGATGGAATATGCCTTTCTTAATTTATGCTTTGCCAATTCTTCTAATACCCAATACAATAATCTCACTCCCAGAAAGCACAAAAAATATTGATGAAAAAATAACTGAAATAAAACAAGTCATTGATGAAAAAAGTGAAATAATAAAAAATGATAAACCAGTTTTAGGAAAAAGTATCAAATGGATCATAGCTATTTGTTACCTACTAATTTTTATCAATATGCTAATATTTTATACTGGCCCAACACAACTACCTTTCTATATTCCAACGATAAGTCCTACTGTATCTAATTTCCTTATAGGATTAGCATTATCCTTAGTCAATTTAGTAGCAGGAACAATTGGGTTATTTTTCAAACAAATCAAAAAGCTTCTAAACTTTCAACCAATTTTCATAATTGGTTTTAGTCTTTTAGGAATAGGATTTATTATTTTATCATATGCATCTAGTTATACCATTATTCTCATAGCAGCTATTATAGGAGGATTGGGTTTTGGATTAGTAATGCCCAATCTTAGTCTTTATCTTATAAACAATACAGCTGAAAAATCTCGAGGACGATTATTTAGTGGATATAATTCAATGTTATATTTGGGACAATTTATTTCTCCAATCATCTTTGAACCTATCATTAATGTGACAGATATGTCTACAATGTTTCTTATTGGAGGAATTATTTATCTAACAACCATTTTAGTGCCAATAATAATTTTAATAACATTTTATCTTAGAAAGAAAAAAAACGAAATGATCACTACTCAATAAAAGTTTGAAAAAGAAGGTTACTTTCTTTGTATTTAAGATTACAATTATTTAAATATTTTATAAACTAAAACTATGTGAGGGATAGGTATTAAAATGACAGGAAATAAGCAATACAAAATAAGTAAGAGTATTATTTTTATCTTCGTTTTTGCATTGTTTTTTAGTATGAATTTTGTTCAAAGTATAACCAATAATAATTCAGCAAGTAAATTAGATACTAATAAAATGGTACTAAAACCCAATGTTAGACATGAGGAGTATACTCTAGTTGAAGGACAAACAGTTACCTTCTCTTATAATTCAATAACTGTTTATCTCGAACATTTCTTTAATTTTTCAGTTCCCGATTATTCAAACGGAACAATTAATGTCGAATCCGAACAATTTGATGACTACAATCCAGGTTTTGTTTTAGGCGAATTAGGTATTGGAGAGAGTTTTACTGAAAATTGTACATTTGTTGGAACATATACACAAGGTGATAGAATCCAATATTATGAAATTGAATTTACTCTTAGTACAGGGCAAAATGCTACAATAATATTCACGCATATAATTTGGGATTATTATGTTTACCAACTAGGTATAGGAGGTATTATAGGTTTCAGTGTTGCGGGAGTAGCTATCATTACTCTTATTATCCTCTATCTTAAACCAAAAAGAAAAGAATATGTGAACATTTAGTCATCATTAAATGTTGATTATTCTATCTTTTTTTCATATTCTTTGAAAAATTTTGGGATATATTCTTTTGAAGATATTTTAGATAGTTCATTTAAAATTAATCCTAAAGTATATTCTCTTTCAGTCTCATCGATGCCAAAGAAAAGAAATCGACTATTTTGTAATTCATTGGTAAATCGAGGGTAATTTTTGGCATCATGAACTCGATCATGAGTTCCTGCTATTACCAAAACCTCTTCTTCGATTTTTGATAATTTACCGAAGAGCTCGAAATCTGCTGCAGCTATAGCAGCTTTTTTCCATTTCCAAGCTACAGCATCATTGAATGTTTCAAGTATCCTTTTCTTTTGTTTTTTAGCTTTCATTCCTAAAAACATGAAAAATGGTAGAATCTTCATAAGAATAGTGATAACAAAAGCCGGTAAAAGAGGAGCAAGTCCTTTCAATATTACTTTATTAAACCAAAGTTTATGCATTGGTGAAAAGGTCACATATTGAGGAGCTTTAAGGGTTCCGTCTAAAAGACCTTGAAATACTACTGCAGCACCCCAACACGAACCAAAAAGAGCAAAATCTTGTTTGTTTAATTCAAAATAGTTTATTACAGCTTGAACGTCTTTAGCTTTTTGACTTAGGCTCATATCAGCTTTTCTTCGTTTAATATTACTGGTGATTTTCTCTCGAGTTTCTACAAAATAAAATTCTATGCGGTCATGTAACATTTCATAAAATTCATTAAAGAGTCTGGGCATACTCGACCAACCAGATAAAAACACAATTGGTCTTATACTAATTGGATTCACTGGTTTTAAATGTAAAACTCTTATTGTGCCACCGGCTACAGGTATGTTATTTATTTTACAATTAGGTTCTTCCCAAAAAGAAGGTACTGATTGTTTTAACTCTTCGATTTTTGAACGGATCTTTTGGACTTGTTTTTCAGTTGTTGTTAAATAAGGAGTATAATCCTTTATATCCGCAGAACTTTTTTTCTTTTTATTACCTTTTAACTGCAGATTGTCTTTTTTAACTTCTTTTGTAGTCATTTTTTAAACGCCCGAGATTTAATTGAAAAATTTAAATTATCGTTTTTGAGCCAAATTTGTTACTGGATTTTCTTTTATAACTGTTTTGTTGATTTTTTTCTAATAGGATATTTTACAATTTAATCCAGAATATCTAAAAACAATGTTATATGATACTTGTAAGGTTATTATTTATGAATAAAGAATTAAAAAAGAATATTAAAACTAATGATGAAAAATATAGAAAAATAACTCTGATTGGTATTGGTTTTATTTGCACATATTTTCTATTGATTTTTATAAAGGAATTTATAGCCTTTCTTAGATTCACCCCACAAATCAATATTTTTGAAAGTGCATTTGAGGTTCTTAATCCAATTTTATTTTATACGATATTTGCACCCATCATTATTGGTTTGATTTTAATAATAATCAGTTTCAGTAAATACAAAAATAATTATGAGAAGAATTTTAGAAAAAAAATTATTATTACTAGAAATTTGTTTATTGTTGCAGTGATTATTAGACCCTTAACATTTCTTTACTATGTTTTAATAGCTTTTACTGCTTGGGGTGACGATTATTTTGCACAATATCTCTGGACTGGTGGTGACTTGATCAATCATATATTCATCCTTCTACCAACATTCTTTTTAGCCATTTCATTAGAGAAAGAAAGAAAAATATCGAAAGAACAGTCTGTTCGTTTACTTTTTCCACAAATTATTATTTGGTTCATAGGTATTTGGATTATAGGATATCTAATCAGCCTTTATCTTAATTTTAACGTATTTAATGATCAGTATGCTATGGGAATAACAATTATGATCAATAGCTTAGCTCAATTGATTTTCAATTCATTTGGAATTGTTATGTTTATTGAACTAGGATTAAAAAGTGATAATTTATTTTGGCAAAAAGAGAAGGAGTTGAAAGAATAATCCACATGGTAATAATTCTTCCTCTTTTATTTCTACAATATCAAGCTCTTATTTTACGCAAAATTCTTCCTGGTTTAGTTAACAGATGTTTCTTTTCTTCTATAACCAAATCACCATTCACTATAACAAATTCAATACCATCTGATAATTGAAGTGGATCTAAGAAAGTAGCTTTATCAATAATAGTTTCAGGATCAAAGATAGTGATATCAGCCCAATTCCCTTCACGTATGATTCCACGATCAAATAGTCCTAATCGTTGGGCTGGAAAAGAAGTCATTTTTCTAATTGCTGTCTCGAGAGTCATTATTTTTTTCTCTCTTACGTAGAGACCGAGGATTCTTGGGAAAGTTCCAAAATATCTTGGATGTGGTTTTCCATAACTTAATGGTCCCGTTAGGGGTATTGCTGAAGCATCAGTTCCAACCATTGTATATCTACCAGTCATGATTCTCTCAATATCCTCGTCACCCATAGATTGAATGGTCATTGAGCCTTTTGCTTTTTCATCAATTAGGATTTCACAAAGCACCTCAAACTCATCTTCTTTCCCAAGTTCCTTAGTTATTTGACTCAAAGATTTGCCAATAAATGGCATCCACTTATCTGTCTCGAGTGAAGCGATAAAAATATGATTCCACCCACTACTTTTAACAAAACTCTCGTAACTAGTCCCTTCGTTCATATCTTTACGCATTTTTTCTTTCTCTTCAGTATTACTTAATCTCTCGAGTAGCTTCTCAAAACCACCCTCATGAGACCAAGGTGGCAAAAGTGTTACTAACGATGTCATACCACGATTGTATGGATATTGATCACAAGTGATATTTGTACCTCTATTATTTGCTTCCTCAATTAATTGAAGTGTTTTATTACTTAATCCCCAATAATCTTTACCAGCTACTTTATGATGGGCAATTTGTCCACCAAGACAACCAGATTTTTCTACAATGTTAATTACTTCTTGAACTGCTTCTAGTACATACTTGCCTTCATTTCTAATATGACTAAAATAAAGACCATGATATTTGGCAACAACTTTCGCTAATTCAATTACTTCTTCTGTTTTAGCATAAGCTTGTGGTGTGTAGATCAATCCAGTTGAAATACCAAAAGCTCCTGCCTCCATCCCATCCCGTATATAATTTTTCATCTGTTCAAGTTCATCAGGAGTAGGTTCACGATTTTCATAACCCATTGCTGCCAAACGAATCATTCCAAAACCCATTAAAAAAGCAATATTTGAAGAACAACCTAATTTTTCCATTACATCTAAATACTCACTAAATGATGACCAAGTTACTGTATAATCTAGTCCAGATGGTGCTGACATAGAAAATTCTTTATCAAATAATTCCTTTTTATTTGGATTAACTGGTGCTAAAGATGCTCCACACATTCCAACAACTAAAGTAGTTACCCCTTGGTGAATTGTTGATACAGTCATTTGATCAAAAGGAATGGTATAATCAGAATGAGAATGAATGTCAATAAATCCAGGACTGACAATCAAATTTTTGGCATCAATTACTTTCTTGGAAGAATACTTATCCAAACGATTACCAATTTTTACTATCCTCCCTTCTTTAATTGCAATATCAGCAAAGAATCCAGGGTTACCTGTTCCATCTAAGATTTTTCCGTTTTCTATTATTGTATCATAATCCAAAGTTATCATCCATAGGATAATTTGTTTCAGAAAATTAGAATATTACGCAAAAATTCTGAGTTTTGTGAATTCATCACTGAATCCTTTTTATACTTTGTCGACTATATTATACTTTGAGTGAGAATTTTGTACGCTAAAAGCTATGTGAAAAAAAAAAGATTAAAAATTGATGATATAGAAGATTTGAAAGAAGTAGAAACTCAAGATGATTTCATTGAAGATAAAGACGGATTATTTTTAAAAAGACTCCCCACCCGTCAAAGTATTCATCAAGAAATTGAAAATACACTAATTGATAAATTGTACACAATTATTGAGAACATTGAAGAATTACCAAACGGTGAATTGAACTTCAAACCATACCAAGATAGTGATATAATTAGAATAGAAGCTTTTCTCGACAGAAAATTTGAAGAAAAAACATTTGATAGAAAAAGAGATACCAATATAGTAAATTTTCTTGAGAATATAAAAATTGAAAGAGAACGACGTGAATTTGGAACGATTTTTCGATAGGAATAACAAAATCGCTGTGATTAAATGATCTACATTTAATTAAAATAACCCGAACCATCTATTCTTGAATAGATGGATAAATTTCTTATGTGAGTATTTTAAAGTAATTTCTAATTATTACTAACTATTGAGGTATATTAATGGCATCGATTGTTTGGCAATTTTTTGTTGCACCATTAATAGGTGCAGCTATTGGAGGAATTCCAACTTCATATATAATATGCAAATTGGTTAAAGGCGTTGATCCCAGAGAATTTGGTTCAGGATCTGTTAGCACAAGAAATGCTATTCGGGCGGCAGGATTTTGGCCATGGGGATTAATGGTTGGCGCCTTTGATTTAATTAAAGGAGCAGGAGCTTGTGCTATCGTCGAATATGCTATGGCACGGAATCATCCGAATTTGGATTATCTTGTAGCTTTAACAGCTCTCGCAGCTATAGCATCACATTGTTGGATGCCTTATCTTGGCTTTAAAGGAGGTAAAGGTCTTGCAACAATGGGTGGAACACTAATTTATTTGTACTGGCCTGTAGGTCCATTTATCTTTCCCATCTTAATTGTCTTATTAAGTCTTTTAAGCGGTTATTCCGGCATAGGTTCTGTATGGGGAGTGTCGTTTATCTCACCAATATTCTTCATACTTGATTTGATTGGACTAGGGACACAAATAATTCAACCATTCCCACACAGTTATGTTTTAGATGTTGATGGTTATGGCATTCCATTTACCATTGTTTATAGTTTTGGTGTTCTGCTTATCATTTTACTAAGATATCTGCCTGAATTAAAGAAAATCAAATCAGGTGAAGCAAAAGCTTGGTCTAAAATAAATTCCGCAGAAGTAATGAAATAAGTGAATGACTTGTTTCATTTCATATTCTTTTTTAATTAAGAATAAAGAACAAACAATACTAAATTATTTGTTCTATAAATAATTGAGAGGCTTCTTCAATAGCTTTGTGAAGCTCTTCCGTATGACCTTTACGCCCATGAAGTGCTCCTTGAATAATCATCTCAAGATATTTTGGTAATTTGTCAAAAATCGTTTTGAATTTTATTAGCGGATCATCAGATTGACGAGCTAATTCTAAACTCTTCAATGAAGCAGCTGCTTTCTTCTCAGCTTGTTTATAATCACCTGAGATTAACAATGTTAAAGATTGTTCAGCTAGAATGATGGAATCACCAATTAATACCTTAACATCTGACGATAATTCGTCTAATGTTCCATATTTCGAGACCACTTCTTGGTAGAATGAACTAACCATAGTTGACTCTGCTGGTTTTTCGGACGGTACACCAATTTCATCAATTATTTTTTGCCTTTCTAAATCAGTTATTTGATATTCTAGTTTCTCTAAATTCTCGCCTTCACCAAAATATGATCTTACTAATGAAATAGCTCCTCTATAAGCACGTAAACTAACCTGGGTGTCATCTTCTAAAGCAGATTTGTACTTTTCCTCGAAATCTTGAGAGAATTTAGCTAATATTCTAGCATGATTTGGTTTAATATTTTTCACTATAGCTATAGCATCACCATAATCACCAGGATAGATCAATAGATTTCTTTGACCAAATTCTACTACTTCAACGTTATAAGGAACTTTTGTACCAATAATTTCTTCAAGAATGCCTCTAATACCAGTCATAGCCCCACCAAAAAGTTGTTCATCAGTTATTATTTCAGTTGAATAAGGAACAAATAAAGCTGTAAGACCGGAACGAAGAATATAAGCTACCAATACAAGTTCTTTTTCCCATCCAATATTACTAACAGGTCTCTTTAGAACAATTACTAAAACAAAAGCAAGTATTAATACAATTGTTACACTAGCTATAATGATAATTGTAAGATAATTTCTACCATTTGGTTCTTCGTAAATAGTTAAACTCAAGGTATATGTCTGAGAATTACTGTTACCAGCAACATCTTCAAATAAGAAAATTAATTGATATTCACCTGATGTAAAATTATTGAAATCTATTTCGAGATAATATTGTTTCAATGAGCCTGATGTGCCACTTAAATCCAAAAGCATATCAAATGTTTCATTATAATCTGTTCCTACTATTCTTAATTTAACATAACTTAGAGCATATTTCTCTTCTATTATAGCTGTAAGATTATAAATATTTGAGCTACTTGGAGCAGTTATTTCCAAACTATTTTTCTGTTGATTTAGTATTTGTGAACCAAGAATTGGTGCTTGCCATATTTTTGGATTAATTTGATCGATGATTATTTTATAAAATCCTTTGTTTTCACGATTAACTTGATCAATTACTGAAACTGTTATATTGTGTAAATCCAAGTTGCCAATATAATCATCTTCGGTAATGGATATAAGAATCCAGAATGGATTTGTTACATAGTATGGTTCATAATTCGCGGAGAAAACCTCAGTACTGCTATCAACCATAACAGATATGCTTTTGATACCTAAACGTGGGTTATATATTGATAAGTTAAATTGTAAATCAGGATGATTTTGTATAGTAAGGGAACTAATGGTTGTACTAAACTCAGGGGCTAATAATGAAATCATAATATTTATGGAATCTATTTCTTTGTTACCAGCATTATCAAAAGCAATTAATTTTAAATTAATTACTCCATCAAAATTTTCTACATTAATAATATGGAAGAATTTTGTAGATTCCTTGTAAATCTTAATGTTATCCACAATTAGAATGAACTGATCAATACCTGATCCAACATCTGAACCACTCCAATCAACAACTAAATTATGCTCTAGTATAATTTCATTATTTATTGGATTAGTAATTTCTACAAGAGGATTTGTTAGATCAAAAGTAATCCATCGATAATCAATATATGTTTTAAAGTCAATTGCTACCACAACAACTGTTATATTATAAAGTGGATATTCTCCAGGTAAAACTACACCAACATCAATTATTGCATCAAAGGTATCATTAGTATAAGTATTATAATATGTACCATTCTTATAAATTTCAAAATAATCAACATCAAGATTTGATATATCCCAACTAAGGTTTATAGTAGTGGTATTTGAATAACTCTGAAAACTTGTAGGTGAAGTCAAATAAAGTGTTGGAGCATTACCATCATGAGTTACATTTATGGATTGTTCTGATGTATAGCCTAAGATATCTGTTGCTTTAATTGTTATTTTGTAAGTTCTATTTTCAGGGATTGAAACAAGATATGAAGTGATTATTGGATTAGTGATTATTGCTTCATATATATCATCAACATAAACAATATAATTCTGAATACCAACACCGGCATCATGTGCGCTCCATGAAATAGTTACATAAGTTAAACCTGTAACAAAATCATTCTGAGGAGTATTTATACTGACATTTGGCGCAGTTGTATCATAAATAACTGTTATATAATCATTATCAGAATTACCTGCTTTATCAAATGCTGTAACAAAGATGTTCTTCAAATTATCAGTACTTAAATTGAGCACAGCATTAGTTGTTGAAGCACTATAGGTATTGTATAAATAACCGTTAATGGTAATTTGATAATAGCTTATACCTGAACCTAATAAATTATCAGAACCAGTCCAAGAGATTGAAAGAAGCTGATTATTGGTATAATAGACAGATGAATCTAACTGTGGTAGAGTAATAGGATCTATTGTTATTGTTGGATTGACAGTATCTCGCGAAATTGTAATACTATCCGTTTGACTATTACCAATTATATCATATGCCCTAACTTCTATTAAGTAGCTTTTATCAGTATCTAATGAAATAATCATTGTTTTAGCAGTTGTTGTGTCATAAAATGAACTATCCAAATAAACATTATAATAATCGATTTCTGTTAGACTATCACTTGCAGTCCAAGTTACCTCTAAATCTGTTACTTTTACAGCCACACCATCCATAGGTGAGACAATACTTATTTCAGGAGCAAGATTGTCGCGAATAACAATTATACTAGAACGTCCTTCAAGGAGAGTGTCATCAACTGCAACAACTGTTATATTCCAATGACCACTATTAGGTAAATCAACAAAGTAGGATTCATCAAAAGTATCTCCTAGATGAGTACTATTTCTATATATCTTATAATAATCAAAATCATCATCTGGATCAGTATTGTAATAAGAAATCTCAACTACATCTACTTTTGTTGCATAATTGTTAGCTGGGCTGGTAATTGTTACTTGAGGAGCTTTGACATCGAATTTTACAGTAATCCATTTCGTTTGAGTAAATCCTGAAAAATCATATCCTATAATGGTTATATTATTTTGACCAGGAGTAAGGTAAACAATTGCTTCTCTTTGTCCCGCACCAAATTTATTCTTGAACATACCATTTACATATAATTCAAAATAATGTAATGAATGGAGATCGTCAGCAGCAGTCCATTTAACAAGAACATTTTCTTGTGAAGAAATATAACCGGAACTTGGGGATGTTATTGAAATCTGAGGAATTTTTCCTTTACCAAAAATAAATATCTGACCAAAATTATCTCCAATGGCAATTTCATTATAGCCATCACCATCGAAATCCTCCGCAACTATTGCTTCATGAAAACCTAAACAACTGCCAAAATCACTTGACCAATTCAAATGGAAAGTGAATGATGAACCTTCATCTGTAACATATCCAAGATATAATGTTCCATTATTCGCTCCAAATAACAATTCATTTTTTCCATCATTATTAATATCAGTAACAATTGCTCCTCCAGCAAATTTAGGTGAAGCTTGGCCATCGTTCAGTAATATTTCTAATGGAGGACTTGGATTACTGAATGTGGTATTACTAAATATACGAAGGTAATTCTTCCCAACCATAATTACTTCATTACACAAATCATTATCGACATCAGCAACCACAATTGTGTGACCAAATTGATCTTCCATAGTCGCAGGTGGATCATTTGGCAAATCATCAAAAGCATTATCTTGATATTTAGCTGTTGTTCTTTCGAATATTTGTAATCTTGTTATACCCAAAGTATCATCTGAGGTTATTTGAGAATAGAACAATAACTCCTCAGTGAGATCTGAGTCCATATTTCCAATAGCAATATCATGAATGCGATAAACAGGTAATAAACTGAACTTAGGGGTAAATGGTGATCTTGGTGAATCCTGACTAAATGAATCTGTTAAGGAATTATATTCTAAAACATTAACTTTAGCATTTATATCACCAAAAACCAAATCAGCAAATGTATCGTTTGAAGCATCACCTATTGCTAAATAACCATTAATTTGTGCAGTATGAGTGAATATAATCTCACTTGTATCAAAATCATTTGTTAAAGTATTCCAATCACTAAATCGCAAAATTGTTGTTGCTTTACCAACAGCATAAATCTCATCTTTTCCATCACCATTAAAATCAAAAGCAGCAATATCACTAATTGTGAAAGTTATGAGAGATTGATGACTTGTTGTCCAACTTGCCCAAATCCTTTGATATGTGCCATCCTTATAATCGAAAATAGCTAATAAATGATTATCCCCCAAAACAGTTCTATTTGAACTGACAATGAGCTCTTTATCACCATTCCCATCGATATCTGCAGCTGTCATAAATGTACCATTATTTACACCATAAGCTGATGATTTTACTTTGAGATTCTTTTCAACAATTAAATCAAAGTTATTTTTAAATTCTTCAGCAAAGGTGATATCTCCCCAAACATTCGCTCGTGTTCTAATATAAAACAGGTTGGTTTCAATATAAGGCCAAGTTATACCAGCATTTTGGGTATTATAATCATCTGTTACTTCAAAGGCTATTCCTAGTGTTTTACCTGTACTACTAGCTAATGCTGAAAAAGGTATTTTTATTTCATATTGTCGATGATTTGTTACATTATTAAAATCTGATGTGTCAAAATTTGTATCTAATAATATACCACTTGTTGTTAAAGTTGTACCAGGATTACCCCATTCTAATACATACCAATTCTTGGTGTTTGCATTATAACCCCTAAAAATAACAAAATCATCGGTACTATTGGATATAAAATACAAGGTCCTATCTACTGATGAAAGGAAACCATTATGATCTAAATCAAAATAAATTGTACATCCCCAATCTGTTGTTGGAGTAGCATCATGGTAATTAATACCATCTAATCCGATGTATAAATTAGTATTATCATTCTGAAGGAGGAGTTTGCCAGAAATAGCATTTGTATAATCATACAAGTCATATATTGCTGTATAAGACCATTCTTGATTATTCGATTTAGAACTAAAGTCTATTAAGCCATTCAATGTAGGACTGGTACCATTCCATATAGAGAATATTTCAGATGGATATGCTACAGATGAATGTGCGTTTATTTCAGAATAATTTATCATATAAAGATTTAACACTAAACTAATAGTAAGACTGAATATTATTACTAATACTTTGTATTTTTTGCTATTTCTGTACAAGCTAATTCAACAACTTAACCTCTTAATTGATAAAGTAAAAAAATAAACTATAAATTAATGATAGGTAAAGCTTTAAATAGACTTTTTGTTTATTTTCTAAGTTTTTTTAGATTTTTTTATCTATAAATAGAGAATTTTGTCAGTAGATTATTATCTAAATAGATGAAATGAGGAATCAATAATTGAAAGTAGATTCCTCTTTTTTCTTAGGTACGTCATTAGCTTCTCCACCCTTAACGAAAATTAGGAATAACAAAGCCACAAGAATACAACCAAGAACAAAAGGAAAGAGTGCCTTATATTTATTATTTCCCCAATTCTTGTTTGCTAGAAAGTCGAAAATAAAACCAATCACTATTGGGCCTAAAATTGCAGCACTTTGATTAAAGGTATAATAGATTCCAGTGAATGTACTTATCTTGGTTTCTGGGCATAATCGCCAGATCATTGGAAAAGTATTAACTATAATACCCATCCAGAAGAAACCTACAATAGCCATCATTACAACTAATCCTATTATACTCTTAAGTAAGATAACAACAAAGGATAGAAGTGAAAGACTAACGATGAGAAATCCCAGACATAAGTAGAGAGTTTTCTTTCGTCCAAATTTCTTTCCGATTAAACCTGTTGGAACTGAGGCTACTATCATTGATATAGGATAAACTAAGCCATATAAAGGCGTTCTATCCATATCTAAACCAAAATAATTCGAACCTAATAATGTGAAGAAAGCTTCTATTGCAGCAAAACCAGAGAACCAGAAGAAAACAGCAAAAAATAACAAAATTAGACTAACATTTCTTTTACTAAAGAAATACTTTCTATTTTCTCGTCTTGTTTCGCGATCAATTCTTGTTCTTTGTTCTTCAACTTCTTTTACTTGTAGACTTACTGGATCTAAGGTTATTTTCCTATCAGATAATTTGAAGAAACTTTTACCTGTTGGTGTTTCTTTAATTGTAAGGAATAATATTAGCAAACTGATCAACATAAAAGCAGAAACTATTGGAAAACCTATCTTTGAAATAATAACATTACGCTCATCTTGATTAGGATGAGTTGTTCTTGATACAAATAATCCCACTATTATTGGTATACCAAAAGCAACGATAGTACCAATATTTGCTATTAATTGTTGTAAACCACTTGCTGTGGAGCGATGTTTTTCTTCTGTATAATCTGGAACTAAAGATAATGCCGGACTTCTAAAGAAAGCCATCATAATATTATAACAAATTAACATTCCAACAAAATAACCTAAAATTTGACCCCAGGGAGCTATTCCAAAGAATAAGGCACAACCTATGACACCTATAATCATATAAGGCATCCTTCTGCCTAATTTTGAACTAGTTCTATCACTCATATAGCCAAATAGTGGTTGTAATGTAACAGCTAAAATATTATCGATAGTCATCAAGAGCCCTATAAAAGCATCATGTCTTATGAATCCTAGAAAAATAAAGTCATCTTCAACAAGGCTGTCCAGAATTACTGGTACAGCTAGATTATAATAAGTTAAAGCAACCAAAGCTGATAGAAAAGCAAATGAAATAAGAATTGTTCTTCCGATTTTATGTTTGCCAGGAATATTTGGGTTCATTCGAGGTTCAAAATAAATAATCTCACCCGATTCTAATTCGGTGCTATCAAGTGTGGTTATATCAGGTTCACTCTCATCAAATAGATCGGAATATTCATCATCGATTAATTCTGATTCATCATATTCTTCTTCTACAATTTCTTCTTGTTCTTCTATATCCTCAATTTCTTGTTCTTCTGCATCTGCCTCTTCACTTAATTCAGATTCCGATTCCATCTCTTCAGATGATTCAAGTTCTTTTTCTTCTTCTGATATCAATTCATTGTCTTCGGTAGAATCAGAATCTTCAACTGGTTCAAATTCATCTATTTCGGGTAATTTCTTTTCATCCATTTTTCTACCAACTTAATTTCTATAAGTTTAAGGATATCGATTTTTATAAACTTTGATGTCAAAATTTGTCGATTAAAGATCAGAGAGCTCTGATAGCAATTTCTCATTTTGACTGTTTTTACGATAAAATACTGGAGGTTCACCTATTGGAGCATTAACTGTTATCCATCCAGGTCCATCATATTCTTGATTTGACCAAAGGTGCACCCAATCATCAGGTGGTAAATAGACTCTTTGAGTTGTTTGATTCTCTTGGATAATTGGCGCAACCAAAATATCTGACCCTAAAAGATATTGATATTTTAATTGATGCAGTGTTTTATCATTTTCATAATGCATATAACAAGCTCTTATTGGAGGATATCCATTCTCAATGTAGTCTTTTGTTAATTTCTTCAAATATGGTTTCAATTTAACATGTAATTTAACCATTTTTGTTAGATGTTTGAGAGTTTCTTCATCTGAATCAAATTGCCAGTTATCTGCAGGACGATTTCCTTCATGTGTACGCATAACCATTGTAAAAGCAGCCAATTCAACCCATCGCATAAAAACTTCCTTGGTTCGTTTAAATGTCCCAATTGTAGTATACCCACCAATATCAAAATGATAATTACATATACCACATATTCCCAAAGAAATACCAGCTGGAATTACAGAAGCAATACCATCGTGTATGCTCCAATTAACTAATTGATCCCCTGCCCAAATAAGAGGACTATATTTTGAAGTATAAGTATAACCTGCTCGAGTAAAGAATACTACCTCATTTAATTTTTTAGTTTCTTCAAGTGCTTCTTTATTTATTTTAGCCCATTCAACTGGATATTTATTATGATACTTCTCAGCATCTTCCCCTGAGTTCAATATAGCATTTATTGGCAAATACTCCCCAAAATCAGCCATCCAACCATCCATACCTATTCCTATAAGATTTTGTTTGATTATTTTCTTTATCCACATTACAGCATCAGGATTAGTTAAATCTAAAATAGCTGCTGGAAAAGTAGTTATTTCTATATGATATTCACCTTTCCCTTTTGGTCGTTGAACAAGAAATCCTTTACTCGATGCTTCTTGATATAATTTTCCATCTAATGTAAGAAATGGATTGATATATCCTAAAAATTTGATGCCATTTTTATGTAATTGTTCTATATAAGCAGGGAGATTTGGATAGAGGGTAGAATCAAATATCCAATCCCAGAAAAGTTGTTTACCAAATGTAGTAATTCTTCCTCCTTCCCAATCTTGGCACCAAACACCAGCAACAGCTATATCATGCTCTTTACAAAGAGCTAATTTTTTATCAACAATATCAGAACCACCTTGAATGCCTAAAATAATACCATCAAATAACCATTCAGGTAAAATTTGTTGTTTTCCTAAAAGGATTGAAAGATTGCCAATGGTTTGTAAAGCAGTTTTATATTTACCAAATGTGATTTTTGCAGGTATCTCCCAAATGTAAAGTTCATGGAATAAATTGTTTTTAAAATTAAACTCTGAATAACTAGTTGTTTCTATATGGCAAAAATAATTTCTTGAAGAAACAAAAGTTGGTTGAGGATAATAAGTTGTAAAAGCATTTCCACCAGCATTCTTGAACACATCTGCTAAAAAAGTGAAGAATTTTGGATCGCCTCTTCCTATTCCTTGCTCTTGACACCATAAAGGAATTTTTTTACCTCGTAAATTCACTTCTGAATATTGCTCACCGCAACCATAAATACTTTCATCAATTGTTGCTGGAAAACTAATCCACAATCGATTCAAGTTAGTATCATCTGTGGTAAAAAGAATCTCAATATTACCTTTTGTTTCTTTGATAGTTATTTGAAATTTTGAATCATCTATTATAGTAAATTCCAATGTTATAGTTTTAATTGATTCTTCAATTACTGTATAATCTACCAAAAGATATTTGCTCTGTAATTTTTCTCTTATCTTAAACATACCATGGTCCATGGAATATTTCCCTTTTCCAACACCAACAATACAGAAAGGTTTCTCTTTTGTATGTCGAATTATTTCGAAATTATTATAAAGAATAGTAAAACCGGTTGCTATTTTATTTAATTCAAGCATTATTTTCTACCTTAACTGTTTCTTCTCTATTAACGCCTAATTCGTTAATTTTACAAAAATCCTAAATGGTTCTTTTTTATTTTCATATATTATACTTAAATGATATACAACATCATTTTTAACTATTTTACTTGAACGCTTTAAATTCATCTTCCAAATTATATTGTCTAGAAAAAATTACCTTTAAAATTATCCAAGATATAATAAAAAATCAAAATTCTTTTCTTTATGATTTTCATCCGTAAGAGTTACCTTGTAATCACTTAAAATAGAGTCAAAATTAATTTAATTCATTAATAGTGAATAAAAAAAACATTATTTTAGAGAAAAGAAAGTTGGATAAATGAAATTAGGTAAAAATAATTTCAACAATCCATTTTAGACATAAGGGACCATTATAATCTTGATCACTTTCTGGAGGAAGAATTAAACGTAAGTAACCAGTGCCACCATCTTCTTTGCTTTCTAAATATTGCCCATCCATTTTATACGCCAAAATAGGTGAGTCTTTGCTTAATAATTCATCAATATTGAAATTCAAGGAATATTCATCAATAGCCACAAATGTAACAGTTGTTGCTGAAACATTTACATCTATAATATCTTCAAAAAGATAAGACAATAAGACACCCTGATATTCAGCTTCAAAAGTAGTTGATCCTCTAATGACATAATCATCTTTATGAGACGGCATAGCAATTAGTTCAGCTAATGTAATATTAAAATCCTCACCAACAATATTACCACTTATTTTGAAAGACCATTCACTATCAGGATGAGGAAGAAAGTTTTGGCTTTTTACCCCCAACCAGATACCTATTCCTGTTCCCGTAATAGCTACTACACTAACAGATGCAACAATTAATATTAATCCTAATTTTCTCATTTAGCTTACCATCTTCTTTTCATCAGTTTTCTACACCAATTAAATACGATGTGTATGGAAAAATAACTCGATAAAAAAGTTTTCACATATTTTACAAGAAAATTTAGTTAATCACCAACTAATCTCATATTAAATTCCCCGT
The DNA here is from genome assembly GCA_035528035.1 of Bathyarchaeia archaeon. GTDB lineage: Archaea > Asgardarchaeota > Heimdallarchaeia > JABLTI01 > JABLTI01 > JABLTI01. The sequence goes on from DATKZI010000020.1 coordinate 75,073, forward strand.
TGTGATTTAAGTAAGATGACGTTATGTTTAAATTAACATATCAAATTTGATTAATGTAACCAATGATAGCTAAAAGCAAAAAAATACTAATAGGAATCACTGTCGGACTAGTTGTTACTTCAAGTACCATTTTGGGAATTATTTTACCTGGAATTGTTGAAAGACAAATCCCAGCAGATAGCCAATTAGTGATTTTTACTGAAGATCAAAATATAGCTATTCTTAATATTACAAGTTATAAGGAATTAACTAATGGTAAATTCAAAATGGCTTTAAGTAGCGTACTAAATTACTACAATATTAACTCATATCTACTTTTAAAAATAATCTCAACAAAAGATAATGGTGATTATATTAGTTCTTGCGAAGTAAATAGTTTAGATTTAGAATTAGGAAAAAATGGGTTTGAAATAGATCTTGGGCATAAAAAAATTGACTCAATTCAAGGGTTAGCTATTAATGTTTATTATAACTCAGTTGATATTGCTCCTACTATTTACAATGCATTATCTCTGAAAAATTGGTATACACAAGGTCAAGCCTTCTTTACCCCAGAAGAGCATTCAATAAATAAGACAATTATTATTTTATTAGATAGCTTTGGGTGGGGATTTTGGGATAATTTATCAAATTTAGGTCTGATAGAACTTGAGATAAATCCCTTTATTGAACAACCTGCTTTGACTGTTTTCCCATCAATTACTAATGTTGCCACAGCTTCAATACTTACAGGATATTGGCCTGAAGTAACTGGTATCATGACAAGACAAAATCATCAATTAGAAGTACCATCAATATTTGATATTGCTGGTGAAAATAACCTTACTACTGAATACATAGAAGGTAATGTTGGTTTCTTGAATTTAGAGGCTGATTATGAATTCTGGTTAACAGATCAAAATGAAAATGATAACATCGATGATGAAATTTTCGATGAAGCATACGAATCAATAAATGATAATAGAAGTGATCTTCTCTTTGTCCATTTCCATGGAATCGATGATATTGGACATACATATGGACCTTACTCGAGTGAATGGATGAATAAAGTAAATACAACTTTTAGCTATGTGAATGATCTAATTAAGATAATTAGCAATGATACCTTGGTAATAATTACAGCTGACCATGGAATGCATTTAGCGTTTGAAAACGATGAACGAGTTGGGATCCATGGAGAAAGTCGTTTTGAAGATATGATCATACCATTAATTTTTATTAAAAAGTAAAAGCTGAGAAAGAAAAAATAGCGGAAAAAGGATAAATTACCCTAATAACTAGTAGCTTATCCTTTATTATTAATCATTAATTTCTTTTTTTGATTATCGTATTAACGATAGGCATTGAAACTAGAGCACCAATTGTAGCCACTATACAGAATCCTGGAACAGATGATGTTAGTTGCATAGTTGTAATATGAAGAGCAAAACAATTCTTTATCCAATGAAAAGAACTAAGATCTCCACCAACTAATCTAAAGGGACCTTTATTGAAACCTATATATTCATCGTTGATAGCTTGACATAATATTGCAGGTTTAATTCCACCAAATTCTGTAGCATTAACTAAAGCTATAGCATCTGGGGCTTCAGCTTGGATTAATGATATTTCATCAAGTGAAACTCCAATAGAAAACAGAATACTGGTCACACTTGGTCCTGCAAATTTAGTGTTTTCAAATTTGTAGGTTAGATTGTAGGTTAAATAGTCAATATCTGTATATGAGCTTTCATCACCAATTGATATAGAAGTTTCTAGTTGACCATCTACATAAACATGACATTTCCATCTATCACTAATTGAAATCTCTGTTACATTTCCTACCCAAGCACTCTTGAAATATTGGTGCTCAAGGTTACTTGGTGGTGCTAAACGTAAGCCACCTTTATGTGCCCAATCTGAATCTTGAAGATAGCTACCATTTACAGCAAAAGCCAAAAGGATTTTAATATCAGCACTTTCAAGAACAGGTGGGAACATGCTGTAAACTATATCAGTTGCATTTATTGCTACTGAATAATCATCTTCTGCTATAAAAGTAAATTCGCCAGCATACCAGACATTAGCATAGTTTTGAACTAAAGTTAAGATATCGATACCAATAAGTGTTTGATTGGCACCAGAATATTCAGCTACTTGTTCATATGCAGGAAGATTACCAGCATTAATTTCATCAATTAAATAAGTTAAATTAAGCTGTACTGCTTCTGTTAATCCTATACCTGTTATGCTTAAATTCCAATTTGGTGCAGGGCCTCCTGGAAGAGTAGGAATAACATATTCTGTTAGTATTAATCCTACAGAGGGTACAGAATAATCATTACCTTCAAGCGAGGAATTTCCTTGTTCAGTATAGGATTGTATTTGAGCTTGACTGACCATTAGTACAAAAATTGTTAAGTATACACTTACTACTAATGGGATAATTCTTGTAATTTTCACTTTAATTTCCCCAAATTTTAGGTATATGAAAATGCCGACGTGTACATTTAAACATATCGACAATTAAAAAAAAGTAAAGAGGAATTAAAAGAGCTAAAAGTGTATAAAGACAAAATTATAAAAATTAGCAATAAAACAATAGTATGTTGATTGAAATGAAAAAAGGAAGAAAGATTGCTCTAATTGTCTTTTGTTCATTAATAATTCTCACAGGAATAGTTACGCCTATATTGCCATTCATGATGGGTTGGAGTCCGGCTTATGGTGTACCTATGCTTGAATTTCCTTTTGAAACTTCTACAGATATTGTTCGCTTGAGAGGTTACAATCTCATAGAAGATGGTGGTTCTTACAAAGACCATCATTCTGGAATTGACCTTGAAATTTCAATTAATAGTACAAAAGTTATTTCTCCTTGTACTGGGACAGTTGGTTTGATTACTTCTTCAGTTAATAAAAATAAAGGACATATTATGATCAGTATAAATATTCGGATAAACCTTGTGTGGTCCATAATGCTGGTTTTCGAGCCTTATTCTAATTCAACCGAGTTTCATGAATACCAAATGTCATTGTTAAAAGTTAAATTCGGACAAAAAATCGAGGTAGGTGAGGAAGTTGGCATACTTCTTATTGGTGGAGAATTTCCCCATATTCATTATACAGTAAACCGGTATTTTAGTGATGTTTGCCCATATGAATATTCATCTACTAGTGCTCAAGCATATTTTGATGAAATAGCAATAAGATCAAATAGCACTATTTGTTATCCTTAATAATAGTTATAAAAAATCAAGGAAAAGAGAAATGATGAAATAAAGGTTAGTATTAACCCTCCACTTCAATTTCTCGTCTTCTTTTTATATGCTCGATATTAGCTTGAATTAATCGTTTCATATTAGGTGTCATTGATGTTATGTCTACATCGAAAACTAGTAGTGGTTTATTGTTTTCTTGATACACAGGTTTGAGAATTGCTTGAGCAATTTTGTAGGGGAGACAATTGAAAGGTCCTGTAAGTATTAATGAATCATAATCTGATCCCTCTAATGTTTCCATACCCTTGCCTATAGATGGTATCGCTTCACCAAAGATCAATCGACTTATCTTGGGGCTAGCATGATCTATTATTTTGCCAAGATCGTTTTGATGAGCGTATAGTAATCCTGTTCTTTCAAATCTCTTACGTAATCTCTTTTCCATTACATACATGACCTTGATACCTACTCTACTCATTAGTAATATTCTGGAAGCATCATCCCATGGAGTAGCTGATGCTCTAAGCAATGCAGGAACTTTATCAGGATTCATATTCCATTCTTTTGTAGCAAGATACCCACCATTGAAGTGTGTACCATAAACACCTAATTCGAATAGATCTGTTGATTTTACAATAATACCATTTTGAGCATAAATGTCTCTTAATTCTTTGAGGAAAAATGGACTAAAGCGAACAAAAAAGTCACCTGTAATAAGGACTTTTGGTAAAATCCTTGGATGATATTTTCTAGGAATACTGGCAAGATGTCTTATTAGTTTTCTAATACCTCTTCTGAATTTCTTTTTACTAACTATACTATCCAAAAACTCAAACCAGTATTTTTGTAAAAGGGCAAAACTGCCTTCTTCACCGACAACTTGAATAGAACTATCAATTTCAGCAATAAGGTCACCTATGATGAGGGCTGGTGGAATAAAACGAATTACATGTTGTAACTTCATTCCTAAGAATTTAGTTAGATAATCAAATCTAAAAATGAATACGTTTTCAATCTTATTCTTCTCTAGGAACTGCTCAATATAATGGAAATAGCTATAGACAGCGCAGGGTGAACCTCCACGAATCATATAGAGACCTATTAATTCACCAGGTTTTCGTTTCTCAACAAGTGACATTATTTGACCTAAAACAACAGGCAAGGGGATACATTCTTTCCCCGAACTACATCTGAATCCCTTAATTAAGTACTCTAATTTAATATCAGAGGATTCACCAACATTATACCCAAACATTTTCAAAACTCGTTCGCCAATATCAGTATGATATTTGGAGAAACTTGGTAGATGTAATGTAACCCTTGGGTCTTTTATATCAATTGCTTTTCCTTCTGATGTTATAACTACTACCTTACCATTTCGACGTTTAACTTGTGCAACTTGGAAAGGTTGCTCTTCAATCACTCTTTTTCTTGATTGATAGTTTTTAATAATCTCAAGAAAAGCTTCTAAACGTGTTTGAATACCAGCGTCTGCAGAGTGGGCGTCAAGCTCTAACATGAGATAAGGTTTAGTACCCATTTCTGTTCGTAAATAATTCTGACTGAAAGCATCTATTGTACAGCTGAAGCTATTGATATAAAGCACATAGAGATTTTCATATTGTAAAGCAATATCAATTGCTGCTTTAGCATAATTGGCAAAAAACCATGGAATATCTGCTTTACCACCTTTTTCAAGAAAATCAAAAGGTATAACATTTACTCCCATACTAGCAAGTTTTCTCGGAATGCTCAATGATGTTTCAGGTGGGAAAGCATTGTAACTTCGACCTACTAGGAGTATACCAATTTCATTTGTTCCTTTGATTTTTTCAATAACTTCCTTTCCCCATTGAATGAATTGAGCTTCTATATCTTTTTGTTTCTTCACTGCTTTTTCAAATGCTGCTACTGCTTTTTTCTTGGGTTGCTTCAATGTTTCAATAGCCATTTTAACAAGTGATTTGTCAAATTCATACCCTTTCTCGAAATCTAAAACAGGACTAAGGATAGTAACATCTCTAAAAGATTCTCTAATAAAATATGGACTTGCTTGAGTTATGGGACAAAAAGTTGATTCTGTCCAATCTTCACCGATTGGCATTTTATGAACGTGTGGTAAGAAAATAGTAGTTATGTTTTTTCTTACAAGATCCAAGGTTGCGCCATGCAATATTTGTATGGGGTAGCAAAATGGAGCATTAGTCATTAATTCCTTTTCTTCATCAATATCAGAAAGAACTACTTCATAATCTAGCTCTTCTAAAAACGTTTTATATAAAGGATAAAGACTATGAGTTAAAAG
>DATKZI010000021.1:0-11182 GCA_035528035.1 Bathyarchaeia archaeon
TCACGAAAATACCGGTCATCCTTCTGAAGGTGATAGAATACTTGGAAGGGAAGGGGCTCAAGCAGGAGAATCATTCTATATTGACCTGTTGGAAAAGCAAAAACTAGGAGAAATAAAGATCGGAACAGAAGCAGTCACACTAATTGATGATCCTACCTTGCCTGGAAGTGCAGGTTATTATCTCTACGATGATGAATGTGTAAAAGCACGACCAAGGTATTTGATAAAAGAAGGAATGATAAATGAACTCCTATTAAATAGAGAGTTTGCTTATAGATTTAATACAAAATCAAATGCTTCAGCTAGAGGAATAGGGTATGACAGAGAACCACTAATAAGGATGGCGAATACTTACTTTGCTCCAGGAAAATATAACATAGATGAATTGATAGAAGGAGTCAAGAAAGGAATTTACATGAAATCATTTACTGAGTGGAACATTGATGACAGACGTTTCCAAAGTAAGTATGTTGGCTTGGAAGTTTATTTGATTGAAAATGGTAAATTAACTGATACTATGGTTCGTCGCCCTACACTTGAGTTAACTACTTTTGGTCTCTTTGGTAGTGTTGATGCTGTCACCAAAGACACTGAATTCCCCTATGGAACGTGTGGTAAAAGTGATCCACAACAAGGTGCTCCTTGTTGGATGGGTGGTGCTCAAGTTCGTATGCGTAACATTCATTTAGGAGGAGAATAAACATGACTGATAATTTTACTGAACAAACAATTAATTTAGCTCTTAAAGAGGGTGCTACTGAAGCTATTGCTTATTTAACACAAAGCCCTAACTATCAAATTCGTTTCTCCAATTCAAGTATTGATATAGCTAAGAAATGGGAAACTTCTCTTTTAGAGGTCTTTCTGACTGTTGGTCACAAAACCACTCAAGTTGACATTCAGGATCCCACTACTAAGAAAATTGATGAAACTATCAAACGCGCTGTTAATTTTGCTAAGAAAATGCCTGAAAGCGAGCTTTATGCAGGTATGGAAAAGGAAAAGCACAGCTATTCTACCATTCCAGGTTTATATGATAAACATATTTCTGATCTTTATGAAAAAGCACCTGAAATGGTCAATCTTGCTATAGATTCATCTATTACAGCTGGAGCAAAACGTGTTGCAGGTGTTCTTTATTTCGGTAGTTCAAAGATTTCTTTGCAAACAAGTCATGGTATAAATGCTTCTTATGACACCTCGTTTTATCGTATGACGATTCGTTCCTTTGTTGATAATGAAAGTAGTGGTCAAGATATTATTGTTGGCCGTGATATCTCCAAGATGGAGAAACGATTTGTTGATGGAGCTAAATATGCTGGCAATTTAGCTAAAACGGCTGTTGGAGGCAAACAAGGTAAAGCTGGTAAATATGACCTCATTATGAGTCCTACTGTTGGGGCTAATGTTCTTGGTCAAATTACTGATGGTGCTAATCCTTTGATGATGCTCATTGGTATGAGTCCTCTTAGTGATCATTTTGGCGAACAAATTGCTCCTGAAAAATTCAACGTTATTGATGATGCCCATGTTGGTGAGGGTCTAGGAAGTAGACCTTTCGATGTAGAAGGCACTCCCACTACTAAAACACCTATAATAAATAATGGTGTCCTAGTTGGTGTTATTCACAATACCACTTCTGCCCTTATGATGCAAGCAAAAACAACTGGCAGCTCTATCTTCCTTGATTTTGGTGCTGGTTCAAAAATACTTGCACCATATGCGTCAAATATGGTTTACTCAACTGGTAATCAATCCTTTGATGAAATTGTAGCTGATTCTAAGAAACCAACCATCTACGTTACTTCTAACTGGTATACTCGTTTTACCAATATGCTTGATGGTGAATTTTCGACCATTCCTCGAGATGGTATGTTCCTTATCGAAGATGGTGAAATCAAGAAACCTGTCAGAAAATTACGTTTATCTGACAATCTCTTACGTATGAGCAAAAATATCACAGCTGTTGGAAATGATACTAAGCAAATTAATTGGTGGGAAGTCTATACACCGACTTATATCCCTACAATTAAAGTTGCTGATTGTAATATTACTGCAGCTACACAATAGAAAGAATGAATCTCTTTGGAACACCTTTAGTGTGTTTCTATTGAGATTATTTTTCCTTTTTTTCTCCTTGTTTTCTTCCTCATAACATTTTAATCAAATAACAATAAACTATATATAACAGTAGGAAACAATTGTCTTTTTTATATAAACGTACAGAAGATGAGTGAATGTCTAAGAAAACCAAATATGTCTTTGTAGTTGGAGGAGTAATGTCAGGTATTGGAAAAGGTATAGTAACCTCCAGTATCGGTAAAAATCTTCAGGTTAGAAATGGTACTGTGGACCTGATAAAAATCGATCCTTATCTTAACATTGATGCGGGAACAATGAATCCTATTCAACATGGTGAGGTTTATGTTACTGAAGATGGTGGTGAAATTGATGTTGATTTTGGTCACTATGCTCGTATCTTAGGATTGAATATGAAGAAGAGTCAAAACATCACTACAGGTAAAATTTATCGTGAAGTTATTCGTAAAGAACGTGCTGGTGATTATTTAGGCCAAACAGTGCAAGTCATCCCTCATATTGTTGATGAGATTAAAAGAAGAATTCGAGAAATTAAAGATTACAAAAAACCTGATGTTCTACTTGTTGAAATTGGAGGAACTGTTGGAGACATTGAATCACTTCCCTTCTTGGAAGCTATTAGACAAATGATCATGGAAGAAGAAGAAAAAGACACTCTCTTAGTACACACCACTTTTGTTCCTGTTCCTGAACATTTAGGTGAGCCAAAAACCAAACCAACACAACATTCAGTGAAGGAGCTTAGAAGTATTGGTTTAAATCCCAGTATTATTGTTTGTAGAAGTCACGATGTGCTGGATGAAAAAACCAGAGAAAAAGTAGCGCTCTTCTGTAATGTCCCCAAAAAAGCTGTTTTTACACTTCCTGATTTGGATACAGTTTATTCTGCTCCTTATTTATTGGATCAGCAAGGTTTTGGCACTCTGATCCTAGAAAGATTAAAATTGAAATTTTCTTCGCCCAATTGGAAAGAATGGAATGATTTAACTGACAGATATGAACACCCACAAGGTAAAGTTCGTATTGCTATGGGAGGTAAATACACCCGAATTGCTGATTCTTACATTTCAGTTAATGAAGCATTGAAACATGCAGCAGCTGCATCTAAATACACAGTCGAAATCGACTGGATAGACACTGAAGATGTCGAACATGATCCTGAAAAACTTAAAATCCTCGATGATTTTGATGGTTTGCTTGTTCCAGGAGGTTTTGGTTATAGAGGAACCGAAGGAAAAATAGCTATGATCCAGTATGCTCGAGAACACAATATACCTTTTATTGGTTTATGTTTTGGTTTTCAATTAGCAACCATTGAATTCGGTCGTAATGTTGTAGGAATTAAAAAAGCTACCAGCTTTGAATTTACCATGAATGGTGATGTTAAATCGTCAAATCTTGTTATTGATTTACTACCTGAACAAAAAGAGGTAATTGATTTAGGTGGAACAATGAGACTAGGTGGTTTGAAGGTTATTGTCAAAGAAGGTACCAAGACATTCGATTTGTATAAAACTAAAGAAATCTGGGAAAGACATAGACATCGTTTTGAAGTTAATCCCGATTTCATTAAGGATATCGAAAGTAAAGGGTTAATCTTTTCTGGAACTTCTGAAGATGGTCGTCGAATGGAGATACTAGAATTGCCAAATCATAAATTCTTCTTTGCTTCACAATTTCATCCTGAATTTACTTCATACCCGTGGAAGCCAAATCCATTATTCAAAGGCTTTATTGATGCAGCTATCTCAAGGAAAAAAGAAAGGAAAGACTAATCACTGAAAAACTAATAAGAAAGAGAAATTTCTCCTTTCTTTTTTTATCTTTCAAGAAAGGAAAATCGAATATCAACTATTTATCTATGAAGATTTTTTATTATAATTTGATAATGACTGTTTCTACTTTTGTACTACAGATCTTTCTAACACCATGCATTCCTGGTTCATATCTGGATACCAATAGTTTGGCTTCTTCTAAAATTTTTATCTGAGCGCTTATATTAGCTTCTGTTTGATTAAGTATTCCTGCTATACGACTTACATCTATATCTTTATCAGCAGTCATTTTAAGTATTTGAATTCGTGTTTTTGATGATAATGCTTTAGCTACTTTGATTAATTGTTCTTCTTCATCTACATGTAATGTTTCTTCAGACATCTTAAACTACCTCTCGTGGTCTTGTTAGGAGTACTATTTAGAAAGAATGTAATAAATAAAAGTTTCTGTGACTATTTTAATGATTGTTTTAAAGAAAAATTAATGAATAATATAATTGCTCTTTCTTATTATAATTTGAAGAATTAGATAATTTAAGTATTAAATCTATCAAATGATTGGATAAACATAAAACTAACTTATTAATACTACTTCTATAAGAATATGGAGAACGTTCTTAATGTCCAAAGCAGCAGAAAATTTACTAGAATTAGATAAACATGACTTTCGTATTTTACAAGCTGTAGAAGTAGGTATGCGTACTGCGCAATATGTTTCAGTTGAATCTATTATAGAACTTAGCAAACTTTCCCCTGATAAAATAGCAAACAGACTTGATAAATTACATTTTCGGGATTTAATCTTTAGGTGGAAAGGTCAATTCACAGGGTATCAATTAACTCATCATGGTTATGATGTTCTTGCTTTTCGAGCTTTATCTGAACGAGATACTATTGTGGCAATTGGTAGAGAAGTTGGTAAAGGAAAAGAATCTGATGTTTTCCTAGCTTATACACCCACTAAAGTAGAGGTAGTAGCAAAAATACATCGAGTTGGTAGACCTAGCTTTCAAAGGAGTAAAAAACTTAGAAGCTATATTGGAGATCGTGGTCATATTAATTGGTTATACAAATCTAGGTTATCTGCAGAAAGAGAATATGAAGGATTAAAAATAGCATCTGAAATTAAACTTAAAGTTCCAATCCCCATTGATATCAACAGACATATTATCATCATGGAATTTTTTGAAGGAACAGAATTAGTTAATATGATTAACCTAAAAGACCCACTGAAAATTTTCAATGGAATTATTTCTGAGATAAGAAAATTGGTTGTACAAGGAGGAATTGTTCATGGTGATCTATCTGAATACAATATTATTATTACTCCCAAAGAAGATTTTCTTTTAATCGATTTTCCTCAGTATGAGAACATTATCAGTCAAAATAGTCAAGAACTTTTACTTCGAGATATTTATAATATTAGTAAATATTTCAAACGAAAATTCAGGATACAATCTGACCCTCAAGCTATTTATGATGTTATAATGGAAGAATATGAAGAAAAGTCAGCTAAGAAAAAATCTTCTTGAAAAACTAAAGCAATAAAATTTTTGAACAAGGAAATCTACCAAAGAATGATTATAAGATATAAGGAAATAATTCTATGGGCTGGTTCTTTGATCAATCAATAAATTAATTTCTTCAAAATCTCTTTCCCGATTGGCTTGAGAAGATATTCCTTGGAATAACTTATTTTGGTGAAGCAATTAGCTATATTTTACTACTAGCAATTGCTTTTTGGGTCTTTAATAAAAGAGATGCTATTATTGCCATTTATGTTTTCTTAACGACAACATTTCTTAATTTCTTTCTTAAAGTACTCATTCAAAAACCACGACCATCCACTAGTTTAAGATTACAAGAAATTGAAGGATTTAGCAGGCCCTCTGGTCATGCTCAGAACTCGACAGTTATTTACGGTTGGATAATGTTATATTTCAAAAAGATTTGGCTCTATATTCTTGTACCAATATTGGTAGTGCTTATCAGTTTCTCTCGAATGATTTTAGGTGTGCATTATATCGGTGATGTTATTCTAGGCTTTTTAATAGGAGCAACTCTTTTAGCAATGTTATATTTCGGTATACCTCCCTTATTAAAATGGATGGATAAATGGTCTATGTGGATCAAAATTCTCGCAGGTGAAATCTATGGGATAGTAGTTTTCATAATGACTTTTATCCCAGGCATTCTCGTTGATTGGCCTTCTCCTGAGGAAAGTTCAAACTTGGCTGATATCATTTCTGTATTAATGGTTTTACCAGTATTCTTTTGGATAGAAGATAAATGGATCAAAATGAATAATGAAAATCTAGCTTGGTATTCCATTGTGTTAAGAATAACTATTGGAGCATACTTTGGATTTTCACTATTATTTGGCTTAATTACTTTGGATTCAATGACAAATTATTATGCTAAATATACTGCAGAATTCTTCATACGATTTGTACGTTACACAGTAGTCGTCGCTGTAGCTGGTCTTGGGATGCCATTGCTCTTTTCAAGAGTTAAAATATTCAATCATAAACGAGTTCCAAAAGAAGTTCTTGTAGACACAACAGCAAAGGCATGAATCGTTTGTGATTCATCCTTTTCATTTCTTTTTCAACAATAATTTAGCTAGACTATCATTTGTACCATTTAGCGCATTATCAAGGATTTCACTAAAAAAGAATGTTGGTAATTTAATAGCAGAATAGGATGATTGATGAATAGTATAATTCATACTGCAATTTCCACATCCCAGAATTAACATATCAACTTTTTTCTTTGCAAGAGAATCAATTCGCTTTTAACTATACATTGAGTTTATTATTTTAGTTCAGCTTCAGAAGAAAGGATTTGGTTTAATTCGTTACAAAGATCAATATTAATAAAATGCTCAGCATCTGAAAGATATAGTGTTAGACAATCCCTTACATCATTTAATTCTGGAAGGAATGTTTTACTATAATTTATTGCTGCTGTTAACTGTTCTCCCCCTTCATGGACAAAAGTGTTTTCACCAATTTTCACGTAACCTGATTTTCTCAAAAGCCTATTAAATGTCGCTTCTATTTTAGTGGGATTACTAACAAAACATGTTATTATCATTGGAAATCTAATGCGACTCATTTACACACACCAATTGAAACCATTACAATGTAAAAATAGTATTTTAGAATTAAAATCATTTCTTATGGAAAACTCATTTTTAAACAAAACAACTAATCTTTAAGATTAAAAGTTTAAATACTCTATCCAAAAAATAAAAAGACTTAATCGTATTGATTCATATAAACTAATATAGCTAGGGGCATTAATTAATGAAGCAAATCCAAGTTACGTTACCAGCAGAGGATGGGACAGAGGTAATAGAAAACTTAAAAGAAATTGTTTCACCAACACAAATTACCTTGATTAAGGGGAGTGACACAAGCTTAATCCTAATAACCGTTTCTCCTAATCGTACAGGACTCGTTTTGGATCAACTGAATGATTTAGGAATAGGACGAGTTAAAGGTAGAATATCAATATCGGACATTGATGCTACAATACCACCTATACGTGCTAGAAAACAAGATAAATTCCTTCGGCGTATATCAATTGAAGAGTTGGAGAATAATGTTACTAATTTAACAAAGTTGAATTTTAATTTTATATCTTTTACAATTCTCTCTTCAGTCTTAGCTGGAATGGGATTAATTAGTGATAATAATGTGACATTAATAGCTTCAATGATTGTTTCACCATTAATGGGACCAATAGTTGCTTTAGGATTTGGTGCTGTAACATCAAGTCGGAAAATTCTAAAGGAAGGGTTGTTGGCAGAGGGGACAGGCATTCTAATATCAATATTTATTGGATTCATTATTGGTTTATTCTACAACTTTTCTTTGAATGAACCAAGTACCTTTTCTATTGCGCGTGGTGAACCAAATCTAGTTGATCTAATAATAGCAATAGCGTCAGGTTTAACTGTTGGAATTTGTTTTGTTAGCGGCACTTCCTTAGCATTAGTGGGTGTTGCTGTCGCAGCAGCATTATTGCCTGTAACTGTGAATATCGGTATTGCTATGGGAATGTTTGAATGGCATATTGCATTAGGCAGCCTAGTTTTATTTGTTACCAATGTTGTATGCGTGGTTTTAGGTACTATGACTGTTTTCTGGATTCGTAAAGTAGAACCTCCACAAGCAGTTAAAAAAGTAAAAGCAAAACGCTCACTAAAAACCCAAATTATTGCTTTTAGCCTTGTCTTTTTGGTGGTTGCTTTTCCAATAATCCAAACATCAGTTCAGATAGGTCGGCAATGGCGATATCAGAAAATTACTAATGATGTTGCAAATGAAATGCTGAAACCATTAGATGGAGTGATTTTCCCACCTGAAGAACTCACGATAAAGGTTAGTGGGGGAATATTCGGTGGATATACTGTTAATATAACTATGAGATTATTCTCAACTAAAGCATTACCAAATAATACTTTCACTAATTTCAAAAACGAAATAGAACTGAGGGCTAATCATACAATACAATATCTGAAACTGGAAGTCATTCTTATACAGGATCTTAGCTCAATAGCTAATTTAAATCCAAATCAAATCATAATGGGCAAACCAATTAGTATTGGTCAAATAATTTGTAGAAGGATTATCCTTGGGTAATTCCTTCTACTGAAAGATTATACTTTTTAAGAAAAGAAGAAATTTCTTCTAATTCAGTAATAGTTTCTACTTTGAGCTTTTTGCGATAAAGATGAGTGTTGAGATTTGATGCTGCACGATTAATATCATGCTTTCGCCAGATAGACATCTCTGGATCAGCTAATAACACTAAAAGGATTTTCTTTTTCTTATCAGCAATCAAAAAAACGTCTCGATGCATGATTTCTTTGCCAATTAGTTCTTTAACAACACCCTTATCGATAACAGTAAAAACTCTGGGAAGGACTCCCTGAAAGAGCATATTCATTTTTCTAAAGACATCACTGAGGTGTGCTGGATTCAAATCTGAATCATAAATGATATCTCGAGAAATGATGTTAAAGTAAGGTTCAATAAGACCATATGAGTCTAAAATTAACCTCGTATGTTCAATATTATAAAGAAGGAAGAGAACACAGAAACGACCAAAGGTTTGAATTCTCATATCACTAGATGCTTTAGCTTTTACAACAAAAGAAATGGCTAAAGCTCGTAAAGACTCTCGATCTTTTACTGGAAAAGGACCAAATTGTTGTATAGTCGAACGGCGTTGCTCATCATCATTTATGTCATCTATTGCATCAAGTGGATTGTCTAAGCCAATAACAGTCATACCCTTAATTGCTAAAATCATACTTTCGTCATCACCTAATTCAGTGTTGTTAAAAACAACATTAGGTCCACTATCACTGAAAGAGGATACAATCATACCAACTAATTTAGGATCAAAGTCTTCAATAAAATCCATGCTATTATACTCCAAGATTTTCAATGAGGTTCTAATTGGTTTCATTAAATTTTATAACATCTAATTTCGTAGATGATATTTATATTCCTTTGTAAAGTAACATTTTTCGACAATAATCATTCAGAATGAAAAAAGAAAAATTAATTTCAAGATAATACTGACTAAAATACTATATTCTTAGTATAAATTTACTAGAAAAATGGATTGCCTCTACGAAAATGCTTTAAATTGAAATGAGAGCTTTATTAAAAAGGCAAAAAGTGCTTTGGAGAATTATTGCTTAAGCACCAGAAAGCTGGCGTTTAATTAACGATAAATTGTTATGTTAAATAAAACGGATGGTTGATATTAATATGTCACTTGGAAAATTAATCCTAAAGAAAAATAAAGCAGTATCACCAGTTATTGCAACAATACTTCTTATTGCTTTAACCGTCACTGCAGCAGCGATAGTCTACTTTGTCGTAGTTCCAATTTTAACATTTAAACCAGAATTAGTTACATTAGACTACGGAAAGGTTGCAGGGACAACTGATAGATATGAAATTGAAATTAGTAATACAGGTGGAGCAGAAGCTACTATCGACGGTTTAACAGCCATAACATTAACCAATACTACAGCAGAGTTAGCTTTAAATCCTACAGCTGTTTATGTTGGAGCGGTATTACAAGTTTGGCCATATGTGCTCCTTCAAGGAAATTCTGTTACATTCGTTCTTGATTTTGATACTGCACTTACAACAGGTGTAAATTATGCTTTGACTATTACCTATGATCAAGGTAAAACATTAGATATAACATTCACCTATTAAGAGAATGGTTTAATCATTCTCATTTTCTCTATTTTTTTTTGTCTTCTTTTGATTTTGAATAATTTTGAACCAGATGTCAATATAAAAAAATTTTTTAAGAAAAAAAAAGTATTTTTTAAACAATTAATTTTGGTGAATTTATTTTAAGAATAATAATTTATTAGAAGGGAGAAAAAGAAATTGAACGCTTTGAAAAAGAAACAAAAAATAATTCTAGGGATTGCAATACCTGTGATAGCACTAGCTGCTTTTTCAGGAATATATTTTGGTATTGTTCCAAATCTTACGACTAGAATACTTGTCGCAACAGGTTTTGGCAAAACAGTAGAAAATGAAGTAGATGTTTTTTTCATTGGATTGAAAAATGAAGCAAAAACAGAAGCTCAAATTGCTAATATAACATGCTTTTCATTTGTAAATACTACACATACGATAAATCCAATAGAAGTATATGATAATGATTCAGTAGCAATACTATTTCCTTTGGAAATCGAATCTAATCAAGTATTACAACTTAACTTGAAAATAAGTAGTTCATTTACAATAGGTTGTGTTTACACTTTGACAATATACTATAATATCGAAAAAACTTTACAAGTCTCATTTACTTTCTGAGAGGAAAACCGAAAATAAGATGATATGATTAGTAATTATTTGTATAGATGTATTTTTTAAAAAATAAGTGAGATATTTATTTACCTTTAAATAGCTAAAGAGAGATAAGCTACATAAGTAAAAGATCTAGACAGAGAAGATGTCTTTTACAGACAAAAATTGAAATTGATGACTTTTACCGAATTTATTGCACCTAATTAAAATAAGAGGGGAAAATAGAAAAAAATGGCAATACAATTAACAGTCGGTTTAATAGTAGCAGGAATAGGCGTCTTTGTTTTATTGTTCTTGATATTCTTGATCAGCAGATATAGAAAATTCAAAACAAATGAGTATGTCATCAGATTCAGAAACGGTAAAATAAAATCAGCCGGAAAAGGTGGCAGATGCTTCCTTATGCCCATTATAGATGAAGTAGTGATCATTCCAACAACTACTCAGCAA
>DATKZI010000022.1:0-90672 GCA_035528035.1 Bathyarchaeia archaeon
GTGTTCCCGGTGGAATCTATATGATCGTTATACTGATCTTTGCATTGATCGGCTGGGGTGGAATTAGCTTAATAGTTAGAAGTACCATTCTGTCTCTGAAAAACACTGAATTCATAGAAGCTGAACGTGCTTTAGGTGCAAACGATCGACGAATAATCTTCAGACACATCATTCCTAACTCTCTCTCACCAGTTATAGTGATCACAACATTAGGTATTGCTAATACCCTAATGACCATTGCTGCTCTAGCATTCTTCGGTCTAGGCGATCCTACCGCAGTTTCTTGGGGTGACGATCTAGCTTATCACCGAGATAACTTACTTACCTGGTGGTGGATGCCCACTTGGCCTGCAACGATGATCTTTATCACCATCCTTGGTTTCAACCTGATGGGAGATGCCTTACGAGACGCATTAGACCCAAAACTCAAATAAACTGTAAATATAAGACGCTTGACGTCTTAATATTTTCTTTTTTTTATTATTATTAGATAGAAATAAAATAATTTTATTTGAAAAATTATTTTTAGATAAATATTTTTTCGAAACATTTATATATTAAGTTCAAGGAAAAATGTTAGAAGCAATATAAAAATCTTTCCCGAAGCGGTAAAAAATAAAAAAATATGTGGGGTCATTTTATCAGTACGAAGAGGTAATCTTCATATTGAAAATCTCTTCTCAAAAGAATTAAAATAGAATACTACTGGACTTCATCGCTTTTAGAAGGTTTAAAAAAGCTACTTAAAGGAGCTGTAAAAAAAAGCATGTCTGAAGAAGAATCTCAAGAAAAAACTCAAGCAACTTGTTCTGAATGTGGTTCAACAGATATAATTAGTGATGCAACAAGAGGAGAACGAATCTGTACAAATTGCGGAGCAGTTATAGATGAACATATAATTGATGAGGGGCCTGAATGGAGAGCCTTTACATCAGAAGAACGAAATAAAAGAAGTAGAGTTGGTTCACCTACATCATTTGCTGTTCATGATAAGGGATTAGCAACACAAATTGGGTGGGAAGATCGTGATGTTTATGGTAAGAAACTATCACCCAGAAGAAGAGCACAAATCTACAGATTGAGAAAATGGCAAATAAGAACAAGAGTTCATTCTTCAATGGATAGGAATCTAGCTTATGCTATGAGTGAATTAGATAGATTAAGCTCACAAATAGGTATTCCTAGAACTGTAAAAGAGACTGCAGCAGTTATTTATAGAAAAGCTATAGAAAGACATCTCATTAGAGGAAGAAGTATTGAAGCTATGATAGCAGCAGCAGTTTATGCAGCTGCAAGAATCAGAAGAGTTCCTAGAACCTTAGATGAAATAGCAAAAAATAGTCGAATCTCTAAGAAAGAGTTAGGTAGATGTTATAGATTAATTATTAGAGAATTACAAATACGAATACCTTTAGCCAATCCTAATGACTATATTATTCGATTTAGCGCAGAATTAAGATTATCAGGACATACAGCACAGAGAGCTATTGAAATCATTGACCAAGCTAAAGAGAATGGGTTAACAGCTGGAAAGGATCCAACAGGTTTAGCAGCAGCTTCAATATACATAGCAGGTATAATAGAGGGAGAACGAAGAACACAAAGAGAAATCGCGGAAACTGCTACAGTAACTGAGGTAACTGTACGAAATAGATATAAAGAATTAGTACGAAGATTAGGGATCGAAATTACTGTATAAAATTGATTCTGTTTTAACAGGATCATTTCTTTCATTTTTATTCAAAAAAAAGGATTGTTAGTTATGCTTGAGATTTTTCCATTGAAAGGTTTTCCAATTATTAAAGAAGAGGATAATATAACTGAAATGATACTAAATACACTCGAGAAAAATACTAAATCAATTGAGGAAAATGATATTATTGTTATTGCGCAAAGTATTATCTCGAGAGTTGAAAAAAGGATTATTAATCTCAATGATATTGAGCCATCTTCTTTTGCAAAAGAAATTGCTGAACAAAGTAATAAGGATCCTAAATTAGTTGAAATGATCCTTAGAGAATCGAAGAATATATGTAAAAATAGAAATGGTGTTTTAATAACAGAAACTAAACATGGTTTTGTTTGTGCAAATAGTGGTATTGACAAGTCAAATGTCCCAGGTGAAAATACAGTTTCGCTGTTGCCAATTAATCCTGATAAATCAGCTCAAAAAATAAGAAAAGATATCAAAAAACGAACGAAGAAAGATGTAGCAGTTATAATATCCGACACGCACAATAGACCATTTAGGATGGGAGCAATAAATATAGCAATAGGTTGTTCAGGTATAAATCCATTAAAAAATTATATAGAAAAAATTGATTTGTTTGGCTATAAATTAAAAAGTTCAGTAACTTCAGACGCAGACCAATTATGTTCTGCAGCAGGTTTAGTTATGGGAGAAGCAAATGAAGGATTTCCTGTAATAATAATTCGAGGATATCAATACGAAAAAGGAGAAATTTCAGCAAAAACATTAATTCGACCTGAAGAAAGAGATTACTTTAGGTAAATTTCTTTAATATAATAAAAATCAATAATGGAACGTAATCTTGAGTAATCAATTTTAGTGGTAAATTTAGAATTATATATTTTTGATTAAACTCTATATTAGAAAATGAATTTGTTATTTGCTCAGGATATCCAGAAGTAATATTAATGATTCCAGTGAGTATAACACCAGACTCTTGGAAATCATCTTCTTGTAGATTAACAGTTATATATTGAAGATCATATATTGGAACTTCGGTTCCAAGCCATTCAGCAGAGATTTTGTGCAAGCCACTATTTGCTGTAATCGGATAAGCATAATTAATGGAAGCATTTCCACCTGAATCAGTTATTGCTGAACCTAATATAATATTATCAGTAGTATCATAGAAAGTAATTTCTTCTCCTTCTACAAAATCTAAATCCCCTGGATCACCAGAGTAAAGATAAACAAGTAAATCAGTTAAACTACCACTTGCTAAAATTGCAAATATAGAAAATGATTGTGTACGATTAACATAAGGACCAAACCAAGCATTAGGAGGATATGGGTCTTGATACCAAGCATTTGATAATGGATTAGGTTCAAATATATAAGGTGAAGGAGCTGTAGGAAGCATATGTGGGAATAAAAAGAATTCATTAGAACAGTAAAAAATCGGATTAACACCAATAACATTATTACCATAACTTTCTCTTATTCCAGGAATTAGTGGTGAAGGATCAAATGCAACCCAATAACCAGTTGTACTACTAAAAGGAACAAATATTTCTACCCAAGAATGTAAATGTCTTGCACGAATTAGAAATTCACTGCCACCATTATCACCATAAGAAAATCCCAAAATAATACGAGAAGGAATATTTTGTAACCTACATAAAATTGCTAAGGAGGCTGCAAAATGAGCTGCAGTGCCACTATGACGCGTTAAAAACCAATTGACATAATCCTCTCCTGTTGCAGGAGCATCATCAGATAAGCCCAATAACATGTTTACATCATATGTACAATTTGTAGACAACCAAAGCATATCTTTCATAACTTGACCATAAATAGTTTTAGTGGGATCATATAGGTCAGATGCAATGGAGGTAGTATATTGAGCAGTAGTTGAATAACCAGAAGGTATTTGTAAATATCTTGCTGCTAACCCAGGATTAAGGGAAAGATAATTAGATAATGCACTATATCCAGCTGAATTTGCCTTAATATCCGAATTATCTTGTTTTGTATATTCAACCGTGTAAGAAAGAGTTGTATTAGCTACTGTTGGAGTAAACTCACCACTAATGATTTTACAACCATACATATCTTGATCCATGCTAGTTGATATAACATCTCCTGATGGACTAAATTGATAATTTTCATATAATTTTTCCGAATTTATATAATGATAAGGTACAGGGAAATAACGAGAAAGTTCTCCTCCAAGATAAGTCATTTCCATTGATGTAACGGAAAATTCACCATCACCAGTAGAAGTACTATAACCTGGATAAGTAGTAGTTGAAAAATTCCTTTCCCAAGCATCCATAGTATAAGTATCATAAGCTTCCATACGCCAATAATATTGATTATTGGAATCATAAGGTGAAACACGATACAAAATAATATCTTGACTTTCTTCAGGTATACCTTCTGTAAAAAGATCCATAAAATCATCACTATCGTTATTTAAGCTCGGATCAAGATTTTGACTGGGAGCATCTCCTAGACCTGGAAAGGGCCAATTATCATCGTATTCCTTATTGATTATATCATCAATGCGTTCATGACGTACATTAAAAGCTTCAAAAAGTACCGGGGTCATAATTATAGCAATCAAAAACAATGAAGGAAGAATTATTTTTGATAAATTCTCTCGAGAGAAAATCTTTCTCTTACCTTTTGCTGATTGTTCTCTAACTTTCTTAGAAGCTATATCAGACTGAGGTTTTCGATTGCCTTGTGACAAATACATCACCAATTAGTATTATAAAATATCACATTTTAATATATCAATATACTCTTTGTAACAAATTTAACCAATATCTTTTATTATAAGTTCTATCATTTTTGTAAGTTGTTCAGGGGAATTATTCGTCGTATCGATTTCTGTAATAAGATTTGGAGGCAAATTTTCTTGGAGTTTTATAAGACATTCATCCATAATTTCAGCTTGTACGTTCTCTTCAATTTTGTGTGAAGGATAATCTCGAGATGATTGTAAACGAAGACGAAGAATATGAGGATTACAACGTAGAATAATTGCATGTTTAATAAATTCTTTTGGAACGATTTCAGCCGTATGACCTTCAATAATTAACAAATGATTCAAACGGATAATTTCATCTGTAAGATAAGAAATAAGAAATTCTTCATCAATTATAACACTCTCTCGAGAATGGTCATAACCATAATAAAATCCATTTTTAAGAACTAATTCATTTATATTTAAAACAGTATATCCTTTACTCTCGAGTAATTTACTTATTGTAGTTTTGCCAACTCCAGGGGTACCAGAAAGGATAAGCACTCGAGATAAACTAGACATAAGGACAACCAGTAAAAGCTATAATGCGTACTGCTTTAGAATTCTTTGGTAAAAAGGAAAAAAAGAAGGTTAGGAACCAAGCTCAATTGACAAGAGATCATCACTGTTTTCAATCACTTGTACTGCTTCAGATGGAGCAACAACAGTATATTGAGATTCATTAGCTAATGATGATTTTTTGAAAAATTTCTTTGATTCCGGTAATCCTCGATTCCATTTAAAGAATTCAAGTCCTATGAAATTATCAAAATCGATTACTAACATAGTTTGTTTAATTAATTCTGCTTCTTCTTCAGGAGTCAATCCATTTTCCAATATGAGGACCCTGTTTTGTCTAACTAATCGAATGATCATTTTGATTTTTTCAAAAGTGGTAAGCTTATTAGTAACATTCTTGGTAATAAAATCAATATAGTACTTCATTTATCTCACCTCAAGAATTCGCTATAATAGCATCATATAATGCTTCAATATTATCCCCTGTTTTAGCAGAGACTGAAACAATAGTTTGATCACTAAATGTTTGTCGAACTAACTCAGGTCGTGAATCAGGCAAATCAATTTTATTAGCAATAATTATTATTGGAATTTTTTGCAATTGTAAATTACCAATAATAGTTAAATTAACTTGTTCAAAGGGTGTTTTAGTTGAATCAAGAATAACTAAAGCTACATCAACCTGATCAATCATTTTAATTGCCTCAAGGATCCCTTTAGTAGCCTCTTTTGCTCGTTGGATAGCTTCAGCTTCAGTAAGACCAAATTTAACAAAATTGCGATAATCAACAGTTGAAGCAATTCCAGGCATATCCATTAATGTAAAATTTAATTCATAGCCATCACGTTTAAGGTTAGCATTTTCAAGCTTGATAACTTTACGGGTTTCATGAGGAATTTCAGAAACAGGTCCTAAATCATCATAACCAAGATCATTAGCTATTCGATTTGCTAATGTAGTTTTACCGGCATTGACTTCACCATAGAAAGCAAGCCTAATATTTTTCTTCTTCTTCCGAGAAATGATTTTGGAAATCCAACTCATAACTCACAACAATCCTCCATTAAATATAGATAAAATAAGAGCAGAAGTAAAAATAAGGAGTATTATTATCTACATATTTCCCTAATAAGATTAGTAATCTAAATTCATATATTCACAAAAAAAATGTATACATATGAACACTGTATACACATTAAAACAAGAAATACATGTAATTTTGTGAATTAATCAGATAATTATTTTAAAAAAATAGGTTAATTTAGATAAAAAATTTATTTTATTTATAAATAGAAGGTAAAATATAGTCTGTTTTTAATATTAATTTTAAAACATATTCTATTCACAAAGTATAGTTCTATTTTTGTGAAATAAGAGTAAAATAGCACAATATTTGTGAATAAAGAAGGATTTTAAGACCTTATTTTTAAAAAATAAGGATTTTATTCAAATATTTTGTGAATTCACAACTTTTCTGTGAATATGTGAATAAAAAGACGATTTTAGAAGTTTATAATGATATTCCAGTAGAAATAAAGGGGTTTTTAAAAATGAAATTAACATTTTGTTAAAAAATACACTAGTTTTTATGTCAGTTTTATTATCTAATATTTTTTTAGATCACCTGTTCACAACTATACACAATATTGTATTTTAAGAAATGACTAACTCCCCTCTATTTCCAATGGAGATGCTATGTTCATGTAACGTGTAAACTCTTAGAATAATAATAATAATAAAAACTCTTGTTTGGTACTTAAGATACTATCTAATATATTAATATTTTGTCTATTTAAATAACAAATTTATAAAGTAAAAAAGTTAATATTCCAATAGAAATAAACGGGTCTTATATAGAATTAATTCAATCCCAGGATTAAATGAAAAAAAGCAATCAATAAGATCACAAAAAAGTAGGTTTTAAAATATTATCTGTATAATATCTAGATAATAAAATCAAATTTATATTAACTTACCTATATTTCTATTGGAGATAAAACAGTTGAGCAAAAGAAAAGTTAAGGTTGAAATGAGTGATGACCAAGATAATAAAATCACAATTACTTTTGAAGGTAAATTAGATGAAAAAAGCCTCAAAACCTTAATTCTATCAGCTAATAATATTTTAGGAAAAGAAGTAGCAACGTTAGGAGATAGCCCTGATGTTTCAGTTGAAGAAGCGTTAGATATGTCCTTAATAGAAAGAGTAAAATTACTTATATCAACAGCACATGGAATGGGATCTTGGTTTACAACAAATGATTTATGTGACTCATATCATGATGTATTTTCAGCTATACTAAAAATCACTACAGCAAGCACATATTTGGCAAGATTATCTGATGAAGGATTCTTGGAGCGAAGTGGGTCCAGGAATGAAAGAAAATTCCAGATTGTTCGAGAATATCGTGAAAAATTACCTAAAATAATTACTCAGTAAAATATTCAAAAGAAGCAATATCCTGAGCAATTGAAATTTCATTTTTAAATAATTCACCTAATAATTGGAAAATTTCTTTGCCAAGATCAGAAAGAAATACTATACCAGGAGCATTACCTATTAAACCTGATTTACTAAATTCTTGGAGATATCTCGAGATAGTTATATTAGAAAAACGGGTCCAGTTGATTAATTCATTACGTGTGCAAAAATCATTATTCGAGATTAAAGTAAAAATAAGACGAGCACTATACGTACTAAAACAATTTCGAGTAATATTTCCTAGTATTAAATCTTGAATCATGATCATCTAAAAATTAATTCAAATTAAGAGATAAAAACACAACAAAAGAAATCAAAAAACACTATTTAGAATAAATTTGATTTTATCAAAATTCTTTTGTGAAACAGAAAAATTATAGGCTTTTATTTTCTCTTTATCAAAAGTGAAAAATGATTGATTTTGTAAAATGGTTAAAAATTCAGCTAATTCACCAAGAAAGATAATTTCTTTAAATTTTAACTTAGTAATGAAATCTAAAGTACTGTGAATTATATTCATTAGTTGATTTTCAGGTAATGTAGTAACTGAAACACTTTGACTTAAAGGATAGACATCACTGATTTCAAGAGGAATTATTCCAAAATAATCATTTAAAATCCAAAATTCATAATTCCGATTTAATTTATCATTACTTTTCATTATATTTTTTAAATTTGTAAAAAGGTCATAAAGTTCAGTAATATCCTTATTTAAAATTGATAAAACAATAAGCTTCTTTCTCTTGTTTAATTTTAATTCGGATAAACGCTTTTTGTGCAAAAGTACTTCGGGCTTTTCAAGATCAGAATCTGAAACAAAAAATAATCCTTTCTTTTTAGTGGAAGAACTATTGGGAAGAAGTAAACTCGAGTGTTTTATCAAAACATTGAATCCTTTTCGTAAATTAGGATGGACTCTTGATCTACTCTCGAGAAGATTCCATAAAGTGCCGGAAGAAATGGCTCTTCTAATATTCATAATTTCTGTTTGACAGACATATAAATTATGGGTTGCTAAAAGTTTAACTCGTTCATTTTTCTTTAATCCCTTCATTTCAGTTGGTGAAATGGTAGAACAAATAGGACAATTACATGGGAATTCATCTAATTCATCCAAAAGAAATGTTTGGGTGTTGGTCAGATATCTATTCTCTTGAGCATAAAGTGCATAAGCAGCGGAATCAAATGAATCACAACCTGCTGCAACAATGAAAGGAAAGATAGAAGGATGGCCTGCACCAAATAAATGAACTGGTTTTTTAGGATCTAAATATTGTTTAGCAGTTAAAATTATCTCGAGTAAGGTATCATACATATAATTGTTCATGATTTCTACAACACTACCAATAGCAAACATATCAAAAATTTCTATGTGGCCAAGTTCTTGGGCTGATTTTTTCACAAGATCAATAAACTTACCACCTTGAATAGGTGCAACCCATTTTGTATTAGTATTAGATATTAAAGATGAAATATCTCGAGACCGTTCAATAGTTTTCTCAACTTTCATTTTAGCTTCAGCATAGGAATCATTAATCGAAATGGGAATATCTAAAGGAACACCAAAATCAGAACCAATGAACTCTTGAAACTCAATAACATTCTTGGGTGTCAATTCAATTTCCCCATAAAGAAGAGATTGATAAGCACCAGAATCAGTCATAATAGGACCAGGAAAACTAGTTAGATCATGCAAATTAGTAATTTTATTTTCAAAACGTTTTCTCAAAATATAGGAACTTGTAATAATGAAATCAACCAAATATTTATCTTGAAAAGTTTGAACATCAATAAAATTTTTAGAAGGTTCGGGGTGAACTACTGGAACAAAACAAGGAGTCCTAATATCACCTTTAGCTGTATGAATAATACCCTTACGTGCTAATAGGTCGGTATTAGTAATTTCAAACAAGTATTTCACCAGAGATGAAAATAGTTAGGAAGAAGATGGATAAAATTAATCCTTCTTTTCTTCTTCATTTAATGATTCCATAAATTGTTCAAAGACAGCTCTAACTCTTTCAGCAACAGGACCTGTGCCATCAACGCCAGATTCGGATACTTTAACTTTATTCAAAACCTGAATGATACGAGCATCATCAAAAACTTTTACATCAGCATCTAAGAGATTTAATCGATTACGTAAAACTGTTGCTAAAGCATGTAAATCAAAAGGTTGTTCATTAATTAAAATTTCAGCAATAATCGGTCCTCTAAGAAAAACTTGAAAATAATTATTTTTTCCTTCATTTACATTAGTTAAACATAAATCAAAAGTATCAGGATTCCAAGCTCTAAGCATACCATTAAAGGTTTTTCCTGTAGTAGAGACTACAGTAATATATTTGCCGTTCAAATCAGCAAGTTCTTTATTGAAAATCCATTTTGGGGTAGTGGTTGTAGACAACTGGTTTATCTCCTTCCATATTTTCTAATAGGATGGAAATTTTATGAGGTTAAAAAAAATTCGATTGCTTCCTTTTTGACCAAATAAAGGAGACAATCGCTCATAAACGCTCTTTTTTTAAAATAAATAATCGGAATCAGTTTTTTGAGGGTTCTGTGAGATAATTCTTTGACCACATTTAGGGCAGGAATTCCAACTTAGATCAATATCAAAACCACAACGTTTGCAAAAATGTTGATTCATTTCACGTGGTTCAGGACGATAACCTTTAGATTCAAATTGGTCCTCTCGAGAGAGTTCACGCTCAGAATACTCATTTCTGTTAAAGAAGGAATTCTCAAAATAATCCTCATTGGATTCATCCTTGAAATCAGGTTCATCAAAAAGGCCTCTAACTTCTTCTTGAGGAGGTTCATCAAATAAACCTCTTGAGTTGGAAACATTGCCTTCAAAAAGATCATGGTTATTAGGTTTAATAAAGTCTCGAGATTGTTCATCTCGAGGAGAATCTCTCCTCAAATCCTGATAATTATCACGAAAGTCCTCTTGATAGTCAAAATTATCTCGAGAAGAAACAGATGGTGAATCATAATTGGTTGGTTTATCATAGACTCTTTCTTGATTCATAGGTTGAGATTTTTGTAATTTGAGAAACTCAACTAAAGCAACTCTTTTTTCGCAATTGCCAGCTAAAGGACATTTATTACCATCTAAATTCGAAACAGAGGAAATCTGTTCGCCATCAATAGAGAGACCATCCCTAGTAAGACGTATGCTAATACCATGACGACGCATGATATTAATTAAGTCATTAACAGAGAAAATTTGTCCATTAAGAACAAAAATACCATCAGGATTGTTATTATTGTTATTGATCATGAGAGACACCACTACAAGAAAAGATAAACAAAATGAATACATAAAAATGCGGTATTTCTAGATGTTATCGGAATATGGTCTCTAGTAATATAAAAAAAGTAATAATTTTGATTTCTTAACAAAACATTAAAAAGACCATTTTACTAGCAAAAATAGCAATGAATTCTTTGCGGGTGTAGCCCAGCGGTCAAAGGCGCAGGATTGAGGTTCCTGTCTCGCAGGAGTACGCGCGTTCAAATCGCGTCACCCGCACCAAATTATTTTTCTTCTCCATTGAGATTATTTTTAGAACCTTCAGGTATCTTTTTTCTTTTGCGAGCTAATGATAATCCTATGGTACCAAATATTATATTGAATAATATGATTCCTGCACCAATATAGGTTATTATTTCTAAAGAAACCGCTTGAGAAATTAGAAGCGAACCTAAGGATCCACCAATTCCGAATGAGATAATCCCAGCTATTTGGAATATTCCAAGAATCGTTTCCTTATTTAGTTCGTGATTATGGTTGTGAGTATGAATTCCAATCTCCATTCCTCTTCCACGTATATAATTGAAATTTATATGTTTATGATTATGCTCTATAATAGTAATTTTCTCATCAATTTTCAAGCGACTTTCAATTGTTAATACTTCACAATTTCGAGCAGGTTCCATAAGTGCTTCAGCAACACCAACAATGATAAAAGCTCCTCCTAAAACATATATCCCTGGAGCAAGAGGGTACAAAATAACTCCTACCCCTTTTATTATTATACTTAGAATAATTGGTATCCAGTTACCTAATTTATCAGCTAATTTTCCTGTAAAGATTTGTGAAATTCCCCAAATAGCATCACCAAGGAAGAAAATAACACCAGTCGCTGCTTCAGTGAAGCCGTGATTTGTAAACATAACTATTAAATTTGGTGTGTATAAACCATGTGATAAATCATATAGACTGTAAAGTATAAGCAAAAAAACAAATGAAGGGATAAGAAACAGCTTCTTCAAATCTTTAAAATGAAAATGACTTAATGACATTTTATCCTTTTGTTCAAGTATTCTTCTTGTTTTAATTGATTGGTATAGACTAATGAGAATTGGAATAAATGAAACAATTATTGCAAATAAAAAACTCATTTGTAATGCTGTGAATTTTCCTGAAAAATTCCATACTTCGAACAAGTAGGTCTTCATTAAACCACCAATCCCTTGTCCTAAAGCTGTTCCTAAAAAAATTGCTCCTAATAAAGTTCCAATTCCTTCAGATATACATTCTTTTGCTTCTGTTGAGCAGAGAGTTAAAACAGCAATTGTTATAATTCCATATCCTAGTCCTTCAAAGAATTTCGAGAAAAACATTATCGGATACCAGGGAATGACAGGTAATGCTATAGCAAATACCCATGAACTAACACCTATAAGGAATTCGAATCCCGTTTTATTTAGAAGTTTTGAAAGAACAAAAATTCCCAGAAGTTGACCAATGGAAAAAGCTGCTGTTGCAAGAGAAACCAATGCTTCATTTCCACCTAATTCAAGAAACCGGAGAGGATATAAAAATTGACCAATACCTAATCCAATGGAAGAAAAAAGGATAGCAAGGTAAGAAATTGCTATTTGTTTATTCCGGAATAAAAGTATATTTGGTTTCTTCATAGTGATTCATACAATTAAGTGATATAATAAGACTATTACTTTAAATTTAAATAAATTAACTTTAAGTTTAGCGATTCTTTTTTTCACTTTCTTTCATAAATGGTTCTTTTTAAAAGAGAATGTTAATCCTATACAATTTATCTTTGTTAAAAAGAGGATTTTATTTGTTCAAATCGTGCCTCCCGCACCAATTTTAATCATTCTTTTTTTCTAAAAAAATCCAAAAAAAAGAAAATAATATTTTAGGAATATTTTTTCAATCAAAAGTTGTTAATGATAAAGTGATAAGAAACGTTACACTAACAATTATTATAATTAGATTGAAAATAAATCCCAAAATATTAAAGACATTTTTTCCATATTTAAAAGCAATACAATTTAAAATTAAACCACTTAAACTAATAGCTAAAAAAATGGAAGATATTGTATACATTATCCATGGATCAGGTTGTACGAAAATGACTATCACTATAAATATTGTTAGTAGCAGTAAAACGGTAATTCCAATTATAAAAGAACTGCGAACTAATTTTGAGTTATCAGTAAATTTTATTTTTCCAGTATTAACCTTTTCTTTTTTTATCTCTGTAACATTATTCAACATTTTCACTTCCTAAATTTTAATATCCCCAATTTATATAGAAATAATAATTAGAATTCCAAGTTGATTGTAGATTCATTATTGTGTTGTATATTTTATATTTTTCTATTGTAAATTACTTTTGCTTCATGTCCAATTTCTGTTACTGTTTTTTCCCAGGTGATTTCTGCTGCACGAGTGAATAAGCAAGCTGTCACACTTTCAGAAACAACATCAATTACACTCAAAATTATATCGAAACGTACATTTACATTTATTTTAAACAAGAAAAGATTAAAAAAAAGAAAAAAAGCAAGGAAATTATTTCCTTGTTCTACTTCGGCTACGACCTGATTGTCGAGCAGCAATTAGTCCAACTTTAGCACCGGGAGGAGCATTTCTTGAGACAGTTTTAGTTCCACTGCCACCACCATGAGGATGGCTTGCAGCGTTCATATGATTACCACTTACTCGAGGATACTTATGTCCTTTCGCTTTATAGTGAAATCGTTTTTGGCCTGCTTTTAAGAATGGTTTTTCAATTCTTCCTCCACCTGCGACAACACCAACGGTTGCACGAGATCGAGGATTGAATTGTTTAAGTTCACCACTGGGTAATTGGCAAAAAACTTTCTTTTTGCTGTGGTTTACCACTGTAGCAAATGAACCAGATGAGCGAACCATTGCTCCACCATCACCGGGTCTTAATTCAATATTATGTATATAAGTCCCGTCTGGTATATTCTTCAAAGGTTTAATTGTTCCAATTTGAATTGGTGCATTTGTTCCTTTGTAGATTGCTTTTCCTACTTGAATTCCTTCTGGAGCTAGCAATAAATGCTTGGTGCCATCTTGCTCTTTTATCACCATTACTGGTGCGCCTCTACCAGGATCATGTAACAATTCAATGATTTCATACTCAAGTATTTCCTTTGTATAGTCATTTTCCGCTAACTGAGGATATTTTACTGGTCCCTTTCGTTTGTGTGTGCTGGCTCTAAATTGTGAACCACCACGACCACGTCTTTGAACTAGAATACGTTTTCCCATTGTTTTCCACCTTACATTAATCCTAGTGCAGTTGCAAGATCGACTGCATTATTTGTTGGGTGCAATTTGACAATTGCTTTCTTCTTGCCTAAGGGAGTGATTGTTGTATTAATCTTCACAACCTTCACATTGTAGAGCTTCTCTATAGCTCGTTTTATTGTTGGTTTATTTGCTGTTCGTTTGACAATAAAAGCAAGCTTATTTTCTCTTTCAATTAATTCGAATATCCGTTCACTACTAAAGGGTGAAAGGATAATAGTATATAGATTTTCGTCAGTACTCATTTCTTTTCAACTCCTATTTAGTAGCTGTAGGCCTTTTAGCACTGGCTGCTGTTACTACTGCAGGTGTTTTAACTTTGGTGGGATATTTTTTATCGATCTCTTCGATTGTTCTTTCCATCCAAATGGTTAAACGCCCGGCATGAGTACCAGGTGCGAGCATTTCAGCATTTAAATAATTGACATGAACGACATCAACACCAGGAAGGTTTTTCACTGCATTGCAAAAATTGGACGATCTGTCAACAATAAATAATGGTCCAACAGGGTTGCGATATTTACGACCACGACCTTTTCCTTGGCCTGCTCGAACTTTTCGTCCTTCTTTTGATCTATTGATGTCATTAATTAATCCAATTTTCGTAAGAAGTTCAACAGCATCTTTTGTTTTCACTATCTTATCATGGATTTCATCTTCAAACACTAGGGGAAGTATTTCGAAATTTTCAGCTTGGTGACCTCTTTTAACAACAAGTTCTTTATTTGCTGTTGAAGCAATTGCACTTCTAATAGCTAATATTCGTTCCTTCTTGTTAATTCGTTCTATAATGATTTTTTCCGTCTTTGGTGGATGAGCAACACGACCACCAACAGTATAGTTAACTAGGGCACCTTTTTGACTTGAATGTGTGCGTTTCCCATGAGTTCTTGGCGTTCTGGCAGCACCTCTACCTGTACCCCAACTTGAAGAAACAGTCCAACCAGCATGGTATTTTGTACCTTTTGGATGTCGTTTGGTACTTTGAACAGCTAATACTGCTCGTTTAATAAGGTCAGGTCGATATTCTGTATCAAAAACTCCTGGAAGATCTACTCGCGTCTTTTTAGCTAAACCAATAGCACCATAAATTTTTGCTTTCATTACTCTTTGTCCTCCTACATCTTACTGCTCAATGAAATTTCTAAAATTTCAGGGGCAGCTCCTTTCGCTCTATTTCTTATTGGATTCCTCATGGTAATGAGTCGTTTAGCTGGACCTTGTACACTACCTTTCATCAAAACAAAGTCATTGCGTACTATCCCGTACTTCTTAAAGCCACCTGCAGGAGTGATTTTTTCCTCTTTGGTACCAACTTTAAGAATTAATTTATTATATTCTGTACGTTGATGGTAACCCATTTGACCTTGATGTGCTACTGTATACATGGTTCTTGCTGGACGCCATGGACCTAATGCACCTGGTTTACGTTTAACACCTCGAGTCTTATGCTGAAGTATTCGAATACCAAACCGCTTTACAGGTCCTTGAATTCCTTTACCTTTAGTCACACCAATAGTGTCCACAAATTCACCTGGTTCAAAAACGGCATCAACTGTAACCGTTTTTCCCAGCAGGGATTTTGCATATTCAAACCCCTCGTTAATATCTTTAAAACCAATCTTTATCTCAAGGATATCAGGTTTTTTTCGAGGAAGTTTTGCATCTGAAGGATTCGTTATGGTTATTGCTCTCAATTCATAAATTGACCCAAGACGCTCTTGTAGGGTTTTTAGGCGTGTTTTGGCATCATAATTTTTAGGGATAAGCATTTTCCTATCAAGATCTTGTGGAAGATCCTTAATCATTGCTTCTGCAGCAATTTTGAGACCTTTAGGAGTATAGTGATATCCTCTAATGCCAATCACTTTGAGAGGGGGGCATTCTATGATAGTTACAGGAACAATCCGTTCTTGATTGAACATAGGACTATTCTTGCGATTTTCTATGACAGTTATATGCGTCATGCCGGCTTTGAAACCTGCGAATCCTAATAGCTTTGGTTCTGCATTCCAGGATGGCCAGGAACGAATTTTTCCTTTTTGAGTTTTTACACGAACTCGTCGGAAGGAAAGGGAACCTTGGTGTGGGGCATTTCTTTTTCTATGTCCCATTTTGTAATCTCCGTTAGATTATTTTTTTCAAAGCCATCATTCCTTGCTACTTCAGAGCAAAAGAATGATTTACCTAGTATTGGAGGGATAGTAATCTCACTTCCAATTGCTAGTGACGTGGAAACGAATTCTTCTATTATTTTAATTTTGTTATTGCTAGCGACTATTTATAACGATAAAGATGATAAAATAGTCAAAAATTGGTATTTCCATTGAAAATAGACCATTTACCAAGAATGTTCATTAAAATTCAATGCAAAATTTTTTAAAAGCAAAAGAAGGGAGAGAAGAACACGTAAAAAACGGAAGAAAAAAAATATGTCAGCTCAAAGAGCACGAATAAGACTCAGTGGACAAAACACAGATTCCTTAGCAAAAATTTGTGTGCAAATTAGCAAAATCGCTGAAAGAACAGGCGTAAGAATGTCAGGACCAATCCCTCTTCCAACAAAAGTTCTTACCGTTCCAGTAAGAAAATCTCCTTGCGGAAACGGCACCCAAACTTTCGAACACTATGAAATGAGGATTCATAAAAGACTCATTGATATAGATGCCGAAGAGAGAACTCTTAAGCAAATCATGAGAGTAAAAATGCCTGAGGACATTCATGTAGAAATTGAACTTTCACGATAGCTTGTCTATTGTAGTTTTCATTTCATATCTCCCTAAAATAAAAACAAGTGGAACAAAGTTTGGAAAACTTCTGCTTGTAACACTTCTCCTTTTCTAGTTGACAATAGGGATAAAGTTTCATATTAAAAACAAACAAATTTTTCATTAGATAAAATGGTGCTGGAGAGGGGATTCGAACCCCCGAGTGCGGAAACACAGTGGTTCCCTCGTTCCTACGAGAATTTCGAGACCACCGCCATACCAGGCTAGGCTACTCCAGCAAAATTTCTTTGGGATGTAATCATTGAATAGTACCTTTAATTAGATTAAATTAAAACTATTTCATCACTTTTTACTTATAACAATAATTTTTATTGATTAACAAATAAATTTATGCTATTCTATTTTAAAAAATGTTATTTAGAAAAAAAAGCCCTCTAAAATCATAATGAAACACAAAACTTTAAAACAAAAGAGTACAGAAAAAGTAAATGCCAATGACCAATCATTGATGCGGAGGTAGCCCAGCCAGGTCAAAGGCGGAGGACTTAAGATCTCTGATCTTGTCGGTCAGAAACTCTCTAGGGCCAGTATAATAGGAAATCCTCTCCCGCAGGGGTTCGTGTGTTCAAATCGCGCCCTCCGCACCAAATTTTTTATCAAATTTATTAGCTTGAAAAGGAAATTTTATTCTTTTAACATCCACCGATATTTTTTATCTTCGCCCATAAAAAGCATGAAACCACATTCAGAACACTCTAAAATAATTACTTGATAATTTTTTTCTTTCTCAAAAAAAGTTTTTAGCTCACTTTTCTTTCCACATGCTTGGCATTTCTCTCCCCAGATTTTCTTAGCATTTTTTTCCAATTCTTGCTCTTTTTGTGATATCACTACTTACTCATCCTAATCTTGTATTTGCTTATTGATAGATATTTTTGTCTTAAAAAGCTTAATTTTCTGCTTTTTTTTCTTATTTTTTTTCTTTTAATAGTCTAATCAAAGTATCCCTTTGATAATTATATAATGGAGACTCAATAAATGAAAAAACTATCCCCTAAAATCGTGACCTTGGCTATAATGATACTATCCTTCGTTGCCGCAGGCAGCATCGGAATTAGACATGCAATCGCCCCACCCGGTGGAGGCGTTGGAGAAGAGTTAACTCCTACAGGTGGATGAATTAGTCCCCTTACCCTTCTTCTTTTCTATATTTTTTCTTTTCAATTTCTAATAATTTAACTTTACCTTACATTGAAATGGTATATTTTAGGAAAATTTTATCTAATACAAAAATTATTGTAAGCTAATTTTCTAATAAAAAAAGATTAGATCATTTATTTGTAGGTGTATAAAGTGTCTTCTAATGATAAATATTTAATAAACAAAATCATTGCCCGAGAGGTATTTGACTCGAGAGGAAATCCCACAATTGAAGTTGAAATACAGACAAAAACTGGGCAAAAAGCACGTGCTATCGTTCCTAGTGGTGCTAGTACAGGTGCTCATGAAGCTCTTGAATTACGAGATGGTGATAAAACCCATTACTTAGGTAAAGGTGTTTTAAAAGCTGTTAGTAATGTCCGAGATAAAATTTTTCCTAAGATCAAAGGATATGATGTCCGAGATATTCCCACAATTGACAATATCATGTTTAATTTAGATGGTACAAAACGCAAACTAAATTTAGGTGCAAACGCTATTCTTAGTGTTTCGCTTGCCTGCACTAAATTAGCAGCTAAAATTGAAGGTATACCACTTTATGAAAAATTATACCAATTAGCCTATAATAAAAAGGCTAACAAATATCAATTGCCTGTTCCTATGGCCAATGTTATAAATGGGGGAAAACATGCTGGTGGAAAACTTGCTCCCCAAGAATTTATGATTATGCCCTTAGGATTCAAAGATTTGAGAGAAGCTTTACGTTCTGTTTCTGAAATATATTCTCATCTCAAATTAATCCTTAAAGAAAAATATGGCCCCTCAGTTACCAATGTTGGGGATGAAGGGGGATTTGGTTCTCCAGTTGATACAAGCAAAGAAGCATTGGATTTGTTAGTCAAAGCAACTGAACAAGCTCAATATGAAGTAGGGAAGGAGATTTGTTTTGCTCTTGATCCTGCTGCTTCAGAATTTTATAAAAATGAAAAATATCACATTGACGGGGAGACTCTTTCAGAAGGAGAATTAGTTGACTATTGGTATGATCTTACACAAACCTATCCAATTGTTAGTATTGAAGATCCATTTAATGAGGAATCATTTGAAGGATTTGCTGAACTTCGTAAAAAAGTTGCTGATAAGGTACAAATAGTTGGTGATGATTTGACAGTTACAAATACAGAACGACTTCAGATGGCAATCGATAAAAATTCAATCAATTCCCTACTACTTAAAATCAATCAAATAGGTTCTATAACAGAATCGATTGCAGCAGCTAGATTGTGTTGGGAAAACAATTACTCAGTTGTTGTATCTCATCGAAGTGGTGAAACAGAGGATACAAGTATCGCTGATCTTTCTGTTGGGCTATGTAATGGTCAAATAAAAACAGGTGCAATAGCTCGAGGAGAACGAACTGCGAAATATAATCAGCTTCTACGAATTTCTGAAGAATTAGGTAACAAAGCTATTTTTGCAGGAACTAAATTTAGATTAGGTTACAAAGAATTTATTTAGAAAAATGCCTTTTGGGATAATTATCCCATAAGAGCTCTTTTTTTTAATGTTAAAGAGTATAATAATAGTGGTGATAGGAATTGCGTATTAAACGAAAGGATCTTGAGATTTTTCTTGAACAACTTGAGAAAGTCTCAGAACCAAAAATAAAATATGAACAATATGCAAGTCCACCACGAGTTGCTGCAAATCTTCTATGGATTGCTGGATTCGATCATGATGATATTTTCAACAAAAGTATACTCGATTTGGGATGTGGTTCAGGTATCTTAGCTATTGGAGCTGCTTTTTTCGGAGCGAGAAATGTTACAGGTATTGATATTGATTTTGATTCCCTTAAAGTAGCAAAAGAAAATTCCCAAACGTTTGATCTAGAAGATAAATGTAATTGGTTATGCATGACCGCAGAGGATTGTTATATAAAAGGGATTAATACTGTAATAATGAATCCTCCATTTGGTATGCGAAAAGAAAGTATCTCGAGAGACAGACTTTTTCTAAAAACAGCTTTATCTGTATCGTCAACAGTATATTCAATTAACCCTTATGCTGAAAAAACCCGCTCATTTTTCACAAAATATTGTAAAGAATTGGATGCAGAAATTATTACTATAACCCAAATGAATTTTGAAATAAAACGTCAATATGATTTTCATAAAAAAGACAAGCATATAATTCTTGTTGATCTCTATCATATAAGGAAAAAATAATCTTATATTGCCTTTTTCATTAGAATTCATCAAATTGATTTTTTCTAAATTCTTGTATTAGATCGAGTTTCATCCCTCGAGAGAATTTCTTCAATTCAAGTTCTCGTTTAATAGCTTCTTTTTGACTCGAGAGAATTTCAACATATGAAAGCTTAACTGGACGACGTGTGCTAGTATATTTTGCACCAATTTTACTCGTGTTATGTTGTTCTATTCTTTTTAGTAAATCCTTGGTATATCCTGTATAAATTGTTCCATCAGCACAAGTGACCATATAGACAAAGAATTTCATTTATTTTCACAATAAAAGCTTGTTTTCCTTCAAATAAATGCTTTGAATAGAGTTAAAAAATATTTATAGGAGTAATTAACTTAATGAACCTAGAAGTTCAATTTCAGTAAAAGTTGTGTAAATTATGTCAAGAAGAAGATCAAGTCTAAGACGTTCAAAATATGAAATCCTAAACGAAATACTAAACATAATTTACTATCAATCTGACCTACCTTTAACAAGGATTGCTCGAGCAGCAAACTTACCTGTTGATAGAGCAAAACCATTATTGATATTTTTACAAAATAGAAATTTAATTTATGATGACGAGGATGACGGATTGACTGTTTTTAGAATTTCTCCTGAAGGAGTAGAATTTCTTGAGTTATTTAAACGTCTTGCGAAACTAGTTCCCCCAGATGATGAAATAGATGAAATTAGCTAGTTAAATTAATTCAGCTAACTGATTGCAAGATTTCTTTGAGAGTAGTAGAATTAATCCTAGGTTTGCATCTGTCTTGGCAAGAATTGTTAAAACAGCTCTCGAGGCAACATCAAGAAGGATAATATAGCCATGGTCGCCTAGAATTGAAATATTACTGATTTGGCCTTTCCCTAATTCATTAGTAACTCTTTCAGAAACAGAGGAAATTGAGGCTGTCATTGCTGAGATCAAATCTTCATCTGCTGAGCTATCTAAAGCGGAATCAATTGGTAAACCTTGTGCAGTAACAAGTAAGCACCCTTCAACTCCATCATGACCTGCTTTTAATTTGGTCAAGATATTATGAATTTGTTCTACTCGAGAGGACATGATTAACACACACTTGTAGGAAACAGATTGTTAGATAAATATATTTTTGCTTAGTGACAAATATTGTTCACACAACTTAATAAATAATGAAATCTTATTGATTAAAACTTTATGTTTTCAGACAAAATGAAGGTAATAGATGGTTTTTTTAAAGCTAGATGCAATAAAAGTGAAATGACAATATCTCTATGTATAAAATCCATTAGAATTCAAATAACAGAAAAGATTTTAATAAGGTAATTTTATGCACAAGGTATAATGTGTAAATTTCAATCTCAATGAATGACATTCGTACTCTCATATCACGAGGTGTAATGATTTGCAAACTAAAACGAAAAAAATACTTTGGGTAATAATGATTCTTTCAAGTATTATCCTTGGAGAAAGTTTAGCGGCAGGTGCAATGCCAACTTCAATTCCAAAAAATGAAGTAACACCAAATCTATTCCATATAGGGCAATTCAACATTAGTATAGTTGTTTCAAAAACAGCTTTTAGTCCTAATGAATTTACAGTCAAGGAAAGTGCTACTGTAAATGTAACCATCGAAAGCATAGATATTGATCATACATTTTATATTCCAGAGTACGAACTTAATGAAACCATCGCTGCAAATACAACCTATAGTTTTGTATTTGAGGCAGATATCTTAGGCGAATTTACCTTTACCTCAATGAACTCTACAGGTGAAGGGACAATGATTGTTACAGATCCCTATGTTCCTGATCTTCCTCGTCCTGAAGATATCAATATAATTCTTGATTATAGTCATCATGATAATTTAACATTGATGTATGAAAAATATGAGACTATCTTTAACTGGTCTAGAAACGATAATGATTTTGACTTACTAATAAATGAAAATACCTTCCTAACAGATGAAATTATGAAAGATCTTGAGGTTTTGATACTTCTTGAACCAAATGAGAATTTAACAGTAAACGAAATCCCGGTGATTAAAAAATTCCTTAATAATGGTGGGAGCTTAATTATTGGTGGTTCACCGGAAACAGCTTTTACAAATGTCTATGAAATTACAGAGCAATTTGGTTTTACATTTACAAATAGTTCAGCTAGATATATTAATGCAACAATTGTTGGAAGTCCAGTTGGTGAAACAAATACTTTAGGAGAATTCACAGTATCTGATTTTGCTGATCATCCAATAATTTCTGAGAATCAATATGTGCCGTTAACTGATCAAATAATTTCAAAGATGAAATATACAGGTACACTATTGACATTTAATGCTACTTGGGCTGCAGAACGACTTGTAAATAATAACTTAACAGATACCGGCAAAATCATTGATTGTTATACATTAGCAACCGGTAATGAAACAATATTCGCTGATGCAAATGGTGATACAATAGTTAGTGTAAATGAAACTATTGGTGCTGAAAATACTTTCATAGTTGCAGCTGAATCTGCTTATAATAGTAGAGTGTTTGCTATAGGTAGTGCTGATCTCTTTAACGAAACCATGATTGGACGAAATCCTGAGAATTTAATATTATATCAACGAGCATTACAATGGGTAGCAAAAATGTATGCTATTCTTCAAAGTACTGAATATACTCTAGGTTCTTATGAAGTTTCCAGAAATGATATTATTAATACATCAATTATTATAAAAGCTCAAAATAATACAGTTACTGATTCCATAACAGTTTCAATACGAGTATGGCGAAGTTCACGAATAGAGGCAGAATTTGTTTATACTCCAATAAATGCTTCTTACTTTGAAGGACAAATCGATACAACAAATATTACTAAGGGAACAGTTTCAATAGATGCAGTGGCTCATAAACGAGGGTATGGATATAATGTTACAACTCCCTATTATGTAGAAATTAATCCTCGAGAACCAGGAGAATATTATGTTGCTATACCATACATTATTACTTATGTAATAACCATCATCGTTGGTATTGGAGCGATGTCATTATTCTTTATACGTGTTCTTAAGACTCCAAAAACTGTTCGTGAATCAGAAACAACATCTACTGCTGACGATGAAATTGAAGAAGATGAAGATACTGTTGATTTAGATGAATATGAAAACGAAGAAGAATCAGAAACACCAGAAGAGGAATAAATAACTCTTCTTTTCTAATTTTTTCTCTTTCTTATTATTTAAAGACGGATTTTTCAATCTTTGCTCAAGAATAAAGTTTTATAAATTTCATGAAATACTATTCTAACGTGACAGAAAGATGAGTCAACAAGATAAGGGTATGATAGCACAGCTCAAATCAGAAGCTGAAGCAAATTATAGTGCAAGTAGATGGGAAGATTCAGCAAAAACCTATGAACATTTAGTTGGTCTCGCACAAAACAATAATGACTTTGAGCAAGCTATTGATTTTGCTATCGCAGCAATTCGTGCTTGGAATAAAATGCCTGATATGATCCATAGAATAAACAGATTATACCAAGCTGTTGGCTTAATTGGTTTAAGGAAAGCTGCTATTGGGTTTGAGGAAATTGCTATCAAAGAAGAAGCAGAAAAGAATCTTAAAGGTGCAGCAAATAATTTTGAAGAAGCAGGTAATGGTTATAGTCTAATCCAAAGTTATGATCGAGCAAAACAATGTTACCAATATTCTGTTGAGCTTTTTCATAAACTAGTAAAAGAGTCTTCAGTAAAAGAGGATTTCGAATCATCAATCCATAATTTAGATCGGATATGTAGTGTTTATGTTAAAATGGCTACTCTATTAAGTAGAGTCTTAATAGAAAGAAAGGATATTGATAAAAACTTAAGGCAAGCAATAATTACTGAAAAGAATAAATTCGAGGAAGAAATAATCAAATCGAAAAAAGAAAAGGCTTTTGCTCATGAGAGATTAGCTCAATATTATCTTGATATGAAAAATC
The DNA here is from genome assembly GCA_035528035.1 of Bathyarchaeia archaeon. Taxonomy (GTDB): domain Archaea; phylum Asgardarchaeota; class Heimdallarchaeia; order JABLTI01; family JABLTI01; genus JABLTI01. The sequence goes on from DATKZI010000022.1 coordinate 24,186, forward strand.
CTGATTGTAATCCAATTGCTGAAAAGGAGTATTTGAATGCAATAAAAATACTTGAGTCTATTGGAGATAATACAAACATTACTAAATTAAACGATAAAATTGAAAAGATACCTAAATAATTCCTAGATAAACTAACATTCTTTATCTATTTTGTCTTTTTTCAATTTTTCATTTTCTTCCATTAGAAGGTTAATAAATTTTCTTAAATCAGAAGAAAAACTAACAATTAGCTTTTCAGATAATGAATCTTTTAGAGGACATTCATTATCACAAACTGATTTATTGTTATCCACATCAAAAATTATTGGATAAAATTTACAACCTTGAGGTCGGTTTGAATAAATTTTACATTGATTATTTTTCAGAAAAAAGCAAGAACCATTAATGTTTTGCAGTTTGTAGAAACCTTCGGAATCCAAAAAACAAAATTCATCTTTTGAAAAACCAAGAGCTTGAATTCTAGCTATATCTTCTCGAGATAATAACATATCAGTATCTTTACAACATTTAGCACAGGCGAAATTTGAACAGATACCACCAAGACTAATAGATTTCAAACAAAACACCATCACATAGACTATTTAAAAGAAAAATAATATATTGATATATGTTTTCTTGTGAATAAGAAATGAAAAAGAAAATATTAGGTGAATACTATGACTCTACCAAAATTAGTGCCTTTAAAATTGAGTACCGCAAATCCTGGTTTCGTGCCTGACTATAAATTTACAATTGAGCTAGCTCAAAAAACTGGTACTAATGGTCCTAGGGATTTATTTTCTGCTTATACAGTTGATTTCTTTGAGAAATATGCAACCTCTTTTGCGAAAACAATAGAGCATGATGTTTTGATTGGTTATGATGGGAGTAGGGTTCATGAATCAATATCAATAAGTGCAAGGGAATATCTCAGAAGAAGTGGGATATCGGTTATGGAATTGGATGGACCTGTAACGGTTCCTGAATTTATGTTTTCTTGTTACAAATTAGGTAAACCAGGATGCTTTTTCGGGAGAAGTCATAGCCCTCAACAATATATTGGATTGAAACTAGTTATTAATGGACAAAATGCTTTAGATCTTTTAAAGAAAGCAAAAGTTGAGTTGGATTATCCGAAAAACATTGATCCAAGTAAAATTTACGGATTCTTACCAAGAACATTAGCACCAGAAATTGAACGAAATATTGGTGATGATAGAATGGTTCATCCTAAGGATATTGGACAAACAGAAAAAATATCCACTAAAGATATGCGAGAAGAATTTTTCTCATCCTTAAAGAAAGTTACTCCAATGGATAAGATAGAAGGAGAATTCATAGTTGATTGTAGACATAGTATGGCTGGAGAAGTTTGGGAATTAATAAAATCAGAAGTAAATGCTGATATTACTTTACATAATAATAAATTAAATCCCATAGCACCGGACCGAGATCCTCGAGAGATATGGGAAGTTTTGATTGAAAAATATGCCAATCAACCAAAAGCAGTTTTTGATCATGATGCAGATGCAGATCGGACTTTCTTAGTAAAGATTCCCGGAAAAGGGAGAGAAACAATAGTTGATAATCAAGAAGAATCATTTACAACTGGATTAGTAGCAGAAGCAAAAATAAGAAAGCCAAATGCCTATGTGTTAGTTCAAGAAAGAGTTTCTCTAGTAATGCTAACCTCATTAGCCAAATTTACTGATATTGTATACACTACAGCACAAGGGGAACCAGCATTCTTTTTAGGAGTAACAGAATTATTAAGTAAAAATCCTGATTTTGAGAGAATTTCAGGAGCTGATTATACGAACATTTTCTTCAGTAAATCGCATCCAATTTGCATGAAATCTCCATATCAACAAGCATTATGGTTGATGTATTGGTTCACTAACAATGAGAAACTACCAGCATTCCCTGATGTCAGTGTCGCTAAAACAGAGATAGATATGATCAATTTATCATACCCACAAAGATTGGAAAAAGTTCTCAAAGCAAGTAAAGAAATAATTGACTATTTCCGAGGAAAATATGAGATAATATATCAAGCAACATTGGATGGACAAAATTTGCTGATGAAAGATTCGAAAGAAAATCTGTTAATAATAAGTATAAGACCAAGTGGAACAGGAAGATATACCAAAGTGTACTCAGAAATAGGATTGGGTAAATCGTCTATTGAAGAACGAATAAAAATTGCACAACAAGTAAATAATGAGATTGAAAAGATAATCGCAAAATAAAATGAAAAAATGCACCACCAAACCTGTGGTGCTATGATTTAATTTTGACTTGTATCAGTTAATTAGGTATAAATTAATTATTGCCGTGACTCTGCAGTTGCTGCGAGATAAATCATATAGCCTATAACTAATATGCCAATTAATCCAATAACGCTTCCGAGTACTATTAGTAAAATAGCCCACCATAACATAGTTAACACCAATTAGTATAATAGTATAATGTTGTTCGAAAGCAGTTATTAAGTTTTTAGTAATCATCACTAAGAATGAAAAATAATCATTAGTAAAAAATTGTGTCATATCTTTATCGGAAAAAAATAGCAAAAGAATAAAAAACTCAAGAAAAACCAATTAAAAGAAGATAACCATTGATGATAATCTTGCTACGATATTTAACGCAAAATTAAAAAACACAAAAAGAAATGGTGACAATTATAGGCCTGTAGTATAGTTAGGATAAAACGCTCGGCTTCGGAAGAGCTTTCAAGTGAAACTCTGAAGTAACCGAGAGACCGGCGGTTCGAATCCGTCCAGGCCTGCCAATTTTTACTAATAATCTGAATTATTTTAATCAGAAATTTGCCTTAATACTTTACTTTAAAGGTTAGTATGGTTAAATGAATGAAACCAGTTCAAAAAAAGGTTAGGTAATAGTGCAGGTAAATGTCAGAACAATCATTTTGTATGGAATGCGGAAATACATTAGAAAATGGTTCCGTTTTTTGCAATAAATGTGGTACTAAAGCAGGTACATTTTCAAATCAAATAATTCCCCCTAAGGAAGAAGAAATCACAATAACACCAGATTACTCTATGCAACAACCTGAAAATCCACCAACTTTTGGTTATGATAATTCTGATGTATTTGCTACACCAGTAGCACTGGGTGATCAAACACAAGCCCCTAAAAAAATTAAAAATCCAGTTGCTTTAGCAGCTGTTATTATTGATGTCCTTGGTATGCTATTTTTCATTATGAATGACAGTGTTGGGCAATGGCTAGCATTTGGATTAGGTATTACGGGTATAGTTGTAGCGATAATATCCTTCTTCTTCAAAAAAGATAGACCTCTATCAGTCGTTGGAACAATATTAGGTGTGGTTGTAATAGTTGCCTGGGCTTCGATTGTCTATAATTGGCCTTTCTAAAAGAAAAACAGATGTGGGGAGAATCGAACTCCCAAACCTCCCGGTCCGGAGCCGGGTGCTCTATCCTTTTGAGCTACACATCTAACTTGATAAAATTATGGTTCTGAAAATAAAACTTTCTAAAAAGAGGCATAAAAAGAATCAATAAATCATCAAAAAAAGCTATTATTATAAGTGAGCTGTAGTAAATTTTAAATGCAAATCCAAAGGTCAGACCAGTTAGTAATATTTGAAGCTACAAAGGAGTAAGCAAACAGTGTCTAAATTAATTCCCAGACCAAAATCTGAATTCATTCAAGTAGAATGCCCCGATTGCAATAAGGTACAAAGGATCTTTAATTATGCTGCCACAGAGGTTAGATGTTTAGTATGCAATTGTGTTCTTGCAAAACCTGCCGGTGGCAAATGTAAGATTCTTGGCAAAGTTGTCGAACCAGAGAAGAAGGAATAAGTTAACTATTTATTTAACTTATTTTTATCATCTTTATTACTACTTTTCATTTGTTTTTAATAAATTGATTATAGATCAGGGAGTTCTACCCTATCTGCAGCATTTTTCATAATCAAAGCTTTAGCGTACATTAATGGAAGCTTGACAATATCCTCTTTTTTGTATGGTCCAAGAGATTTTGATATTTTATCTTTAGTTGAAACATCAACTATTGCAGGAATATCTTCTAATATTCTTACTATCATAAAATCTAATTCATTAGCAGTTTGCGATTTGTTTTTGTCTATAATTCCATCACTTGAAATCGCTATATTTGATTCACCAAAAATACTTCGTTTATTATGCTGATCAAAAATTCTTTCCAAACTAACAATTAGATCAAGCTCTTCAGCTGCTAGTCCCTTTTTATTCAAATTTCCGTCTAAAATAGCATGAATGATCTTATGAGTTCTAAGTTTAGTAATATCTCGCAGAACTTTATTCAATCTTTCAATTCGTTCTGAAATAATCTTAACAGATACTTTATCATCAGAATTATTTGTCTCAAGTTCTTTCTCAAGTAAGGTTATTCTTTGTCTAATTGTTGAATACATACCAGCATTAACTTCTAATAGCTCGATTGTTCTGCGTTCGTTCTTCCAAAGTTGAATTATTTGTTTGTATTGATTATCTTTGACCATTTATTTAACCTCAACCAGTCACACTATGTGAATTACAGATATTCAGCTACCATTTAATTGATAGTGAAACGCATTTAAGGAAGTTGGTAATACCAACAAATCTCCTTAAAATAAAGAAAGGAGGAAGTTGAAAACTGTTACCTCGATTATTCTATCTTTTTATGTCTCGATTCTAGGAGCAAGATAATAGGTAAGTTTTCCTCCTGCAACAATTGGAAATTCCAATTGGATGGGCATACTAGCTGAAAAGGCTAACATAACCAACTCACTAGCTCTAATAGCTTTAGTCATTTCAGAGAGATAGCTTAGAGAGTACATTGCACTGGATTCTTCTCGAACATTAAATTCAGCAATAACATCACTATCCTTTTCTATAATAACTTTAACATCTTTTGTTTCACTTGAAGCTGAAAGAGTAACACCATTATCATCCGCGACAATTCGAATGTGGTCACCAATGATTTCAGCATCTTTAACTGCTTGTTGTAGAGCATCAGCAGTTAATTTGATCTTTACTTTGCTGTCAATATTTGGTGCAGGATATTCACTTTCACCTAAATCAAGTAAACTTATACCAAAACTTCGAACATTTTGTCCATGGAAAGTCAGCACTAATTTTGAGGTACCTTCTAATTCCATAGTAAGAGCATCAGTGGTGCTTGCACGTCTCATAATTTGTGTCATTTCATCAAGATTAACACCTAAACGAGTTACTTCAGAACAAATATACTCATCAAAGGCATCTGCCGGTAAAAAGAAATCTACCATTGCAACCCTGCTTGGGTCCATTGCTCGTAATTCTATTCCTCTTTCTGATGCAATGAAATTTGCTTCATCAAGAAGTGTAAGGGATTCAATAATATTCTTCCAAATTTTTGCATCAGGTAAAATCATTTTGAGAGTCATTAATTATCCTCCTTTCTATACCTTCGTGTTTTTTTCTTAATAAATATGCAATACTTTAACTTTTAACTTCTTTGTTTTATGTGTCGTTATCATCTTTCCTATCTAATCTATATTAAAAATTTCGGATACTGTTTAGTATTGAAAAAGTAATAAAGATCGATTATAACATTAAAATAGTAATTTTTTTAGTAATAAAAACTTACTTTCCATAAATTACACCTAAAAGGAGCTTATCTGAAAGCACTTTTGTTATCTTAACATTAAGAATTTCACCAATTTTATCTCGAGAATTTGGGACAGCTACCATGGGACCTCCGCTGAGAATATTTGCAATAGTTCCAGTTTCATCTCGATAATTAATTTCACTAATAATCACTCGAAGGATTTCTCCCACGAAATCCTTTTTCTTAGAAAGATTAACTTCATTAGCTGCATCTGAAATGATTTGACTAATAGGATTTTTTACTGCAGCAATAGGTTCTTCAAAGTCACCAAAAGCAGACAATGGGAGAGGTCTAAAACGATAAATAGTCACTTTTTCGATAAATGGATTGATTTTACGGATAAGTTCAGCGGTTTCAATTGCTGTTTGTTTAGTTTGACCTGGTAAACTATGAATGAAATAGACATGTGCTTTTAATCCACATTTAGAAGCAATTTTTACAGCACGTAAAGTATCATTTGGATCACTTGGTCTACCCAACAAACGAGCATGAGTTATACTACCTGTTTCACAACCAATACTAAAGGAGGAACCAGGTAAATATTTTGATATTATTTTTGCTGTAGCTTCAGTAAATAAAGAAGCTTTAATATTTTCTACTTCGATCCAAGCTTTACACTGCGAAACTCGAGGAAGTGAAGTTAATTTTTCCAATAATTCTTCAATTTTGCTCAAATTAGCAGCTGGTTTGATTGGGTTGATTAAAGGTTCTGGTGAAACTAAAGCATCACGTTCATAATCCAAAAAATCAGGTGCACTTAAAATAATGCGTTTGACTCCTAAATTCAATAATTCTTTAACTTCACTTACAATTGCATCGACAGGTTTGCTTCTTGAAGGGCCATATAAACTGGGAACACTACAAAACCCACAGCCTAAAGGTATAGACGACGGACAATTTGCTCTATCTTCAAGACTATCATTATTACAGGAACCACATTCAGAGCATTCTCTTCCATCAGGTAGTTTAATACGTGTTCCCCCGAAATTGGAGCATCCGCGAACACATTCAACATAAACTTTGGCAAAAAAGTAATGAGGGTAATTAGTAATTTTTTTTGTGGAAGCTTGGAAGCTTCTGAATTCTTCTCGAGAAGAATATTTTCTAAAAGGATTGATTTTAGGCTTATTTTTGTTATCTAAATAACCTATTCCGGTGATGTTTTTTATAGAGTCAAAGTTTTTACTGATTAGGAAATTACTTTCTATTAGCTCTTGTAAGGTATATTCTCCTTCACCGATAGCAATTAGATCAGCGGTTGTACTCAGTAAAGCATCCTCTAACTCAGCAGTAATTGGTCCCCCAACAACAACCTTTCCAGGAAATTTCTTTCTCCAAAGAAAGACAATTTTTCGGATAGCAATTTTATCCATTGACATACCACTTAAGAAAAGAGTTGAAAAATTCTGTTGAAAGCCCTTTTCAAGAACATCTTCAGCAAGAAGGATTTGAGAAGCAATGCCATTTTGTTCTAATATACCACAAACACTTCTCACACCACAACCAATTGCATCTCGAGTAAATTGTCGTTTTCCTTTACCCGCAGCTGTAGCATCAACAACAGCAATAGGATTTGTGTTAGTCATATTAGTTACTCTCAAGATAATAATATACTAGAAGACTGTCTATTTAAAATTCGTTAATTAAACTTAAATTTAAGAAGCTAAACTTGACAAAAACAATTAAATATATCTAAAATTTCAAATTCGAGTATAACATAGATATTCTAATAAATATCTAATTAAACGGAAAATCGACGCATTGTTTTATAAATAGCAATAAGATTAGATTTCAATGTAAGAATTAGATTTAAATGTTAATCCTTTGGAAACAAAGTATAATGACGAAGTAAAAGGACGGAAAAACTGAAATGTTAAATAACGGAGTATTTCTTTTACCAGGAGATAATATCTGCGTATCAGAAGAAGCATTACCTGGCGAAGGAACTTTCGTAGAAAACGGTATAGTTCTAGCAAGTGTTACAGGAACAGTGTTTAATGATAAAAGAAAACGTACAGTAAGTATCTTTCCAAGAGTAAGAAAACCCCTCGTACCAAAGAAGGGTGATCTTGTTATTGGACAAGCTGATTCGGTAAATAAGCACATGGCATCTGTTGCAGTAAAATACATAAATGGACAATCCGTTGAGCCAACATATTCAGCAATTATGCACATTTCTCAAGCAACAAAAGCATACTTAGATTCAATGTTTGATGCAATAAAAGAGGGAGATATTATTAAGGGTAAAATTGTTGATGCCCATACCATACCTCTACAATTCACTACAGTCTATAATGATTTAGGAGTGATTTATGCTCTCTGTAGTATTTGTGGTGAAAATTTGAGATATTTAAGAAGAGGTATGCTCAAATGTGATAATTGCAATAATGTTGAACCACGAAAAGTGGCTGAAGATTTCGGAAGAGCTAAATTATAATCGACCAAGAAGATAGGAGTAATACAAGTTGGCTCGTTGGACTGCAAAAGAAATTGTTTTGAATATAGCCTCTTCGAAAGAAGCAATAATCTTTCTTGAGACAGTTCAAAAACAAATCAAAAATGCAGACATTTTTGCTGACTATTACCCTGGAAAGATTACAATTCGATTTGAAGGGGCAAAGGAAAATCTACAAGACGCAATAGAAAAAACTAAACAGTTTCATAAATTTGTAAGTGAAATGTTATATCCTGATAACGAAGGATATTATAGTTTTGATCTACAATTCTTGACTAAAGTAACTGGAAAGTCTGTCCCGCTAAAAACTCTTCTTCGAATTTTAAATCTTAAAAACTATGAAGCAATTAGAGAAGAAGAAAAAATACATGCCAAATGTGATTTCAATGTAATAAGCGAAATCATTACTAGACTTGACGAAGCATTAAGTAGTATGCCATATGAAGTAAGTACTAGTAGCTTGCGAGATGTATTAGCAACAATAATGATAACAAATAATATAGAAATAGAGAAAGCGATAGCTGAAGCTCAGAAGAAGAAAATCATTTCAAAAGATGATCTTGATAGATTAATACTTTCAATGGAACCTGAACAAGCGTTAGAAAAATGCTTAAAGATAACAAAATAATCGAAAGAAATAAAGAATAAATAAGAATGTTGAGCAATTGTTCAGTATGTTGAGTAAGAAAAGAAGAATAATTAACTAACTGGTGAGCTAAAAAATGAAAATAAAAATCTTAGACTATGATGAAGATAACGAAATCACCTTAGAAGTAGATGGAGAAGGTCATACGTTTGCAAACGTTTTAAGAGAATTCTTAAGCGATGTAAAAGATGTAGATTCAGCTGGTTACTATAAGGAACATCCATTTAATGAAACATCAAGGATTAAAATAAAGGCTGCTCCAAAAAAGAAAATCGATAAAGCCTTTAGAACAGCTTGTAAAGATTTGACAAAAACAGCAGATGATTTCTATAAATTACTGGAAAAAGCAGTTTAGTATATTAAAATAAATTGCTTTTCACTTTTATTATAATATCTTTTTTAATGTAACAAGATCTATTTGTAGTTAGTAAAATCAAATGCGGAAGAATGACTTTAATGGGAAAAAATGTTTTACCCGAAGAATTGCGAAAAAAATTACAACCTATTATGAGAGATCATGGTTTAGCAAAATTTGGTGATACCTTAACGAATTTCATTTACTCGTTAGCAAAAACAAACGTTCAAGGAGAAGCAGTAGGAATCAGAGTTTATGATAAAGCATTAGCAGAAGTAATAAGACAAACAGGCTTAAGAAGTGTTATGCAATCGAGTTCTTCGTCAGGAGATCTTGGGGATGGGACAGAAGCACTGTTAGGTTACGCGTATTTGAATGAGATAATGACTATAGAAGAAATGGTAGCATTGATCATATCTTATCTTGAGACTGTTCCAAAAGAGAACTTAATTGAGAGAAGTAAAGAAAGAGAAAATATGATTGAATCGTTTGTAAAAATAGTTGAAGAGATAATAGAACGAATAAAACAAATAATTGAGTGAATAACCTAAGAATGGAGGGTAAATTATTGGTGCAAGAGATGAAAAAAGGAATAAAAATTATTGGTATAGCTTGTGCATCATTCAATAGGTTAACAGATAAAGAGGTGCCAGTGATAGGAGCAATCTATCGGGGAACAGAATTGTTAGAAGGAGTATTAAAAACAATAGTTACAGTAGATGGAGAGGACGGAACGGAGAAAATTGCTGAGATGATAAGTACTAGTACTCACTGGCAGCAATTGAAATTAATTATTACTAGGGGATTGACTATAGCAGGGTTCAATTATATTGATTTGGAGAGATTGTTCGAGTTAACAAATTTGCCAATTATTTCAGTAGTGGATAGATTACCAGATATGGAAGATATAGCAAATGCTCTAACAAATTTGTCTAATGGAGAAAAGAGACTAGCAGTTTTACAAAAATATTTACCTCCAATAATTTGTAAGACTTCAAAGAATGAAGAACCGGTCTACATACAAATGATAGGGATTGAACCTAAACAAGCAATTAAACTTTTACGAGAAATAACTATCGCAGGAAGAATTCCAGAACCACTAAGAGTTGCGAGATTGATAGCAATCGCAGAACAAAAATAAAATAACTCAATCGTTCTCAGCATAAGAACGAGCAGTGAATTTCTGACAGTCCTGACAGACAATTTCATAATCCCAATAAGAATCACCACTATGAACACTAACGCTCCATTGAGCATAAAGAACTAAAACATTATTACTATTGCAATGACCACAACCACGCATAGGAATAGTACCCATTAAAGGATGATCAGCTGGCGGAATACCAGTTCCACGATAGATTTTTTGGTCGTAATCATTATTTTCCGATGCAATACAAGGAGCATCATATTGAATCAAATAATCCTTAGGAACCATTATAGGAGTATCTTGTTTTTGTTCATACATTATTATCAAAATAAATTTGTATTAAATGATTTTAAAGATAATGGATTGAGGAAAAGAGTATTAATTATTAATTTTGTTTTTCTTGCTGTTTCTTTTTAATTAAATAGTCTTCAGGTAAAAAATCATGGTCTATTAATTGATGGATTTCATAATCAGAAAGCAAATCATCCTCAAGTAGATCAGTAAGTAATGTAGTGATTTTAGCATCAGTTTTATCAAGTAAATATATTGTAAAAGCAAACTTCTCATGAGGCCCCTTTTCCTTTTTCAATTCAGCAAATAAGAATGGAATTAATTTTTTAGAACCAATCTTACCTATTGATTCAACTGCTTTTGTTCTAACCCAACTGTCAAGGTCATACTGTAATGAATTTAGCAATGTGTTAATGATTTCGATTTCTGAAAGCTTCAATTGTCCTAATGATTTTGCAGCCATAGCTCTAACCTGAGAGTTCTTGTCTGTAGTTAAAATTGTTAACAGTTCTTTTTTAGCCATCTTAGCTTGTTTACCAAAATCACCAATAGCATGTGCAGCAGCTTGACGTAAAAAGGGATTTGAATGATGGTTCATAACCAAAAGTAGTTCGGGAATGACAATATCCTCTTTTCGTCCAATTTTTCCTAAGGTATAAGCAGCAGTAGCTGAAACACTGTCATCAGTATCAATCTTAAGACACTCAAGAATAAAAGGAATAGCATCCTCAGCACTATAGCTGAAATACCCCAATAACCATATCGCATGTCTTCGAATAGTAGGAATTACATCAGATACTAGTGGTAAAATAACTTCGAGTGCTTCATCAGCATCAATGTAGACAGTATGATTAACACCAATACCAAAATAATCACCACCCCAACTATCTTCCCATGTACGGGGATAATGTTCAACAAGTCCAACAGAAGGTTTCTGTAATTCTTCTTTGAGAAGAACTCTTTTTTCATCAATTGTTTTATCCAAATTATCCACAAAAGAAGAATAGTAAATGATAGTTTTTAATCTTTTATTTGAACACAAAATGCTAATCAACTCGAGATAATCTCAACCTCGGAAAAGAAGGAAAATGAGTCTACTTCTACCAATGATGCTGAGATGCATCAACTCAAAACCAAGGGACTGAACTCTTTGGGTGAAGATAACTAATAAAAGGAGGAATGAATGAACTTGAATGAGATATCCAACTATAAGAAAGGTTGGTTAGACATTAAAATCAGTCATATTCCCGCCATGTTTGCTTACATTTTTTACATCTATAGAATCTCGTTGCTGCTTCATCACCGCTTCTTGTCTGTACTGCCCAGTATTCTGTTTCCTGCACTTTTTTGCAGTTTGGGCAATGCATTGGTTTCGTTGGATTCATACTAAATTCGTCTGGGTTTTCTATTACCACCATTTTCTCCTTTTCACTATGTTTTATCGTATTTGTTAGCATTTCTCCTATTTCTATTTCCTTTTTTCCTTCCCCGCACTTTGGACAAATCAATTTTACTTTTCCGTCTATTTTCTTTGGTACCAGCATTGAGCCGCATTCGTCACAGAATTCCATGGACATTTTTCTTTGCTTCCTTATCTTGTTTTTTCTTTCTTTTTCCTTTTGCTCTTCTTCTCTCTTTAAATCTTTTCTTTTACTCGTTTCCTTCTGATTTTTTCTTTTCCTTTTGCTTTAATAATTTTGAAAATGAACTAATCATGAATTCCTCAAATATTAAATTAATAATTAAGAGTAAAAAAATAATTAGTTGAAATAAGGGTAAAAAAATTAGAGGAAAAAGAGATTTACTCTTTTTTCTTGCCTAATTCTTCTTCTTGCATTTTCTTGATTAAAGCAATAATTGGTTTAGTGATATCTCGACATTTTAATGCTGAAATATCAAAAATATCTTTCTCAGTTAATTTTAATTCTTTAATTAGTTCTTTTGAGCCATAGACATTAGGTAAATCTTGCTTATTAACTGCATAAATGATAGGCACCTTGCGTTCTACGTTTTTAATGACTTGTTCTTTGAATTCTTCAAAATTCTCTTTTAATTTGGGATCAATTGGATCAATGATAAAAATTACTCCATCTGACCGTCGCTCAGCAAAGGCTCGAATATCTTTGAAACGCCATTGACCAGGTGTACCAAAGAGATAGAAGATTGTTACCCACTTAATTTTCTTTTCAGCAATAATTTCTTCAGTAATCTCATTAAATCTGATAATATCAGCTTTATTATTCTCACTAATAAGCAAAGCAACGACAGTAAAATCAAATGTTTGAGTAGCAGTATTGGATTCAGGAAAGAGATCTGGGTTTTCTTTTAACATTTCATAATCAACATAGAAATATCTTGGAACTTCTCTTCCATGTGCTTCAGGGTCGAAACATCTTATCATGGTGGTTTTTCCACTCGCTGAAATACCTGTAACACAAACTTTGTATACTCCCCTAAGCTTTCCGCTGAGGTAGGGATAAGTATTTAGTACGTTATTTGCTGTTAAAATTCGTAGTTTTTTAACTTCGAGTTCAATATCTTCGGTCAATTTTAACACATCCAGATCTTCTTATGAAATTAGAACGTTTTTAATAAAAATACTTTCGTTATAGCTAATTTTATTCATTTTTCTCTTTTTAGATGGAAATCTGTATTTGTATATTAAACATTTCTTGTAAAGCTATAAATGCATGTTTATCTATATTGAATAGTTTTTTTTGTTGAGCAAATGCTTTTGGATCTACGACTGCTACTAGATCATTATCTAATTCCTGTAAATCGAATAATCGTTTAGCAACGCGTAACTGTCGATAGTCAAAGTATTTACAATCACATCTGTATTTGACATATTTATGTTTACCAATATTTATTATTTGAATCCATAAGAGGTGTTGTCGTTCATTTGTTTCTTCTTTGTTTTTTTCCTTGGTAGAAAAATGAATTCGCATTAGACCATTTTCATATTTTCTATAACTAACAATTTCAGTTGGTAATTCAGAGCGCAACATGTCATATCTTTCGCGATCAAAATAACACACATCCAATGGGAGTGCTAAATATTCTCGTTTATTGACATCAGACATAGGTACGGTCATCCTTCCTAAAGATGATTGCTCCTTTTTGTTTTAAATATCTATTAAAATAGATACTAAGGATGTTTTCTATATTTATAATAGGTTAACCAGTATTAAATACCTATGATTTACTGAAAAGATTTTAGTAGCAAAAATAGCAAAGTAAGAGAAGAATAAACAAAAGGTGATTAATAAATTGCCAGTTAAAACAATTGCAATCAAAATTAAAAATCCTGAACTAAAATATCAAGTAATAATTGGTCAAGCAAATTTCTCAATCTTTACAACCGATAATCTTTTTATGACTATCTTAACAGCTGCTCCAAGGATAAAATGTGCTTTAGCTATGAATGAAGCTGTTCCAAAACTAACAAGAGTGACAGCAAATGATTCTAATCTAGAGAAATTAGCAGCTGAAAACGCAGTAGCAATTGGTGCAAGTCATGCTTTTGTGCTTATGATGGAAAATGCTTTTCCAATCAATATTATCCCACAAATTAAAAACCATCCTGCAGTATGCTCAATTTTCGTTGCTTCTGCAAATGAAATGGAAGTATTAGTTGGTGAAACAGATTTAGGAAGAGCAATACTTGGTGTGGTTGACGGTACTAGTGTTAACAAAATAGAAACAGTTGAGCAGAAGAAAGAACGACGAGAACTTGTTGAAAAATTCGGTTATAAAATTAGTTGATTGAGAAATTGTTCATAAATAAAAAAACCAGAATGAAAGTTTGTTGCTCAAGAAACAATTCTTGAACAGCATCATCCGCCCCCGAATGCTTATCAGGGATTAAGCACCAATTAAGAGGGCAAATTTCATTCTGGCTAATTCTTTATCCTTTTTGACTTGTTCTTTGATATTATCCTTTTTTGACATTTTTTTCACCTTTTATTTTTATTCTACTTTATACTTTGTTTGGTCACTTTATATGAGCTCTCTGCATAGGAGTGACCACTAAGCTCCAGTGATCATTGCAAATCTGATCCTGGTTTGCTCGTAATCTTTTCTGACATTTTGTTTGAGTTCTTGGGTTTGTTTTGACATTTTTTATTTGTCTCCGATTTTTGTTCTTGAGTTTACTACTATCTTTTTTATATATAAAGCGGATTCACTTTTTTAGAACTCAATTCAGAGACTCAAAAAGAGGTCACAAATTGTGACTAAGAAAACAAATCTTATTGATTAAAAGAGAAAAACTAACCATTTATTAAATGGTCAGCAATTTTTACAATAGTTATTCCTTCTTTTTATGAGAATTTGCTATAGCATTATCAGCAATAATTTGTAAAACTTCTTTAACTCTTTCACCTGATAGGGCATTTGTTTCATAATATGGAACAGGTGAACCATTATCCTCTGAAAGCTTGTTTGCTAATTCTAATCCCTCTTCTGAGGTTATGCAAAGGGTATCTGGGGTTCGTAAATCAATTTTATTCCCAACTAAAATAATATTGGAATTATTCTTTTCAACATGTTTAACAGAATGGAACCATTTTATGATATTATCAAATGAGGATCGACGAGTGACATCAAAAACAAGGATTGCTCCTGATGCTCCTTTAAAGAATAATTCTTGATTTATAACAAATCGCTCTTGACTAGCAATATCCCATACTTGCAAAACAAAATTCTCTTCATTAGCAACAATATCTTTTGACCCAATATCCACTCCAAGTGTTTCTCGATAGTCATGAATAAACATCTCATCACAGAAACCTTTACGGATAGTGCCTTTTCCAACTTGACCATCCCCGACGATAACAATTTTCAAGAGGTTTTTAGTTATCTTCTTTACTGGAACATCTTCCCCGGAAGGCATTTTCAGAGTTATTTTGCTGATATCAGTTATTTCTAGGTCATTTTTTTTTTAATTTCCTCGTCTTCATCATCGAATACAAGGACTTGATCAAGCGGTATATTCACTTCAGTTTCTGATTCTTCTGAGATATCTTCAATTACTTCATCAGCGATTTCTTCTGCTATGTCTTCGATAACTTCTTCAGCTACGGAGTCATCAACAACATCTTCAATAGCTTCTTCCAAAGCATCTTCTACAGCATCTTCCAAAGCGTCCTCAATGACTTCTTCCTCAGGTTCATCAATAATCGTTTCTACATCTTCCATAGGTTTATCTTCAAATTCGATCACTTCTTCAGCGATGTCCTCAGCGATATCTTCAATTATATCTTCTGCCACTGAATCATCTACAATATCTTCAATAGCTTCTTCTAGAGCATCTTCCACTGTTTCTTCTAAAACATCTTCAACTATTTCTTCTTCAGAAGGTAGTTCTACTGAATCTTCTAAAGCTTCTTCAACAGCGTCTAATATATCCTCAACACTCTCTTCATCTTTTTCTTCTGATATAATAGCTGGAGTTACTTCTTCATCTTCAGATATAGTTTGGTAAGGTAGATCAGTGCTTTTTTCTTCTTGAAGTTCAACAATTTCTTCTTCCTCAACAAAGGAATCCTCTACTGCTTCATCCAATACTTCTTCCATTATTTCTTCCATTTCAAGACTAAGTTCTTCTTCCTTAACTAATTCTGTACTAACACTAGTTTTCGGGGATTCCGATTGGACTTTCTCGAGTGTTTGTAAGATCTCATAGAAAATTCCACGCTTAGCACGATTGCGAGGTTCAACCATAACATTCTTTAAAACTTCAATAGCTTTGCAAGCTGCTTTACCTATACGACCAAGAGCTTTTGCTGCTTCAACACGAACAAGCCAATTTTCATCGCTAAGGGCTTCAGTTAAAGCTTTAACAATTTCATCTTGATGACTAGTAATGTAACCAAGTTTTGAAGCGGCATTACTGCGAACATCAATATTATCACTATCTTCTAATTGTCTAAGCAGAAGCTCAATATTTTTTTCATCTGAGTTACTCATGGTAAGAGGCTCCCTATAATTACAACTAAATTTAGTTTTCACATTAGCATTAAAAAAGAATTTTGTTGAGGAATTTTTCTGATTAAAATCAATTTTTTTAATTAAAAATAAAAAAGAAAGTATAAAAAACAGATTAAGGTAGTTGAACAAACCTAAGAATCCATATTAATAGAATTATCGCGATTATACCAATAATAATTGATGTTAATAATAAAATTCGCATGGTAAGGAATTGGTTTTTAGATTCTGTTCTAAAAGTATTAAAACGACTATCTAAAGAGTCGACTTCTATTTCCTCTTCGATTTCAGCTAGTTCTTTTTCCATTTCAGATTGGTTCATAAAGATTTCACATATTTAGATTAAATTATTTTCTAAAAAGAGTTTCGTTAAATTCATAGAAAATATTAACAGAATGAAGTACTGAGAGTATTAAATAAGAAGCAAATAATTTTTATTAGAAAATAAACAAAACGGCAAATTTAAAAAGGAATAGATAGTCTAAAAAAATTGTTGGAAATATAGGCGTGTAGCTCAGCTAGGTAGAGCACCTGGCTTTTAAGAGTCGATAAGCTTTATCTTCTCAAAGAAACTAGGTGGCCTGGGGTTCAAATCCCCTCACGCCTGCCAATTATCCTTTTTCCGATTTTTTTATGGTATAGTAGGGCTATATATTACTTTCACCTACCCCTCTGAGTAGAGCTTGTATTAAAAATTCCTTTGTAATCAATTCCATTTAAGATTTAATTTTGTGGTAAATAATATGTCTACTGAAATACAAAGGGCTGCCTCTGAAGAGCTAAAAAAACTTCGCTTTTGTCAAATGTGTGGCAAAATGATCAAGCTTAAAGTTTATTCTTATCAATATCCTCGAATTTATTTCAGTTGCCCTAATTGTTGTGAAATTATCCTTTTTAAGGAACGTAAAATAGTCCCTCAAGATCGTTATTAGCTTTATAGCTAGTTTTAGTTTTATTTGCCTCATAGGGAATAATTTAATTTATGTAAAAATCATATACATACAATTGTTCTCATGGAACTATAACTCATGGGATTAATTATACCTAATATTTGGAGTTGCCTTGATGTCTGAAGCAGAATTATTTGATGTACTTAAAGAGCAATTATTTGATCGTTTGGTAAATTTCGATAAACTCCGTAAAGAAACTTTTACTTCAGTTACTTCTTCTGATATTAATGAGATTTGTAAAATCTGGCCTAAATTTGCTAAGAGTTGTGCTTTATCTCTCAATCAAATTGCTACCGCTTCTAGACTTGAACGATATGAATATCAAGCAACTCTAACTGAGAATATTAAATCTTTAAAGAATAATCCTCAAGCGTTTGCTGTAGTAATCCAGTCAAGAGATCAATCCATTTTACAAGAATTTTTTGCTCGCGCTCTTTCGTTATTATATTTAGAAACAATAATTGAAGGAGCCTTAAAATCTTCAAAAGATACTTCAACGATAGATGAATACGCAAAGCAGAATCATGAGTTATCTGAAATAATACTCTTCAGTCTTGGCAAAGAGCTACTAATTGATGAAGAATTTATCAAGATGATGGTTTCTATAGGCAAAATGAATTTTGAATCCAACATTTATGATAACATTGAATCATTTGAGAAACCAAAAAAAGATAAACATAAGGAAATGCTTTTGGAACGAAAAATCAAGAATTTACGCTATAAGGGAACCCTCTATAAGGATCATTACTCCAGGATTCTTGATGTCGCTAAAGAAGATTTTTGGTGGGATGATCAATTATTACGGTATTTCATTTTTTCTAAAGCTGATCATCTTTTTACAGAGGCTCAAGAAATACTCAAAAAAAATCCAATTGATCCAACTTTACTTCTAACAATCGATTTTGAAATTGCTCTTTGTAGGGGTCAAGCAAAATTGGCTTTCGGTTCCCATCAATTAGAACTAGCTATAAATGCCTTGCAATCCGATAATCATCAAAAAGCTTACGACTTTTTCTTACACGCAAATAAAACATTTAATGAAAGTTTAACTGAAATAAATAAGGTACCAGTAGAATCGCAATCTTCAAAGGAGATAATTGAACAAATTAAAGCTAATATTGATTTCACTGAAATATTCACTACCTTGGTTGCACTTACTTGTTCTATAATAGAAATCTCTTCCAAAGAAATCCCAACAGATGAATTAAGGGCTCAAATAAAAAGTCTAACATCTTTATCTGAAGCTCCACTCTCAAATATCGAATTTTATAACCAATCAGAGTTTCTTAATACAGTAGGTTTTCTTTTGGAGAATCTCAAAATACTAAGCAAGCATGAGAAATTAACAGTTGAACGTATCAAAACTGAAATTTCAAAAGGATTTCGAAGATTAGGTTTAATTTTCAAAGGTCGACTTGATAATATTGCTAGAGCTTTTCTCCAACTATCTTGGGAAGATGAACAAAAAGCTCTCGAGATAAAAAAAGCCTTCTGTGAAACTGAAACGACTAAATTACAAGATATACTCATTTCAATTCTCCTAATGCCTACATTTGTTCAAGATCGTAAAATACTGATCTCAAAAGGAAAATCACTTTTGAGCATTATAACAAGTGAAGCTCACAGACTCAAAGGGTATAGAGAGAAAAATGCTACTAAAGCTCTTTGTTTATTAGTAAAGAGTTTTCTTTCAGCAAAGGAAGCTTATGAAAATTCAAAGAAAGGAAAAACAATACCTGAATTACAAGAATACATAATGGCTGAATATAGTAAAACATTCATTCAAAGTCATCTGAAAGAAACGTCAATATTACAAACCGGTAATCAATATTTCTTTGCACGATATTTACTCCGAACCTTGCCTGATATACTCTCAACTATGGATTTAGCTAGGGTACCAATTGAAATAGCAACTTTGATTATTGAGAATCATGGTAGTATGTTCGATTCAATGATTACTATTTGGGAACGGATATCTTCTCACTACGAAGCAATTTTACAACACAAGAATGAAGAGAATGTTGTAACTAATGATATAGTTAATTGGGATTATATCCTCAAAAAGAGAGATCATACAACTGCTGCAATGTTATTCTTCAAATCATGTCAAGCTCTTGTTCAGGCACAAGAATTTGCTACAATTAAAGAGCGGGTGAAAGCAGAAAAGCTTTTCATAGAAGCAGAAAAACATGCGAAAAAATCAGCTGAGATATTTAGCACAGTACTTGATACTTTGAAAGGAGAAGTTCAGCAATTAGCAACTGATTTATTCAATTTCGCTTCTTTCTGTAAAATACAAGGTTCTAAAGCGTCCCAAAGTAAAAAATTGGATGAATTACCAATAAAGGATTTCGTTGTAATGATAGGTATTATTTCATCATCTCTATAAAAGATTTAAGAGCTAATGATTATTAAACTAACAATTGTTTAATTTTTAGATGATTGAAATGACAGAGAAATCAAATGTCCAAACAGAACGATTGTATTGGACTGATTCATATGTTACTGAATTTGAAGCAAAGATAATGGATATTTCTTCCAATGAACTAATTCTAGATAAAACAGCATTCTATCCATTTGGTGGAGGGCAGATATCAGATACAGGGGAAATAATTTCAAAAGAAAATAAAGAATTGAAATTTGTTGTAACAAAAGTAGAAATAAATACTGAAGGAAATATTATCCATTTTCTCTCAGGAAAGGACCTTGATAAATTACATAAAAATGATTACATTATTGGGAGAGTGGATTGGAATCGAAGAATTGAACTTATGAAAGCCCACTCATCACAACATATCTTATCAGCTTTTATTGAGCATCTATTTACTGTGAAAACAATGAAGGCTGTAATTGGTACAAATGAGACTATTGTTTATCTTGAGGAGAAAATTACTAATGAAGAACTCCAAAAAGCTGTTTATCAAACAAATGTATTCCTAGTTTCCGGGAAAAATATAACAGCTAATTTTTATGATAAAAAGAATATTCCAAAAGAAATAAATGAGCATTTAAGGGGGAATCTTAGTACTAAAGAAGAAACCAAAGTCCGTGTTGTATCAATCGATAATTTAGATAATTCACTATGTGGGGGGACTCATTGTAAAAACACCTTAGAAATTGGTATTATTGCATTAAATGATTTTAAAGGTGACATTATCTATTATTCCCATGGAGCACAAGCATTAGAAAATATCAGCAAAATGAATATTGATCAAATTACTACTTCAAAATTGTTAGCAACTAAACCTGTAGATATAAACAAAAGAATCACAAAGGTATTGGCGGAAATAGATGATCTAAGAAATGTTAATACTTTCTTAAGTAAAAAAGTTGTAGAATATAGAATGTCAGACCTAAAGAGAAACCCAGTTATCCATGGGGAAATAAAAATTTTGAAAGAAAATTTCGATTATTCAGAAAGGAAATTTATTTTACAACAATTAGGTGATGTGCCTAAAGATACGCTAGCAATTTTTATTGTGAAGGGACCTGTGTTATTACTTTTATCAGAAATACCTTCTTTACCCGCAAATGAGCTCATTCAAGCTTATAGTGTGAAAACGGGAAATAAAGGAGGGGGAACAGCAAAAATCGCCCAAACAGCAATAGATGATAGTGAAAAAGATTTACAAATAATGCTTGAAATAATTGAAAAGAAAATAGAAAATGGTAATAAAAAGAATTCATAACCAATTTTCTTTAATAATTACCATAGCTGTGGGATCAAACCCTTCAACTATTTCTAGAATCAAATCTAAAGCATTAGCACTCACATCCATTCTAATTAAGTCAACTGCTTTAGGACCAATATCTGGCTCTTTACTTAGATCAATTAACATTCTAGCAAATTCAACCAAAGTACTAATTTTCAATCGCGCAGCATAAGCCATACCTTCAGGTTCTAAATTAATCAAATTATCTAGGAAAATTCTTGAGTAAGCAGATTGTTTACCGTTTATAACCTTATTTGCATCAAGATTGATAACAACTGCATTTTCATAATCGTTGGCTAATTTTAGTGTAGTACCAATAATTTTCTTATCCTTCTCAATTTTATCAGTCCATTCAATTAATTGAGGATATTTAGTTGGTGAAAAGAGCTCTAATGTGCGAACAATGCGTTTGACGAAAGTCATGTTATTACCAGCAACGATAACATCCTTTCCAGTAAGAACAGCTTGTACAACTTTATCAGATTCCTTCACTTGTTTAACAAAAAATTTGATATCATTAACTCGTTCAGGAGACCACCTATCGAATTCTCTATCTGCAACAAAGGGGGAAACAGTTGCTTGTCTAACAGCAAAATTCCTGTCAAGAACGATATTCATGATCATTTCTTTATCATCATTACAGTGATGAATGGTTGAAATCTGATACAATCCACCTATATGGGGGAGAAGTTCTTTTGTAGGAATATCGAAGGTATCAACCTTTTTACAAATATCGCAAAGGGCTCTAACAGTTATCAGTGATTTAGGATCATCTTTAGTTTTCTTTACTTTACTCAAATTTTTTGCACTCCGCAAATTACCAAACAATAAATAACAGTATTTGTATCAAAACTTTGATTTATCACCATAAAAAATTACCTTTTGTGGATATTTAATAACAAAAATCTTTAATTAAAATAAATATCAATTAGAAGTAAAAAAAGATTAAGAGAGTTAGTGCCAAATCTGAATCTTTTTAAATGTCAATGCAAAAATATTAGTAAGGAAAGAAGCTATATTTAGAAAGCTAAAAAAAAGAGAGCTGATCAAGAGGTCAGAATATTGATTAATGTTAAAGCCTTCGACAATGTCATAAGTAAAATTATCAAAGCTGAAGCTGGCATTAGAAAAGTTATATTAGTTGATAGAACAGGACTAACTATTGCCCATGTCTCAAAATTCTCATATTTCCCAATAGATGTAGATGGAGTAGGAGCAATTGCTAGTGCAGTGTTTGTAGCCAGCGAAGAACAGGGAGTAAATCTTGATCTAGGCGATTTAGATATTGTCTCTTCTGAATTTGGGAAAGGTAAGATATTTGCTGCCAGCTGTGGGAAAGGAATTCTCTGTGTCATAACTGATAATGATGTAAATATTGGGTTAGTAAGATTAGTATTGAAAAGAGAATCAACTGAAATCGAGAAATTACTTAATGAATTCCTCTCTGAAAAGATTCAATTCTCAAGCAGAGCACCAGAGAGAGCTGCTACTGCAGATGAATCCATGGAAGATAATTTAGAAGAAGCCCTAAAAGAATTAGAGAAATTCTAAGAAGAGCGAAATAAAATTACGATAATAAAATGAGAGAATAAAAAGAAGCTTAATCCAAGCTTCTACTAATTTTTTACATTATTTTGGTTTGTTTATCTTTCAAGACTATGAGAATATAATCATTTTCAGGAGCAACTAGAATCTCACCATTTGTGGTATCAATAGTGAAGAAATTAAGTTCTCCTTCCTCTAATTGTTCTACGGTTTGAGTTGCCTTACCAACTAGTGATGAAACAAGAGCTGCAACAGATTCTGTTTTATCAGGATCTATATCACTAGATAATGGTAATCCTTCATTATTGGTAATAATGACTCCTCTTACACCCTCAAAACCAGATAATTTTTTGAGTGTTGATTGGAATTGTTTTTGCGAAATCATTAGTCTGTCTCCTACAGTATATAAAATAGGTATAATTTGCCTTTAAGATTTTTTATTGAGGTATTTTTTATGGTAAAAGATTCTTTTAGAGCAAATTAGGTTATATTGTTCGACCAATATTCCCCTTTTTGTCTTCGTTTGAGCTCTGCTTTCTTACTACCATTCCAATTTTCAATGACTGAAAAATAACCGACAACACGACTTATTCCATAGACATCTTCGCTTCCACAAACTGCACAGGAGGGTTCTAAATCGGGAAGATAATCTGATTGATGTTTCTTTTTCACCGATTTTGCACTTTCAGTCATGTTTATCACTACTTTATATATATCACCAAGTAGTGACAGAGTCTAATATATAAGTTTCCCTTAATATGTACAGAGAAAAAAACTATTATTCACACTTGTGTCTAATAATATGATAATTATTGGTTGGGAATAAAAGTGAAAGTATACTCTTTAGTTGGAAAAAAACTAGTTGAATGCACACCCGATGAGCTACTGGTTTCACCAGTAGGTATGCTTGTAGATGAAGAAGAAGAAATGATTCGATTAATAGTAACCCCCGAAGCTACTAAGAAACAAAGGTATTTATTGATTCAAGAATCAGCTGATTTTAATAAAAATGAGTATGCAGGGACATATCTTGTCTCTCATTTAGAGAATCCCGCCATTGTTAAGACTTTTCTAAAGGATATAAAGGATGGAAAAGACACTTCTACTAAAAAAGAAGAGCCTAGTAAATCAAAGAAAAAATCAAAGAAAGGAAAAGAAAAAGAATCCGTAGATCAGCAAGAGGAACCAGAAGGTCATATATTGAAACGATGGGATCCTGAGTTAGTGAAAAAAGCGGTCAGTTTTTTGGATGGAAAATCACATGCTTCACTAGTTGACATACAAGAATATCTTAAGACAACTGAGGGTGAAGCTTATTGGGTAACACAAGATCTCATTCATGTAGGAACATTACCCGGTCGATGGATAGGTTATTCTGATGGTCAATGGATCTATCAAGTCATAGCAGAGCAACCACTAAGTAAAGAAGCACTTAAAAAACCAAAAATTGCACCAACCACTAAAGAAAAAGCTCCAACAAAAACTCCTAAGAAAAAGAAATAATTTTGGTTATCATCCTAAAACACCAAATAAGACAAAAGAGATGCCATATAGTAAATAGAAGCTAAACAAAACGATCAAACTAGATCTATTCAAAGTTAATTCTTCTGATTGACTTACAGCAGTCGTTGTTAGAGATAAAGCCCAGATTTGACTGAGAATTATTAGAAGAGTTCCATCTGTAAATAAAAAGGTAGAAGTGACCTTCGTTTGTAGCCAAATAAAGAACATTATAATTAGATTAGTTAGTAGAGTAAAAGGGATGACTGTGAAAAGTTTCAAAGGATTAAATTTCCTTTTGTAAATGATTAACTTCATAAAATCTATACTTAAACCCAAGAAAAGCCAAAGACCAAGAATGCCTAAAACAGAATAATACCAAAAATCGACTTCAAGAGGATAGAATCCTATAAGAACAATTTTACTATCGATGGAAAAAAACAGTAGTCCACCAATAATAATCAGTCCTTCGAAGAGCGTTCTAAGAGGTTCTCTTGCAAGATACTGAAATATTTTTTTGGGGAGAAAGAAGAAAATCAATCCATTATACAAATGCTTGAAAAATGAAACGTTTTTAGCTTCTTCAGAGGATAATTGTATTTTGACATTTGAAGTTTCAATTTGATCCTTATTAACCTCAATTAAATTATATGCTACCCTGCCCAAATCTGTTAGATAATATTTTTTATTTTCATCTTGCTGCCAGATTTCTTTCATCATATTCAATTGATGATAAAGAGAACCAACTTTCACATCAAATTTAGCCTTTAGATCAAGAAAACCAACTTTTTCATGGGTGTGTATGAAAATTATAATATCTCGTCTAATTTGACTACCTAAAGCAGAATAGATAACATCTTCTGTAGTTGTTGATTCCATATAATCTGATGTCTCTGATGTTTGATGTTTCGAAGTTTTTATTTTTCTGCTCATCCAATACACCCATCAGAATAAATATTGAATACTGGGAATTTTATTGCTCCCAGTCATTTTGTTTTTCTTGTTGTAACTGTGGATCTTCAGTATAAAAAATTTCATCCTGAGTAGTTTCTTGTGGATAAACTGCTTCATAATAAGCAGGTTGTTCATCAGTCTTTGGGGGAGGGTTAATGGTATTAGTTGGAACTATTTGGATTGCTCCTTCTGCTTCTACTAGGGGAAATAGCCTCTTTCTATCAATTACTCCACCACCTAAAATACCACAAAGAAGTGCAATAGTGATGTAGGTGGTTGCCATTAACATAATATTTGACACCATGGTTAGGATTAATTCGCGTTTAAATGTTAATGAAGCAATTTCAATCTGTGGTAAATAATCAGTTACAATTTTATAGATATAATAACCAATAATAGGCGTAACCGTTGAAGATGAAACAATTAACCCATAAGTATTCTTACCTGCTATAAGCGAACCAATAAGCATACCAGGTACAAAGATAAGAAAGACTAGAAAGATTGCTCCTCCTAAGATTTCATTGAAAATTAATAAAAATACTCCAGCAGTAATAGCCAACGCAACAAAGGTACCAAAAATTGTTGAGCCAACCCCTCTGTTATAAACCTTCTTGAGTAATATATTATCTATTTCTTTTTCAAAACCATTAAAGATATTCAAATCAACAAAAGAAAGATCTTTTAGGTAGGGTTTATATTTATCTTGGAAAATATTAGAGATTTTTATCATCAAACGTTCAACAAGTTCAGGATTATCCCGTTTATCCGCTAACGCAGCTGCAAGCAATTTACCAGATGAACCATAAACGAATTGATTGTCTTCACCACCGATTTGTTGAACACCACCAATACCACTTTCATTTGAAAATGCATCAAAAGCTAAAAGCAGACCGGAAATTAATTGGTCATCAATATCTAAAGTAATATACTTGTGGCTAAATATACATTGACCGTTTTCGGTTATAATCCAGATAGCTTGAATCAAATTTATTCCTCCGTAAGCAGATTCCTCAAAGATTACCACTTAATTTTGATTCTAAAACTAAATCTAACATTCTATATTAAAAATGAATCCTTATAGGAAAATTCGATTGGGAATAGTTTGGTGCTAAAAAAACAAAGAAATTAGAAGACTTTAGGGTTTAATACCGAATAAAATAGTTTTAAAATTAAGAACAATAACATTATACCTTAAAAGGAAGAATTAATATAGGCAAAAAAAGGAATTAAGAATAATCGTTAAGAGTCAAAAATATATCAAATAGATAAATTTTTAACGAAAATAATAAAATGAAGGCAAGTAATCGGGGAAAACAACCTCTTTGTGTGATCACTGATGCAGAAAATATTGTTGATCGGATTGGATGGGTCAGGGAAAACCTCCCTCTATCAAAAGTTTTTCCAAAGAAAACCTATAGAACAATTAAAAGCAATTCAACCAACTAGAGGAATTGCTAAATATGAACATGATTTTTTAAGAACAGATTTTCTCATCCTTGATATTGGTGGAGGAAAAGATTATCGTCATGGTTATATTGGAAATGCTGAACTTGTCCAAGGTTTATCAGCAATTATTTTTGTTGTGGATGTCCAAGCAGCAGCTAGGTTTCAAGAAGTAAGTGATTTCTTCAATGTTTGGATAAAGAGTGTTGAGCAACATTTGAAAAACGTTAAAGGGTTTTTGTTATTTAATAAAATTGATCCTGGAATGGAAGGCAAGCTAAAAAGTAACTTAGAGCAAATTGCTCGATTATTAGCACCAATAGATTCCATTTATCCTGGTGAATTCTTCAAGAATATTACTACAATCTATAACGATTCAGGTAATCAAACCTTCCAAAGAATTTTGCTCGATGTTCTACCAAAGAAAATGTCACAACCAAAAGAAATCAAACCAGAAGTGCAACCAATCAAAGAACAACCGATTTCTGTAAAACCACCAGTAGTTACAGAGCAATTTATCACTCAACCAATTAAATCGAACCCTCCCCAAGAAAAACCTGCAATATCTACAAAATCACCAGCTGTATCTCCTCCGGTATTAAATAAACCACCAACAGCAACTACCACACAACCGAAAATAGAACCACCATCGATAAGTAAATCACCACCATTGGATAAGGCACAATCAGATATAATAAAGGAAAAAACAGCAGAAAGATTATCTGACATAATAGAAGCAACATTGGACAATAATCTAAACTTCGTAGCAATAGCGGTTTTTTCAGATGAGGTTGATTTGGTAGTAGGAGCAGTACAACAAGGAAGAAATCCAGATATTTTGGAGTCAATAGCTGCTACCTTAAAGAAAATCGATTTGGATGAATATATGAGCAAACTAGGGAAAGTAAGAATTGGTGGAGAAGGACACGTAAAAATAGATAGTTTCGATATATTCTTTGAAAGGGTGTCCCCAGAACATTTAAGCACAGTAATATGTTCAGGATTAGAAGAGGGTACTATAACTAATATCACACAATTAAATCGATATATGAATCAAGCATTAAGTATAACACCAGAAGGAGTAGACGACGCTTCATTCAAACGATCAGACCTAATGGCTGAATTAAAAATGAGATTGTATAATAGAGGAAAAAGTGTAGACCACGTAGGATAGATGTTCTGGAAAAGTAAGTGGCGGACTAAGCGCGATTTGAACGCGTGGCTTTTTTTTTGTAATAGTGCAATCTTAGAATGAAATTGTGTTGATTAGTGATTATTATCAATAGAGAAAGTTCTAGTTACATTGATTTACCTGAGATATTCCATTAATTTCTGGTGAAACTCCACTAATTGATCTATAATAATTTTAGCGCTAGTACCCTTTATTTCTTTACCATAGTAGTTAATAGAATTTCTTATTTTTCGATATTTATCAAACTCTTCTCCCAAGATTGATTTTTTTAAGACTTCTTTTAGGAATGCTTTGTAGCAATCATGATTGTAGACTTTGTAACCATTCTTAATAGCGATAGCTTCTAACAGCATCCGTACAGAATCATAAGCTAATGTTATTTTAGAAGAAGCAGTTTCTTCTGTTAATAAAATCTGGTCTTGCGTGCTTAGTTTTTTTAAAGATTCCTTTATTAAAGATCTTACAAGATTAGGATCAACTTTAATGGTTTTGACTAAACCAGAATCGTGGCAAGCTTTCCAATCCATTTTACCAACCACCCATTAAAATAAAACCATTGAGAATATTATTTAAAAGCTCTTGAGAGGGAACTTTCTCTCTAGTTTCATATTTAAATAATTGTATTTCACGTTGGAGTTTTCGTTCAAAGTCGTTAAGCAGAACTTCATCAGGTAAAGGTGAAAAAATCGCTAAATCAACATCAGATTCCTTTCTTACTTCAGCTTTAGTAAATGACCCAAATAAGATAACTAACGGAGATAATAAGATCTCTCGAAGATAATCTAGAAGACCAACAGCCGAGAATTTTTGAAACCAATAAATTCGTGAAAGGTAAATAAATAACTCATTTTCATTATTCGCTACAAAATTCAAGTAATTCTTATCCTCTTCCAAAAGTAGTAATCCTTGGATATGATAAGATTTTAGCATCTTTGAAGATGTCGGTGGGCTAATATTGAGTATTCGAGCATATTCTCTTACATTAATTCTTCTATAATTGTCTTCAAAAAAAGGATGCAAATCGTTAAATAGTTTTAACATATGTAAAATAATTTTAACAGTATTGAAAAAGATTTTGGTTGTTAAATAATTTTAACAAATGGTAAGAAAAATTAACAAGGAACAACGCTTCAAGAAACCAGACTGTGAGAGTAAAAAAAACTAAAGCTAATAAATGATATTTTTCAAATTAAAGGAGAATTGATTATGAAACGGAAGGAGCTACTAGACAGGATAACAATAAACCCAAAAATCGTTGTGGGAAAACCAGTAATAAAAGGAACAAGAATAACAGTGCAATTTATATTAAATCTACTAGCAAATGGAGCCGAAATAAGGGAGATAGTAGAAGAATATTCTGATTTAACAAAAGAAGATATTTTAGCCTGTTTGTTATATGCTTCAAAAACTATAGAAAATACTACTTTTATGCCAATATTCGAAGAGGTAGTATGATCCTCATAGATTTGTGGATGAATTGGAAACAATAAAACTACGACAATATAAAAAAGAGCAAAAGTAAAAGCAGGTGGTAAACTGAACGCGATTTGAACGCATCACTCTTTTTTTTTCTAAAAAGGAAGTCGAATAACTGATAGGTTTTTATACCAGAAAAAAGAAGATTTATCTGGTGAAAAGATGACGATTGGTAAAGTAGGCTCAAAAGGGGAACTGTTTCCACCAAAGAAAATAAGAGAAAAGATAGGTCTAAAAGAAGGACAAAGAGTTCTCTATAGAATTGTACAAGAAAAACTAATAGTTGAAAAGATAGCCACTTTTGAAGAACTGTTAGAAAAACCAACTAAAATAACTGTAACGATTGAAGAATTAAAAGAAGAAAGGAAAAAACTAGCACAGGAAGCAGAACAATGAGGGTGTTAGTGGATAGTTCATTTTTTTTCCCGTTAATTGGGGTAGAAGTAGAACAATGTCCAAAGAGAGCAATAATGAAATTAATAGCAAAAGAAGAGGTAGTAAGGTCGGAACTGGTGATATTCGAACTTTCAGCAAAAGGGAGTAAATTGATCAATGCAGGAAAATTATCCTTAAAGGAATTAACGCAAGGAATAACTGCAATACAATATCACTCAAAAATAGAAGTAATACCCATTCATTATTCGGAAATTCAAACACTAGCATGTGAATTGCGAAAAAAACACTCAGACTATATAGATTGTTTGATGGTAGCAACAGCAGTGCATTATGCGGATGGGATGATAACGTTAGATAAAGAATTAAAGAGAAAAGCACAAGAAGAGTGGAAGGAAACAATAGCAAAAGAGAATAAGAAATTCAAATTACTAGTATGGGAAGAGTACTAAAAGGAAGGAAAAATGGTATAACTCAAGCAATAATTATTTATTTTCAAAACGATAATTATACTTGAAGACAATGGATTACTCAAATTTAATCACAAAATTAGCTGTTGATAGTTCAAATGTAAAGTTAGGAAAAATTATCAAAGTAGAGAAGCTTTTAGGAAAAACGGTAAAAAAGGAAGAATTATATCTTATAATCAGATTTAAGAAATTTACACAGAAAGCAGTATATGTACCAATTGGTGTTAATTTAATTTCTGAGGTTAATGATTTTGTTAAAATAGATTTAAGCTATAATGATTTTATGGAAGAAGTTAAAAGAATTAAACTGATAAACATGGATAGGAATACCTCAAAAGAGTATATACGTTTTCGAGAAAAATGGTTTGGGCCTGGTCATTTTATGTTAGCTCCAAGAGATAGAGATAACAGTAGAAAGAAATAACTTAGTAGTAAATATCAAATAAATCTTCAAAATGCTAGGAAAATATATCAATAAATATAATAGAAAAAGATAGATAGCATGAATGTTTTCCAAATTTGTGATGATTTCTCAAAAGAGATCTAGTATAAGACACTCTAATTTATTTAATATTCAATCTTGTAATAACTCTTTCTTTTGTCTCCCTGTCAGTTTCTGTTTTCTATGTTTTTTAAATTGGCTGATAATAAAAAGCGGAATTGTTGCACCAAGTATTATCCCAGCAGTAATACCGATCCATTTCCAGCCAATACCAGACTCACTAATATAATACGTCAAGAGTGTTTCATCTATCCATAATCCTGAACTTAATCGTAGTCGATAATAAAGCTGGGCATATCCAGATCTGAAATCGACCCATATACAATGAATATTGTTATTTCCATCAATCTTTATATGTGGTTCATTTGCAGTATTGCTTATTTGTGAGATATGCTCATCAGTTTCCCAAATCCCACTAATTCTAGCTCGAAGATTCACTCCTCTATAAATAAAATTATCATCTCGAGCAGTAAACGCAAGCCAGAGAATATTATTGGAATCATATTCCACACTTGGGGAATAAGCATCTGATTCACCAGGTTTGTGAATGGAGGTATAAGGTGCAGCCAAAGTTATAGCTGTAAGGGTATTATTTTCGTCCACCTTTCTATTATTCACAAAAATGGTTCCTAATCTATCACCAGCATAAGGATCAGTGTAGTTACTCCAAAAAACATCAATCGAATTTTCTTGATTTTGCAAGCAGATAGGATCCACACAATTAGTAGTACCATCAGTTATTGTGGCGATTGGAAGCATTGATTCATTTAGTAATACCTTTCTGTAAAAAACTTGCTTGTTGTCTCCTCCTTCAGCCCATGTAAAATGACCAGAATTGATATTGTCCACGAAATAGTCAAATTCACTACAATCATATGTGTTTGCTTCTGAGATTTGTAGTAAATTACCCCAGCTCTGACTCGTCCAATTGAACATTTGAGAAAAGATATTCATAATACCATTGCTTCTCATCATCCATACAAGCCAAAGATAGTCCTCTGAACCAGCTCGTAAAATTGGTCTAGTGATCTCACTACTATTCCAATAACTGTGACCTAGTTGCCATTGTGTATCAGTAAATCCTTTGTTCATAATCACCATCGTATAATTTCCACTTGATCCAACAGCAAAAGCAACTATTATTTTCTCATGCCAAGTCAGAATTGATGCTCTACTATGGATACTTTGGTCCGTTATAGGCGAATCAATATAGGTTCTAGTAAGATTCCATTCGAAATTCTCAATTGAATGTAGATACACCAATTTTTGTTTACCTTGTAAAACTTCAGAGTAAATCAGATGAAGATTATTATCTTTATCAATTATAAAATCAGGTTCAATGGCTTGTGAAATATCTAAATAACCATTTGATGAGCTACACAAGCTCACGAAGATATGAATATAAAGAAGCAATATAATAAAAATACCATTTCGCTTTCTAATTATAGAACCCTCCGCTAAACAAGCTGAACAAAATGAAAGATAAATAAAAAAGTCTATTCTGTAATTTCACCATATCATCTCACCCAAGTAATAGCTGTAATTTATTTACTTTTTTAACTTTAAATAGGTTGGGTCATCAATTTGAAGGAGATTTTTATGACCAATAATTCAGAAGATCGGTAATAAAAACAAGCAAGAAAACTGATTGACAAGAAAAGTAACAAACGAAAAAGAATGAAAAAAAGTGGTGGACTGAGCGCGATTTGAACGCGCGGCCTTCTGAATTTTTGTCGCCAGGTTCGCAACCTTTCTTTTTCGATTGCAAATCAGACGATCTTCCAGTCTGATCTATCAGCCCACTGATTATTTTTTCCTTTTCTCTTCTTCTTTTTTAATCTTTTTATTGCAATACTTTTTTTCTATCCATTCTTTCCCCCGTACCCAAAGTGTAGTCTTCTGGTTGTTTCCCTTGTAGCTTTTGTATGTTTTACAACAGCTCTTTGCTTTCTAACCTCTTCATTGAATTCTTTTTTTATAACATTAAACCATACTTTTTCTCCTTCCCTTTTGATTACTTTACTTAATTCGACTGGTATCTTGACCTCCACTCTAAAGCTTTGTACGACACGGATTATTGCATAGGCTTCTTCTATTTTGATCGTTTTTCCCAATAAATGCTCTTTTCTTATTATTCTCCCTAATTTTTCCCCATTTCTATCCACTGCAATTTTTCCTAAAACTTCCTCGGTCATTTACAATCCTCAATATAATCTACTCATCTCTCCCATAAAAAATCTCTTCTTTTATTTTAATTAACATAAGTCACCATTAAAAACACATTCAATAAAACATGCCCTAACGTTACCCCTATAATATTCTCGGTTTTATAAACAGTATATCCTGTCAGCAAACCTGAAACTATGATGAAGAACATTGCATTCTTTATTCCCAGATAATCTGGTAACCAGGACATTTCCAGCCAATGCCCCCCTATCCAAACAATATATTGTAGACAAAATCCCAACATCTTTTCCTTTTGAAATTCTATTTTCTTCTTTAAAATAGTGAACGACCCTTTTGCTTCTGCGAGTTGTATTTGGATAAATGATTTCGAATAATATTCGAACATTATCACATTTAATGTAACAAAGAATATCTGCCAGAACCAATCTGTTGGATTAGCAATAAAATAGATTAAATGTTGTACACCTGGAATATATTTTTGTGAGATTACTACCCATGGAAAAAAAATCCCTGCGTGCATAAGAATCCCTTGTAATATGCTACTAATGACCTTTTTCTTGGTAAAACCAGTTTTTGTTCCCAAGAAGTAGTATCTCGCCCTACCGGTTATTTTTTGAAAAACCACGAGATAGACAAGTGGTACTACTGCAAAGGAAATAAATGATATTAACGCGTGAAAATAATACTCTGAATTTAAAATTTGGAATGGTCCTAAAAATTCAAATGGAAAATATATTGCTAGAGCAATTGGTCCTATTATTAGATTGTTTATTATTGCTTGTTTTATGGTTATTTGTAGATCATTATCTGGTTTAGCGACTTTTACCTCAGCAATGTGACCCATTTCTAGCTCTTGATGTTGTGGGATTTCCGTATCAAGAATTTCCATCGAGTCTTCTAAGGCTGTTCCTTTTTGCATGTTATTCCCAACCAATTAACAATACGAGTCACTACTGCTTGATTTGTGTAACATACCAAATAATTCTTTTTATTGGTATATATGTGAGAAGAAGAATTATTAAAGTAATGTAACTATTCATTGTTGAACTGACATGAATTCTTTACACGAACAAGGTGATTTACCTGAAGAATTTCAGAAAGGGATTGTTTGCGACCTTCATGCCCATTCTTCCTATGCAGGTGGTACTGGGAGTTTAGACCTTCAAACCGCTGTTGAAAACATGCCTAAGAAAGGCGTTCAACTTATTGGCACTGGTGACTGTTTATTCGAGCCTTGGTTGAAGACCTTAAAGGAGAAATTAGTTGATCTTGATGAAAATGGTGTATTTGAACTAAAGGATGCCACAGAAGAAGAACAACAAACAAAATTCGTTTTGCAAACTGAATTAGCGGTAACTGCACCAGTGGATGTGTATCGAAAGAATGTTCATTGTGTTTTTCTTTGGCCTAATTTTGATGCTATTGAAGAAGCAATAAAACTTCTCGAGAAATTTGAAGTAAAGAATTCTATGGGACGCCCTTTTATTACTAATGATAGTAGTGAAGAGGTTTCTGACCGAATTAATGGCTTACTAGATATTGATCCTTTGGTTGAAATCATCCCTGCTCATGTTCTAGTTCCTTTAGGTATTTATGGTCCTCAACCATCCATCACTTTTATGTCAGATTTCTTTGGTGATGCTGCAAAAAGGATTCATGCTTTTGAGACTGGTTTAAGCGCAGACCCTACTATTACTGCTTTAATTCCTGAACTTGATAAATTAACATTAATATCTAACAGTGATGCACATTCCGCTGCGTTAAATCGCTTAGGGAGGGAATTGACCAGTTTAGATATGAAAAAATTAACCTATCAAGAATTAATTGATGCATTAAGAAAAAATCGGGTATGTTACACAGCAGAATTTCACCCCTCAGAAGGGCGATACTTTTTAACCGGTCATCGAGGGGGAATAAGAAACCATAAACAAAATGAGTATTGTGTTTATTCACCTGATACTGTTCCAAAAGATATGCTTTGTCCTATTTGTAATTTATCTTTAGTTCCAGGTGTTTTACAAAGAGCATTAGAACTTTCAAAAGCACAAGGTAGTGAACGAGAATTTGGAAAAACCTATGGTCCTAAGAGGAATTATTACCGGATGGTTCCTCTAGTAGAAATAATTGCTAGTGGCTTGAATACTAAGAGTCCAAATACTAAAGGTGTAAGACAAATCTATGATATTATTATTGCTGCTTTAGGAAATGAGTGTCGTTTATGGACTACCAAACTAGCTCCACTAACAGATATTCTCTATCAATTAGTTGATGAAAAGATCGCTAAAGCGATAGTTGAAGTGCGAAAAGGTAATTTCTGTTTCTCACCACCTGGTTTTGATGGAAGCTACGGTGATCTAACTATTGGTCAACAAGCATCTTATTATGGTATCAAAATGATTACTGGAGAAGTAAAAGCAAAAACACAACTAACATTAGATGATTTCACTAAATGACATTTTTACTTATTTTTCGTAGGATTATCGGTAAGCGAAGCAAGAACCTTTCAATTGCGGAATTACTTGTATCCAAAATAGCAAACAAAATAGATTTATCGGTTATCCTTGTAAGCCAAAATTGCTTATCTAATTGGGCTAGTTTTGTTACTGGGTTTATCTTATTTATTTCAGTTAAAGTGAGAAGTTTTTCTAATTCAAGATTGGTTGCTGACTCTATCCAATCATTTGTGTCATGAGCTTTTCTCATGACAAAATATCTATTTATTGGAGTAACAATCCCTACCATGAAAACTTCTTTGTAAATATCCATAAAAGAATATATTTGCTCTTCTTCTAGTAACCATTTAGATGCTTCATCACCAAAAGATATCTTGGTTGCTTGACGACTCAAACCAATATTATCCTTTTTTGGATCAGTTTGACGATCGCGTAATTCAAGGGAAAGCTCCCCTAAAAGTTCATGTTCGGAAATTGATTTTAAGTCTTTCAAAAGTTCAAAAGAATCAATATTTTTCTTACGAACACCTTCATATCGACTAATGATTTTTCGCATAGTTAATATTAATTGATCTTCTTGAGCAAGTCCTTTGATTACCTCGAATGCATAGAAATAATCTTGTTTATCATGAATAATAAAACGATAATTTTCAGTAGTGATTTCTTCTAAACTTCCTGGGTCAAGATTTTTCAAAGATTTACGGAGGCCCACAAGAAAATTAGTTAAAATACTAATCTCAAAAATTGGTTCACCTCGAGGGAATTCAGAATGTTCAATCGTATCATCTTTATCACTAATTATTAGAACACCATCAATTCCACAAAGTTCTTCAACTATTCTCTTACCTTCTTCATTATCGATTGATTCTGAAAGAATTTTTTTATAAACTTCAGAGTATTTTGTATCCATTGATTTAAGCTTTGACACTCTACGACCAAATTTCTCATAATCTGGGGTTTCAGTTAAATTAGAAATTAAAAGGGCATTTTCAATATCAGAACTGGTTGCTCCTTCAAATCGTGAAATAAGCTTCATAATAATTGGTTCATATAACTCAGGTTCAGAAATGGTTTTTTCAAACCAAGTAACATAGAAGTAATTTGATCTTAAAACAAATGAAAAAATGGAGTTACTAGTCTCAATAGTTTTAATTCTTTCATCGCTGATCACTTCAGCTAAAGCTTGTAAACCTGATAATAAACCAGCTAATAAAATAACATCAATTTGTTCTTCTGTCAGAAATTCAATATATTTTGGGAGACCAGATTCTTCTATGACTATAAATCCTCGTAGAGCATTATAGAATTTTTCAGCAGTTCGAGTAACTTCAAGATCTTCATAAGTCAATTTGACTAACATCCAAATATCTTAGACTTTCTTTAAAGAATAGTAGTATTTTACTTTTTAATCAATAGCATAGCGGCAAATTATTCCAATAGAAAAAAATTCTCTGCAAAAATATCCTGTTTATGAAATAAAATTGTTGTTTAAGAATTAAAGAGTAAACTTATTAATTTTAACTGAACCATCTTGTAGAAGTAAATAATTAGGGTTCCAACCATGACATCAAATACTGAAGATGTTGACGAGTTATTAAAGAAATGCGTTCAATGTGGGTCATGTATTCTTATTTGCCCAGTTTATCGAGCGACTCAAAAGGAAGAATTTTCCCCCCGTGGTAAACTCTACTTTTTAAAATTAAAAGAAGCATTTCCAGATAAATTCAATGATGAATTAACCAAGGACTATGCAAAAACGATTTTCACTTGTGCTGTTTGCGGTCGCTGCGTAGAAAGTTGCTCTTCTGAAGTTAAATTGACAGATATCTTCAAAGAGCAAAGAAAGGAATCTGTTGATATCTTTCCTAAATTAGTACAAATTGGAGAGAATATTAATGACGAAATGAATGTTTATGGTCTCGATAATGAAATGCGAGCAGAAAGTTGGACCATGGAATTATATGATGATTTTCCAGATATTGATGATAGAATTTATGAGGATGGCAAGACAGCTGATACCATACTATTTGTTGGTTGTTTAATGTCTTTCAGAAACAGACATGCTAATGTTTTGAAATCTGTCATAAAAGTATTGGAATATCTTGGTGATGATTATCTTATATTGGGTGGTGAGGAGTATTGTTGTGGTCATCCACTTGACCTATTAGGAAAAGACGAAGAAGCAGATGAATTAAGAACACACAACACTGAAATTATCCATAAAACTGGAGCAAAAACAATCTTAACAGATTGTCCAGGTTGTTTGGAAGCACTTGTAGAACATCATAAAATTGATCCTTCAGTTCGTATCTTACATCTAACAGAATATTTTGATGAAAAAATAGATTCATTACCACACAAATTGGATATTTCACTAAAGTATCACGATCCTTGTGAACTCTTTAGAAATAATAAAGTAACCTCAGCTCCTCGTTCCCTTATGAAAAAGATGGGAATAAAGGTTATAGAAATGGAACCATCCTGTTGTGGTGGTGGAGGTATGCTAAGAGTTACTGATGATTCTATTGCTCAAGAAATAATGGAGCAGCGTATAGAAAAAGAAGGGCTTAAAAAAGAAGATACTTGTGTAGTTACTTGTTGCCCCTCCTGTTTAGAACAATTTGAACAAAGTGGAGTTACTACATGGGATATTGCGGAATATCTTGTCAAAGCACTAAATCTCGAGGAGGAAAAATAAATGGAAAAACTAAAACGCTATATAATTGGTTCTAATGCTTCTATCTTTCAAAAAATAGATCCAGATACAAATATTGAAGTTTTCACTCCACAAAATGATGAAGAAATTAAATTGGCTATTGATTTTGCTAAACAACGAAACCTTCCTATAACCAGTAAAGGAGGAGGTTCGGGTTTGAGTGGTGCTTGTACTGGTGCTTCTCGAGATAAAGTAGTTATTAGCTCCATGCGATTAAAGAAAGTTCATGAACTTAATTTTGAAAAAGGATATGCTATTGTTGAACCTGGTATGACCCCCGATGAGCTTAATGAGATTATTGAAAAAGAGCGACCTGATTGGAAGTTCTTTGTTGCTCCTTCGAGTAGGGATATCGCTACCTTGGGTGGTATACTCAACACAGATGGTGGCGGTAATGATACTTGGTTAGCTGGGACCATGGTTGATAATGTTTTAGAAATTGAATTAATTGATTACAATAATAATATCATAACCATTGAGAAATTAGATAATGATGTATCTAAAGCAAAAATTACTTGTAATGATAAGAAATTAGAGAAACAGCTTCAAGATAAGAATTTCTCACTGATTGATATTGCAAGTTCACATGGAGTATTAGGTTTCGTTTCAAAAATGAAGGTTTTAATTAAACCAAAAGCAAAAGTAGATGGAGTAAAATTTGCTCTTGTTCATGCAAATGGTATGAAAGCTTTTGGCGAAATTATTCATCAAATGATTGAACGAAATATTCCTGTAACTTATGGTGAATCCATTGTTGAAGCTCGACATCCAGAAATTTCTGGCCAAACACATCCTCCAATGTTTATCCTTGAATATCCAACGAAATTTGATGAACAAATCCAAGTAATCTGCAAAGAATCAGAACATGTTGACTATGAATCAATAAATAAAGAAGAATTTGAACGAATGAAAGATATTAGAGTTAAAATGGCTAAAAGGAATCCTCCTAATGCTTATCAAATAGCGCTCTTTGAAGGTTATGGAATTTATGGAGAGAACCTCTTAAGGTATGATGAAATCATAGCAACTATCAATGAAA
Organism: Bathyarchaeia archaeon; assembly: GCA_035528035.1. Lineage (GTDB taxonomy): Archaea > Asgardarchaeota > Heimdallarchaeia > JABLTI01 > JABLTI01 > JABLTI01. The sequence goes on from DATKZI010000022.1 coordinate 63,239, forward strand.
AATTACGAAAACATACTTTTGAACCTTTTATTAAATTTGGTCACGCTCCATCTGTCTGGTACGATGAAGGTAAAAAGATTAAGGGGATCATCATGCATTCTCGAGAGAAACGTCCTGATAAGCTAACTCCTAAAACAGTTTTTGACGCTATTGTTGAATTAGTAAAGACTTGTGAAGAGTTAGGTGTAACACCAAAACCAGAACACAAATGGCCTTTCTCAAAGAATACACAAAAACATGCACGGCTTGTTGAATTAACCGAAATTCTTGGTAAAAAATTCAATCCATTTATTTTGGATTGTAAATTAGAAGAACTAGCTGATCTTGTATTATAGAAGAATCGGAAATTCTCCGATTCTAATAATATTTTTTATTCAGGGAAAAGATCTAAAACAATTTTTGCTGCTTGAGTTACAAATTTTGGACAATTATCTCGATATAAACCAGCATCAACAGCTTTTTGTTTTTCTATTGGGTCGTTTCTATCAATTCCAATTAAACCATTACATGTATTGTGCTTGAAGATTTTTTCAAATTCTTCGTAGAATTTTTTCGCTACTTCACTAGCAAGTTTTTTCTGTTCAATAATTGTTTCTTCTTTTTTACTAGCAATTACCCCTATGGCCATTAGCGCTCCGGAAACGGCACCACAAATTTCTCCTCTTCCGATTATTCCACCACCAAAATTTGCAGCGATAGCTGGAGCATCATTGAAATACAAATTCCTTTCTTCAAGGACAGCTCGGAGTACTGCTTGAGCGCAGTTATAATCACCATGAAAATACTCTAGAGTTTTTGTTTCTATATCTTTAGACATAAAATAACCTCAACTGAGTTATTTTTTTACTCAATCAGCCAAATACTGTAATAAATAAAAACATGCTGAAAAATCTAATATTGGTCAATCAGTATATACTAAGTGATAACTATGTGGTTTCTATACCGTCCTGATGCAGCAAATGTATGGAAAGATGAACGGGTCCAAAAACGATATCCTCGGTATAAAGGAATCATGGATGGCAACAAAATAGCTCGGTATCTTCTAACTAAAAGATTTGAAGTTACTTGTACCTTGGATCAACCTCTCGAGAAATTATGGAACGAACATGATGCCTTAGCTGAGAAATTCCAAGAATTTGTACTAAAAGTAGATCAAGAAGAGATCAATCTTAAAGATCTTCCTAAACCAGAAACAACTTTCCTAGATTTAAAAGAAAAAATAGCTTATGAAATGTTAAAGAATTGCCATTTTTGCGAACGACGATGTCATATAAATCGTTCAGAAGATAAATTAGGATATTGTAGATTAGGGAAAGAATCACTTGTGTCATCTGCTTTTCTACATACAGGAGAGGAATCAGTATTAGTTCCTAGTGGAACAATCTTTTTTACTGGATGTACTTTTACTTGCGCTTTTTGTCAAAATCATGATATTTCACAAGAATGGTGTGATGATTCTCGAAAAAAAACAATCGAAGGAACAGCTGTTACTCCAAAGCAATTAGCTTTGCTAGCAAATAGGCTCTGGAAAGAAGGTGCCCGAAATATCAATTTAGTGGGAGGAGATCCAACACCGAATCTTCATACAATCATTTCAGCACTAAAAGAATTTGATGCAAATATCACAATACTTTGGAATTCAAATAATTATCAATCAGAAGAAACAACAAAATTACTATTGGAATTAATGGATTTCTGGCTTCCTGATTTTAAATTCTGGGATAATGCTTTTGCTAAGGAAATGTCTGGGGTAAAAAACTATCGAGAGGTGGTAAGTCGGAATATTAAGCTTGCTTATGATAAGGGTTCAGGAGAAATTCTTATACGTCATTTAATAATGCCTGGAAGAATCGAAGAAGATAGCTATCCAATACTGGAATGGTGTGCAAAAGAAATACCCAAAAGTATGGTCAATCTCATGGATCAATATCATCCAGATTATCTAGTTCCTAAAGAACCAGTGAAGTACATGTCCATTGCTAGAAGGATTTATCCTGAGGAATGGCAACAAGTAACTGAAAAAGCTGATCAACTAGGAATATTCTGGCAACCAGTATCTTAAAAGGAAAAGATAAAATGAAACCTTTGAATAAAATTACAAGGCTTCAATGATTTTCAATTGTCTGCGATTATACCAGAAGGAAATAATCATCACTAAGAGTAAACTGATTACTTGACAGAATGCATATTGAGCTACAGGATTCATAACGCCAAACAATTTTACACCATTCAATGCAGCAAATGTTAGATAATAAATAGCATAGTAAACGACACTTACAAATGATGCTGCAAGAAAAGGAGCACGATAATCCTTAATATTATATGATCTCAAACGAACCAAGAAGGCTTCATATAAAGCAACTTCTGAATTAGCAATAATAAAAACTGCGGCAATAATAATAACAATATATGCGGCAATATATTCATTGTTAACTACTTGAAGAATTTCTCGAGCATGATAAATCGTTGGTATCTGCATTAAAATAGCAAAACTACTAAGAATTGCTACGATACCTAAAGGTTTAGAGAGTTTCCATTGTATATTCATACCAGACATAGTATTGACCTTCTATTGTTTAAATTTGAGATAAATACAAACTACGATTCGCTTAAATCAGAAACATATTAAAAATATTTTCTAAGAAACTCATTTTACTAGTTAAATAAATAATGAATTTCACAAAAAGGTAGGATTATTTGAGCTTAATATATCTCTCAAATTCTTCAACACCAGCATTTCGTAAATGTTTTCGAATAAGATCTCGAAGTAAAGGTAAATTGGTACCATCCTTAGCACTAACTGATAAGAATGATTCTTGGAAATTCTCAGGAAGAGATTTATAATCCACTAATTCCTTAAAGTAGAGCATAGCTTCTTCTAATTCTGCAAGTGTTATTTTATCGATTTTATTAAAAACCACTATTGGTATTATTTTCAAATTTCTCAAAAAAGAGTACAATTCTTGATCAACTGGAATAATTCCTTTCTTATCCAATCTTTTTGATACATCAATTAGGCTTTTGGTATCAATCACTAAAATACAAGCAGGTATTTGAAAATGATTAGTCTCTAAAAACTCGATAATTTCATCTTTAATTCGATCTTCATAATCTGGAGCTCGACTATGTATTTTACCCCAGCCTGGAACATCAACAACAGTGAAATTCTTTGCTAAAGGATATTTATTGATCTTGCGTGTTGAACCTGGTTTACGACCAATAGTGGGATTAACTATGGTAAGTTTGGTAATTAAAGAACTCTTACCAGCATTAGGACGCCCAATAAAGGTAATATACCAAGTAAAATTTTCCATAAATACTAAACAAGAAGAGAGCTACATTAGTCTTTTCTTTAATCTCTCTTAATCACCCCAAAAAGGACGAGTTCTTGAGTATTCTTTCTCTGCTTCTATTATTTCAGAATAGAATTCATAATCATCCTTGGAATAACTTTTCTCTAGAACTCTACTAGCACTTGTAGGACCAATACCTCGAGCTGCCAAAGTAATGATTGCCTTTTTACCAGAAGCAATTACTAGATCTGCACTTTTATATCCTCGTTTGAGAATTTTTTCTTCATCAGGTTCTAATTTTTCCCTTCGAAGATGTTTCTTTAATATAGAAAATAACTCTTCTTCCCTAGTTGATACAGCAGCAATATATCTTGCTCCACATTTTGGACAGATTGGTTTCTCATCAATAGAATTAATGGTATGGATAGCATTGTATTTCCCACACCACATACAGATAAGTCTAATTTCCTTCTTTTCAAGTCGTTCTTGAACCTTCTGAGCAAGTTGTCGATCAGGTTTTTCAGGAATAACAAATCCAGTAAAGCGCAGTTGATTAAGACTTGAATCAGCAAGAGGAGATCTCTCTTCGGGAGATTTCTTTTCAATGGTTATTATTTCAATTTCTTGATCATTTATTTGTTGCAAGACCTTAGCAGTCAGGGGGATATCCAATTTATCATGAATGATTTCTTTGAGAGTAGCATCTGCAACAAGGGTTCCATCATAGGCACGAGCAATACGACGTGGATGAACAGTTCCTTGTTCCCAAGGACCTTTAATAACTCCAAAACGTTTAGCAATATGAACAAATCGCCATTCATACATTGTTGTTTGTGGAAGAGTTCGTTTGAGAAGTTCTTCGATGAACTCACTCTTAAGTTCTCGAAAGGAGCTTTCAATATGTTCTGGACGAAGGAAGTAAGGATAATTAAGTATAATACGATAAGCATCAGATCGCACACCTATTGAACAAGCAAATTTGGCCATCAGTAAGGAACTGATTAATTGTCCCAAAGTTTGATTTACTTTATTCCCAAAATCACAATGAATAATGGCTAAGTTGGTTCCAAGAGTTTCTATAACAATTCGTTTATCACTTGGCATAGGATTATCTTTAGAGAAGTGTTCAAAAAGATAATCAATTACAACTGATTTAGAATCATTATCAATGGGATATCTACTCAAAGGCTTTTTAGCGTCATTTAAATTATCAGATTCAATGAATTTTTCCCAGATATGATTTCTGATTCTACCAACTTCTTGAGCAACTGAATAGGGTACGGGAATCATTTCTCCATCCCAAACAGGTAATGCTCCTATGGGATTGTGTACTGGGGCAACTTCAACTCTATCCTCTTTTATCGCTAGAATTTTCCAGGGAACACCTTTAACGATAAAAACGGTTCCAACATCCGCTTGAATATCAACAAATTCATCATCTAATGAACCAACATGATGATTGGTAGTAACATCATAAATGGAATATCTCTTAATATCCCTTATAGGACTTAAATTAGTAAAATAATAATGAAGGGTATTTTTTCTTCGAGTGATAACATCATCTTCGATCCAGACAGTTCCCAATTCTTTCATTAATTCAAGTAAGGCTCGAAGGTCTTCTAAAGTAATGTCCTTGTAGGGATATGAATTGTGAATTAATTCATAGAGGTTATTTAACGCAAATGGGCTCTCTTCCATTAAAATACCTGCAATTTGATGAGAGAGAACTTCCCAAGGAAGAATGTGGGGAAGAGGAGTTTCCAATTCCTTCTTGAGTGTTTTGCGACCAATAACAGCAGATTCTAAAATATCTTCAGCATCGATAGTGATTAAAACACCATTACTTGTTTTACCTATCCTGTGACCACTTCTCCCAATTCTTTGTAATAATGGAGCAATATCTCGACTAGACATCATTTGAACAACAGTGTCAACGGTACCAATATCGATACCTAGTTCTAAACTTGAGGTACAAATAAGCGCTTTAAGGTTACCACTTTTGAAGCGATCCTCAGCCTCCATTCGAACTTCTTTTGACAGAGAACCATGATGAACACCATAAGGGAAATCAGTGCCTATAAGACGCATTCGATTACCTAAAATTTCAGTGAATTGCCTAGTGTTAGTAAAAACTAAAGTAGAATTATTTTCTTTAATAATTTCAATAACTTTTCTTGCTCGAGCTGTAGCTTCTGGGCTAGAATAGATTTTATCAGCAAGCTCTTCATCTTCTTTAATTGGTTGAGGATTAATAATAGATAGAGTAATAGCTTTGATAGTCGGTTCTTCTATAATAGTACATTTTCTATTTGGACCAACAAGAAGCTTTGAAACAAGTCTTGGGTTGCCTACTGTAGCTGAGAGACCAATACGCTGAAAACTTTCCTTACAAAAACGTTCAAGACGCTCGAGAGAAACAAAAAGCTGAGTTCCTCTTTTTGAATCAACTAATTCATGAATCTCATCAACAATTACCCATGAAACATTACGAAGATGTTCACCAAGACGTTTTGCGGTTAAAATAATCCCTAAAGTTTCTGGAGTAGTAATAAGCATATTTGGTGGATTTAAGGTTTGATTACGTCTCTCACTTTGGGACGTATCAGAATGTCGGATACTTGTTGTGATTCCTAACTTTTCGCCAATATCTATGACACGTTTAAAAATATCCCTATTGAGTGCACGCAGGGGAGTGATATAGAGAATATTAATACCCGGAGTTTTATGTCCAAATTGCCAATGTTTAATGAGTTGATCAAAAACAGGTAAAACAGCTGCTTCAGTTTTGCCTGAACCAGTAGCACTGATGATAAGAGCATTTTTCCCACTATCAAGTACAGGGAAGGCTAATTCTTGGATGGGGGTAAATTCTTTGAATCCAAGAGTAGCAATTACCTCTTGTAACAAGGGACTAAAATGGGAATCATTAAGCATAGAAAAAAGCTCCTGCTTCTAAATAAAATTTCTTTTTTTTAAATTGCCAGATGACTTTGATAAATTAAATATTATGATATTTCATTTAATGAAGATGAATATCAAAAATCAATAGATCTTTGGTTTTAAGTTAAATGATCTTAAAAAGTCAAAAAATGTAGTTAGGCTTCTTCCTCTTCGCCTGCGAGTAAATGGTAACCCAATGCTAAGAAACCACCTAAAATTAATACGATGTAGATTATGTAGAGTATAATGTTACTGTCCATCTTCATTTTCTCATTTTATCTTTTGTGCGTTATGTTGGTATTTTTTTTCCCTTTTAAACTCTTTGTCATTTCCTTTTTTCTGATGTCTTTTTATAATAGACTGCTTTTATTTCTTTACAGATAATTTTAAGATAGTAAAAGTTTTTACCTCAAAAAAAAGTAAAGTTTGCGTAAGAGGTTTCCTAATTAATGACTCAAGACTCAACAAAACGATTCTCGAATCGTGTTGAAAATTACATTAAATATCGTCCATCATATCCTGATGATCTTATTATTGTTTTACAAGAAAAAGGTGTTCTTTCCTATAATTCCAAAATCGCTGATATTGGTTCTGGTACAGGTATTTTTACCAAACTTTTACTTGAAACTGGTTGTCAAGTATTAGGTGTTGAACCCAATAAAGAAATGAGAGAAGCTGCTGAGATACTTCTAAAAAACTATCCTAATTTTACTAGTATAGGTGGTCGTTCTGAAGCAACAACCCTTGAGGATAATTCAATAGATATCATTACTGTTGCTCAAGCTTTCCATTGGTTTGATCTTCCTACGACAAAAAAAGAGTTCTTACGTATATTACGACCTGAAGGTTCTTTAGTGTTAGTTTGGAATGAACGTTTAGTTGAGGAAATTCCCTTCCAAAAAGAATATGATCTTTTGCTACAGAAATATTGTCCAGAATATAAGCAACCTTCCTATCTAAAAATCTCTTTTGATGAAATAAAGAAATTCTTTGGCAATTCTAAAACGCGTCATTTTTCGACTAGTAATTATCAAGTTTTTGATTTTCCTTCTTTTCAAGGTCGCTTAGAATCCTCTTCTTATGCCCCAACCTCTGATCATCCTAACTACCCTAAACTTATATCTGAGTTAAAAGACCTTTTTGATAAATACAAGATTGATGATTTAGTACGAATTGATTATAAAACCCAGATGTATTATGGTCGAATGAGTTCAGATTAATAATGAATAATTTCATATTCCAGTATTATACATTATCTTCTTTTCTTCTACTTAACAAATCAATAAAAGCCTCTAATCGTGTTTGAAATCCCGTTTCACCTGTATGTTCATCTACTACTAATGATAAAACTGGCATGTCATGTTCTCGACTGACTTGTGGGAAAATACTTCGAGTAATGATTTCTGGCATACATGTAAATGGATAAAGATGTATTAATCCATCCCATCCATGTTTTTTATAGAGAACAGCATCCCCTAAGTTTTCTTGTGTTTCTCCTCCAACTCTGTAAGGAACATATTTTCTTCCGTAAGCATTTGCTTTTTGAAAATCCATCTTTTTGAAAGGATTGAATCTTTCACCTATATCAATAAATCTTCTTAGGGTAATAGGTGTTTTAGTTATAACGCCCATTTCATTTAATCGTTTGTGAATATCCAAATTTAGTGTCGGTTCTAAAACAACATATATCTCACCATTTATGACAACTTTCAATGGGTTTGCTTTTTTATCTACCTCTATTCTGTCTTCAAATATTTTAGGAATAGTTTTTTTCAAGTTTCTAATTTTATTTACTTTTTTTGTCGTGATAATTAGATCAAAAACTTCTTCAGCTACCCTTTCAGAACTTCCTTTCTCAATTTCAATAGCTCGATATTTATAGAGCATTCTATCAGTTAAATCAGTCAAACGATTCCTGATCCAAGTAATTTGGAAAGCTCGTATTGCTTGTAACGTATTATAACCACAACTAACGTTTTTCAGAATTTGTATTATTTGTTTAGGGTTTTCGTAATCTAATGTGAACCATCTACATTTATAGCCTAAATCTTCAAGAATGAATTTTTGTACTTGCCAATAAAAACGAAAACGACAATAACCACATCCTCCACCCATCCCTAAATCTGTAGCACCACGTTCTAGGCTTTCAATAAATGTTCCTAATGTTAATTTGAAAGGTGTACAAACAAATTCAGGAGAATACCTAGCACCAAGCTGAAAAATTTTTTTACTTGGTTTATTTGGAATCACTAAATCATATCTTCCTAGCTCATGTAGTAAAGATATAAAAACATACTTAAGTGATCCGAAGTGTGGGAATGTGATAGGCAGTTTTCTCCTTCCTCCTTTTTAACATATCTATGAACGCTTCTATACGAGTTCTCATTCCAGCTTCTGCTGTAAGATCATCAAAAACAATTTGTAATAATTGAACTTCCTTTTGTCTTTTTGCAAATATCGACGCTAATTCACCAGCTAATGAATCTGGACCGCAGCTAAAGATCATTAGCTGAATAATACCATCAACAGTTTTATTTTCAAGAAAATACATTATTGTTCCTAAAATTTCTCGTTCAAATTCAAAATATAAACGGTTTTCTAATTTATCTAATTGTTCATCAATTAGTCCTCTTGGCATTTGCTCTGAGGTAATTAGATCTACATCATATTCTTGCAATTTCTTTCTAATGTCTAAAGAGCAATAATTATCATTAATAACATAGGAATGCCCAACAAGAGCTATTTTTAATGATTTTTCTCTTGGAATTTCATTAGGTGTTTTATTAAGCAAAATTTCTGATCGTTCCCATTTATGAAGTGTATCATTATCAATGATCAATTTTTTCTTATATAGCTTATCTGCTTTCAAAGCTTTTCTCATAGCATTAATAATACGAAAAGGATTTTTTGTAAAAATGAAACCAACTTTTAGGACTTCCTTGAAGAAATATATTTTATTATGACCATACTTGGCTACGTTTAAATGTGGAGAAATCAGTTTTGGTAAATCTGGGTAGATTGAACGTAATACATCAACTAAAGCTATGAATTTAGGACACCCCATATCAGTTTTATGTCTACTGCCAAATCTTGGTATAAAGAGATAATCTACCTGATTCTTTAATTCTAATATGTGACCATGATAGATTTTTGTTGAATAGCAATCCTCATCTGGAGCTGAGCGAACAGCTAAATCTCTTATTTTTTTTGTTGTTTCTGATGAGATAATTACTTCTGCCCCTAATTCCTGAAAAAAAACTTTCCACATAGTTTCGAATTTGTAATGTATTAGAGCTTTAGGTAAACCTACTCTCAACAGCTTTCTCATAAAGACCCTCCATGAAGATTAAATTAATTAAATTAAATTTATGCTAATAAGTTGATATATCTTTTGCTTGAAAATTAAATAATTTGATTTAAAATTTTCTTTATTTAAAAAAAATGTTCTATAATTAAGTAGTTGTTTTAAGTCAGTTAACTTCTGATTAATAATTAAATAGTTTCACCTAACTCTCCACCTAATTTTTTTTTAGATAATCTATTTATTTAAAAAATTAAATCACTCTACATGTTGGTTTACATATGGCATTTTATCAACAAGAATATTCTACTCCTATAGAAAAAACCACTATCAGGCAATTCATTTTTCATGTAGATTTAGATTGTTTTTTTGCAGCTGTAGAAATGCGAGAAGATCCATCACTTGTTGGTAAACCAATAATGGTTGGGGGGGATAAAGAAACCAAAAGGGGAATTGTTACTACTTGTAATTATGAAGCAAGGAAATTTGGCGTGCATTCTGGCATGTCAGCAAAAGAAGCTATTGAATTATGTCCTGAAATTATTTGTGTTCGTAGAGGTCATTATGACCTTTATCGTGAAGTTTCAGATAATATAATGACAATTTTATCTTCATATACAGATGAATTCCGAAGTGCTTCAATTGATGAGGCTTATTTAAATCTTACAGATATAGTTGAAGAAGAATATAATGGTTACCCGATTCCTCTTGCTGAAGAAATAAAAAATGAAATTTTTGAAGCTGAAAAAATTACTTGTTCAATAGGCATCGGCCCCAATACAACTATTGCTAAAATCGCTACAGGTCGCAATAAACCAAATGGTATAACTTATGTCCCAAGACAATCTATTTGTCGTTTTTTAGCGCCATTACCTATTTCAGCTATCAGTGGTATTGGACCAAAAACTGCTGAGAGTTTGAAAAGAAAATATAATATTGAAAAAATTAATCAAATTATTGAAATTGGTTCTGAATATGAAATGATTAGAAAATTTGGTCGTCTTGGAACTTTTTTCTATCGAGTTGTTTCAGGTCAAGGACGAACAAAGATTCAACCAAGTAGTTCTTTTGGCGTGAAATCAATTAGTAAGGGAAGCACTTTTCATGGGCAAATGTTTGACGGTGAGCCTGTTACAGTAGAAATGGTTTTACCTAAATTAATAGATCAAGTTCATGAACGTCTCCTTAAGAAATCTTTTAGATATAAAACTGTTACATTGGATGTTCGATTTCAAGATAATTTTCAAAATATCACTCGAAGTAAATCCTATCTTGCAGCTAATGATGATAAAGATAGACTTAGTTCAGCGGTTTATGAAATGCTAGAAGAAATTAATAACGATTTTAATAAAGCAAAAATAAGAAAGGCTGCTGTTAGAGTATCCAATTTTGTAAAACAAGACCCACAACAAAAAACTATCACTGACTATTTCGGTTAATTGGATAAATTAGAGATTTTAATCTAGCAATTCCTTTTCTTCTAATTTCTTTATCCCATGTCTAACTTTAACTGCCACACCTATCTGAAAAGCTAGCATATATTCTGCAGAAAGTTGTGCTCTTCCCACAGCAAGTAATTCATCTTGTTCATTAACAATAACCACTTCATCTTCAGGCATGATTTTAGGATCAACATCTACCACATGTTTAGCGAAAACGTTTCTTCCATCAGCAATAAATTCGCTAACATCAGATTGAACAATAACTCTTCGTTTAGGCGTTTTGATATATTGAATTATTCTTCGAGCTCCTTCTAACCCAAGAGAGTATAATCCATCATTAGCTCTAATTGTAGCTAGTCTCTTGTTATCTAATAATACTTCTCTAATTTTATTCGTATTTTTTGAAAAGGTAACTACTATATTATCTGGGGCAAGAACTTTATCAAATTCATTACCAAATTGATATTGCGCAACTGCTTTTAGTTGACGTAAAGTCCAATTATCAGGTTTTACTGCGTTAGTTCTATCAGACAATATTTTTTCTCCAGATAATTTTTCAATTAATTCTTTTTTACTTTAATGTTTGGATAATAATCTTTTTTTCCTTTTCATTTCAAAGTATCTGTACATCAATAACTAAATGATTAATTCCCGGTGAATATTTCTTTACTTTTTTCTTGATAAGAATTTTAATTTCTCTATTTTCTAGTTTTGCAGCTTCTTTCAAACGATTAATTGGTCTGTTTTGAATTTCCGCTTTTGAGGGAGTAGCTTCATGGTAATGAATAATTGCTCCTTTTTTACAAAGACAAATTCCCTGTTGTATTTGGTTAATATCACTATCTAAGTACCCTAATAAAACTCTATCAGCTTGTCCTTCAAATTCCTTCAACAATATTCGATTATCGCCAAGTATAGCTTTCATTCGATTTTCTACTTTGTTAAGTTTAATGTTTTCTGTCAAGTAATTATAAGCAACTGGATTAATTTCCGTAGCAATAACTTGTACAGGTTTTCTATGTACAGCTAATGGTAGTGATAAATTTCCAACACATGCAAACATATCAATTATGAATTCATTTTCATTTGTTATCTTGAGAATTCTTTCTCTTTCACCATGATTACCGGGTGAAAAAATTAATTTTGCAGCATCAAGCTTGAATAAACAGCCAAGTTCTTTATGAATGGTTTCAGTATTAGGATCACCAGCAAGAAATTCAAAACTTGGTGTTCTGATCATTCCTTCTGTTGGACCAAGTTTTCCTAGAATTGTTCGAACACGTTTCTGCTCATGTTTTAACATTATTAGTCCGATTTCTTTAGTATAATTAGCTAGTTCTTTAGGTATAGATAGAATAAGTATATCACCCACAAACCACCATCGACGAGGTACAAAGGGGAGTAATTCCTCTGGTATTTTATTACGAAAAGCATTACTCAATTGTTTTTTTCGAGTTCCTTCTTCGGCAGACAATTTACTACCTCAATAACTCTACCAAATATTCACAAAGAATCGTTATACTCATTTTTACTTCTGGACTCATTTCAACCATATAGGATATAGAAAATGGTTGTATGCCTATGAAAATTGTTGTCAGATTTTTCAAGGTGTTTTTTAGATACTTTGTATACATAGTCATGGAAACTTTGTGGGGAGTTACCATATAAGCTGAATTAACATTTTTTTCTGAAAATATTTTTATGGTACCTGGTGCCTCATCCATTTGTGCAGCATCAATAACTATAAGAAAATCAGGTTCCTCACGTTTAATAACACCAGTAAAAGATTCGGGGACTGGTCCAGCATTTATTAACTTGACGTTACTATTAAGTTTAGCTTTTTCGAGTTCTTCTATAACTGCTATTCCTACAGCATCATCAGCACGGTCAAAATTGCCAATTCCCATTAAGCATATTTTTTTCGAGGTGTTAACCTTCTTAAGTAGCTTAGAACCTTTTATGCTCATAATTATCTCACCAGATATTATTTAGAGAAAAGTAGGTCCTTTTGGTAGTTTATCGATATATTTCAATAATTTATTAGGCCAATGTTCTGGATTTGTTCCTTTTTGGGCAACAAATGCAGAGACATAGCGTTCAAAACTTCCACCACCACAACCCGACCAAAGTTCCTTAGCTGATTGAGATTTTACTGTGAAATTTTTTGTATACTTATCACCTAGTATTGAAATATTTTGAGTTTCTAACCAGGGACTTTCTTTACGTGTACCTTTGTAAGGCATATAGATTTCCATATCAATAGTACCGATTTGATCGAATGTTTTCAATTCGACTGCTCCTTCCTTTACATCAGCACCTCCTTCTTGTGAGGTCCACCAAGGAGTAACCCAAGCTTCTTGGAATTCCAAATCGAGAATATCACCAATGATCTTTCGGAAACCAAGACGTAAGTCTTGAGCAACTTTTTTAATTTGCTCAGGAAAACCGATATACAAAGTTTCTATACGATGAAGTTCATCAACTCTTTCAAAACCTTGGGCAGCACCACTCTCATATCGGTAGGTGGGTCCAGACCAATCATATACAAAAATTGGAAAACTATCATCAGAGATTGTTTTGCCTTGTAAATAAGCCCAGAAAGGAGGACATTGGGCAAAGCTAAGACCTCCAATTGGTGGTCGTAATTTTTCCATTACTTTCTCAGCATCTATTTCAAGGGTTATTCTATAATAATCAGCAATTTCTTCCCAATATTCTGGGTCAGCTGTTTTAGGTGTACAGACAAAATAGGGTTCAAATCCACCTTGATAAATTCCAGATAGATGACCACTTCTTTTCCATACTTCCCAAGGAACAACTTTGGGAAAGATCATGTTATTGAATCCTAAAGGTTTGTAGAGGTTCTCAACAATGAGTGTTTTCAAAGCTTCAGTAAGGGCTGTTATTGCTGGACCAAAAATCCATTGATTACGATAACTAGTTCTTTGAATCCATCCTTCAGCTATCATTAAATCAGTAGGATTCTCTTTACAAATGATTTCCTTTTGTCCTGAATTCCACACAACTAAATGGTGTTCATCCTTTCCCCTAATCACTTCTTCAATTATCTTACTTCTAACAAGTTTTACTATTCTATCAATAGCACCCTTTTCAATAAAATCAATTGGAATATCTTTTTGTAACACAATAGTAGCGATTTTATCTGAAAATTTGATCGATGATACAAAAGGTAGAATAAATTCCTTTTGTGGTTTGTTAGGTATGTCAATATCAATTCTATATGATTTAATATCTACACCACTAATACCTATTTTGAATTCTTTTCCTAATTTTTCACTGAAGAATTTTCTCATTCTTAAAAGAGCGTGATGGGGAGGTTGGACAGCACCACTTGTAACAGTTAAAACCAATTCCTCTTCTTTATCACTTAAAGTTATTACTTCCCATTTTTTGACTCGAGAAATTTCCTTTAAATCCTTCTCCTGTATCCCTTTCTCAAACATTTGATGAAGTTCATCAATCCAATCATCAAATTTCTCTCGAGCTTGAACAGGTAAAGTTCCTCGTAGTTTGAAAGCAAATTTTAGATTATATTTCATTGTTATCCTCAACTTCCTAGAAAAACGAAATAAAGATAAAGTTTTCTGATGCCTTTGTAAAAAAAATTAAACTAAAGCATTAGTTAAAGGCTAAATAGAAGATTAAAGGATAAATGAAATAGAGAGCTGACATTATGAAAAGCAACAAACTGTATTGGAGTCTCCTTCTGCGTTTAATATCAAAGAAGATTGCATTTTGACGCATCTCTGCTACTTTCTTAAATGAGAAAGGCACAAAAGGATCATCGGTATCTTTTGAAGGATAAAAGATATTTGTTGTTCTATCTTTATTTATTTTGACATTTTCAATCATACCTTTTTCTTTTCGTTTTGGATCGAAAATTGCTTTAATCTTGTCAGTGAAATCTCTATAGACCAACGGAAAGAAGTAAACCATCCCAACCTTGAATCCTTTTTTATAGATATTTAAATTCTCATATTTCTTCTCTCTAACCATAAATCTAAGTCTCTTTGATTTAGTGGAAACCATCCAAGCTTCGATATAGACGTTGGTGGATTTTTTCACATCATCTAATACATCATCTAATTTAGAATAGAAAAGATGGTCTTCAGTGATAGGTAAGAGAGCTTCATAAATTGGTTCTTTATCTTTATCATAAATAGTAAATTCAATTTCATTATCAAGGCAATCCTCAATAATATAACCGGTAACGATAAGACCTTTGCCTATAACAGAAGCATCACTCGGACTTACCATTCGGATTGGAATTTTTCTTTGACCACCCCACACACCCGAGGCACCTCCAACAGTTACTGCCATACCTCCTAGTGTCAGAAACATAATTGCAATCCAATCAGTATAGCTTTGGAGACCTCCTTCAAATTTAATATAAATTAATCTTGCAAGTCCTACCGCTACTCCAGAAGAAATTAGGAATATTCCTATGAATATTAGAATGATTTTGTACATTGCTATAGGAGCTTTTGTCTTTTTTTCTTCTTTTCTAAGTTCTAGTTTTAATTCGTCTGTTTTTCCTTCTTCTGCTTCGCTGAATGCTATGACATTTTCTTTTGATGGCATATAAACTCCTCAAATAATCTATAACATTATTAGCTTTTTTAGCTTTTTTTAACTTTGGAAAAGGTCGTTATTAGAATAAAAGCGATAAAAAATAGTTTAAATGTAAAAACTCTCAGTTAATTCAGTCAATGGTTATTGCTGTTAATTAGTCTATAAGCAATTTTTGAAAATTCTATTGCTGTTTTATATTTCTCAAGTCTTATGAAAATCACTGCGATTCTATTCCAATTTTTAGCATTTCTTGGTTCGTATTCTAATAATTTGATATAACAGCTTAAAGCTCTAAGATAATTTCCTTCTTCATAATGTTTTGCAGCTAATTCTTTTATAAGATTTTTATTTTCACCATTGGTTATTATTTTCTTTTCTAAAAGAACAGCTCTAGATTTTAAATGATTATCTTGCAGAATTTCTAACTCTTCAGTTTTAACATTCAACATTTTACTTTCACTTCAAATAATGATTTCACAGTGGATGTGGGATAATACTTTCCTGATATTTATTGCACCATTCGATTCAAAGAAATCGAGTAGTTCGTTTAATTTCAACCAACCTGCTCCTGCTCTTTGTTTATTCAATCCGTCATTATCGATTATTCTCCTACCAATAAATTCAGATAAACGTTTAAAAGGACCCTCCTCTTTTTCGTAACATGCGGAAATAATCACTTTTTTACGAGCACATTGGAGAGCATTTTCTAAGAGTTTTTGATGATTTGGTGTAACATGATGTAAAACATCAGATAAAACAACAGTATCCGCTTTAAAATCAGATAAATCCTCAGTAATATTCCTTTTGTAAAATGTTCCTCGTTTTTTTCGATTAGCGAATGCTAAAAAGTTTTCATTTAGATCAACGCCAATATATTCAATTCCTTTAGGGAGGAATGGTTGTAAAGTAGCAGTACCACATCCCAAATCTAGAATTGATTGTCCCTCAATACTTTTAGCTAAAGCTTTAGGAATCAATTGTTTTGGATCGTTTAACCATAAAGATAGATCATAAATTCTTGGATGTTGATACATAATTCCTAATTTGAAACGTTCTTTGAAACTTATTCGTTGTCGCTTATATTTTAATTTTAAATTTGTAGGATGTATAGCATTAAAATTAAATGAATCTAAATTTGAGTGATTAATATTTACTTCTTTCATTATACTAACCTTGATTTAATCGTACTAACTTTAACAAGAAATTCTATAATTATCACACAAAGTTTTTTCTTTATATAGGTCTAAATCTAGTTTTAGAGAAAAAAATCAAGACAAACATTTTTGTATATTTAAAATAAAAACAGACCAAGAGATGATTGTTATGAATCCTAAAATAAAACTGACTATAGCTGGCTCTGGCTTTGTAGGACTAATTACCGGAGCAGTATTTGCTGATAGAGGTTATCAAGTAACTGTTTTAGATATCGACGAAGAAAAAATAGCCAAAGTTAATGCTGGTCAAACCTTCTTTTTTGAACCTCATCTAGATACTTTACTTAAAAGAGTGGTTTTAGAGAAAGAGACCTTAACTGCTTGTAAAAGCACTCCTGAATCTCTTATCTCTTCAGATGTAACATTTATCTGTGTAGGAACACCCCCTCAAGAAGATGGTAGTTGTAATTTACAATACATTCATCAAATTGCCACTGATATTGGCAAAGCAGTTGCTAACAAGGATTCCTATCATCTTATTGTGGTAAAATCTACTGTTATACCCGAAACAACTAGAAATTTTGTAAAGCCCATTCTTGAAAAAGAATCAGGAAAGAAAGCTGGTGAGGATTTCGGTTTATGTATGAGTCCCGAGTTTCTCCGCGAAGGACAAAGTGTTCATGATATGGTATTTCCGGATAGGATTATTATTGGTGAATTTGATTCACGTTCAGGAGAGTCATTAGCTCTTATTTTTGAAGATTTATATCAAACTATGGAAGATAACTTCAGTAAAAACTGGGAAAAGACTTTCTCCAAGAAAGTTAGCTTACCAACAGTTTTACGATTTACATTAGAAACAGCTGAATGTATAAAATATGCAAACAATTCCTTCTTGGCAACAAAAATATCATTCATCAATGAAATGGCTAATATTTGTGAGAGAATACCTGGAGTGGATGTCAAAAACATAGCAAAAGGTATTGGTTTGGACCCAAGAATAAATGAGAAGTTCTTGGGTGCTGGTGCTGGTTTTGGCGGATCGTGTTTTCCTAAGGATGTAAATGCTATCATTCATTATGCAAAAACAAAAAATTATGAACCTAAATTACTTACAAGTGTTCTCGAGATAAACGATCATCAAGCAAAAAGAATGGTTGAACTAACAGAGGAAAAATTAGGAGCTGTAGAAGGAAAAACAATTGCCCTACTAGGCTTATCATTCAAACCTGAAACAGATGATATGCGAAATGCTCCTTCTATAAAGATCATTGAACAATTGCTAGTAAAAGGTGCAAAAATCGTCGCTTGGGACCCAAAAGCCATTCACGAAGCTAAGAAGAATGCATTAATTGGAAATAAAATTCGATATACAAATTCCATTGATGAAGCAATAAAAGACGCAGATGCTTGTTTATTAATAACGGAATGGGCAGAATTCAAAGAATTAAAACCAGAAAAATTCAAACAAATGAAGACACCAATTCTAATTGATGGTAGAAGAATTTATGAACCTGATGAATTTCTGAAAGAAGGTATCACCTATGCAGGAATAGGTCTGGGTTTAAAAGACTAAATAACTGAAAAATATCGGTAGGAGTTTTGTATATGCATGATAAGATTTCTCTAACAGAAGGAGCTTTGCCATTTGTAAATGAATTAATAGATGATGCTGAAAAGCTAAAAGTGGAAGTACTGACAATTAATGATGCTACAGTTATTGATTGTGGGATTAATACTGAAGGTAGTATAGAAGCAGCTCTTCTCTTTATAGAGATAAGTTTAGGAGGTTTAGCTACAGTTCAACCTTCTTATCCAAAGGGAAATGATGATTTATCTTATGTGATCATTCAAGTAACAACTGATCAACCAGTACTAACGACATTAGGTTGCCAAGCAGCAAGTTGGAATATTGCTAAAGGAAACTTCTTTGGTATGGCTTGTGGTCCTGGAAGAGCCTTAGCTCAGAAACCTTCGAAGATATACAAATTGTTAGATTATCATGAAGAGCATGAAACAGCTATTCTTTGTATTGAATCTGATATTCTCCCTTCAGATGAAATAATTGATTATATTGCTGAGAAGTGTAATGTTGAAAGGAAAAATCTTATTTTATTAATGATTAAAACTGCCTGTATAGTCGAATATTTTCAAATGGCTGCACGAGCAATAGAATTAGGAATCTTTAGATTGGTTGAGCAATTAAAATATCCTAAAGAACGAATTCTATCTGCAATCGGAACAGGATTAGTTGCGCCATTTTCGAATGATAAAGAAATTTCAAATGATCGTGTGAATAATGCTTTAATTTATGGTACCAGATTTGACTTAACTGTAAAGTCTGAAGATGATGACTATAATTTAGTTGAATTAATTAGTAAAATACCTTCAAAGTCATCAGAATTATTTGGTAAAAGCTTTCTTGAAGTTTTTAATGCCGCTGGAAAAGATTTCGCTAATTTTGATTTATCTTTATTAGCTCCAACAGAAGTTCACATAACTATTCAGAACAGCCAAGAGAAATACCAAGCAGGTAAAATAGATAAAGAATATCTGAAAAGATTTTGGTAATATAAAATAACCAATTTCTATTTTTTTTGTATAAAAATAAAATGAAAAGAAAAGGGTAATTAGCCCTAATAATCCAAATCTTCTTCTTCGTTTTCTTTTGGTGGTCGAGAATCAATTATTTTATCAATTGTTTCCATTCCATGAGTAAGAGAATAAGCTGACATATCGAAACTTTTGAGACCATTATTAGTAACAATAAGTAAAGATTTGATTTTCTTAAGAACTCCTTCATCATTTGAACCAATATCGTTGGCTTGACCTACAGAAATAATTTCTGACCAATCAATTTTCTTCCAAATAAAACGATCTCTATATCTAATAGCATCTTCATCTACATAGAGTTTTACCATTGCAATTCGAGCAATACGCCAAACTGAAAAGAAGATAGTCAAAGCTCCTGTGAAAATTGTTGCAAAAATAACAATATCGGGGAGATTCTCTACAATTAAAACGCTTGCAATCGCAATTGCTCCAATAACAAAACCTATGATAGCAATAAAAGATTTGATTAAACGTTCCTTGAATGAAGGGGAGAGTTCGATTTTAGTAAATTTATTTTGTGCCATAGTATTTTTTTCTCCTGTTATCTTGAACTCCTTCACTGTAGATTATTTTCATTTGTCACCGTTTAAATCTTTCGTATATATGTGAAAATCAAGATGGAAAGTTATATCAATTATTAGTTTACATAGATTAAACATAATATTGAAACATAATGACTATCAGTAATATGATGGATTGAGATAATATGCCTTCAATAATATTCTATTTTCAAGTTCACCAACCTTATCGTTTAAATGAAAATTTCAGAAGAAATCGCTTTTTAAAAAGATCTGAATTAAATAATCTTGAAAATCTCTATTTCGCAGGAGATCTAAATAAAGACGTTATGCAAAGAGTGGCGAAAAAATGCTATTTACCAGCAAATAAAACTTGGTTAGCTGCTATTGATGAATACAAAAAAAGTAAGAGAAAGGTAAAAATCGCTTTTAGTATAACAGGAACTCTTTTGGAACAAGCGGAACGTTATCAGCCTGATGTAATTGATAGTTTTAAACAATTAGCTGAAACTAATTGTGTTGAATTTCTTGGTGAAACATATTATCACTCATTAGCATCTATCTATGGAGTTGATAGAACAGAATTTATTGAACAAGTGAAAATGCATTCTCAATTAATAAAAGACCTATTTGGTAAAACTCCTACAAGTTTTAGAAATACTGAGCTAATTTTAAATAACTCAATAATGAAGGAAGTAGCTAATTTAGGATTCAAGGCCATTATGGGGGAAGGAATTGAACACATTCTCCCTAAAGGATCTTCACCCAATTATGTTTTTGCCAGTCAAAAGGCTCCTTCTTTAAAGATTCTATTAAGAAATTACAAATTAAGTGATGATATTGCCTTCAGGTTCGGCTCCGGTAGATGGGAAGAATATCCCCTCTACGCTGATAAATATGCTTCATGGATAGCTTCTACTCCTGGGGATTGTATCAATATTTTTATGGATTATGAATCTCTCGGTGAGCATTTATGGGCAGAAAGTGGGATATTCGAATTTCTGGAACATTTACCAAAAGAATTATTCAAATATGAAAATATTACTTTCAAAACACCTACAGAAGCAATTGATACTTTACCTGCCGTTAATTCAATCTCAATAGATGATTTTTCAACAATTAGTTGGGCTGACGATCGTGATGTAGGAGCATGGTTGAAAAATCCTTTGCAGCACATTTCGTTTGATGATCAAAAATTCCTTGAAAAACCCATTAAAAAATTAAATAATCCCATACTGCTTAAAATTTGGCGAATGTTAACAACTTCAGATCATCTTTATTATATCTCCCAAGCAGATGCAGGACCGGGTGAAGTTCATTCTTATTTCTCCCATTATAAAACACCAATAGAAGCATTTGCTAATTATAATGAAATTATTAGTGATTTGACAGCTAGAACTTTGATGTTATTGAATAATGCTAAAAAGTAAGTTTTTTAGCAATTTTTCCTTATAAGAAAGTTTATAAAGTTCGGTTTACCTAACATTTCACTGATGATGATTTTGTAATTGAAAGGAGTTTGAAAAAAATGGCTGACGCTGATTTGAAAGACCAATCCTTCCTATCCTCAATAGGAGATAAAGAATTAGAGAAATCAGCTAAATCATTATTGCAACTCGAAATCGGTGAAATGGGGATAATTGTTTTGATTGTAGGGGGAAGAACTGCCTGTAAACGATTAAATGAAATGGGTTTAGTTCCAGGAGTACAGATAAATCTTGTTAACAAAATTAATAGTGGACCAGTGATGATTAAAGTTAAAGGATCAAAACTAGCTCTAGGACGAGGACTCGCTAGTAAGGTAATGGTTGTATAAAAAGAATAAATCTAATGCTATAAAAAAGCAGTAAATATTTTCTAAACGAACTTGAACACACCAGGAAGTGGTTCGAAGATATCACCATCACTTTGAAGAGCACGTAATTCAGGTTCTAATTCTTTTGTAGTAAGTCCAAGAGCTCGTTTAATATCATCAAAAGAACAACCTTCTTCGATATTCTCGGGATTTTTTAACAAAGCAAGAATTTGATCTTTAATTTCATCACTTTCTTGTAATTTTGCTTGACCTTTAATTGCCGAATTAATTCCTTCTGTGACCTTTGAATCAAGACCTTTACGTTTATAATATTTCGATATTTCAAGTTCCCTTAGGACTTGTTTGGAATTTTCATTAATAGGAAGACACAATTCACAATCTAAATATATTTTACCATCTGATGCCTCGCGAATGAGACCAACAACATCTACAATGGCTCCTTCCTTAAGATCTTTCATTTCATCAAAAATTGCAGCAGACCACTCAGATCCTCCGCCCTTAACTTTAATGGAACCTGTTTTATCTGTAACATCAAAGATAACACTCTCATCGCTTTCAATGACATTTTTTGATGTTATTTCGCCCATAATTCTTGTTCGTCGTACAAAATCATCAGTTTTAACATGAAGTACCTTTGTGCCATCTGATTCTGTGGTAAATTCCCCATCGATTAAGTCACCAATTTTCAATTTGATGGCAGGTGCACGCCTTTTACTACTATATGACATCGTTAATCCTCTTAATTTTTGGAATAATTTTTACTTTATTTTGAGTACTATTTCTCTATATTGTCTTTCTTACTAAAGACTTTAAAGTTACCCATTGACAAGGAAAGATAAGGAGAGGAATATTTTTCTCCTCAAAACATTTTCTTAACCCAAAGTTGGTTTAAATGGTTTAATTGATTTCAATTTGTGGCAAAACTCGAAAGCATTCTTTACTATTTCATCTTCACCGATAAGTAAGAGAGTAATAGCTCCTTCAGCACCGCCCACACCACCACTTGCAATGTGTGTTATTTCTTCAAGATCAAACAAAGTATATAATGCTTCAATTTCAGTGAAAATTTCTCCATGTAAGGGGAAGAATCCACATTTATAACCATCAGAGTAATCTATTTCTTCAATACCCATATCTAAGGAGCTATAAAGTATTGAATGAGCAACTAATTTTTCTAGACCAATTGGGATAATCAAATGTAATCCTCTGGCCATTAATGTTCCCCATATAGCACCACAAGTTCCTCCTTTTGGATTGCCAATTAGAACACCAGCAACGCCATCTGGATCTAGAGCATTTGCTCCTTTAATGATAATGTCACCTTTAGTGAGCTCATCAATTGTCTTAGCAGTATCCTTAACTTTTATCGATTTACCATTAACAAATATAATCTCCGGTAATCGTTTTTCGCTAGGACAAGATGAGAGACGTTCCCCCTCTGGAACAATTTGTCCAGCAACATAACAACTCTTATCAAATTCAGAGATAGCTAGCATTTCTTCAAGAAGATAAGAATTGGTTGTTCCACGAGCAACAAATATTTTTCCTTCATTCATTTTCTCACGAATTGGTTCATAGGAAGTTAATCCTATACCAATTAATTTTTTGGATTCATGAGGAAGAAGAGTAACTAAAGCTTTTGAAATTTTCATAAAATAATACATCCTTTTTTTCTTAATCTAAATAAACCAAATTATTTAGATAATTATAAAGCAATTATTTATTGTTTTAATTATTTTGTCTATATAATGAAAAATTTGAGTGATAAAAATGACTGAAGAACATAAATATCATGTAATAATTGATATGATAGAAGATCGTGTAGGGAATTTTATTCTCGAGGATAAAGCAAAACCATTGATTCGTGTAGCAACCCCACCTGAATTTCCCGGGGGAAAACAAGGAATCCATTCACCAGAAGATCTATTTGTTGGTGCAATTGCTTCTTGTAAAATGACCACTTTTTGTGCTATGGCTGAAAAACTTGACATAGGATTGACAGGTTTAAAGGTAGATGCTATTGGTTATCTTGGTCAAGCGGAATCACGAGGTATGATGTTTACTAAAGTGGATGTACACCTTGAAATTACTATAGACGATGAAGATAATTTGAAAGGCGCGGAAAAATGCGTTGACTTAACCAAGAAATATTGTCTAATTACTAATTCAATACGCTCAGAAGTTACCATGACACATGATATTAAGATAGAAAAATAATTAGTAAAGGAATATTTTTTTACAAGCATTGCTCTATTTCTTTGTTTTTAGCTTTTGAATAATAAGCACTGCTAGGTAGGCAAGAGTTATTCCTGGGACGCCAAAATTCAATGGGGTATTATCTGTAGGAAGCTCAGTTGAAACGTCAATAGAGAAGTAGAACGTATTCGTTGAGGGTTCGACGATATTTATCTTCCCTAAGTAATTTGATGAATTAGGTGCAGTCATTGATCCACCTGTATGTGTAATATAGAGTTTGTATCCTAGTGTTCCTTCCTCTTCTGCTACAATAAATGATCCACTCCAAGTATTTGGTTCAGATTGAACCATATCGATATTTGGGATATGACAGAGAAAGATTGGTTCTAAAGAGCAATATTGTAGCTGTATACCAGTAACATTTTCATCATTCACAAAATTAATCGTAATTGTAACATTGGTTTGATACCCAATAGTTTCTGGTTGATGCGAAATTGCTGTAATTGTTGGTTCTGCTGCATTTACAGTTAGTGATATTTTACCTAGAAAAGCTATTGCTAACACTAACAATGGAATAACCATCAGCAATTTAGATTTCTGTTTTGTAATCAATTTTCATTCACCTATGTTGATATTTTTTATTTGAACCGATTCCACAGAAATTGTCCCATAAGGAATCCTCCTGCAAGGATAAGTAATATTCCAGTGAAAATTTTTACAAATTTAGCTGATGCTTGTAATTTATTGATAAGGACTTCTTTTGAAAATCCAACTAAAATTGTAATGATGATCATAAGTATCGCCATTACCAATGAATACACAACAAAAATTATGATTGCTTTTCCAAAGGTTCCTGCCTGTAACGCTGTTAGCATTAATCCAAGAAGAATTGGCAAACTGCAACCTATTGATGCTAAAGCATAGGTTACACCATAAATAAATAATTGAAGAAGCTGGGGAATCGACTCTGCAGCTTTACTTTCAGTTGGAATCTGTTTTGTCGGGTCGATTTTTCCTTTAGCGATCAAACGTTTAAATTTCCTTTCTTTTCTTTTTTCAGGAATCTGTTCAATGGCTTTTATTGCCTTATTCATGTTGAGGGAAATAGGTGTTAAGGAAATTATTCCTAGAATAATTAACAGAATTCCTACAGATAATTTGAGATATTCAGAAATCTCAGCAATTTTATCAACATTTTCTAGAGATTTATCATAGACCAATACCAATATGGAAATAACTATACCAATGGTCATATAAAAAATGAAAATACCAAACCCAGCAGCACTACCCCATAAATATGATCGCCAAAAACGCTCGTTAAATGTATTTTTGTTATTTTTTTCTTTTTTATCATTTTCAACTTTCTCTTCCTCTTTCTGATCCATTTTAGTCATTAAATCAAGATTATAAGCCATATAACCTGGTAATAAAGGAAAAGCACAAGGAGAAAAAAAGGATAAAAATCCAGAAATAAAAGCTGTACCAATTGATACTCCAAGAGAGATTGTAGCAATTCTTTCAGCTGAACCTTCAATTGTTTGATTAATTAACTCTTGCAAATTATTACTTCCAATAGTTAATCCTGTTTCAGCGAAAGTTATGTATCCACTTCTATCAATTAGTACTATCTTTGGTATCTCAAGCACACCATATTTTTCAAGTAAACCATCTGTGTCAAGAGCAAAGTCCCACTTCGCATTATAGTCATTTTTAAAATCTAGTAGCTGTGCTTCTGTATCCGAAGGATCGACATCCACTGAAAGCATAACTAAACTATCATTAAATTCATTATAAATTTGCACCAATTCATCCATTAACAACATACAAGGAACACAAGTAACACTCATAAAATCAAGTAAAACAACCTCTTCTCTATAATCTGATAGTGTGAAATTTGCTCCTGAAAGCGTCATAACCGAAAAATCTTGAGCTGGATCTGCATTTCGATTTGAGAAATAAAAATAAAGCCCATAGCCAAGACCAGCTATAATAACCATAATAGAAATAGTTAGGACTGATATTTGTAACCATTTCCTATTTTTCTTGGTTCGAGTTTTATCTTCACTCACTAGTGAATTCAGCTCCTTAATACATTATGATTATTATTATCTAGTTTACTCTATATCCATTCTTTAAAAAAGAATCCAATTAAAAAATTAAGGGCTATTTTTACTCTTGAAAAATAACCACTAGTCACTTATTATCTCATTTTTCTCCTTTTCTTCTTCATCTTCTTTCTTAGAAAGATTCAGTGTGCTGATGATAGTTAGAGTAAGAAAAGAAACACCAATTGATGCCAAAGCAATACCAAAAGAGAATTCCACTACTCGTTTAATATGTAATGTACTTACTATACGAGTTTGAACAATGAAATCACTACTTGCGTTCCAATCAAGGATAAGTAATACATTATAGAGAGTCATTTTTTGATTTAAGGTAAAAGTAATTCCATCAGTAGTGTTTTGTGAGATTAGGTAATAATCAAGTGAACTATCAATCAGTGACAGAACAGCATTTCTGTAAATATTTACCAGCCCATTATAGGATGGATTTGTCCCATTATTATACAATTCAAAAGTATCCGTTAGATTTTGACTAATTGTATTGAAATGTTCTTCATCGGTCATAATAGCAGCAATCTCACAATTCGAGCTATTCCCAGCAAAAATACCTTGAAAAGTTAAAGCATCATTTTTATCCAGTTCAAAATTTTGGTATGTTCCAAAAGTAGCATCATTATCATTGAAGGTTAACCATGATGTAGATTCTCGAGATTCGGTTCGATTCAGCCTAAAACCAGGTCCTACAATCAATCCTAGGGACAAAAGAATTACGCTAATCCCAAGAATAGGTTTTTTAAATTTACCAATTTT
This sequence comes from Bathyarchaeia archaeon, assembly GCA_035528035.1. Lineage (GTDB taxonomy): Archaea > Asgardarchaeota > Heimdallarchaeia > JABLTI01 > JABLTI01 > JABLTI01. Next base: position 89,978 of record DATKZI010000022.1, read on the forward strand.
ATTAAAGAAAGATAATGGTTTTTGATGTTTTCTTAACCAATTCATAATAGCTGTTCCTGGAAAGAATATGAACCAAGCTAGAAGTGGCAAGAAATGGATTGGGAAATCGCCAATGAATAATTCGATATATTGACTTCCAAAATAATCGATTCGTTCACTAGGGGTCATATTAAATAGAGAATGGTTTAATCCTTCAGTAAAAGAAATACTAGACCAATTGAATTTCAATTCTTTAAGGTAAAATAGTGAATCTAAATCCCATATCATTGAAACCTCCCAATAATAAAGTCGATTGTCAAAGGGATAGAATAATAGAACTGGACCAGGATTTAAATCAAAAATGCTATGAAGGATTAAGAAAACGCTAGCAATAATTATTCCTCGACAAATTAAATCTGCTTTATCACCTACTGCTGATTTCTTTATTAACTTAATATAGCTAAGATAACCTAAAACACCTAGTATGATGAAAGTTGGCCAAACGATGGAATGGAGATAAGTTCGATGGATATACAACAAAGCATCTATGTCTGGAAAAGCAGCAAAAAGAGTTAGGAAAGCAAATAAACCAATTCGTTCCTTGAATATCTCTCGATTTTTCTTACCCATAGTAAACCAAACAACAAGCGATTCAATAGCTATATGAGTTGTTAATAAAGTCATTACAAATCAACCATCCTATAAAGAATAAATAC
>DATKZI010000023.1:0-3646 GCA_035528035.1 Bathyarchaeia archaeon
GGTGCAAGAATGATCTTCTCCTTCATGCTTGGGGCAAGATTCTTTGCAGCTGCTATAGCATCTTTCAATGTCTCTTTCACTGCTTTTTTTTCTAGATTACTTGTGCTTGCATATCCCCAAGCGCCATTTACCAGGACTCGAATTCCTATCCCAGCAAAATCATCAACTATCGACCTTTGTAATCGTCCTTTGTCCGCACGCACTTCAATCTTCTTCCTTTGGTGATATCGTGCTTCGACATGGACACCATCTGGTCGATTATCAATAACTTCTTTTAGTAAGTCTCTCATTTCGATATACAACCATAAAATTCCTTAAAATCTTAATTTTGATAAATTATTAACTTGCACTTACTTAATCAAAGTTTCTAAAAATCTCTCTTGGTATCGTTAACCTACTTAAAACAAGATAAGCTGATTTGAATCTATATGTGTGAAAAATGAAAAAAAAAGATATGAATGTTAGTGTTTCCTTCGTTTTTCAGCTGTTCGTAAACTGCTCAAATCTTTTGGCTTTTCTAATTCTAAAGCGACAAAATTAACTCCACATGATTCACAAGTTACCTTGCCCGGTTCATTAAGTGTTTTGCATTTTGGGCATTCAATCGTTGTTGGTTCTTTTGTGATATTTTTTACTTGTGATTTATTAGAATCGTATCCACAGTGAGGGCAAATTTCAACATATTTAGTCATAGTTGTGCCACATTTTGGACATTTGGCAGCTAGATTGATTATTACCCCAATATCAATTGGTCTTTCCATGAATTATTCATCTCTTATGTATAAATAGTTCATTTACTCTTATAAGTATAAGTTAATTGTTTTTTTCTATCTATTTTTATGTTATATATTTCATTCCAGTTGTTTTAATGTATGGCACTTTCCATGATTCGAAATATTTCAATTCTTTTTGCTCTTTGCTTCTTTGAAATTCTGAATTCATCATTTCAAAAATATTACCCACTGCAGTTATTTCTTTTAGCGTTTCTTTTACCTCTCCATTCTTTATCCTTCTTCCCCCTTTTAGTACTGCTGCAAAATCTCCTGAAATGGGATCTGGTGAGGAACTTATTCTATTGAATAGTATTCCTTCTTTTGTTTCAGAAATCATTTCCTCAACTGTCATTCTTCCTGGTTTCATTTCTATATTTGTAACAGCTATTTCTGGTAAATCTCTGTAACTACTTCGTGCATGCCCGGTTGAAAGCAAGGAATCATTATTCGCTGAGAAAGTATCATAAAGTACTGCTGAAAAAATCCCTTTATTGATAATCGTATATTCTTTATGTGGTGTTCCTTCCCGATCGAAAGAACTACTTGCATAGCTAGCTGGAAGTGAACCATCATCAATTATTGTTAAATCATCATGGAAAATTTTCTCTCCAAGCCTATCACAAAGGTAACTGCGGTTCGTTTGAATGGCATTTGCTTTAGCGGATCTAGTTATTATCGAAATGAAGGATCGCATTACTTCTGGTGAAAGGATAGCATCTCCAACAAATGATTTTGTCTTCATAGCATTCAGATTATTGATAATTTTCTTGACGAATTTTTGAGCTATTGCTTCAGTGTTTATGTCTTTCATTGTAACATAATTAGTATATTCTTCATCCCATGAACCAATATTTTGACCATCGGTAGCCATTCCTCCTACTTCAATTGTAAAAACAGTTTTTTTCTCTTCTAAAGAAATGTCATTTGAAGTAGCTATAGCATTTGTTAAAGTTGAAGAAGTAAATGCTCCAGATTCCATGTTAATTCTTTTATCAATTGCATAACATTGCTCAATAAACTCAGATGCATAATTTATACAATCATTTATGGAAATAACTTCAATATTAGCATCATATAATCCTCCAACTTTAGGAACTTTCTGTTTTTTGCCTAGAAAATAATTATTTTCCGGAGGGGTTATTTTTGCAAATGAAAGTGCTTTATCCAAACAAAGGTCAATTTTTCTCTTTTCAAATGAATTGGTACATGAATATCCCAAGGATTTATTTTTTAAAACACGTATCCCTATACCTTGATCTATATTGCTTATAGCTGATTTTATTTTTGATGATTCAACATAAGCAGTATTAGTTTTTTCTTTTTGAGCATAGAATTCCACTTCATCTGCACCAAGTCTTCGAGCTTTTTCTACTAATGGTTCAATAATTGGTAATAGTTCTTCTTCCATTTCTTTCACGCTCATTCTCCAGAAACTATTGCTTTTGTTCGCACAGCTCCCCCACCACCATCTACTTTAATAGGCTGCCATTTATAACAAAAATCAGATCCGCTATTTAATTGCCAATTCTTACCTATAGCATCAATTGTACTTAAAACTTCAAAAGCATCTCCTGTTAAAGTAATATTTTTCACTAATTTACCAATTTCCCCTTTCCTTATTTCGTATGCTTCATTCACAGTAAACATAAATTCAGCTGTACTATCTGCTTGTCCGCTTTGAGGAACACCAAGTAGATAACCAAAGTCTATCCCCTCAAGTAATTCTTCATCAGTGTAATCACCAGGTTCGAGGTAAGTATTTCTCATTCTTATTAGTGGTTCTAAATTAAATTCAAATGCTCGTTCATTACCACCGGGTTCAACATTTAGTTCATAGGCAGTTGAACGACTATGTAAAAATGATCTCATTATCCCATTCTCGATTATTTTCACATCCTTGCATTCTACGCCTGCATCATCTACTGGTAACCATCCTGCAGCTTCCTTTTGTTTTCCGGAATCAAGCATTGTTACTAATTCACTAGCTACTTTCTGATTGAGTTTATCTTTAACCACACTTCCAGCTTCAACAAAATCGCTTTCTACAGTATGACCAATCGCTTCATGACAGATGAAACCTACAACATCTGGTTTCATGACAATTGCTTGTCTTCCACCCTTAGCTAATGGAGCAGATAATAACGAAATAGACATGTCCACTGCTTTTTGAGCCAATTTATCAGGTGGAGTTTTAGTATAAATCTCCCACCCACCAGTTATACCTGCAACAGCAGTAAAAGCCATATTTTTACCATTCTCTGAAGCAATCGCTTGAACAAAAACATCTGGTCTAGTGTCAATAATTTCTGCATTTGAACCATCTGAGTTCAAAATGATTCTGTGATTGAAAGGTTCTCGAAAATGAACCATAGAACCTTTGATCCGCTCATCACTTTGGTGAATCATTTTATCTGTATTCATAATTAGTGAAATTTTTTCATTGATAGAATGATTTTGTAATGGATCAGAACCTAAATTCTTAAAATGATCCACAATAGGTTTGATGGGAGCTAAATGATTTTTTATTTTGATTTTTCTTGAAAGATTTTTAGCAGCAGAAATAGCTTCTTCTGCAGTTTTAGTTAGAGACTCTTTTGTTAAAGAACTAGTACTAGCAAAACCAAAAGCACCATCAACTAGAACTCTAACACCCACTCCAGTATGATCATCATAAACAGTTTTTTCTAGTTTTCCATTTCTAACGATTATATCTGTTTGTTCACGTTGATGATACCTGACTTCCATATATACACCATCAGGTCTTGTATCTATTAGTTTCTGTAAAAGATCCTTCATGAGAGAGACATCCTATAACAAACGTTCTAATCTTTGAGTTTAAAGTAATAAGAATTTAAAAAGAATACTAACAAAAA
>DATKZI010000024.1:0-50407 GCA_035528035.1 Bathyarchaeia archaeon
TAACATATTCTTCATAGCAATCTTTGTGAACAGTAAGTGTTTGATTGTCAGTTGTGTAAACCTCAAGCGTATTTTGGTCTTCGCTTATTTCTTTATTGCATAATATACAAACCATTGTAGATCACTAGCTAATAAGTATGATAGTTTCATCTAAAAACTTATCATTTATAAATTAAAGCAAAACTTGGTAAAAACAATAGAAACAGAAGATTAAATGAAAATGGTTAAACCTGACTGATACAAAAAGGTACCAGTCAGGATTTGGTCCCCGGAAATTTAACTGCCGTACTTTTCCCCAAGAGATTCGACGGTTGATTTACTGCTTAGAGCAATCATCAATAGATTTGATTGCGTGATATATAACAGTAACATAAATCAAATTTATTATTTGTTGTTCAACTTAAGAGTTGATTAAAGAAACCATTAACATCCTTTTTTTTAAATTTTAAATCATTTAAAGGGTTATTTTTTGTGCTATTTTTTCATCGAAACTTTAAATAATAACAAAAAGGAACTTTTTTTTGAAATTTAAAACACATTCATTATTCCGCATTTTCTCGGAATTTGCTCCAAAAGCCTGAAAAATAATAAAATAAAGGTGTAAAATATGGAAAAAAATAGAATTTCATTCACACAACTAGAAAATCAACTCTTTAGCAAAATAGCTTATATAGAAAAATTCGGTTTGTCTATAAAATACCTCCCAAAAAGAGTAGAACCTGGAATAGGAACTGAATTAAATCTTGAAAGTAAATGGAGCAAATTTTCAGGAGAAACACTTTTTATAAATCAAAGTTTTTTACAAAATATTGACTATAACGAAGCAATCTTTTGGAGGGAAGCTTTTCTTTTATTTGTTCCTCAGCCTATCAGAGATGCTTGGTGGGTTCGATTACTTGCAAATGCTTTTCCACTTTCAGTAAAGCTAAGTACACATGAATATACTGCTTGGTATGACCTCTGGTTAAGTGTTTCAGATGAAAAAACTGATTTAATAGATAAGATCCAATTGACTATAGCCTCAGCCGGATCTGAAGGACTTATTAAAATTTTAAAACAAAGTTTGTATCAAGTTTTATCGAAATATGAGGAAAATATTAAATTAGGTATAAAGGGAATTAAAATTTCGGAATTAGATCCACATGAATTCGAAATTACTATTACTAATATTCAAAATGAATCAATCACTATCTCAGAAAGTGCTATTGATATTATGGAAATAGCCCTTATTAAACAAACAATAAGCCCATCTCAAATAAAACAATTTACTAATAAACATCCAACAACCATCGCTAAAACAATCAATAAATTATTAGCAATGAAGATATTGAAACATGATTATGTTATAGACTATTCAAAATGCGGTTTAACACAATATCTAGTTCTTTTAATCTGTACAAAACAACAAAGTATGTTTTTCCGCCAAATGCCAAAAAATCCCTTTTTATATTCTCATAAATTCAATTGTCTTAATATTTGTGTAATAACACAATATTATGTTGCTCCTAAATCTAAATTATTCTATGAGAATTTAGTTGTTTATTGTGAAGAACTTAAAAAGGAAAATAAAATTGTTGTTTATCATGCTTTTGAAATTATTAACTCATATCGAAGTTATCTATTCAAATATTTCAATCCGAAAACAAAAAGCCAAACAATAAATATTAATGATTTGGCAATTGAAAGTGGTCTTTTTGAATTGGAAACAAATAAGAAAGAACAAGAATCAATACCTTTAGGTAATATAGTCATTCCTTCTAGGGTTATAGGCTCAAAACAAATTGATTTAGATATAATTGATTTAAAAATATTGAATCAATTTCAAATGGGTAATAGTAATAGAAGGATAATTCAAAAAAATATTAATAAAGATATGAATGAAATAATTCGTCGAATAAATTATCTTCAAGAAAAAAAGGTTATATTTGGCAATATTATAGCCTATTTGCCTGAAAGTGAAGGGGAAATTGTTCTTTATATTGAAGATAAATCACTAAATAATATACATAAATCAAATCTGCCATTAAAACAAAGGATAACAAATTTTAGTTATTATCTGCCAAATGTTTACTTGAGTGAAATTAAAGGATCTTTTAATGGAGTACTTTTCTATTCTTTCGTTCCTTATTCCACAGCATTGCAATTAGCAGATTTCTTTAATTGGTTTTTACCAGCTAGCACCAATAATCAAATTATATTAGGTAAATCTACCTTCCAAAAATATCGGGGTACATTTGATGAATCACGATGGGATAATGGAAATTGGCTATTTGATAAAGATGATTTTTCGATTTAAAATTATCTAATATTTCTTTTCTCTTTTGGCAAATATTCAATTGTTTTTCCAGTAATTATTGTACCTTCTTCTAATTCCAATGAAACTAGGTCGCCACATTTTTCAGGGCACCCTCTATCACATCTTGGTGTCCACCAATTGAATAGAGCAGGAGCAACATCATTTACCAAATAAAACATCATTTTTGCCATTCGACGGATTTCCCATTGCGCGCGACTGCAGATTCTAAAATTAAAGAAATTCCATAACGTTCTAGCATTCATTGTAACTATAATAGCTGATTTTGTTGCATTAGGTAAAAAGTATCTTGAATCTTCAAGGATTATTCCTAGTTTATCCATTTCCTTTCTTACTCTAATTGTTTCCTCCAAAAAATCTAAAGCTATTTTCCTTGCATTTGGATTTTCAAGAATAGAGTCTGGAATAACAGCCCAATCCTTTTCATTCGTTTCCAAAGGATCAGCGTATCTTTGGCTTTCCTGAGAATAGGAAGCAATTCGATGTCTGACTAATTGATGTGTGGTGACTCTACTAATACCTGTAATTCTGAAAGTGAAATTTATATGTTCAGCAATAGATTCATGTCCTGAATCAACAACTCGTTTAATTAAATCTTGATTAACAGATTCAGTTAAATTGATACTTTTATTTCCACGACACATTCGGATAGCGATTTCAGCTAATTTTTCGTTCGGATGATTTAATAATTCCACTTTCATTATTCATCACCTAATTTTAGTGACACAATAAGCAATTGTCACATAATTTATTGATAAATCTATTGTATTATTTTAACTTCCTAATAATAGAAATTCTTCTTTTTAATATTAATGCTTTATTTTTACAGCTAGATATACAAAGTCCACAACCAACACATTTTTCCTCTTCAAATCCTAATTTGTTATTTGTATAAGATATTGCTCCAAAATGGCATCTTTCAACACACATACCACAATTCTGACATAGCTCTTCCTTTCGGGAATTAATAAAATTACTTGGTGTTACAACCCCATGAAAATTATATTGAATAGCATTTTTTAGCATTACACAACAGCATGGACAGCAATTACAAATAACATAAACATAATTTGAGTTAGGAGATGTTAATAATTGATGAACTAATCCACGTTTATTTGCATCAAGTAACAATTTTTCGATTTCATCATGGGAACTATTCCTCAAAGGAATCTTCTTGCTCAATTCATCTAAATGTTTTGCAGTGCCAATGTGAATGCAAGTCCAAAGAGGATTGTTGCAGTTTTGATATTTAGTTCTACAATAGCAATAACCAATACTTACAGCTGGCATTCTTCGTATAATATTCATAATTTCCTCTGTAGGAGCAACAGATGGAGACCCCTCGATTTTAATATTTAGTGGGATTATTCGACTACTATAAAAAAGAGTGAAAGTTTTCATCATTCGCTTATATGAACCTGGTCGAATATATTTATCTTTAAAAGAAATCCATTCTAACCAAGGCACTTCAAGGAAAGCGAGAATTGATCCAATAAACTTACCGATTTTAGGATAATTAGCAAAATATAGTATTATCCTCTGGATTTTCGGAGCTATTGAACCCATTTTTTTCACGGATTTTTCTAAACGCTATGTTAATCAAGGAATTTCTTATTCATTATATCAAAATATTTTTCTTGGAAAAATTCGATTGAAGTGTTAATAATTTTATAAGCATCCTCTCTATTTTCCCACCCTTGAACTTCTGTTTTCTTACCTTTCTCAAGCTTCTTGTAATTTCTAAAAAAATCTTCAATTTCAATCAATTGATGTTTTGGTATCCAATCGAGTTCATTTGCTTCGTTAAGTCTAGGATCATTACTCGCAACAGCAATAATCTTATCATCGTCTCCTTTTTCATCTTTCATTCGGAGCACACCAATCGGTCTTGCAGTAACTAAGCATCCTGGAAAAGTTGGTTCAGTTATATATACCATAATATCAAGCGGGTCCTTATCGTCTCCTAGAGTTCTTGGTATAAATCCATAGGATATTGGAAAAACGACAGAACTATAAAGTACTCTATCAAGATAGATAGCCATGATTTCTTTATCAAATTCAAATTTATTTTTCGAACCTTGTGGTGTTTCAATTACAGCATAAACAAGTTCAGGTGGATTAGGTCCGGGGATTACATCTGTCCATAGGTTTGGCACGTTTCATCATCACCGTTTTATATTTGTATGGTATTAGTTCAGCAAATAAATATTTTGAGCGTTTATTAAATCTTAATTATGTGGAATTACTCATAGATATTATCCATGAATATTCCTGCTGCTGTTCCCGTTTTGATTTTTATCCCAAAATCAATTAACGCTTTCTCAAGTGCTGTTAAAGCTATTATAGCGAAATGTGGATTTGCTCCATAACCCATATTTCCTAAACGAATAACTTTTCCACCGAGAACTGGTCCCCAGGCACCAGCAAGTAATACTCCATATTTCTTCCAAAGATGCATTAGCAATTTATCAGAATCTATTCCTATTGGTGTTTTAAATACAGTAACTGTGGGTGATATAATATCATCACTTTTTGGATATAATTCTAATCCTGTGCTCCTACCAGCATCAATTAATGCTCTAGAGACATAGTCATGACGTTTGAAAACATTTTCCAATCCTTCCTCCAAAATTAGATTTATACTTTCTCTGAAAGCATAAAGATCAGAAATAGAGTGAGTAAACGGTAATGTTCTATTTTTAACCCAAGATTTAGTCCACAATGAAAGGTTCGAGTAAAAGGTTGGTATGGATTCCCTTTCATTAATTACTTCAAGAGCTTTTTGACTCAAACTCAAAAAAGAAATACCTGGTGGAGCGGAGAAACACTTCTGACTTGCACCAAGATTAATATCAATACTCCATTCATCTGTTCTTACTTCTGTGCCAGCATTACTACTAACAGCATCGACTATAAGGACAGCATTACTCTTTTTACAAATTTTCCCTATTTCTCCTAAAGGATTAAGTGTTCCGCTTGGGGTTTCACAATGAATAACTGTTATAGCGGAAATATCTGGATTATTATCAATTGCTTCTTTTACTTTTTCAATGTTAAGCGTTTCATTATATTCATTCGTTGCTAAAACAATTGGTTTGGCTTGACAATTTTCAACCATAGTAGCAAAGCCATAGCCAAATATCCCACTAGCTAAAACAAGTACCTTATCCTTTGGTTTAACTATACTATTTAGAGCTGCATCTAATGCAAGCATTCCTTCACCAGGAAGAATCAAAACTTCTTCTTTTGTTTTTATTATCTTGCCTATTAGTTGTGATGTTTCTAAGAACCAATCTGGGAAATCTGGGTCAAGATCGGGATTAATTATTTGTTTACTCATTGCTTGTAAAACTCTTGGATGAACCATAGTTGGACCTGGAGTGTAAATTAGTCTACCTTTATTTTCAAAGAAATTCCCAAGATTATTTTCATATATATCCTTCATTAGTATCATCATTTCAAAATGCTTTTTTCCATACAAAAATTTTCCTAGTTATATTAATATGAGAAAAGAAAAAATAAAGATAAAATAGGGAAATACACTCGATGATTGCATGACGAGATCCTAAAAGCGAATAATCTCTCTTTTGCGGATGGGGAGATACTAGCTGACTATTTTTTTTTGCATCATACGGAGTATTATTTCCCGATAAATACTAACAATTCCTATATAAATAGGATTTAGAAAGAGGCAAAATAAGTGAATAATAAAAAATTAGAGAAATATGCTATTGTATGAGATTATCCCATGTTGCATATCTTTCTATGTATAATTTTGCTTTGCGTTCAAACTCTGGATTATCTAGTTTATATTCCTTCGAGGCTGTAGTATTTAACGGATCATCTGGGTTTGGATTTGAAAGTAGAAAACGAAGTGATTCAACTACATCAACGAGATTGCTTGCAGGAGTCCAATCTTTACCGAGAATTCCAACACAAATGCGATCCTTAAAGATATTTGGATGCCAAATAGGTGTTAAAACTTTAACTTTAGGTGGTTTAAATGGAAAAGAACGTAAAACTCGAATCTCAAACTGGAATACTCCTCCCGAGTATAATCCTGTCCCAATCACAAATCCTCTCCAAATACGTGTATCACCATCAATTGGCTGAAAGTTAGGTTCTTCTTTTTTCATTTCGCCAGCTTCAATTGCTAATCTTGCCCAGAAATCGTCTTCACTTAGTTCCATGTAAAGTCCTCAATTATATTGTTTTATCATACAATACTTCTTTTCTTTTTATTTTACAATATTGTTCATTTATAATTTAATTTGAAAGTTTTTCGGATGAAATGATAATAGCATTTTACATATAATTTTATAATAAGTAATTAATTTTTGATAAATTTATACAGATTATGTCTAGTTCCGAAAGACTTTTTGAATGAATATGTACTAATGATAATAATATATTTCATATAAATGGGACTGTTGATGCATAATGTCACAAAGAATACCTGAATTAGATGCTGCAATTCGTTGGAAGACCTTTTATGATATTTTGACACAAAAATCTTTCAAAGATGAAAGAGATAAAGGAGTTGTTGCAGCTATCTTTTGTTTAAGTAAATATCCTGCAACTTTCGATACAATAGTTCGCTGGAAAGCTTTATGTGATATTCTAGAAAAAGATCCATTCAGTATTGAAGATCCAAGAAGAGGAGTAATTGCTGCGCTAATTTTGTTATCCATTTCAAAGAATTAGTTGAACAATTACAAAGAAAATGAGAAAAATAAATGAAAAAGGCTAAAGGTTTTATCTAACCTTTGAGCCATTTGGTACATTTCTAAAGGGAATTAAAATTGATATTTCTGGTGCGGCATCAGCAGCTAGAAGCATGCCATTAGATTCCACGCCTCTGATTTTTGCAGGTTCCAAATTAGCTACTACAACTACTTGTTTTCCAATTAATTCATCTGGCTTGTATCGTTCAGCAATTCCTGCTACTATTTGGCGTTCTTCTGTACCTAGGTCAACAATTATTTTTAATAATTTATTTGCTCCTTCTACAGGTTCAATTTTTTTAATTGTTGCTACACGTAAATCTAGCTTCTGAAATTCTTTAAATGGTAGTAATTCTTTTGACATTTCTTCTTCACTTTTTACTTGTTTTCCTGACGAACTTTCTTTCTTTTGTTTGTTACTTTTAACAGGAGGTTTTTTTGCAGGATCCAATTCAGGATTTTCTTTTAATAATTCCTTTATAGATTCGCTACCCCATTTTAATCCTAATTTGATTATTTCTTCCATTTCAATTTTCTTGAAAATGGGTTCTGGATTAATTTGAATTTTATGTTTCACAGGGATTTTTTCATCCATTGAACTCCAAGATTTTTGATGAACGCTATATCCTAAGTTTAGATAACTAAAGATGGTATCAGCCGAAAAGGGAATAAATGGTGCTAATAAAATTGCTAATCCTCTGCAACATTGGATACATGTATTTAATGTGGTTGCAGCTCTTTCTAAATTATTACTTTTTAGATCTGCCCATGGTTTCTTTACTTGGAAGTATTTGTTACAATCTCTAGCAAAATCTATGATAAGAAGAAGTGTTCGTTGGAATTCTAATTTGTCAAGTTCTTCTCCAGCATCTTTAGCAGTTTTCTTCATAGCTTCAAGAATTTTCTTATCTTCAGCTTGAAGTTCTTTAGCTGGAGGTACTTCTCCATTAAAGTACTGGTTTGTAAATGTCAAAGTTCTATGAACAAAATTACCAAGTATATCTGCTAAATCACCATTAATACTATCACGAAATTCGGTCCAAAGGAAATCAGTATCATGTCGTTCTGGGGCTATTTTCATAATATAATAACGCCAGTAATCAGCAGGATATAATTCTAATGCTGTATCAGTAAAAATACCAATTTTCTTACTTGAGGAGAATTTTAGTTTTTCATAGTTTAACCATTGAAAAGCTTTAATGTAGTCAGCAAGATTAAAACCATCGTCAGCACCGGTCAAAGTAGCGGGGAAAGTTATTGCGTGGAATGGAACATTATCCTTACCTATAAAATTGATTACATAGGTTTCCGGATCTTTCCAGAATTTCTTCCAAAGATCAGGATTACCTTGTTGTTTTGCCCATCTCATTGAGATTGAGATGTAACCTATAGGAGCATCAAACCACACATAGAAGACTTTATCGCGATAACCATCGAGAGGTATTTTTATACCCCATTCTAAGTCCCTTGAAATACATCTAGGTCGCAAACCATCCTTTATCCAGCTGTTAGCAATAGATAGAGTAGTTTTTGGCCAATTATCATGAGAATCAATCCATTTCTTAATTTTTTTCTGGAGATCTCCAAGCTCTAGGAATAAATGCAAGCTTGTTTTAATTTCAGTATTATTTTTACCACAGATGATACATTTTGGGTCAATAAGATCTACACCATCAAGTACTTTTGAACAATTTTCACATTGATCACCACGAGCAGATTCGTATTTGCAATTTGGGCAAGTACCAATGACATACCTATCTGGTAAATTTCTATTACAATTGTTACAATAAAGAGATTGAATTTCTTTTTCTTCAATGAATCCATTCTTATATAACTTCATGAAAAGGTATTGGGTCATCTCTTCATTTTCTTTTGTATGAGTTCTACTGAAAAGATCGTATGATAATCCAAATCTTTTATAAATATCCTTCTGTTTCATGAACATTTGCTCTACAAATTCCTCAACAGGAATTCCAGCTTCCAAAGCGGAAACTTCAGCTGGAGTTCCATGATCATCTGTTCCACACACAGCAAGAACTTCTTCTCCTCTTTGCCTTAAGTACCTAGCGAAAATATCTGCAGGGAGCAATGAAGAAACTAAGTTCCCGAGATGTTTCACAGTATTCACATATGGCAAAGCACTAGTTATTAAATATCGTTTCTTTTTTTGATGTGACACTGTTACCACACTCCTTTTTTCTCGAGAACTACTGAGAAAAATCTATAGAGCTTTTAACTATTCTTTTGATGGACTGGCGATACTATTTAACTTTTTTGAATAATTGAGATTGAAAATATCAAATTATGAATAATATGCAAAAGAAATTATGAGGTAACAGTAATTGTAGGTGTTTCTGTTATTCCGATAAGAGAATCATTAATTACACCAATATTATCAATTATTCTACAAGCAAAGTTAATCGTCTTTTGCTTTGCACTTCTAAATAATCCTTTTCGTAAAGAAGGTGCTTTCCAATTAAATGATTCAAGAACAAATCTCTCTCCTTTCCTAATTCGTGTTTTTAATCTATATCGTTTTAGTACTTTCCTTGAACCATCTTCAATTTGGAGGATTTCTACTTCATGTATTTCACATCTAGCTTTAAAGACAAATTTTGGGGTAATTTCTGATGTAAAACCAGTTTTTACTCGCTGTTTTAAAGGAGGATTACCACTTAAGCTAACATCAATTATTTTTGAAAATGGAGGTGAAGTCTTTGTATATGTTGAGACATTTGTTCCTCGAGCATTAAAGAGAGTAAAGATATACCATTCTGAAGAACACATACTGAGAGGAATTAAAACTGGAATATCAAGTGAGAATTGATTTTGACCTATTTTTGATTTTTTCTCATAGATTTTCTCTATACCTCTTTGAGAGACAGCCCATATAGTTATTTTTCCTCGAGTATTCTTCTTCTCAACACCTGCGCGGAGATTAATAAGTGAATCCCCTACTTGATTTGTCGGAATTGATACACTTTTTATTGAATGAGTTTTTACTTTAGATGGTTTTTCTTTTGCTAATGTTTTATAATCAACAGCAATAATTCTTCTATCCTTTAAATCTCGAACAATGAATTTTATTTGGAATTCTCCATAAGTGTTACTGAGATTAATTGGGATAGGTAAATAACAATAATTTTCTAAGGAAGCTTTTTCAAGGTTTATTTTTTCCTGATAAACAGTTTTTTGGAATTTATTATTTCTATTTAAAGCTGAAACTTCTGCTTCTACATTTATACTATAAGAAACCATTGATTGAAGAATTGATCTTTTCCAATTGATTTTTACAACTGGCAAAATTATATCATATTCCACCCTTGAAGGTAGATTAATTATAGTTACATTCCGAATGAGTTTATTATCTTTGTATGATTCGTACTCAAGGATATTCTTTGTAGTTGTTTTTGTTGTTGAAACGACTTTTTTCGGTGTAGCTGTTTTTGTGATTGTTCTTACTGATGCGGTTCTCTGAGTTACTGTTGGTTTTGAATATGCCAATTGTTTTTTAGTGGAACTTCTAGCAACAGCAGTAGAAGCAAATGCTTGAGCAGGTTTGCGGCTAATAATTTGATTCTTTTTATTACTAATCGTATTTTGAGGAATAACCTTAGTTTGTTTATGTTTTACCTTTGAGTTTGTTTTCACAGGTTTACTTGTTACTTTTTTTGCACTTGATAGTGCTGTTGCGGGTTTCGTAATCAGATTCTTCTTTTGAGGATGTTTAGAAACAATTTCTTTCTTACTAGCTGCAGGAAGTGTTTTCTGTAAAGTAGGTTTGCTAGGAAGTGATTTTGTTAGTAAACTTCTATTAGTTGGTTGAGATGCTATTGATACTTTCCTTGTTATAATTGTAGGAGATTTTGTAGGGAGTGCTTTTGGAGGTGGCTTCCTTGCTTTTTCGAGTTTCTGGATTCTTTCGAATCTTTTTTGCTCTAATTCCTTTTCTCTTTTTACTTTCTCTCGTAATAATTTGGCATTTTGTACCTGTTTTGCTTTTAATCGAGCTTGTTCTTTTACCATTACAGTTTTTCGTCTTTGTCTTGAATCTTGCTGCAATTTCCTTGCTAAAGCGCTTTTTGTTGTATCGGCAGTTCTCTTTGGATCAGCTGCTTTAATTTCAAATAATTGTTCAAAAGAATTACTTGGTTTACCAAGAATTTCACAGAAAGTTTTTCTAGGCTTGCCATTTATTAATGATAAATTGTTTATTACGCTAGCAATATTACCATGATTTTGCTCATATAAGTATAGCATATAAGTTGTTGCTGAAATTGGTGGAGCTATTCTTGAGGTACCCCAAAGCATAATTAGTAAAGGTGTGATCTCTTCTTCTGTTATCTTCAATTCAATTAATTCTGGTTTTAACCAAATGAGTAATGACTTTAGTGATTCATAGATTTTTCCTGGAGGGCCACCTGTATCTGGATTGTGATTATAATATTTAACAAAAGCTCCTCCAACAGATTCAATGCTAGGATCACCTTGAAACTTCGCAAACATTCCAAAATTAACAGCTCGTTTGCGATGTTCAAAGATGGTATTTCCTTTTACTTCTGGAAGGGTATTTCCAGAGCGAACATATTTCACTCCTTTTAGCGCTAAAGCTTGTATTAACATTATTATTGCTATACGAATCCGTTGATCATATTGGGTATCAATAAATCTCATTTCGATAGTGCCATAACTTGTGAATGGATACATATCCACATACCGATCATCGGGAATTTCTTTTCTTACATATCTAGAAAATTGTTCTTGGGTAAATGAAGGGGTTAAATATGGTAGATAATCAGGTATATTTGGTCCTAATTGACCTGAATTTTCCTTTAATCTAATACTTCTAATACAATCAGGAGCTAAAATAAGTGTTCGACCATCAGGGCCTTTCTTTAATAAAGTTCTACCAGTTGCTTTTCCATCCATAAAAGGCGAAGTGCTTGAAAGAGCCATAATATGTGGAATATAAGCTCTAAGCATATTATAAGCTGCTTTCTTTTCCTTTTCATTACTGAATCCACCTAAATGATGATGTTCTCCACAAGTAACTCCAGCTCTATATTCTGATTGATAAGGATTAAATCCTAAAGGCTGTATATTGTAACCTCTAGTAATCGAATTAGATGCTGCAAGATATAATGTATTGATCCACCAATCTAATTCTTCAAGATATTCACAAGGTGGTGTAACCAACTCTAAAAGCCAAGTAATCTGTGAAATATTTGGATCAGGACCGAAAACATTGATAGCAATAGATTTGCCATTAAATTGATATTGAATTTGAACATAACGAATGATTTTTCCATGACGTTCGACATCTTGTCTTGTTACTCTTTTGATTTTATCTCGAATATATTCAGGAACATTTGTTGTGCTACTCGTTAAAGATTTCAAATAATCCAAAGCACCATTGAACATTTGATCCCAAACTGCAACAAGTTCTTTTCCGTCTTCAAGAATCTCTCCTTGCTTATTCGTAATGAAATTTTCAATCTCAATTCCTTGAGTAAATGGTAATTTCCTTTGAGGTTGAACATTAGAAGTGTTCGTTGTGTTTGATGAGGAAATATTACTCATGGATTTTTCACTCCTTCTTATTTTTCGTTTTTAGTGTTTTTGTTGAAATAAATAATCAAATAGATATTGTTTTGTAAATGGATAAGAATCTTCATGTTCTTTTAAAATCTCAGTGATTTTAGAAGCAACATCCATTAATTTGGTTATTTCTGAAACTTTTATGACCTTGTTCTCTTTCTGTTGAATAACAAAACTACGACGTAAATCTATTACATCAGCAAAAACATTCAAAATGTATATTTCTTCGTAGACATTTTGACCAGAAGGATCAAACAAAGTATCAGTATTGAAATAAACACCCGATATAGCACTTAAATTTGAAACAGTATCAGCTAATTGATTTTGTTCATAACATTTTGTTATTTTATCAAAATCTTTCCAAGTAACTTTTGCATCATTGATTCCCTCACGTTGAATGACTTTGGTTGGCCAATAGATTTTCAAAATTTTGAATGCATTAACCCCTAAAACATGTCTTATTTGATCAAAAGTAATACCTAAATCTTTTGCTTTATTAGAGAAGAGAAATGTTAGATGATCACTTGCTTGAGGGACACTAAAATAATTGTGATCTGAACCATACATAGCTGATAGATGCCAATCTTCTACTAGATTGATGCAGTTCTTATAAAAAATTACGCAGTCATCTCCTCGCATACCAGATGTTTCCGTTTTAATATTTGGATCTTGTAAAATTTCAAACATACCTGGTGTTTGATAATCAAATCCAAAATGACCTAGAATTAATGTAAAATCATTATTATTTGTTCTCTTACGAACTTCCATAGCTACTTGCTGTATTTCTTCTGCTGTTTGATAATTTTGGCAATCAAAGAGAACTGGTAATTTAAATTCAACTGCCGCTTGAACGACGTTAATAACTTTTTCAGAAACAATATCCTCTATCCACTTTTCGGATAGAGGATGAAGTTTCAAACCCCGAGCACCAAATTCTGCACAGCGTTTAATTTCATTAACTGCTAATTCACCTTCATTAGGGTCAACCCTACAAAAAGGAACAAGACGTGAACCATACTCAAGAGTTTGAGCACGTGTTAAAACATAATTATTAGATCTCATAAAATGGGGAGTAGTTTTATCTAAAAGAATATCATGTAAAGGGAAAGTAACAATTTTATCAGCTAACCAACCAAGGTTTTGTGTTGTTCTTTTCTCTTCAAAAATGATTTTTTGTAATTTGGTTGCAGGTTGACTGAATTGTTTGGGATTACTTGGGGGGGTATAAGCATAATCGTCGGGATAATCGGTCATCCTTTTATGTATGTCATACTTTAGTTTTTCATAGAAATCTATATGGTCTTTTGGTCTAATAATTCTATAATTCTTGCCTTTACCATCCACTACCTCTTCTTTGCCTAAATGTGTGTGCATATCCACCAGATTAATTTTTAATGCTAAATCTTTTGATAGTTCTTTGTCATATATAATCATCATTTTTAATTACCCTCATTATTGATTTACGTGCTCTGTATAGATGTATGGTTCTTTTATTAAATAAAGACTAATTTACATATAACTACATAGATTTACAATCTTATCTAAAAACCCTTTCATATGGGAAGGGTAATTAAAGATATTTACTTCTTAGTCTTATAAGTACATTGTTTCTCCCAAATCTAATTTTTTAGCTTTAATTAAGATATGATTTGCTGTTACTAAATCTTGTACAGCATTCCCAACTGATTTGAAAAGTGTGATATCTTTATTAGACTCTCGAGCAAATTCTCCTTTTAGAATAATTTTACCCAATTCACCAAAAATGTGATTAGCTGTAATTATCCCTTGGTCAATAGGAATTATTAAATCACCTGCTTCCATTAAACAAGACTCCAAGTGATCCACTATAATTATTGCTCTTTTTATGGTTTCAGTGGGTATTTCTCGTATATGAGGTTTGTAAGAGCCTATAGCATTAATGTGTGTTCCCTCTCTTAATTCACTATCAGGAAAAACAGGGGTGGATGAATTTGTTGCAGTGGAAACTATATCTGCTTCTCTAAGATCTTTAATTGTTTCTGCAATAGTAATATCAATTGATAATTTATTTTTCATATTTTTTGTAAATAATTCTGCCTTTTCTTTATTTACATCGAAAATTATTGCTTTCTTGATTTTTCTTACAGTGCACATAGCTTCTAATTGGCTTTGTCCTTGAATACCCGCACCAAATATTGCTACTATTTCTGAATCTTTTCGAGCTAATAAATCTGTAGCGAATCCTGCACTAGCTCCAGTTCGCAAGGCTGTGAGAGAACTTCCTTCTATTAATGCTAATGGTCTACCATCTGTTGCATCAAATATTATCATTAATGCATGGATTAGTGGTAGTTTCTTTTTGTAATTTTCATTAAACAACGTTATTACTTTTAATCCAATCCTTTCATTACTTTGCATATGGATTGGCATAATTAATGAGTCACCATTATGTTCAGGAATGCTTAAATGGATGCGTGGTGGAACATTGGCTTGATTTAAGGATAATTGAGTAAATGCTTCTTTCATTAAGATAATTGCTTCTTTCATAGGTAATGCTTTCTTCACATCTTCTTTTGAAAGAATTCTGATACTATTTTCACTCATATTGACCACATAATTATTTTTGAAATTAAATTACCTAAGAATAAATCCATTCTTCAATGGTTCATTTGGATCAAAGATGAATTTATTTATTCCAGTTATATGAGCTGTTCCTTCCACTCTGGGGATAACAGCTTCTATCCCACCAAAAGTGGTTGTTTCAACAACTGAACCAATATATTTGCTGCCAATTATACTTTCGATAATCATTGATTCATTGATACCTATTTCTCCTTTTTTATAATGAATAGCCATCCGAGCACTCACGCCAGTTCCCGTTGGACACCTATCAACTTCTCCATCTGCAAAAATGCAAACATTTCGACTATCAGCATCTTTAGATAAAGGATCTCCAATGAAAATTGTTCCATAAAGAAAATTAAGGTCACTTTCAAAAGGATGTTTTATAGTTCTGTTTTTCATTATAGTCCTCTTTATTGCCATCCCTTTTTTAATTAGAGTAGTAGAATGTTCAGGTGTTAAAGTTACCCCTACTTCATCAGCTTGTACAAATACGTAAAAAGCTCCTCCAAATGCAAGATCATAATTTATTACCCCTACGTCAGGTACTTTAATTGTTTGATCTATAGCTACTACAAAAGATGGCACATTATTAAAATAAACATTCCCAACTCTGCCATTCTCTATTTTAGCAAATGCTGTTACTAAGCCTGCTGGTGTGTCTATTTTTACTTCTGTTATAGGACTTTTCATTTCCAAGATTTCGGTTTCGATAACTACCTTAGTTATGGTTAATATGGCATGACCACACATAGTGCTATATCCTTCATTATGTAAAAATAGGATGCCAAAATCAGCTGTTGATGTTACTGGTGGGGTAATAATACAACCATACATATCAGCATGCCCTCTTGGTTCCCACATCAATCCTGTTCGTAAATGATCAAAATTATCCTTTACAAATTGTCTATATTCAAGTATAGTTTTCCCTTTTATTTCTGGAAAACCACTTATAATTATCCTAAGGGGTTCACCTGCTGAATGAGCATCGATTGTTGTGATTTTTAACCAATCTTCTTTAGGCTCCCAATTTTCTAATAATTTCAACCTCTTTAAAATATCATTCACATAAATCACCACTAAGTAATTTTAATTATATAATGAATAAGATGCTATAAAGTAGATTAAAGAAAAAATAATTATTAACCAAAAAATGATTTGGCTAATAACCATAATTCTTTTGGAACAACTTTTCGTTCCGCAACAGCTTTTTCTATTGATACATCTGTAATAATTGTTCCCTGTAAACTTGCCATACGACCAAATTTCTTTTGGTGAATTAATTCTGCTGCTTTTGCACCATATCGTAAACCTAGGAATCGATCATAAGCACTAGGAGATCCACCTCTTTGTATGTGACCCAAAGTTACATCTCGGACTGGTAAACCGGTACGTTTTGTTATTTCTTCTGCTAAAAATTCACCAACTTTCAAATTAGCTAAAAGCACATTACCAAAAGAATCTTTTCCAGCTTTCTCGACTTTTTCTTTCATTTCTGGGAAAAGTACTCCTTCCGCAACAATAATAATACTATAAGTTCTTTTATTTTCATGTTTCTTTTTCAATAATTCACATAGATCATCAATTGAATATTCAAATTCAGGTATAATGATAGCAGTAGCATTTCCAGCCATACCAGCTTCGAGTGCAATCCAACCTGAACTTCTACCCATTAATTCAAGAACGAAAACCCTATGATGTGATTTTGCTGTTGTTCTTAAACGTTCAATAGCATCAACAGCAATGTTTATCGAAGTATCAAAACCAAACGTTTGATCTGTAGCTTCAAGGTCATTATCAATTGTTTTTGGCACACCTACAACATTGAGACCTTTATCTGTTAGTTCTTTAGCTACACCAAGTGTATCATCTCCTCCACAAGCTGCAAAAGCGTAAATATCTAATTTCTTGAGAGTTTCAGCTATTTTTTCAAAACCATTTTCAACTTTACGTGGATTTGTTCTTGAGGATCCTAGAATTGTTCCACCTTCACTAACAATTTCTTTCACTCTTTCAATGGTTAATTCTTCAAATTCACCTTCGATTAATCCTTTCCATCCATCCAAAAATCCCACAACTTGATAACCCATTTCTATAGCTTTTCTAGTATAACCCGCTATCACAGGATTTAAACCGGGGGCATCCCCACCACTAGTTAATATACCAATTTTTTTTGTCATTTTTATCACCACTAATTTATGTTTTCCTTAATATATTTCAGAGATAAAGATTTTTAATTCTTCCTCGTAATACTTGTTTCTATTCATAATTGTTATCAATAAAATATATAATAATTAAAGATAGTAAAATGTTATAATTAATAATTTATTTGAAAAAAATTGGTGCTATTCTTGGTTAAATACAATTATTACTGGAATATTAAAAAACAAAAAGGTAAAGCTGAAGATCGTTTATTTTCTTACATTAGAAATGTTATTGGAAAATATAGTCCATTTTATCGCAATCATTTCAAAAAACATAATATAGATTACAAGGCTATTGATACTATTAAAGAATTTCAAGCAATTCCTCCAATAACCAAAAAAGAACATATGAAAGAACCCAAAGCTTTTATTTTAACACCAAATGAACCTGACTGGTGGGAATGTACTTCTGAAACTGACCCATTACCTGGTATTAAAACATTCAAATACTGGTTGAAATCGTTAAATAAAACCTATCTCAGAGAAGTTTTTAGCAAAGAAACTTTCACAGAAGATGATCGAATAATAATGGAAGCTGTGAATGAATGGTTGCCTATTCAATTTCTAAGTACCAAGGGATCTGAAAATCCTGCTTTAATTGCTTTTACTAAAAGAGATATTATACAGAATATTTCTGAAATCACAAGTCATTTATTTATGACAGGTTTCAAACCAAATTGGGAGATGTTTAATACCTATCTTGCATCACCAAATATAGCATTTTTCCAAAGTGCTTGGTCACCATTGTTTGTAGGTGGTGGTACATATTTTACTTATGGTGATGAACAAACATCAATAGAAAAACAACTCAAACTTGTTTCCTCGATAACCTTTGAGGTATTCCTAGGAACACCATCATATACTAAAACTTGGCTCGAGGCAGCAATTGCAAAATTGAAAAAAAGTCAATTGTCAAAAATTAGTAGTTTTAAATTATGTCTTTTATCAGGCGAACCAGTCACTCCAACATTGAAATCTGAAATTAAGGATCTCTTTTCTAAATTAGGTTCTTCTCCTTCAATTATTGAAAGTTATTCTAATAATCGAGCAAAAGTCTCATTTCATGAATGCTCCGAAAATTCAGGAATACATCTCGATCCAAGATATTTCTATTGGGAAGTTCTTGATTCTAAATCTCTTGAGCCTGTAAATGAAGGTGAAAAGGGTTATTTATGTTTCAGCCATATTGATTGGCGAGGAACTGCTTTTATAAGATATAATACTGGTGATTTGATTGATGGAATTACCTGGGAAAGATGTGAACATTGTGGATTAACATTTCCTAAAATTAAAGGTCATATACAAAGAACAAATTAAGTAATTTTTATAAAAAATAAAAAATAAGAAAATCTCAATATGAGATTTTTTTATTTTACAGGACGTTTTGAATGAGTATCTAAATAGTATAATATATTCGTTACTGCAAAGAACATAATAATTAATCCTAAGGCAATTCCTAACCAAAATGTTGGTGAAATCCTTACAGTCTCCACTATAAAGTTGTTATCAGCTGGCCAACCTGAAGCTGGTCTTGGTGAACCTGAAGCCCATCCTTCATAGATGAAACTTCCTGTAAAATAGAGAACTAAACCAATTATCATGATAATACCACTTACAGGTCCAGGTCTTTCTCTAAGAATATAGCATGATTTATTTGAATATGTAAGCCAGAATAAATAACCAGCACCTATTAGTATAATAAGTAAGCCAACTCCAATTAATATAGGGGCAGATTTTGGGAAATCGAGTAATAAATCATTATTATTATAAGTGGTCATTTGACCTTCTCGCCATTTGCCATTCCATTTAGTAAAAAAAGTATAATTGTTGGTCTCATTACCAAAGTGATTGACATAAGGGACAGCTAAGGTGAAAAGCATTATAACAAAAGCTCCTAAAACAGATCCTATTCCAAGCCATTTTTGTGCTGGTCTTGTCATTTCGTAACCCAATTGATTATCCTCCAAATTGTAAGGTAAGATATTAATTCATAATTATTTATATTAATATAGTTTCATTTATTCTTTGTTCTTTTTAAGTTTTGTTTCGATGAAGCTATTTGTTTTTTTAATAAATATATTATTCATATCTACGGATTATTCATATACTTTTGTGTTTATTAACTGATTGAGTTGATGTTTGTGTCTACGGATTTTTCAATTAAGATTAAATTTTGGATTGAAAAAAAGGGCGTGTCAATTTTAGGTCCTGGAAGGATAGCTATTTTAGAATTCATAGATAAGACTGGTTCATTAACGGAAGCTACAAAAGCCTGTAATATTTCATTTCGAAAAGGTTGGAAATTAATTAATGAGATAAATGAGCATCTTGAACAACCTGTTATTGTAAGTGAACGAGGTGGGACAGGTGGTGGTGGTAGAACATCTTTAACTGAATATGGTAAAAAACTAATTTTACAGTATAAAATGATTCAAACTTTGCTGGAAGACACAGTAAAGGATCCATTTATCTTTAATAAAATCTAGAATGAAAAACATTACCTTTCTTTAGATTTCTTCTTCATCTTCTTTATCAAGATTCAAACGTTTTCTTTCTTGGTTCAATCTATCTAAGAAGGAAAAATTACTTCTAGTATCTTCACATTCATCAGCTTTTATTGGATCAGCAGTTGGTTGTGTCTTATATTGCTCTGATAATGGAGGTGTGATAGAACTAATTGGTTGTATAGCTGTTTTTTCAGGTTCTGTTGGTGGTTCTATATCTTCAAAATCCTTTGGTGTAGGAATTGATGTTTGTTCAGTGTGAGGTATTTCTGCATCATGTTTAACTACAGGTGGTGTTAATGAAATTGGTCTGATAAATGATGGTTTAGCTTCAATCTCATCTTCTATTATTGGAGGTGAAAGATCTTCTGTAACTGGTTGTATAATAGGCGTTTCAGGCGCACTGAGTACAACAGGTGGTTGAACCTCATCATTTGAATCAAAAGCTGTAGGAACTCTACCAATACCTAGAGGTTGAGCAGATATGTGTTGAGAACCTGAAATAGTATAAACTTCTACCTGCTTTGGTTGTGAAGTGTCAACCATTTCGGATACTTGAGGTAGAGGTAAACCTTTTTTGTACATTAACATTAATTTACTAATAGCTTCAAAGGTTTCAGTTATACCGATTCCCTTTAGACTTGTTGTTGGAATATAAAAGGGTATGTTAAATTTTTGGGCTGCTTGAACTCCTTCTTCATCTAAAACTTCTTTTAAATCTTCTACGTCATTTTTTGTACTAACTAGCACTTTAGGTATTCCAATATCTTCTAATTTACCCATCCATCTGGTAAGTGAATCTATAGTATCTCTTCGAGTAGTATCATAACATAAAATTGCTCCATGAGCTCCTTTAGTAAAGATATTACTAATTTCAGCGAACTGATCTTGTCCACCAATATCACAAATTTGAAGGGTGATATCTTCTCCATCAACAACTAATTTTTTACTAAAGAAATCTGCACCAATAGATAATTTATAGCTACCAAAGAATTCTCCTGTGGTGAGATAATTACATATAGAGGTTTTTCCGATTCCACCATCACCAAGGACTACTACTTTGAAGAATGTTGCCACAGACGATATTCTCCGCATTATTTGTATTATTATTTACTAATTTGTTCAATTTAGCAAATTGTTTAACATATTCCCTACAAAAATTCCCTATTTAAGTTTTCGATACGTACCAGTCTTCGACAAATTTCTCTATTTTTATAAGCTAAAGCTGCTTAAAGTTTGAGCATTTATTTTCAAATTTCTTTGTTGAGATTGTTTTATGTTATTTTGTAGGAATATAAATAAAAGAAATGAACCAAATTTTTAATAAAGTACTTTTAATTCTTGAAATTAAAAGCAATTATACGGAAAAATTATTAATTATCTAAAAAATTTTAAGTGATAGTAACATCTTTCAATCGAACTGTATAAATTATAAATAAGAATGGAAAGTGTGATCCTATGAATATTAAAAAAATACTGAAAAATAGAAAAGCAATGACTCCCCTAATGATAGGGATTATTGTTGCTGCATCTTTATTAGCTGTAGTATTTATTGTTTTAGCTGCAACTGTACCCTATATGAATAAGGAAGTATCTATGAGTGTTCAAGTTTCAAGTATAAGGGGAAATGTTACTCGTGAACAGTTAAAGTTTAGAATTATTTGCGATTATGATGATGGATTTTTAACAGATGTAGAAATCTACAATGATCAAAATGTGAAATATGGTGCAAGAAATGATCTTGATATGAATTTCACTGCTCGAACGCAACAATATATTGGTTTCAAATATTTTGAACCGAATTTTGGAGTGACTCCTCCAGGAGATGTAAATGCTACAAGTAATCATCTACTCTTTGTAGTAAACAATGTTTATACTCTCCGAATATATTATGCAAATACAGATGGAATAGCTATTTCACATGCAGATTTTCAATTTACATATAAACTATAAAACATTCATGGGATTTTTCCCTTTTTCCATTCATTTTTTTATCTTTTTTTTTATCATAAAACAATTTTTTCAAACCATCCCCAAATGCAAACATTTTAAAAGCAAATAATCTATGTAAATGTATGTAATTATATACATACAAAAAAACAAACAAGGATGATGCGACATGGTCGAAAAAATAATTGATGTTTCGGTTATAAATGTTGGCGAAATCGATGGCCGAGCATATATGAATAAACGAGACATGACTAGACTTGGGGTTGATGATTTTGATATTATTCAACTTATCAATGAGTTCGAGGATAGTTGTGCAGTTCAAGTTTTAGAAAATGATGAAGTGGAAGCTGAAACCATAGCTGTTGACAATGGAATATTAGATTCAGCAAATATTAGTGATGGTGATCGAGTTAATGTTCGAAAAGCTTTCATTAAAAAAGAAGCAATTACGAGAGTAAAATTCGGAATTGAACCTTTAGAGGGTCAACCTGTAGAGGAATGCATTAGCTATATCTTAGAGAATTTTGATGAAATGACTTCTGTAATCAGAAATAGACCAATCTACAGAAATTTGCAAGTTGATTGGCCAGATGCTGGATGTGGTCATGTGAAGATTAGTTTCCTTGAATCTACTCCAGAAATAGAGGGTGATGAAGTAGGAATTATTGATCCTTCCGGTAAAGAAGTTGAAGTTCAACTTGTTCCTGCAAGTGAAATGTCATTTAATGCAGTATTAGTTTTAGATGTATCTGGTTCAATGAGTAAAGAAGATATGGTTGTTCGTGGAACTGGTACAGCAATCGAAGGTTTACGTAGAGGCTTGAAAGGCGGAAGAGATTTAGATTCACTTCTAAATGAATTCGATGAAAAGAAAGTTTCTCGAATAAAAGGAGCTGCTTTGGCAACATTACTCTTTTTATCACAAAAAGTTTCCCGTGGTTGGGGTGAACAATTAGCAATTCTAAGCTTTGCAGGCGATGTTGATATCTTCGAAGTTGAATATGGTTCAAGTGGATCCACACCAATTATTTCTTGTACAGGGGAAGCAAAATCAGCTGGATTAGAAGTTATTGCTGAATATGTTTCAAAACGATGTTCAAAAGGTGGTGGATTAACATTTATGAGCGGAGCACTTCAACAAGCATATGAAATGACATCACGTTTTGCGCCTAATTCTATTACAGGCAAAATAAACCCAACAATGATTGTCTTATTAACAGATGGTCAACCAAACAAAGGTAATGGTTTAGGAATAAATCCGGTACCAATTGTTCGCAAATGTGCACGTGATTATCCTAATACAGTTCTCTATACCATAGGTTTAGGAGAAGCTGATAATAGACTTCTTAAACGACTTTCAGAAATTGGTAGAGGAGAATTTTATGAAGCAACTGATTTAGGTGAATTAACAAAGTTCTATGATCTTCTTGCCCGAAGATTTATGATTGCTCTTAAGACAGAAGCATCTGATTTAGTCGAAGAAATTCCTGAGGACTTATTTGAGGATTCAGAAGATGTTGATGAAACTGATGAAATTGAATTAGCCATTGAAGATGAATATGGCAGTCCAGAAGAACCCAACGACAATGATGATGAAGAAGAAGATGAATATTAGATTCTAATTCTTCAAAATTTCTTTTTTTTTCTATATTTTTTTTCTTATTTAATTCTATTATCAACTAACTAATTACTAAAAAAAGATTAGAAAAGGAACCAATTTTTATAGAAAAATTAAGTTCCTATCAGATTAATTCCATGAATAACCAAAAGCACAATTTGGAAGATTGCCCATCCAATACAAAAAAGAGATATCATTACTGCAATAGGGGCCCAATTTAGCACTTTACCTATCATAGCCATTTGCTTAGTTAATAATCTAACTAACACAAATACAGCTATATCTATTGCAAGAAAAACTCCTACATAAATCCATCTGCCATTGAAGTTTTCACCAAATGCAAATGAGAATATTGCTGCACCAAGAAATCCTGCTATTAAAGCAATCACTGCTGCTATTGGGGAATCATCAAGAGTTCGTAATGTCATTAATGAACCAATAATAACCATGAAGAGGATAGTAAATGGATTGAAATAATTAATCCATGCAGCACCAACATTGGGAAGATTCACTGCAAGATAGCCTGCTAAAATTAATGTTAGGACCCCAAGTCCAATGCCAATTTTCTCCATAACATCAACCATGGAGATGAGCTGTTTGCGTTCACTTTCATCGCTTTTTTCTTGGCGAGTAAATCTCCTAAAAATGCCTGATGTGGTTATTATAGCATCTAATAATAAGATGATTGGTGAGATAATGAACATTGCTAGTTGAAAACCATCACTTGCCATTGTTATTTTCTCCTTTTTTTGAACAAGTACAAAATAGACAAACTGTTTTATTAACCTATTTAATTGTGACTGTTAGTTTATTCCCCAAATACCAATATACCCGCCAATCATGAGAATAGAGACTAGGCATATAGGTGTTAGCACTTTAAATGTAAAATTTATAGTTTGAGTTAACATCATTCTTGGTCTTAATGAACGAATGATAACACTAACTATCATTACAATTGCGCACTTGAAAATAAAGTTCAAAGTAAAAGCTAAAGTGGGATTATAAGCTTTGTAAGGTATAGGATAATATGCTCCTCCCAAACATATAGTAGCAATTATCCCTACTACAAGAAATTCCATTGCTCTCATAGCTAAGTTCCAAATTGACAATTTCCAATTCTTTGGGACAGGAGATCTCAATCCGATTTCAGGATCTGTATTTAATTTATCAAAAAATGGTTGATCAAATTTAAGACTTAAAGCAAATATTGCCCCAATTGTTGATAAAGGTAATAATAACAGAAAACCAAAAACAGGATTAAAATTAACAATCATTCTAATATCTTCACTGAGAAGACTTAAACTTAAAGATTTTTCAGCTAAAATAGGTCCAGCAAGAGCGAAGAATAAAGCAACATCAAGCACTAAGAATTTCACTGCACTTGATAAGGCTTCCTTTGTTGTTTTCTCATTCTGTAAATATTGAATGATGAAAATAAAAACACTGAAAAGGAAAAATAGCCCTATTAAAATTAAAATATCTCCTTCAAAAGATAAAATACCTACAACCCCCTCTAATTTTAGAGTTGTTCCATTAAATCCCCCACCTGGTCTTGGCAAAGTACCATATATGTTTATTGGGAGAAACAAGGAACCTGCAAAAGGTATTGCTAATAAAATAAATAACAGGAAACTTTGTAAAAGTGATCTGAAATTAAATCTGGGTTTTTCACCTTTTATATATAGCTTGAGGTGTTCTATAATAGGAATAAACATAGGTGTTTTTTGATGGGCGTAATAAAATCTTGCATAAACACGACTACAGATTTGTTCAAACAAGATTATCAAACCGAAAATGAAAGCAAAACCTGGAAATACAAGAATCTCAAACAAATTAATTCCCATTTCTTTATCCTCTGTAATTCATTTTTATTCTGCTATATTTTTTACCTCAATACTACATAATGATTTAGGAAATATTGCTAAAAACCTTTTGACTATAGATTTGTAATCCTTCAAACAACATACCATCCTTCTCCAATTGTAGAAAGTATCAATGGTAGGTTCTCTATTGCTTCACCAGATAATCTTGCAAGAAATCCTTTTATGTTTATTTTTTGAGGTGATGTAATTCTGAAAACTTTTGGAGAAGTAGCTAATGAACCATTTTTACTCATAATAAAACAAAACATTTCACCAGCTGGTGTTTCAATCCTAGTTATGACATTTTTCGCTGGGATCTCTAAATCAGCGATTTTTTGATGAATACCTCCAGGGGGTAATTTGTCTAAAAGCTGTGAAATGATAGAAACCGATTCTTTAATTTCATCAAAAATAACCATAATCTCACCATATAAATCACAGCTATCATTTACAGGTATAGAGAAATATACATCACCATATGCAGCATAAGGATCTGTTTTTCGAACATCATCAGTTATCCCTACACTTCTCGCAAGTGGACCTACGAGAGAATATTTAAGAGCTGTTTCTCGAGAAAGAAAACCAGCTTCTTTGAACAAATACTTAAAAACATTATTTTTAGCTAATTTCTTATGAATTTTTTCAGCTTGTTCCTTTAGATCGATAATTATACTTTTTAAATCAACTATCGTTTCTTGTGTAAGGTTACAAGTGAGACCGCCAATTAAAATTGTTCTATTTTCTTTATCATTTTGAGAAAAATAATCTAATAGGATTTTTTCTATTTGCAATTTCATATGAATAATTTGGGAATAAATAAATGGATAAGATATTACTTGGAGCATTTTAGCTAGTATATCGATATGCGATATAATGCGCTCTAATTCTAATAATATCGTTCTTAGATAATTAGCTCGATCAGGTACAGTTAAAGAATTGCTTACTAATTTTTCCAACATTTGTATATAAGCAAACTGCAGATGATATGGATAGGGATTCAATTTATTTCTTAAATAAACCAATCCTTCTTCCCAGGTGTTTTGTTCAAGCTTATCAGTAAATATTTGCAGCACATCCATATTCCCTTCTATTTTTGAGGCAGTAATTTTTTCCCCATCAGTTTTTAAATTTAATAGAATTGAATCTTGTATGTACTTATTTCTTAATTCAATATTTTTATCTAATAATATTGGAGCTTGTTTATCGTGTAATAATTCGGAGTTCATTAAAACACCTTCTACAATTAGAATAACTTACTCTATTTTACATTTTAATTCTTAGTATTAAAATAATTGGCAATAAGTGAAATAAATAGAAATTTATTAATTTTTAGTTAATAGAATGGTATAATGTTCAAAAGGTTAAAATATCATTTTCTACTTTCAATAACTATCTATATGAATTCCTTTAATCTAAAGGTAAATTTAAATGAATAAAATTTGCAATAAGAGCGTGGTTGCAAATTTAGAGAAAAAAAAAAATTAACCCCATTAGAAACCGGAGTGCCGTTTTCTAAATAAAAATAAAGATAAAAATTAAAGTATTAAAGGTGAACAGGAGGACATTTCAGTATTTGTCGCCCAACAATGGTGAAGAAGAAACTGATTTACATGAATTAGCATTTGCTTTCTTCAAAAATATGAACTTTGAAATTGCTAAAGAAGTTATATTAGTTGGTTCTAGTGGGAGAAAATATCAAATAGATATGATAATTAAAGACGATTCTGAATTAGATATTAATGAAGTATTAGTTAAAATTGTCAATTGGAATAGAGCTGTAGGTGTAGATAGACTTATTCGATTTGAAAGAATGTTGACAGATTTGAATAATAGGAAAGGTATGATCATCTCAAATATGTTTAGTGAATCAGCTGAGAAATTCGCTAAAAGACGAGGAGTAATAATCTATGAAAAGGAACACCTTCAAATTATAGGGGAATGATTTTTTTTAATTAGAAAAAGTTTTCAAGTGTTGCCTGACCTTCTTTTAAAGGAGTGGCTTGAAAACCTTCTTTTTGTAAATCTCGAGCAAGTTCATTAGCATTTCCAAAAACAGTAAAAATTTTCTTAGGATCAGCTTTTTCTACCAATTTTAGTAAGCTTAAGTAATCTGAATGATCACTGATCATAAAAGCAGCATCAACACCCATACGATATTTATAATTCACTTCATCTTTTGCCCATCCCGAAAATCCTACAATCTTAAGGTTGAATTTTCGTTTCAATTTACTTAGTGTTGGATCACTAGCACCTCTGTGTGTGTAAAATAATAACCAAGGTTGATTCAAAGAAGTGTTTTCTTCACTGAAATTTTCAGGCAATTTGATTGTATCGTAAAGTGTTAATCCTAATTCTTTATGTACTTGCTCCATTACCCAAACAGATTTGCCTGAATATCTATTTTCACAAAGATCACCTAAAGAATGGTTTAGAAGTTGAGCTTTTCCTAAGGGATAACCTAAAATTGCTACGGGATAACCTTTGTCAATTTGAGTTTGTATATAATCTCGAGCTTTGTTAATTTGCTCTTTGAATGAGGGAAACTGATAGTGTTTATCACCCCAAGTAGCTTCTAAAATTAATATATCACATTTCTTAGGAATGTAACCTGCCAAATAACCTCTATCTTCTATATTGACATCTCCAGTATAAACTATTAATTGATTGGTTGAATGATCAGTAATTTCAGCAACAGTTGAATCAAAAGTATGCCCCCCAGGAACAGCTGTAATTGTAAAATCATCATTGCTCCAGGAATCTTTCTGATCGATATTATAACCCATTCGTTCATAAAATAATCTCGCAGTAGCTTTTGAGCAAACAGTTAGTGGAGAAAAAGCAGGTTTCTTTTTGCTTGTAGGTAAATGATCCGTATGTGCATGTGAGATAAAATTACAATCCACTTGTGAATTTATAATTTGAGGGTCTAGGTTTATTTGAGACGATGATAAATGAATGTTAATTCTATTTTTGCAAAAAATATTCAAAATAAATCATTTTCTCCAATGTTTGATCAAGTTAGTCTTATGTAACTATTTTCATATTAAAGTATTTTAATACATCAAAAATAATTTTAAGAATAGATGACAAGAATATTTTAATAGCTTATAATCGTATTTCCTATGTTGATGTTCCGCTAGAAATTTGAAAGTGATACCGCTATGCTTACCTCATGGTTTGAGACAATTTTCGATTCAGAAGTTTTTAATGCTATTTTCTTTGTTTTACCGTGTTTAGTTGCTAATGTTACACCTTTGCTTTTTGGTGGGGGATTACCTATGGACTTTCGTAAAAATTGGTTTGATGGAAGAAGAATCTTAGGTAATAATAAAACCATTAGAGGATTCGCAGCAGGTTTTATAACTGGATTTTTAGTTGGATTGCTGACAAGCTATTTTCTAATGAATAATGTTGAAATTGGGTTTAATATACCAATAACCAATGGCTTTTTTCAAGGACTAGGAGCTGTTCTTGGTGATGTAGTAGGTTCTTTTATCAAACGTAGAATGAATATCCCATCAGGTGGGTCCTTAATTGTTATGGATCAAATAGGTTTCATGATATTAGGATTAGCTTTAGCAAGAATTGACACAGTTTTTCCATGGACCTATTGGATAATTATGTTACCATTAGCTGGCTGTGTTCATTTTGCTGCTAATGCAGTAGGGTATACTATGGGTTGGAAAGATGTCTGGTGGTAAAACATTTTCCATTAATTTCTTTTTAAATTATTTTTTGTAATAAAACAAGAGCTTATAAGCATAGAAACGAAAGCATACTTAGAAAATCTATGTTGTGATTTAAATTGACCTACGTTCCACCAGAGAAAAAGCAAAGAGGCGGTACAAGCGGCTTCGGTGATGTTATTTATGTAATTTTGTTTTATTTAATTGAAGGCTTATTTATTTTCATAGGTATTCCTGCTCTAATAATAGCAATAGCAATAATACCGATGGCTATGTACTCAATAATTACACACGGAGGAGGAGAGTTAGGTTTAGATTGGATCCTAATCGTTGTTGCTGTCCTTATTGTCTTCATACAGGTTTTAGCATTACAATATTCTGTTAGAAAATATATCCTAAAACCACACAATATGCGTTTTGGTCAATGGTTAAGATGGAAATTCTCACCAACAGAAATACAAAAACGACGCGAAGAAAAAATAGAACGATCAAAGAAAATGGAAGAATGGTATGCTAGTATGGAAAGAATTCAAGAAAGAGAAGAATTGATCAAGAACGAACAAGCTTATGATATTCGAGATGAATGGTTCAAAGAATCGGGTGACCCTGACCTTAGAAAAGATTTGAAAGAAGATGATATGATAATTATTGGTGATATTACTGTGGATTCTAGTTTAATGGACACAAATGAACCAGAAACCATCGAATTAGGAATTATTGATTTAGATGAAGCTCATGAAGAAGATAACTAATTTTTAATTGATAGTTATCTCCTTTCAAAATTTTTATTTTATTTATTAAAAAATATCAATTCTAGGCAATGAAAGACTTTTTATTAAGTTAGAAAATTTCTAATGTATAAAATATTATAATTTAGCTAGATGGTAGAAAAATGTCTAAAGATACAGAAAAAAAATCAGAAGAAATGGTTGTTACTCCATGGGAAGTTAGTGGTATAATTGATTATCAAAAATTGGTTAAAAAATTTGGAACGACACTTCTAACAAATAAAGAAATAGTAAAAATAAAAAAGTATAGCGGTGGTGACCTTCATCTTCTTCTAAGACGAGGACTTTTCTTTAGTCATAGAGATTTTGATTGGATATTAAAAATGCTAGAAAAAGGTGAAAAATTTGTTTTATACACTGGTAGAGGACCATCTGGTCATACTCATTTAGGACACCTTGTGCCATGGATATTTACAAAATGGCTTCAAGACATTTTTGATGTAGAACTATATTTCCAATTAACTGATGATGAAAAATTTCTCTTTAATCAAAATTTAACCTTTGAGCAGACACAGAATTATGCTTATGAAAATGCAAAAGATATTCTTGCAGTAGGTTTTGATTCTAAGAAGACTCATTTTATATTTGACTCACAGCTAACAAAAACAATGTATCAAATTGCTGTAGAAGTAGCGAAACGAGTAACATTTTCAACAGCAAAAGCTGTTTTTGGTTTTAGTAATGAATCTAATATTGGCATGATCTTCTATCCTTCTATTCAGGCTATGCCTTGTTTTCTACCATCTGTTTTGAAAGGCAAAAATGTACCTATACTCATACCTGCCGCAATAGATCAGGATCCTTATTGGCGTATTACACGAGATGTTGCTCCTAAATTAGGTTACTATAAACCTGCAGCAATCCATTGTAAATTCTTCCCGGGATTAGCTGAAGGTGGAAAAATGTCTGCTTCAGAACCTGATACTTGTCTTTTTACCACAGATAATCCAAATGATGCGAAAAAGAAAATAATGAGCTCATTTACTGGAGGTCGAGCAACAGTAGAGGAACAAAGAGAATTGGGTGGAGAACCAGATAAATGTAATGTCTACTGGTATGAATATTATCTGTTTGAACCAAATGACAAAAACATAGCTCAGATGAGAAATGATTGCTTAGGTGGTAAATTGTTATGTGGGCAATGTAAGAAGCAATTAGGGGAAAAAGTTAAGCTATTTATTTCAGAGCATCAAGAACGTAGAAACAAGATAACAAAGGATTTAATTGATAAATTAATTATCAAGGATTAAAACATTAATTTCAATTATCTTAGAAATATTGGGGTACAATTCCCTTTTTTTATTTCTTTAATTAAATCATCAGTTGTTTCTAGATTTTTGTCAAACATAGTAACGCACGTTGCTGTATCAAATCTTGTATGAGAATCGCTTCCACCAATACAAGGTAAATTCAGAAGATTAGCAGCTTCTTTAGCTCTTTGATTTGCTATGGATGGTCGTGAACCATTGATTTCAATTGCGTTAATTTCTAATTCATAAATTAAATCACCTACTCCAAGAGGTGTAAAAGGATGAGCTGCTGCGATTATTCCCCCCTCAGAATGCACTAAATCTATTATTTCTTCAGGTGCTACCATTCTTGATGGAGCAGCAGAAATACCATAAGCTAACAGATCACCATCAGAAGTAGAAATTTCAGCAGAATTTGTAAATACTTTTATCTGATATTTTTCCTCTAAAGTCTTTAAATTTGCTTTAGAATAATTGCCTATAAAATCATGATCGGTTATGGTGATAGCATTTACTATACCACTAAGTTCAATTAAAATTTCTTCTAAAGTTATCTGACTGTCATGAGAATTAATTGTATGAATATGCATATCAACTAAGAAAATATTTGATTCTTTAGTTGACTTCCTTACACCTCTTAATTCATTCAATATACATACAGCCCATAATAAAATTCTAAATGATCACAGGAAAATAATACAGTTTCCACCATTTTTCTTAGCTTTTCTCAAAGCTTTATGAGCTAATCTTTGTGCTTGTCCTTTAAATAATCTCTTAGACCACTGATAAGGTCCCGTGGGTGTTATCGGTGTATAAGGTCCACGTGAAACGCCAATACTTGCAGATACTTCACAACCGCATTCTTGCCCGTGTTTCTGTATTTCATAAAGAATGTTCTCTAAATCAACTATTATATCCTCATGTGATAAAACACCAGTCAATCTGATCATACATTCTTCTGTCCCTCTAATCTCATCCAACCCGTAAATAACCTCTCCTATGTGCTTTCTTATAAAATTCAAGATTAGATGAGTCATGGTACCAGTTATCTCATTAGGTTTATAGGAAACCCAACCTTGTTTTTCAGAGAGTTCTTTGAAATTATCTAAATCAATGAAAATTATTAACTCTTCAACTGTTTCTAATGCCAATTAGTACCGTCACCTTTCAAAGCAAATGTTCATAATGAGAATATCTATCTACATAATAAGTATTTCCCGTAAATTCAAATTAAGTAAAATTTTATTGCTATACAAGCTCTCAAGTAAGGAAAGAGTTTTTTCATCAATGGAATTATTCTTAAGTAATATATTATGTGAGAACCAAATGTTGGGATAAACTATGAGTAGTGATGATTCTGAAAATGTAAAAGCATACATAATGTTATCAGTAAAATTAGGAAAAACAAATGATGTTCTAGCTAAATTAAAACAAATTCCAAATGTTACATCCGTAGCTGTTATCACTGGAGAGTATGATATAATTGTTCGTGTTGAAACTGTTACTATGGATGAAATGTATAATCGAACACAGGAAATTCATTTAATTGAAGGTATTTTAGAAACTAATACATCAGTGATACAAAAAGAATTTTAAAAAAATAGGATGATACCTTTGGTAGATCAAACCACTAGACCAATTCAAAAAATAAGTAGGAAATACACTTTTATAATTCTAGCAGTCCTCTCAGGTATCATTGGAGCTATTTGGGTAGCAATTGATAATTATGTTGGAGCTGAGATCGTACAAAATGAATATGCTTTCGCTATTCAGTCAATGTTAATAGGTACTATTGTTAGTGTTCTTTTTGTTCTAATATTATGGATACCAGTTAGTAAAAAACCTCTCGAGAATCTAATAGCTAAATTCTCAAAGAATAAATATTCACAAACAGATAATCAACAAATAAATGCTGTCGATCAACATCCTCCACTTAAAAAGAGTGCAAAAAGAAAATATTCATTTCTAGGGCAATATATCGATCCACAATTTTATGGTATTAAAATTCCTAATAAGAAAATGTTTCTTTGGTTAGGTCTATCAGGATTATTCTCTGGAATACAAACATTGGTGTATTTTATTTTAATTAAAGATATGGACATCTCAGTATTCCTACCAGCTTCTCAATTTGTAGTAGTCTATTTACTAATTGGTGATTTAGTTATCGATAAATCAAAACCAGCGGCAATAGAAATTCAATCAATAATTATGATCGTTATAGGAGTTATATTAGCTGCCATCGATCTTTCTAGCAGCAGTACTACATCTTGGGTTGATTTAGTATTAGTTTTTCTAGTATTAAATACAAGTGCTGCTGTATATGTAATATTTCAGAAAAAAGCTGTTGGTACAAAAGATGCTAAAGGCAAAACATTAGATTCAACTAACATTCGATTATGGACATTGTTCTTTATGTCCTTTTTTACTATAGTCTTTACTTTACCATTTATGAATTCTGGTGGTTGGGATATGTTCAAATCAACTTTTGTTAAAGGTTTGTTTCCTATAGCATTATCAATGCTTCTTGTCTATATTGCTAGAATCTTCTATGTGAGAGCATTAGCAATGGGAAAAATGTCTATTGTTAATACATTATCTTCAGTGTCTGTAGTAGCAGGAATTCCAATAGCACTCATAGGTAGCTTATTGTCTGAAGCAGCATTTACTTTGCCTGAAGGCCCACAAGCATGGATTGTCTGGCTCTTACGAGGTATAGGAGCAATTCTAGTCTTTGTAGGGATTGTAGGTTTATCAATGAGTGAAGTAAAAATTATGATTTTAGCTAAAGTCAAAGGTGGAGAGATATGTGATATTGCAAAAATCAAAAGCATCCCTGGAGTTGAAAGGGTTTCAGCAATAACTGGGAAATTTGATTTAATGATAATACTTCGCTCTAGAACCATAGGAAGAGGTTATCAACCTATAGTTGATCAATTAGCTAATATGCCTTGTTTAGATGAAATAGTATCATCTACGATTTTAAAGGAATGGAATGCTTAGATTCCATTAACCTGTATATCGCAAAGCTTCACTTGGTGGTATTTTAGAAGCTCTTCTAGCTGGAAGAACAGCAGCTATAATTGATAATGCTACTGTAATAGCTGTAAAAAGTCCAAGCATAGCCCATGGAATGATGAATTTGAAACCATAATCACTTAGATATTGACCATGCATACCTCTTCCTAAAATAAAACCATTAACTAACCCAATAACTAGACCTACTAAAGCAACAGCAAAGATTTCCACTACAACAGCTGTTATAACCTCAGCACGTTTAAAACCAAGTGCACGCATCATACCAATTTCTCTTGTTCGTTCAGTGATTCCCCGAAGCGACACTACAATTAAACCTAAAACACCAACAACTAAACCAAGAGAAACAAATGCTTGCATGAAACTTATTGATTGTACAACTAATTCCATAAAAGATTCTAGTCTATCTCTAAGACAAATCGTATCAAAACCTGTTAATTCTTTCTCAATATTTCTACTTATTAAGACATTTTCTTCAGTATTTAATTTCGGATCTGTTTGTACAAGGAAAGCATTATAATTCGGAATATCGCTGAATATTTGAGCATCTTCGCTTGTAAAAAGAAAACTGGAGAATAACATAGAATAAGAAGTAGTTTCAACAAAGGCAATAACAGTATAATTTTCAATAATTATATCACTTGTAAGTTGGTCAAATTTGCTTACACTAACCAAATCTCCTAATTCAATATCTAATGAATAGGTTTTACCACCTTGATCAAATTCAAATTCTTGAAGTAATCCTGGGAGAATAGCATAATTATTTACTGGATTTCTTACAGCTGTCCATGGATCTCCCTCAATTTCATCCCAAATATCATAGAAATTATATTCAGTCATGTTGATAAATGCATCATTAACACCCCACATATCTGAAGGAACAGGTATGATTTCAGTTGTTGTATCGGTTTCATTTGTTGCAGTAAATATCAGATTCGTATAAGCTCCAGTTAATGAAAAAACAAATTTCATCCCAATAACATTATTGATGTTTGGATCAGCATTCATGATGACTTCAATTGGATCATCTTCATACTCTATAGAACCATAAGGTGAATAAGCAATAATATTAACTCCACCTTCTTCAATTTCTGCAAAATCATTGAATCCTAACGTAAAGCTACCAGTAAAAACAGAAAGAAATACATTCATAGTAAGAATTACACCAAAAATAGCAAAAGTTAGTGCAGAACGGGTTCTCTTTTTACCAACATAGCGCATTGAAATTATACCAATTGCTCTTGTGCGTTTAAATTTCTGGAAAATATCATTGAAACGATTGGAAATCCATTCAAGATTTAGGGCAACAAAGATAATTGTACCAAACACTAACGCTAACATAGAAATTAAGAAAGTATAAAGTGACGTTTCTTGATCTAAACCGATTCTTGTTAAATAGGGATTTAATAGTAAAACTGAAAGTAATCCCGTAGCCATCCATGAAAGAGCAAAGAGATTGAATGAAATTCTAGAACCAATTATCCTTGAAAAAGTAAATCCTAAACCAAAAAGGAATCCAAGGATGCTCCCTACAAAAACCATCCAACGCCACTCTGGAGTAATCATCAGTGATAAAACAAAGGATCCTATACCTCCTAGGATTAATAAAACACCTATTAACATTGACCAATTGCCACTTCTTCTGTTGGTTTCTATAGTTTCTACTTCATTTATTGTTTCTACAATATCGATTCTCGATGCTTTCCAAGCGGGATAAATTGCTGCTACTAATGAGATTAACAAACCTGCTGTAAATGCTATTATTAGACCAATCGGTTTGATAATTAGTGGTATATTAGTTAATATTTCACCTATATTGAGAAAATTCTCAAGTAGTCCAATTATTCCTAAACCACTAAGAATTCCTCCTCCCAATCCCAATAGGGACCCAAATCCTCCCAGTATTAGACTCTCGGTAAGAAGCGTTGTTAATAACTGTCTTCTTGACATTCCTATAGCACGCATTATACCAATAGATCTTTGTCGTTCATCAATATTCATTAATGTAATATTTAGAATTAACATTACTCCAGATATTATTATTAATGAACCAAAAACATACAAAATAATTCGAAATGAACGAACAGAATCCTCAACGTCTTTAAAAGCCTCATATTTTTGGGCATCAATTTGGTATTTACTACTTTCTTCTTCACCAAAGTGAAAAGCTAATCTTTCATGAATTAAATCTCTAACGAAAATAGCATTATCATTTCCTTCAGTTGTACTAATTATAATAGTATTGATTTGTGAACCTGCTACGCTGAATAATGATTGTAAATGATTTAATTTCATAAAAACAGTATAACCAGTATTTAGTACTCCTTTCCCTTCCGGTTTAGCTATTCCTTTGACTCTAAGAGTTTCAAATCTAATATTTCCTTGGTTATCTAAATATGTCATTTCAATTGGTGCAACAAGAGGTAAATATAATTGTTCATTATTTCCTTCGCCTTCAATTTTAAAGTCAATTACTGATTCAGCTAAAAGACTACCAATTATGCATTCTCCTTCTTCAAGCCCTGAAATATCAAAATTATTATTACCATAGGTATCATCAGGGATGAGATCACCAAAAGGTTTATCCCAAAACGGATCAATCCCTAGAGCGGTAACCAGTGGTTCGGTTTGTTTTGTTGTGAATATTGAAGTTATTATTACATCTGTTGTTATTCTAGGGGCAATTCCATCAATATACTGATACAACTCCCAATCAACTCTTAATTGTTGAAATATTGAATAATTAAAGAATTCAGGAACATATTCA
The DNA here is from genome assembly GCA_035528035.1 of Bathyarchaeia archaeon. Taxonomy (GTDB): domain Archaea; phylum Asgardarchaeota; class Heimdallarchaeia; order JABLTI01; family JABLTI01; genus JABLTI01. Next base: position 36,900 of record DATKZI010000024.1, read on the forward strand.
CCTTTTTGTACAACTATATCTGCATCACCATACCGCAGACTTACAGTTTCTTTCATAGCATTTACTAATGAATCAGTAGCTATTTGTACACCCGCCAATAGAGAAACTCCTATAAGAATCCCAATCATATTAATAAGATTCTTCAATTTTCGACGACTAAGTCCCCGTAATGCATGTTTTATGGCATATAACATTTAGAATTGCTCCATTGAAATCTAAGATATAATACTTTATTATACTAACTATTTTCTATTAGTAACTTTTAATAAATTAATCTATTGAAACAATAAACATAGAATTTTCCCTCATCAAAAGATTTATTCATAGTATATTAATTGGTTAATATATCTCAAAACCAAATTTAAAATAAAAGATTGAATAAATTTAAACAAGTTTGATACAAGGTGCAACAAATGAGCGAACAACATGGCAAAGAATCTGAAATTGTAAAATTCCCCGGAATAGCTAGTATTTCTTTATCGATAACTCCTATACAAAACACTAATGATATGGAATTACTTGAAGCTATAGTTAGGGTCTATGATGAAAATGATGAACAAATAATGCAACAGAAAGCTCGATCCTTATTCACCATAGCAAAAAATGTTAAATTATTCATTCAAAACCGAACCGATCTTCCAATAAATGATCGTCGAATGTCAGTTTGGTTTGCAGAATATTTAGGTAGAATTGGTATCAAAGTTGATGAAGAAGAAGCTTATCAATATATTAAGAAAGCCTCACAAGCCTTAGAGAAAATCTCTCGAGTAAAAATTGAAGATGTTGAATCATCAGATTTAGTTTCCATTGAAACAGATGTTCTTGCTAAATTGATCCCTATCAAATCTGAACGTTTATTGTCGGAAGATGACCTTTATGATCTATTGGAAAAACATCAGACACCTGTTACTAACAAAGTAGCTAGAACTATTCAGTATAAGAATAGTGGTGGTGTAGACCATAAAGACAAAATAACTCTTGAGATTCATTCTACAGAAAAACTACTTGAGCATAAATTATTAGCATCTTTTAAGAATGAAACTGAAAAGGATTTAACAGATGTTATGATTTCCGATATAATTCCCTATTGTTATAAAATCCTTGATGTTGTTTGTAAAGAAGGTGGAAAATTCAAAAAGGAATTAACTGATAGTGGATTAAAGGTTACCTGGAAAGTTTCTAATGTCCCATCTGGTGGAGAAGTAAAAGCTTTTTACAATTTTGAAAAGAGGATTCCTAGAACTATTATGATTCGTAAAGGGGAAGAGATTCGTATAGTTCAAGATTACAATTCACTTATGGAAGAAGAGGGTGAAACTGGTACCTTAAAACAATATTTTATTTCTGAAGTTATAAATCTCTTACCTGTAACATTAGATGAATTAATTATCAGAGATTTAGTTCCAATGGAGATGCGTATCTCTGGTGTTGAGCAAATAGAAGATTTAGAAATAATTGATTTCGGTCAGATATATGGTGTCAATGCTCAGAGAACTCTTATGAACGTAGAAACAGGAACCAAAATACTCCATAGATATGATATTGATCTAGCTCCATTGATTTGGAAAATTGATTTAAAAATACCCGTAGAAGGGCAAGAAGAGATAATAGCAACAAAAATAATTGAACAGGTGAAGGAAGACGTTCACATTTGTACGATTGTTGCCTCTACACCAATTCCATGTACTATCAGTAATGAAATTGAAGCAAGCTTAACAGTTTCAGAATTTATGCCCACGACTGAAGAACCTGATAATACTAAGAAAATGAGTTGGAATTTCACTGATAATTTCATAGTTTCTATGGTGCTAAATGGAAACTTCTCTCGACAACCAAATCCAATTAAAATAACAGTAAATGGTTCTGAATACTCAGCAGAAATTAATGATTTAACTCAAACACGAAATAGTCAACTAATTTCAGTACCATTCAATCATGTTGCTCTTTATAGAAAAATGATAAGATAATAAAATGGAAAATAACCACTAAATGGTTTATTTTCCCATTCTCACGTTATTGAATTGATTGTTATACCTAATAGCTGCTTCTTTTATGTTATTTGAATAAAGTATATCTCGACTTACATTCAATAGAATATTTTTTCCACCATGAACTATAACTTTATTCAAGTCACCTTGTTGTTTACCGATACCTGGTATTAACATTACAGGATCATTACCAGCTAGTTTTCTAATTTTTTGAATATCTAATTCAGTAACATGCCCAGTAGCTCCTACAACCAAACCATCACCTTTTAGCTCACCAATTTTTTGAGCTATAAATTCATAACCTGATTTTCCTTCAATTTGAGCATTTTTCATAAAATAGATTGCTTCTGGGTTAGACATTAAAGTTAGAGCTATTAGTCCCATACCAACTTTATGGGCTGATGTAATGCTTTCAGCAATATTACCAGCGAAAGGTGAAAATGTTACTGCATCAAAACCCATTTTATTCATCCAGTAAAATCCTGAATCATTTGTTGAACCGATGTCACCTAATTTCTGATCTAGAATTGATACCAATCCTTGTTCATGGATCATTCGATTCATTTTTTGATAAGCATCCAAACTAAAATGAAAGATATATTGATTATTTGGTTTGATAGCACAACAATTCTCATGAACACTTTCGAGAAATTCTTCAAAGAATTCTAGCATACCTTCTTCTATTGATTTATCTTTAAAATACCTACCAGGAATAACATTATTTTCCCTTTGATCTGAAATAGCGGGATCAAAACCAGCGCAAAGAATGGAATTTTTCTCATCTCGTGCTTTTTGATATTTTTTAATAAAATTACTTTCATAATCAGTCAATGAAATCGTAAACTCCTAACTATCTACAAAAGAAACAATTAAAGTAATTAATATTCTTTTCGTGGTTCAGCAATTTACATAATAAGAAATAAATGGTGATAGAAATTATTTCATAAATAGTAATACTTAATTTGTAGAGCTATAACTAATCATTAGGGATAAAAATGATAATTAGAACTATTGGTTTCGCAGAAAAAATGCTTGGTTTTAAAGAAAAAGAAATCCATTTTGAAGGAACAAAACGTCTAAGTGAAATAATTGATTTCTCTAATATCCCTATTGATTTACTAGCAATAATAGTAAATGAACGAGCTGCTACAAAAGATAGTGAAGTAAAAACTTCTGATAAAATCATTATCACTCAAATTGTAGCAGGTGGGTAATTTTAGTAATTTTATAATATCATATTCATAAAGAAAAATTAAATAATATGGGATTAAAATCCCAATTTTATTTTACGTGTTCAGCAATTTCTCTTTTGATATACTCAGTAAGTTGAGCTTCACCAAAAATGAATTCAGATTTAAGTTCTTCTTCGAGATTTGCTGGTTCTATTATAGCGATCCAACCTTTGTCATAAGGATCATCATTGATTAATCCTGGAGAATCTTTTAATGCTGGATTAATTTCGGTGATCGTTCCTGTGACAGGGCAGCGTAAGGCTCCAACGTATTTACCAGTTTCAATCGTTCCTAAACTCTTACCCTTAGGTCTTTCTTTTCCAGCTGGAACAGTTCTAACAAATAAAATCTTACCTGCAAGTTTTTGACCAAAATCATCAAAACCAACTAGAACCTTGCCATCATCAAGTTTCTTTAACCAAATATGGCCATCTCCACCTGTAAAATAAAATAAGTTTTCGTCAAATTCATAGTCTTCAATTTTAATCAAGAGGTTAATCCCCCGGAATAAATATTTCTACTGTTGAATTCCTTTAGATTTTATTAAAACTTTGCGCTATTTATGAAGAAGATTAAACAAAATAAGTCAATAAATTAACTCATATATTTTTTATTATATGAAATTAATTCATTTAGATATTTAGTCATATCTTTTGGTAGAAGGAATTGTCCAGTATTGTTTCTATCCTTTCTACTCTCTGGTTTTGTTAAATGTCTATGAGCAATAATTGGTGGTAAATATTCTCCAAGAGCAATTTTTCTTTGAAGACTAATCTTAATTGGTTTCGCATCTTTAAAAACAGCAGAGCACTTGAAACATTTGTAACCTTTCTCTTTTCCAGCTGATTTTAGTCTAGCTCCACATTTTTCACATAACGGATTACTTGTTGAATATTTTTCTTCTAGAGATTCGATTTTCACTCTTTCGATATTAATAGTCATAGGATGGGTTTCTTCAGCTGGTCGAATACCACCAAAAACAGTAAGTTTATCACCAATAATTAAATTTTTCAATTGACCTCTAAATCTTTTCGTGGGTTCATAGGCAGCACAATCAATTTCACCAGTTTCGTCTTTCAAACGAAAAATCAAATGGCTTCCACTAATATAATAAGGAGTTTTAATGATTTCACCATCAAGATAAGCTGAGAGATGTGGCTTCAATTCCTTGATTGTGAATTCCTTAACGAAATGTTGATTTGTATGTTGGTTGGTTCTATAAACCATTTTCATGATAATATCTTCTAGTGGACGAAGCAAACTCCAAGCTTTACACACTTCTTCAACTGTCTCCCCACGAATGCCTGCAAAAACAGGATCAGCTCCTCGTGGTAAAATCATTATAGAATTATATTCATAATCAACATTATTGAATGTTAGTGGTGTAGCTTTATCAGCAACTAGTATACTCTCACGTTCTATTAATCGATTAGAACCATATTTCAATGGATGACGATACGATAAATGCTCATAGGTAAAATCATTTTCAAGCTGATTACCAATTGCTCCTAACCCACCAATGATACCTCGACCATTTCCATATTTAATCAAATCTATTTTTGGTGATGAATTAAATTTATCAGCTTCTGCGATAGTTATAACATCCCACATAGCTCTATTTGAAAAATCTTTTATTTTAGTTGGTACGGAACCTTGAATAAAAACAATTCCTGGATTAGTATCTTCCTCACCAAATTGAGCTAACTCTTCTATTGTTTTGATTGTGATTTCTCTACACTGCTCTAAATCAGAAGCTTCGCCTTTTACTCTTATAGCTACTGCACCATTTCCTCTTGTTTTATATGGAATGTTAGGATTTAATCTTATTAAATTGGGAAAATCAAGGAACGCCACAAGGTCAAAGATTTTAGTAACGATTACTGTAGCAAGATGGGTAGTGCAAGAACCTTTTCTTGAATCAGTATCATCAATACCTATATGGAGAATTTCTTTCAATTCAACCAATCCTCTAATTGCTCACAAGAAATTGATATTCTTTAGCTTTTAGATTATTTTGAATCCTTTCTTCTCCAATTTATCTTCCATTTCGGAATCCAAGGGAGGAAGAATAATATCCAAATTACTTATGGGCATCATATCACTGGGATTTTTCCGAATAAATCCAGGATTAAATAGAATCTCTAGTGCACTATACCCTAATCTTTGATAAACAGCATTAGCAATGTTAGATATATCACTACCAAAAGTTTCAATATCATTTGTATCAAAAATTGCTGGAATACTGCCAAGAATATTCATCAATGAACTTTCGTTGAGAATTGAATGTTTTTTGCAATAATCAGGGTAAAGCTCATCAAAAGAAATATCACCAGAATGATTAAATTTAACTTTGATTGGATGGTAAGCGTGATTTGTGCCAATAATTACAACATTTAGTGAATTGGTAGGATTTTCAATGATGTTTTTATGTTCTTTAATGGTTTCTCTTAAATTAGGAATAACAGATGCACCACAGGTCCAAATGATATTTTTTCTATGATTTTGAAGAACGTGTAAGACTTTCTTAACTAAAAAATCAGGATTATCATAATTTGCTTTGAATTCATTATCTATATCAATAATTTTTGTACGAATATCAGAAAGTGGAATAACACTTGTCATATCTATAGCATGAAGACTGTCTTTTCCGTAAGTGTCTTGTCCTTTGATCATTGATTCTGGGCGTTTCAAAGCAATTTGCCAAGCTTCACAAGAGATAATCATTAATTGAATTAATTCATGAATTTTCACTCTATCACGAAGGGTATCTTTGGAATAAAGTAATCCATGACCTTCAACAACAAAGAATAGTTCAGATTCTGTATCTAACATTACAACATTGATGTTATTAGCAACCATATCAAGAATTACATGTTGTAAAATATCACATCGATTAGCAGTTATTGGTTCTCTAGCAGCTTCTATTTGCCACAAATCAGAATGAAAAATATAAGCAGGATGATTTATCTCTTGAGGTGTTCCTTTTCTGTTCTTTACTACTTCTTTACCCCATCTGGCACTTCTATTCTCATCACTTGCTTTATAGCTTCTGATGGATATCTCTCTTTGAACATGTCCTGAAGTAATTCCATTTTCTATATCGTCTCGTGCTAAATTACCACCAGAAAGCACTGTTAAATCTTCTATAGAAGGTAATTGTGATTCTTTGTCTTTTGTTACAAGGATATCAGAATTTTTCCCTTGTTCCAATTTTTCAATTAAATCTTCTCTTTCTTGTTTCTTTTCAGATTGTTCTGTACCTCTTTGCAATCTTTGAGAAACAATTCCACCTTTAATAGAACCTAAACTGTATTTGTCATCATTGGTAGTATCATCAACATTACCATTTTTAACAGTTATACTGGAGCTTAATCGTGAAACAGGTGAATCAATTACTCCACCACGATTTTTATATTGCTCTCTTCGAGCAGTGTCAATAGCATTCAGTAAAACTTCTTTGACTTTGTCTATTGATCTTTTACTAATAAGACGATTTATTAGTATATCAAAATGTTTCATAATTATTTTAGTATCAATATCTTTAGGAAAAATTCCTTGGCCAAATATTCGTATTAAATCTTCTAAAGTGAGTTTTCCAGACAAAGCTTTTACACCATGCTACAATTAACTTCAACAGTAGAGTATTTTCTCTTTTTAAAAAAATTAGTATTGTATCATTTCTTTGTAAAATAACTTTTTGTACCATATTTTACTTCATATAATCATTTTAATCCATAGAGGGAAAAACAAATGCCAGTTAATTATCTCCTAAATTATTCTAATGACATAATAATTGGTTGTATATAAATGTTAAACTTAGTTTTGTTTAACTGTAAAAATAACCAAAAAAAAGAAGAAAAAATCACTTCTCAGAAAAATCTTCTCGAGTGATTTTAAATATCACAGGGTTGTAACCATCAGGGCAAGCATGAGTGGATACGTTTTTATCTTTTAGCCATGGAAAATTAGCTTCATAGGTCATAGCATAAATTTTGGGTACCATTGAATAAAGAGCACTAATACATAATTTTCCTTTTCGTTCATCATTCTCGAAAATAATCTTATCGCCGACTTTATGACCAGCAGCGCATTGTCCTTCTTGTTTTATAACTTCAACAATAATTCTTCTATAAGGCATTAATTAGCACCTAATAATTGAATGAGGAAAAGAGTAAATTAAAATTTTGGATAACATTTTCAAGTTTTTTTTCTGGGTAATACGAAAATGATTATTAGGTATTATAGAAAATAATACTCTATAAACTTTAAAGAAGAATTCAAATTAAAGGTGAAATATATGACAGCTGAAAGGAGAAGTAACAAGGAATCTAAGAAAAAGTCTGGGATTAAAATATCTGCTTTTGAACGACTTGGGAATTTTGTTACAAGCAAATACAAAATAATCCTCATTGTTTGGCTAATTATCTTGGGTGGAGCAATCTATCCCATGATTCGTTTGCAGCAGGTCTTAAGCTATAATGAATTAGAGTTTCTACCGGATAATTTGGAATATAATGAAGGATATAATATTTATAATTCTCTTTTCCCCTCAAATGCAACGGGAACCACTATTATAGTTATTCAATCCAATTTAGCAATAAGTTCAGAAGAAAATATGGAGTATATCAGAGAATTAACAAAAAGGATCTATCAAGAATTTGGCGACAGTGTCTATGATGTTCAGAGTGCTTTATCTGTCTTTGATTATTATAATGCTTCATATTGGGATATTGTTTCTACAGGGAGGACAGTATTAAATGATACATTACTAGTGGAGATAATAGATAGTCATCAAACGATGTATGAAACCAAAGCAGAAATGAAAGCATTATGGGATCAAATAGCAGGATTATATCTTTCATCTTGGTTCAATATCTCTCGAGCATATTATTACGCTGTTTATAATACAAGCTTATTTGCTACGGGACCAGATACAGCTGTCTATCAAACAATAGCTTTAGAAACAAACTTTACAACCGGGATGAGTATTGATTCAACTTTCGTAGATTTAATTTATAATTCAATTAGTAATTATTTATTGAATCCTTATTTGGCAAATGATCAAGTAATGCATTCATTAACCCTTAATTTAGTAAATGCAACTCTCTTCCAATATTTATCTACGACAGAGGGGATAACAAAGAATACTTATGATCGAGATGTTTATCCTTTACTGGAAACATATCATCAAAATTGGTCTAGTACCTTTTATGAAGATATTAGTTTAATGGGTACTAGTATAATTAACGGAACGACTTATTCAGCTAATTTGTATGATAATTCTACCTTACCAAATGCTTACGCAAGTCAAGGATTGGTTCTTGGTCAATTACAAATGATAAATCAAACAACCTATAGTAGTTTGGATGTCAAAGGACTAATTGTAAATGCAACTATTGATAGGATAGACATTTCAGATTTAATTGAAGAATTTGCAACAGGATTACCTGTATCCCCAACAACAATTGAGAATGCCCTTTCACCATTGGTTCCACCTTTTATTGAAGCAATATATGATTTAGGCGAAACTCCTACAGAAAGTGAAATAGTACTTCTAACGAATGAGTTTATAGAGCAAGTCTTGAATGCCTTTATTGGTATTTATCCACCACCAGAATCAATTGATGATGTTCCAAGTTTGATTTCACAATGGGTGCTCAGTGATAATGGTAAAACTAGTCTAATTTTGATAAATTATAATAAATTCAACAAAACAAGTGATGAAATTGATGAAATGATAAAAACTGCAGATGAAGGTATAGGTGCACTAGCTCATGAATTAGCTGATGAAATGAATTTAGAAAATACCAGAATTTATCATACCGGGGAACAATACGTGACAAATGTTTGGGTTACGCAAGCAGGGGAAGATGCAAAATCAATTGATGTTTTCACAATAACATTTGTAGTAATTATATTATTGATTATTTTTTGTAGTTTTATAGCACCACTTATACCTCTTATAGCAATAGGTTCGTCAATAGTAGTTTCAATGGCCTTTTTGTGGTTTGTCTCATTTGCTATGGATATACACTTTTTGGCAACACTATTTCTCACGGTTACTTCATTAGGTGCAGGAGTGGATTATTGTATATTCATTTTCTCACGGTATAATGAGGAACGAAAGAAGGGGCTGGATAAAAAAGCAGCACTAAAAATAGCAATCAAATTTGCAGGAGAATCGGTATTCCATTCAGGATTGACAGTTATTGTAGGATTTGGTGCAATGATAATACCCAATTTCCCACTCTTGAGAATTTTAGGGATCGCAATGTGTATTGGAATAATAATGTCAATGCTTTCAGCTTTATTTGTTGTGCCATCAATCATCATGCTTTTCGGTGAAATAATTTGGTGGCCAAAAATATTGCAAATAATTTTCAGACCACAAAAGTGGTTCAAAAGAAAGGAAATTACTGATGAGAGTGATGCTGTTGCTCAAGAAATTCCAGATGGATCACCTGTTTATTCTGTTAAGAAAGATGAAAGTAAACCTGAAAAGAAAAAGAGCTTTATGGTAAGATTCTCAAATTTCATAACAAAAAGAGGCGTTTCGATAACTATATTGACATTTGTGATTGCTGCTCCATTTATCTATTTCACTTTTACAATGGATACAAGCACAGATTTTATGGGTATGTTACCTGGTGATTTCGAAGGAACGGAAGGAAGAAATATTCTATCAGAGTCGATGTCTGTAGGAGATCCAACACCTATTAATTTGTTAATTCATGACCTTGATGAGAGTCCTTTGGAATATCTCTTAAGATTCCAAACAGCAATTTTGTGCGACGAATTATTGCAAATAGATCATGTAACAACAATTCGAACAACAATCAGACCACTGGGACTGACAATGCTAGATGCTTATAAAGGACTGTTTAAAGATTATAGTCTATCATTTGTAGGAAATGATAATCGTTCATTGCTCGTTGAAGTATATATGGATGTATCACCTTATCACACAGAAGCAGAGAAATTTGTAGGAGCATTACCAGAAACAATAGAACAAATATTTGAAGAACGTCATCTGAGTTCGTTAAACACAGGAGTAGTAAGTGTAATAGGTTATGCAAGAGTTTTATATGAGATAAAGAATGTAACAGATAATTCATTTCCAATAGTGGTGCCTGTAGTAATTATAGGTGTTTATCTTGTATTATTCTACCTCTTTGGTTCATATTTTACACCTATACGGTTGATAATAACAATAGCTTTGAGTATAGCAATAACACTAGGATTATTGCAACTAGTATTCTCCGTTGGATTCAATGTACCGATATTCTGGTTGTTACCACTGATGCTATTTTCAATATTGATGGGACTGGGTCTGGATTATGATATTTTCCTGGTGACAAGAATAAAGGAATACTATGATAATGGAATGAGCACAAAAGAAGCAATTGCTCATGCATTGGACCACACAGCATCAATTATATCAGCATGCGGAACACTTATGGCTGCTGCATATTCAACACTAATGTTCTCACAACTCTGGCATTTGCGAGAATTAGGATTCGCTTTTGCAATAGCTATAATCCTTGATGCAACAGTGATACGATTAGTAGTAGTTCCAGCTATGATGGTTTTAATGGAGAAATTAAATTGGTTGGGACCAAAATGGTTAATGAAAAGAAGACATTCAACTTCAACATTTGCAGAATTAACATCTGAAAGAACAAAAGAAAATGAAAAATAAAAAAAATTGAGAAAGAGCTTTCGAAACTAAAGTTTCGAGCTCTTTTAAGCATTAACATAAAAATCGTAATTCTTTTATGCTGAATGGTTTTGCCGAGTATAGGTAATAAAGATAGTTTTGTTAAAACAATTGATTTATATCAGCAAAATATCAGATTAACAAAACTGTTGATAAAACAAATGAAAACTTGACTAATTTAAAGTTGTAAAAAAATTAGGAGAAACTAATACAATGGCTACAAAATTTGTTTATGCCTTCGAAGAAGGAAAAACAGAAATGAAAGATCTTCTCGGAGGGAAGGGTGCCAACTTGTCAGAAATGACAAGATTAGGCATTCCCGTACCACCAGGATTTACGATCACAACAGAAACATGTATTGAATATTTGAAAAATAACAAGAAATTCCCTGAAGGAATGTTGGAACAAGCAGAAAAGGCACTAGAAAATCTCGAGAAAAAGATGGGAAAGAAGCTCGGAGATGCTAAAGACCCATTACTTGTTAGTGTTCGCTCAGGAGCTAAATTCTCAATGCCAGGAATGATGGATACAGTGCTCAATCTTGGATTGAATGACAAGGCTGTAGAAGGTTTAGCTAAAATTTCTGATGATGAACGTTTTGCTTATGATTCTTATCGTCGTTTCATAACTATGTTTAGTGATGTTGTAAAGGATTTAAATCGCAAGAAATTCGAACATATTCTTGAAGAAATGAAGAAAAAGAAAGGCATAAAACAAGATGTTGATCTTGATGTTAACGATTTGAAAGAATTAGTTGAAAAATTAAAGAAATTATATAAGGAATTGAAAGGTGAAGATTTCCCCCAAGATCCTAAAGTCCAACTTGAAGCAGCTATTCATGCTGTATTTGGTTCATGGAACACTGAACGAGCTGTTAATTATCGTAATCATGAAGGGATTCCTCATAATCTAGGAACAGCAGTGAATGTCCAATCTATGGTCTATGGTAATTTAGGAAAAAATAGCGCTACTGGCGTAGCTTTTACCAGAAATCCTTCAAATGGTAAAGATGAACGATTTGGTGAATATCTCGTTCAAGCTCAAGGAGAAGATGTTGTTGCAGGTATACGAACACCTAATCCAATTTCTCAACTTAAAACTGAAATGCCTGAGATGTATAAGAAATTCGATGAGATATGCGAATTATTAGAAAAACACTATAAAGATGTTCAAGATATCGAATTCACAATCCAACAAGGTAAATTCTTCATGCTTCAAACCAGAACTGGTAAAAGAACTGGTTTTGCTGCAGCAAAAATTGCTTTTGACTTAGTCAATGAAGGTATGATCGACAAGAAAACTGCTGTAAGTAGAATTACTCCTCGAGATGTAGAGAACACTCTCTTCCCACAAATTGCTTGGGAAAATCCCAAAGAACGAACTTACAAGAACGAGAAAGGGGAAACAGTAAAAGCAATTGTTTTTGCAAAAGGTTTACCAGCAAGTCCTGGTGCAGCTGCAGGTATCACAATGTTCACCGCTGATAAAGCTAAAGCTGAAGCTGATAAAGGTAAAAAAGTTATTCTTGTTAGTGAAGAGACCACTCCTGAAGACTTCCATGGGATGGCTGCCAGTGAAGGTATTATCACCGCTCGTGGTGGAATGACCTCTCATGCTGCAGTAGTTTCCAGACAAATAGGCACAACTTGTATTGCAGGTGCAGGTGATATCTCGGGTATGCACATCACTGAAAGTACAGTTCATGGTATAGATGAACAAACCATTAGTGAAGGAGACTGGATGACTATCGATGGGTTTGATGCTCTTGCTTTCAAAGGAAAACTACCACTAAAGAAAGCTGAACTATCCAGCGAAATAAAAACCATCTTGGTTTGGGCGGATGAAATTGCTCAAAAAGAAGGCAAGGGATTCCACGTAAGAACAAACGCTGACAAGCCAGATCAAACAAAAATAGCTATAGATTATGGTGCATTAGGAATTGGTTTAACAAGAACAGAACATATGTTCATGGAAAAAGAACGATTACCAATAGTTCAAAAGATGATCCTCGCAAGAGATAGACCAGAAGAAAGAAAGAAACATGTGTTCGATCTATTACCATTCCAAAGAGGAGACTTTGAAGGAATATTCAGAGAAGCAAAAGGATATCCAGTAATAATACGATTAATTGATCCACCACTACACGAATTCTTACCAAACAAGATAGAATTACTGGAGAAAATATGGAAGGAAAATCTAGGACCAGAATCAGAAGAAGCAGTACTACTAAAATCAGTCAACGAAACAGCAGAGAGTAATCCGATGATGGGCTTCAGAGGTGTTCGTTTATGTTTAGGCATTCCTGAATTGATTGAAATGCAATCACGAGCGATTCTTGAAGCTGCGACCAACGTTAAGAAGGAAGGTAAGAAGGTCTTCCCTGAGATCATGATCCCCGTTGTTGGTTTTGCCAAGGAATTCGAAATAGCGAAAGAGGTCTGCATGAAGGTCAAAGCAGAAGTCGAGAAAGAGTCTGGTGTAAAGTTAGACAAGTTCAAGATAGGCACAATGATCGAAGTACCACGTGCAGCGCTTGTTTCACAAGAATTAGCTGAGAAAGGCTGCCAATTT
>DATKZI010000025.1:0-72834 GCA_035528035.1 Bathyarchaeia archaeon
AACTTTCGATTATTAGGAAAAGCTTTTATTTGTATAATTTTCCTCATTGGAAAAGACAATCATTCACTTATTTGCTTGAATCTTCATTAGCTTTTTAAGTGAGTAATCTTTTGTCTATTATAGAATCCTATTAGGTAGATGAACAAATCTATGTCGACTTTGAACTCGCATCCCATTAATCATTTGCGAAAATATTACGATGGCTTTATTGGCATCCGTTTAAAAGACGGCCGTGAATATCGTGGCTACTTAGACGCTCAAGACCAACACATGAACATGGTTCTTAGGAATGCCCTAGAATACTACAAAGGAGAGAAAGTTGCTTCCTTTGGCAAAATCTTCATTCGAGGAAATAACATTCTTTGGGTTCAAATTGAGTTGAAACCTGAATAAGAGTTTCCCCTCTTCATTCTTTCCTAGTCTTCTTTTGAGTTGCTGTCGTTTCTAGTTGTTACTAGATTTCTTTTACTCTTCTTTTACTTCTTTTGTTTCAATGGTTTTTATTGGTCTTATTGGCATATCCTTTTCTTTTCGATCTCTACGTTCTTGTTGATATACTTGGGTAAGTTCTTTCTTTCTTTGTTCTTGATATTCTGATATTAATGATCCTAACTGTCTCTCGGTTTTTTCCCCTAGTATTTTTTGTCTTTGCTCCTCCCAAGCACTTATTGCTTGTTCTAATTCATCATAGTAAACTACAGCAATATCATCTATTTGTCGTATAGGCATTTGGAATAGAACTGGAATATTCGCTTGTAAGAATGCTTCCATGGCTTGATTTGAGATATTGTTTCCTTTGCAAATTACTGCTCGTACCTCTCGTTCTATGAGCATTTCCGCTGTTTTCTGTCCTCCTCCAGATGGATCAACAAGTAGAACAAGGTCAAAAGCCTCAATATTCATTCTTTCGATCGTTTTCTCTATCCCCTCTCGAGAGAATTCAAAAATAACTTTCATTGGAACAACGATTCTATTAGAACCCATAACGATCATTCTTTTAAGATCAGAAATTATTCCTTTAACCTTTGTTAATTCACTTTCTAGGTCTTTTACTCTCCCTCTTAGGAAATTTAATTCATCGTCTCTTGTTCTTATTGCCCGATCTCTTCTTAATTCTTGATTTTGTTGTTTCGTTATTTTCTTAATCCTTTTCTCGAACTCTCTATTTTCTCTACTATATTTCTCTAGTAATTCTTGAGCTTCGATATTCATATCTTCAAGGTTTTCAATATGGGTAGTCTGTCTTTCACTTAAAGCCTTCAAAGCATCAATTTTATCTACAAGGTTTTGTTCGTTCTCTGTTAGAACCACTTCTTCAGGTCGCTTGATTTCAGGTCTTTCAATTACTACTTGCCTTTGCTTTACATCAGCAATTGCTTCCTGGATATTCAAATCTTCTTTAATGACCAATTGCTTAACTTCGTTTCGTAATCGAATATCCTCTATCTCGCTGAGTTCACTATCTACTTTCTCAAAGAGAGTTTTATATTTGTTAAATGCTTTAATTGCAGCGAATAAAGCATCTCGTTTGTGAGCTCCTTTAATATCAATGTTTTCCGATGAAGCATAATTATCTACCAATGAGCTCTTTTCATCTGCAGAATAGAGTTTTTCCGGATAATATACATTAGCTTTAAGCATTTTAGCTATTTTAATTACAAAATCTGGTGGAGGAGTAACATCTGCAGCAATCAGGGCTGGGTCACCTAAGAGTGTTAATTCGCGTATGATATCTCCTCGAGCAACACTGCGTAGTGAATCATTAAATAATATTTTACCTGCAAAATTTAATACTGCAATACCAGTGTTTGGTCCTGGATCAATTCCTACTATAAGTCCTCTGTCTGATTTCCTACTAATCCCCGAAGTGATTTTCTTTCGTCCTCCAGATGCAGGAATGAATTCTAATCGCTTCTTTCTAATGGGGAAAACAACAATTCTTGATAGCTCTCCTTTGAAAGGTTTTACTATTTTTCGTACTTCAGCAACTGAAGCATACACTCGAAAATTAGCATTATCGTAACCATATTCTGTTTTTCTTACTTCTAAATCAAAATCAATTTTATGATCTTGTAGTTGTTTTTCAACTTCTCGAGTTAAATTTAATATTTCTCCACGCATCTTTCTCGAGTATCTTTGTTGAGACCAACCACCAGGTCCTATTGCTTTTGAACGTGAAATCTTGATTTCTGTTTCATCTTCAAAAGGCATTAAAATATATCCTACACTTTTACCAGCCAATCGGCAGATAATTTCTGCACTCTGGATAGGACTTGCATGTCCCGTTGGGTAGGGGATGTTATATCGTTTCGCTAAGCGATTTAATGATTCAAAACCATCTGGAGGGGCACCGGTAACTTGAATGATTTTTGTTTCAGGAGGTAATTGGCTACAAAATTGAATTATTTTTGCAGAGTTTGATTCTAGCTCAAAAATATTATCTACTCCTAGAAATTCAGGTTCATAAGTTTTGCACAATTGTATCAATTCTTTCATTGAAATGGTGTCATCTGTTTCAATGATCTTTTCACCTTCCATTACAATCACTGCAAATCGATTTGAACTAATAGCAGATAATTTTTGACTTGATGTTCCTGCTAGAATATCTATTCCTATAATTTTACTCAAAAGGGCTAGCACTCCGCTCTATATTACTAAATAAGTAGTATTATGGAAAAATATTTCCATATGTTAGTTTTGAATTGATTTTTATTGTTGCATTAAATCATGATGAATTTTATCTGTTACAATATTGATTACTTGATATAATTCGGAATTAGATTCATCGACAATTAAGTTACCAAAAAGCATGTTTAATGCAATAGAATTGTCACTTTGAATCACTCCAATAGTATCAACATCAAGACGCTTTTTGAAGTGTTTCTTCCATTGTGTAACTAATTTTGCTGGAGTTCCAGGAGCAACCTGATTGAATATAATATAATCTTTTCGAGTCATAGTTCCTAACATTGAATATAATTCTTTCATGAGAAAAGTTGTTCCTGCAATACCATATCGATTTGGTCTAATAACAACTACTGTTGCATCAGCAATGATTATGGAATTTACTGAAGCAAGATTCAATGAAGGAGAAGTATCAATTATGAGATAATCATACCCCATTTTTTCATATTCTTCTTTCGTTTCAATTAATTTCTTTAAAGCGTTTGTATGAAAGGTTTTATCCATACTTAACAATCCTTGACCAAACTTTGGTTTTGATTCAGCAAAAATTAAATCAAGATTCTTATCGATCAAGGAGTTTATTGGTAAATCTTTTGGAACAGGAGGAGTTTTAGGGTCTTCTGGATTATTCTTTATTTTTCTAAGCTCAAATTCAAAAAGATCATTGAAAACATATTTTGGTTTTAATCCTATGAAAATACTCTCAAATGTTGGTGCGTTAAGATCTGCATCAATTGCTAATGTTCGGTATCCTTTTCGAGCAAAACCCATTGCAGTATTTAATGCAAGTGTTGTTTTACCGGTGCCACCTTTATATGAATGAAACACTATTACTTTCATTGTTTTATTTTCACTCCAACCATTTTACTTTGCAATAAATCTGATATTAGCATCTTTTGATTGAGGAGGTATTGCTATAATTAATCCCTTCTCTAAAAGGTTATCAATTGATTTTTGTTCCTCTTTTGTTTTTCTTTTTGTAAGTTTGCTAATTTCTTCTACTGTTATCCCCTTCTTACTTCGAGTAGTACTTTCCATTATTGCTCGAGCAGTTAAATTTTCTTCTTTGGGTAGAGCTAATAATACACTTATATCATACAAACTTTGATGTTCAATTTCCTTTGGTCCATGTTCTTGACTATTCTTTTCCATTTGTTTTAAATAAACGTTATATTCTCCAACAACATTCAAACAAAATGCTTCATTTAAATGATTAATAGTAGTTATTGCTTTAAATCTCTCAATGAGAAAATTCTCTGTTTCTTTGTAAAATTTTCTTATTAGACTGAGTTGCTCATCATTAGCTATTAAACATATAATTCCAGTACGAGTGTTTTGCAATCTTGGATCTTCTTCGAATCCTGAACCACGCATATTAAGATCGAGAGCAACAGCATATTGCTCGGTATCAGGAATTTGGAGTATTCCTCTGATTTTTCCTGGACCAAAGTCAGCTCGTTCAAATCCAGTCATAAAAGCAGTAAATCCTTTTACAGCTAAATACATAGAAGATAATTCATCCAATGTAGAGAAATTAAAACAAGTTTGTGGTCCCATATCTTCCATAAGAATTATTGCTAATCCGATTTCATTAGATGAAGGTATAGTATTGGAATTATTTTCAAGCGACATTGGTTTATTTTTCCTTTTAATAAGCTGGGATAGTAGTACTACAACTAGTAGTAAATGGTTTTTAGTCTTTCTGATATGACAGAGGACAAAAAAATGCTGCTGTTAAATTATACATCTTTTGTTTTATTTTTATACCTATAAATAATTTATAGTGTATTTTGTCTACTTTATCGATTGTTTGAAAAAAAATAATAATCAGAAAGTCAAAAAGAAATATTCGTTTGAAAGGAAAAAATAAAAAGAACCTTTTTAAGTTGTAGAACATGAAAGCTGAAATATTTAGAGGAATCAAATATGAGTATAGATGAAATACATAACGCTGAAAAGAAATCTGAAAAAATTATTCAAGATACAAAAATAAAAGGCCAGGAAAGTATTAGACAAGCACAAAGAGATAATGTTGCTTTAATAACTGCTGCAAGGGAAGAAGCATACAGGGATGTTGAATCAGCTAAACAAGAGTCAGCTAAATTAATACAGAAAGAAAAGAAGAAAATTGAAGCAGAGACTACTAAAGCCATAACTGAAATAGAAGAATTAGGTAAGAAAAATCAAAAATCAGCTATAAAAATCATTGTTGACGCAGTAACGAAAACTGAATAACAAAATGCCATTAATAAGGATTGACTGTAATGAAAATTGTAAGTTTAACAAATCCACAAATTGCTATGGGTCTTCGATTAGGTGGATTAAAAGAGTGTTATATTATTTCTGATCCGGATGAAGCAGGCGAAAAATTACTTGAGTTATCAAAAGATTCTGAAACTGGCATAATTATTATTGATGATGATATCGCTAGACTTCACCATAAATTGATTGATAATATACGCTCAAGCAAAAAAACATTCCCAATAATAGTTGAAATTCAATCATCTGATAAGAAAGAAATAACAGAAGGCGTTGATCCTCTTAAAGATTTAATTAAACGGGCTATCGGTGTTGATATCTCTTCAGATAAAGGTGAAGGTATTCCTCCAAAGATTTAATCTTACTGAATTTCTATCCATTCACCTTTCTTACTTCTTTATAATATACAGAAAAATAAAATTGTACAGCATTGGACAGTAACTAAAATGCCTAGAAGAAAAACCATTCCATATCTTGGATCAATAAAATTACATTGGTGTGATATCTGTAATTTACCCATTTTGGATTGTAAATATTGTGGTTTTTGTCATCAACAAACTCGATCTGTACCTATTTCTCCTCCAGGTGATGTTCGACCTGCTTTTAAAAAAGATATTCTTCGAATAGGTAAAATTATTGATGATCAATTTGGTTCTGGAAGTGCAAATGATTTAGGATTAAACGTTGATAATATTGTTCTTTTAAATGAAATCAGTTATGATGATTTAATGGATGAAATCATCATTGATGGTTTTATTGTAGGAGCTATTAGATATAATCTCTTTTTAAAACAATGGGATTTTCAACCAAGGATTCTTGGAGCGAAAAGAATTTTCGAAGGAACTGATAGAAGAAACAAAAGTATGACTATAGACCCAGGAGCAAATGAGTATATAATTAATGGTTACAATGTTTTAGCTCCTGGAATAATTGAAATAGATAAATCATTAAAGAAAGGGGAAGGAGCAGTAGCTCTTTCTCTTGATGGAAAAGTTTTGTCATGTGGAACAATGCGCATTAATGCTTCTGAACTTGACCAAATTGATAAAGGGGTTGTTTTAAAACCAAAACACTTTCTAAAGAAATTCACTGAGGAAGCAGCAATCAAAATACAGAGAAAACCACAAACATGGTCAGCAGTAATAGAAGCAAATAAAGAGACAATTGAAAGATATGAAGCTCGTTCTATTGAATCAATTATAAGTATAAAAGAACGATATTCTGAATTTCCACTTTCTGTATCCTTTAGTGGAGGAAAAGATTCCCTTGTCTGTTTACAATTAGTTAGAAAAATACCTGATCTCAATTATAAAATCCTCTTTGTAAATACTAGTTTAGAATTTCCTGAAACTATTACTTATGTCGATGATTTCATAGAAAAAAATAATTTGAAGAGTAAATTTTGTAAAATGGACATACCAAAAGAACGATTCTGGGAAGCTGTGGAGAATTATGGTCCTCCTGGGAAAGATTATCGATATTGTTGTAAAATACTCAAAATAGGTCCAATAAATGACTTAATAGAGGATTGTATTGGAAAGCGCACTCTTAGTTTGATAGGTCAAAGGGGATATGAGAGTATTGCTAGATCTGAAAGTAGAACTTTGTGGTCTAACCCCTGGATTCCAAATCAATTAAATTATACTCCAATCCAAAAATGGACAGCTTTACATGTTTGGTTGTATATTTTCAAAGAGCAACTTTACTATAATCCAATGTATGAAGAAGGATATTCTCGTATTGGTTGTTGGTTATGCCCTGCTTGTAATCAAGGGACTTTTGAGCTTATTAAAGAAACACACAAACCATTATGGGACAAATGGGAAGATTTCCTTAAGAAATGGCAAGAGAAAAATGAGTTACCTCCAGAATGGTTATCATGGGGTTTATGGAGATGGAGAAAACTCCCCAAGAAAATGCTCGATTTGGCAGCAGATCAAGGAGTAAGTTTAGAATATGAAAAGAGAGAGAAACAAACTATCGGTGATTGGTCATTAACATTTACATTAGTAGAAGGATTTGCTACTTGCAAAACAGGTGAAATTTTACTAGAAGGTTCTTTTAATAAACCAATAAATTTAAAGAGACTTTCTCAATTTTGGGCTATTTTTTCTGAAATAGACTTTGATGAAGAGTTAGGCATACTTTCAGCTAAAGGATCTAATGCCACTGCTACTCTATCTGCTGATGGAGCTGTGGTAGCAAAGGGAAAGACTCTAGCAAAAACAAAAAACTTATTCAAGAATCTTGTGTATGAGGTTTTTAGGTCTGAAGAGTGCAATGGTTGTACAGTTTGTTTAACACATTGTTCTAATGATGCTATATATATTAATGAAGAGATCAATCAAGTGGAAATTAGAATTGATAATTGTATACAATGTAAAAAATGCCATCAAAGATGTCCAATAATGAAATTCGGTCATAATGAAATAGAAGAGCTATTTTCAAAGGAAAATAACTCCTAATAAATTGCCTATTTTGATTTTAATAGCATAATTGCTTTAGCAATATCTCCCTCGCTTTCGAGGAGAGCATTTTCAGCTTCTTCTTCGGTGACCTTTGCTTGAGAAGCAACTAGAGCTATATCTTCATCTGAAATCTCTATCTCGATAATTTCTACATCTGATCTTTCACGTCTTTTTGCTGCACCAGATACTTGATAGACTTCCGCACCCATGTACATCTTCGTAACTTCAGCTCGAGGTATAACTAATTCATAATCAGCAAATCTAATAATTACTTCCTCTACCCCTTCTAATTCAGTCATTTTCATTTGCTTTCTAATTTTTGCCAAATCTCTTGGATTAATGCTCATTGTAATCGCCTACGTTAAATTTCAACTATTACCTTTAAATATTTTTATTTTTTAAATACATCTTTAAAACTAGCTATTCTTTCTTAAATTTGCTTCATGAATCGAAAAAAATAAAAAAAAGATGAAATGGATAATAATCTTCCATTTAATGTATATATTAATTTACCAGCTCGCAATATCTACTCGCCATTCACCATCATCATCTACAACAACATGAATTGGTACTTGACCTGAACCTTGTGGTTTGCCATCCTTGTTTAATCTATAAAAGAAGAATTTTATGTGTTTATCGTTGCTTTGATCATCGACTTTAGTTTTGAATTTGTATGAATACTTTAGTTCATCAATGTATTTTCGTCCAGTTCTCCAATATAAATCAGGAGAAGAGCCATATTTATCGGCTTGTTCTTGATGGTATTTACGGAAAGTCTTTAACCATTCTTCACGATTTTTTTCCATAATTAATTCATAATGAAGAGTAGCAATCTCTTCAGCTGTCATTCCGGGTTTTACTTTTTTCCCCATAATTATCAACTAATATGATTATTTATGATTTAGAATAAAAAATTTTGTGAATGAACTATTGTGTGTTGAGTAGTTTTTTGATGGTTTTTTGATAAGGATATCTCAAAATCCCTTTTGGTGTTATAATACCAGTTATATTTTCTGCAGGAGTAACATCGAAAGCTGGATTAATATTTGGTGAAAAAATATGATGAATAATCCTTCTTTTTGGATTTATGTCATTTTCGTTTTCAATACTTATCGCTTCTCTAACCTCTGACCCAGCTCTTTCTTCAATGTTTATCTCATTACCTGTCTTGCTAGTAAGATCAAAAGTGCTTAATGGTGCAGCAACATAAAAAGGAATGTTGTGTTCCTTACACAGCACACTCAAGGTATAGGTGCCGATTTTATTAGCGGTATCACCATTTAGTACTATGCGATCTGCTCCAACAATGACTAAATCAATCATGTTATTTTTTATCAAATATCCGGCAGCATTATCAGCATGAATATAATGTTCAATGTTCTCATTATATAATTCCCAAGCTGTTAAACGAGCTCCCTGTAATCTTGGTCTAGTTTCATTAACATAAACAACAATTTTTTTATTTTCTGAATTGGCTTGTCTTATAGGTGCAAGTGCGGTACCAATATCAACTGTAGCTAATGCTCCAGCATTACAAATAGTCATAATATTCTTAATTTTAGGAGTAATTAACTCATTACCAAATTCGCCTATTTTTTTACATTCAAAAACAATATCCCTAGCAATAGCATCTGCCTTTTCTTTCAGTCTATTTTGATTTTCTTCAATGGTTAAATTTCGATCAATAGTTTTTCTCATTATTGAAATTGTGTTGAATAAATCTACTGCAGTAGGACGAGTTCTCGAGAGTTTATCGACTCCTTTATCAAAATAATTCAAAAATTCTAGTATTGTTGTTCCTTGAAAGGAATTTGAATGTAGGACCAAACCATAAGCAGCAGTAACACCTATTAAAGGAGCACCACGCACAACCATCTCTTTTATTGCTAGACAAATATCCTCTATCGTTTTTGCTTCAAAAATCTCAAATAAAAAAGGTAATTTCCGTTGATCGATTGCTTTGATTATTCCAGTTTCATCATACCAAATGGATTGGAATTCTTTTATTTCAGAACCAAACTTTACTTTCAAGTTTAAAAACCTTAATTTTCTTAATCATAGTCTAATTGGAGAGTACAGAAAATATAGATATTCTTCTCACCAAATTTTTTCTTGAAACGCTCTATAGTTGGTTTCCACTTATCGCCCATACCAGCTAAAACAAAAATACCCCCTATTTTAGCCATTGATTTTTCAACAAGCTCAACCATCATCTCGAGAGTTGTTCCAGTTCTGCAACTATCTTCTATAATAAGAACTCGATCATCAATATTGAGCAAACCTTTAGGCATATTAAGTGAAAGTAATTCTCCTGTTGATTCTTGTGGGAAATGTACTTTTATGAATTCACGAACACCTAAATCGCGTGTCCTTTTAGCAATAGCAATCTCTATTCCCAACTCCGAGGCTAAATGAACAGCCATAGGTAATCCTTCTGGTGCGACAGCTCCTATTTTAGTGATTCCTACATCCTTGAAATTATCTGCTACGTATTGTGCAACTAATTTTAATAAAGAAGTATTACCAAGAAGCATTGTAGTATCAAAATAACCTTTGAAAAAAACTAATTGATCTTTTACTAATCGTTCAACATCTAGTTTTTGTTTAGCCGTATTGATTATTTCATCAGCTCGATCTGATGCAGGTAAAACATGACCTCTAATATATCGATTTAATACTACTTTCGAATAACCCATTATCTGACTTAATTCATCATATGAATGATATTTCTTTAACATTCGAAGTAATTCAATAGAGCGAATCCGCTTACGAACATCCTCAAGATAATTGGTCAAGTAGCGTCCCCTCGAGTCTATTTTCTATTTATATAAGCATTATTAACAATTATACTAGTAACTTCTATATAAAGGAATATCAACTTTACACTTATATTTTTGGTTAAAAAAATCTTTTTTTAGTAATTAACTTACAATTAGCTAATCTTTTTAATTTAATTTGGATTAACAATTACCTAATTTTAAATTATAATTTATTAGTTGTGATAGAATGTTTGAAGGACAAGAAGAGATCAGACAGAAAGAATTTCCTCAATTAATGGATAGAGTGTGGCTTAATAGTTCTGCTTTTGTTCCACATGCAAAATCTGTTATTGCTGCCATGGAGAAATTTATGCATTATTTCCATGATCCTCAAATTGGTGGTAATGTTGATGATTTATTTAAAGAAACGATGGAACATGCATATGCAGAAGGAAGCAAATTACTTGCTTGTTCACCAGAAAATATCTCGATTATAATTAATACTGCTCATGGTTTGAACTTTCCTTTACATGGTATAGATTGGGAAAAAGGTGATAATATTGTTACCTGTCAATTGGAATTTCCAACCAATTATATGCCTTGGATGTATATTAGTAAAAGGAAAAAAGTAGATCTAAGAGAAGCAAAATACGATGATAATTTCCATGTAAGTGAAGATGATATAATTGATCTAATAGATGATAAAACAAAGTTGGTTTCTTTATCCTTAGTCCAATTTAATAATGGCCAACGAATCGATGCTGCAAAAATAGCTAAAGTTGCTCACGAACATGGTGCTTTAATTTCGCTTGATGCTATACAAGCAATGGGCGCTGTAGATGTTTATCCTTCAAAAATGGATGTTGATTTTGTTTCTGCAGGAGGACCAAAATATCTGATGGCTCCATTAGGAATAGGTCTTTGTTATATAAGTTCTAGAGTGTTAGAGTCCATGGATCCACCATTACAAGGAACTGGTAATTATAATTTCACTGATAGAGATTGGAATGATAGAACGGTTCCCTATCATAAAGGTGCAAAGAGATTCGAATTTGGTACTACCCCATTCTATTGTTTAGCAGGATTAGGCGCTGCATTGAAAATGATCAATTCAGTAGGCATAGAAACAAATGCTAAACATAATTTTGATCTCACCGAAAGATTATATGATGGATTTGACGACATGGGCTTACCTGTAATCACTCCCCGAGAAAGAAAAGAACGAGCCGCTTTACTTAATGTGCGTCTTGATAAGAATAAGGATTTGAATGCAATAGTCAAGACTCTTGAAGAAAAGTATAAAGTGACTATTTCAGCTAGATTTGGTGGTTTGCGATTTTCAACCCAATTATATAATACAGAAGAAGATGTCGATAAAGCACTCGATGCTTTAAAGCAAATTTTAGAATAAAAGTAATCTTCTTTCTTCTCTTTTTCTATAATTAATTACCTTTTTAGATAAAATAGATTAAATAATCTATAATGCCTAATTAACTTTAAATAAAATCAATCATTAGTAATGATGTGGGTTTAATGAAGGAAAAAATTGAAATAAATACAATGACCGCAAGGAATGTTTATTCTTCCGAGTCTTTAGAATTTATAAGAAATATTCTAAAAAAATTTTGTAATATTGAGATTCCTGACAAAGCAAAAGAAATTCACAAACAAGATAGGTCTAATGATTATACTGATGAATTTAGAATTTATGGAACAAGTGATCAGGGGATAAAATTCCATTCATACTACAAAGTGATTGATAAAACAGTAAAAATTCCTACTTTCTATACTGTCTCAAGTGAGACCTTTGGGTGTGAAGCTCTTTGGACGAAATTCACGATTAGCTCCCAGGATGGATTAATTTTAGAAATGGAATCAGAAGATTCAAAATTAAATCAAAAAATAGTTGCTTTCTTTGAAACGGAATATGGTTATTGTCGCAAACAATCTGAGGAAGAAATTTTCGATGAAATCATACATGAAATAAGAATACAAGGCTTTGAAGATAATGGTGAAAAAGGAATTAAGTTGGGGCTCAAAGCAATTAAAATTTATCCAGATGATTTTTGGGCACGATTTTATCTTGGTTGTTCCTATGCTTTAAATAAACAACATAAAAAAGCAATTGAACATTTATCCATTGCAACACAAAAAGATTCCAAAAGTCATGATGCTTTCTATAATCTAGGTAAAAGCTATTTAGCACTAAATGAACTTGCTAAAGCAAAGGAAGCAATGTTGAAAGCTTTATTGTTGGCAAAAGATAGTCATGCAATTAATTATTATTTAGCAGTAATCCTTGAAAAGAACAAAGAAAAGGAAGAAGCTATAAAACACTATCAAAAAGCAATCAAATTAGCTCCTGAAAACATCCCAGACGGGAAACGGGGTGTTATAAGTTATTTAGAGGAAGCTAAAGAACACCTAAAGAAATTAAAAGGATAAATTAGATAAAAAACATATTGAGGGTAAAATAAAATTTATTCTATCCCTCTCAAATCTGTATGTTGCAAGTATTTTGATTGTACACTTTTACTTAAATCACCTATGTTGGATTCAGAGAGAACAGCAAGTGGTAAGCTTGTACCAATTCTTTCACCTGAAGAAAGTTTAATACCAGATCTGCTAGCAGAATCAGCTCTTCTTCGTGCAGTTCGTTGTGTAACAATACCAGAACCCTGAGCATACACGAGTATCCATTTGTCACCATCACCATCAAACATTAATACCGCGTCAGATCCATTTTGACTAGCGTATGTTTCAAGTTTCCCGGGTTCTTCCTTAAGATAAGAGAAATATTGTTCGGTCATATCTGACTTCTTAATCTCTTGGAATTCATCTTTATCTCTATGGTAAATAAAACAGTGTTTATTAGTCAAGTTTTAATGACTCTCCATTTAATTTTGTTTTTGAGTTTCTGATAGCTATTTTAATTGCTATTCCTATTCAATTGAATAAGTGAAGATTTTGATACACTTAAATCAATGATACAAATGTATTGGAAAATTGCCTTTTTAAAATATTGATTTAGGTAAATTCTAACAATTTAGTAATCTGTAAGTGATTCATCCAAATCTAATAAGACAATTCGATTTTTAGTAGCGTCATAGATACCTTGTTTGAATTTCAGATGTTTCTCAAAATGATCTTTCAAGCATTTTTCACTAGAATGAAAATATTCTCTATGTTCATCACAAAACAATAAAATCTCTTGGTCTCTAAATGGCATTCCACATTCAGAGCAAATTTTCTCTTGAATTTCAACATAGCATCTAAAGTGGGTAATAAAATTCCTTGAAGGATCATCGGAAATATAAACAAGATCATTTTCACTAATGAGCTTATCACAAATTGCACATTTGGAATTAATACTAGACGTAGCTTTAGAGAGCCCCACATCATCCTGATGCATAACAGTTCACCAATAAACATTATAGGAAAGTTAATAATAAAAGAAGAATTTTGAGGGAGACAACCGAAGATATTCATAAATCGAAAGAAAACTAGAACTATCTACATTAATAGTGATAATTTATATGGTGGATATATGAAACTAATTCATAGTTTTCGCAAAGATTTTTAAATAATCTTTAAACGCTCAAATAATAGAATAATAATCAATTGTTGGTGTAAAAAAAAATGCCAGGTAGTAAAAGCCCAAGTGGTGAATTCGCGGGACGTCAATTGAAGCATAAACGACGAAAGTTCCGTTGGAAAGATATTTACTATAAACGTAAAATGTTGGGTTTAGACAAAAAGACCGATCCTTTAGCAGGAGCTCCTCAAGCTGCTGGTATTGTGGTTGAAAAATATGGTGTCGAATCTAAACAACCAAACTCAGCTTTACGTAAATGTGTAAGAGTACAGCTAATCAAAAATGGTAAGCAAATTGGTGCTTTTGTCCCACTTGACGGTGGATTAAATCACATCGCAGAACATGACCGAGTAGTTGTTGAAGGAATCGGTGGTGCTAAAGGTGGAGCAAAAGGTGACCTTCCAGGAATTAAGTGGCGTGTTTCAAAAGTAAATGGCGTTTCACTTTCAAGCTTGGTTTATGGCAAGAGAGAGAAGCCAGTTAGATAGGTGATAAGAAATGTCTAAAAAAACAAAAGCTAAGAAGGAAGCACCAAAGAAGAATGCTAAAGAAGATTCCAAAAAGAAAGCTGAAACTAAGGTAGAAGCCCCTAAAAAAGTTACAAAAGAAGTGAAAGCTGAAGCTCCAAAGAAAGAAGTGAAAGCTGAAGAAGAGGCTACTCCTAAAGAAGAAAAAGCAACTAAACCTGTTGTAACAAAAGAAGAAAAACCAGAAGCAGTTGTAAAGGAAACAAAACCAGCTAAAGAAGCTACAGAAGCAGAAAAACCTGCTAAAGCTCCTAAACAGCCAGCTCCAGCTAAAGAAGAACAGGAAGAAGTTATTCCTACTTTTGATGAGATAAAATTATTCAATAAATGGACATACAAGGATTTAGTTGTAGATGATCCTGGTTTGCATGCTTACCTTTGTCTAAAACCTGTTATAGCTCCTCACACAGGAGGAAGATAT
This sequence comes from Bathyarchaeia archaeon, assembly GCA_035528035.1. Taxonomy (GTDB): domain Archaea; phylum Asgardarchaeota; class Heimdallarchaeia; order JABLTI01; family JABLTI01; genus JABLTI01. The sequence goes on from DATKZI010000025.1 coordinate 14,715, forward strand.
GAACATCAAAGATTCAAGAAAGCTGAAATGCCAATAGTAGAACGTTTGGTAAATAAGCTTATGAGAAAAAGAAAAGGAACAGGTAAAAAGGAACGAATGATCAACGCAGTAAAAATCTCTTTTGAGATCATTAATCTAAAAACTGGGCAAAATCCTCTTCAAATTTTTATTAAAGCTCTCCAAAATACTGCTCCACGAGAAGAAGTTACTCGAATAACTTACGGTGGAATGGCTCAACTTCAGTCTGTTGATGTTGCTCCAATGAGACGTTTAGATATTGCTTTAACAAATATTGTTGAAGGTGTCTATAAGAAATCATTCAACAATGTCTTATCAGCTGAAGAAATTCTTGCTAACGAGCTAATTGATGCTGCTGATAATAAATCTTCAAGTTTTGCTGTAAGCAAGATGCTTGAGATTGAACGAGTTGCTCTTAGCGCGAGATAAATTATTCAAAAAAAATCAACAAAAAATCCCTTATGGGGGATTTTTCTCTCTTTCTTTATTTTCTACTTGCTCAGTAGTATTTGAATCAATAACAAATTCTTTCGGGAAATAAAAAATCAATCGTTCATTAAAAATTCTCAGAAGAACAAATATACTGATTATTCCAACAGCCAGAAAATAAACTAAACTAATATACCCTTGTAAGAAATTAAAGAAAATTGATGATGATTCTAATAAAATGGGTAATAATCCGATTAATAGGAAATAAAATAGAACAAGTTCAAACCATTCCCATTTTAATCTAATTCTCTTTATACCTTTATTATTAATTTTAATTTCAGTTTTTTCTATCTCATCATATGTTTTATGATTCATCTTATCTTGAAACTTATTTCTACGTTTTTTAACTAAATGAATCAACCCAAAACATGCTGATCCGATAAAACAACAGCTAACAATAACATAAAAAATAATATTATAGATCCAACCTATATTAGCAAAATCAAAAAAACCACTTATTGATAGAACTAAATTCCAGATGGCATGTAAAATGATCAAAGGAAGAATTTTGTTAATATGGAAAAAAACAGCCCCCAATACTACTCCTATAAGAAAGGTAGTAATAAAATGCATTATGAAATAGTAAAAAGAATAATTTAGATCAGTAGTTGAATGTGCGAGACCAAAAACCAAAGCGGAGAAAAGTATTGTGGCAGTTTTGCTGAAACCATTTCGAAGAATTGAAATCATACTCCAACGATAAAATATTTCTTCTGATATGGGTGAAAGAACACTTACAACAAAAGTAGCAAATATTGTTATCCCAAGATATTCAGTATTAAAAAAATCAAAAGGTGTTTCTAATACCACTTCTTGGAAAAAACGTTCTCTGATTATCTCTGGTATTATTTGAACGAAACCAACAATAGCAAAAATTAGCATTATAGCTAATCCGATAATCTTGCCATCTTTTTTGGTTAAACTAAATTGCTTTTTTGCTGATGGAATAAAATTTATTCTACGATTATAAAAAAGAACTAAAATACCCATTATTATTATAGCCATAGCATTAATTCCTAAATTAAAATAAAGTTCAGAAGATGAAAATGGTACTTCATTAAAATTCAATTCTATTGTTGTAAAACTTATGATCAGTAAAAGAAGTAACCCTATAATTACACCTGCTACATTAAATACTGAAGTATAAAGTACAGCTGACCATAATCCAAATCTTGAGAAATCTTTGCTCTTATTTTCTTGGGTATTTCTATTACTAGTAATCTTTTCCACTAGGTATTCCTCGCTGAAAAACAATCATTAGATTGATTATTAAATTTGTTTAGCTAAACAAAAGAAGAAAATCTAAATTATATTAACAAGATTAATAATTCATTAGTGATAAACAGAAATAAGTTTTAACTGGAGGTAATTTGGTGGAATCTTCTGTTCTGTCAACAATATTGGGTAATTCTGTGCAAGTCAAACTTATCGAATTCTTTCTAGTAAATGAACAAGGGATGTATCAATTAACAGAGATTGCTAAAATACTTGAGATATCACATTCTCGGGTACATGATTTGATTGACTCTTTAGTGAAAAAAAGGATTATTTTTGAAACTAGATCTAAGCGCAATAGACTTTTTGAGCTTAATATTGATCACCCAATAACTAAGCAATTAAAAGAACTTTATAGAGTAACTAGAGCATATAATATAGCTTCCCAATATTAGAGTAAACACAATTGTAATAGCATTAGAAGTAAAATTAATTCTGAGGAATATAAAAGATGGATAATGTGGAAAAAGAAAAACGATTATTTATTTTAGGATTAATCACAGAGGCTAGATCGCATGTTCATCATAATAGAAAAGTAGATGCTCTAGAATGCTATGATAAAATTCTAGTTAAATATTCTAATGAGATATCAGCGTTATATGGAAAAGGAATGGTTCATTATCAATTTAGTGAGTTCCCATTAGCTCTCGAATATTTTGACCAAGTATTGAAAATCGATTCAAATGAAATTGATTCACTATATGCTAAAGGTTCAATTCTAAGCAGAGTAGGTCAATTAAATGAAGCAATTGATTTATTTGACAAAGTATCTGAAATTAATCCCAAAATGGATCTTGCCTTGATAGCAAAAGGATACATTTTACTTGATTTAGATAAGAATGAAGAAGCTTTAGATTGTTTCACTAAAGCAGAAAAATTGGACGGAAAGATGGAATTACTTGCAGGAAAAGGTCATGCGTTTAGAAAGTTAAACAAACAAAATGAAGCTAAGAACTATTATACTATGGCTCTAAAACATGACCCTTATGATCCAGAGGCACTAATGGGTTTAGGATTATTATCCTTTGAAGAAAAGAAACTAAAGGAAGCTCAAGGTTATCTTTACAAAAGTGTTGTTCAAGATGAAGAAAATCTAGAAGCATGGAAGGTACTCTATGAGATTTTTAAGGTGACAAACCAGAACGATAAAGAACAAATAGCTAAAAATAAAATTGCTGAACTTGAAAAGTAACAGCAAACGGGATGAATTTATTGAAAAATAAACATCCTTTACTCTATTTTCAACAAGTACAAAAAACTTATTTCCTACCAAAATAAAAACAAATTGGAAAATAATTTTCCAAGGAAAAAAGATAATTATGTATGTAGTAAAAATTGGCGGCTCATTGCTATTCAATGAGAAGGAACAAATTAAACAAAATTTAATTTCTAATTATGCTAAAACGATCAAAAATATATTTTCACAAAAGAAAGAAAAATGTGCTATAGTAATTGGTGGAGGTAAATTAGCTAGAAAGTATGTTGCTTCAACTCGAGCGTTTGGTTCATCTGAATCCTATAATGATATTATAGGAATTGAAGCAGCAAAGTTGAATGCTAGATTATTTATTAGTGCTTTAGGAGATATTGCTTTTCCTAATCCCCCTGATAATTTTCAAGATTTTCTAGCATTGTATAACAAGACTGAAAAAATAATAGTCTGTGGAGGCTTTCAACCAGGCCAATCTACCAACGCTGTTGCAGCACTTATAGCTGAATCAACCGCTGCGAGGAAAATAATAAACATGACAGATGTTGATGGTGTTTATTCAGAAGATCCAGATAAGAATCCTCAAGCGAAATTACTGTCAGAAATTAAAATAAAAGATTTCTTTGAGTTAATAGCTTCAAAAACCACACAAGCAGGATATTATCCCTTGTTTGATCTCACGGCATTACAGATTATTCAACGTTCAAAAATTCCCCTTAATTTCATTAATGGTAATGAACCGAATAATCTTGTCAAAGCATTAAGTAATGAAGCAATAGGAACCATGATAATATACTAACACATCTACACCAATCCTTCAATCACTACATCATTTTCTTTTTCCTTGGAGAAAAGTATTGAAGGAAGTAAAAACTATGAATCTTGTTCCAGAAGAAGAAAAAGGTGAAAAATCGTTAGAAACAAATGATGATGTTATTGAAAGGAATGAAGAAAAAGAACTTGATATTGAAGAAAAACTACCTGAAACTGTTGTCAAAGAAGAAATAATAAAAGAGGCTGAATCTGAAGAAGAAAAAGATGATGAATTTGATGAAGATTCAGAGGATGATTTGCCTTATAAGTTTGATAAAGAAGAATATATTTACAGCAAGTTGATCAAGAAAAGAAATCATGTTTTTTCCTGTATTGCAAATGTCTTGAAAAAATATAACCGAAAACAAGTACTAGATGCGTTTATTCCTGAAAGGGAAAAAATTGCTATGAAACTAGCAACAATACTAATGACTAAGGATGGTTTATCCGCGAGTGATTTCAGTAACGTTTCGATAGCTGCGCCTTCATCAGAAAGCGAATCAATAAATGAGATAATAAATTTATCAGCTATTAACTTCTTAATCAATCAAGTTTATTCTCTTTCAGTTCAAGATGCTGGAGAAATGGAATTTTCAAGAGAAGCTAAAACTCATTTAATGGAATTAGCTTTAGATTGGGCTAAATTGCGTGATCAAGCGTTTATGTTTTCTAATGGTATGATAAAGTTAGAATATGAACTTCATGATGAGCTCTTTTTTATTGAAACCGAACTCTATCATGAAACAGAGAAGAAATTAAAGAGTATAGGTGTGGAACAAAAAACCGGTACAAGTGTAAAATTAAAAGAAATGCGTGATCAACGTCGTAAAATGTCAGATAGAACAATCTATGAGCTTATTGATCTTGTAAAAGCTTGGCATAGTGAAATTGCCTATCTTAGAAGAATAACTGAGTTTTATGCCTCCATGAGACAATTGAGTGAAGAAGAGATTGAAGCGTTATCAATTCTCTTTGAGAATTTTGGTTCGTTAATGTCTTTAACTGATCTTAGAAAACCATTCAAAGAATTACCAATAGCTGTGATCGAATCACTTCGACAAAAAAGTACTGCCCTAACCCCCTTAGATGAAATGAGATTATTGATTTATGAGACAATTTTGAAATTTTCCTTAGGAAAAGATGACATACCTTACTTTTTATGTAGAAAGGTAACCAAGAAAAATGAAGAATTTCTTGAGATTCCTATAATTTCATTATTATTATTTTCAAGATTTTGCAATTCATATAGTGAAACAACTAGAAGTAAGAAAGCCCATGATCTTGAACTAATAGTCTCAGAAATAGCTGATCTTAGTGGCTGGGAAGTCGTAGATCAAAATGTAGAAATAATTAGTGAAGGTGACACTGTCACTGAAATTGATTTAATAATACGTAGAAACAAAGTAATAATCATAATCGAAGTAAAGGATTTAGCACTTTGGAGAGGGTGGTATTTCGATCGAGAGAGCTTAACGAAACGTTATGAGATATTTGCAACAGCTGTAAAGAAACTACGAGAGCGAAGAATTTTGATAAAAAATAATTCTGCTCAATTACTTATTGTTACTGCATTAACAGAACGATGGAAAAGAGTTGATGGAGTTCCTATTGTTCCTTTGAAATCTTTTCATAAATATCTCAAGAAACTAAAACGTTTAGAAAGCAAAAGAGGAAAACCAAGAAGATAATTCATCTTCTTTCCCTTTTTTTTAGTCTGAAATAGTTGATTTTTTCTCATCTCTAATTTGTTGTTTTACAACTTTCATATCTATAATACTATTTTCATCTTGATCAGGGAATGGTTCCATATGATCAAATCTTCTTAACAAATCGAAGAACATGATTATCTCAAAAATTGCTGCAACAAAGGCTAATGTTTGTACAATAGCAATGACTGGTGTAGACATATCAAGAAAGGCATGATTTGTTAGATTGAGGATATTTACTATAGGGTATGTTATAGCAAAAAAACCAAAAAGATATGGTATAAAACCTTGTCCGAGACCAATATTAGTTTTTTTCTTCAATTGTCTCCAAAAGATGTTGAAAAATATAAAGGTAAAAATGTATAAGAGGGAAGCAGATAAATTGAAGAATTCTGATAAGAAAGCAACATAGTTCGGGTCTAAATTACCAAATAAAATAGTGAATTGATAAAAAATAAAAGCGATTTTGATTCCACATTCAATAAATAATAAAATAGCTGATATAATGCCTAATTTAGAATATTTGAAATAATAAATACCGAGCATCATAATTCCTGCTGCTAATATCCCAATAAAAGAAGTGAAAATGCTATTAGTAATAATACTTTCAATAGGTAAAAAGACTGCTGGAAAATCTGTACTAAAGGCTGTTTTGAAGATAATGAATCGAACCAAAGCATAGGCCATGTCAATAACAAGTATAGCAATTAATAATTTTGCCCCTAGCTTTGCAGTGTTCTTTGCGTATCTATAACTAACACCCATATTTTATCACCACTTCTTTAATTGCTTACTATAATCTAATAAATAGTAAATAGAAAATATTCTTTCTATTAAAATGATTTGCTAATTATCGTTGATTAAATAAAATTAAAATAATAAAAAGGATTAATTACTCACATAATTTATAATTACTCACATAAATAGATATATTTAAAACAGTTGTTTTACCAAAACAATTATATCCAAAAAAACATTGGAAAAAACTCTCTGAAGGATAAATTAAAATAAGCTATATTTCAGCGAAATCATTGAATAGTCAAAATACAGGAGACATAATCATTGAAGAAAAAAAGCAGTGACACTAATCAAAATGATGTACATGAAGTCGATGTATCCCTTGATGATAACCTAACTGATGAAGAAACAAAAGAAACAACTAGTGAATCAGAGACTTTAATAGGACTTTTAAAGAATATAAAACAAGAAAAAACTGATGTTAATTTGAACAAGGTAATACAATTGAGCGAATCTTTGATTAGCGATTTGGATAAAGCGCAAAAAGAAAGAAATGACTATTTAGCGATTTTACAAAGATTCAAAGCTGATTTTGAGAACTATAAAAAGCGAGCTGAAAAAGAAGCTGATAATAATATACGCTATTCTTCAGAAAGAATTCTATCAAAAATTTTTGAACCGATTGAAGACATTAATAGAGCGATTAATTTTGCTATAGAAAATACTCAAGCAGCTATACCCTTGGAAGGCATTGAAATAATCTATAATAAACTTACAAGAACCCTTGAAGATGAAGCTGTGGAGATAATTGCACCAAAACAAGGAGAAAAATTTGATCCCAGATTTCATGAAGCTGTAATGGTTGATGAATCAGGTATATATGATTCAGAGGTTATCGTCCAGCTTTTTGAACAGGGTTATAAGATCAAAGGTAGAGTTTTTCGTGCTGCAAAGGTGATGGTTTCAATAAGAGCTGTTGAAAATCAATCAGTATCTGAAAATAATAATAATGATAATTAGTTAAAAATAAATAAAATAAGGTGAAAAAAAATGGTTAAAGTTGTTGGAATTGATTTAGGAACAACTAATTCAGCGATTGCATATATGGAAGGTGGAAATCCTACCATTATTCCAAATGCAGAGGGCGGAAGAATTACTCCTTCTGTGGTTACAATTACAGAGGATGGAGAACAAATAGTTGGTGAAATAGCAAAGAGACAAGCAGTTTCTAAACCTGATAGAACTATTCGTTCAATTAAAAGGAAAATGGGTTCTACTCATCGTGTAAAAATAAATAATAAAGATTTTACTCCACAAGAAATTTCTGCAATGATTTTACGTAAATTGAAAAAAGACGCAGAAGATTATCTTGGTGAGGAAATAGTAGAAGCAGTAATTACTTGTCCAGCTTATTTTACAGATAGTCAAAGACAAGCTACAAAAGACGCTGGAAAAATCGCTGGTTTAGAAGTTTTGCGAATAATTAATGAACCTACTGCTGCTTGTTTAGCTTATGGAGTAGGTAAGGAAAAGGAAGAAACAATTCTTGTTTTCGATTTAGGTGGTGGTACCTTTGATGTTTCAATCTTAGAGACTGGTGATAATTTGTTTGAGGTAAAAGCTACCAGCGGTAATAACTATCTTGGTGGAGATGATTTTGATGATCGTATTATTGCCTGGGTAGTTGCTGAATTCAAGAAACATGAAGGCATTGATATTAAAACGAATGCATCTGCATTACAACGAATTAGGGATGCATCAGAAAATGCAAAGATTGAATTATCAAACAAACAAAGAGCATTCGTAGATATACCTTACATTACTGTTAACAAAGATGGCCAGCCATTGAATATCAATTACGAAATCACTCGAACACAATTCCAAAGAATGACTGAAGATTTGGTTGAGAAATCAATAGGCCCAACTCGTCAAGCTCTTACTGATGCGAAAAAGAAACCTGCAGATATTGATAAGGTTTTGTTAGTTGGTGGAGCCACTCGTATGCCAGCAGTGAGAGATGCTATTGCTAATATTTTTGGTGAAACTAAAATCTACAAAGGAATTAATCCAGATGAATGTGTAGCAATCGGTGCAGCTGTGCAAGCAGGTGTTATAAAAGGCGATATTAAAGATGTTTTATTATTGGATGTCACTCCTTTAACATTAGGCATTGAAACACTAGGAGGAGTTTTCACTCCAATTGTGGATAGAAACACAACTATACCAACAAGTAAAAGTCAAGTTTTTTCAACAGCTAGTGATAATCAACCAAGTGTAGAAATACATGTTTTACAAGGTGAAAGAAAATTCGCTAAAGATAATGTAACCTTAGGTAAATTCCAACTGGTAGGTATTCCACCAGCACAAAGAGGAATCCCACAAATCGAAGTTACATTTGACCTTGATGTAGATGGAATAGTCGCTGTAAAAGCTAAAGATTTAGGCACAGGAAATGAACAAAAAGTTACTGTTAAGTCACCAAGTGGCGTCAAACCTCAAGATGTAGATAGAATGGTCCAAGATGCTGAACAATACGAAGAAGAAGATAAGAAGCGGTTAGAACAAGTACAATTGAAAAACGAATCTGATACTCTTATCTACACAGTAGACAAATTACTCAAAGAAAACAAAGATAAATTCACTGAAAAGGATATTGCTCCTGTGAAGGAAAAACAAGAAGCCTTGAAAGAAGCAATAACTACTGATGATTATGATGAGATAAGTAAGAAGAAAAATGAACTATTAGAAGAGGTTCAAAAGATTACTACCAAACTCTATCAACAAACTGGTCAACAACCAGGTGGTGAACAATTTGATCCAAGCCAATTTACTCAAGGCGGTCCATCATTCACCCCTCCTGGAACACAGAAAAAGCCTGAAGAAGAGCATATTGTTGATGTCGACTACGAAGTTGAAGATGACGATAAGCAATAAAATAAAAGTGAATTGTTAGAGAATAACTAACAATTCAAATCCTTTCTTTTCTTTTTATTATCTTACCTTTTTTGAAAACTATATAACTGATAGCTACAAAAAGCTCTATTGAAAAAATTTCTAACCAACTAATTGTGGAACCATTATTTGTAGGCGAAGTTGATGTTTGTTGGTAAACAGTACCATTCTCATTGATAGGTAAATTCACATAAGAGGGATGACTTTGATCAAGATAAATAGTATTTTCAGCTACAAAAGTTTCATTGTCGGTAAAGATTGGTGCACCATTATTTGGATTTGCGCTAAAGCGAGGATAATTTGAACTGGAAATAGCAATTCTAAGTTGATGCCCAGGATTAAATATATAGGAAGTGCTCCATAAGTCAACATCTACTTCCACTATCTCATCGGGAACCAGAAGTTCTGGAGAGGTAGAATTATTGCGATATTTAGCACGAACAATACCATCTTGAAGTAATATTGACCTTCCATCAGGATAAATATCAGTAATTTTAACAGTGAAGTCAGTATCAGAGCAATTTGATGAAACCCATAGATGAGCAGACATTTTTCCGGTAACTTCCATATATTCAGCAAATGTTTCTGAAGTGAAAATCAGAACATCATTTCGAGATTCCAAGCTAGATTGATCTCGAGGACCATAGGGGAGAACTAAGTTACAACCACCAATTGTTGGAACGGGAGTATTAGGATCATACAAGAAGCTAAGTGAGTCATCTGTTATTATAGGGGTATTTGTTGTAATCGAACCATTACTATGCAAATAATAATTAGTATTCTCAACAGGCACAGGCCAAGTATTTGTAGAACGCCAAAAGTTACCATATGCTCCATCATAAACAGGACCCATACAGTAATATTTTACAGCATTTGTATCATAGAGAGAACCAGTTCCATCTAAATAATAATCAAAGAAATCTGTAAGAAGAGCTGTGTGATAATCAGTAATAACATTTTCTGGAAAGGTTATTTCACCATGTGTTTGTTCATAATATGTACCATGTCCCCATGGACCTACTATTAGAAAAGATTTACCTCGAACTGAAGAATCACTCTCATATTGATATCCAAGGTATCCATCAATTGTTCCTTGTGAAAAAACATCAAACCATCCTGCTTGGAATAAACCTGGTCGTGTTACTGTATCATATTTCCCTTCCATTGTTACATTTTCCCAGAGATAACCGAAATTTTCATTTTCATAGATTATTGGTAACCAAAAAGTACTTCCAATACTTTCTAACCATCCAGTTACTAAAGCTTGTCTAAAAGCTCCTCCCAGAAACATTACATCATGATATAAATTGGGTGCAGCGATTTGGATGGCTTGTGCTACCAAACCAGATGGTTTAGCTAAATTCATGAAGTATTGATTTATTCCTAAAGCGGACATGCCATAGGTAGCAATTTTTCCATTACTCCAGGATTGTTCTAAAATCCATTTAATGGTATCGTATCCATCTGTAGAAGCATTCTGAAAGATCATATCTATACCTTCAGAAGCAAATCTACCTCGTATGTCTTGTATAACTGTAATGCGTCCTTGCAAGGAAGTGAAAATACTAGCTAAGGCAGATGCACCATCTTTACCATAAGGTGTTCGTACTAGAACAACTGATAGTGTACCTGATAAGTAAGAGTTGGGGATATAGATGTCTGTTGCAAGATGAATCCCATCTCTCATGGGAATCATTACAGTAGTAACATCGTAATTAGGTGAAAAATCATTAACAAAAGTAAGATATTGAGCTTGAGCTCTGATAGGATAAAAAATGCCAAAGGAAAACAACAATGTAATTACTATGATTTTAAGCTTCATATGTTATGACTATTTTTTTGTAATAAAAAACTAACCCATAATTTAGAAGACAAAATTCAATTAGATAGGTTCTTTTCTACCAAATTTATCTCGAGCATATTTACCAAAATCAGTTATTTGTATTAATTGATCTTGATTGAAAACAGGACCATCAATACAAAGTCGCAATCCTGTTGGGTCAACTGTACATTGCCCGCACAATCCAATAGCGCACTTGAAGTAGCGATCTGCTAAGCAAGCTTCAAATGGTAATTTCATTTTTTGTGCTAGTTTGAAAGCATTGAACATCATTAATTCAGGACCACACGCATAGATCATATCATAAGATTCACCTTTTTGTAAAGATACATCCCAACAATGAGTTGAAAATCCTTTAAATCCAAAAGAGCCATCATCTGTGCTTGGTTTGTATGTAAAATCAATATTTGTTTTTGCTAAATGCTCAAAATAATCTTTGAAAGCTAATTCACCTACTGTTCGAGCTCCATGGAATAAATGGACTTGAATGTTCTTTTTCAGTGCTTGCTCAGTTAGAAATCTTGTAGGAGCAATCCCAGTTCCTCCTCCTATCACAGCTATCTTTTTTCCAGCAAGGTTAAAACCTTTGCCAAAAGGACCTCGGATACCTAAATGATCTCCTTCTTTTAATTTATGAAAAGCTTCAGTAGCCTTACCAATCTTTGCTACAGCAAAAGTGATAGAACCAGTTGATTGATTACAAGAAGCTATACCCATTGGCTTTTCATCCACACCATAAAGCCACATCATAACAAATTGTCCTGGAGATGCATTTTGAGCTATTTCTGAGATGGTTAGTGTGAATGATTTCACAGGCATACGTGAATCCTTGGGTGTTTCAGTAATGATTTTATCGATGGGGACAACTTTTAAAGTTCCGAGTTTACTAATGGTCATTTTTATTTCTCCTATAATTCATGGGCTAAACCGATCAAATCAGAAGCTTTTGCAAAACCTTCTTTCTGCAAATAATTTTTCAGCCCATTAGTTAGATCATTAAAAATTGATATTTCTTGTGGGTTCTGACAATAAGCAAGAGCTGTTCCTATTTGAACAGCAGATGCACCAGCAAGCATAAGCTCAACAACATCTTGCCAAACTGAAACTCCCCCAACACCGATTATTGGTATCTTTGAACCAATTTTAGCATATAGATCATATACGCATTTTATTGTAATCGGTTTTATAGCTGGTCCTGATAAACCTCCAGATTTATTGGAAAGAATAGGTTTTCGATAGGTTAGATTTATAGCCATAGCTCGAACAGTGTTGATTACAACAATACCATCAGCTCCACCATCAATAGCTGCTTCAGCAGGGATAGTTAAATCCGTTAAATTGGGAGAAATTTTCACAAAAACTGGTATCTTCACAGCTTTCTTTACTTGCTGAGTAATATTCTTTACTAGGTCTGCATCTTGACCAATGATCGAACCATATTTCCCTCCATGAGGACAGGAAACATTCAGCTCAAAAGCATCTGGTTTTGCTTTTGCTAAAGTCTTAGCTACTTTGAGGAATTCATTAATATCTTTACCAAAAATACTGGCAATAATAGGAGTAGAAATTCGTTTCTTATAACCACTAAGTTCTGCTAGAAATTCATCGCATCCTGGATTAGGCAATCCCATAGCATTGATTAGATTACCATTCCCTAATTCAACAACAGTAGGATTATCATAACCAGCTTTTGGTTCCGGTCCTATAGATTTAGTTGTGATAGCTCCACAACCTGCTTCTGCAACCCGAACCATGATTGATTCGTTAACTCCCAGAATTCCAGAGGCAAGGATGAAAGGATTTGTAAGTTTTAATCCACAAAGATCAGTTTTAAGTAACATTTAATTCTCCTAATCTCAAAGAATCCTTCTTACACTAAAAATTTTCGGAGAAAAAAGAATAAAATTAGCTACGTTATAAGTTTTGGTAATCAATAAAATAGCCTGTAAAATAAGAAATGAAATAAATGAAAAAACAAATTTAATTTAGAAAAATAGTATAATGGTGGATTATCCACCTTCAGTTCGAGCAATGAGATAGACTTTTTCGTAATCTGTTAAGCCAACTTCCTCAAATGTCTCGTTGTCATCTAATTGTCTTCCCCTATATACAACAATTACTGCACTTGCAGGAATTCTTTTTTGTCTTGAAATTTCTCTTTTCAATTCTGCTACTGTTGCATTAGGTTTAACTTCGACATCAATTACTCCGCCGCCGATTGCAGATACTACCCTGATTATCATCTTTTAGACTACACCTTCACGAGTTTTCGTTTTTATTCTAAATATATTAGAACTGTCATATATTATAAACACTTTCAAATGAATATGATTATGCATCATCTAGATTTATTTGTTTCCTTCTATTTGTTTGTTTATTAAAGCACCCATAAGTCCCCCACCAAATCCATTGTCTATATTCACTACTGCAACATTTGGCGCACAACTATTTAACATTGTTAAGAGTGCTGATAAACCATTGAAGTTAGCACCATACCCAATGGAGGTAGGAACAGCTATTACTGGGCAAGCTGCTAGTCCAGCAACTACTGATGGTAAAGCTCCTTCCATTCCAGCAACTGCTACGATAACATTTGCTGAAAAAAGTTTATCTTTATAATTTAATAACCGGTGAATTCCTGCTACTCCAACATCAAATATTCTCATGACTTTTGTTCCCATCAATTCTGCTGTTAAAGCTGCTTCTTCTGCAACAGGAATATCGGATGTACCACCACAAACGACAAGTAGATCACCCACTTGTTTTCTTTTTTCTTTTTCCACAAAAACAATTCTTGCTTGAGGGTTAAATTGAACTGCGTCATCCATTTTCTTTAATTCGGTGTAAATCTCTTCAGATGCTCTAGTTAAAAGAATGTTTTCATTTCGATCAGTTAATGCTTTGAAAATCCCTTTGATTTGCTCAAGAGTTTTACCCGGACAATAAACTACTTCAGGAAAACCTTTTCGAAGTGCACGATGGTGATCAACTTTTGCATATCCTAAATCTTCAAAAGGCAAATCTTTAAGTTGTTTTAAGATAGCATCATCGGAAATTTTGCCATCTTTATATTCATTAAGTAAATTCTTTAGATGTTTTTCATCCATACTACCAACAACCTTTGAATTAATTTTTTATATTTCTCTATTCATTGAACCTTTTCTATAGCCACTTAAATCCAAAGTGACAAACTCAAAACCCAACGCTTTTAACTCATCTGTTATTTTTCCTGTTTCTTTAAAAATAATATCAAAATGTTGTTTAGCGATTTCAATACGAGCGATCTTTCCGTGAACACGAACACGAACATCTTTGAGTCCTAATGCTTTCAAGATTTTTTCCGCTTCATAAACAATATTTAATTTTTCTGGTGTAATCTTTTCACCAAACGGAAATCGTGTTGCTAAACAAGGTGATGATGGTTTATCCCAACAATTCAAACCTAGTTGTTTTGACAATTGTCGGATTTCATTTTTTGTTATTTTTGCTTCTAATAATGGACTTCGAATGCCTAATTCCTTAACTGCTTGAAAACCCGGTCTATAATCATCTAAATCGTCAAAATTTGTTCCCTCTATCATAACACCTTCAATACCTTTTTCCTGACAGAATTTAACTACTGCATTAAGATTTATTTTTTTACAGATATAGCATCTATCTTTAGGATTATTTTCAAACCAACTGACATCAATTTGATCTCTATCAACAATATAATGTGGTATTCCTAAATCCGCGGCTATATGTTTTGCTTCTTCAAGTTCATCTTGAGGCAATTGAGGTATATCAATAGTGATCGCTGTTGCATTATCACCTAAAATTTGATAAGAAATAGTTGCTAAGAAAGTGCTATCAACCCCTCCTGAGAAGGCTATAACAACTTTCTTGAGCTTAAGTATTATATTTGTTAGTTCTTCTAGTTTAGTATCTAATAGTTTTTGATTCATGATTTTAGAGTCTCATTGTTAAGGTAAATATCACAGAATAGACATCTGTCCATGCTCTACCTAGCTTATTTTGCAAATGTGCTGTAACTGTCATATTATAATCTAATCCTTCTACAACATCTGCAGGATTGACCCATGCTCCAGTACTAAATGTTTTCGATCCTTCAAAGTTATACACGATAGTCCAATTGTTACCACCAATAACTTCTCCTGTAGTTGTGTTGAAGATTTGTAGGGAAAAACCATTGAATTTTTGATGCCAGTGACCTGGAGAGTTAATTGTTACATCAGCGAATATGAAAACCATACTTCCTCCTTCAACAGTGTAGGAATCCGCACCATCGAG
This sequence comes from Bathyarchaeia archaeon, assembly GCA_035528035.1. GTDB lineage: Archaea > Asgardarchaeota > Heimdallarchaeia > JABLTI01 > JABLTI01 > JABLTI01. The sequence goes on from DATKZI010000025.1 coordinate 30,046, forward strand.
AGCAATATCAGTAACACCAAAATGAGTGCCCCATTGAGCAGATAAAGAGTCAACTATTGGTATAAAAACTATTATTCCTAAAATAACAGCTGGAATAATAATATTTTTTCTTTTCTTAAGTTTGTTAGTAAACACTTTACATTTCTCTTTAAAGCTTGCTTTTCCTTCAGAACTATCATCAATTTGCGAACTGTTATTCTGGGTTGTATCTGTTTCATCATCAAAAACATCTTTGTCTTTTCCTTTACCAGTGAAAGAACCCAAAACAAAGGTTAGTAAAAGTATCGCCGCTACAATGACAATTAAAACAATTCTACCTGTAGTTGATTTGAAGTAACTGATGATACCACCAAGATAAGGTATTCTACCAATAATTTTTCCTATTAAACGACTTTCATGAATGGTTAATTCTATTATATCTCCAGAACGAACATAATCATCATTTGTGTCAGGATTATCACCTTTTGTAGTAAACCAATATTCATCTGTAACATTATCATAGTAAACCCGATTCACTCGATGAACTATAGGTTCTCTAACATAGTCCAGTTCTGTTGGATTTGAAGCATTTATTCTATAAAAGACAATTACATCCCCAACTTTAATTTCAGAGGGATCTACTCCCCTTACTATCAACATATCTTTCCTGATATCAAATTGTCCACCAAAATCATCTCTATTAGAACCATAGTAGGTAGGTTCCATTGATTCACTGGTAACAACAACTAAAGGTGTGTCAGTGTGGAGAATAGCTCCAAGAATCCAATTAAAACTGAAAACTAATAAAATAGCTACTCCAAGAAAGACTATTATCTCAGTAAAATCCTTTATTGAATCTCTATGTTTTTTCAAAAAAGCTTTAAAGGGTGAGCTATTTGTTACTTCCTTTTCTTCTTGTTTTTTACCATCATCTTTAGACATGGTTCAGTCGCCTTAAGTAAGATTATAATATAAGAGAAATTATATAACTGAAATAAAATACTTTTCCTAATACTGAATGATTAATTATTGCTAAAATAAAGGTTTGATACTGTTGGAGATAGCTGATGCCTGTAATCAAAAAGCTGAATTTCTTCTGGTGGGTTGTGAAGCAGTTAAAGAAAGAGATGCAATGAGTGAACTTTGGCATGTAATTGTTAAATATTGCCAAGTAACACCTCTAGATGCATTTGTATTACCAATTAGAGGTTTATTTCTTATTGCAGTTAAAAATAATCTACAAGATATTTTAACAAAAATCAAACAGACAGCAGATGATAATTTGTTCACTTTTAGGATATGTAGGAAAATTACCCCGTTAGAACGTGTAGTAAAAAGTACACTTGACGAAATGATGGAAATACTTCCAGAATTTCTTTTGAGAGTTCCTGAAGATAAAAAATGGCGAATTACAGTTAATCGAAGACACACTCTGTTGAAAAAATACGATATAATTAAAGCTATTGCGGAACATCCATTTGCTCCAAAAGGAAAAGTTGATTTGGAAAATCCTGATTGGGATATTATAATAGAAGTATTTGGAGAATGGTTAGGTTTTAGTGTTATGCCCACCTCACCTATAATCTATCTTCCTGAAGATAAAGAAACGCTTGTAGATCATGATGAAGAAGATGATTTATTTTAATATATTAAGAAGGGTTGATTTTTCTATAGCTAATTTTTCTATAGCTTTATCTCTAGAATAGCCATTAGTGTTGTCAGTCATAATTAATGATATGTTTTCTTCTGTTATCCCAAGATTACTCATGATTTTTTTCTCGTTAGTATTTGCTAATTTATCAACATCAAAAGAAAATGAATCAGACTGAATTTTTAATTCGGTTAAAAAATGTTCAAAATTAACCAATGATTCTTCATCTTTAGAATTCGGTTCCATTATATCCTTAGTGATTTGAACAAAAGCTATGTTTTGAGTTTCCGGAGTAAGTCCTACTTCTTGGAATGCTTTGCTGATTTGACGATACCCTGAAAGATAAAGAATTATTTCAGCTGCAAGTGATTTAGCTAAATTGTTTTGTTGTTCGAAAGCTTTAATCGCATACAAGATGCAAGCTAAGAGGTGTTTAACACTAGCAATAGCATCTGAATTAATTATTAGAAGTGAATGATCCTTAGGTAATTTATTTTCAATTGCTCGTTGTTTTTCTAATATGCTTTTAACCAAATCATTTGTTAGAGGTTTTGAAAGAATTGCTTGTGAAATTATTATTGTAAATTCATTGATTTGATTAGTCATATTAGTTACCCAAATGATTTCTAGTAATATTTGATTTTTAATGATTGTTAATGTTTCTAAGAAAATTAGCTTTATCGAAAATAGTTTAAAATTGGAAAAGAACAGTTAACAAGCAACAGTAATATTTACGGATGTCTCTAAAATGAAGAATAATTTTCTAATCCTTGATTTTGATACTATCTGGGATCAAATAAATATATTATCAACAGAAATCATACGTTCTTATAAGCCTGATATTTTGATAGGCATCTCGAGAGGAGGATTAGTAATTACAAGACTCTTTAGTGATATTTTAGGGATAGAAGATATCGGAATAATAGGCATAGGATTCTATACAAATATAGGTGAAACAACAAAGGAACCGACTTTAATACAAGAGTTAACAATATCTATTGAAGGCAAAAAAGTATTACTAATTGATGATGTTTCAGATAGTGGGAGAAGTTTAGAATTTGCTGTTCAGTATTTGAAGAACAAAGGATTAGCTGAAATAAAAACTGTAACATTACACTATAAACCTCATTCAATTTTCAAACCTGATTATTTTATTACTGAAACAACTAAATGGATTGTTTATCCTTGGGAGAAAATAGAATTTGCTAGATTATTTTATCAAAATAAATTAAAATCAGGTTTAACAAAAGAACAAGCAATTGAAAAATTAAGAAAATTAGCTATTATAGAAAATGTTTCAGAAAAGATTATTTTTGATTAAAAATAAGAAAAATCCTTCTGGGAAAAATCCCAGAAAGTATTTTATTCTTTAAACCATTTACGAACAGCATTTGGCATTGAATATCCTAAATAGGCAAAATTACACATTATTAGTGCGCAAACGTATGCAATGAAAAAGAACGGAGTATAACCATTTTCAATTATTCCTGTAAGATCTCCAAGGATAACATCTACAACAAAAGAGAGGTACACTAGAATTCCAAATGTACCTGAAACAATAATGAATTGGAAACCAGCTTTTTCCCATTTTAGAGTAGCTGCTTTATAGCTGGGAATAGTGAATCTGATCAAAGAGATAAATGCAATAAATGTTAAAATTAAATGGTAGACGGTTGGTCCCAAATCATAAGATGGATTAGGCCAATTTGTTATCGCATTACCAACAAGTAATCCTATAGTAACTCCATTCAATGAAGCAAATATTAAAGGTGCTATTGTTCCAGTTCGTCTAAACATAGGTGATTGAGCAAAGATTATTGAGACAAATATAAAGATGAATATATTGCTCAAAGCTGAAAAACCATAACCTAAACTAATACCAATATTACTAAATCCATAATAATCTGAAAGAGTGCCTACTTCTTGTAGATAAGCTAAAATTCTGAAGGTAAACAAGCAGATTATTGCTATATTGTAAAATGTAAAAGCTACAGCCAATGCTAATGCTGCACTTTTCTTACGTTGTCTATATTTAATGTACAAGAATAATACTACAAAAGAAACTGACAGTAATACTATTCCTTCAGTAATAATTGCCAAAAGTAATTTTGTTTCTACAGATAGAACCATTTATTTTACCTCCAATTCTTTGTAACGCAAGCGTATCCAATTAGGCATAAAGAATCCGATATATGCCAGATTAACCATAATTACAGCTGTTAACCAACCAAGATTATTGAAAATGGTATAACCATCATCAAAAACTATCCAGATATCTTGTACAACAAGATCAAGAACAAAGAGAACATAGATCATAATTGCTGAGACAGCTGTTCCTATTATGAATTTGAATCCAACTTTTTCCCATTTTAATGGTGCTTGTTTCATAGATTTTACACTATATGCAAGAAGCATCAAAAATGTGAATAGTGTTAGAACTAGATGATAAACTGTTTGAGGAATTGGATATGCAGGATTATACAATTCTGTTGGTTCTGTTGTTTTTATACTAACTATGAAAGCATTTATCACTAAACCTATTGTCACGCCATTCAAAATGCCATTGATCATGGGTAAAACTTTTTGTGTTTTTCTGAAAAGAGCAAATTTTGAGAATATCTCAGAGATAAAGAGAAACATGAAAATATTACAAACCGCTGAAAAAGCATACCCTAAGTTAATTCCATACCTTGAAAATTGGAATGAACCAATAGCATTGGTAGAACCATCAGGTCCATAAATTAAATATTGTAAAAGTGTACCAGTAAATGTTATTAGAGCTGCTAAACCCCAGAAAGTAAATGAAACAGCAATCATTAGAGCAGCATTTCTTTTACGTTTGGAATAGTTGATAAACATACGAATAACCACTCCAAAGACAGCGATAAAAGCTATTCCCATCATAATCGTAACAGCAAGAGTGGGTTGATTTGGTAATTCAGCCAAGGTCATTTACCTCCATCTTACCACAAAGCATCCTTCATTTTATCGATGGGTGAAAGTTCTTTTTCATGCCATTTTATTATATCATCAAGCTTTGGTTTAAATTCTGTATACTTTGATTCATCCTTTGAATCATAATATTTTTCAAACCCATTAACAATTTCCTTTGCAACCTTTTCCCAAGATTCATGTAACGTCTTGTCGAATTTTTCATTAAAAACTAAAGCAACTGAAAGATTCTTGATTGCAACGATCATCGCTGTTAAATTTAAGTCAAGATCAAGAGTAAAGAGGCCTTTCTCTAATTTGACTGCAATTTCTTGTATTTTTTCCAAGGAGTTAGCAAAACTATCTGCATGAGGATCATGGGAACCATAAGTTGATGTAAGAACAACTTTTGCTAAATCTTTAGAAAAAATAATCGCATTTTCTAACATAAGTCATCTTCTCCATGGTTACAATACATTAAATCTATTTCATCTATTTTTTAATTATTGAATAGTTATTTTCTAACGTTCTTAGCTAAATAAATCTCTCTCTAGAAGCAAAATAGATAAAACTGTAGCAAGAGCAATAATTTAACAGCGTTTGAAGCAAAAATACTGTGGTTATTTGAATGAATGTGGAAAAAGACTATCAAACTTATTCTGCCCCTGGAAGGGTTTGTCTTTACGGTGAACACCAAGATTATCTAAAATTAGTTGTTATTCCTGCTGCTATAAATCTTAGAACAAAAATCTCATTAAGAGAAAATAATTTTAAAAAAATTAGGATTCAATCATTTGAATTAAATAAAAGTGATGAATTTTCCTTAGATAGAAATTTAACACTTGCCAATAATGAATTCGATTATTTACGAGCAATAATTTTAGCTTTATACGGAGAGGGGTATACAGAAGATTTACCGGGATATGATATTCAAATTTCAAGCGAAGTTCCAATAGGTTCTGGTTTATCATCATCTGCTGCATTATTAGTTTCTTGGTTAACTGCTTTAGATGACCAGTTGGGGATGGGATTGACAAAGATGGAAATAGCTGACTTAACTTTCAAAGCAGAAAATCAAATTCTCAAGATAAATTGTGGGATAATGGATCAATATTCTTCAGCAATCGGGGGTATTTTTTCACTTGATTGCGATGGTCCACCTTATACTCTAAAATCATTCACTTCAGAATTCGATAGTTTAGTAATAGGGGATAGTTTGGTTAGACGTTCAGCAAATGAACCATTAACTATACTCAAAAATCGTATTAATGAAGGTATGAAAAAATTAGACGCAAAAAGTGATTTCAACCTGAAAACAATAACTCAAGAAGATTTGTTATCATTTAGAAAATTGCTTACAAAAGATGAATATAAACGATTGTTTGGAGTCATCAAAATACGTGATTTGACTGATCGAGCATCCAAAGAGTTGGCTAAAGTAAGAAGGAATCAAGATCTAAATCTGCTTGGTACCTTATTAACTGAACAACAAAAGATGCTTAACGAGAATTTACTAGTTTCTATAGAGAAATTAAATCGTTTAGTAAATGAATCAATAAAAGCAGGTGCTTTAGGGGCAAAATTAACAGGTGCTGGTTTGGGGGGATGTATAGTAGCTCTTGCTCCGGGAAAAGAAAAGGAAGTTGCTATAGCAATTGAAAAAGCTGGTGGAAAAGCAACCATTTGTTCAATAGATTATGAAGGCTCTAAAAAAGAACACTCAAAGTAAAATAACTGATATAATTAAATAAAAAATTAGTATGAAGAATTTTACGTTCTTCCTACCAATTTTGGATTGATCATTCCTTCTAAAATCAAATATTCAATTTCACGTTGAATAATATTGGGTGAGAATTTGAGCTGGTGAGAAATCTTGTTGATATCAACATTGCCTATTTCTTGATATCCTAGAGCAAGTTCTTTTACTTCGTTCCTAAGCTGTTGATAGGCATAAATGAGAGTGTAATCCTCATTAAATAATGCTTGGAATTTTTGCGGAATATATTCAATACGTATAACATTTAAAGCTTCATCAACAGTTAATGCTGTTCCTTCAGCAATTTCTTTTATTACTGCTTTACCTTTTTCGATTAGTTCAGTATCACACATATTTAGAGTATTAGTTAGTTGTTCTTCAGAGACAAATAAACCAACTTGGAAATATTTACCTTCAATTTCTTTTCTACCATAGAGGTCTTGAATGATAATATTAACTAATCTTGAGGTTGGTTGGTTTTCCATATAATCTAGAATACTAATTTTACCTGTTTCAGTTATATCTTCTCTAACTTGATCTCTATAGGAATCAATAGCTTCTCTTAAACTTCGTTCATATTTGACATTCACTTCACTTGCTTGTAATTGAGCAATAGCTATTTCACCTTTAATTAATGCCTCAATTGATTTTGTAATAGCAAAGTATTTCTTACTCTTTAGAATTCGTTGATCCTTGACTTTGGAGAAAATTCTAGTGATGGCATTGAAATCCCAAATACGTAATTTCATCATAATTGATCGAATAAGCATATCAATGAACAAGTCAACTACTTTGTTTTCACTAATTGCTGCAAGATAGAGGAACATATAAACATCGTATAACTTTGTTTCTTCTATGAAATTGCCTGTTCTTTCAAAGATTTCGCTGGCAGCAAAAAGATATTCAATAGAATCATATATCATATCCTTCTTCTCAGACTTGATCATTTTTTCAGTTTGTTTAACTGCTTTTACTGCTAATGCTTCCGCTTCTTTGATTTTATCACGATTCGCATAAACAATGCCTGGTATTTTAAATGTGAGATAACCATCTTTAACTGGTGCACTCTTGAACATATTTTCAATGGTGGAAGCAATTAATTGTATACTTTTCTCATCATGGGAAAGTTCATAATTTTCAAGAGCACAGGAATAATAGTAAAGACCTTCTTTGAAGTCTTTCTCTTTTAATCGATAATCACCAATAGTTGCACTCGTAATTGCTACTTCTGCTATTAAACGTTCATCCTGTAAAATCGCGTAAATTCTCCCTGCTGCTTTCAGGTAATCAATAGCTTCTCTTACCTTTTTACGTTCAGCAGCATCTTTACCAATAGTCATACACTTGTTCCCAATAGGAGCAATTTTATCTCTTAATCCTAAACCATCAAGGCCAATAACTAAAATTTCATATAATAATTCTATACCCGATGTTCTTCGTTTAATTATTGTTTCAATATACTCAAGGACTTTATCAATGACAACATTACCAAGTTCGACTTGTTGTGTAATAACTGCTAGTTGTAATGATTGATCAATTATTTTGATCGCTTGGTCATATGAGGAAGATTTGAGAAGTAAATCTTCTGCTGGTTGGAACCATTCATAGATCATATTAGATAGATTTATGTTTCCCAAAATTGCTAATGGAAAATTAGCTGATTGAATAGAACGTAATAATCTAATAATAATTTGACGAGCAAAAATCAGCAGTTCATAATTTTCTTGTTCAAGTGCTTGTTGATTTAAATGAATAGCTGGAATAATAACTACTGGATAAAGTTCTTGTTGCATCATATTGGTTGCCAAATCGGTTAATAAATTGATGATTTTGATTCCATGTGAGTAGCTTTCTTCTTTCAAGCAAAGTTCTCGACCATTATGAGTCATGATACCCATGAATTTTCGGATTTCTTTCAAATCATTTACTTCTAAATAGATATTTAATGCTTGATTAACAGTTGTTTCGAGAAATTCAAATTTATTATTCTCAATTAGATAATTTACATGATCCAAATAAGCATTAGCAATTTCTATAAGTTGTTTCGAATTGCTAGCATTTTCAGCTGCTCGTAAAGCAGGTTCAAAAATTCTTCGTGCAATTCTTGGATTTCTGGTTCTTAAAAGATTCTTGCCATAGTCAATAAGAGATTTTGTTAATGTTTCCAATGAGCTGAAAGCTTGTATTTGTGTAAAGAATCTAATTGTTGAATCAATGAATTGGCCAATAAGTTCCAAGCGTTTTTCTTCATCTTCAATAGTTTTCTCATAAGCTGGGCTTAGAACTTGTAATACTGCTTCAATATAGTTGGTTAATGCTCTTCCAGCTTTTTCAGGTTTCTGTTCAAAATCACTTATCAGTTCAGCTCCAGCGTTCATAAATTGAATGCCCAAAATTGGGTCGCCTTCCTTAACTAATTTCAAACCAAAATCAATACACCGATTACCTACTTTTGGCAGATAATCTTTTAGACCTGCTTTCGTTGCTAATTCCATTGCTTTTGAAAAATAGAGAGCTGCAATATCGTAATTACGTTCGCTTAACATTTTTCCTCCAAGATTAATGAAAATCTCAGAGATAACCATAATTCTATCAGGATAACCTAGGAAAATAAAGAGATCACCAGAGAGCTCGACTAATGGAACACCAACAAGAACATTTCGATTATCGATTTGTTTTCGACCTTCTGTAATAAGTTCATTTACTACATCAGCTGCTTCCTTTCGCAAATTACCTTGAGCTAATAGGTGAACACCATTACGATAAGCTTCCACAGCAGCATTCATTTCATTTCTTCTGACAAGAGTTTTTCCTAAGTCAATACTAATTTGCCCTATACCTATTAAATCGTTGATTGTTCGTAAAATTCCAATTCCAGAAGCTAATATAATATGAGAAGCTTCAAGTTTATCATCATCTCTAAGAATTATTCCTTGGTTCCTACATACTGTTGCTAAATGTTTGATGGATGCTTCATCAGAAATATGGGATATGTGTTCCATTCCTTTATCAATTAATCTTCCACCTTCAGTATTTTTCTCATAGGAAATTAACAATGCAGCACCAACAAAACAACGTTCAATACCACTTACAATATCCCCCTTAGAGAATAAAGTATCAATAGCTATGGTAATAAGATGGAATCCTTCTTTATCGCGACCAATTTCTATGAAACTCTTTGCATTACCAAACATTTTATCAGTAGCTAGCATCAATTCATTTCCAGCTATAAGGGATTCAAAAGCAATTGGTAGATACTTGAAGGATGTGTCTAGATTTTTCTCTTTTAGAAGATCATAAGCAATATCAAAAATGGTATTTCCCAAATTGATTAATCGATTATTTTTATCTGTTCGTTTAAACAAACTATGAGCTTCTTTGAATAATTCGAAAGAACGGTCATAATTATTTGTCTCATAGAATGTTTGTCCTTCGATAACACACAAACGACCTGTAAACTCTTCACCAACCATTGCTCCAATAGTTAATGCTACCTCCCATAATCGTAATCCTGCTGCAGGATTATTGTTTTTCATGTTAGCTGTACCAAAAGCCATAACTTTCAAAGCAATATCTTCTACTTCTTTCATTCTACCATTTTCTTCAAGTACCTTAGCTATTTTACCATAGCAGAGTATTGCATTTTCTATACTATTTCGGGACATTAATACATCTACTAATTCTTCAAGAAAATTCATCGCTTCATCTACTAATTTGATTTCAGTTAAGATTCCTGCTCCACGAAGACCCCAAGAAACAGCTACTTCATTATTCTCTTGTTTAAGGAAAGCTTCGCAAGTAGAGATACAAATTCCAGCTGCTTCTCTTTGCTTCCTTACAGTTAATAGAAATTCAATTGTTAAGTTCAAGTATTTTGAGGCATTACTTAAATCATGTTTATCAATTAATTGAGCTGATAATAATGCTACCTGAGAACTTAAATTTGTTATACCTGTAAGATTATTCAATTGATTATAGCTTTCGAATGTTTTTTGTAAGCTTTTGAAAGCTGATTCGTGTAATGATTGTGTTGAAAATAATATCCATGCCTTATGTTTTATATCGCTATTTAGGTTCATATCATTGGCTTTTACACTAAAATCCTCAGCAATAGTAATGTAATCTAAGGCTATTTTTTCTCGAGATAATTCAACCTCTAATGGGAAATTTTCCTTCTCTATTACAATCTTGGTTGCTTGGTTTATAATTTCAGTAATTAAACTCTTTAATTTATCAATTTTATTGATTTCAGAATACACAACACCTGCATTTCTGTATTCATCCAATCCATCACCAAGAGTATTTGAGGAAATATAATATCGTCCTTTGATCTCGTGTATTTCTGCTGCAGAGGTTTTATCTTTAAGGAATAAATAATATTGAATAGCAATATTAAGTAAATTAATTCCTATTTCAGGATGTGTAGACGATAAAAATCTTTCACCTTCAATTCTTGCAGTCTGAGCTCCTTGTTGTACTTGTTGTCCTTTGTAAAGGGTTTCAACACCTAAAGTAATTAGTTCATTAGCTTCAACGAATTTGTCACTTTGATATGCTTTTCTACCTTGTTCTATCACCTCTGAAGCAACTATTATAGCATTCTTTGAAGAAATTTCAAGGAAATTGGAAATTGACATTTGATAATATTTTAATGATAATTGATATTGCAGATTGTCAATAAATTTCTTAGCGATTTCAATTGCAAGAAGAGCTGTAGCTTCTTTATTTATTGCTGCCTCAATTTGAATAGCAACCTCAAAGCCTTTTTCTGCATTTACAACATCACCTAAATCGAGCACATCAGTAAAAGTTTCAAAACAATGTTGAGCTACACCATGGAAAATCTTCGCATCAGGTTTCATCTCACTTTTAATTGTAGCTAATAAATAATAATCAAAACTCTTTTGCTGATTATTATGCTCAGAATGATATCGAGCAAGTGCAGACAACACTCTAGCTGCTTCTTCAGGTTGATTTGCTTTAATGAATTCACTTGCACCTGATTCAAATAATGGGTCAGCATATTGAATTAGATTTTTTCTTAGAAAATCAGTAGCAAAGTTAATCATAATTTTTGCTGCACGATCATATTCTTTGGCTTCTGATAAAACTTTACCACTACCTTGAGCTGATTCTAAAGTAACTTGATTAAGTTCTTCATTATCAAATTTGCGAACATTAGCAATATGAAGTTCAATTGTTTCAACAACAGCATTAATACCACGTTTAATTAGAGAATGAGCTAGAATTTCATTAAAATTACATGCCGCTTTCCATAATTCTCGAGCATTTATAATATCCCCAGATTTTAAACAAATTTCAGTATATTTAGTTGTTAATTCAACTAGAATTTTGAATTTTTGCTCTCTAAGAAATACCGGAATAATTTCTGAAGCTAACAGTAATCTTTCAAGGGCAATATCATAATGATTTTCAGCTAAAAGTTGTTTTGCAAGATTGATATAAACTTCAGCTCCTTCCTCTTCCATTCCAGCTTTTACATATGCATCAGCAGCTTTCTTTGCAAGATCAATACCAGTTTGAAGCTGTCTTACACTAAACATTGATTGCCAAACAGAATCATAGGTCGCAGCAGCTAAATCAATTCGTTTTAGTGCTAAAAAGAAATCTGCTGTAAGACGAAAGTATAATTCAGCATAATGAAAATCGTTTTTCTCAAAACGATCACGTGCTAAAAATCTAATTGCGCTTGGAATATCCTCTTGTAAATCATTATCTTCTAATAGAGTCAATGGTTCAATTATTAATTTAAAAGACTCATATGCAAGTTGGAATTTATTATATTTCAAAAATAAATCAGCTTGTTTTTGGTAAACTTTTATTTCAAAAGTTCGATCCATTGTTCGACCAATATCAACTGCTATATTGAAATAATCTCTACCAATGGGATATTTCTCGTTCGTATATAACTGTAATCCAATGGAAATTAAGTTTTCACCAAAATTAATTGCTTCCTCAAGATTTCCTACTTCAATATAATACTCTTTTGCTTTCTCAAAATATGAAATAGCTACTTGTTGATGTCCTTTCTCAAAAATCGCTAACCCAATTAATGCTAATTCTTTAGCCAGAATAAGAATTGCAGGTATAGCTTTACGATTAATACAAATGTCCTTTGCATGCGTAATTATCCGAGTAGCAATATTGTTTTCAAAATAGATGTTCTCATTTTTTGCTGTAATTAGTTCAGGATTTAAAATATCAGCTATTTTATATTCAATAAATAAAACATATGAATTCATGACTTCTTCTGTAGCCCGTAGAATAGATATATCATCAGCTTTCAAATGAAGCAAATAATCAACTGCTTGTTCGATAGTACTTTCTGCTGAAATATCATTTTTATTTTCAAGCTGTTTGGCTATAAGATTGTTATAAATTGAAAGAATTTTTTCTTCTTTTTTAGCTTTTATATAGAGATTCTCTGCTTTTTTAATAAAATCATTACCGCGTTTAGTATCTTCTTCACGTATTCTAGTTTTACTTAAAATTCTAATAGCCCATTCACTATAATCAACAGCAGCTTCTAAGATAAGCATAGAATTATCCTTTTCGTTTAATTCATAGAAATTTGCTTGTAATTCTGTTAGTTCGCCTGCTTTATCGAATTGTTCGTCTTTTTCACGATAAAGGGATTTAGCATTGGCAAAGAATTTGTCAATCTCAGAGATATTATCTTCAAAATCGTTAATCTTTAAATCTTGAATTTCTTGGATGATATTTTCAGCTGTGTGATAAATATTCCTTTTATCATTTGTTTCATTAATTTTAGTTAAAATTTCTTTTAATAATCTAGTTATTTCATCATAATTTTTCTTCTCTTTTAAAATTTGAATTAATTTGGTAAATTCATCTATAGCAGCTCTATATGAACCTGCTGTGAGAAGTTGTCTAGCTTTTTCGATATTTTCAAACATTATTCAAATCCACTCATGAGTTTTGAAGTTGAGATACTAACCTCTATATTGTATTAGCTACTATTTCGATTCTTTTTTCTCTAGTAAATAGAATATTACTCTCAAATAAAAATTATGTTAGTCAAGTCTTATTAGGATATAAATTTCTCTTATCTTGCAATTTTACTTAAAATTGCTGTAACAATTAATATTTTAATGAGAAAAACAATTTAATTCTGAAGGAGTAAAAACTAATGGATTTATCAGTAGCTTTTCATGGAGCTGTCGCTCGAACAACTGGAAGTGCGCATATAATTACCGCTGAAAATAAAAAAATCCTTTTAGATTGTGGTTTGATACAAGGAATTCCCCATCGATATAATAGAAATTTCTCATTTAATCCCAAAGAAATAGATTATGTAGTATTATCTCATGCTCACATTGATCATTCAGGTAGAATCCCTCTTCTTTTTGAGCAAGGTTTTAATGGTCCAATTTATTGTACACCTGCAACAAAAGATTTAGCCAAAGTATTATTACTTGATGCTGTTAAAATATCTAAAGAAGAAATGAAAAAGGACTTGAAAAATAGAGCTGATCGATATATTGAACCTCTTTATGATGAAGAAGCTGTTTATAATAGTTTGAAGCATTTTGAAACAGTGCCTTATTATAAGAATGAATCTATTGACAAATATATATCCCTGAAATTTCTAGATGCAGGTCATATTCTGGGTTCTGCTCAACCTATACTTGATATAGACGGAACAATAATAGGTTTTACAGGGGATTTGGGACAAAATGATCAACCACTTATTAGAAATCCCGATCCTATAAGTGAAATTCATTATCTAATTACTGAATCAACTTATGGTGATAGAGTACATCCATCAATGGACAAAGGACGAGATACTCTCATTAAACTTGCAAAACATGTTTCACAAGAAGGAGGAAAATTAATCATTCCTTCGTTTGCCATTGGCAGAACACAAACCTTAGTATATTTTCTAAATGAGATTTTTGAAAAGCAAATAATAGATAAAACACCTGTTTATATCGATTCACCAATGGCAATTGATGCCACTGAAATCTACCTTAAACATCCTGAATGTTTTGATAAAGAGACATTAAAATTATTAAGATCGGGTGATAATCCATTAAAATTCCCTGAATTGCATTTTTCTCAAACAGAAAATGAATCAAGAGAGATTCTAAATGGTTGGGAAACTTGTATTGTTTTTGCTGGTTCTGGTATGTGTACAGGTGGTAGAATCTTAAATCATTTAATAAATGAATTGCCAACTAAAAAGTCTGTGATTTTATTAGTTGGATTTCAAGCAAAAAACACTCTGGGAAGAAAAATTACTGACGGGGAAAAAGATATTGAAATATATGATAAAGAAATTCATATAAATGCTTATGTAGAGCAAATAAGAGGATTCAGCGCTCATGCAGATAAAAATGAATTAAAATTACATATTGAAAAAATAAATAAAAAACCACTAAAAACTTTCGTTATTCATGGAGAAGCAGAACAATCTCTCACCTTTGCTGCAGATTTAAGAAATACGTTAAAAATTTGGGCAAGGGTACCTGATTATAAACAAGACTATCCACTTAAAATGATTTAGAAAAATTTCACACAACTGGTTGATTGTTTCTTTCTATCCTTTCTCTTATTGTTTGGCATATACTGTTACGTCTGGATTATCATTTAAAAATAGTACTTTTAGCAAACCACAGCTTAGCAATATCTCTTTAATATAAAAGAGTTCATTCGATTTCACCACAATATAAGTACCAGGAATAGAAAATAGTGCCCGGTAGGCAGTTGAATTGTAAGTTACTGAAGGATCCATCCACGGTCTCATACTTAGAAAATAGCAAGGAACATCTTTATCTAAATAAGCGTAACCACCGGTATACCATACATTTTCAAAAACAATTACTTGTTCAACATCATCTTGTTTGCCAACCCAGTACATTCCCATACAAATACCTTCAGCATAATTCCAATAGAAACTTTTCTGATAGACACCCATTGTATAAGATGAAGCACAAAAGAATATTATAATTGCCCCCAAAACTAAATTTTGGAGCGATTTTTTACGGATAAATTTTATAACTGCTTCAATTCCGTTTGAAACAAAAATCATACTAAAAGGAATAATAATGAACATAAATCGAAATTCTTTATGAGCTATAATGGAAAACAAAACAATCCAAAAAACAAAGATAGAGCCAAAGAATATTTTTGATTTCCATTTCTTATTATAATACAAACCAAAAACAAAGAATAGAACGAAAGCAAAGAGAAAATAGCTGCCAAAATCAGTAAAGAACCCCACTAAGTACTGATACCATGGAGCTGTTCCATGTAAAGCGCTATTACCCGCAACAATATTATACTTAAAGAAATTTATTGGTGATTGTAAGAAATCCCCCCAAGTGAAAAGATCCAATAATCCTTGAGTGATGATCATTAGTCCTCCACCAAAGAAGAACATCATCAACGGAATAAATTGTATGAAATATTCTTTCTTAAGAGAAACATGCTTTTTTCTCATTCCATGAACATTCTTACTAGCAACATAAAGTAAAGTCATGAAAAGAGGTAATGCCATTAATCCTGAAGGAAAGCGAAACATAAAAGCAAAACCAATAAATATCCCAGCAAATAGTGAAGCAAATAATTTCTTCTTTGTTGAATCATATTTAATAGCTTTATAGGTTAGATAAATACTTATGAAAAGCATATCTGATGCGATCGAATCTGTCATTATTCTACTTGCCCAAAATGGGAAGAACCACCAGGTGCCACATAGAAAAGCACTTAGTAACCCCACTCTCTTGTTGAATATCTCTGTACCGAATTTATAAGCAATAATCACTGTAATGATCGAAAATAATGAAAGAAATAATCGAGCAGTACCTATAAGTATTAGCGGGTCAGTTATACCAAACAACATAACAAATCTGTAAATTACTGCTAGGATAAGAACAAAAAACCAAGATCTTGCTCCACCATA
Organism: Bathyarchaeia archaeon; assembly: GCA_035528035.1. Classification (GTDB taxonomy): domain Archaea; phylum Asgardarchaeota; class Heimdallarchaeia; order JABLTI01; family JABLTI01; genus JABLTI01. Next base: position 46,309 of record DATKZI010000025.1, read on the forward strand.
GACATAATTTTCGTTAAATTCCCAAGGAATAGTTTGACCTGAGCCATATTCACCAAAAATACGATAATGAGCCATTTCAATTGATTGGAAAACCTCATCAGGATGTATAAATCCTCGTGATTTTCCAGAAGCTATTACTCGAATGATTAATGAAAGGAAAATAATAGTCACTAGAGGTAAGGAAGAAAAAATTCGTTTGAAAATTTCTTTTTTAAGTAATTTTTGTGACTGTTTTGTGAGGAATTGCACGGTAATAATTTCTTGATCGAAAGGATTATCTTGATTAATTACTAAAGATTCCTCATTTTCCAATGAATTTTTCTCCTAATGTTACTACTATAAGATTAAAAAACCCATAATAATAAAACTATTCTATACGAAAGATTCTTTCATAAGTAGTTATAATATTATATATTAGGCGCAAAAAAGAGGTTGTATCTTGAGCAGCTATAATCATACAATAGGTTTCAAAGTACTCATCGATTCTGAAGTAGTTGACTTCACATTTAGAGTACCTCGAGGAACTTTACTCATACAGTTATTAGATGAATTGGAAACAACATTAAGAATTCATCCTAGAATTATTGCTATTATTAGTAATCAAGGAGAAGTTGTTGTTATAAAGAATCATTATTCACCTATTGATTATTTGGTTCAGAAATTTGGCACAGAATTTTATTCCGGTGAAGCAAGTTTTGTAACCTTCAATCAAGGTGATTATATTGTTGATTTAGAAGTTCCAGAAGCAATACCTTTCGCAGCAACATATAGAACTGCTTGTAAAAGCTTTTCAGTTAAGGTACGTGAGGTTGGTATTGAAAGACAAGATGGTCAAATAATGGACTATGAAGTTTTTAGTATGCCAACAGCATTTGTTTTGAATTCTTGGGGAAACTATTACAGAATAGTGGATAAAAATCTCGGTGATGTTTTTATTGAACCAATAGGAATACCTATTCATAAAACTCCTCCAGAACCACCTGTACAATATCCAACTCAAATGGTCTACCCACCAAAATTAGATGGTTCAGATATAATTGAAGTTGCTAAGAAACTTGTAGAAGCAACTCCTGTTGATGAGACAGAAGTAGATCAATTAACTCAACATTTTGTTGATACTTCTTTCCCTCGAGATAGAGTTTATCAGGAACCTCAGATTACTCCTCAAAGTGAACCAAAAGAGGAATCTATAGATGATTTTCTTACAGAGCCTATAGAGGAAGAAAAAGAAGAAGAAAAGGCAAAATATCCATGGGAAAAAGAAGAATTCATAGACGAATTGAAAATTGAATCAGCAACAGAACAATCCTTAGATTCCATTATGAATGAAATAATAATTGATGATGAAATCGAAATTGATGAGATTGATTCTGCTGAAGTTGAATTATCTGAAGAAGAATATACAACGATTAAGGATATTTTCACACAAGATGAAGGATTACCTGTGGAAGAATCTTCTGTAAGTGAAGGTTATACACCAATTGATAATACTAGTGTTGAAGAAGTTTTCAAAGAAATAATGATCGATGAGGAGAAAGAGCGATTCATCAGGGAAGGGCCATTGGATCAAGCCGAACCTGGTGAAGAAGAAGATGAGTTTGATGATGAAGAGGAACCTCTTGATGATGATCTTGCCTTTTATGATGACGAAGATGAACAAATAGAGGAAGAGTCGGAAGAAGATATTTATGATTTTCCAACAGTTGATGAAGAAGAACCATTAGGAGAAGAAAGCATCGGTGATTTGCCTTTTGTAGAAGCTGAAGCTCCAATTGTGGAAGTTCCTACAAAGGACGTTTTAAGTCAAATTGATGATTCGTTATCACTTGAGGAGAGACTTGCTTTACGTAAAAAAGAACTTGCAACATTAGAAGCTGCTTATAAAGCAGAAGAAAAATATGTTGAACCTTCATTGCAACGAGTTATCAGTATCGATTATTATAAAAGAATGTACCCCCAAAAAATCTATCCTCTCAAAGTTAAGATTCCCCCTGTAAGCAAAAGTGATTTAGGAAACAACTGTGAAACAAATGAATGCAAACTACAACCAATATTACCTGGTTGTTATATTACTCCTCAAGAAGAAATTATTGACTTATCAAACGATATAACAACAATAACTGAGTTCAATGTCACACCATTGATTCGCCGAGGGAAAATTATAGGAAAAATTGGTGTGATACAGAATCATAAACATTTACTTAACATAAATATTCAGTCAAAAGTGGTTGTTTCATTTTGGTCAATATTGCTTATAGTACTCGCAGTTCTTTTTGGTGGTATACCACTAATTCTTGATGCAATAATTAGCTTCAATACGTTGTTTTCAAATGCAATAAACAATGTCATTTCATCTAATATTCTAATGTGGATAGAGTTAGGATTATTAGTTTCGTTGTTAGTAATAGCAATCGGTTTAATAATTGGTTTAAGACCTCTAAAGGAAACGATAACTAAAAAATTAAACTCTAATAATCATAAAAATGGTGAATAATTATCTTATTCACTATTAATCTCTTTTCTAAACATTCTCGAAAGATTTTAATATAATCTAAATACATTTTCAGAAATAGGTGTAAAATATATGGAAGATTTCAAAGCTTTCCTCGGCCCAAAAGGGTTACTAGCATTTGCTATTATATTCTTGATACTTGGTGCATTAGCATTAGTATGGCTTATACTCTACCAAGAAGCAGATCCTGATAGAACATTCAGAGGTTCCATCGCAAGAGCAGTTGCTACTTCTATGTTTCTTGGGTTTTCGATATTTATGTTCTTCGCTTATGGTGGATTTATAGTATAAATCTTCCATTTTTATTCTTTTATTTAATCTCATTGCTTTTGAAAGATCCTACACGAGCAATCTTCTCTAGGTTTAATGTTAATAGGATCAAATTGTATAGAATCAATATCACAAAAGAGAAGGGTGTTAAGCAAAGTGGGTTTTTTACCTATCATTAATTTAGTTGCTTCTGCGATCTGAATACTACCAATAATTTGGATAATTGAAGGATGAATTCCAGTGAGGGAAGAATTAGGTAAATTATCGTCATTAACATTGTTGAATAAACATTCAATACAAGCACTGCCTCTTTGAATTGTCATTACATTACCAGTCATTCCTGAAACAGCTCCAAAAAGAAATGGAATGTTTCTTTTCAAGGCTTCTCTATTAAGAGCGAGCCTTGGTGTAAATCTATCAACAGCATCAACAATAAAATCTACTCCCCTAGATGCTACCTCTACTGTATCTTCAGTAATAACTTCTTTAATAGCGTCTATTGTAACATCGGGGTTAAGTTCTTCCAGGAATTTCCTTGCTGTTTCAGCTTTTGATTTGCCAACATCTTTTTCACGATAGAGTGTTTGTCTTTGAAGATTGGATAGTTCAACTTTATCATTATCAATAATTCGCAGATATTTAATTCCTAAAGATGTCAATTGTGTTGCGGTAACTGAACCCAATCCCCCACAACCTACAACTGTTGCTCGAGTTTTTCTGATTTTCCTCATACCTTCAAGACCTATACTTGATAAAGGAACAAAACGTGAATATCGTGTTTGAGAAAAATCTTTTTCTTTCATTATGTTATCACTCCATAAGCAATTTTGAAGCTAAATCTTTTACTAGATCAAATTGATAGAATTCTAGTTCATTTGATAAATTTTGATAGAATTCATGAAAATTATTCTTAGGGATACCTAATTTTTGATAGCTATTTAATTGTAAAATCGTTTCCAAACGGTCCGCTTCCACAACTATTCTTGCTTCTTTCGTCTCCGCTGATCTGAATTCCGAGAGATAATCAAGAAGTTTTTCAGAATCTCCTTGAGGTAATTTATTGAGTAAATAATTTGATGCATTCATATCAAGCTCTCGCTTAAAATTATCATAGTTTTCGGGAGTAAATTTTCGAATACTTCGATTAATATCTTGAGAAACACTTTCAGATAAATCATGGAGTAAAGCCATGATAATTGTCTTCTCAAGATTAATATCATTACCTTTTCTTTGTTCATCCAGAGCAATAACTAACGCCAGTAAAGTAACCATGTAACTATGGTCAGCAACACTTTCAACTTCAGCAGGGGGAACACCAGAATTTATCCAACCACTTCTAATCATACGTTTTAAATGAAGGGAATCTTTAAGAAAAGAGCAAATTTTATCATACATAGAGAATCAATTCCAATATTTAATCTAATTAAGTTTGGATAGTATAAATAATTTAGGTAAAAGAAGTGCGTTTCTTAAATTTATTTTTTATAAAAATAAGGAAAAAAAGAGTCTAAGTATAAAATGTTCTTTTCCTCTTAGATTCAGCTGGTGTTGAAGCTGCCATCTCTTGAGTTTCCATTGAAAGCTCTTGTAGTTTTCGTTTAATCGACTCTTGTTGTTTAACTAAAGTGTCAGTTTGAACTTTAAGACCTTTGTAGTGATTAACTGCTTCAATTAAAGCTGCTGCAGAACCAGGATCAGGTAGATCAGGTCTTGTTCCAACAAGAAAAGCTAATCCATCAATATCACTGGCCATTGTTTTATTTAACATTGCTCCAGCAAAGCCTTTGATATAACCACTTCTTAAAGGAGGTATTTTTAATTTCTCAGCTTTTTCTTTAATTTCAGGTTCAGCAACAAGGTAAACATTAGCTTCATCACTTGGATCAAGAAATGCGAATCCATCTAAAATAATGATCTCTTCTGTACCATGCTGAGTAGCCCAATCAAGAACAGCATTTGCTATATAATATGCTCCTTCAGCACTAACAGCACTTTCACCAATAAAAATAACCAAATCCAAACCTTCTTTTCCCATAATACGATAAGGATGTCTTAAATAACCATCTAGAAAAACAGCTACAGGGGGAATAACCAATCCTTCGACGAAACCAATTGTCTCTAATTTAAGTTCTTCACTTATATGCTGCGCAGCAATAGCTCCAGCAAGCCCCATCCCAGGAAATCCTACTAAAATAGTTTTGACTTTTATATCAGATTTACAAATACACTTTGCGTAAATCCCTCGGCTCAAGTCATCAATCAATGATTTTTCATATGTCATAATAAATAACCTCTTATTTTGCTTTAAGTAATTCATAGGTTCTAAAGTTCTTATATATTATGTATTAAAAACAAAGGAGCCATTTTCAAAATTATTATAAAATAAACCAAATAATATTATAGTAAATATAAAACTAGAAAAATAAAATAGAAAATAATACTTTTGATATAAAGTATTATTCCTGTTAAGTAACTATTTTTTCTTGTTCTTTTTAATAATGTCAATCATCTTTTCGATATGCATCGGTGTTGTTCCACAACATCCCCCTAATACATTGATTCCTAAATTATACAATTCCAGCATATCTTTGGCAAATCTATCAGGATTAATTGGGTATAGATTTTTACCTGCAACGGATAATGGAGCTCCCGCTGTTGGTTGTATTAATACTGGTTTTTTAGTATTATTTTTGATTTCCTTAGCTAATGCATTCATTTCAAAGCTTCCTAAAGTACATCCACAACCTATAACGTCTGCACCTGCTTTTTCCAATTCTTTGACACATTCTTGTACTCCTTTATTATCAACAGGTGTTTGATATCCTTCTGATGTTCTATCATATGTCATTGAAACAAATATCGGTAATTCACAAACTTCTTGAGCCATTTTAATAGCTGCAAGTGCTTCATCTAAGTAGTACATTGTTTCAATGCTTATCAGATCAACTCCACCTTTAACAAGAGCTTTTATCTGTTCAGCAAAGGCTTCTTGTAACATGCTTATAGTGAATTCGCCACCATCTCGTTCTAGAAGAACAGCATTAGGTCCAATATTCCCTGCAACAAAACAGTTTTTTGGACATACTTCTTTCGCAAGTTCAACTTGTCGTAAATTGATTAGCTCTATTTTTCCAGCTAATTTTTTCCCTAAAGCTATGCCTGTTGCTCCATAGGTATTTGTATGAATAGCGTCTACATCCGCGTCAAAATATGCTTTATGTATGCTTGTTATGATTTCTGAGAAATAGGGGGAAAATCGTTCTGCTGAATCACCTAAAACAAGTCCACGCTCAATAAGCTCTGTACCCATTGCACCATCGAAAAAGACTGTTCGTTCTTTAATTAAATCCAAAATGGATTTTTTCATTTATTCCACCAATCTATTTTACTGAGGAATGGATAAATCCTCAATACTAATTAGTTATTGATTTTAATTAATATTATCTAGAGAGTCAAACAATGATTAATCACAAAACCTATCAAAAAGTTACCGAAATTAGTATAAAGGAAATAATAAACAGAGAGAATATAATTTCAGCTTGTATTGATTTGATGTGACTAAGGGTGGAACAAATAATAATTGGCATTGATATTGGTGGAACATTTACTGATATCATTTTTCAAAATAAAAAAACAGGTGAAATTTTCAAACAAGTAAAAGTAGCAACAACGCCTAAAAATCCCGAGCAAGCAATTATTTCTTGTTTGGGTAAGGAATTATCTCCTAAAGATAAACAATTTGTTCAACAACTATATCATGCGACAACCATTGCTACAAATGCTTTTTTGGGACAAGTGCATTTGGAATTACCAAAGACTGTTTTGATAACTACTAAGGGATTCAGGGATGTCTTGGAAATTGGAAGACAACGTAGAGCTTCCCTCTACAATCTATTTTTTGACAGACCAACACCAATAATTCCAAGAAGATACAGGTTTGAAGTAGCTGAACGTTTAAATGCTTCAGGTGAAATTATTGTTCCTCTCGATTTAGAAGATTTAACAGAAATAGAAAAGACAATACAATCAGAAAAAATAACTAGCTTAGCTATAACCTTATTACATTCATATAAAAATCCTGAACATGAAAAGATACTGAAAGAGTATTTCGAAAATAAGTATAAAGAACTCTATGTCTCAGCAAGCTATGAAGTTTCACCAGAACATAGAGAATTTGAAAGAACAAGTACTACAGCAATAAATGCTGTTTTAATGCCTCTAATTAGCCGATATGTTAAATCTTTAACAGATTCGTTTAAACAGGCTGATATTTCTGCTCCTTTATTTATTATGCAAAGTAATGGTGGAGTAAGCAGATCGGATATAATACAACAACTACCTGTAAGCATTATTGAAAGTGGCCCATCAGCGGGAGTAGTAGCTTCAAGATTTTTTGCTGAATATTTGGGACTACCAAAAGTTTTGTCTTTCGACATGGGTGGTACTACAGCAAAGGCTGGTACAATAGTTAATCATTCTATAACATTAACAAATGAATATGAGGTTGGTGGAGAGGTTCATAGTGGACGTATAACAAAAGGAAGTGGTTACCCTGCAAGATTTCCATTTATTGATCTTGCTGAAATTTCATCAGGAGGGGGATCCATTGCTTGGGTTGACCAAGGGAACGCTTTAAGAGTAGGTCCAATCAGTGCAGGTTCTGATCCTGGTCCTGCTTGTTATGGTTTAGGCGGTGAGGATCCAACAATAACTGATGCGAACCTATTATTAGGAAGATTAAATCCAGAAGGTTTGTTGAATAAGACATTCAAAATTTATCCTGAATTTGCAAAAGAAAGCATTACAAAGAAAGTAGCTGCTAAAATAAAACTCGATGCGATAGAAAGTGCATTGGGAATAATTAAGATCGCTAATAATAATATGAGTAGGATTTTGCGTATTGTTACAGTGGAACGAGGATTAGATCCTCGAGATTTCACATTATTAGCCTTTGGAGGAGCAGGACCTTTACATGCATGTGCTTTAGCTGATGAATTAGAAATGAAAGAAATATTAATTCCAGGAAATCCGGGATTATTCTCAGCAATGGGATTATTATATACTGATGTTAAGCATACTTTCGTAAAATCAATACGAGACAAAATTCAAAACATTGATTTCACTGAATTGGAAAATAATTTCAAAGAATTAGAAAAGAAAGGTGAAACTGTTTTGTTAGAAGAAGGTTTCACTAAAGAGAGAATAACACATCAAAGATTTGTTGATGCACGATATCTTGGTCAAGGGTTTGAATTATTAATTCCTATCACGGATATTAATTTACTTAAGAAAGACTGTCAGAAAGAAATTATTACTAAATTTGTAGAAAAACATCAATCCATTTATGGTTATGTTTTAGAGGAAGAGGAAGTTGAAATAGTTAATATTAGAACAAATGATTTAGGCTTAATTCAAAAACCCATTTTGACAAAGATAGCTACGGGTTCCCGAACACCCATTGAGGAAGCACAAACTGCAGTTCGTGATGTGTTTTATGATGAAAGTAAAAATTCCATTGAAACACCGATTTTTGCCCGAGAAAAATTGCTTGCACATAATGAACTAGTAGGACCTGCAATAATTGAACAATATGACACTACAACAGTATTGCAACCAAATTGGCAAGCAATTGTGAATGAATATGGTCTGTTAAAATTAACCAAGGTGTAAAAGATGTCTGTGAACGTTGATATCATTACTAGAGAAGTTATTCGTGGTGGATTAGAATACATTGCTGAAGAAATGGGCATAATATTACGTAATGCTGCTTATAGTACAAATATCAAAGAACGAATGGATCATAGTTGTTCATTATTTGATGGTAAAGGTAGAATGATTGCCCAAGCAGAACACATACCAGTCCATCTTGGAGCTATGCCTTTAAGTGTAAAAAGCATCATGAATGTTTTCGAGAATGATATTTTTCAAGGAGATTCTTTTATAGTAAATGATCCTTACTTAGGTGGAACCCATTTACCCGACATTACAATTATAACACCAATTTTCTATGAGAATGAATTAGTAGGATATTCTGTCAGTAGAGCACATCATAATGATATTGGAGGGATGACTCCTGGCTCTATGCCTGGAAATGCTACTGATATCTTCCAAGAAGGATTAAGGATTCCTCCTGTAAAAATAGTTTCAAAAGGTCAAATAAGTAAAGATATTCTAAATCTTATAATGACCAATTCAAGGACTCCCCGTATAAGAAAAGGAGACCTTATGGCTCAATTATCAGCTAATTGGACGGGGGAAAAGAGATTAATTGAATTAATAACTCAGAAAGGAATTACCACTTATTTAGCAGCAATCGATGAAATATTAAATTATTCAGAAAAAAGATTTTTAGCAGTAATAAAAGATTTTCCAAAAGCTAAAGCTAAGGCAAGTGACTTCATGGATGGCGACGGAATAGATAATAAATTGGTTGAACTTATGGTTGCTATTGAAACAACCAATAAACAGATCACTTTTGACTTTTCAGGAACAGCAAAACAAGTAAAGGGTGCAATTAATTGTCCATATGCTGTTACATTATCAGCTTCATATTATGTTTTGAGAACAATTACTGATCCAACTATCCCAGCTAATGAAGGATTATATAGACACTTAAATGTAATAGTTCCTCCTGGAACGCTTCTTAATGTGCTTCCCCCTGCAGCAGTTGTTGGTGGCAATGTTGAAACCTCTCAAAGAATTGTTGATACTTTATTGAAAGCTTTTGCGTTAATAGACCCAAAACGTATACCTGCTGCTTCTCAAGGAACTATGAACAATTTAATTATTGGGGGAATAGATGAAACAGGAAATTCCTTTACTTTTTATGAAACAATTGGTGGTGGTTCAGGCGGGAATAGATTGAAAGATGGTGTAGATGGTATACACACACATATGACAAATACCATGAATACTCCTATTGAAGAAATTGAAGTTAGATATCCACTTGTAGTTGAACAATATTCATTTAGAGAAAATAGTGGCGGAAAAGGCTTTCATCGGGGGGGATTAGGAATCATTAGGAAGTTTAAAACAAAAGTTCCTGTAGTAGTAAGTTTACTTGGTGAACGCCAAAAAACTTCTCCATGGGGAATAAAAGGAGGAGAGGATGGGAAGATGGGTGAATATTATAAAATTACTACCAAAGGTGAAAAGGTAATTCTTTCAGGAAAAACAACTACAACTATTGATGCAGACGAGGAAATAGTCATTGAAACACCAGGAGGAGGTGGTTGGGGACAAGTAAAGCAACGACTAGACGAGAAAATTAAAATCGACAAAATTAATGGAAAAATTTACTGAAGTTTATTTTTAGGACTATTTTTGTCAAGAATAGCTTAAAAAGTACCAAAACATAAGATTTATTTTACTTGTTATTAGTCAATTTTGTTATTAATAAAAGTTCAATTTGAATATGGTGTGTCTAAATTGAGTGGTAAAAAGAAGAGAGAGAATCCTATAGGAAATGATGTTCAGGATGATACTTCTAATATATTATATACTCCACCTTCTAAATTACAAAAATTACTCTCAGACACTTTTTGGTATAAACAAGTCATTGAATCTATGGCTGATGGTATAATTGCCACTGATATGAATGGAAAAATTGCTTATGTTAATCCTAAACTATGTGATATGCTTAGATATACTCGTGAAGAATTATTTGGTCATGAATCATTATTTATGGTAGAAGAAAAGGATCGAAGTAGAGTAATTCGTCATACTGAAATGCGCTATAAAGATAAAAGATCATCACAATATGAGATAACCATGAGAACTAAATATGGTGCTCCTGTTCCAGTAATGATAAGCGCAACACCAATTTTAAGTGATGATGGCCAAACGATTGGAACCTATGCATTGGTCACCGATATTAAAGATAGAAAAATAGTTGAAAAGGAATTACGAAGTAAAAATACTGAACTACAAACACTTTATAATAATTTGTTACAGCTTTATGAACAGCTTGGAGCAATTATTGCAGAATCAATGAGTGATCATGCTGAAATCTTATTATTTACTTCAAAAGATTGTGTGTATTGTGCTCCTGCAGAAGAAGTTTTGCAAGAAGTTCTAGCATCATATAGTGGAAAAATTACTTATCGTAAAGTTGACATAGAAAAAGAACCTGAAATAGCAGAGCCTTATGATATTATGTCTTTGCCAACAATAGCTATTGGAGGGGAAAAGGTAACAGGCGTTCCTGATATGTATAAATTGCATTCAGCATTATTTAGTGCGCTTGTACCTCAAGAAAAATTCAGAAGAAATCGTCAAGAGCTGGATAATCTAATTAGTCATTCACCAATCGCTATTTTCACCATCAATAATGATGGTGTTTTAACAAGTGTAAATCCCTTGGTTGAATTAATGGTTGACTTTAAGAGGAGTGACATTGTTGGTCATAATATTATCAATGGCTGTAAGGATAAAGTAGTCTTTCCTGATGAGCTAGTAAAGCTATTTAAGAAAGGACTTACTGGTGAAAATGTTTCAGTCAATAGATTAAAAATTAAGGAGATAAACACTAAAAATCCTGAATTATTTTCTATCATTAGTTTCAAAGTTGTTCCTATGGCTGACTCAACTGGCAAGATAACTGAAATATTGGTTTTAAGTGAAGATGTCACAACACTTGCACTACAAGAAGAAGAATTGTCTACTTCTTATCAAAAAATGGAAGAATTGAATGATCAGTTAATCAAAATGAATAAGGATCGTTCGGATTTTGTAGAAATTACTACAACACGTTTGATCAAGCCTTTAAGTAACTCTGAAGAATTATTAAATCAAATTCTTTCAGGACAGCTAGGAGAAATAAACGAAGAGATTTTTGGCACCTTGGAATATCTTAGGAATAGTTTGGATGATGTTTCAAAAAGTTTGCTAGATATATTAGACTTTTCTGCCTTAGAATTACAAGAATATACTTTGAAATTAGGGACACATAACATAAAAGAAATTATTTCTGAAGCATTAAAGACTATAGGTTCCGTTGTTATTGACAAAGGATTTATCGTTTCTTTAGATGTTCCTGATTCATTAACTGCTTGGTGCGATTTTGAATTAGTAATTAGAATATTAAAGAATCTAATAATAAATGCTATTAAATTTACAGAACAAGATTGCAATATTGAAATATCAGCTAAAATATTAGACAGTAATTTCATTGAAATATCTATAACCGATAACGGTATAGGATTGAAAAAGAACGATTTTGAGAGAATTTTTAATCAGTATGTAAAAGTAGATCCTAAAAGTTCAGGTTCGGGTTTGGGATTATCTGTAGTTAAGACTTTAGTAAAAGCTCATTTTGGTTCTGTAAAAGCCAAATCCAAAGGTTTAGAGAAAGGCTCTATTTTTACATTCACCCTTCCTCAAAGCAAAAAAAGTTATGAGAATTTAGCTTTTGCTGATTAATATATTAGTAGTTATATTAATTTACAAAGGAAGATTGAACTCCTAGGCAATGCACTGATGCTTGTGTTGAATGTGATTAGTGTCTCGAGAAATACCCATAAAAGATTAGCATCATTGTAGAATTGAAGAAAGCACATGAAATTTTAATATAAAAAAGAAAGAGCAGTATATTCGCTGCTTTTATTTCATCCATTCGGAAACTTTCATTCCTGACCAACGTTTGATTTCTCCAGTTTTAATTCTCTTGAAATCAGGGATCATTCTTAGAACAAGTAAAATTGTACAACCCCAGCCAAAAACCATACAAGCCCAATCGTTCCAATAAGTCACACCAGTTAAGAAAAAGACAGTTGTAAGAATTCCTACGGATGCAGTTGCTGAGATAGAACCCATACTGCTTAATCGCCATATAATTAGCCAAAGTGGTAAGGATAACCACCAAACAATTATTCCATAGGGACTCACTAACATAAGTCCACCAGATAAAACTGCAAGACCTTTGCCACCTTTAAATTTCATCCAAGGCATCCAACAGTGACCAACAAAAGCTCCTAAACCACATAAAGCAAGTAAGAGGAATCCGTTATAATAAGTCCCATTAAATGTTGATTCAGGGAAAATATAGAAACGAGTTAAAAATCCCGCAAAGAATCCTTTAGTTACATCTAAAGATGCTGTTAACATTGCCCAGAAATATCCCGCGGTTCTTACAGTATTTCGTGTGCTGACAGAACCAGATCCTACATTTCGAGGATCTTCTCCAGTTGTGAGTTTAATTATGAACCAAGCCATTGGTATAGAACCAAAAAGATAACCAATTAGTGGTGCAAGGAAATATTGATACATTATAATCTCCTGTAATTTTTATTCAAACTACAAATATTATCTCTCATAGATTCAAAAAACTTACTACACAAGCTTAGTACCTATCAAAAATTAACTCAAGAGCAAAAACTAAAAAATGATAATGTATTTACCTAACCATTAATGAAGTATAAACAAATGGATGAGAAAAATGGCTACCCTAAAAGAAGATGTCAAAGATGTGAGCATATCATTAGCTTATGACCTTATGCTCGTGGCACTAATTTTCAGTTGGATAACAGCAATAGTATTAGCTCTCTTGGAAATATCTCTATGGTTAGTTTTTGGCTTTTTCCTAATTGGTTGCGGATTATTCTTTGCAGTAATCTATGTAGGTCAAAAATACAAGGAGAATGAAGAAAAAGAGGTAAAGGAAGAAGTGAATACTTCAGAACAAGCCACCAAAATTGAAGATCAGAAAGAAAAAGTGGAAAACAAAGGCTACTAACGATTGAATAATCTTACTTGGATTTTTTTCTTTTTCATTTTTCCTATTAATTAGTGCTTTTTGCCGTAACCATTTCTGTTTTAAAATACAAGTGCATTTTGTTTATTCATCACTAATATATATATCTAGCAACAATAGAACTCGAAAGCAAAAAAATAATGGTGTAGCGAGGTAAATCTTTCAGATGACAAAAATAGATCCCCGTGATCAAACCGAACAAGAAATCTTGAAAGCTGCTATAGATGTTTTCAATAACCAAAAACCCGCTATACAAGATTATCTATTAGAACGAACGTCTGTAGCAACAAAAGAAGCAACGAAAAAGATAATAGCTACTTTAAAACTTCCAGAAGAAATTGCTAAAGTAATTTATGTCTTTAATTGTGAATATAATTTACCAGAACAATTGACAGCTAATTATTTTCTCTTTGAAATAAATCGCTTAAAAGAAGTGAAATTTGAATTACCGGATATTTACTCTTTTCTTATACGATTTTCATTAGAAGAAGGATTTTGGATAAAATATATTGCAATTGATTTCCCAAGAAAAATGAGACAAAAAATATCAAAATTAATCACTTTAGATAGAGCTTTATTTGGTGATTTAGCTGGTAGTAAAGAAGATTCAGCACTTTATATTATGGAACGAACCTTTCTTATTAATGAGACAATTATCCCCATGGTCCATGCTTGGATAAAAGATCATCATAGAAGTACATTTTATGACGCTGCTTGCAATATTATCTGCGGAATGAGACATAAAGCAATGGAAAAGAGCGATGCTATTTTAGCTGATTTATGTAATAGGCTAGGTGCAAATATAGATTCAATAACAGGGATAATATCAGAACTAGATTCAAAAGGATGGGCAAATAAAGCCATTAATGAATTTAAAAAATTACAAGAGATATTAGAACTTTGTGAATCAAATTTACTAGTAATGGATGCTCGTATTGCTGCAGAATTAATTTTAGAAAATCGTTTAGTATTGGAATATGAGTCATTGGATTTATCAGATACCATTATCCCAGTAAAAGAACTATCAGCAAATAAAGAAATAATAGAAGATCGTAATATAGGTTTCACTGCAAAAAAAGATGATTTAATAAAAGATAAATTAGATTTGATCTTTATTAAACTTGAAGAAGCACCAGAAGAGCAAATACAACCAATCATTATCGATATGGTGAAGGAAAGTTTTGAGGAAGGAACAAAAACAATACATCATAAACCTTCTATTTTTGCAAAAGAGTTCTTAAATATCATTCTAGAAAAATTATCAGTTGAGCCAACGATTGCAGAAAAAAGAGCTAAAAAATTTGAAAATCAACTAATGTATCGTTTATCACCAGTAGGAAGTAAGGAATATCCAGATTTGAGCGTTGACGATAAGGTTATTGCCTTTTTAGAAGAGACGATATTTGATATTTTCAAAAATCGTTTTGAAATGCAAACCCAAGAAGCTAAATTGGCTAAACAACGAGCAAAACAATCCGAAGCTAAAGATGAATCATTAGGTGAAATTACTGTAAAGAAAAAAGCACTTTTAGCAACTCAATTACGTGAAAGCTCAGAAAAAGAAATTTGGCTATTAATAAGAGATGCTTATCTAAAAGAATTATTCGATAATACCGATGAATTGATAGCTGGATCTAAAGTTTTAAGGAAAATTTCTTTGGAATTAGGATTATTATTAACTGAAACAGAAGCATCTTCTGTAATTACCAAGGAATTGGGAAAATTAGGTTTAATTGTCGATGGTGGCAACAAAGAAGAAATTGATAAAAATATCTGTAAGATAATTTTTACTCAAATAAAAGAACAAAGAAGCTATCAAACAAAAATTCCTTAATATGGTAATTTATCTCATTCATTCTCAAAAATAGAGAAATTATTACTTTTATAACTGGAGGAAGCAATTTTAGCTGACTTGAGAATAAATGTTTCTTTTAGCCGCTGCTCTTCTGTTGAACAATTGAGGCTTTCAGCCCAGTATTCAGCTTCTATAGGCATTAGTAAATTTCCTTATCAGTTAATTAAATATTAATATGTTCGCTAGTAATATAAAAAAAAGCAATATCGAGATAATTCTTAGAGACTATCTTTTTTGAATTAAAGATCGAAATTTGTCTAGAAAAACTAAGAATAAGTTTTCCAAAAGACCTAAAAAGAGAAAATCGACATTATAACTCAATTAGAAAGTCTAGAATTAATTAAATTGCCGAGATAGGTAGTAATTTAGCATTAAACGGTTAAAAATAATCCAAGAATAAAACTGTCGACAAAATAACCAAATCTTCAAAAAGTCTGAGGAAGAAGTTTTTTTTGTTAAATTGTATTTAAAAAAATCTATGCCTAAATAAAACCTCTCATAGTAAAAAATCCTGACAGGAGAGGATTACAAGATGTCCACTAAGAAAGAACATATAAAAGAATTGGAAATCTCCATATTTTCTAAACCTATACTCAGAGAATTGGGAGTAAAAGCTATCTTTCTAGTGAATTTTGATATTATTTTAGGACCAATAGCTTATATTCATAAATTAACTAATGAAAAGAGTGAATATCTTGAATTTTTGAAGGAATTGGCACATCTTGGGGAGTTTTATACTGGTATTTCACATGCCCAAATTGACAAAGTTACAACTAGAACTGGCGAAGAGATGATTGTTGGAAGATCAACAAGAAAAGTTAATGAAATGGAGTTTATCGATATAGCAGTAGCTTTAATTGAATCAACGGAATACCAATCTGAAATAGTAAAAATGCTCAAATTTGCGGTAAGAACTTCTTATGGAAATCCTAAAAGCTTTTGTGAACTTGTGGATAAAATATTGTTAGAATACCAAGATATTGGTAAAAATAAAGCTGAAAGTGCAGTAAAAACAGCCTTCAAGGATCTATCAACTGAGAAACAAAGAAATGTTGGCAAATTATTCAAAAATTGGAATGGCATTTTATTTATTGATTTTGAAAGTGATCGATTAAATAGTTCATTCCTACCTGATTGGATCGAAGCAAATAAAATGGACCCAATGGATATCGCCTATAAGATAAAAGACATGTATGCTAAAGGGATTATTCTTCCACGATCAAAACAAACATTTACAATGGTTAGTTTGAAGAGCAAACAAGCAATAGTTGTTTCAACATCAAATTTGCGATTTTCAACAATTATTTTTCCAACAGCAATTGGCTTGAACAAAATAAACAAAATTGTTGATGAAATAGATGTCATTAATGATGCGATAACAAATGTCGGGTTAAATTTCAGTAGCGATGCAATGAATAAAACACTGACAGTAGAAGATGAACGAATTGAAAGTAATAAAAAAGATCAGATGCTAAAAGAAGTTATTGAGTTAATGATAAAAGCAGATGCATTACTACCAAAACAACTAATTACTTACGAGGAATATGAAGCATTAGAAGGGGAAATGCAGAAGAAGTTTTTTGATAATTTTGGGAAAGCCTACAAAGAATTTGATGGAACAAAAACATTAATGGATATTTCTCATAAGTTAAATAAATCATTAGAACAAATAGCTGATTTTGTAGTTTATTGTAAAACCCGAGGAATTGTGAAGGTTTTTACTAGTAATAGTCATAAAAAAGGGTAATTGATAGTATTTTTCTCAATAAAATTTTTACAATTATCCATAAATAAAAACATTAAATAGATTTGAAAGGTAAGTAAAAATTACCAAAAAAATCTGGGGAGATTGATATGGAAAATGAACAAAAAGAATCCGAATCTCAAAGAGTAAGAATAATTAGAGATACTACAAGGAGACCATTAACTGAAGAACAGAATGCTAGTATGAAATTACTTGTAATGGTAATTGGTTTAATAGTAGAAAGTATGGCTTTTATTTTATTATTCTTTGACGAAGCATTAGGTATCAATTTAGAAAATTCAGGATTTATTCTAAGCATTTTTGAAATAATCTTTTTTGTGGGAGGAATTATACCATTTCTAATAGGATTTATTCCATTAGTAACTAGTCTAAGAATTCTTTCTTCTTCTAATAGAAATATAAAGGAATCACTAAAAATCATAATCGGTGTATTGATAACACTAACTCTTATAGTGAAATTCGTCGAACTTTATTATTCAATATTTTACATCAATTTTTTACATAAACCTTTTCACATTCTGATCTGGCCTCCACCAACTTTAGTGAAACAAAGAATTTTTATGAGTTTCATTTTGATTGCTAATGCCTTGGTCTGGGGGATAATTTTCAGTATTTCAAAATTAATAAAGAAAGGATTTGAAGTAAAGGAAAAAGAATCGCTATATTGGTCACCATATGTATTAGCTTTGATCGTGATAACGCAGGTAGTTATGGCTATGTTTTACCTATTAGCTACATCTAATTTAGGGGTATTAGATTTTGTAAGACCACTTTTAACATCAAATCTGTTTTATCTGACAAACGTTTTATTCAATGTAATAATGATATTTCCAATTGTTAATTTGGAAAAATATCTGCAAAATACTCTAGTAATCCTAGAAGGATAGTGAAATAGAATTCAAGAGAAGACAAACTATTGATAAAAAGGATTGTCTAATGAATTAAAGAGAATTTTAGTAGGTTATAAACTGTAAATGAAACGTATAACAATAATAGGTAATGCTGGTGCTGGGAAATCAACACTTGCAGTAAAATTAGGCGAACGATTAGCAATTCCAGTTTATCATCTTGATAAATTATTATGGAAAGAAGGATGGGTAAGAACACCAGAAGAAGAGTTCGTAGCAAAACATCAAGAGATACTCGAGAAAGAGGAGTGGATAATTGATGGGGTAGCGTATAAATCAACATATGATGCTCGATTTACTCAAGCAGAAGTAATTCTATTACTAGATGTACCAGTAGAAATTTGTGTAGAGCACGCGGTTCAAAGAATGGAAGAGGAAAAAACAAGACCAAATCCATATGTCAATCCAAACTGTCCATACGAAGGACCAATAGAACAGCAAAAAGAAGTTATGATACTATTTCATGAAGAATATCGCCCTTGGATATTAGAGAAATTAGAAAATTTCAAAGAGAAAACCATTATACTAAAAGATTTCTCATCACAAAAGAAGGACGATATGGATAATTTGTTACATCGAATAGTAGAAAAAATAACTAATGGCAAGCAGAACTTAATTGATGATATTTGTAAAAATACCTCATAAAAAATATCTTTGAATTCTCATACAAGAACAAATAATTTTGGTACTACGAAAAATAGTCGGAGAATTATCTTCAACTAAAGATAAATTCTTTCACTAAAAAATAAATTGGCAACTTTATATAAGAGATTTGACTTGTTGAGTTAGTGTTCTCAGAAGTAGTGCTGATTAATACTGAACAGATACTTAAATCGTAATGTATTAAAACAATCTCTGAGTAAAGTAAGTATTGTGATTTCCAATGTTAATCAAGAAGAATTTTTCTTTAATAATAATAACAATTGTATTTTCAAGTTTGATGAGCAGTGTAAATAACCTTGAAAATACCTTTGCCGTATCAAATGATGACTTAAATGGATTAACTTTTAGTTCAAATATGTTAGGAATGGTTGATACATCTTTTGATACTCATGTAGGCTTTTGGGCTATTGAGTACCTCGATGGTTCTATTTATGCTGTAGATGGAACAACAACCAGCCTCTATATCTATGACGCTCAAACAGGATTGAGCACAGCAAATATCTCCATACCATTTATATCACAAGGAATAACTACAGATGGAACTGATTTGTACCTTTCAATTTATTCATTTGGCAGTAAAAATGGTACGATTGTAAAAATGGATATAACTGGTACAGAAATATCACGAATTCAAGTTAATGTTTTTGATGACCATATTGCAGGGCTTGCTTGGGATGGTAACTATCTCTGGGGATTTGAGTCTGCATCAGACAGCATTTTAAGAATAGACCCAATTTCAGGGGCAGTGTCAAAAAATATCACTGTTGGTTATGAGTTACATGGAATGACCTGGTATGATAATAAAATATGGACGGTTAATTTTGGGATTGACCGAGTAGAAGCTATAAATCCAATAACGGGATCAGTGGAAGATGGTTATGCTAGTCCATTTCATCATGATTCGGGAATAGCTAATAATGGAACACATATGTTTGAAAGTGATTATATAACTGAATTGGAAGTAGTAATCTCAAAAATGTCAACGGAACCAGGTGAAGTATTTCTAAGACAAACCTTGTCAGTCAGTAGTAGTTTAGATATAACTTATACTGGTGAATATTATTTCCTAACTGAAAATCATTCAACACTTCTTATGAGATATAATGCAAGAACAAATGCTTATAGTGGTGTTGTAGGCCTACCATTTCAACCAGTAGGGATAACCGCATTAGATGACACAACGTTGTTAATTGCATCAGAAGACGCTCCATATAACTTGTTTACCTTTACAACAGCGGGGGTAATGCTGGTCAATCATTCAGCATTAGATGTAATGATCGTCTCTCTTGCGTTTGATGGATTGAACGTCTGGGCAATGGGACATGATAATGTATTATACAAATTAAATCCAATAGATATGTCAATTATTACAGAATACTCACTAGAAGATTTCAGGGGGATAACATATGACTATACTAAGAATGTTATATGGGCTATTTCAAGAGCGGAACATAAGATCAAGTATTTTGATACAGTAAAAGAGGAACTTGGCATAGCAGCAATAACCCTGCAACCACCTGTGGCAAGTTTTGAATCTGGGTTAACATTCACAGGAAAGTATCTTGTTACTATGTCATATTACTCTGGAAATACCTATTATTACAAAATAATCCCGATAGACATCGATGAAGAACCTCAGCCAACACCTACAAACTCAACAACTCCAGGAGGGTTGTTCCCAGGGGTATCACCTCTTATAGAAGACTTGATATTTCTAGGGATCGGTATAGTTGGGACAAGTATTATAGCAATTATAATAGCTATTGCTAGAAGAAAGAAAACATAAGAAACTAATAGCTAGCTCATAAGGTGGAAAGGAATAACATTCTGACCACCAACTCTCTCTTTTTGATGTTAAGAATCATTTATGGTACACTGTATAAGAAAGCAAGAAAGAGAGAATCGCTAACATGTCCAGAAATAAATCAGAAATAAAAAAGGATTTATTGGAAAAGTTGTAGAAAGACTACAGTAAATGATAGTCGTTTTACCGTTAGACATAAATATTTTCAATGAGAATACAATAAGAACATAATAAAAAAAAATAAGAAAGCGAGAAGAAAAGATGGTCAGATACATACTAAAGAAAATGGTTCAAATTCATTGTGCAAGAGGACCAAAGAGATGTGAAACATGTAAGCATTATGAGGCGAAAAAGAAAATCGCTTTGTTGGATTTGAATCCTGATGAAATAGAATATGCCACAAGACCAATAGTAGCACTGGATATAGATGGAGAAAAGGTCTATTTAACATTCGATGTTTTAGGATATTTTGAGAATGAAGAAGAAGCCAAGAAATATGCTGCAGAAAAAAATATTGTCATTGAAAAGATATTGATCGATTGAATAAAAATTAACTAATAGAAATAAGAAGAATAAAATTTCTAAACCTAAAACAGCTGTAAAGAAACTAAGAAAGAGAGACAAAAAGAGTTATTATAAAAAGGGAAGGGGAAAAGGATTTATTCACAAAAGACTATTATTAATTTTAACAAAAGACTTTAATACTCTGATAGAACATCAAAACTAGTCGGAAGACAGTCAATAGGTAGGGAGCTACAAGCAAAAAAATGCTTAGTAGCTGAATTGCTCATTAGAGCAAAACTTTAAAAAGAAAAAGTTAACCTAAAGAAATAGTTTCGCAGAAAACTGCTCGTCCGTAAAGGCGACGACCAGACCAAAGCTTTGAGCTGTCGGGATGAACGGTCGACAAAATCCAAGCGAGCAAACAGCGAAGTAGAAATGACTGTCAAAAGTCGATAAAAAAACAAAAACAATATTAATTCATTTATAATATCTCGATAACAAAATGAGATCCCAAGAATTAACGGCTTGGGATTGAACAAAGGAAGAAACTCAAGCAATAGCTACCCGTCAGGTAGATAACACGATAAGGTTGTACAAACATATTAACCTACTAAACATCAGTGAGGAAAAATGATCACGCGATATTTTAGTAAGAACATGCATATAAACGTACAAAAACTAATACCCTGTTGTTATGTATTTGAAGAATTTTTGTTTGTTTACGAAAACAAAAACCCAAATAAAAAATGACGTAAAAACGAGACAGGTATCAACACCGGTTGATCCTGCCGGACCTGACTGCTATTGGAGTGGGACTAAGTCACGCTAGTTAAAGGTATGGAATGGAGTACCTGGCGTACGGCTCAGTAACACGTAATGAACCTAACCTAAGGACGAGGATAACCGCGGGAAACTGCGGCTAATACTCGATGAGAAATTTGGCCTGGAACGGTATCTTTCTTAAAACCGGCTCGCCGTGAGACACGGGCCTTAGGATGGCGTTGCGGCCGATTATGCTTGATGGCGGTGTAATGGACCACCATGGCTGCGATCGGTATGGGCGATGGAAGTCGGAGCCCAGAGTCGGCCACTGAGACAAGGGGCCGAGCCTTACGAGGCTTAGCGGTCGCGAAACCTCGCCAATACACGAAAGTGTGAGTGGGCCACTCCAAGTGTCATTCTTACGGATGACTGTCGCTCAGTATTACTAGCTGAGAAAGGAAGGAGAGGGCAAGGCTGGTGCCAGCCGCCGCGGTAAAACCAGCTCTTCGAGTGGTCAGGACGTATATTGGGTCTAAAGCGCTCGTAGCCGGGCAAGTAGGTTCCTGGTTAAATCCGACAGCTTAACTGTTGGGCTGCTGGGAATACCGCTAGTCTTGGAAGCGGGAGAGGACAGAGGTAGTCTTGGGGCAGGGGTGAAATCCAGTGATCCCAAGGCGACCACCGATGGCGAAGGCATCTGTCTGGAACGTATTCGACGGTGAGGGGCGAAAGCCAGGGGAGCGACCCGGATTAGATACCCGGTTAGTCCTGGCCGTAAACGATGCGGACTAGGTGTTGCACCGGCCAAGAGCCGCTGCAGTGCCACAGCGAAGGCGTTAAGTTCGCCACCTGGGGAGTACGTATGCAAATATGAAACTTAAAGGAATTGACGGGGGCGCACCACCAGGGGTGAAGCCTGCGGTTTAATTGGATTCAACGCCGGAAAACTCACCTGATCAGACTGCAGAATGAAGCTCAAGCTGATGACTTTAGCTAACTCGCAGAGAGGAAGTGCATGGCCGTCGACAGTTCGTGCCGTGAGGTGTCCTGTTAAGTCAGGCAACGAACGAGATCCACGTCCACAATTGCCAGCGGGGTCCTTAGGACTGCCGGGAACCTTGTGGAGACTGCCCGGTGCTAAACCGGAGGAAGGAGTGGGCAACGGCAGGTCAGTATGCTCCGATAGATCAGGGCTACACGCGGGCTGCAATGGTTGGTACAATGGGATGCAACTTCGAAAGGAGAAGCTAATCCCGAAAGCCAGTCTCAGTCAGGATTGCGGATTGTAACTCATCCGCATGAATATGGAATCCCTAGTAATCGTGTTTCATTATGGCACGGTGAATACGTCCCCGCGCCTTGTACACACCGCCCGTCGTTGCAACCAACTGTATCATGGTTGAGGCGGCTGATTTAATGCGGCTGTCGATACTGTGGTATGCTAGGAGGCAAAAGTCGTAACAAGGTAGCCGTAGGGGAACCTGCGGCTGGATCACCTCCTCTGTAATTGACCAGTCTCAGATTGGTCATTGTAGGCGTTTGTATAACCTCGTGTAATTATCTACTTGTAAAAAAGAATTAGCTAGTAGTTTGAGTTTTAAATGATTTTTTTTATTCTTTTTCAGCGATACTGTTTTTGAACTCTTCTTGTACTTCTCTCATCATTTCTGGATTAGTAAAAAGATCTATGGCAGTCATTGCTAATCCTTTTGCTGCAGCTAACATAGCATTTTGTCCTTTCTCAGATATTGCCGCTTTAGCAAATTCTTTAGAATGTCCAGGTATAGGTTTTTCACTTATAGCCACATAGGGGTGTATTGTTGGTACTATTTGACTTATATTACCAATATCGCTTGAGCCAAAATTCATCCCTTTTGGAATAGGTCGCAAAGGTTCATTAATTAATTTTAAATTCTCAAGAAAAGCTTTTCCCATAGTTTTATTCATATTTCTTGACTGATAGGATGGTTCAATACGTTCAAATTTCATATCTGCGCCCGTACTAAACGCTGCCCCTTTTGCGCAATTTTCTACTTTTTTAATGAGGGTTTCACAATAATCATTATTTAATGCTCGAATATAGAAACTCGCAGCAGCATAGTCTGGAACAATATTTGGTTTTATTCCACCATCAGTTATTATCCCATGTATTCTAGCATCACTGGTAATATGCTGTCTTAAAGCATTGATACCATTAAATGTTTGAATAACTGCATCAAGAGCATTAATACCATTTTCAGGATCAGAGGCTGCGTGAGCAGTTTGACCGAAAAATTCGATCTTTACTTCAGTCATCGCTAATCCTTTTACGCCAGTATCAGTATAAATTCCAGAGGGATGGAACATCATAGCTGCATCTACATTTTTGAAAAGTCCAGCGTTTAACATTAACACCTTACCTCCACCACCTTCTTCTGCAGGCGTTCCTAGAAATAGTAATTTTCCTGCTAATTCTTTCTTAATTCTCCCTAATCCTAGTGCTGCACCAAGAGCTGCTGTTGCAATAAGATTATGCCCACAGCCATGCCCCACTTCAGGTAATGCATCATATTCAGCCAGTATAGCTATTGTTGGCCCATTTTTTTGTTCTGGATGTTCTGCTCTAATTGCTGTATCTAGGTTTGCTACTCCTAATTCCACTTTGAAATTCTCTTCAGTTAATTTTTCTGCCAGTAATTTTGAAGCTTTAAATTCCTTAAAATTCAATTCTGGATTACTATGTATCTCTGTACTTACAGCAATTAATCTCTCACTTAATTCATCAATTGTTGCACAAACTTTTTCCTTAAGCATTTCAATCAAAAAATAGTATCTATGTAAGGGATAAAGATTTTTTCTTGAGAATTTATGAATAAAAATCGTTAAAAAGTAACCATAAAGGGATATGTGGTTGGATAATCTCCACTGAACTGACTGATCTCAGACTGGTCAATGTAGGCGTTTGTATAACCTCGTGTAATTATCTACTCGAAAGAATGAAGCTAATTGTTTGTGTAACAGTAGTTTGGTTTGAGAATTCTTTTCTGAAAGATATTGTTTTATAGTTTGACCGCTATATTATTGTTAGAGGAATCTTCATGTCGAAATTTGATCGGATAGTCCGCGATCCCGAAATTTGTGGTGGACAACCAACTATCAAAGGAACTCGCGTGTTAGTACTTGATATTTTAGATTGGATTAAAGAAGGCATCTCATTTGATGAAATTTTAGAAAATTTTCCTAGTATTACTCGAGAGGATATCCAAGAAATTATTGCTTATGCTAAAGACATGATTGCAGGTGAGGTTATCATCTATGGTTCTAAAGAAAGCGAAGTTTCTACTGGATGAAAATGTCCCTCTAAAGCTAAAACAGCTTTTCACCTCTCATAACCTTTCTTGTGATACCGTTAGGGATTTACAATGGTTAGGAATTAGAAACGGTGCATTATCACAGAAAGTGATAGCTGAATCTTATATTCTCGTTACCCGTGATAAGGATTTTACTTTTCTTTGGGAGAAATATTCTATCCAAGTCATTTATCTCTCAATAGAACCTGCTCTCTTATCTTCTATTACTCCTCCTCTTGAACTATTACTTTCTTCTTGGCACTATGATTTAAATCATCCTTTTTTGCTTATACTCCAAACAGACTCCATTCGTTTTAGAAAATGATTTTTCTAGAATAGAGTAAGTCATTAAGCAATCAATGGCTGGATCACCTCCTCTGTAACTAACCGGTCTCAGACTGGTTTGTAGGCGTTTGTATAACATCGTGTAATTATCTACTTGTGAAAAAAAGAGCTAAATGTTTGGGTTTGAAATTTACTTTTTCTTATTTTCTTCTTCTATAAGTTGAAATAAAGATAATTTTTTTAGTAATAAGTTTAATGTTAGTATAATGGAAGATTCTACAACTTGGTTTTATATGGGTCTTCTACACAACCTGGACCTGTATAGGTTTCTTCTAACTTAAAACTAAGGATTTTTCTCTCAGAATCTAGAATCAGCTCTCCTTTGAGTATATGATTTTTATCATACATTGAAAATCCATCCTCATCGAATTGATATGTGAATCGCACAAGAATTTTGTTTGCATCTATATTCAAGATACCTCTTAGAAATAAATCATCATATTCACACTGAGGTTTTAAGGGGTTCCCCCAACCAGTTTCTTTGTGAACAAAATCAAGAACAATAGGAAAGAGCTTCTTTTTTTCTTCCTCGATTTCTTGTTTCCTAGGTGATTCTTTGGAGTAATATCTGAAATCACAATAAGACCAACCATCTGCTATCGTTCGATTACGCTCAAATGTGAACCATCTCTCTATAGCATTTGCAAGCAAGGAATCGTATGCACAGAGTATAGGACCTAAATCTGGCCGTTTATTTTTACTGAGAATTTCAAAGTATAAACATTCCTGTATATCTATCCCAAAACAACCTTCAACGTCATATGCTACTATTCCTTCAAAGTATTTGTTATCATACAACAAAGTATTACCTTTTTTTGCGTCTTCTACGAAGGTACGCCATGGGTCTTCGCTTTCTTCCAATCGTTTAATCTGAGCGTCGATAATGCTTTGGGTCATCATCTGGTAAATTGCTAAGATATGTTCTTTGAATTGTTCATGATCTAATTTTTCTTCTTCAAGTGCCTTATCTAAGGCTAACACAAAAATAGCATTAATTCCATGTCTTTTACTTAAATTCGTAGGCATGACTCGGAGATTTTTCTCATAGAATTCTTGAAA
>DATKZI010000026.1:0-256288 GCA_035528035.1 Bathyarchaeia archaeon
TTTATTTACAAACGGTCACATGGAATGTTATGGGATTTAAGAAAATGGTTACTTGAGAGTGTTGGCTTTGGTGATTTTATTTTTAAGCTTCCTTCAGGTGAAACTGTTGGAATAGCACGTGATATCATCAGTTTTTACAAAGAAATTAATAGAGTACCTATTGAATCACTGATTTATCATGGTAAAAATGATCACTTTTCAAATTGGTTAAGTGCGCGCGGTGAATTTGAAATAGCACAGAAACTTAAGCCTCGACAAGTATCAGAATTCGATCATGAAGAGTTGCGCAATTTCTTGTTAATTACTATAAATGAAGTGGTTCTAGAAAAAACTCGAGGGATCATAAGTGATTTTAGTCGTGATAATTACCATCCTGAAACACTATTTTTACGATTACGTCCTGGTTCTTTAGGTGGCAAGGGTAGAGGTTTAGCTTTTCTAATGTTCTTGCTGAATTCATTTCTTATTCAAGATGAATTCAAGATGATTGATATTGAAATTCCTAAAACAATGGTTATCGGAACAGCAGAATTCGATAGTTTTATGGAAGTAAATAATTTGTATGATTTAGCTTACTCAGGATTCAAAGATGAGGAAATACGAGATAAATTCGTAAAAGCAAAACTATCTAAAAGTTTAGTCAATGATTTAGAATTTATCTTAAAAGATTTAAAAAATCCTCTAGCAATTCGTTCATCAAGCCTTCTTGAAGATTCTGCTTATCAACCTTTTGCAGGTATTTTTAGCACCTATATGATTCCAAATAATAGTAAAAATGCCAAAGAAAATTTAGAACAATTATGCACAGCAATAAAATTGGTATTTGCTTCTCCTTTTCTACAAGTAGCTAGCTCATACGCTGAAACTATAGGTCAAACTGTAGAAGAGTCTAAAATGGCAGTTGTAATTCAAGAAGTTGTAGGAAAGGAACATCATGAGCGTTATTACCCAGATTTTTCCGGGACAGCAGCTTCATATAATTATTATCCATTTGGTGAGTATATGGTCCCCGAGGATAGAATAGCTCATCTAGCTTTGGGTTTAGGAAGAATTATTGTAGATGGTGGAGCATCTGTTCGTTTCTGTCCAAAATATCCTAAAATAAATTTCCATGCAACTCCTGATAAATTATTAGATTCCAGCCAGAAAAACTTTTACGCTATTGATCTCTCAAAAAGAGATTTTGATGTTTTGAAAGATGATCCTTTCGTACAAAAATATGGTTTAGATGTGGCAATTGAGGATAAAACATTATCCCAAGTTGCTGATACTTTTCATTTCACTGATAATTCTTTACAAATAGGTTATCATGGTAATGGTTCTCCTGTTATAACCTTCAATAAACAGTTACAATTGGAAACCATGCCGTTAGCTAATTTAATATCAAAAATCCTTATAATTGGAGAAAAAGCTATGGGGTGCTCTATAGAAATAGAATTTGCTGGTAATTTTGGCAATTCCTCTAAAGAAATTAGTAAATTCTATCTCCTACAAATAAGACCATTTTTACAACAAGAATCCATGCTTTCTGAGGAAAATATGGAATCTTATGAAGTAAAACAATTATTAGCTTATTCTAATCAAGTATCTGGAAATCTTTTCAGAAAAGATATTAGTGATATAGTTTACATTAAACCAGAAACTTTTGATAAAACAAAAACATTAGCAATGGTTCAAGAGATAAATAAGATAAATGCACAGCTAATGACTGAAAATCGTAAATATCTCTTATTTGGTTTTGGGCGATGGGGAACCTCTGATAGGTTTTTAGGCATCCCTGTAAATTGGCATAATATTAGTAACGCTAAAACCATTGTTGAAGCAGGGCTCGAAGATTTCCAAATAGATTTCTCACAAGGGAGTCATTTTTTCCATAACATTGTTACCTCTAACATTGGGTATTTACATATCAAATATAATTTAGCGAATCATTTTATTGATTGGAAATGGTTGAAAGAGCAACCCGTTATAACTGATCTCGAATTTGTGAGACATATAAGAACTAATAAACCAATAACTATTAGAATTGATGCTAAAAATAGGGAAGGTATGATAATTAAACCAAAAGAAAAATAGAAGATATATTCCATCAAAATACAGGAGTCAAGAAGTATGCATTTAATACCATTAAGCACACCGATAATTACAACAAGTGATAATTTACATGAAGTAATTTTAAAAGCACTGGAAAAAGCCAAAGTAAAATTACTAGATGGAGATGTTCTTACTATCTCATCTAAAGTTGTTAGCGTTACATTAGGATTATTGATCAATAAAGATGAAATAACCGTTTCAGAAGAAGCAAAGAAATATTCTGAAATAACAAAATTAGCACCAGAATTTATGGAAGTCTCTATAAGAGAATCAGATGAAGTAATGGGTGCATGTTATGGTGCATTATTAACAAGAAAAGATGGGAATGTTTTGCCAAATGCCGGAGCTGATCAAAGCAATGCTCCCTTGGGGTCAATTATTCTTCTTCCACCCAATCCATCAAAAATTGCTCGAGACATTCAACATATGTTACAAGAGAAATTTAATTGTCGGGTAGGAGTTATTATCGGTGATAGTCGAGTTCAACCATTAAGACGTGGAACAAGTGGCCTAGCATTAGGTGTTGCTGGTTTTGTTCCTGTAATTGATGATCGTGGTAGAAAAGATTTGTTCGGGAGAGAAATGAAAATGACTCGTCGAGCTATTGCTGACAATCTTATGTCTGCAGCTGAAATTTTATCATGCGAAGTAGATGAAAAGGTTCCTTTCGTATTAATCAGAGGTGCTCCAATCATTCTCACTGAAGAAGACCTTACTGACACTATGTCGATTCCTCCTGATGAATGCATGTATTTTAGCACCTTCATGAAAAAAGAAACAAGGAAATGAACGAATATCTTGGTTAGCTTATTGGGTGAAATTATTGAATGTTATTGCAGAAGTAATTCGTAGATTAGATGAGCAATATGGAGTTAAGATTTGGGAGCGATGGCGTGAACCTGTAGGAGAATTAATTCGTACCATACTTTCACAAAATACTACCGATACAAATAGTCTACGAGCTTATGCAAATTTAACTGAAAGATTCAAGAATTGGGATGATGTGTTAAAAGCGGAAGACTCAGAGATAGTGAAGGAAATTCGTTTAGGGGGATTAGCTAATACAAAGGCAAGAAAAATCAAAAAAAGTCTCGCTGAAATAAAAAAGAGAGAAGGAAAGATAGATCTTGAATTTCTCTCTTCATTAACCTTAGCTGAAGCTGAAAAATATCTTGTATCATTAGATGGTGTAGGACCAAAAACTGCTGCTTGTGTACTAATTTTTTCATTTAATATGCCAATAATGCCTGTAGATACTCACATTCATCGTTTAAGTAATCGGATAGGATTAGTTTCTACAAAGTCTCGAGAGGAAACTCAAGAACAAATGAAGGGATTAATTCCAGAGAATGATATCTATAGTTTTCATATCAATCTAATTGAACATGGACGAAAAGTATGCAAAGCGGCTAAACCATTATGTGGGAATTGTTTTCTAACTGATTTATGTACTTATTATAAGCAAAATTTCACATAACAATCAAGTTAAATTTTCGAGTAAAGCAAACCTAATTAAGATAGAATTTATTTAACAATATACTATTAAATAACCGATTTAGGGTGGAAATTCATTGTTTATAAAATCAACATTACTAACAATTAATGAGATTACCGCTCAGATAGTACTAAATTGGTTATTACCTGCTTTGGGAGTTTTAGCAGGAATTTTTATCATTTGGTTTGTTTGGCGATATTTAAAGCATAGCAATGAAGCAGGTCGAGTATCAGAATTTAATGAAAGAACATTCAAGAAACTCATAAGTGATGAGGTTGAACAAGAACATCACCCTGTTTGCGAAAAATGCAAAATGCTTATGAGAGTAGAGATTCGTTTTAAAGATTTCATGAAGGATCAAGGGGATTTCTTAGTACACAGAGATGTAGCAGAACAAACACTTGAATCACTTGTAAATAGTGGTAGAATAACAAAAAACGATATGAAAGCAATGCTTCAATTCTTTACTGATAACCCTAAAATTAATGAACAACTTTTCAAAAGATATCGCTGTATGAATTGTAATAAAATCGAAGTATTACCTTATACTACCATACACCATAAATGACTGAATATTTTTCTCAATTTCTTACCTACCACAAGAATTTTATCTATAGATATTAAAACAAACTCGTATTTTACACTGGAAGTAACCTAAATGGATTTAGTATTTGTTTTCTTGATATTAATCCCCATTGGTATAGCTGTTGGTATCTTTGGAGCAATTACCGGACTAGGTGGTGGTGTTCTAATGGTTCCAACTTTAGCACTTGGTATATTCCTTTTTTCAAATCCAATTAGCAATGATATTACTTATGCAACAACCATATCAAGTACTGTTATTTTGTTTACTGCCATTTCCGGATCAGTTGCTTTTGCAATTCAAAGGAAAATTGATTATGTTGTTGGATTAGCTAGTGCTCCATTCACTATGCTTGGTTCCTATTTAGGTAAATTTACTCAACAAAAAATAGAAGCAACTGCTAATGGTGAAACAATAGTATTATTCTTTTTTGTTATTTTATTATTAGCTACATCCGCAAGAATGATCTATAAAGTAATAGCTACTAAGAGAAAAGCAATGAAAGCTCAAACAAATGATTTGAAAACTGAAAATCTAATGAATCCTGAGCCTCAAGTAAAAGGTACTGATGTACAACCTACAAGATATAAATTATTCTTGGATAAATTAACTCTTAACAGAGTTGTTATTGATAATTCAAATAAAAAGTGGGAATATTCAGCTAAACTTTATCTCACACCAATAAATATTCTAGGTGGTTTTGTAGCAAGTATGGTTGGTGTTGGTGGAGGAATTGTGATGGTTCCAGTACTAAATCTCCTAATTGGTTTACCTATTCATTTCTCAACAGCAACTTCAGTTTTTATAATGATATTTACAAAAGTAATTACAATCACTACTGCTTATACTGGTACATCGGTAACAGAAGGAATTTGGTGGCCATATGTTGCTGGTTTAGCGACTGGTATCATAATTGGAGCACAACTTGGTGCACTTTTCGCTAAGAAAATTAAAGCTGATCCATTAAAAATACTATTTGCTGTAGTGATTACTATAGTAGCAATTTGGTCACTTGTTGATTGGCAATTACAACTAACGAGTTGACCATTTTCATTCTTTTTCTTTCCTATTAGATAATCCTTAATAAGAGACATATTTAATTTATTCTTGGATGACTGGATTATGGCAGAAATAACCGATCTACACGTCTTAGCAAAAATGGCAAGAGGATCTCCAAATGAGGATGATGCTTTCATTATTAGAGATGATAAGGGGAATGAGTTATTAAAAATACATAATCTCGATGAACTTGTTGAAGCTTTATCCAATTTGAAACCAGAAGAGATTTTTCCCAGCCTTTGTAAATATGATCAAAATGATTTCGATTGTGCAATTGCTATATGGATCCATTATGTGTTAGGTGATGCAGTATTATCTGCAAAAGTATTAAATCTTGTAACTGACTATAAAGATAATCCTGAAAAATTAAAAATTGAAGTTTTTAATTTCTGCTTCAATAGATATTTGAATTTTCTTGAAGTCTTAGAAGATGACGATGATTTAACTATTTTTAATGATGAAACATTACCACCTTTAGATTTATGAAATAAACAAATAGTAAAAAATAGTTTCATTTACAAAAATATCGTTTAATTTATTTCATCTGATTTTACTTCTTTACGAATATCTTGTTTCATACGCCAAGGATTTAGATCATATTTTATTCCCTTTTTAATTTGTCTTGGTTTTGGGAAATTTTCTCGTTCATATTTTTCGAGAAAATCATAAGCAAGTGATAATAAATCTGAAGGTTGCTTGATGGTAAGTGTATTCTTGTTTATATATTGTTTTTCCTCAGCCCAATCAAGGAAATCACTAAAATCCTCTACGGAAAGATTATTTGAGCTATAACCTTGACCTAAAATTTGTAATCTATGAGCATTTGTTACTTGTTCAAATTGACTTTCTAGAGGAATTGTCCAAATCAATTTCCCAAGTAAACATGTTTCCCATGCTAAATTAAAACCAGCATTTCCAATAACTGCTTTGCAAGAAACAAGATCTTTTAGAAAACCATCACGACTAGTTGCTTTAAAGTGAATATTATCGATTTTCTTTTCTTTATTAAAACCATAAACATGAAAGGTTTCATTTGGAAATTTCGAAAAGACTCCTATAAGCTCATCTTGTTCAAACCATGAAAGATAAACAACAAAATGATCTTCTAATGATACATCATAATTATTAAATTCACTTTTCCAGACTAAAGGAAATAATGTAATATCATCACAAGTTTCTACTGATTGAGTAAAATCAAGAGCGTAACAATGGTTATAGTAAGGTATCATAGCATTAATAGCAATTCTCATAGCAATTTTATCATAACCTTTTCCGGGACTAGTTTCCACAGCTGGATGAAAAACAGCATGAT
This sequence comes from Bathyarchaeia archaeon, assembly GCA_035528035.1. Lineage (GTDB taxonomy): Archaea > Asgardarchaeota > Heimdallarchaeia > JABLTI01 > JABLTI01 > JABLTI01. Next base: position 6,544 of record DATKZI010000026.1, read on the forward strand.
GTCGATCTATACATATAACCGGTTTGCCAATTTTTCTTCCGAGTGTTGAAGATGAAGGTTCAAAATCAGAGAAAATAGCATCATAATTTTCTTTGGCATGTAATTCTAGCAATTCACGACGTGCTTTTAGATAATCACCAATATTGATTAGATTAGCTTGTATTGTTTTATTAAGATCAACTTTATTATTTTTATAAAGATCAATAATACCAGGTTTATGGAATGTCTTCGGAGCTAAACCAAAAGCATAATTTGGAGGTTCTTTACCAGATAGTAATACGTGAACTTCATGACCGTCTTGTATCAATTGGTCGATAAACACCCGAGACCTATTGATATGTCCTTGGCCATTTGTATTAATTCCATAAAGAATCTTCATTTGACAATCTCCTATAATCAAAGAGGTAAATGGTCTATATAAAATATATTGTTTGATAGAGCTACTTAGTGATTGGAAAATTTTTTTTATTATCGACATAATTACATTAATTTATTTTTTTTAGGTTTGTTATAAAAAAAGAACTTTTTTATCCCTAGTTTCTTACTTTATAATTCACTTAATTTAAAATAACCTCGAGAGATTGTTATTTTAAGTAAATAATTAACATTAATGAGGTTTTTTGATTGAAATATCGAAAAGTTGGTAGAAGTGGTCTAAAAATAAGTGAATTAGCTTTAGGTTCCTGGTTAACCTATGGTGGAACTGTTGAAAATGAAACAGCTAAAAAATGTATGGCAACAGCTATTGAGCAAGGAATTAATTTTATTGATTCTGCAGAGATTTATGCAAAAGGAAAAGCTGAGGAAGTTATTGCTGAATTCTTGAAAGAAGGAACTGTTGACAGAAAGGATCTAGTTATATCAAGTAAAGTATTTTGGCCTATGAATGATAATATTAATCGATGGGGTTTAAGTAGAAAAAACATCATCAATGCAATAGAGGGAACATTATCACGATTGGAACTTGATTATATTGACATTTATTATATGCATAGGTATGACTATATGACCCCAGTAAAGGAAACAATTGAAGTATTAGATGATCTTATCCACGCAGGTAAGATTCACTATTGGGGGACATCTGTTTGGACTGCAGCTCAATTAGAAAGAGCTAATGCTGTTGCAAAAGAATTGCATGCTCATAAACCAATTGTTGAGCAACCACTCTATAATATGTTGAATAGATATATCGAGTTAGAGATTATGTCTGTTACAAAGACTCATGGAATGGGGCTTACAGTATGGTCCCCGTTAGCACAAGGATTGTTGACAGGTAAATACAATACTGGTATACCTGCTGGTAGTCGTGGGGAAAAATCAGAAACAGTTCAAAAATATTTAGCTGAAAGTGTTGATAAATTAAAGCAATTAGGAGATTTAGCTAAATCATTAGAAATAACTACAAGTCAATTAGCTTTAGCTTGGATATTACGAAGATCTGAAATATCTGCGGCAATAATTGGTGCAACAAAACCAGAACATGTCATTGAAAATGTTAAAGCATCAGATGTCGAATTAACAAAAGATGTTTTAGAACAGATAGAAGCTATTTTAAACAATGCCCCAGAATGGCCTTTAACCTATAAACCAAATGAATATTATCTAGAAAAAATGAGATAAGAAATTTCTCTTATCCCAAAATTTCTTTTTCTATTAGAATAACCATTATTAATAATGTATATAACAATTTTTATATATCACACAACTGCGATATCGCGTATGTTTCCGATTTTCTCTCCAACCAAAGTACTCGACAGTATGATACTCATGCAAATAGTATCAGAAGGACCACTTCATGGATATGCATTAACTGCTTTAATTGACGAAAAATTCGGCTGGAAACCAAGCCAAACAGCTGTTTATAATTCTTTAAAATCCATGGAAACTGAAAATTTGGTTGTTGCTGAAGAAAAAATCGAAAAAGGACGAGTTCAAAAAATATACTCTATAACAGAACAAGGAATGGCTTTTTTCGATAAAACTCAGCAAATAATGCGAAAACACATGGCAGAAAATTTTTCTCAATTCTTTTCATTTGTTCAAATGGTTGGAGAAATTACTAATTCGGAAGAATCAGCAGTAATACAAGAAAGTATTCAATCAATTATAAAAAATATGAGAAAAACGTCTCGTATTATTTTGATATTAGTACGAAAAGCGCCAAAGGAAACTCAAAAGATTTTGGAAGATACCTTAGCTTCTCTCAATAAACTTGCTGCTTCGTTTGATATACAAATTCAGGAAGATGATTAAACAAAGAAATAACAATATAATTAGGAGTAAAAATCGACAATGTTTAAAATATTGAAATATTCAAAACCATATTTAATAATGGTTTTTATCTCCATCGGTTTATTATTTGCTCAAGCAAATTTGGACCTAGCTTTACCAGATTATCTCTCCAATATTGTTGATACAGGTCTTCAACAAGGAGGTGTAGAATACGCTACCCCTGTTGCGATCCGTCAAAGTGAATTAGAGAGAGTTTTTATTTTCATGAACCCAGAAAACCAGACTTCAGTACTTGCTGAATATACACTTATAGATGAGAATTCAACAAATTATGAGAGCAGTAAAGAAATTTACCCGATTCTTGTGAATGAATCCATCTACACTCTGAATAAAGTCAAAAAAGCTACTTTAGAAATGCTGGATCAAGTATTAGTGAAACCTCTTGTTGTAATTTTTACTCTAGAACAAGCATATGCTAATCCAGAAAATGCTACAGAAATATTTGCTGCATTAGGATTTAATGTAACTACACTCCCACCCGAATCAGTTTTCTTCAGCTTTTTAAGTACTCTATCTTTTGAAAATCGTACATTAATTATCAATATAATTTCACAATATTATTCAGTATTAGGAGAATCAGCGCTCAACCAAGTTGCAGTTATGAAAACACGGTTGGAATATGAAGTAATAGGAATGGATGTAGATAAAATCCAAAGTAGATATATTCTCAAAATAGGTGGGTTAATGTTGCTAATGACCTTGCTGTCAGTGATATGTACTATTAGTGTAAGTTTCCTAGCATCACGAACAGCTGCAGGGATGGCTCGTAATATACGTACTGATATCTTTAAAAAAGTTGAAAATTTCTCAAATATAGAGTTCGATAAATTTTCTACAGCTTCACTTATTACCCGCTCAACTAATGACGTTACACAAATACAAAATGTTGTTGGGATGATAATACGAATGGTATTCTATGCACCAATATTAGGTATAGGTGGAATCATTCGAGCGCTTAATAAGAATACTTCAATGTGGTGGCTCATTGGATTAGCAGTTTTAATTTTATTAGTAATAGTACTAATCGTTTTTCTAGTGGCACTTCCGAAATTCAATAGAATGCAATCGTTAACTGATCGTCTTAATTTAGTTTCACGAGAAAATCTTTCAGGAATGATGGTTATCCGAGCGTTCAATATGGAAAAGCATGAGGAAAATCGATTTGATAAGGCTAATCTTGACTTAACTAAAGTTATCTTATTCATAAATAGATTAATGGTAATTTTGATGCCTTTGATGATGCTGATTATGAATGGTCTAGTATTAAGCATAATATGGGTTGGGTCTCATCAAGTAGCAGATGGATTCATGCAAGTAGGCGATATGTTAGCTTTCATGCAGTATTCAATGCAAATTGTTATGGCTTTTCTAATGCTTACCATGATGTTTATTATTTTACCTCGAGCGGTGATTTCAAGCAGACGTATTACTGAAATATTAGTATCAGAACCTGAAATTAAAGATCCTGAAAATCCAAAAACATTCCCAGAAAAATTCGAAGGAATTATTGAATTCAAAAACGTTTGCTTCAAATATCCTGGTGCTAAGAAAAATGCTTTACAAAATCTTAGTTTTACTGCTAGGCCTGGTCAAACAACTGCAATAATCGGTGCTACGGGGTGTGGTAAAACTACAGTAATTAATCTTATACCACGATTTTATGATGTCTGTGGTGGCTCAATTCGTATTGCTGGTATAGATATCCGTGATGTTACTCAAAATGCCCTTAGAGACAAGATCGGCTATGTTCCTCAAAAGAGTTCTTTATTCTCTGGTACCATTGAATCCAATTTGCTTTTTGCAGATGAAAATGCTACAGAGGAATCTATGCAATCCGCTTTGGAAATAGCTCAAGCTATGGAATTTGTTTCTTCAAAACCTGAAGGCATACATGCTGAAATTGCCCAAGGTGGTATAAATGTCTCAGGAGGTCAAAAACAAAGACTTTCTATTGCTCGCGCACTGGTTAAGCAACCACCCATCTACATTTTCGATGACAGCGTTTCAGCGCTTGACTTTAAAACAGATGCTGCTCTCCGAAAAGCGCTCAAGGAGCGATTAGGTGGCAGTACAGTTTTAATGATAACCCAGCGTGTTTCCACAATTAAAGATGCTGAGCAAATCATCGTTTTAGAAGAAGGTAAAATTGTTGGTCTTGGTACTCATTCAGAATTAATGGAAACATGTGAGATTTATAAAGAAATAGCTATTTCACAACTTGAATTGGAGGGATTCTCATGAGTCACGGTCCAGGTTCCAGTCAGCCTAGAAGAGGCGGTCCTATGGGTGGACCTATGCGAGGAATGATGAATCGAGAAAAACCCAAAGATTTCAAGGGAGCATTGAAAAAATTGCTTCAATTCATTGGTAAATTTAAAGGAATAATAATTGTTTCAATAATAATCGCTGCTGCTTCAACTGCTGCTAATATTGTAGGACCTAAAATCCTTGGTAAAGCTACTACCGAGTTATTTGAAGGATTAATAGCCACAATTCAAGGAACCGGTTCAATTGATTTCAAGTATATCAGTAAAATATTACTCATTACACTTGGTCTCTATGGTGGTTCAGCTATTCTTTCATATATTCAAGGGTGGATTATGGCAAAAGTTTCCACAAATATTTCTTATAAATTACGAAAAGATATTTCTGAAAAGATAAATCGAATGAAACTCAAATACTTTGATAGTACGACACATGGAGATATTCTCTCACGAATAACTAATGATGTAGATACCGTTAACCAAACTTTAAGTCAAAGTATCACTCAAATTATATCATCAATAATAACACTACTGGGTATTCTAATTATGATGTTCACTATAAGTTGGAAGATGACCTTAGTAATAATAACCGTCGTACCTTTATCAGGCTTAATGGTTCTTGTTGTAGTGAAAAGATCACAGAAGCATTTCTACCAACAACAGCAATATCTTGGACTAGTCAATGGTCATGTAGAAGAAATGTTTGGTGGTCACGTAGTTGTAAAAGCTTTTAATGGTGAAAAGAAAAGCCTTGAAACTTTTGAAGGCTATAACGGTACACTCTACAAATCCGCTTGGAAATCACAATTCTTCTCAGGATTAATGATGCCTTTGATGACCTTTATTGGTAATCTTGGTTATGTTGCTGTAGCGATTTTTGGTGGTTACTTAAGCAGTCAAGGATCCATTACCGTTGGTGATATTCAAGCTTTTATTCAATATGTACGTTCATTCACTCAACCTCTTGCTCAAATAGCCAATATTTCAAATGTTCTTCAACAAACTGCTGCTGCCTCGGAACGTGTCTTTGAATTTCTTGGTGAATCTGAAGAAATTGAAGATCCAGCTGATCCAGTGAAATTAGATAAAGTTACAGGACTCGTAGAATTCAAGCATGTTAAATTTGGTTACAATCCTGATAAAACTATTATTCAAGATTTTTCTGCAATAGCTAAGCCAGGACAGAAAATTGCTCTTGTAGGACCTACCGGTGCAGGAAAAACCACTATGGTTAAATTACTTATGCGCTTTTATGAATTAGATGATGGAGTGATTTTACTTGATGATATTGATATTCGAAATGCTTCACGTCATGATTTGCGTAATAATTTTGGTATGGTTCTTCAAGATACTTGGCTATTTAATGGCACCATAATGGAAAATATACGCTATGGTAGACCTGCTGCATCTGATAAGGATGTTATTAATGCAGCAAAAGCAGCCTATGTCGATAGGTTTGTTCAAACATTACCTATGGGTTATAATATGATAATCAATGAAGAGACTACAAATATTTCACAAGGACAAATGCAACTATTAACAATTGCACGAGCTGTTTTAGCTGATCCTAGAATACTTATTCTTGATGAAGCAACAAGCTCAGTTGACACTCGAACAGAAATTTTAATCCAAAAAGCAATGGATGATTTGATGAAAAACAGAACCAGTTTTGTAATTGCTCATCGTTTATCAACAATTCGAAATGCTGACTTGATACTAGTTATTCGAGATGGTGATATTGTTGAACAAGGAACACATGCTGAGCTTCTTGCGCAATGTGGATTCTATGCGGAGTTGTATAATAGTCAATTTGAATATACTGATGAACCTATCCAACCTGCAGAAGAAGTATTTGCCAATAAATAATTTTTGAGATAAGAAATTTTTCTTATCCCAAGCTTTCATTTTTTTTAACGCCAATAGAAGTACATTGATTTAGGTTTTTCAGGAATAGGTATATTCGACCAATTAAAGAGGTCAATCCATACTTTTTTAGCAAAGAAAATAAAATTGGCTCTAATAAATGGTTTTGCGTCAAAATAAGGTATATATGGGGTTTGTAATCCTTTCCAGCCTAGTTTTATCGCCTTACTGCTTATGAAATTAGCTAAATCTTTTATTTCTTTTTTATTTAACTTATAAGCATGGACAGTATCTAACCAACCAAAAGGAATACTATTACCAAATCCAGCTGTAGTGAATTCCCAAGCTAAAATATACCCATTTATTTTACCGTCAACATCTTCATGCACCGTACAAAGCACATTTGGATTTGTTAACATCCATTTCATATCTTCGTAGTCTGGTTCAATAGAAATTTCTGATTGTTTCACTAAATCCATTGTTAATTCATATATCTGATCAAAATCAATTTCTTTGTAAAGACGTACTTTTGTTGATTCAACTTTTCCAACTTTTTCCTTTAATTTAAAAACAAGTCTCTCATACCATTTGGTTTTAACAACAGATGCTACTGCTTTTGTATCAAAAACACGAATAACAAATTTGTTCAATGAAATCAATCTTACTAGTGGAGTATTAGTTTCACGAGCTACTGCTGTAGAAGCATCTATTCCATGTTGATCTGGTTCATGGAAGGAAAATCCTCCTTGATATCCAGCTACTTTTCCTATCTCCAACATTTTCTTTCCCATTTCTTTGGCTAAACCATGTCGTTGGTGAGTTGGATGAACAACTAACCATGAGGGAATAGCAGTTTTGTAGATCTTTCCATTGATTGAAAGATTTTTGTTAATCGATCCTAAAAATCCTACAATTTCATTTGATGGTTTATAGCGTGCTCGAACCATTAAGTCTCTAGAAATACCTGGCGCACCAAATAATGTTCTAAAAGTTTGTTCAGAAAAAATTATGGTAGCACCACCTTCTAACGCAGCTTCATCAGCAAGAAATGCTTCAGAAATAAGTTCAGCAAAGGTTTTGAAATCATCATCTTTCAAAACAAATTGCTCTATACTATAGTTATCATCCTGTTTATCTGACATTACTATCTCCTAATAATAGCTATTATCGTTGGAATATTTTTGTCAATAAGCATTTTATCATTTTTAAAGTTTATAGCTAAAATAGGCAATTAATAGTTTCTTTCTACAATAATATCATACGCTTTTCTTTCCAAATCCTTCAAAAATGAACTTTCACCGGTTTGTACGAATTCCTTAATGATTTCTTGTACATGATTTGGTGTAGGTATACTTGCAAAATCCTCATCTGAGAATGTACCGAAATCTCTTTTTGAGTCTTCAACTAAACGTGCTGCATTACTAAAAGGAATGATCTCATATCTTGGCAAGTAAATTATTTCACTTTGTAAATAAATAATACGTCGTAATAATTCCGATATCTGTAGATTCGAGGTTATTCTTCCTTTCGGAATATATCTTTTAGCGGTATAATCTAATCCAAGTTCATATCCATATTTATAACCTGTATGTAATGGTCTCAAAAGATTGAGCTTTTTGAATTCATTAAAATCGTAAATACCATATTTGTTATTATTACCGTATAGAATTTCATATTTTGGGTATATCTCTGGATAATTAAGCAATAGTGTTTGCATGAAATCTTCCTTATTTCTACCTGGTTTTAATGTTAAGCCACAACAATAGATAAATTCAACCCCCACTTCTTTAGCTCTTTGATAAATCGATCCAATATTTTCTTCTGTATCACCAATGAACGGAAGACACGGATAACAAAACACCCCACAATGAATTCCTTCCTTTCGAAGTGTGCGAATAGCTTCAAAACGTTCAGAAGTAGTACTTGCTCTAGGCTCGAAGATCTTTTGAGCACGCTCATCATTCAAGGTAATCGTAAAATTTACACAGGCATATGTCTCTTCATTTATTTTCTTGATTAAATCAATATCTCGTAAAACAAGATCATTTTTCGTTAGAATCCATAAGGGAAATTGATAATCATAAACTATCTCAAGTAGTCGTCTAGTCATCTTGACTACCTTTTCAGGTTGTTGATATACATCACAGACACCTCCCCCAATGGTAATGATGGACTTTGGTAAATTCTTAGATTCTGGTATAGCTTTCAAAGTAGGAAAAAATTGGTCAATAGCAGATTGCTTATTACTATGAACAGATTGAAACCCCTTATTTTTGAGGAATTTCTCAAAGAGCTGAGGGGCATTTTCTTTTACATAAATTAGATCACCAAATTGTTCATGCATGTGATAATGTTCACTCTTTCCATCACAATATACACAATTGTGATAACAGCCTTGATAAGGATTCAAATAAATCTCTGACCAAGAAAAAACTGATACTCCGCTATGTCGAATAAGCGTTTTTGCTTGCTTGTATTGTATTTTCATTTTATAATTAGTAATACTCTATTTTCTCCTAAATACTTTTACTGATTGGAGAGTTAACCAAAAGTAAGTAATATTTTCGACTATATCCAATTAAAAACTTTCAAAGGATAAATTTACTAGAAAAAAGGAAAAGATTTTCATAGTATGATAAGAAATCTATTAAATTCATATTAAGATAATTATTGTAAATAAGAGGAAGATTAAAAATGAATATTGAAGGTTTCAAGAAATTTGGCAAAGAAAGAAATTATAGTGATGAAACGATTGAGGAAGCTATTAAAATTATAAATGATTTTAATGATTTTCTAAAAGAAGAAGAGAGTGAGATAGATTTAGCAAATAAGGATGATGTTCATCTATATGCTGATTATTTGATTGATACTGGTAAGAATAAGAAAGTAACCTTCTATGCTTTGATAAGGTATTGTTATTTTTCAGGTAATAATGAGATGCTTATTGCTTTATATGAATTATTAGATGGTAGTGATGTACTCGAGAATTTAGCTAAAGAGTTATTTGAAGTCATTGGAGAAGAAAGGGGTAAAGAAATACTAAATGGTATTGATTTTCCAGCTCTAGGAACTCTAGCAGAGAATAAACCAGTTATTACTAAACAAGTCATTGATCGTTTAGCAGAGAATCTCGATGAAAAAACTTGTCATAAAATTTTGGTCAGTAATCTTCATGGAATTCCAAAAGAGAGTTATAAAGGTCAAAGAGAAAAATTCCTTAAAGCTGCTAATGTGGATGAATATCTTAAGGAACGACATGAGAGTTTTATCAAGACTTTGGAAAAACATAGAGATGAACAAACATTGTTCTATACACAAGAAGTTGATGATGAAGTAGTTGATTATATAAGGGGAAATCCTAAAATAGAAGGTGGGTTAAGAAAAGGGAATATTGTTTTTGTTGAGAAAATACCTTATATGACTAAGAAATTTCTAAGTGAAACTGATGTAAGAATGAAACAGTACTATTATTGTCATTGTTCATGGGTTAGAGAAGCATTGAAATCGGGAGTAGTAATGGTGTCCCCAAAATTCTGTAAATGTAGTGCAGGTTATTATAAAAATCAATGGGATGTAATTCTGGATCAACCAGTTGATGTTGAGGTTATTGAAACTATACTTGATGGCAATGAAAGATGTTTGTTTGCAATTCATATCCCCGAGGAAGTTGTTAAGAAAGCTGAATTAAATAAATGAAGATTTGATTCATATGGATGAATCAGAATATAGAAATTATCTCAAAAGGAAAGAAACCTCTAGTAGTAGATAGAAATATTGAAGCTGTCAAATTTTTCGCTTCCTTTCTTTTAGAGGAGAAAAGCAAGGATTTAATTGAAGAAAGTAGTTGAAAATTAAAATATTTAATTAATCTTTACAAACTATATTATTTATTTTCTATGATTTTTAATCGTTATAACTAGAGATGCAGTACTGAAAAGAACGTAGTGTGATATAAATAATAGTAATTTTGAGGCGAATCGATGAATCCACCTCATATTGTTTACATTTAATATATAACTTTAGAGAATAATCAAGATTGCAAGAACAGAATAGATAATCAATGAAAATATCCCTATAATTCTACCAATTATTCCTACAGTGCCGGATTTCTCGCCACCTAATATAATAGCCACAATACTTCCGATGAATGGTAAAATACTTGTAATTGCTAGAATAGCAAATATTAATGAGATTACTCCTAAGCCGTCATTTTGCTTTTTTATTTTAGGAGTATAATTGGCGGTATTTTGCGCTGAACTATAACTAGAATTTTGTAAATGGTAATTCCCTTGATGATAAGCTGATAATGGTCTTGTTTGATGCTTTTGTTGTAATGCTTTTATATCAATATTAGGAAACTCGGATAATGGTCTTTCGGATATAATTCTAATAGATGGGGAGGAATCTTCTACTTTTTCATGTTCTAAAGAAGCTCCACAGTTATGGCAATATCTTGAATCTCTTTCAATATTTATACCACAAAATGGGCAGTATGAATCAAAATTTCCAATCAAATTTCTTTCTATAAACTCCATAAGTTTGTTCAAATGATATATGGGGTTATGAATATATTAAACATTACAAATGAAAATTGAAAATTTCTTGATAAATTAGAAATGTTTACCATTCTACTAATCGATATAGGAATTATTTATTTTACCTATTTGCATTTATATTATGATATAAGGTAATAGAGTTGAGTTAATTGACTAATAAATTCGGTATACAGATAGAACCACAACTTGGGTTTGATTATAAAACAGTAGAAAAAATTGCGCTTGAAGGAGAAAAGCAAGGTTATGATTCTATTTGGAGTAGTGATCATTTCTTTTTAGATGGAAAATCTGAAGAAAGAAATTGTATGGATGCTTGGAGTCTTATTTCCGCTCTTGCTGCAGTAACTAAGAAAATCAAACTGGGAACACTAGTAACATGTAATTCTTATCGTTATCCCGCTGTTTTAGCTAAAATGGCTGCTACAGTTGATATGATTTCCAATGGACGATTATTCTTTGGATTTGGTGCTGGATGGAAAGAAATGGAATACAAAGCTTATGGTATACCCTTCCCTTCAACAGCAGAACGCTTGTATCAAATGGAGGAAGCAATTGTTATTATTAAGCGACTTTGGACGGAAAAAAGGGTAACATTTACCGGTAAATATTATCAATTGGAAGATGCTGTTTCAGCACCAAAACCAGTACAGAAACCTCATCCACCAATTATGATCGGTGGTATGGGTGAGAAGATACTTCTTAAAATGGTCGCTAAATATGCTGACTATTGTAATTTCTTTTTGAGACCTAATCTTGAGCGATCACTTGAGATATTGAAAGCTCATTGCAAAGTAGCTGGTAGAGATTATAATGAATTAGGTAAAAGTTTGTTTGCGGTAGGAATACCCCTCTTCGTTTCTGAATCCCAAGAAGAAATAGAAAAGTATCTCAAAGAGACAGCTGAACGATATAATAGACCTCTAGACCAAATAAAAGAAAGAGTAAAGCAAGATGCTCCTGGTTCTTGGGTAGGAACTCCAGAAGATCTTATTGAACGTTTTAGATACTTAAATAATCTTGGATTCGATTATTTCCAAATTATGTTTCCAGGATATGATGAGAGTATTGTTAAAACTAGTCAAACATTTGCTGAGTTGGTAATGAAGAAATTGTAATAAAATGAGTCATTTCATACTGACAAATTGAAAAAACCTTACGAAGAATATCCAATCGTCTCTGTGTGTGAATATTCACATTTTCAATTTTGTCAAAATTCTGTTCGCACAAAGGTAAAGCGAATGATAATTCATTTCTTGCTTCAGGAAGATTGATTTCAGATAAAACTAATAATGTATAATAGAAGGGAAATTTATCCCATCCAGTCTTTTTGTTACGATGTTGAGCTAATAATTCGATAAAATTAATGAGAATTGATTCATAATTATGACATTTTAGTGTATTAAGATACCTCATAAATCCAATTGTTGAATGACAACATTCACCTGTAGAACAAAATTCCGCAAAACAAGAATCCGTCAACCATTTATCAGCTAATTCCAAAACTAGTTCAGTTTTTTCATTCTTGCTAGCAAATAGAGATATATGTCTACAAATTTCTTGACCGGTAATGCTCCTAATAGCTAATTTAGTATGTAGTTTTTCACCAGTAAATAGAATGCTGCCTTCTAAATAATCATTTGGCGTTAAAGAAAATTGTCCTATAGAATTACCATATTGTATTTGTCTAGAGAGAAAACGCTCTATAATAGGATCACTAAACCTTTTTGGCAATGGTTTATTGTAAAATAAATGTTCATTCAGAAAATCAATATCTTTAATTAAACTGAATGATTCCTCTATCTTTTGATTCTTAATAAGAGTCAACTATAATTTCAACCTCGGATAATTAATCGAGGTATGAATTTCATGATATTAAGCAAATTTTACAAGAGATTGCTGAAACTATTATTACTTTATTGATAGACTAACTAATCGTAATTATTGTTAGCTAGACTATTTTTAACGTCAAAATCTTCTTCTAGCTGTTTCATAAAATCAACAAGCCTGGCAAAAAATGATTTGAAATTCTTTTGTGCTTTAGGGGTCCAAGCTGTTTCAGCATAAGCAGTTAATCTAGGGAAGACTTGAAAATTGAATCTTTCAATTGAGGTAACACGTTCAGTCCATAATGGTGCTTCTAAACCAAGAATATTTGAGTGAAATTCAACTTCCAATTCGCTAGGAATTGGTTCAAAATCATATGCTTTCTTTACAGAGATGATTTTATAGGGATGATCAAGATAAGTTTGTAAATAATTAGTCATAACAGTTTTTCTACCCTTTCTAAGGTAATAAAGTAATTTTTTCTTTTTACCAAACCAATATTGACTTATAGCATTTTCAGTTAAATTTTCATCAAGAATTTGATTCCAACCCATTAAATATCGGTGTTTGTTCTCGAGATAATTCGCAAAATAATTCGTTAAAAATACTTGGAGATCCTTAATTTTGGCTAAATTTTCTTTTTCAATTTTTGATTTGCAATCAGGACATTTTTTCCATCTTGCTTTAATTACTTCATCTCCACCTATGTGGATAATCTTTGATGGAAAAATTTCAATGATTTCCTTCAAGACATTCTCAAGAAATTCATATACCAGATCTTTTCCTGGACAGTAAACATCTTTGAAAATACCCCATCTTGTGGGAATCTTAAATGGACCTCCCGTACAACTCAATTCAGGATAGGCTGCTAGAGTTGCTACACAATGACCAGGCATTTCAATTTCAGGTATAATATCAATAAATCTCTCTTGAGCATATTGTATTATTTCCTTGATCTCTTTTTGTGTATAGTACCCACCATAAACTGATTGATCTCCATCTATTGGTTGCTCCCCTCTTTTTACCATTAATATCCGTTTAGAACCAATTTTTGTTAATTTAGGATACTGATTTATTTCAATACGCCAACCTTGATCATCTACAAGATGCCAATGGAATTTGTTTAATTTGTGGAAAGCCATTAAATCAAGAATCTTTTTTACATTTCCTGTTCCCATGAAATGCCTGGCTTCATCAAGCATAAATCCTCTCCAGCTAAATCGAGGATAATCTCGTATTAGAACGCAAGGCATTTCCCATTTCTCTTCTTTTATTTCCCCATCATTTTCATTTTTTAATACAATTAATTGCTTTAATGTTTGAGTTCCATAAAAAATCCCTTGTGCATGCACTCCTGTAATGTAAATAATCTCCTCATCAGCATTAATATGATAACCTTCTCTTGGGAGAGAGATATCATCATTGTATTCAAGAACTATCAATTTATCAGTGTCTTTTTGTTTTACTAATGGAATTTCCCAACCAAATTTTGCTGAGAGATAGGTTTGTAATTGTCTTCCTATGTTTTCTAATTCATCTATAACAAATATTTTGATTCCCTTTGTAAATTGAAAGGTGCAGGGTAGAACGTTCACCACGATAGGTTTTGGTATCAAAGGTAGGATTTTTTCGGTATAATTTTTCATATCTTGAGTGAAACATTATCGGTCAAAAAGATTTCGTACCTTTTCTAATAAAATTAAAATGATTTTGTGAAACTATTGCCACCGCATTCGTTCACAATCCCATTCTCGAAGCATACGTCCTAGTTCTCCCAAATGATGGGCATTATGTCGAAGTAAATAGAGTAATTTTTCAAAAACAGAGCTAAACCATTTGAAACCATCTTTTTGAACTAATTCTTCATAACTAATATTTTTCAGATACTCAGTGATTTCCTGTTCAATTTTTTCCAAATAATCTATAAGAATAATCTTAGAGGGATATTTTTCAACAGCAGGTATATTTTCATTTTTTATATCTCCACCAAGTAATTTACCCCATACCATACCTTCTGGATCATTTCTTAAATAAAATTCCTGCGTTTCAATAATATGATATGCTGTATAGGAGTAAGTCCATTCTTTATTAGTTGTATACCAATATTCATCTGGAACATTTTCAATTGCTTTTCTAAGCATTTTCCAAGTACTAGCAAATTGGGATAACAATCCACTACTGATCCAAATACCCTGTTTATCATTAGTAGTCATTTTTTCCTACCTTAATAATGAATGATGTTATATGAAATATAAGACTTTTTTTTCGATTTATAAACAGGTAAATAATGCTTAATTTAGAAGGAAACTCTTTTATCAGTTAATAAGAAAATAAACTATTAATAGTGAGATTAGTTGGAATTAAAATGACTTTAGATGAAGAAGAACAAGATTATAGAGAAATGATTAAAAATGATCCTCAAAATGTCAGAGCATGGGCAAATTTAGGGAAAGTATTAAACGAAAAAAAGGATCATGAAGGCGCTATTGAAGCATTACAAAAAGCTTTAGAGATCGTACCAGATGATACATGGATTTTATTTGAATTAGGTTTAACTTTTAGTTTAATGAATCAATTTAAACAAGCAGAAGAAATTTATCACAAGTTAGTTAAACTAGATCCTCTATCGCAAGATGGTTGGTTTAACCTTGCATTAGTTTCTCGTTACCAGCTCAACTTTAAAGGAGCAATTGATGCTTATCAAGAAGTGCTCAAAATAGATCCTTATGATGTAGGCGTTTATCTAAATATTGGTGTATTGTATCATCAAGAAGGGAAAGTTGAGGAAGCAGAAAAAACATATCGAAAAGCGCTTGAAATAAAACCTGATTATACAAAAGTATCATTGAATCTAGGACAATTACTTCTTACTAATAAGCATGATATTGAAGGTGCTGCTGAGGTTTTCAAAAAAGGATATGAGAATGACCCGGTATGTATCTTACTTCTATCTAATTATTATAAAACAACGGGTGAAAAAAGATATATCCCCGCAGTAGTAACAGCTAAAATAGAAAAGGAATATACTTTTGATAAATATCGAGCTGCTTTAATTGATCAAATCGAAGCTGTTGGACAAATAAAATATGATTATATGTTATTACTTTATGAAGAAGATTCGATTGAACCAATTTATTATGTTTCCTTAGAAAGGAATAATCTATTTAGCGAATTAGGAGGTTTTACTCATTTCATTTGTGCATTTGAAGAAAAAGGGCACGTGAATTTCGGTGCATATGATTTACCAGTAACACTTGAAAGTTTCTCTAAAAAAGCAATAGATTTGGTTTTTGAAAAATATCAAATATCTAAAGAAAAGCTACCAAAATTTGAATAATTTTACTGCCCATTATTTTCTACTTTTGAATTTAAACCATAGGATTTTTTTATTTAGAGGTATAAAATGATATTATTCAACCAATTTTTATTATTTTTTTAACAATTAATAATTTAAGATTCAGTGATAAGCTATACTTGGTGATAAAATGAGTATATTTGATACACCAATAATTCATAAAACATTAATTAAAGCTGATAGAAAAAAGGTTTATGATGCAATAACCACAGCTAATGGTTTGGATGGTTGGTTCACTAAAGGTTCAATTATTGATAGGAAACCTGGTGGTAAAATTATCTTTAAATGGGTTGATTGGGGTCCTGATAAAGTGACTACTGAATCAGAAGCACCAATTCTCGAAGTAAAAGTACCTGAGCGTTTCGTTTTCAAATGGTGGGAAGATCATTATACTACTGTTGAAATGGACTTCAAAGAAGTTGATGAGGGAACAATTATTACATTAAAAGAACATGGATACGAGGATACTAAAGAAGGCCATAAACGATGTTTAGAATGCGCAACAGGTTGGGGTGAAGCATTGACCTTGTTAAAATTCTACGTAGAACATGGACTGAAATATTAATTAAAGAACAATCTCTTCTGATGACTAGAGATTGTTTAAATAATGTCTGAGCAACCAAAGACTTATTCAGTTTTAATCATAGATAATTTTTACTTTGATCCTGATGAAGATTATATTGTCGAGGGATTTTCTACTGTAGAGCTTGCTATAGAATATGCAAGACGTATTATTCGAGCTTCTATTGAACATCATAGAAAACCAAATCAGAAAAAAGAGGAATTGAGTAAATTATGGCATCTTTTTGGAGAGAATGCCACTGTATTGGGTTTTCATTACAGAGGAAGCGATGAATTAGGGTTTTTCATTAATAATCTTGCTAAACCTAATGAGATTGATTGGAAAGAAATTGCGCAGCGAGCGGGAATATGAAAATGACTTTATTAACAAAATATATGAAATAACAAGAATGGGAACAAAAAAGTCTATGATTCTTTAGAACAATCAAAATTAGAAGATGAAGAAAGTGATCACCAATGAGATTAGCATCAGTTTATTTTTCTGCAACAGGTAATACAGCTCAAATAGCTAAAATACTAAAAGAAGAATTTCAAAAAAATAAGATTGAAGTTGTAGAATATGATATTACTTCTTATTCAGATCGAAAATTCATCTCTTTTGAGCAATTCGATATTGTCATATTTGGATTTCCAGTTTATGGTTCTTTTGTACCAATTATTATTCAAGAATGGTTAAAAAACATAAAGGAAGAAGGAAAAAATTGTATCCAATATTTCACATATGGTGGTCGATCAGTTGGAGTAGCACACTTTACCACCAAAGAATTACTAAATCAACAAGGTTTTAGAGTTCTAGCTTCTGGTGAATTTTTAGGCAAACACACTTATAATGTAGGTCAAGGTTTCAATTTAATGAAAGGACGACCAAATAATGCTGATTTTCATATAGCACAGGAATTTGTTGAAGAAATTCTCAAAAAATTACTTCTAGGAAAAATCGAAGAAGTAAATATTGAAAAACCTGAGGACCTTGATGTCTTATTAGAAAGACGAAGTGAGGCAAGTAAACAACCAAAAAAGCCATCAATGATCTCACATCCCTCAAGAGGAGGGAAAACCTGTAGTATGTGTTTTGATTGTGAACAATTGTGTCCCGTGCAAGCTTTTAATGCTGAAACGGGTGAAGCTAATGAGAGTCTTTGCATTAAATGTATGCGATGTTTAACAACCTGTCAAGATCAAGTTATTACTATTAATGATTTAACTGAATTCTTCAAATATTTTAAGGAACGCAAGAATTTAAGCAATGATGTATTAGACTCCAAGAAAAGCAAGTATTTTATTTAAGGAGGGACAACAGTGGTGTTTCTAAGAGTAGAGGAAAATTAATCCTTCTCAATGCCTCTAAAACGGTTAATGTTGCACTCTCTTTAGATAATACCTTATCCCCCCAGGTACCATCTTCATTTTGATTTTCAATTAACCATGGAATCGCTAAAATAATGCCTAATTTAGCAATAACAGAATTATATTTTGCAAAAGTACTCAAAATAATAAAAGGAGACAGACCATTGTTCATAAGTTCTGTTAATCCATTTGGATAATTTAGTGCATTAAAGAACCTTACAACAAAGCGTTTTAAATGAGCTTCTGCATATCGTCGTATAGTATCACCTTTCGCATGACCTAGTGCTTGGGTTGAAATTAGTTCACAACCTTGAATTTGAATTGGCATTTTTAATTTATATTCTGTAGTTTTTTCAGTTTTGTCTTCAGTAATACGTCCCAGATGATTTTTAGGGAGCTCCATTAACAATTGAAGATTTTTCAATCCTCCATGACGATATTCAAAATCTGTTTGTTGTTCAAATTTTTCTATATCATTCATTGTGAATGGTTTCTTTCTTTTCATAGCACTTAAACCATGTTGATAAGCACATTCGCACCAATTGCTCAATAATAATGTTTCAAAAATAGAATTTACTCTTTCATGATATTCATACCCTATAGCTAAAAGACTTTCGAGAACTAATGCGTTTGGCCACATAATTCTAGGTCCACAAGGATTAAAATGTAAATAATTAGATGAACTTATTAGTTTCATTTCCGTTCTTAATCGTTTGCGAAATCTTTCACGAGACCCACTAGACTGTTCTTTTCTTTTTCGAATTATTTCTTTTTGTTCATCAATCAATTCATCTTTTAAGAAAAACATTCCAGGATTATAATTTGATTCAGGACGATCCATTAACCATTTGATCGCTTTTTGTATTTGAGGATAATTGCTACTCATACCTAATTCGGATAATTCAAGTAGATTTTTTGCAGTTGTTATCAAATCCCCCCATGAGCCATTTGCTTCTTGGGTCATTAATCTATCTTGAATTAATTTGCTTTGTAATTCTTGACTATTTATTTCCACTCCCATCAAATGAAGAGCTTTCCAAGCTGAAAAAGTTTCTTTATCTTTCCAATAGCTTTTTGGATTAAATTTCAGTTTATACCGAGAAATTTGCTCTATTAATTTATTATATATTAATTCAGGTTCAACAAAGGTTTCTACTCGTCTTAATACAGTCTGAGTGGTTTCAATATCAGTTATTTGTGGGAAAATACTTTCTCCAATAATTACATCGAATTTTTTTAACGCTACAGCTTTAGGTCGCTGGATAAAACAAATTGTTGCTTTATCCTGAATTTCTAATTTTGATAGTACACTTGTAGATAATTGTATTGTGTGATTTTCAAGTATTGATTGTTCAGACCCTGTTGAGGTTGAAAGAAGAATCTCATCATTTAGTGAGAGAAAGAGTGATTTTTCATTTTTTAAATTAAGGTATTTCAAAATTCTCTTTTTTATTTTTAACATTCCATCTGATGAAATGGTTGAAAAGGCAAGGATTTGCGGATAAACGTTCTTAATATCCTTACTCATACTTTTTCACTCCTTTTTTTATAATTGAATGAGTATCAATAAAAAATACTATATTTGACAATATATAGTTCGCTAAAAACCCCGTTAAAAACTCTTAAATATTTTTCATTTACTTTTTTGGTTCTTTTTACATAAAGTATATAAGTTTTTCATTTAATAGTAATCGAATTAAACTTCCTAAATAATTAAGGTGGAGAATAAAAAAATGCCCGAAGAAAATGTTAAGTTTTGTGAAACTTGTGGACATAAAAACGAGAAAACAGCTAAGTTTTGCAATGGTTGCGGAAAATCATTTGGAAAACAAACCAAAACCATCGCTACAGAAGATGGTTCTTCCTTGGCTGAAAAAGGCTCAGGTTTAGGATTAATTTCTTTGGTGAGTAGCATTACAGGTTTTACTTGTTTGCCAATAATAGGATTTATAGTTGCTATTATAACAGGACTACTTGCTCCCAATCCAAAAGAAAATAAATATTCTAAAGTAGGTATATTTATTGGCTCAATAGGTCTTATAGCACTAGCTATGATTCCAAGTTTGGTAGGAATAATATTCTGTTTTGTATCAATAGGCGATTTCACTGATGATTTTATGTGGGTACCTATATTATCTGTACCTGGGCTTATAGGCTCAGGTATAGCATTATTTTTCTTTATAAGATGGATGAAGAAACCTGCTTCTTAATTGGTTCTTTTTCCACCTAGTTTTTTTTTAAAAAGTAATTCTTTGAATACTTTATTTTTTTTGAATAATTTTGATATATCAGTGAATATTACAATCAGATTTCAAAATCAATTCTTTATAACTGTATAATAGTATGAATTCTTGAATCATCAATCCATTATAAAGTAAGTGTTTATATATGATAAGACTTCCATTATTTATAACGTAAATATAAAGATCAATTAATGGTAGTTCGTGAATCCGACTAAAGCACCGATGCTAGAAATGATGGGGGTTTGCTTTCAAATATTAATTTGATCATTTAATTTACCTACTTCTAAAAATTCCTTAAATTCAAATGTTGATTTAATTTATTTTTATAGTAATTTAGAATCATTTTTTAGATGGAGCAATCTGAACGATAGGGCAATCTTCTATATGTAGTTCTCTTTGACAAACGGGACAGAAGCTATTTTCACTTAACCATGAAAAAAGCAAATCTTTTTTAGCCCAAGCAGAACAATATGGGCAAACAACAATCTCATCTGCAAAGAAATCAAGTTGTAAACCAGAAACCATACATCGTGCTTTTTCAGGTATACCTTCAAGATAATATATTTTAGTTATTGGTACAACTATTTCATGATCAGCTTCCATTACAAATTTCTTTTGTTTTCCCAAATCAATATCTCTCTCCAAACCATAGAATAATTCAATATGATTTGCATATCCTAACTTAATAGCTAATAGATAAAATACTCTGAGTAAATCTTGAACATTTAATGGTTTTTTCTGTGATAAACGCTCTTTAAGTATATAGGCTACCTCTTTAGATTTGAAATCTACTAAAAGATAAGTTGCTAATCTTGCTCGCTCTTGATCTAAAAAACCATTAGAAACACTATATTTCCTAGCTGCTTGAAGTAAAGCATCGATGTTTTTCAAATCTCGCATTTTCAAGACAAACTTGAATTTCTTACGATCAATAACAAAAATAGGAAGATACATTAGCATCATAACTGCTAAACCACCAAAAGTTATTGGAATGATACCAAAAATATTTCCTAAAATTAATAGTGTTAACCCAAGAACAAATAAGGGGGTACCTCCTGCAAGGAAAATCACTAAAATTCGTTTCATAAAATTATATCGCTTAAATTCTTCATCAAAGAAAGAATAATTCGGATCATCAATTTTTCTAAAGCGTTTGTTAAGCACAGGATTAATTTCCTTATCATCAAATTTCTTAGCGTTCAATTAGTTCTATCTTCCTAGATTATCTATACAAATATCATAAGAATCAATCCTATATAAATTAAAGGAAATAGAAACATTACTTCAACATCTTTTCTAAATCCTCTTTAGGAAATTCATAAATGAAAACTCTGGTATAAGGTTCATATTTCATTAATCTATTAATCCTTAACATATATTCATTGCTTCCAGCATTACCTGTTCTCCAGAATTTAGCTTCCGTGTCTTTGAGTAATTTATTTAGCATTTGATATTTCAAAGCTAAACCAAGACCTTTTCCTCTATGCTCTTTCAACACTCCTGTATCGTATTGCTCAGCAATATCACTATGATATTTATTTACCACAGAGCTTGTTAATCCAATTGGTGTGTTTGTTTCCTTATGAATTGCTACAAAAGTATATTTGTGAGCGCCATATAATTGCTCCCTTTGAACCATCTGTAGAAATCTTTCTATGGTCAAAACATCATCTTCATAGGTTAATTCCTCTCGAGGCATATCGTTCCAAATCTCTTCAACCATTTGAATATATTTTGGTAAATCCAAATGGAGAACAAATTCACATTCATCAATGAAGATTATTTCATAACCCTTTTCTAATGCTTGGAGCCTTAGTTTTTCTGCTTCTTGTTGTACTTCTTTAGGATCAAATAATGTTATATTTGAAGAACTTAAAACGTCAATATATTTTTCCTTCGATTTGAAAGTTTTAATAAATTCTTTCCCGTCTGAATTTTCAAAAATCTCAGTACCTATAATCGTTACTTGCGGGGGACACAGTCTGATCAATTGCTGTAAGATTTTTGTCCCAAGATGCTTCCGTCGCTCCTCTTTTAAAACAAAAAGCCAAAAATAGCCTCTATCTAGATTATCATATTTTATATTCCAGGAAAAATAACCGTAACCTACAATTTTTTCATCATTAACTGCAATAACATATTGTTTCATTTCTTCTTCTGGTAAAGCTACAATCCAATTTTGTTTAAAAAATTCAAGTGTAGGGGGTTTAATTTTTAAAATCTCTTCTCGATTCTTCTGCATTAATTCAAATAAATCTAGAAGGTACTTACTAGGGATTTCTTCTTTTTTCCCAATTATAAATTCTAAATTAGACATTTTATTTCACTCGAGAATCTGTTTTTATTTATCCCTTTATTTGGGAATCGGTATTTCTAGAAATAATGTCACAATTTTTGGCAATTGGGACAAATATAAGCAGCTGATCCATCAACAGGTAATTTTACTATTATTGTTTTGCAAATTGGACAAGGTTGATCAATCATTCGTTTGTCTAATATAGGTATATAGCTACCTGGTTGACCAAATAAGTCAACCTCTGTATCCCTCCCATTTTTTTCAATTGCCACTTTTATAATTTCCTGCATACTGTTATAAAGTATTTTGCGATCCCCCTCTGATAAATCTCCTACTTTCTTTTTAGGATGAATTTTAGCTTTAAAGAAAATATCTTGCAAATAACCATTCCCAATACCTTTCACATACTTTTGTCCTACAAAAAAAGTCTTGATACTTTTTAAATGATTATCAAGTAATTTATTGAATTCATTATAAGTTAGTTTTTCATCTAGAGGGGAATATCCTTCAAGACTGATATATTTATGATTTTTAAAAAACTCCATTGGTTCAACATGAATGAATCCCCAAGCAATAATCCTAATTGTTAACATAGTAGTATCAGTGAATGTTAATTTAATAGTGAACTTATCCGGCAGAGTACTATGATCTTTATGAAATAGTACTTGTCCACTTGTTTCAAATCCAAAGAAAAAGAGATATTCAGTAGGCTTCAAAGTAAATAGAAAATATTTCCCAATATGGAATACTGAATCGATAGTATTCCCTTCTAATCTTTTCTCATATTCCTCGGGTTTTAAATGCATGAAGCCTTGATTAACCAATCCATCATAATTGTTTAAGGCAACACGTTTAATTTGTTTCCCTACTAGTATTTTCTCCATTTGTTTAGTAATGATAACAGCTTCAGGAAATTCAATCAACTAATCTCACTCTCATGTATAAATTGCTATTAAAAAATAAAAGAATAATGTTTCAGCTAGAGTTAGCTGAAAGTATTTGATTACAAACTTCCTTTATATACTCCGCTGAATCTATTGTAAGTTCCTGGTAGTTTTTCATGCTCTACTAAATATAGCAGCCAGTTATGAATTTCAGCTTCGATAATAAGGTCAAATTGTGCTGCTCCTTCAGCATTATAAGTATGGATATTCCTCATAGGGGTAAATTGCATCATAGTATAAGCTTCTGCAATAGTAACAGATACAATATCTCGTAAATAGATGTCTTTTTCTGTACTTAAAATGCAACGAATGAATGCCCTCATAATCCAAATGACGTATTGCTGAATTTGATTTATACGTCCACCCATTAATGCTTTCGCTAATCCTCCCATTGGGGCATTAGAATAATCAAATCTTTGTTGAACATAGGGAGATAAAAAGTCTTCTAATTCTTTAATTAATTTTTCACTCATATGATCATTCCCAAATGATTAGTAACTCTGAATTACTATCAATCAATTTCACTTTTAAGTATTAGCAAATAATTTTAGAATGTTTTATATTACTAATCATTAAAATAACATCAGATTTTTGTATTTAAAAGTGGAAATGGTTATTAATTTGATGAGGGAATCAAAGAAAATTTAATAATACCTCATGATATTGAGGCAATCAAAATAACTTAGGAGTTTATTACTTGTCATCTTCAGCAACACCAATGATGCGCCAATATAAAACATTCAAACGCAAATACCCAGATTGCTTAATAATGTTTAGAGTAGGTGATTTCTTTGAGCTCTTCGGAGATGATGCTAAATTAGGTGCACGAGTTTTAGGTATTACTTTAACTAAAAGAGCTGGAGAACCATTAGCTGGTGTTCCTGCAAAAGCTGTAGATGCTTATATGTCAACCTTGGTAAAACACGGATACAAGGTGGTTGTTGTTGACCAACTCGAAGATGCTAGTGAAGCTAAAGGATTAGTTAAACGCGGGGTTATAAGAATACTAACTCCAGGAACAATAACTGAAAGTGCGATGCTGGAATCAAGTGAAAATAATTATATTATCTCAATTTATGAAAAAGGGAAAAAATATGGTTTAGCTCTTGCTGATATTTCCACAGGGGAATTCAGGGTAACTCACTTTGTTGAAGATGATGCTTTAGAGGAATTGTTGATTGAGTTAAATCGTATAGATCCAAAAGAATGTCTTGTTCCTGAAAAGAATAACTTGGATGAAAGGATTTTTGAAACACTCTCGGGTGTAATGATAACCAATCTTGAAGATTACCGCTTTTCTTTTGATAATTCCTATCAGCTACTTAATGAGCATTTTAAAACAAAAACCTTGGAAGGTTTTGGTTGTGAAGATAAACCTTGTGCAATTTCTGCTGCTGGAGCATTAATGGACTATCTTATGGAGACACAAAAAACAGACTTGGATAATATTCGTAATATGACTTTGTATTCAACTAAAGGTTATATGATAATCGATCCAGCATCATATCGAAGTTTGGAACTTACAAAAAATGTACGTGATAATTCTACAAAAGGAACGTTAGTCGAAATCTTGGACAAAAGTTGCACTTCATTAGGTGGGCGCTTTATCAGAAAAGTTTTGCGTCGACCTCTCCTTAACGTTCAGACAATAAATGAACGATTAGATACTGTAGATGAATTTGTAAACAATTCTTTTGCTCGAGAGGATTTACGTACCATATTAAGATCAATACAAGATCTTGAACGCTTGGCTAGTCAGGTCTCTCTTAAAAGAGCAAATGCTCGAGATATAATATCAATAAAAAATTCTCTAATGGTTATTCCAAATATTCAAAAAATTCTCAAATCACTCACTTCAAGTGCTGTTAAAAGAATCAATAAAGGATTAGATGCTCTTATACCACTTGTAAAACAGATTGAGAAAGCAATTAAAGAAAATCCCCCCATTACCATTAAAGAAGGGGGAATAATTAAAGATGGTTTTAATGAGGAGTTGGACAAACTAAGAGATCTTTCCGAAGGCGGGAGAAAGTGGATACTAAACTATGAGCTTGAAGAAAAAACAAAGACAGGAATAAAAGCTCTACGAGTTGAATACAACCGAGTATTAGGTTACTATATGCAAATTAGTAATAATTATCTTAATCTCGTTCCAGAATCCTATATTTTGAAACAAGAAGTAACAAACGGCAAGCGGTATATCACCCCCGAAATAAAGGATTATGAAACAAAGATATTGAATGCTAAAGATCAGATAAATGATTTAGAATACAAACTATTTTGTGAAGTTAGAGATGCTGTTTATAATGAAATAGCTATAATACTAAACAATGCCGATAAAATTGCTGAACTTGATTGCTTAACTACCTTTGCAGAAGTTTCTCGAAATAATGGTTATATCCGTCCTGTGGTTAATGATTCTCTGAAAATATCAATCACCCAAGGTCGTCATCCTGTTGTAGAAAAAATGGCTCTTGATCATCCTTTTATCCCGAATGACATTTTTCTTGATAATGATACTGAACAATTATTACTTATTACTGGCCCAAATATGTCTGGTAAATCTACTTATATCAGACAAGTAGCTCTAATTGTTCTAATGGCTCAAATAGGTTGTTTTGTTCCAGCTGAAAAAGCAATAATTGGTTATGTCGATCGCATCTTTACGCGAATTGGTGCTTCTGATGATATCTCAAAGGGACTATCAACTTTCTTAGTAGAGATGAATGAAACAGCAAATATCTTAAATAATGCCACTAAAAGAAGTCTCCTAATCCTAGATGAAATTGGTCGCGGAACCTCTACTTTCGATGGAGTAAGTATAGCTTGGGCAGTAGCAGAATTTATTCATAATTCAAGTTACTTAGGAGCTAAAACCCTTTTTGCTACTCATTATCATCAATTAATTGATCTTGAAAAATATCTCGAGCGAGTACGAAATTACCATATTGATGTAAAGAAAACTGAAGATAAGATATTATTCCTTTATAAAATTCATAAAGGTGGAACTGATAAGAGCTATGGTATTCAGGTAGCCAAACTTTCTGGAATGCCTGATGCTGTAATAAATAGAGCAAAAGAGATTCTAATCTATCTTGAATTGCAGACAAATAGTGAAACTGCACAAGTTGTTGGTGATAAGAAAAGTATCACAATGGGATCAATACAAACTGATCTATTTGGTCAAGTAGCAGGTTCTAAGGAAGCAGCAAATTTACTACTTAGCAAGAGTATTTTTAAACAATCACAACGTGATGAAATAGATAGAATAAACGAAGAAATCATTGAGGAACTTAAGGAAATGGATCTTGAGAATCTTACACCAATAGAAGCAATGAATAAACTACATTCTATTCGTCAAAGAATTCTAAAGAATCATGAGAAAGTAAAGTAAACGTTCTTCATTAATTAGTAATGGATTAATTATTTTTAGTTTCCTTATTTTCGATCACTTCAAGTTTTTCTTCAGTTTTCACTACAGAGGTTTCAACACCAATTTCACATGTTTCAAATTTTCTCTTTCGTGCACTAAATCTTGACAATATTATAACCCCTATCACAATAATAACCAATGCAATAATCTTACCACTCATTAACCCTAATTTTTCTTCAGTGATATAGACGTTCCATTCATTGAAAATAATTATTCCACCAAAAACAGGCGTCATCATTGCAAAAACAGAAAATATTGGTGCAACAATTACAGCTTTACCTTTTTGGTATGCTACTTGTAAATATATTGTTGCTGTTGCATTTAAAATAATCATTAATATCATAATTACCCACCATCCCCAACGGGTAACAGCATCACTAGCAACACCTGTGTTTCTGAAATCTGCTCCTCCCATAACAGCTCGTAAGAAAATTGCTCCCAATGCATCTGTTATTCCAGCTGAAATACTGAATAAAATATCCGCATTCTTATATTTTCGTAAAATACATAAAACGAGCAACAAAATGGAAATTGTAAATGATATAATTAAAAAGATTATTGCTCCTAAGGTTGACATTCGTTCTAAAACAAACTCTAAATCATGATCAGTTTCCCCTCTTGGTGTAGTCGCACCCAAAATAGCTATTCCTATTATAATGGTAACTATCATAATCATCTCTATTTTTGCTATTGGTTCCTTCAAATAAAAATATGAAAAAATAACTAATGCAACCATACCAACACTCATCATTGGTGTAACAATTGAAACAGAAGCAAAATCAAGAGCCATTGAAAGAAATACCCATTGAATTTGTACTAATAGAAATCCAATTATCCAATGTTTATTTGTAAAGAAATTCTTTAGATTTTTACCAATACTTTGGTTTTCAATCTTAGGTAAACAAGAAGCACCTTTTTTTTGTAATCCCATACCAATATTTAACATTGAATAAGAAAGAATTGCTAAGAAAATACCCGCTATGATAATATTTCCCATTTTTACACCAGACTAATTAACCTATAAATAATTAAATTAAACTACAGCTGGATATCTTTTACCTTTATCAATTTTTTTGTCGAAGTATTTTCTAGAATGAAATTTGATTTAGTATACCAAAGAAAGGTTCTTAATGAAAAAATAAAAGATAGTAAGATGTAAAATAAATCTCAGAGGAACAATTATGTCTACTCGTAATCAAACCATAATTCAGCTTGATAAAAAAACCATAAATAAAATTGCTGCAGGTGAGGTGGTTGAACGACCAGCTTCAGTTGTAAAAGAATTAATTGAAAATTCAATTGATGCTCAAGCGACAGAGATTTTTATTTTTATCAAAGGATATGGTTTGGATGAGATTAAAATTGTAGATAATGGAATTGGAATGAGTAAAGAAGATGCTGCGTTAGCATGGAAATCTCACACCACTAGTAAATTACGTTCAGTAGAAGATTTGGAAGAAATCATCTCATTGGGCTTTAGGGGAGAAGCGTTAGCAAGTATAGCTTCTGTTTCTATGCTAGAAATTTTAACTCGAATGAAAGATCAAATAATAGGTACAACTATAAGAGTTAAAGGAGGTGATTTAGAATTTATTGAAGAAAAAGAATGTGCACCAGGAACTACCATTACAGTTAGAAATTTGTTTTATAATGTTCCAGCAAGGAAAAAATTTCTAAAATCAAAAACAACTGAATTAGGTCATATTCTAGAAATAGTTTCTCGTCAAGCATTAATTAGACCTAATATTCATTTTAAATTATTACATGAAGTATCTGTGTTGATCAATAGTCCCAAAAGCAATAATCCTCTTGAACCATTTATTTCCATTTTTGGTGTAGAATCAGCCAAAAAAATGTTGCCAGTAGCTTATGAAACTGAGGATGCAAGAATTACTGGTTATACCTCAATACCGGACCTTTCAAGAGCTACAAGAGAGAGTGAGATATTTTATGTAAATAAACGATTTGTCAAAAGTAAAATACTAACAGAAGCAGTAGAAGAAGCTTATAAGACACTTCTAATGAAAAATCGATATCCGATGGTGTTTCTAAATATTGAACTTAATGCATCAAAAGTAGATGTCAATATTCATCCAACAAAAAGAGAAATAAGATTTGATGATGCATCAAAAATACATTCTATCGTAGTCGAAGCTGTTACAAAAGCTTTAGCTTCAGAAGATCTCTGGCGTGGTTCTAAATCAATATTAAAGGATAAAATAGAACTCGCTCAAACAAAATTACCATTTGGTCTTGTTGAGCAGTCTAGTATTGGTCAGGAAAAATTGACTGAAAAACTAGTTAAACCTTCTATTACTAATCAAACAGGAATTTTATCAATAGATTCCGAATTAGGTTTTAGATTATCTGTTGAAGGATTGCAAAGTGAATCTCGTACTATCCTCTTTTCCGAGTCATTTTGGTTGAAACCATTGGGACAGGCATTACAATTATATGCTCTTTGTGAAAGCAGCGAAGGAATAGCTATTGTGGATCTTCATGCTGCACATGAACGTATAAAATATGAAGAATTAATGAAAAGATATGATGACTCAAAATTAGAAAATCAAGAATTATTACAACCAATTACCTTCTCTTTTAATCCTGAACAACTTATATTTATTAAAGATTATTTGTTTCAATTTCAAAAATTAGGTTTAAATTTTGAATTATTTGGCGGGTCCACTTATATTATTAGAAGCTTGCCTGTTATTATGGATTTTTCATTAACAGAACTTGATATAAAAAATATGATTGAAGAAATCAGAAATGAGATTCCGAATTTAAAAACTCTGAATGAACGTATTGATTTGATCATTAAGAAAATGGCTTGCCATTCAGTAGTTAGAGGTGGAGATTCAGTTAATTTGAATAAAATAATAACAATTTTGAAAGAACTTAGTATTTGCAAAAAACCTTTTACTTGCCCTCATGGACGACCAACTATTATAAAAATTGCTATAAAAGATTTAGAAAAGGAATTTGGGCGAATAATATAACAACGAATTGTTCAGAAACGTTCATTTTTCGTATGATTCTTTGAACTGTTCGTGAACTGTTCAATCACTCGACTAAACAATATATTTAATAAAACAACCTTTAAACTATTTAGTTATTATATTAATAAATCATTCCTCGTCTAAGCAATCCACAAAGTATATATGCTCAAGTTCGTAGTAGAACAAGCACATCTAAATTCCTTGCGTACAAGCTAGGAACTAAGATTTGGCCAAAGAATATATAGGATGATGTTCAAATTATGAAAATGAATAAAATATTAGCTACTGTATTGTTCTTAGCAATGTTTGCTAGTTCATTTGCAGCAGTTAAAATTACAACCTCAACATTTAGCTCTGGCTCTTCACCAGTTTTTGAATCCTCAACTTATGATCCTAACATTTATGTTGGGACACCAATAGGATCAAAAGGTATCTGGATAGAAGATATTACCACAACTATTACAGTTGATGGTGACTTGGCTGATTGGGCTACTTATCGATCAGGTTATTTTGAAGGCATAAATGTTTCAGTAGGTTATGATTCTACATACGTTTATGTTGCCTGTCAATGGTTTGACAGTACTGCATATAGTGATGCACTAAATGAATGGTCTAAATGGGGTAACGATGATCCCGCACACGTTTGGTTTGACAATTATGCAGGTGCAGATGACATGCTCACTGTAGGTTTCAGTGATGCAACTGGCAAAGATTTATGGACCTGGACTGCTTCTTCTATCAGAACTGATCAAGTTCATGCATATGAGCATGATGGAGCTAACCATCCAGATGCTGGAACCAAACCATTTATCCAAAACGTTAATGCAAACGGTTCCTTACCAATATATGATAATGGTACAAATTTAATTACAAATTA
The DNA here is from genome assembly GCA_035528035.1 of Bathyarchaeia archaeon. GTDB lineage: Archaea > Asgardarchaeota > Heimdallarchaeia > JABLTI01 > JABLTI01 > JABLTI01. Next base: position 37,419 of record DATKZI010000026.1, read on the forward strand.
CTTTACAATTCCAAACGGTACTGCATACTTAGGTTGGTTTGCTGACACCCCATCTGGTAGTCAAACTGATGTCGATTTAGCAATCAATCACGCCGCTGGTGTTTACACAGCAGAATTTGTAAGATTGCTTGATCCATCTCAAGCAGATGACGTAGCTCTTGATTTCAGTGACTTAACTGATCAATATTTCTATGTTGGAAAAGCTAACAGAGATAATGCAAGAGATATGAATATTGGTGTAGCAAAACTGGCTATAGTGGATAATAATGATGATGAATCTACATTCAGCTTCTATAATGCAGTTCATAATCCAATTACCGAATCTCATTTAATTAGAGGTAACGTATACGATGATTTCAGTGACTACTATCATGGTTTAGAGATCAGAGTATCCACAGGTGGTTGGGTAGATACTTATGGTGCCGGCTATTATGACTATGCTGATGTTAATATGAACACTGGCAATTGGAGTTATCTATTCCTTTACAACTCTGATGATATGCCATTAGGTGTACAAAATGTTACTGTTGTATTTTGTCCAAAATATGAACCTACAGTAACCATTAAACAGGTGAATCTTGACTTCCAAGATATAGTTGCTCCACAAATACTAGGCGTAGTAGATATGCAAGAACGATATCCAAATGGTTATTCAAATGAAACTGGCTGGATAGAAATCACTTGTGGTTTGAAAGATAACTATAACTATGTTGATGATATAATGGCTAGATTATACTTGAAGAAGGATGATGGTGTTTTTACCATAACAGAAATGACTCAATTTCAACCTGTAAGTACTACCTTTAATGGTAATGCTACATTAACATACGATTCAACTACACTAAATAATTACACCTACTACATTCAAGCAATTGATACAAGTTTCAACAGAATTGATTCAGCCCAATATTGGTTTATTTATGGTGAAGTTGTATCAACTCCAGGTTTTGGTATAGTTGCTGCTATACTAGGACTTGTTGGTGCTTCATTCATAATCTACAAAAAATACAAGAAATAAGATAAGAACTAATTCTTATCTTTACTTTCTCTTTTTTTTAATATTTCATCTTCAAGTAAATGAAAAAATATTTCACGTTATTTTAGTTAAAATCATGAATTTTTTATACCAATGAAGTTATTTTTAGTCGAAAGTTAAATGAAATTTTTATATTTGATATATAATTGTACGAGAAGAATTAATAAGAAAAGATGTTCTATTCAATTTAGAATAAAGGAGCTTAAGCAATGTCAAAGCAAACTAAATCTGAAAGTACTCAAAAAGCAAGTAAAACAAAAACAACAATAGAAGCTAAAAAAGCAAGTTCTACACCAGCTAAGACTACTACTACAAAAACCAACACAAAATCAACTGTTACAAAATCTTCTACAAAACCTACTAGTACTAAATCTAAAACAACGCCAGTAAAACCAACATCAAAATCTTCCACAAAACCGACTGCTACTAATTCCAAAACAACACCAGTAAAACCAACATCAAAACCAGACACAAAACCGACTACTACAACAATTAAAAAAGTAGTTAAGAAAAAACCAATCGGTAAAGCTGAAGATGATGGTCCTTTAGAATACTATCTTAAAGCAGGACAAATATCAATTAAAGTTAAAGAATTATTGCGAGAAAAAGTCAAAATTGGTACTTCTGTTTTAGAGATATGTGAAGCTGGAGAAGCAAAAATAAAAGAGCTTGGCGGTAATTGGGCATTTCCGCTTAATATTTCAATTAATAATATCGCTGCTCATTATTCTGCACCACCTGAGGATACTTTAGTTATTACAGAAGGTGATATTGTAAAGGTAGATTGTGGTGTTGAAATAAATGGGTATGTAGCTGATACTGCTTTTACTGTATCTTTTGGTAAAGGTCATCAAGATTTGATTAAAGCTTCCGAAGAAGCAACAAAAGCAGCAATTGATTTAATTAGACCAGGAATAATCACAGATCGAATTGGAACTGAAATTGAGGATATAATTAGATCCTATGACTTCAGACCAATCAGGGAATTGAGTGGTCATCAGCTAGATCAAAATATCTTACATGGACCTATAACCATACCAAATGTGAAAGGCACTAAAGGGATAAAATTAGAAGAAGGTCAAGCTTTTGCGATAGAGACATTTGCAACCAATGGTACAGGGAAATTAGTTAAAGGTGATACCCGATGCTTTATTTTCCAATTAAATCCTATCCCAATGGGGATACGACTTGAATCAGCAAGGAAAGCACGCAAATTAATTCTTGAAAAATACCAATATTTTCCATTCACAATACGTTGGATAGCAAATGAATTGACGATACCCACAGCAAAAATAGCCTTGAAATATTTAGCTGATAATATGCAGTTAAAACGATATCCCGTTCTAAGTGATGTAAAAGATTCCCTTGTATCACAATCTGAGCACACTGTCTATCTTACAGGTAATAGTAGGGTTATAACTACTTTACCAAATCAATAGGTTGCCAGTAGCTGCAACCATCATTTTTTTCTTTTTGATGACTAGTCACAAACAAAGGTTTCTTAAATTACAGACACAAATAATGTTGTATATAGTTCATGGAGATTTATCGATGACTTCTGCGGTTTCATTACAAAATACCTCTACATTTACTTTTGACGAGTTTAGAACCAACCTTCAGGAAGCAGTATCATATATTGATACCATTATAAAAACACTTAAACAAAGAGATGAAACAGGAGAAGATTCATCAGCAAAAATATTACTTTATCTTTATCAAGGATTATTTTCGATTATAAATGCTGAAAGAAAATACCGTTCTGGGGATTATGCTGGTGCTATTTCAGAATTTAATGAAGGCGGGAAGAATATCAGTCGATTTCAAAGAATGAATTCTGGATTTTCAATAGAATATCAACAAGATGCTGAACGATTAGATCTTTTTGCAACAGGAAGGGAATTTGAATGTTCTGCTTTAAAGAAAGGAATTACTGTTGATGAACAAATAGCTAATTTAATGGAAGCAGCAAATGCATATGCTTTAGAAGTAGAAGTCGCTGAAAAATTAAAGAAACCATTACTAATTTACAATGCAAAAGCAAGAGCAAATTTTGCACAAGGCTTAAGAAATAGAATTGAAGGACAAAAGGCATTAAATAATAAGGATTATTACTTAGCTAAAGAAAAAAACTTAGCTGGTTATCGAGCATTTTTATATGCTAGTTATTTTAATCCTTCTTATACAATTTGGATAAATGAACAAAATAATACCATTAAAAATGTTTCATTTATTTTATTAAAGGAACGTGCAACAAAAGCTTGGGGAATAGCCTATAAATTATCCAATGAAGGGAAATTCATTGAAAGTAGTGAAGAGTGCAATTTTGCATCAAAACTCTATAAGCGTTTAAGCAAACTCTCAAGTGAAAAGAAAGATGTCTTATTAATGAGTGCTTACTCTCATATGCTACGTGCTAGTATGTTTGAAGCAAAAGCTAACGAATTTCTGAAAAAAGCTAACGATGCAAAAGGAGCCTATCCACATTTTGAACTTGCTGCTGAAGCTTTAAAACAAGCAATCGATCTTCTACCAAAAAGTGATGAAAATCAGATTTTACTTAAGCGTTGGCAAGTCCAATGGAAGTATTATTTAGGGAATTTCCATCTAACACAAGGAATTCAATATTTAGATGCTGAAAAATATAAAGAAGCAATAGAATTTTTCACAAAAGCAGAGGAAGAGTTTGGCCTTGGATTTAAGGAAGCTAAAGAAGCAAAAGAGGACTCTTTAATAAAATTAATAGAGAAATCTAGCACTGAAGCAAAAGGGTACATTGGGATGTGTAAAACAGTTTTGGATTAAATTTGCTAAAATGGGAATATTAAAAAAAAGAAAAACTAAATTGGATATGATAAATATGGTTGAACATCCTGAATGCCCTGAATGTGAGCGTAAAATGAACTTTGTTGTAGCTAAATTATCTGATGATGAAAAGCCACGACCTGAAGATATCAAATCAGGATGGTATTGTCCTGATTGTGGGATTTTCCGTCCAACTGAAATGACAGGTGAAATGAGTTTAGAAACACTAGAAATTGATGTTAAAGAAGCCATTCGAGTAACTTCATCAGCAGCTATATTCATTCCAGATGAATGGGTATTGGAAGATAAAACAGCCGAAGTTGATAAAATTATAACCGATATGTAAGAGGGATTTCTCCTCTTTGTCTAATTAGTAAATAGATGGTTTAACTATCAAAAAAATCTTTTTTTGAGATTACTTTTCCAAATCATCACATTCCTTTTTACAATCTGCTAAAAGGAGTTTTGCGATACTAAGTCTAACATCTAATTTTTCTACAACTTGATTAACATCAATATTTGGAAAATCAATCAAAATAACTTCTTTAAGATAATCAAGTTGTCCTTTGTATAGAGGATTTTTCCTTATGAGATATTTTTCTTTCTGGAGTAATTCATCAACAAAATCAGTTTTTGAATTATTATTAGTAAAAGTTGTTTGGGATCTTAAGATTAAATTGGTTATTTCATTAATTGGAATTGTTAAATCATTTGTCTGTTCTGTTTTCATTGTTTAATAACCATCTCCAAAAAAATATCACCAGCTTAAATCAAGTGCTTTACATTATTAAAGTAAAATATTAACCGAGTATTACCGCAGTTTATAAATCGATAACTCTTGAAACGAAGATTTACAAAAAATCGGATTTTTCTATATAAAAAGAAGTTATTAGGCAAATTTTCATTTAGTTAGCTTTTAATGAGTAGAAGTAAATTATTAATCTAGAATATTCTTAACTAAAATGAATTGAAGGTATAAAAAAATGGGTTACATTGAAAAATCATTTGGTCAAGGGAATCTTTGGACATTAGGGATGGGGCTTGGATTTATCCTCTGGGGCATACTTTACTATACTGTTGATAGAGTTCATACAGGTGGTTGGTGGTGCTTCATACCTGGTGGTGTTCTATTTTTATCTGGCATCTCAAACATTATGAGATATCGGTACAATAGAGAAAGAATACTTGGTGCATTGAAATCATATAAACGTGTAAGTTTGAGTCATTTAGCAGATGAGATTAAATTACCAGAAAAATCAGTGAAGGATATGATCATTGATTTGCGTACAGAAGGAAAGCTTAAAGCTTCATTTGATCCAGAAAGTGGTGATATTATTGTTTTTGAAGTAAAAGGTATACAACCTCCTGTAGGAGCACAATTTATTTCATCAGTGGAAGTATCAGAACCAATAAAATCAATGCCAAGTCCAAAAGCTCTCAAAGAAGAAGGTTACTGCCCATATTGTGGTTCAATGGTGAATGAAAAAGATCAATTTTGCAACAATTGTGGTTCAGCACTCTAATAATTTGTATGATTCCATTCTTTCTTTCTTTTTTTATTTTTCATCTTAAAGTAAAAGATAATAGTCTGAACATACATATTAGTATATAATGATGGGTTAAGCCTCCTAGAGGATTGACGGTAGTGGGATTTTTCTTGCAATGACCGTCGATGCAAGGATTGGCACACACCGGATTTGCACGAAAGCATCAAATGGCTATGACGGCTTTAAACGGCTCATTTCCAAGCTCAAGCATTGCTCAGCGATGAGGAAATAGTCAACCCGGGTCGCCTACACAATTGAGCTGCTTTCAATCCGAAGAAATGATACTATCCCTCCTCGAGAGAGCACAGTATAGTAAGAATAATTCTATCGATGATACTAGTGTGTTAGTGTGTAGGGAGACACATTTCTTCGATATTAGTATGTGAACATAGAATCTTCTATCATTTGCATACTAATTAGTTTAGTAAAAAAAAGATTTTATGAATTTCAACGAATACTTTTTTGATTTTCGTTTTAATCATTCTTTATCGTTTTTCTTTATTAATTGGTAAAATTATTACTAAAGAATATTGGAGCAGATTCTCATCAACCCAACAATTTCTCATAGTAATTACATTGATAAGCCAAGTTGAATTTGGGTTTCTTGATATTCACCCCTTCAAAGCTAAGTAATCAGCTTGGCGTGCTTTAACATCATTATCAAAGAGATACTGAGCAAATTCAAAATAATCAAATCCTTCAACCTCTTCAATTAGACCTGCCTTTTGCATTCCGTGTTGCAAGAGTCCCCACAAGGCTGAGAAAAGCATCAACATAAACTTCATCCCAGCTAGACGTATCCGGGATTCATCTATGACCTTTCCAAAGTAGCATTTCAGCATATACTCCTCTAATTCAGGTGATATAGGACCTGTGGTATCATGGGTATATACAAGTGTCGCTAAGTCAAAGTAGACATCTCCCATTCCTGAAAACTCCCAATCAATGATTGTGATTTTCTCTTCTTTATCAGAGTAAAGATAATTCACTGCAGCTAAATCGTTGTGACAAAATCGTAGCCATCCAGATAGGTCTCGATATTGGTCATCTTTGATTGATTGCATTGTATGCAAGAAACCATTGAAGTCTTGCGGTAATTGTATACCGAATTCTTGTGCTGTTCGAGCAAAGGATACAACTCGACTGAAAGGTGAAAAATTCGCTTCAATTGAATCCAAAGCGTGTAGACGTTTTATTGTTTCAACCATCAAACGTATGTTCTCTGGTTTGCGGAACTCTTCAGATGTCCAATGTCGTCCTTCTATCCAACGGGTGACTAAATACCCCTCAGGCTCAATAAAACGGACAACCTTTGGTCCAATTTCTGCATCAGATGCTGCTCTTAAAGCTTCAAATTCATGTTCTCGATTGATACCAAGATTTTCAGTGTTTTTTCCACTAATACGCAAAACAAACTGTTCGCCATCTACAATGACACGATAGTTCTTGTTGGTAAGCCCAGAAATTTCTTCAATAACTAGTTCTTTGGCATTAACCCAATTTGGTATCTTAGCGATAATTGATTGTAAGTTAGAGTTCATGATTATTATCAAGGATACTTTGAATATTAAAATTTAAAATCTATCATTGAATCTTAATATCAGAGAATGCTGATCTGAGATTGTACGTTGGGGGACAATATTTCTATACTCTAATTAATACTCGTATTTTTTATAATTAAAATTTAATTAACTCATTAGACATTCGGAATATAATTGCTCATTTGGATGTCTATCATAATTATTAGATTGAATATCAGTGATGATTACTGTGAACGATAATCCATAGAAAACGAAATACCCGTATAAATGTTGAAAGATTAGAAATGATTTTAAACTCTATATTATTTGGGTAGATAATATTATATGTTTGATGTTGATTCCAATGGGAAAATGGCGAAATTTTAAATTAAAAACAAGATCTTCTTATAAGACGCTAATGCAACCTTTTGGGAGATTAATTGGAAAAACAGGGATAAGTCCAAATGCAATAACTATGATATCAGGCGTTTTTGCAATAGCTACTGCAATAATGTATTCCTTCCAAGGAAATGTTGGAACTTTTAAACACTGGTGGGCAATTGGTTTTGTATTAATGTTTTTGACAGGATTTATCGATGTAGTAGATGGATCAGTAGCAAGAGCAACAGGAAAAACAACCAAATTTGGGAAAGTGCTAGATCCAGTAATGGATAGATTCGCGGAATTTTGTTTTCTAATTGGTATTGCCATTGGTAAATTTACTTATGAACCATTAAATTGGAGTTTCTTAAATGACATACCCATTGGGGCAATCTGTATGTTTAGCTTTGCAGGAATGATTTTTGCAAGCTATTCTAGAGCTCGTGGTGAAAGTGTCTCACAAATGACTGTTGAAAGTGTTGGGATAATGGAACGTCGTGAAAAACTCATAGTCCTTTATTTAGGAAACTTGCTTTATTTCTGGTTCCCAATAGCTCTACCAGTAGCAATTTTACTTATTGGATTACTTTCCTTTGTTACAACAATACAGCGAATGTTCTACATTAGAAAAATGATGAAAGAAATTGGTGATAATGAAATTTCCAAAGATGTTGAAAAAAGTAATATTGAAGAAGATAGTAAGCATTAGTTAGAATAAATCATATTATAGGGAATTTCTCTGAGAAACACTAAAAAAAGTAAATTAAAATACTAAAAAGATTGAGGAAAATGAATCATGTCATTTAAAATTGAACGTTCACACATAGTGTTTAAACATATTATTCATGTGGGTCCAGAAATAGATGTTGATGCAATCGTTGATATTGCCACCCAAAAAGATTATACAAAAAGCGAAAGACAATTACAAACACCTACAGGTCCATTACAAGAATACCTTTTCAGACCAAAAACTAATCCACAATCATTAATAGTATTTTCAAGGAAAGGATTTGTTATAGATGCTCAACCAAGCGATAATGTTTTGCCATTATTCAGAGATGCTTATGATTTTTATGAAAAGGTAATGGGCGACGATGCACTTACAACAACAGTTGTAATGGATATTAATTCAACATTTGAGGTATTTTCTCATTTCCCAGTTGATGAATTTCTTAAAAAATTATACAAAGAAGGAACTTCCAGTCTAACTTATGATGGAAAAGAACTTCGACCTCAAGGAATAACATTAGCATCTGGTTCTGGCAAATTTCCTGATGAATTTATGCAATTTACTGTTCAACCTTTACCAAAAGATCCAGATAGACGTTTAATGGTAGTAATGCTCTATCGTTCTACAGAACTTGATGATGCATTAAAATTCATAGAGAAAATCGATACTGATATAGTAATAACGCTCGAGAAAATTACTAAAATCTAAATAATTCTTTCCAATCATTATCAGAAAAATATACTTATGAAGAAGGGTAATTATTGGATACTATTCCTTGGAAAATAGCTCAAACAAATGTAAGCAATTTTTTAAGAGAACATCAATTTGCTGTTTTTGAGGAAAAAAGGCTAAAAAGTGGGAAAAGAATAGATATTGTTGCTCAGAAAAAAATAAGTGGCTCATTTCTCCACATTCTTGTTGAAGTTAAAGATTGGCAAAAAGTAACTAGAAAACAAGAAATTGATTTTTGTGATCAAATAGTAGAGTATCTTATTCAATATGCAATGGAAGAAATACTTCTCAAAGAAACGGAAGATAAATGGAATAAAAGCACAAAAAAGATCAATGATAGTTTTTTAGGAATTCTATGTTTAACAAATGATGCTCATTTTAGTTTTAGGAAAGTATCAGATCATTATTTCAAGAAAAATAAGAACGTTATAGGAATACCGTTCAGAGAACAAATAGTTGACCGAATAATGCTCTATGTAGCAAGATTTGACTTTCTTACCAAAGTATTCAATGATGCAAAAATACCTCTCTATAAGGAACAATCACTAACAGAGTGGTTTTAAAGTGATTTTTAATAATAATCAGTTGAAGGGTAATTCCTAAAGATAATACAAAGATTAAAAATGGATAAGAAAAACAATTTTTCAACATAAAAATAGGTTCAATGGATTCGATATAATGACTTCCCTAAAAATCCCTCAAGAAGTAAAAGATATTTTCCCATATGATACTATAAGACCTATACAGGACGAACTAATTTTCACAACTTATACTGCTTTGAAAGAAAGAAAAAATGTTATAATTGAGGGAGCTAATGGCTTAGGAAAGACAGTAGCTACTTTAGCTTCATGTATTCCAATTGCTCGAGAGAAACATCTTCAATTAATACATGTTTGTCGAACAAATAAACAAGCTGACAGAGTTATATCTGAATTAAAGGAGATTAGTAAGGTAACACCAATTAGTGGTGTTTCACTTAGAGGACGAAGAGAGATGTGTTCTCATCCATTAGTTTTGAAACATTCGGATGATGCTGCTACAGCCTCAATCTTATGTGGACAACTGAAAAAATTGAGAAAATGTGAATATTATAATAGAATGAATGAACGTTTACCTTATTTACAAAATATTTTGAAGATACTAAGAACCACTCCTTCATCAAGCACTGAAATAATAGAGTTGTGCGAAGAAAGCAAACTTTGTCCATACGAATTAATTTTAACTTTAATAGAAGATATCGAAGTAGTAGCTTCTAGTTACCAATATATTTTCAATCCTTCCATTCGCGATATTTTCATGAACAAAATCTCTCGAGGATTAGATGAAATTCTGTTAATCGTTGATGAATGTCATAATATAATTGATGCCTCAATAGACATCTCCAGTGATCAATTGACAAACTACTCTGTCAGACAAGCTTTGAAAGAAATAAAAGATTATGCAAGAACAGAATTTTTGCAATTAGTTCGAGGACTCGCTGAAATACTCGATGAAAATCAGCAAAGAACTGAAGTAGAGCTAAAAATTGATGCTAATGACATTTTATACAAACTTTCGAAAGATGTAGGAGCAACAATAGATCTTGATTACGCTGATAAAATGATAAGTGCAGGAATGAAAATTCAAAGAGAGAATATTGCTCGTGATAAACCTCCTAGATCGTATCTTCATCGTATAGGTCAATTCCTTAAGAAATTCATTATAACCAAAAATCGATCAGAATTTCTACATTTAATTTCGAGTTATCAAACTAGAGGAGAAGGATGGGGGACTAGATTCGAAGTTATTTCATTAGATGCTAGATATACTACTAAAAATATTTTTGAGCATGTATATAACAGCGTTCATATTTCAGGAACAATAGATCCAATAGATGCCTATTCAAAAATTGTTGGAATGGATAGCTTACCACTTGTTACGGAAGTACTTGACTCACCATACACAGAGCGTAATGTTAGAAGTTTTATCATCGATAAATTGAGCACAAAGTTAGATGATCGTACTAGCGAAAATTATAGGAAGATGTGCAGAATTATTGCAGAAGCAGTTAATAATACGCCCACAAATTCAGGAATATTTACTGCTTCATATACGGTATTAGATAGTTTATTACAAGCTGGACTTGAGAAACTATTAGATAGACCGTTATTTTATGAAACAGCTAAAATGACCTCTAATTCCAATGATCAGTTAGTTAATGAATTCAAGAGATTTGCTGACAAAGGTGGAGCTGCTTTAATGGGGGTATTAGGTGGTCGCAGCTCAGAAGGAGCTGATTTTCCTGGTGACCAAATGAGTACTTGTGTTATTGTTGGTATTCCTTATGCGAGACCTACTACTCGTATAGAATCACAAATAGCTTATCTAGATGAACAATTTTACAAGAAAGGAAGAGAATATGGTTACATTATCCCTGCTTTACGTCGAGCTTCCCAAGCAGCAGGACGACCTATCCGTTCAATTAATGATAAAGGATTAATTATCTTACTAGATTATCGTTTTGGTCATAGTTATACTTCTCAATTCTTACCAGCTTGGTTGAAACAAAATACAAAACTATTAACATATGAACCAGGAAAAATAGCTGAAATAGCTAAAGAATTCTTCTCGTAAAAGAAGAGTTATTCTAGGAAAGTTTATCCCAAATTGTTGGAGCATCATCTGGAAAGAATGAATGGACTTTCTTGATATCAACCATACAGCAGATTTTACCATTAGTATCTTGAACGCTTCCAGGGATTTTTAGGATACGCCTAATATCTATTGATACTTTCCGATCAATTCTTGGATATCGATATTTTATAATGTGAGTAAAAATAGTATCCCGATTTTGCTTTTTAGTTAAAATAAAATCATAAACCTTTTCGAATGGTTGTGAACCACTTTCTAAATTTATTATTAGTTTTCTTATTTGGTCGCCAGTAAATCTAAAAGGCTCAGCTCGAAGTTCCTTTTCTGATGCATGTTGGAAGAATGATTTTGCTATAATTTCTAAGATACGATTCCTCAACGGAAGAACACGTTTTAGATCTTTTTCTACTGCTTGAGTTCGCTTCTCATCTTTAATCAATGTAAGATAATTGATTATACTATTTCGTTGTTCTTGAGTTAATATTCCTGCATCTTTATCTCGAACCCAACCATGAAAACCTCGACGACCAGAAAAAACCCAAACTATATCTTTGTAACCAAAATCCTCACGTAAGGTTTTATCAAGAAAATAAGCTGAATCTTGAACAAGAGACCAACAAATAGGACAATACTGTTCTTTACCTTGACAACCACAAGATCTAACTAGATCATAATCATTCAAATCTAAATCAAAACAAAACTCTCGGGAAGACCATTGTATCTTTTGTATAGTATTATTTTTACTTGGTGGAACTTCAAAAACAGCGCCAACATATCCACGTCTTATAGGATTCGCTATTATATAATCAATAAGATCACTTGAATTTTTAAATGAGATATTACGAATAAAATTACCATCTTCTAAAAGGAAAGCAAATTCTCTACGATAAAAGGTTGATAAACCAATGATTGATATCAAGTCACCGGGGTCAAAAACCTCTTTATAATATTTTTGAATTAATTCTGTGGGAACGATTTTTTTAGTGTTTTTAGTTTCATCGTTACCTTGCTCAAGTGTCATTTCCTTCATTCCTCTGTTTTAGGTTCTTTTATATTTTCAGACTTTTCATCTACAATGTCAATTAATTTCAAAGTTTTAGCAGCATATCGTAAGTAGGATATTGGATGATTGCTTGGGTAAGCCTTCTTGTTATAACGAATTTGAAACATTACTGCACAAGCCTCACTCGGTTTCTTATCGACTACTAGGCGTATCAAATTTCGTATTAATTCCTCTTGCATCTGTGAAGGATTTTTGATTTCCTTTCGTAAATTATCTTCAATTGTTTTTACTGATTGATGAATAAATGGGCAATAAGAGTCATCTTGAATACTTGAACACTTATGAGCACTATAATCTGTTCCACCACCAACCAATCCATACATATATTTTATTTGGTATCCAGGTGCACCATTCGAGAATTGATCAAAAGTTAATCCAATATTATCTACAGCTCTTTCATACCAGAAGTGTAGTTGTTCATCAACAGTCATGCCTATGTTTTTCAAAAATAAACCTAACTGTAAACGTTCAACGTGATTAATATGACCATGATTCATTACTTCATTATATAAGTCTAACATACATTGAGGAAAAACACTTTGACGAGTGTATAATCTGAAATCACTTAAAACTATTCCATCTCTGCCTGCACTCATAGAGTGTATTACCTTAGAAAGTTCTTCTTTTAATTTTGCCACAGGTTCTTGAATAGAGCCACGAGCAATTCTATCAATATTCTCTTTAGATTCTCTAATTTTCTCACGAAGTTTTTGTTCAAAAGTGCTTTTAACACTATTAGCAAAGTCATCAATTAGTCCGATAACCCAACCATTTCTTAAGAGAGCTGAACGATTACTTACAAGTTTTGGTGCACAAGTGAAATGAACACCAATTGAACCTGTTCGTTTTGTACCCATCTTGAATTCTTTGAAATCATTTTCATCAATGTTAAACTGTGACCATAAATCCCTAGGACCTATTACTTTATTATCACCAAAAATGTATTTGGCTACTTCTACTTTAACATCCGTTGTTTTAGACTTGAGAAATCGCCATTCGAAGAGATCACCTTCTTGTTCTACCAACCACCCTTGCACTCTAGGATCTTCAGCAGCAACAATGCGTAATAATCCATGACCAGCAAATTCTTCATAGATTTCCTTATTGTAATTACCACGATTAGCTCCTTCCGCTGGATACCAGCGCTGTTGATGAACAAATTTGTTAACTCTTTCTTGAGCTATTACAGGCCAATTCTCCATATCAATTTGCATTTCTTCTCGAGGTACTGATACTTCGTTTATTCGCTTAATTACAATCCAATCAGGTACACTCAAGTAATCAGTCCTCAACAAGCAATATTAGAAGATTCTATAATAAGTTAGCTATCAACCTCTTAATATTCACACTGTCATAAATTTTACGGCAAGTTATTAACAGTAGAATAATTTATTATTAATAATGTTTTTTTCTTTTACTGATGTTTACCATGCCAGTAGAAATAGACCAAAATGTTTGTGGCAAGTGTTTGGCTTGCGCCATTGTTTGTCCAGAAGAAATCTTTTCGATAGTAGAAGAGAAGCTTGAAATTGCTGAAGGATGCACAGATTGTGGATTTTGTATTGAAAGTTGTCCTGTAGAAGCAATAAAACAGGTATAATATCCTATTTCTTGTCTAAATAATTTCCTTGTATTATCCTCATATTCTTTGCCTTTTAATGCTACATTAACTAATAACTATGTGTAATGATGGAGGATTATGTGCAGTGGCACTCTTGATAACTTTAGGTTTAATAGGTATAGGTACCGTAATTGGAACATCAGCATTCTTATTTAGGAGGCATAGTAAGAACGAGCTGAGACAAAATGGTGGAACTAAGGAAGTAGTAACATATACTCTCCGTAGCTTAAATGATGTTGACATGCTTTGTGAAACTATCGACAAAGGTAACATGATTATTTTAGGAGTAAAGGATTTTGCTCGATTAGATATGATTCGACTAAAACGTACTGTTCATCAATTAAAATCCCATGTGTTAAGTCGTGGTGGAGATATCATTGCTTTAGGTAAGGATTTTGTAGTTCTTGTTCCTTCAACAATGAAATTATCCCAGATAACAAATTACCTTCAAAAATCAGAAGCTGAAAATATGGATTTACCACCTAAACCTCCAACAGAGGTCGGAACTATATGAATTCAGTTATTGCTAACAGAATCTATAATCTCATTTCAAATGATCCAGTGAAAATAGCCATTCTTGATTTACTAGTGGATGGTAGATGGCATACTAGGTTTGAAGTGGAATCATTAGCTAAAGAATTGCGCCCTACCATTGGTTTAGTTGGTATTTGTACAATTATACGTACACTTCAAGATGCTGATTCTAACATAGTAGAAATATACAATAATGATTCTGGTATGTTCTATCGATTAAATCCAGAACGAAACTTAATGGTTCAAAAGATCATTTCCTATTCAAAAACATCAACAAAAACCCAATCAACGACATCAGCAAAACAATATCAAAGATTTAAAGATTTAATTAAAACAACAAAACAGCAGAATTCTGATGTAGATGATGATTTGAAACATTTTCTATAAAAGATAAAACAGAAGAGAGGTTAATTCTATAGAACCTCTCTAAGAAGTTTTAGTAGTGAAGGGTCTTTTTTCATTAGTTTTGCACCCATTTTGATTTGACCCCATCTACCAGTAACAGCTTTAGTTAAATCTTCACCACTAAAAACTTCAACAATATTTTCCATTTGCTCATCAGTAATAACATCAAGCACTTTTCGAGCTTTAGAACCCATACTGAAAGATTTTCCATAGGCATCTTGCCAAAGTTTTTCATAACTAGTACGAAGGGTTTTCTCTGAGAAATCCTCATTTTCAAATGCTTTTACTAGAGTATCACTAATCATTTTTCCGGCTTCCATACCATAAGCGATTCCTCCACCTGTAAGGGGATTTACTTGTCGGGCTGCATCACCAACCAGCAAAACACGATTGGTAGCTAATCTTTCTAAGGAACCACCAACAGGTATCGCTCCAATTCGTTCCTCGATAATTTTAGCATTCTTAAATCGTTTTTTAGCTTCAGGATGTTTGAAAATAAAGTCATCAAGATATTCCTTAACACTTTTCTTACCAAATCCTACACCAACACCAATACCTACATTAGCACAATGTTCTCCCTTTGGGAAAATCCAGATATAGCCTCGAGGTGCAACCTCATTACCCATATAGAGATCTAGCACAGTGGGTTCATCAATATCAACACCAACCATCTCATAACCAACTGAGGTATCCAAATCTTTAGGATCAAAAGGTTCAGCTAGTCCTGCATCACGAGCAACCTTACTATAAATACCATCAGCTCCTATTACTACAGGAGCAGTTTCTACGATATCTTTCCCTTTCTCTTTTGCTTTGATAGTAACACCTTTCGTAGGGTCGATCTTAATCCCTGTAACTTGAGTATTAAGTTGGATGTCAGCTCCTTCTAAAACAGCTCCAATAAGCAATTCTTTATCAAAAATACGTCGGTCAATTATATAACCTTCACCAGAAGGCAATTTATAATTGATCATTTTTAATGAAGGACTGAAAACTCGAAAGCCTGTGATTTCTGTTCTAATGGAATCTTTTGGTACACCAATTTTAAGTATTTCATTAATTGTTTCTTTACCTATAGCTTCTCCACATTGTACCGGAATACCTATATTATTTTTTGCTTCTAAAATCTTAACTTTAAAACCTTCACGAGCTATAAATCTAGCGGTGGTAGAACCTGCAGGTCCGCTACCTACGACTATCACATCATATTGTTTGGTTGGTGTTTCGCTCATATAATTGACATCCATTTTCCAAAGTTTATTTATTTCTTTTAATCTTTTTTCCTATAAAAAATTCAATGGTTAGTATTAGACTACATATGAAGAATTTTGTCCAAATCAAGAGCTTGATAATCTAGCTTTTTCCCTAATTCGTGGATTAAATCTTTATCAAGTGAAATTCCTGGATATTTTTCAAGTAATTTAGGTATTTTCTCTTTAGCTCGTTCAGCTATAGACTTTCTACCTTTACTTATCCATTCTTCATTTGTTGCTCGATCAACAATTGTGCTAGGAATAAAATGCTCTTCTTTAAACCATTTTAAGGTGTGATCATGAGCAAGTAAATGAGTAGTTGTTTCATTAAATTCACTTAACAGATGCTTGGCAATAGGTTCATCCCGTTGATTGATTCCTTTGATAAATTTGTAAACCATACCACAAACTTCGTTATCAATAATGACCTTCTGAATACTTTGAGTAGTTTCAAAATCAATCATCCCAGCTCCAGAAATCATATTAACACCTTTTATACCAGCAAGCAAAGCACCCATACCTGTTTCAAAACCTGCTTGCATATCTAAAATTTTAGCATCGGACATTCCTAAATAGGCGTGGGTTGGGATATTAAGATATTTGCCAATTTCAACATATCCTAGATCAAGGATCATTGTATCAATAGAACCCATTGGAGTTGTGCCTTTTCTCATATCAAAAGCTGCTGGAGAACCACCCCAGATAACTGGGGCACCAGAAGAAACAAGTTGGGTTATTACCACTCCTGCGAGAGTTTCTGCTGCATGCTGAACTACTGCCCCTAAAATAGTTACGGGAGCATTAGCCCCTGTCATTGGCATTGAAACAAATTCAGAAGGGATACCATATTTTGCAGCATCAATAATGCTTTGACAAGTTAGATCGCTCCATTTAAGGGGAGGAGACGGACAAGCATCAAAAATTGCTAATGGTTTACTACGAAGCTCTTTTACTCCTCCCCTGATAGTGACCAACATATCCTTCATTTTGGCAAAAGATTCTTTGATAAAAGTTCCAGTAATAACTGGCTTCTTAGAAAAGAGCAAGCTAATAAGAAGACGATATCTATCACTGATTTCCTCAGGAACATCAGAACAAATAATAGATGTACTTTGTGCGTGAATATTTTCTAATTGATCAATTACTTTAGTAAATTCAATAAAGTCCTTAGTGACAGCAGTTCTAATTTCATTCGTATCTCTGTCTAAAACATTTAAAGCCGCAGAACCAGGATCAAAACAAACATCATTACCCCCTACTTTAGCTGCTTCTTGTCCATCTCGATCATACAAGGTTATAACCGATGGAACACTCTTGAGAGCTTTTTTAACCATATCAGCAGGAATCTTTGCTTTTCTTTTGGTGTGATCGATATCTATTCCTGTTTGATCAAGTATTCCCATAGCTTCTTTATTCTCTACAAAAACACCTAACTCTTCCAATATTTCCATAGCTTCTAAAACGACTTTTTCCTTTAACTCTTTATCAAGTATATTTATTGTTGGTCTCATGAAATTTCAACTCGTAATTCATACTTTTAATTCAATTGAGGATTTTGTTAATTCATAAATAGTGATAATTTAACTTGGTTATTTGTTTTATCCTAAATTCTTCTATAGGAACAATTTTCTAGTTCACAAGATATACATTCTCTTACACCAAGATTTTTATCTATTATCTTGCCAATATTAATTGCAAAAGAAATAGATTTTCTGGGAATCATCATCATTGAGTCAGATAATGTGATACCAATTTTATTCGCTGGAAGAAGATCAAAAATTAATTTTTGGCCTTCTTGTAAAGTCCATTTACAATAACCCGGACTAAATCTTTTGGTATATTGTTTATTCTCAAAAAGAGCTTTATTTTCAGTAATGATTATTTCATTAACTTTTTCAGCAACTACTTCTGCTGCATGAGAGGCAATTGCATCTAAAATGATTGCTTTTGAAAGTTCCCCTATTTTTAACAATTTAGTTATTTCCTCCTCCAAATTACTTGAAATACTGCAAATAGCAAAAATAGTATTTTCAGATAATTTGAATACATGCGAAGGTTTCAGTTCATTGCTAGGAAAAATATTGTAAATAGCAATAGGGGAGATTAAACTCTTAGCTATGATGATTAGGTCATTAATTTGTGATAGTAAATCTTCTGATGGTGATTTTGAGCTTGTTGGTTTTTGGAGAAGCTTGAGTACTTCATTTATGTCTAAATTTATAGGTAAATTATTTAAAATTTTCAACTCAAATCACTCAATGATATTATATTTTTCATACATAAATATCTTAGCTGATGTTGAAAATTGAACCAAAAAAAGTAATTCTTTAACTAAGAATGGATATAATCCAATAAAGTTTTATATAAAGTGATTGAATTACTTATTTTTAATAAGTAAATGAGGTTTAATATTGACAGCAGCTCCTGTTGAAAAAATCGAGAAAATTGTCTTAACATTAAGAACAAAGCAAAAAAGATTCTTCGATAAAAAGGTTCTTCCGCTTGAGTACTATATTGGCAAACAAAAATGGCGATTGCAAAATCCTCTGTCTGACCAGTTGGATGGAGGACATCAAGGTGTTTTTGAGTTACCAGTTCCTGAAGGAATGACCTCTGATTGGTTTAGATTTCTTTGTTTTAAAAAATCAGAACAAAAATCCTCTGATGATTGGTTTATTCTCAAGATAAAACTTGAAGTAAATGGCATGGTCGTCTTTGAAAAGGTGGATCCTAATGGAATAAAAATTAAAGCTGATGCTACTAGTTGGTGTGCTCCTGACTTTAGTTATGGTGGATCTAAATAATTCATCATTATTTTATTTAATAATCAGAAAGATTAGCTTTAATTTTTTCAACAATTTTTTTAATAAATATTGGACTTGTCCCACAGCAACCACCTACAATAGAAACTTTTTCTTGAATCATTTGTTGAATGTTTAGAGCAAAGTTTTCTGCGGTTGTGGGATAATAGGTTTTTCCTTCTTTTAATTCTGGTTTTCCAGCATTAGGTTTAACACTAATAGGTAAGGAGGTAGCCTCTTTCAAATAGGGAACTAACTCTACCATTTCTTCACTAGTAATCGTGCAATTAGCACCGATGCTATTAGCTCCTGCTGAAGTTAATCTAGAAACACAATCAGCTACAGTATTACCCATAACGGTAAAGAATCCTCGTTTTGTTTTCTGATAAGTGATTGAAGCGATAATTGGTAAATTAGATATTTTTCTAGTAGCTTGCACAGCAATCTCTGCTTCTCTAAGATCCATCATTGTTTCGATAAAAAAGAAATCAACATTATTTTCAGCTAATATTTTAGCTTGTTCAAGAAAATTTTCTAATAAAGAATCTTCAGTTGCATTTCCTACAGGGGGGAGAAAAATGCCACAAGGGCCAATATCCCCTGCTATTAAACGACCCTCTGGACAAACATTTCGAGCATTTTCGACTGCAGCAGAATTATATTCTTCCACTTTATCAACATGTTTCAAAGCAGCTAATTTAATTCTTGTACCACCAAACGTGTTAGTGAGTACTGCATCAGAACCAGCATCATAGTAGCTCTTTTGTATTTTCTGTATAATTTCCGGGCGTTCAACATTCCAATTCTCAGGAGGTAAACCAGCTGGTAAACCTTCATCAATTAACATTGAACCCATAGCACCGTCAAGGACAACAACACGATTCTTGAGCAAGTCAAGGATAGATGGCTTAGTTTTCATTATAAACAAACCAGATTATTTAATCATTAATTTCTTGGCTAATTTAACTGCTGCAACAGCGTTTTCAGCGGTTCCATCAGCATTGATCTCTTCAACCCAACCTTTAGTAACTGGTGCTCCACCTATTAATATTTTAAATCTATCTCGAATGTTTCTCTCAATTAAAATATCGATAAGTTTCTTCTGACCAACCATGGTAGTTGTAAGCAAAGCGGAAATACAGATGATATCAGCATTTATTTCAAGTGCTTTATCAATGAAATTAGTTATAGGAACATCTGCACCGAGATCATGAACCTCAAAACCTTCAGCGGAAAGCATAGCTGCAACAAGAGTTTTACCAATATCGTGAATATCTCCTTGAATGGTACCAATGACAACTTTCCCAAGAATTCTATTTTCTTTACCTTCTTTAAGAACAGGTGTAAGAATATCCATTGCTACTTTCATCGCTTCAGCGCTACGCATCAATTCTGGTAAAAAGATTTCTCCTTCCTCAAAAAGGTCACCTGCCTCTCTAATAGCATCAGAAAAAGCATCTATTATTTGGTTTATGTCTAATTTTTTACTAAGTGCCTGTTGGGCTAATTCTTCAGCTTTACTCTTATCACCATTCATTATAGCTTCTTTACATACGTCATTGAAAGACATCAGATAAATCACCAATTTGTTATTTACTTCAAATTAATCTAATATTTCTTATTACATCTAACACTAGTTGTTATTTAGATTTTCCTAAAAGAAAAATTAATGGTTAAAGATACTATTGTAAATCTTCTCTTTGTTTAAGGTATACCAAAACCATTTGGTCAATTGAGATATAGCCAAGAAGGACAGTCAATTCATTAAGTATTTTCTCTGCTGTTTCTTTAATCTCAAAATCAATATCATTGTGATAAACCTCATAAATATCAGGTATTAAATGTACATCATCAAGTTTTCCCATAGAACGAACAGCAATCATACGAAGTTCTTTAGGATAATCAAGTGAAGTATACTCTACTAGCAATTCCTTAGAAAGGTCATCATCAAAGGAACCAATGATCTCTAGAAGGCATTCTTTAATTTCCAGATCGTCCATTTCATAGAAGAGTCCTATTAATTTTGATAAAAGAGAATTATCATGGATATAGATGAAGGTGCCAACAAGAACATCTCGAATAGGTTTATTTGTTTCTTTTAAGATAAGAGAGATGATTTGCATTGGATCGATTTTATTGCTGAAAAATCGTAAACCACCTGCTATATTACGCTTGGTTTCTAGGTCAGGATCTTTTTCAAGTATAGCTAATAAAGTAGGTAAAGAATCACTATTACTTAATAGGGAAAGAGATAAAACAATTGCACGACGAACATGTACGTCCTGTTCAACATCAAGCAACTCAGATAAAGGTTGAACAGCTCTAGATGTCATCATACCACCGAGTGCTTCAGCAGCAGCACGTCTAACTTTGGGATCTTTATCCTTGAGTAAATTGATATTTCTTTGAATAGGACATTCAGAATTCATTTGATTCACAAGCAAATTGTTTTGTTAGTCTATTTTTAATATATCTTTCGTATTGTTAAATTAATTTAAAGAGAAAAAATGAGTTTGAAAGAATAAATAGTGCCCATTAGAAATTCGAATTAGTTAGCATAATTTTATTAATTAAAGGGATAATTTTTTCCCAATTAGTTTAATAAGAAAATAAATTATATTTAAATAAAATAATCTTTTTATTACTTTAAGAGGATTCAATCGGATGATGAATTTTGAATTTAAATTAATTTTTTGTGGAGGACTTTTTGCAGGAAAATCTAGCCTTATAGCAAGGATGTTAGGATATGATCCATTCTTACAACATGTATTTCAAGGAGAAGTATGTCAAATTCAATCATTTTCACTTCCTTTTGGTCAAATAAGATTGCTCATGTTTGATGGACCAGCTCATATTTTACCTAAAACAAACGAACATATACAACGAAACTTCTTCATAAAATCTTCTGGAGCTTTTTTTCTTTTCGACTTAACAAATCAAGAGTCAATAGAAGAGCTCATTTGGTGGAATGAAAAACTACAACAATATGTTCCAACGAAAGTGGAGAAATTTCTAATTGCAACTAAAGCTGATTTAATAGAAAATGAAATAACACTTTCTAAAAGAATATTTGAAACAAACAAAGAGCTTGAAACAAACAATATTATCATAACAAGTTCTAAAACAGGATTGAACATTGATCTTGCATTAAATGCTATGGTCTATTCAATATTAAAGAATCAAGACATCAAAATTTAACTAATTATTTAGAAATTTTCTTTTTAATTATTAGTGGCATTAAAGCAATTGTTATACCAGAGAAAAAAACAAGGTATGGTGCGCTAGAAATGTTGTCAGTTTGATTATCACCAAATTCAAAGATTAACAAACCGTCTTCTTTGGCAGCTGTGAAAACAAGATTGTCAGTTATACAGATATCACTTAATGAGGAGCCAGCATTTGAATAATGACCAACAGAAATTAGATCAGTGGGATTAGAAATATTGATTAAACGTATATCAGATTCTGATTCAATAATAGATGCTAAACTATTGGAAATATCAATACTACGTACAGGATTACCACTACTATAATGATCTAATTCAACAATATTAAAAGGATCACTAAAATCAAGGGAATAGAGTCCAAAACTACCAACAATAAAGACAATGTTTTCAACAACAGCTATTTCATTATATGTAGCACTGCCTATAGACCATTGATCAAGTAAAGAGGGTGAAGAAGGGTTGGTGATATTAAGAAGATTTAAGCCATAAAACAAATCAACATAAAAAAGAAGGTTGCCATGCAGCTCAAGATCAATGATGGGAATCAAACCAGGTGATTCATAAAGCAATGAGGGAAGGGCGGGATTACTCACATTTAAGATAGAGTATCCTTTGTGACCAATACACACTAAATCATTACTTGCAGTAACAACGTCAACTTCTAAACCATTAACGTAACTACCTACAACAAGAGGACTAAGGGGATTGGAAACATTAATTATTTTCAAACCAGCTAACCAATCAGCTGCATAAACAAGATTATCCTCGAAATGAACATTGTGAACAATACCTCCAGCAAGGGGATGAGATAGGCTATTCGGGGAAGAAGGGTTAGAGATGTTAAGAATCCACACACCACCAACATCCGCATCAGAAACGAAAGCAAGAGAATCAGTAACTTGAACATCAAAAGCATAGGCGGGTTGTTCAAATTGACCAATTTTTATCAAATGATAGGATAACCCCTTAACAGAAAGTACGGAGTTGAAAATAAAACAGCTACTAAAAATAAAGATAGTAAAAAGCAATTTAATTTTAACCTTCAAAGAAAATCACCAATAGACAAGGAATAAATAGTCCAATCAAAGATAACTCGTTATTCAATCCTAAAGAAATAATAGGATTAAGGAAATATAAAATTTATTTCTAATCTTGGTATTTGCACTTATAGAGTTAAATAGAGTAAAGTACACAAAAGTGAAAGGGAGAAAATATAGAAAAATAGGAATTGATTACATTAAAGCATCCAAACTCCAATAAATTGTATCTATCATATTTACTAGAGTTTCAGCTTCTTCTAATGTAATCATACCACAGACAACAAACGAGTAAATGTCATGGATAATTTGATCCAAATCCCATTTTACTTCTGTAAGAATATAGGAAGGATCATGACCAATTGCTACCACAAAAAAGATGAAATCCAATTTCTCAATTATTGAATTGATAGCGCATCTTATTGAGCACATAGAACAATAATGCATGTTGTCTTCAATAAAGTCATTAATATGATAAAGACCAATGATTTCGAATGCTAAATTATAGGTAAAATCTGAACCTAATGATAGACCTTTAAGAATAATTATATTTTCTCTAATTTCATGCAAAGATTGTATAATAAACTCAGCTTGTTCATCGGAAATTATTGTAACCCAATCAAAGA
Source organism: Bathyarchaeia archaeon (assembly GCA_035528035.1). Classification (GTDB taxonomy): domain Archaea; phylum Asgardarchaeota; class Heimdallarchaeia; order JABLTI01; family JABLTI01; genus JABLTI01. The sequence continues at coordinate 61,365 of DATKZI010000026.1, forward strand.
AATCAGTTAATATTTCAGCTAGTAAAATGTAACATTGTGCGATTTCATCCTCAATTATAGCTAATGGGGCGTAGCCAAGCAATACATATTGGAGGGCAAGATCGAGATGGTTTTGTGCTTCTGATAACTTATACTCAAAACATTTGTCTATGCAGTGGAATTGGTCGTTAATATAATCTTTCAAATTCTCTATTTGCCATATAACAAAACCATAGCAATCTGAAATTGATATATCAAAGAATCCCTCTATTTCTGAACTTAATGAATCACTTAGTCTATCATTATCATTATCCTCAACAATGATTCTAACATTGTAAGTATCATTCTTCATAATCCATTCATTGAGCAAAACGATTGTCAAATTATTATCAATTAATTCCCAATAAATAGGTGTAATTTCTATATCATCCACATAAACAATGAAATCATTAATGCCACTTTCATCAAAGACATGTAGTGAAACGTTGACATATTCAAAATCGCGTGTAAATTTCAATTGGGATAAATCAGGGGGATTAGTATCATCATCAATAATCTCTTGTTCAACAACTAGCAATGTTGATAATGAATCCTGAAGCACTCCTCTATCTTTATCATTATCTTCTGCATAAATCGATATTTTATAGAATCCTAAATTCGGTGAAAGTTCCCATATGCCACTTGTTGTTGGGTCTTGAATCTCTTCATAATAATTTTCTGATCCATCTGTTGAGGTATATTCTAAGGTAATTTCTAGATTACTTATCCCTGATTGTGTATCATATACTAGCCATTCAAAATAACCAGGATTGCCATCTGTTCCATCGCCTAATTTATAGTCTACTAATACCGTGGGTGGAGTTGTATCATCATCAATAATTGGTTGGGCGTGATTAATTTTTGTTGTCAACGAATCTAAGAATAATGTTCGATCATTATCGCAATCTTTAGCAATGATATTAATCTCGTAAATACCTAAATTTGGTGGTAAATACCAGCTACCTGATACTGAAGGTGGCAAAGTATATTTTTGATTTGGTGAACCATCTGTTGAAGTATAGATAATTTGTATTTCAATATCTCGCAGACCAATATCATGGTCACCACCAATACCATTATCGATATCTGAAATATACCATTCGAAAAAGCCTGGATCGCCATCCGTATAACCTCCCCAATACTGCAGATCAACATTTGGACGTATTGTATCATCATCAACTATCGTAATAGTTAGAGATGCTTCAAGCTTCAACGGGTAGAATGGATGATTGTTTTTAACTTTCACAGTAATGGTGTGATCGCCCAATGAATTAGGACAAGGATAGAATCTTAAAGTAGTTCCTGCTAAAATATCATCTATATAAACTTCTAATGAACCATAGTTTATACCACTTTCATCATCAAAAATTCTGAAATCCCAACCACCGGGATTTCCATCAGTATGATCACCAGTGTAAGGATCCCAAACAATTACTGGGTATGTTAGATCAACCCATTTTCTAATCTCTTGAGTTACGGATAGTCCTTCCATTTCCATATCGATATAGACATCTTTGTCTTCAACGATCCACCAATTCACCCATCCTTTAGCTGAGCATTTGAGAACAAAGTAAAGATAATTATCATTATGAATATAGTTATCAAAATTCTCTAGTCTATAAACACCAGTTCTCTTATTTGGATCACCATCTTCATGATAATCATCATCTGAGCCTTGGGTAAAAGTATCAATAGGAATCCATTGATCATACCGGTTAATAATATATAATGCTCCGCTGGTTTTGTAAAGATTAGCTTCATTGCCAATCTCATGGCCAACAATATCATATGTCCAAGAGATCAATGCTCCTAATCTATCGTCGTATTGTCTATCAAATTCAAAATATGATTTGAAAAAGAGTCTACCCTCTATTTCGTAGAAATATTCAAACCACCCTAATTCAGGATTATTATCACCTACTTTTAATTCACATTCTTTATTATCAAATGGCTCTTGACTCCATTTATCATCTTGGTTAAAGCCACGAATATTCCCTTCATATGCTTGATAAGCATTACAGTAAAAATTGTTATCATAAAGATCATAAACATTTAAATTCTGTTTAATAGATAAACCAAATACTTCGATATCAATATAGACATCTTTGTCTTCAATAATCCACCAATTCACCCAGCCATACGCTGAAACACGAATCTCGAAACGTATTTTACCATCACTATCTATAATTGAATCAAAATTTTGAATTAATGTTGTTCCAGAACGAGTACTCGGATCTCCTTCATCTTTTTTGTTATCATATGATCCCATGCTATACTCATCTAGAGTTACATCAGTTCCACTTGTAACTTTAAATGATCCAGTACTTTTATGCAATTTTGCTTCATTACCAATTTCATGTCCATCAACATCCCATTTCCAAGAAATTGCACCTCCCAAATATTTATCGTTTTGTGAGGTAAAAGTGTTATGAGAAACAAGTTTTATTTTTGCATCCATAAAGTATAGATATTCAAAATAACCTAGGGAAGGATCATTATCACCAAAATAAACTTGTAAATAAGTACTATCATCAGGGTCTTCACTCCAAGCAGAAGTTGTACCAGATGCTGATCTATAATTACCATTATAGACATGATAACCATCATAATCCATATTATTATCATAATGAGCAAGTTGAATTAGATCTTGTCTTACAGAAAAACCATGAAGTATTAAATCAACATAAACATCTTTGTCTTCAACGACCCACCAATTAACAAATCCTTTAGCAAGGACTCTAGCAGTAAATCGAATTTTTCCATCACTATCAATTATTGAGTCAAAATTCTCAATAACAGTCGTTCCTATTCTAACATTGGGGTCCCCATCATCATTAATATCTATTACACCACCAGCTGAATATGAATCTAAAGCATGTCCGCTACCACTAATAATCTCCAAGTCCCCCCAACTATAGTAAAGTTTAGCTTGATTACCAATCTCGTGGCCATTAACATCCCACTTCCATGAAATTTCTCCACCAAGTGAAGGATTAAATTGCTTGGGGAAGATATTATTTGAAACACATTTTATTTTAGCTTCCATTGAATAGTAATATCCAATAGTTCCAACAACGAATGGATTATTATCACCATAAGCTAATTTTATATAATTACCATCATCTGGATTCTCACTCCAAGCACTACTAGTGCCACTTAAATCTCGAAAATTCCCTTGATAAATATGATAACTATCATAATTAAAATCATTATCAGTACGGAAATCACCACCATTTGATTGAGGAAAGGCTAGATTATAATCCTCAATAAACTCAATACCTTCAATATCAAAACCAATATCTTCTTCAGGATATTGTAATGATAAATCGGGATCAAAATATAAATCTGATTCATCAGAACCATTTGATTTGTTATGGGCATAAAATGGCACATAAAAACTTGAAATCAAAATGCTAATAACAACTACAGAGAAAAGAACATTAATTTTATTTTTCTTCAAACAATTACCCTCCCAGGTGAATTTTATGAGTACAAAATGATATGTACTTCATAATTAATGTATTTTACTAAAAAAAATACCGACAAAAAATAAAACAGTTAAAGAAATCAATTTTTCATCTTAACTACTGGTAAATCGTCAATTGAAAGAACTCTTTTACAGATAGGGCAAATATTATTATTCACCAACCAATTTTCCAGTAATCTTTTTTCAGCCATATTACCACAATTGGGGCAAGCAACAATGAAGTCATTTTTCAAATCAATGGGAAGACCAGAAATCATACTTCGTTGGTTTGGTGATAACTCATCAACAAAATAAACTTTAGTAACAGGAATACGAAGGTCAACATCAGCAAATTCATCAAAGGATTGTTCAGAAGAGTGTTTAATTTCACTCTTAAATTCTAGAAGCATTTCTTCAGAGTCTTTATAATCAAGTTTAAGTGCAAGGGAATTGAGCATTTTGTTTAAAGCATTATAATTAATATAGGGATTATTACGAAGCATTTCCAAATTAAGAGATAAATAATCAAACAAATCATTTGGGGCAATATCAACAAGGGCATAAAAAGCTAATACAAATGCAAATTGATCATTTGATTTTGACAAGTCTTCTATTTCTAGAAGTGAAAAAAGTAATTTACTATTATTAGATTTCATAGCTTTTGAAATAGTTCTCGAAGGAAGGTAATATTTTCTAGTAGGTAATAAGGATAATAACCCTAAAAGCAAACACAGACCACCAATAATGAAATACACAAAATAAGAATCAAAACCAGCGATAAGAAAACTGAAACCAAGAATAAAAAATATACAAGAAGATGATAAAAGGAAATAACCTATTAAAGCATTTAATTTAATGATAAAAAGAATCATTTTGAAATCAGCACTAGTTAAAGTATAATCAGGTCTAGTAAATTTTGAAAGAAAACTCATCTCTCACGCAAATCCTCAAAGATAGTAAATCAAACAATAATTAATGTTACAAAAATATAAATACTTGCTAAAAAAAGAAATTAGGAAGAAAAAAAGGAATTAATAGGATAGAAAAAAGATTTAAATAACAAACGAAAAAGACAAACTAAAAGAAAATAAAAGAAAGGGCCTTTAGCTCAGCTTGGTAGAGCAGCAGGCTCATAAGGCTTAAACTTGTGAGTCTCTGTCTGAAAAACCTGCGGGTCACCGGTTCAAATCCGGTAGGGCCCACCACTTTTTCTAAATACTGCAGACCTATTCAAATTGTTTCGCCATTTCTAGTTAGAAATGCCGCAGAACAAGGTATTACTATGCTTACTTCAAGTAAACCACCAAGAAACACTAAATCTAAATTTGAGGAGTAATAATTTTGATTTTTTGAAAGATAAGTTTTAATTATTAATTTCTTTAATATAATATCAATAATAACTTGGAGATAATGCAAATGTCAAAAGAATATGAGAAAATAAACAAAATTGTGGTTGAAATAACTACCGGAAAAGAAAGAAAAAGCGCAACAGATGATCTAATAAGATTAAACATTGGTTCACATCAGTGGGAATTAAATACAGCAAATTATGATGATCATGAGAAGGGAATAACTGACATTTATGAATTAGATGTTCCACCAGGATTGGACTCATCATGGTTTAGGTTCTTTTGTTTGGATAAAAAAGGTAGTGGTAGAGGTGATGATTGGAACCTAGTTAAGCTAGTTGTAAAAATAAATGATAAAATCGTTTATGAAAAATCTGATTTGGATGTATGGATTAATGCAGCCAATCCGAGTTGGTGCGCGCCAGGATTTAATTATGGACAAGCTGGAGAATAATTTTATTATTCAGCTATTTTTTTCACTTTTTATTACAAATTTTCATCAGAATTTTTCAACAAGATACACAAATAAATATTTGATTTGTTTCCATAATCCTATGCTAAGTATCAAAAAGTTTCTCTGGGACTAATCCGGTACGGCCCACCACTTTTCTTTTATTCCTTTTGCATTATGTAATCTATTGTGATACTTTGGCATTTTTCATCATTGTAAGTGAAATCAAAGATTGTTTTTCCTTTATGCAGTAGTTTTAATCCAGTAAAGAGTTCATCCACTTCATCAAAATCATAAAAGGAATGAAAAGTATCTTCAAATCCGTGTTTGCCTGCATGAGAGATATCTAGCACTTCATTATCGCCAATGTCTTTTCCCTGGTTTTTGAAAGCTGAATCAGTTGATTGAAAATTAATGTACAGTAAACCACCTTTCTTTAATACTCGAAGCATTTCTTTGACAGCTATTTTAGTACCTGCTTTCGTAAGATGCTCAATCGAGTTATAAGAATATACAAAACTAAATGACTCATCTTCATAAGGCAATTCTCGTATATCTGCTTTAATTATTTTAAAATCAAGGTTATTTTCTTCTGCATATTTTTGCGCTCTCTCTATCTGAGTGTCAGAAATTTCCACCCCATGGGTTTTATATCCTCGTTCACTAAAAACTGCTATTGTAGGCTCTGATCCACCTGCACCACAATCCAATATTTTTTTCTCTAAATCACTCTTTTCAGTTAATTCGTAGAATCTTTCAATTTCTTGTGGAATAGTAAAGGATACCATGATATCATATAATTGCTTCTTTTGTTTTAAATTACTTATCACTCTTGGATTTTACTCTTTTTTTCTATTTATTCTTCAAAAACAAAAATTCTTTCAGTCAAATTTATCTAATCAAATCCGGTAGGGCCTAACAATTTTTTTACTATATTTAATCACACTTCTAATTGGGCATTTATGAGACACATACATAACTACTTATTTTTATTCAAGTAATTGATTGCTTGGTGAATTAATTTGCCTACTTCAATAGATAGTATTAAAGAGATTAGAAAAGTTCTTCATGCTGCTTTTGGTTGGGCTCTAACCAAAGATAAAGCACTTTTTGAAAACAGTTTTACAAATACTGATGATTTTTTCTCCTATTTTCCAGATTCCAAGAGTACTGCAATAGGTTGGAACCAATTTAAGAAATTTTTAGACAGTTGGATGGACCCACGTAATATTGCTAAAGGCTATGAAATAAGAGACTTGAGAATTGTATTATCAAGGAGTAAAGATGTAGCTTGGTTCTCTGCAATTGTAGATGATGAAGGAGAATTCGATGGAAAGCCATGGGGATCGAAAAACATTCGATGGACAGGAGTTCTGGAGAAACGAGATGGTGGTTGGAAAATATGTCAGCAACACCTATCTGAAGCTAATGATCAGAAGTTATAATCAAGGTTAAGCTTTTTTTTTACTATGTTTAAATTGATATTTCAACCATTTTTCTTTCACTGCTTTTATGGGAAAGCTGCAAAAAGATCAGTACTCAGATATTTTAAACCGGAATCATTAAGTAACACAACAATCGTTTCTCCTTTTAATTCTCCTTTAAGTAATTCTAATGCTGCTGCAACATTTGCACCAGATGAAAATCCAGCAAATAACCCTTCCTCACTTGCTAATCTTCTAGCAATTTTGATAGCTTCATTGTCATCTATTTGTATGTAACCATCAATTTTTGTGTGCTTTAAAAATGGTATATCAGTCATAGAATACCCACCACCCTGAATTTTATGATTAGGATTTGAGATTGCCCGTCCAGCTAGGACTGCACAACTTGCTGGTTCCACAATATAACACTTGATCTTTGGATATTTCTCTCTCAATTTTTTAGAAATGCCAACATAACTTCCACCCGTACCTACGAAATCGCAGAATCCTCCAATCGGTTCTTTTACTTGATTCAATATCTCTTCTGCTGTGTGATAGTAGTGTGAGTGCCAATTTCCATCCAATTGAAATTGATCAGCTCGGAATGCATTCCGTTCTTTTGTTAATTTTTGTGTTTCTTTTTCAACTAGCTCAAGTGATTCCCCAGATACTTGTCCTTTTGGTGCATCTGGAACTTGATCAACCAAATGAACTTCAGCACCAAATGCAATCATCATTCTAGCTCGTTCGACTGTGTTCCCTTTGCTCATAACAGCAATATATGGATATCCTTTAAGTGAACAAGCAATTGCATAACCTGTTCCAGTATTCCCACTTGTTAGTTCAATCACAGTTTGTCCGGTTTTTAACACCCCTATATTTTCAGCTTCTTCTAATGTTTGTAAAGCGATTCGATCTTTTTTTGAAAAACCAGGATTGAAATATTCAATTTTCGCTAATATTCGACCTTTCAATCCTTTTGTTATCCTAGCTAATTCAACCATTGGTGTATGCCCAATTAGCTCTAGTGCCGATTTACATACCTTGTTTTCTAAATTCATTATATATTCCTCATCAACTAATTGGAATGAAATTTTTTGTTATTGAAAGTTACAGTTATTATTAATAATATAATAATAAAATCATTTATCTCACATGTTGCAGATTAAAAATATAATAATCTATGAATATCCCTGATTCAAATCCGGTAGAGCCCACCACTTTTCTTATTAAATTATATAGTTTAATTTTGATAAATATTAAATTTTAAACGACAAGTTATTTATTCTCAGATTTTATTCTATAATTATGGCTAAAATAAATCTCCAATCAACAATTACTTGCCCAAATTGCGGATTTAAAAAAGAAGAAACAATGCCAGTTAATTTTTGCCAATTTAAATATAAATGCTCAAATTGTGGAGCAATTTTAGTACCGAAATCTGGTGATTGTTGTGTTTTTTGTTCCTATGGAACTGAGAAATGTCCACCTTTACAGGTTTCAGAATGATATTTAATCTGATATCATATTTTTTAATCAATTTTTTTAGAACATAAATCTTTTATTTTTGGATGACCTCTGTGAGTTTGGACTTTAAAGAGAAGAAAAAATTGGCTAATAATCTCATCCTTGGTATAATACTTGCACTAGCAGGAGGAATTGCTAATAACACTGGTATTCTTCTACAGAAATTTGCAATTAATAAAATACCTGAAGAAAAAAGAGAAAAAGGATTCTACAAGAAACTATTCAAAAGTCCTTCTTGGGTGGTAGGATTAATTCTTATAATGGGTGCTAGTGGAGCATTGATTTCATTAGCCCAATTGTATATTGGTGGTGCATTAATTCCTGGTTTGATGGCAGTAGGAATGATTGTGCTAACGATAGGTGCAGTTAAGCTACTTGGTGAAAAATTGAAACTAGTAGAATATCTTGGTATTTTTTCGATGATCATAGGGATTGTATTGATTGGATTAAGTGCTTTGGAAATCACTGATGAAGATATGACTAATTTAGCAGATACCAACTTTGTAATACGACTGGCAATTTATTCTATTGCGTTTTTTATCCTATGGATAGTAAGTAGACAATTAGGGAAAAGATTTGAAAAAGGAAAAACAGTCTTTTTAGCATTAGGAGCAGGTTTTCCATTTGCGCTAGCAAATGCTTGGATGCAACCATTCATATTCATATTTAGAGAATTTGTTAATGGAAACTTTACAGTTCTAAATCTCATTTTATTTATAGTTTCCATCTTAATTGTTGCAGTGGTCAATATAGTAGGAATTGGTCATGTTCAAGATGCATTCAAACATGGTGATGCAAGTAAAGTTTATCCTATCAGCCAAATACCCCAACAGATTGCTCCAGTAATTTTATTTTATGGTATTTATTTGAATAGCTCTCCACAAATTTATTCGCTCTATTTACTTCTTATTGGAATAATTATTATCCTTGTAGCAGGTTTCTTGCTTGGTAGAAAACAAGGACAATTAGAAACAATGGGATTAGCTGAAGATCATGAGTTGGAAATGGAAACAACTACAGAAATCGAATTATCTAAAATGGCAGACGAAATCACAAAATAATTTCCTCTTATTTTTTTTCTTTTAGCTATGAGTCATAGGTTTAAATCCTGCAAGATTCACCAATTATTATACTTTTTTTTCTTTGAAATTTTCATCACTTTATTAGTTAAAATAAAGACTACCACTTAATTTTATTAAGAATTAATATTATCTTCACATATGTTAGAAAAAAAGATCTGTATGGATTTTGATAAAAATCTAAAAATTTCTATTTCATTAGATGAATTTATCCTGGAGGGTGTGAGGAATTTTAATCTTTTTTTGAATTTACTTGAGATGTATAACAACAATTTAACCGAGGATCTAATTGTTAAATATAAGAAAACACTTGACTCGCTGGGAATATCACCAGTAAAAAATGAAATTCTGAAACAATATAATCTGGACTATTCCGATAAAGACTCATTAAATGATCATCCAGAAATTATATCAAATATTGAGAATTGTATCCTGAAATTTTTACATTTCACAGAAAAATATGAAGCTGATTTTATTTTTGGACAAAAAATTGAAGTGTTTCATGAAGATTATCTTCGAGCAGGTTTCTTCCATTTGTATTATCTTGCATTTACTTTGATTGAATTAACTTCAAGAGATTTTGTGCTGGAGTTTGCGAAAAAATTCAGTGACTCGATGTATGAGCTGTATTATCAAAAGGTTATTACGAAAAAAAACACTGTTAAAGAACTTGTTGACATGCTGTATAAAGATGGTTGCTTAAAAACTCACAATTTTATTGTTCAAATAGAACCTGGCAAATGTTTTGTGAAAGTTTTTCGCTGTATGTATGCAGAAGTTTATTCAGAACTTCCAGATTTGGAGTTAGCATGTATGCTTGATTGTTATGGTGATTATTCTAAAATGCCTTACAACAACCCAAACCTTGCTTTATCCCGTACAAAAACTATGGTGGAAGGTTTTCCTTTTTGTGATTTCTTGTATTATGATAAACGAATTTTCAATGAAATTAAGCATCCTAATGAAGAATTTTGGATGAATCTTAAATAGTTTAGAATCTTTTTTTAACATAATTCATAGATTCAAATCAGGTTGGGACCATCAGTTTCGTTTCTAGAATGTTTTTGTATCTCAAAGATCTGTGTCTAATGAAAATCGTTTTTCAATCCACTTTTTGATATCTTCAGGAGAATCTGATTCGGGATAATATCCTTTAGTATCACCTTGTTCTCTTACTTCTTCAACCTTTTCAGAAATATCTTCAACTTTTATTATATCCCCATTCTGAAAATTAAATTTCAAAACTGTTTGATAAGATGTAGGACTTGGATATCCCATATGAACATATTCATCTTCAATGGGTTTAGTACCTAATAACAATGACCCTGTGAAAGGAAGTTTTAGGTATACATCCTTATAATGATAATTAAATCCAAGACATCGTAATCCCCCTGGATTATATTCAAATGTTATTTGTGAAGGGGTAGTATCATAATTGCTGGAGGTGTTATACCTTCTGCTATTTTTACCCAGAATCCTTCCATATATAACTGATTATCCTTTATTTCATATCGCATTATATACCCCCTATAGCAACCTGTCGATGCTGATCTAGTTTCAATTCCAAATTCCTTTGGAGTATATAATCCAGTACCTGTGATACCTACAATATCCAATTGATTTCCTTCATAAAAAAATAAATCAGAAGCTTGTTGTGTCATAGTAAATATCAATGTTTACTAGTTATGATTTTCCATTAAATTTTCCTATTTCCATTTGCAAATCGTATACTTGTTGTATCACTTTTTTCTTAATTTAGTAATTGAGCGATATTTTCAATTCTTTTTTATTCATAGAATTACTTCTCAGTGTTATGAGAATCTTTTTTAATTTTTTTCTTAAATTTAATTATAATATTTTGGTTTTCTAAAAATCTGGGTGTATGAATAATGTTAAGGAAAAATCAATATTCAAGGTTTCTTTTTGTAGCAGTTTTTATGGGATTAATTGGACTTAATCTATCTCCTTTTTTTGTTGCAAGTACAATGGATGCTCCTTCTGCTAGATTTGGACATGTGATGGTTTATGACCCACAGAATTCTCAAATCATTCTTTTTGGTGGTGGTGGTGATAACAGTCAAGGTGCTTTGGAAACAACTTGGCTCTATTCCAGCCAGTCTCAATCATGGACTGCCCTGTCAAATATATCTTCTCCTGAAGCTCGTTCTAATCACAGAATGGTTTATAATTCCATTTCAAAGAAAGTAATCCTTTTTGGTGGTAAATCTCTTTCAACTTCTTATTTTATTAATGATACATGGGAGTTTGATCCTGCAACCAATGAATGGTCGGAGCTCCATCCTGCTGTGTCCCCTTCAGTAAGGGCTGCTCATGGAATGTATTTTGATCCTGTTTTCAATGAAATAGTGTTATTTGGTGGTGCAGGTCCTGTTACACATGATAGTGAAACTTGGATTTATAACTGCACTGCAAATATTTGGTATCAAATTAATCCTGCTACTCATCCTGAAAAGCGATATGGGCACTCTTTTGTTTATGATGAAGAGCTACAAGTTGGAGTGTTCTTTGGTGGTAGATACGTTGATTTAATGTCCGATACTTGGTTTTTCAATCGCTCTTCTTTAACTTGGGCAAAACAAGAAACATCCCCTAAACCCATTAGAAGATATCATACTGGATTGGTCTACAATCCTTCTGAAACAACTTTCATTATGTTTGGTGGTGATAATGAAGAGACTCCCGGTCGATCTCTTGATGATACTTGGATTTTTAATTCCTCATCTAGTGATTGGTTGGAGATTGAACCTAGTCTAAGTCCTCCCCCTCGAGATCGTTATGCATTGGTTTTCGATTTATATTTGAACAGGGCATTATTATTCGGTGGATATGGTTCGTACTCTACTTTAATTGGCGATTTTTGGTTGTATGATGCAAACACCATGACTTGGAGTCAAGGTTATACTATTGAATCTTCGACTGTAACTAATTCTTTGTGGATTCTACTATTTAGTTTAGGGAGTATTGTTGGAGTAACTCATCTCATAAAAATACTTTTGAGACAGAATCTACAAAAAACAAAATAAAAAAATACTCTTTAATTAATCCTTACCCTCACTTTTGGGTAGGGATTAATAGAATATCTACTTATAGAATCCCCAACCAGTTATCATCCTATAACAATAAGTAGGAGATATTTTAATAAAATTGAGCTAAAAAAATAAGAATAATTAAATTATCTTTTAGTAAAGAATAAAGAAATAAAATGAAAGAAGGATTATTTTAATTAGTGTTTTTGGTAGTAGTAAATTCCTTTCCATCTTGTATAAACAGAAAAGCATTCACCATTTTTTCCTTCTATCCTGGTAAAAATCTTTGAATTGATTATTTCTGTATGTGTGCTTTTGATTTTATATCTAATGAATATAACCATTTTTTAATCATCTATTATTTGATTCTTCTTCTTAAGAGAATCACTGCTGCAACAATTCCTAGTGTAAATGTTAATACAACTGAAGTGAAAGTTATACCTGATTCTACAGTAGTTGTTACGGTATTATTTTGAGTAATGGTATCAGGAGGATGGTCTAATGGATCTATAGGATTAAAACCAAGAGCAACTTCCAACCCGTCGGTATACCCATCATCATCACTGTCTTTATTTAAGGGATTCGAATAATAAGTGTGTATCTCTTCTCCATCTGTGAGCCAATCATCATCGGAGTCTGAATCTGTAGGGTTAGTTCCTTCAACATATTCATCTCCGTCAACTAATCCGTCATCATCCGTATCGGAATCTGTGGGATCAGTAATGTATCCATCGTTACCAGTTACTGATTCTTCGTAATCATTTAAATCATCATTGTCAGTGTCATTATTAACTGGATTTGTTAAGTAACCATCTGTACCTAAGTTTACTTCTTCATAATCATCTAATCCATCTTCGTCGGAATCGTTGTTCCAGGGATCAGTAATATAGCCATCTGAACCACTAGTTACTTCCTCCTGATCATCCAGTCCATCGTCGTCTGAATCGTCATCGTTGGGATTGGTACCTTGGATTGCTTCTTCTTCGTCGTTTAGTCCATCATCGTCTGAATCGCTATCCCAAGGATCAGTAATATAGCCATCTGAACCACTAGTTACTTCCTCCAGATCACCCAGTCCATCGTCGTCAGAATCAGGGTCATTAGGATCAGTGCCGTGAATTATAATCTCATCGAAATCTGCAATCCCATCATCATCAGAATCCAATCCCGGATAGTCTTGATCATCATTTGGATCAGTATCTGCAAAAACTTCCATGCCATCGGAATAAGTGTCATCATCAGAGTCAGAATCACTGGAATTCGTATTATAATATTCTTCAGTCAAATCGTCAAGATAATCACTGTCAGAATCCATCCTGCCAGTATTAAAAACTGACCCATGAAAACTGTACCAAGGAGCTGCACCAGAAGAAGTAACACCAGTAATCTCGAGACAGTAGATATAGTCAGTCCATGAACCTACTAACACTTCCAAAATTCCGTCGTTGTTAAGATCAGCTACAGCCGGAGACGAATCAACAAAGTCGCCTATCAAGTAGTTCCACTCAAAATTCCCAGTATGGTTCACACAATAAAGATAGTCATCACGAGATCCTATTAACACTTCCATCATACTATCGCCGTCAAGATCTGCTATAGCAGGAACAGATAAACCAGCATTGAATAATGGATACTGCCATTCCAATCCACCAATGTGATTCACACAATAAAGGTTGTAAGCCCCTACCAGCACTTCCAAAGTACCATCACCATCGAGATCAGCCACAGAAGGAGAAAATACTTCATCGTTTAACCAGTAGCGCCACTCCTGAATGCCGGTATGGTCCACACAATGAAGATACATATCATAAGATCCTACCAGTACTTCTAGAGTACCATCTCCATCAAGATCCGCTATCGCAGGAGAAGAATGAATCTCATCATCGGTTTTGTACTGCCACTCCAGTCCACCTATGTGGTTTAGACAATACAGATAGGTATCCATGGAACCTACTAACACTTCTAAAGTACCATCTTCGTCCAAGTCTGCTACTGCAGGACAAGAATCAATATTATTTCCTGTTAGATACTGCCACTCTAGTCCACCTGTATGGTTTAAACAATACAAATAATCCGAACCTGAACCTACTAATACTTCTAAGAAATCATCCCCATCTAGGTCAGCTACACAAGGACTGTGCGTTGAGTATCCAGAAAAGTACTTCCATTCCAATCCACCTGTATAATTCAAACAATACAGATAGTTATCAGCAGCCACCAGTACCTCCTGTGTCCTATCCTTGTCCAAGTCAGCTACTGCAGGAGTAGAACTTATTATGTCAGCACCTGTCTGGTAACGCCACTCTAGACCTCCTGTGTAATTCAGGCAATACAGATAACCGCCTCGAGAGCCTATTAACACTTCCAAATGCCCATCCCAATCTAAATCAGCTACAGAAGCAGAAGTCATATGTATATTACCATCCAATTTATACTGCCACCCCAGAGTTACACCTATTGCTGAGGGAATGGGAATGTCATAATGAGTGTTCATACTTTTTACAACTGATAAACTCATACCAGTAATCATAAAAATAACTAATAGACCAACAAAAGGTTTTTTCATTTTAGATTATTCTCCTCAATAAATCAAAAAAACATACTCTGGTAATCTTATAAGTTTTCTTTGGAATGAATAATTTATATCAAAAGAATTTTTTTGGCAATCCACAAGCTATATATAAACTTATTACTTGACTTCCAATGAGTAAAAAGATAAAGGATTGCTCAATTTGCTTAATTATTAGCTTGAGAGTTTCAATTCAGCAACTCAAATACAAGAAATAATGTAGAAAATTTTGATTGGGAGATTATATTGATATTCTTAATTTTTTTTTAAATATTGATCTAACCAACAATAAGCAAGCTCTCTAGCATATTTGGGGAATGAATGATTGTTACCATGCATATAATAGGAAAAAGCGTTAGGTGCCTTTAAGAGCTTATATACTTGATAAAGTTTAGTTCCTACTTCAGCTAAAAATTCTTGGTTACCATAGGCAACATCATCATATGCTGAGATATTTAGCCATGGTCTTGGTGCTATCAGAGAAGCTACTTCATGTATGTCAAATGGAGTTATCTTTTCTTCTAGAAAATACTTTCTTAATGCAGGTATGTAGATGTATCCCTCCTCCAAAGACTATTCTAACCGTTCTTCTTCTTCTGAAAATACCGACATACCGCAATTGCTTACCCCTACCTTTATACGTTCATCTACAGCCATACCAAAAATTGCATTATGCCCACCATGAGAATGTCCAATTACCCCTATTCTATCTTTATCAATATAATCTAATTCACAAACAACATCAACTGCTGCCATTGAATCTTCAACATTTTTTCCTACTATTGACCAATTAGGATACTTTTGATAAAATTCAGTAGAATCAAAACTTGTTAAACCAGTTGGTACTCTTTCACCTGCACAGAGATAATCTGGAGCAAGAACAACATATCCTCTAAGAGCTAATTCATGTCCATAAGCAAAATCAAGATTGCCATCTAAGCCAACAACCTCATTTTTACCTGACTTAACCGTTTGGTGCATTGCAATAATAACAGGAGCTCGTTGACCTAAAGCTTTCGGTTTGAGTAAGAAAGCAGTAATATAATCATCTTCTCCAACAATGTAAGAAACTTTTATTTTTGTATAAAGAGGTAATTCCTCACTTTCAATAATCTCTAAATTATGTGTTTTTCTGGGAAAGGGAGGAGTTCCAATGGTTTGATATAATCGAGATAGAATATCTTTACGTTTTATTTCCCATTGGCTCTTTTCTTCAATGAGAGTATTGTTGAGTTTTAATAGTTCCTTGATAGGCATTTTTGATGTCCCTACATTCATTTTAATTTTTTAAATAAAATTCTATTGATGGATTGAAATAAATTGTGTTATAAAATAATCATCAGTACAAATCTGGTAAATTTTGCCACTTTGACTTTAATATTGTTGTTTGAGAATTTACGAAATAATAAAAGTTACCAGTTTACTAAATCTAAAGCAATCTAATAACAAAAAATGATTCTGTTGTTTCTTTCTTAGTCACTAAATGTGACCACAAATTGAGACTTCAAATTGTGAATTTGTCTTTTAAATAAAGAAACAAATAAAAAAGTAAGTGAAAATTATGAAAAATAAAATACTCAGAAAAGAATTGATACAAGATATAAGACAATTAACTAATATCTTAGAAGAAACTCATCCTGACCCCTATATTAATGGTGGAGGTAAAATTGCTTATCATCGTAGGTTACAAGAAATGATTCTGAGCATTCCTGACGAAGGTATGACACAAGAGGAATTCTTCTATCATATTAGTCCATTCATAGCTAAATTAGAAGATGCCCATACTGGATTATTTTATGATAAAGAATTACAAGATAAGGACCATCCCGGTGGAATACCACTCTATTTTATCCCAATTGAAAATTTTCTTGTTGTAGGCGCTGTTACAAAGGAAGAACATTATTCGTTATTGGGTGCAAAACTAATTTCTGTTGAAGATATTCCTTATGAAACTCTAATTCAGCGTATTAAGGATTTAAGAGGATTTGATAATATGAGTAATTTACTCGGAAATCTGGGACGATTTGGTATGCTGTATTTCAGAAACGATTTACAAAAACTGACACCAGAATGGATTGATACTGATCAGATTAGTGTTTTGTTAGCTCTTTCAAACGGTGAAATAATAAAGCAAACTTTCAATCCTAATGATGATAGAACATACCCACTTCTTACTGGTGAAAGTAAATTAAATTTGGCTATTAAGGATAGGTCCTTTGCTTACAGCTTCATAGACAAAGAAGAAAACATCGCTTATTTAAAAATTGATAATATGATTTCATATCGAGAAGCACATGAGCTTTTTCAAGAAATAGGTGTTACTGATTTTAATGAGGTACTTAAGGAGATTTATCAGAAGTATAATTCTGGAGATGTTCCCAAAGAACTATCTGATATCGTTAAGGGATTACCTTCAGCAACAGAATTGTTTACTTCTTTGTTTCAAAATCTTAAGAAAAATCAATCTGAATATCTCATAGTCGATGTTCGTAAATGTCAAGGAGGACAAGATTATATCATCTTATTTTTCTTGTATTTCATTTTAGGATTTGAGAAAAGTGTAGAACTTATAAAATCTAGATCTGATGTGCTTAAATTCTCAAACTTGTTAAATGATTCATCAACAAAAGGTTTGGATCTTGAAAATATTTACTATTATAAACAAGTTCCTTTAGAAATTACCGATTACTATTTTGGAAATGATAAAACCTTTTCAATATACAAAGATAGCTCCATGCAAATTGAAGCCTATAGAGAAAGCATGAAACAAATGCCATCATTTTACAAAGAATTCGAAAAAAGAGAACATGAAGCTTATTATAAATCCAAGAAGATTATTGTTTTAAGTACAGATGTGACTCATAGTTCTGGATTTGACTTAATGTTAAATTTAAAACACATAGGAGCAAAAATTGTTGGAGTCGCATCAGGGCAATCAGGTAATAGTTTTGGAAATATTAGGATATTTGAATTAAAGGAATCAAAGATCAAGGGGAAAATTGCCACTCGATTCTTTATTGCTTTTCCAGAGAAACCAATGACTCATTTGACACTGGAACCTGATTTTAAATTAACTTATGAATTGTTTTCAAATTATAATTACGATGAAAATGCAATTTTATTATATACTCTTGATTTAATTAAAGGAGGAAAAATCTAAATCTTTGTTTAAAAATTAAAATAATGTAAAAAAGTAAAAAATGGAAAACTCTTTAATTTGTGCTTTTGAGAGTAGTAAATTCCTTTCCATCTTTTTTACAAATAATACCAACGATTTTTTTTGCAGACATTGCTGCAGGTGGAAGTCCTCCACCTGGTTGAGTCCAATGACCAACCATAAAGAAATTAGCTAATCCGGGGAGTGTTTCTGTCAAGCTTTTACCCGCGAGTTCCAAGCTTGGTAACCAACCTTCATAGCTGCCTTTCCAATTATTTGTATACCGTATAAAGGTAGCCGGTGTAGAAACATCAACAACTTCTACTTTAGATGTTATATTTGGAAAACGATTTTCTAATTGTCTAATTATCTCATTTGCTAATCGGTCTTTTGCTTCAATGTACATTTTACGATTATTCTCACGCATATTTGTCCAATATTCGTAATCTTCAGAAGCAAAGAAAGATACCAATGCTGTTTTGCCTTTCGGAGCTAATGTTGGGTCAAAATTAAAGATCCTAATACTCATATCTTTCAGTTCTGTTTTTGGATCAACTTGTATTGGCTCTTCTAAAAGAAATTGAATTGAGTGTGGAATATCGATAAATTCGTCTGCAACTCCTAAAGATACTTGACAAATTGATGGGAAAGGTCTCAGATTCTTATAATAACCGTTGATTTCTTCATCAACATATTTTCCTTTTAGCAGGTTGTAAATGGTATCATTGCCATCTGCAGCGGAAATAACTATATCTGCTGGTATTTTATCACCATTAATTAGTTGAATGCCAATTACCTTATCATTTTCTACTAGTATTTCCTTGACTCGAGCATTAAATTGAATTTTCCCCCCTAAATCTAGAAATCTTTGTTCAATTCGTTTTGCGAAAGGTCGTGATCCCCCTATTGGATAACCAGCTGTTTTTGCATGTAAATAACCCAACGTGGCTATTAACATAAAAATTGAAGAGGTATTACCAACAAAATCACCAAATATTCTTAGGAAGAATTGTTTAAGAAGTGAATCTGTAAGCTTTTCAACAAAATCATTTGTTGTTAGTGCAGTCCATTTTTTAATGAAAGCTGGTATTTTTTCCCCAAAAGTTCTTTGAACTTCTGGTGGTGGTGGATTATCTCTTGAACATTGAAATGTCACGAAAAATCGTATTGCTTCTGTGAATTCTTTGATAATTATTTCATCTTTAGGAGATAAGCGTATCATCTCATTTTCTAATTCATTTACATCTGTAAAAACCGAGAAATGCTGTCCATCTCTTCCTTCTATCCTCGTAAAAATTTTTGAATTAATAATTTCAGTCTCTTTATTTATACCCCCCAATTCAGTCCACATATCAAAGAGCAACATAGAAGGTCCTGAACCAACAAGCCAATGTATGCACCCATCAAAAGTATAACCTTTTCTCTCCCAGCTAGTACAAAGTCCTCCTGAACTATCATGCAATTCGAAGATTTCACTTTTATAACCATTCATCTGTAAATAACAACCAGTAGATAAACCAGCAATTCCAGCTCCAATAATTACTACTTTTTTTTCAGTCATAAAAAACAAACCAATGCAAACTATAATTATTAAAAAGTTGAACCATTATAAAAACGAATGTTAATGATGAAAATGGGTTAACTTTTTTTTATTCATTTATCTTCTTCATCTACTTTATACCCAGCTTTTTCCCATGCTTCTCCATAAAAAACCATGTTTTTTGGATACCTCAAAAAATCCGTAGGATTTGTAAAGGTTAATAGCTGGAGTATTTGTTGCATCTACTTCAAGATAACAATTTACTTTCCCTTGTTTGAATAGACTTGAAAGACATTCTTCCATAACAACTTTTCCAAGTTTCTTACCACGATGCTCAGGTACTACTCCTATTGGGCCTAGCTCCATAAAATCGCCATAATCTACAGCTAATATTAAAGCTACAAGTTCATTGTCTTTCTTAATTACAATAGAAGCTTGATTAGCATTACCCCTTGAAATAGTATTCCAATAATTACGTTCTTCTTTATCTAAACTGTTAGTAAAATTATCATTGGATTTAGCAAAAATTCTTTCATAACATTCCTTAAGGTCCTCATCAGATTGATCCAACCAAGGTTCAATATGATACTCACTATCAATTACAGTGTTTTTAATAACATTAGTTGATAATTTATTCTCCATACAAAGAACAATATGTGTTTTTTTCATTCCAGCATTAAGATAGTATTGTTCTAATTCAAGAAATCTATTCTCAGTTTTTATAGTTACATCATTGAAAATTCGAATGTTTCCTATATTCTTCTCAATTGCATAATCGATACATTTCTGGATCAATGCTTGGGCAACATGTTTTCTGTTCGAATCTGGATTGATAATTGGATGATAGGTATAGAGAAGAAGTGTTGGAGGATATACTTGATTTACTCCCAACCAACCAACTAGTTCGCCTTTTTCATAGGCAAGAAAACTTTTTCTTACAAAAGAATTTAATATCTGTTCAAGTTGTATTGTAATTTTAGTGCTCTCATCGGCACTCAACTCTCTTCCTAGCTCATTGCTTTTTTGAGAAATAATTAATTTCAGCAATTCATCCATATCTATAGAAGAATTTTCTTTTAATTTGATGTCAATCATACTTTTCCCACTTTTTCATAAGGTATTAAAAACTCATATAACTTTGGTTTTATACCTATAAGGTCTTCAAGCATGCTTTTTTTCAATGATTTTTAGTGGTAAATTAAACCCTAAGCTATTATAATAACAAATTATTCAATGAACTATAAAAAAAGAAGAATGGTTAAAACACAAGAAAATTGGCAAACAAATTTATTTCTCTCTTTATTGTGTATTTAACCTTAAGGAATTTAACTGGTTCTAAGAGATCATTTTTATGTTGTTGCTCTGAAATCCGGGCTGGATTCAATGAACTTCGCAATTGACTTTGCGAATGATTCTGCAGGTCCAAGTGAAACAATATAGTATGGCAACATAATAAATATGATTAAGAGAAGTCTCATGTAAAATTCATGTATATAGCCTCTAACAACTATCTGAGTATCGTTTTTACGTTGCTTTACTTGTACTGCTGCACTAACAAGATTATTCTTAATAACTAAGAACCATTTACTATTAACCTTTGTAGTATTTATTTCATAAGTTAGGTTTTTGCTTAAAATATCCATAGCTTTTTGATTTGTTAAGGTTGGATTATAACCAATATTTATTCTCACCAAGAATAACCCTCCTTTAAAAATATCATTTTTAGGTTATTTGCAATTCTTAAATACTTTTCTAGGTGATTTTTATCGTTTAATTTACGAATAAACTGCATAAATTTATTAAATTATAAATTAATTTTTTTGCTTTTTATTTCGAGCCAGAGATAGAATATTTTCCCTAAGTCATTTGAAGCATATGTTTATAAAGCATGACCCACTGTTAACGCTTGTATACATTTAACAGACATTGATATAGGAATGAAGTCTTTTTTGGTAATAAACTAGTAAGTTTAAATTCTCAAAATTTTCTTGTAAAATTTCTTTTCAATTAATTATGTATAATAAAAACATTCGGTGAAAAAATAAAATGAGTAGATATAGTAGCGGCTACAGTAGACCACAACGAGAAATGCACTCAGTAACTTGTGCAGATTGCGGTCAACAAACTGAAGTACCATTCAAACCAGATGGCACCAGACCAGTTTACTGTCAAGACTGTTATAGAAAACACAAACCAAGTAGATATTAGTTTACTAATATCTAAGATTCATTCCTAATGAAGTATAACTTTCTTTTTTTTGTTATATTTCATTCTAGCTCTTTTTTTATAAAAACAATTCATTCTAGCTCCTTTCACAGAAAGGTAACTTTCCTTTGCTATAGTGATTCTTTTTACACTCATCACATAAACCATGTCTTTCACAATTATTCTTTGGACATGGACAATCTTCTTTTATCATGTTTAAAATCACTCTACCATTTGTGATAGATTATTTTATATTTTTCCTAGGTTTAATTAAAATTTAGCTTTTTACAACTCTTTATCAAATTCAAAGCTTCTAATTAAATAGAGTTAGAACTACTCTTATATAAAATAGGTCAGTAAATAAATTGAGCAAAATGAGACATTATAAAAAATTAGTAGGAGAAAAGTGTTATTTATCACCTATCAGTGAACAGGATGCAGAACAATGGGCAAATTGGTTTACTGATCTAGAAGTAACCATCCCTTTGGGAGACGAAGCCTTTACACCTACCAGTGTCAGTAATGAACGTAATACCATTAATGATATTTTGCAACATAATAATCATATTTTCAGTATTGTTGATTTAAAATCTGATGAACTAATTGGTCGATGCATGTTGTTTGATTTTGATAAAATAAATAGAAGTGCAATGCTTGGTATCGTTATTGGTGAGAAATCTTATTGGAATAAGGGCTATGGTCAAGACTCTTCAAGATTATTGTTAGATTATGGTTTTAATTTACTCAATTTGAATAATATCATGCTTGGAGTATTTTCATATAATGAAGGAGCTATTAATTGCTATAAAAAGGTAGGATTTAAAGAAATTGGTCATAGAAGGCAAGCTAAAATTATTGGTGGAAAAAAATATGATATTATTCTAATGGATATTTTAGCTGAGGAATTCAAATCAATTTGCGTCAATAAATTTCTCCCCTAAAATCACTTTTTATTTTACCAAGATTTTTTTTAAAATTAGGTTGATTATTATCACAATTTTGTAAAATCAATTGAACGATTATTATTCCACTAATGATAAGAAATAGCTAATAAGATTAGAATTCAGATAAAAGTGCTTTTTCCTAAGGATCATGTTTTATTTCATTGAGCATTATATAATTCGTCAATTTTTTCAGCTATTTCTTGAGCCAATATTTCTGCTAATTTTAATCCATCTTCATTTAGCTCTTCTTTCATTTTAGGTTTTAAATTTGGATGTTTTTTCATTATTTCTTTCACATAAATTGTTGCTGCTGCTGGTGCACTATATCTTTCTACAGCATATTTAGCACAAGATTCTTCACACCCTTCGACAGTAATTGTTTTATGGAGTTTGGCAAATTCCCTTTCTTTTCCCCCACCTTTATTTTTTATATCTCCTGCCATAAAGAGTGGTTGACAAAGGATAGTAGTTATATGTGGTCTTAGTTTTTCCACTACAATTCTTGTAGCAACTCGAGTTATTGTTCCTTCTAGTAAATTTTCACCACTACAAGCGATTATCCCAATTTTTGGTTTGGTAGTTAAGATTAATTTACTGCTGTTCATCTAACAATTCACCAACTTTTTCTGCTACTTGTTTAGCAAAAATTTCCATTAACGCATTAGCATTTTCACCTAAAGGATAAATATCTGCTTCGGGTTTTAAATCTCGATTTTCCATTACAATCGAAGTTGATAAGAAGTGTGCGTCTGGTTCTTCAATAACTTTTGATACGTCATAATAAGCACACATAGCTGTACAGCCATCTAATGTTATAACCTTACTTTTCTTTAGTTCATCTACTACTTCCTTTTTTCCTTTAACAATTAATGGCAAGCATTCAATTGCTGTTTTCCCTGGTTTCAAGTCATTTACTACTCTATAGGCTGCTTGTCGACAAATGCTACCATAGACTTTCCCCATACCACTACAAGGTATAATATACACTTTTTTGCTCATAATTATTCCACCATTTAATGTTCTTCTTCTATTTTCTTTTTCATATACGCAAAATAATTTTTTCCATCCATTAAAAGTTCTTTTTCTTCAGTAAAATCTGCTAATACTAGTTCAATCGCCCAACCTTGTTCGTATGGATCATCATTTAACAAATTAGGTTCTTGCTCCAATTTACCATTAACAGCAGTAACTTCACCTGATACTGGTGCTAATAATGAAAGAAGCGCTTTTACTGATTCGAAATTAACTATTTCATCAAATTGTTCCACTTGTGCACCTATTTTAGGTAGTTCAACGAATAAAATATCACTTGATTTATTTTGAAGATAATCAGTTATTCCTAAAAGAGCTTTTTCACCTTCAGGTTTTACCCAACAATCATTTTCTGTAAAATAGTACCCTTCTTTTGGTACCCTAAAATAGTATTTATCATATGATACTTCATAATAGTCTATTTTACCAAAATCACGTTCGATTATTGGTTCTTTTACTTGTTTAGTTTCATTTTTTATTTCTTCTAAAATTTGTTTAGCTATTCTTTCAGCTAATTTCTTTCCTTCATCAGTTATTATCAGAGCCTTTCCAAGTGAAATTTCATATTTTTTACTTTCCTCTGGAATAAAAATTCGTTTTACTTTGGAGTATTGTTCTTTTTCTAATAATTTTGTTGCACAACGAGTTGCACATCCATCAATAACAATAACTTGTGATTCTTGTATCATTTCTTTGTACCGTTGTTGATCTACACTTAATGTTGCAGGTGAAATTAATTCAATAGAGTGATCTAATTCCTTTAGTTTTAAACCAATTTCAATCGTTATCAAACCTAGTGTTTTATTAATACCACAACAGGGTAACACCGCAATTTTAGTCATCACATTCACTCATTTTCATTTCGTTTGTTCTTTATTAGAGCTGTTATTTCCTTCTTATCAGGGAAGTTTAGTGCATCTGGTTCGCATATTTTTGAGCATGCTCTACAAAAAACCACACAATTATACGGATTAACTATCACTAGCTTCTTTTCTTGATTTTCATGTTTCTCAAAAACCTTGTGGGGGCAAAACTTATCGCATTCCATGCAAAAATTACATTTTTCATAGTCAATCGTAGGCCACCACGGGATTTCCTTTCTTTGTACTCCCATGAAAGTAGCAGTATTGGAATCATATTCTTTAGTCATTATTCATTCAACACCTAATTCAGTTAGGATCTTCTCTACTGCTTGAAAAGCTTCTTCTGTTGTCATATCCCTTACATCTAATGGAATCAAATCCTTCTTAACATCTAATCCCCTTTCCTTAAAAGCATCTCTAAATAATTTATACTGCATAGTTGGAGCACAACCAGCTATCATATATTTTCGACCTTCCCTTAGATAATCATTAAAAAATCGATCTCCATCTTCCTCACATAATTGAGGATGGATAAAAGCGTATTCAACAGGTAGCTCTATTCTCACTCTATTAACAAAATCCCAGATGTCCATTTTTTCAAATCCCGGGCATTTACCCGTACAAACACACATAATAAATCCAATTTTTTTATCTTCAGTCATTGGGAAAGCACTCATAACATAACAATTTTTGTATATTGTTATGAAAAGATAATAATATTTAAATATTGTTATATTTAATCTTTTATCTATGAGTCTTAATCTAGAAAATAAAAAATCACTAAAAGCTAAGTTCTTCAAAGCATTAGCAGATCCTATTAGGCTTCAAATTATAGATTTCCTTGCAGATGGTGAAAAATGTGTTTGTGAAATAGTAGAGCAATTGAACCTAATTCAACCATTAATTTCAAGACATCTTCGGATATTAAGGGAAAGTGGCATGGTTATTGATCGACGTGATGGCACTAAAAAATTGTATAAATTATCTAATATTAAAATCAAAGAAATCATAGATTTACTTGATCAAAATTTGCTAAATGATCTATTTCAGAAAATAATCTTAGAAGCATTATAATAATGGAGCTACAAAGATCGATATGAAATACTATTGTTCAATTTGTAAAGGTGAATTAAAAGAGCAATCTGCAAAACTCCCTTGTAGCTTTTGCAACAAAGAAGAAGAAGCTGATTGGGTTTGCTCGAACAATCATTTTCAATGTGAAGTATGTCGGGTTGCTGAGCCTGCTGAAATTATATTAAGAGTGACTAATTCTAATCTTTCTACAAATCCTTTTGTTATTGCTAATTTAATAATGCATCATCCAACTTTCCGCAATCATGGTGCAGAACATCATTTAATTGTAGCACCAGCAGTTCTTACAGCATTAAATAATGCTAGTGTTATATCAGTGCCAAAAAATCGCATTAAAACTGCATTGAAAAGAACACTAGAAATTCCGTATGGTACTTGTGGTTCTCGGGGTGATTGTGGTGCAAGTGTTGGTGCTGGAGTAGCTACGTCTATTATTACTCGAGCCACTTATAGATCAGATAAAGAACGTTCATTAGTTCTAAAAGCAACAGGATTGGCTTTAATTGATTTAGCTGAAAAACCAGGACCACGTTGTTGTAAACAGAGTGTTTATTCAGCAATTGAAAGTGTGTTAAAATTGCTGAATTCAAAAGGAATTATTTCATATAGTATTCCTAATTTCAAGTGTGAATTCAAAGATATGGATGGCTGTAAAAAGGAGTTATGCAGTTATTATGCAATCTAATTCTTTGGTTGTAAGATTATTAAAGGATAATATCCGCGATTCATACAAACATTTTGCTGTTGAAGAAAGTATTTTGCGATTGGTTGATGAGGATAAAAGTCCAATGACCCTAAGAATTAGGAAATATAATTCTTCAGTTTGGATAGGCGTTAATCAATTAGTTGAAGAAGATGTCGATGTTGAATATTGTGAAAAGATGAATATCCCTATTGTTAGAAGACCAAATCCCGGTGGGGCGGTTTATCAAGATGAAGGAAGTTTCTGTTTTTCATTTTTCTTTAAAATAGATGAATTATTTCAACATCTTAACATTGATGATCCATCTTTATTGTATCAATTAATTGGTAAAGTTATAATAGATACATGCCAGGAGTTTGGTGTTAAAGCTGAATTATCAGGACGAAATGATGTAACAATTGGTGGTCGCAAAGTATATGGTTCTGCCCAATTGCAATTATATAATGCTTTAGTGCATAGTGGCACCTTTCTAGTAAAAACAAATATTGAACAGATGACCAAAACACTTCGACCTTCAAAGCTTAAATTTTCAGATAAAGGATTTACCAATATAAGGGATCGCGTTATCAATTTCACAGAAGCTCTAAACAGAGATATTGAATTGGATGATATTATAAATATTTTATTAAATAAAATGGCTAAAAATCTAAATCTTACATTTAGTAAAATAAATCAAAGTTTTACAAAAGAAGAAAATAAACTAATTGAAGCACTTTATAAAACGAAATATTCAAGAAAAGAGTGGACATTTCCCAAGATACCCAAATCTGAATTTAAGATCATCTCTAAAACAAAAATTGGTATAATGGACCTTACTTTAACTTTTGATGAAGATAAAATAAGAACCATTAATTTAAGTGGTGATTACCTAATCCCTGAAGATACAAGTCTTAAAAATCTTCTATCAAAGGTAATCAATAAATCAATAGATGAAACTTATAGAATAATAAATCAAAGTGATTTGTCAACAAATTATAAGGAATGTTTGATTGAACTATTTAATAAATTTCAAAGGAAGTATCAAAATGAGTACTAAAAAAATGCGTTTAGAATTATTATTAGCTGGACCACCTACAAAGAAATGTTTATTTTTGAAAAATACTTTCGAAGGTTTTGTTAGAAATAACCCTCAATTACAATTAAACATTTACTATGCTGGTAGCGCTATTTCTGTTCCTACTACTAAAGGTTATAGGCAAACGTTAGATAAACGTATAGTAATTCCTATGGTTTTTATTAATGGTACTCCTATTCCTAAAGAATATCATATGGATATTGAAGCTCTACAATCCTTCATTAATGAAGAATTTAATAAGGGTGAAAATGAGTGGCATGATTGATATATTTGGTAATTTTATCTATTCTTTCATATTTATCAGAATATTTTTACTAACTCCATATTCTTGAGATATTTGTTACTTTGAGTGCTTTTCAATAAAATTGACTTTTCCAATCAATTTTTAATTAACTGGACAACAATCTTATTTGTTTTCATTATTGTTTGGTAATATTATACTCAAGTTTGGTGTTCTTAAATCAATGTTATATTTTTTAGCTATTTTTAATACATTTAACTTAACGTTAGAGTCAATTTCTATTACTTTTTGAATTTCTCTGATGGAATAGAAAAGCTTGTATTCAACCGCAAAATTCTGAAAATTTGTTAATCTTACTTTTGCAGGAGGATCCTCAAGCACTCCATTTACTCCTTTTAATGCTTTATAAAGGATGCTTTCTACTAGTTCACTTTCAATCTCAAAACCTACTGTGACAATACATTGTCTTCTTATAAGCTCATTTTTACCATAATTATAGATTTCTTGTTTTAGCAATTCTTGATTTGGTATGAGAACTGTTGCTTTATCTAATGTCTTTAATTTGGTAAATATTAATTCAATTGAGAGTACATCAGCAAAATTCCCATTGTATAGAATTCTGTCGCCAATATGAATTGGTTTACTAATCATAATAATCAAACCTGCTAAAGCGTTTCCTATGGTATTTATTGCTGCAAAACCAACAATAGTTCCACCAAGTAATGCGACAGCACCTGTTATTGCACCAACTGTTACATTGAATGCTATTAGAATGCTAAATATTAATACAAATGAAAATATCACTCTAATAATTCGAAT
The DNA here is from genome assembly GCA_035528035.1 of Bathyarchaeia archaeon. Taxonomy (GTDB): domain Archaea; phylum Asgardarchaeota; class Heimdallarchaeia; order JABLTI01; family JABLTI01; genus JABLTI01. Next base: position 89,966 of record DATKZI010000026.1, read on the forward strand.
TAAAACTTTAGAATAATTTTCCGTTAGTTTGTTCTTTCTCTCTAATCGTTTAATGTATCTTACAGAGAAAATCCTTATGACAATAGCAATAACGATTACCACTAGGGCAATAATCAATTGAACATAATTTGCTTTAAGCCATTCCCAAATGAATTGTAAAAAAGCTGAATCTTGTATAGCCATCAATCAACACTCTTCACTCTAAATACTAAGATTTATTCTTCAATAAATAATTTTTTATTAAATTAGTTAGTTTTCACCAAACATTTAGAAAAATTATTTAGTAAAATCAGATAGCTTTCATTCCACAATTAAAGGACTCATTTATAGCTGGTGATTGCTTGAAAATTGGTTTTGGTTTAGAACCTATCAAAGGTTTAACATTAGATTTAATTATTTATCTGCTTCGAAAAATTCTACTTGAACATTTTGAGTTTAATTGGAGAGTTATCCCAAAAGTTGACAATGTCCTAAAAAGTCTTGGAAACGCAACTACAACCTTTCATTTGCCAATTTATAATCGTGATAGCTATGATTTCTCATCTCAATATGAAAAATATGGAATCCAGATAGATGAAGTTATTTCTTTCATTAATAATAAAAGAAAGGATTTGAATATGCTTTTTTCTTTGGCACATGCTCCAGAGGATCCAAATTGTTCATATGAATTGATGTTTAGTCGATTAGAACAAATCGATGTTCCTATTGTCTTAGAGAATGTTCCAGGCCAAACGGATGAACATTTTTTGGATTTCTATCTTAAAGCAAAAGATTACTTAGGTAAGAGACTTGCCGGTCATGCACTTGACATTTCACATAGATATGTCAATGATTGGGAAAATTGGTTAAATATTCCAGAAGAATTAGTGAAGGATATTGCTTATATCCATATATCAGACTGCACCAAAACAGAGGATTTGCACCTACCATTAGGTCTGGGTGAAATGCCTTATGAAGAATTTTTTACTTTTCTGAAAGAAATAAAATATGATGGTGTTATTAATCAAGAACTAAAACCTAATGGTAATCAAGCTGATAAAATTATGTCATCTAGTCTTATCTGCATTAAACCATTTTCGAAAATAAAATATCTAAGAATGAAAACACGATGTGCTTTTTTAAAACCAATACTTCGCAAACGTCAAAAGGATTTCAAAGATGTTATTGATCTAACAGCTGAAGAAATTGGCTATGATTTTGTTTAATAATACAAATAATGCTTCAATAATTGGTTCAATAGAGAAATGTTAAGTAAATTCAAACATTTTCTTAAGCAAAACTAATATGGCTAATTCAATAGAGTAGTTAACACAAAAATAATTTATTTTCTGCTTATTTAGCAAAGCATTCGGAGAAGATTAGATTGTCAGAGGAGCTCTCGTTACAAGATAAAATTACTATTATTAAGAAATTAACCGATGTTTTGCTAAAATTACCCGATTCATTTTCCTTAGATAATGGATGGAATAAAAGAGATCTTCTTCTGCATCTTTGGACCTGGGATATGGAATACATTCGCTTATGCACATCTAAGCTAGCAAATAAATTGAAGAAATTTCTTTTTGAGTATGAAACATTGAACATGACCTATTCTTCCTGGAATGATTATAATATAGAAAAACATTATGAATTAGATTTTGAAGAAATCAAAACAAGATTTCAAGAATCTCGTGGAAAATTGATCATTCTTTTTGAAAACTTAATTAATATCCCAGAAATTGAAGCTACAAAAGAATGTTTTTTAACAAAAAGGATTTTAGATATGTATCAACATGATAAAATGCATTTAGAAGCAGGTGGAGTAGCTATTTATTTGAATGAGTAGGTTCTAATATATTATGAGTGTGTCGTTATGACCATCTTACCTGCACTTTTTATTGGTCATGGATCACCAATTAATTTATTTGAATCAAATCCATTTACTAATGCTTTAAGGAATTGTGGTAAAAAACTCTTTCAAAACTTTAATCCCAAAGCTATAGTAATAATTTCTGCCCATTGGCTAACTCAAGGAACATATATAACTGCTGATAATGAGCCTAAAATGATTTATGATTATTATGGGTTCCCGAAAAAATTCTACGAATATTTTTATCCTGCGAAAGGTTCATTTGAAATAGCTAAATGGATTGCTGACCATTTTCCTAAAATAATTATCCCAACAAGCGATTGGGGCATTGATCACGCTGCAACAATTGTCCTTGAAAATATTCTTCCTTCAGGAAAAATACCTATTCTCGAATTGAGTTTAGATTATCGAAAACCTCTCAAATATCATTATGACTTAGGTCAAAAACTAGGCTTTCTAAGAGAAGAAGGCATTCTTTTCATCGCTAGTGGAAATCTTATTCATACTTTCCGGGAAATTGACTTCAATATGTCTGTGGAACCTTTTGATTGGGCTAAACAATTAGACGCAATCCAAAAAGAATCTATCGATACTCATAACCTAGATAGCATATATAATTTCGATAAGATGTCATTAAACAAAAGAGGATTTCAAACTATGGATCATTATATACCTTTACTTTATATTTTAGGTATGAAACAAAACTCTGAACAAATCAATTATATTTTCGAAGGATTCCAACATGGTTCTGTTTCGCATCGAAGTTTTGAAGTAAAATGATCGCTAATATCTATTTATTAATCTTAATTTATTAGTACAAGACTTAAAAAATGATGATACCATTGATTAATTTGAAATTATTTCTATACGATATCAATTGTTTAAGAAATAATTAGAAGATGAGAAAAATGGTTATGCCAATTGCTCCTTTAATGATTGAGCATAGATTGATTGAAAAAATGATTGCTTTAATGAAAACCGTTATCCTCAAAATTAAGGAAAAACAAACTATTGATTTACATTTTATCGATGTTGCTGTTGATTTTATACGAACCTACGCAGATAGATGTCATCATGGGAAAGAAGAAGCGATACTCTTTCGTGAATTAGCTAAAAAGAAGCTATCTACTGAACATAAGAAAACAATGAATGAGCTTATTGAAGAACATAAAAAAGGTCGAAAATTAACCGGAAGTCTAGTTGCTACTAAGGAATCATACATTAATGGTAATTTGCTTGCATTAAATGAAATCATTAAAATCATGCAAGAATTAGTTGATTTTTATCCAAAACATATTGAAAAAGAAGATAAGCATTTCTTTAAACCTGTGATGAATTATTTCACTCAAGAAGAAAGAAACCAGATATTGAATGAGGAATATGAATTTGATAAACGATTCATTCATCAGGTTTATGGTGATATTATTGTAAAATATCAAAAACAAATGGTTTAAAGATTCTTTTTTCCTTTTTTTCGATTTTTTTAACAAATTATCCCATTTAATCTATCCTTTATTACTAGGCAATTCTAATCTGTTAAAAATTCTCGTAAAAATAACTTTAAAGATAGCTTTAAAAACTTAAATGTTAATTTTCCTTCGTATACATTTAACAAATATTGAGATAGGAATGATATAATTTTTGGCGATGAACTTTTAGTTCTATCTTTAGAAAATTAATCTTAACTATTTTCTGTTTATTATGTATAATAAATAACAACGGTGTAAGAAAATTGGGTTATAGATCATCCAGAAACACTAGCAACAGACCACCACGAGAAATGCACAAGGTCACTTGTTCAGATTGTGGTAAAGAAACTGAAGTCCCCTTCAAACCAGATGGCGAACGACCAGTTTACTGTCAAGATTGCTATCAAAAGCGCAAGCCAAGTAGATACTAATTGTATTTACTCGAGATATCATTCCTAGTTGAAAATAATAAATTCAATTGTTATTTTTCAACTTCAATTTTTTTCTTTTATTAAAATCATTTATTATCTTTTTCTTGTGATATTATCTGACTTGTTTTTACTATTTTTTTAACATTATATATACCATCAACTAGTCTTCGAATACCAAGTAGTATAAATCCGCTTGCTAGGATAACTACTATTAGAGTCTGGGCTATTTCATCAACAGCTAAATCCATTATGGCTACTGTAATCAAAAGAAAACCATAAATTATCAACAACAATCGGATGATCGACTCTTTTGATCTCTCTTGAAACCCTTTTACAACACCAATAACTCCCAGCAAAAGAAATGCCACTGCTATAAAAACTAAAACTATTTTAAGTGTGATATCATGTTTATTTATTGCTATTAAACCAATGGGAATTAATGAAACCCCGGTAATAAGATTTAGAATAGCTAATGATTTTTCTTGACGTTTATCGAATATTCCTACAAAAATTCTTGTTACACCTATTGTTAAAAGTGCAATGCCAAATAAAATTGAAGTTATTAAATAACCAAATTTAAGATTTATTAAAACAATTATGGCAAAAATAAGACTTATTAAACCTGATATTATATAGAAAATCTGTAACCATTTTGGAATTTTAGTTATTTGGTCATCTATTTTATTTGTTTGATTATCCATATTATTTATTATTACATTACTAATTTATAGACTTACTTACATTCTATAAAATATTATTAGAATAAACATTTGTTTCAGTAAAGAATAGCGATAAATTTTTCACAAAACAAATTTTTCTTTATAAAAGTATTAATAACTGTTATACTTAATATTTATTAAAATATACAAAGTGGTTATATTGGATAATCAAAATTCTGACATAGATAATGAAGAAGTTAATACTATCCCTGAAAAGGACCATTCTGTTGATTTTGAGAACACTATAATTAAATTTGTTAGTTATAATAAAAGTACATATACTGAAAAAACCTCTACAAATTTTAAATTTCTTGATGACTGTCTGAAACCTGATAGAGTTAATTGGATTGATGTTATAGGTACAAGTAATAAAAAGTTACTAGAAGCCTTAGGTGAAAGATTTGACTTTCATCCATTAGTTGTTGAGGATATTACTTCGACTAATCAAAGATTGAAAGTAGATTATTTTCCAACTTATCTATTTATTGTTATTAATGCTATTAACTATGTTAAGGAAGATAAATCCTTAGAATTAGAACAGGTTAGTATTATTCTAGGTAAAAATTTTGTTTTAACCTTTCAAGAATTGCCACCAAATCAATTTGAACCGATTCATGAAAGAATTAAAATTGATCAAAGTAGAATAAGAAAATTTGGTTCTGATTATTTGGCTTATATGATATTGGATCTTTTAGTTGATCATTATTTTTTTATTCTTGAAGACTTCAGCGAAGATTTGGAAGATTTACAAGATGAATTAGTTAGCAATCCAACTCCCGAAATACTCCAAGCTATCTATAAAATAAGAAAAGATATGATTAAAATTCGAAAAGCTACTTGGCCTTTACGTGAGGTTATAAGTCGTTTGAGTAAAATGGATTCACCATTTATTAAAGATACAACAGAGATTTATCTACGTGATGTTTATGACCATGTTATCCAAATTATAGATACTATTGAAACCTATAGAGAAATGTTATCTGGAATGATCGATGTTTTTATTTCAAGTATTAGTAATAAAATGAACCAGATTATGAAAATATTAACGATTATTTCAACGATTTTCATACCATTAACTTTTATTGTGGGGATTTATGGGATGAATTTTCCTGATATGCCTGAATTTAGATGGCCTTGGAGTTATTTAATAGTCTTACTTGTTATGCTAGCTATAGCTATTGGGATGATTATTTACTTTAAAAGAAAGAAATGGTTCTGAATGGATTATTTTTCATTCTTCTTTTTTTGCTTTTTCATCATTTTCTTCTTTTTAGCTAGATCCTTTAAGAGATTTGAGAACATCTTTTCATGTTTTTCGCCAAGTAGGCCTTTCTTCTTCATAATTCTGAGTGTTTGTATTCCCTGTCCCTTTTCATCATCTTCTAATCGTGCTAATGCAATATGAAACCAGAAAATACTATCAAAATTAGTTTCTTTTGTTACTCTTTCTTTAATATCTGGAATAGCTTCTTTTGCACCCATCCTTCCAAGTGCTCTTGCTGCAGTATATCGTACCATCATACTACCATCGTTTTTCATTATCCCTATCAAAATTGGTACTGCAATTTTTAGATCAATCTCTCCTAAAGCTTGAACTATCTTTCTTCTAACATCTCTATTATTCTCTCTCTTCAGCTTTTCAAGCAACTCTTCAATTGCTTCTTCAGCATCAATATTTCCTAAGATTTTAGCAGCATTACATCTTATTACCCAGTCCTCATTATTCAACTGGTTTAGCATATCTTGAATTATTTTTTCTCGAGATTCATCCAAAGTTTATCACCCACCTGTTTAAACTTCTTAAACAGATTATACACTTACAATTTATTTATAAATTATGTTTTTTATTTTCTCTTTACTGTTTAAATTATTATATAACATTAGTTTGAGTGATATAAATTTATGCGAAAAAAGGATAAGAAGATTCCCTCTGAGGAACAAGAACTCAAAGATTCCATGCCTGGAAAAAATCAATTAAAATCAAATCTAAAAATGGGTTTTTGGTTAGCTTCAAATGGTACTAGAGCTTTCTCAGATTCCATCTTATCCCCCTTTATTCCGCTTTATGGCAGTACCTTAAATGCTTCATCAACTCAAATAGGTTTCATAGTTTCTATTACAAGTCTTCTCAGTATTATTCAACTCTTATGGGCATATTTAGCTCAAAAATTCCATGTAGCAAGATCTATAGCAATAATTGCTTCTTATATCTCTTCACTTTTCAATTTTCTATTTTTACCTATAAGAAATATCTTTTCATTTGCATCCTTGCGTGGTGTCCAAAGTATTACTTTTTCAGCTACTTTGCCAACTAGCTCGAATATTCTAGCAGAGAGAACACCACCTAAATCTTGGCCTTTACAAAATAGTTTGCTACAAGGAATCTTAGTAGTTGGTACCTTAATAGGTACCTTAATTGGTGGTGTTATACTTTGGAAAGTAGATAGCAATCTTAGATACCCTCTAATCTTCATAGGAGCGGGAGTGATTAGTATAATATCAGCAATATTCTTTCATATAGCAGTTCCCAGTAGAAAAAAAATGGAATCAAAAGGTCGATGGCGTCAAATCGAAGAAGTAGATTTAACATTTGGTAATACTTTAGCAGCAATGAGAACTGATAAAAATTTCGTCGTTTTCATCCTAGTTAATTTTATTTTTGTTTTTGGAGTAAATCTCTCAGGTCCATTTTATATTTTATTTAATACATCTCAAGATTATTATAATCTAACAGTATTCCAAGCTGCACTTCTAACATCTATTGGTTTAGTTCCTCAAACGATTTCTTCTATTGTTACTGCTAAGCTCATTGAAAAAGTACGAAAGAAGGAACTATTGATGGTTGCTGGAATCTTTGCTTCCTTATTCCCGATATTCTTTATGATTCCTTTTCTAGCAGGAAGAGTAACAAATGTTTTTTGGATTTTAGTTATATTTTGGTCTGTTAATGGGTTAGCGTGGGGGATAATTAATTCCAGTTTAACAACACTTCTTTTGGATATAATACACCCACGAAGAAGAACACTTCAATTAGCAATAAGCAATTCTCTTTCAGCTATAGCTTTATTTATTGCGCCTATTTTGGGTGGATTTATCATTGAAAAATCTAATCTGTTTTATGTTATATTCATTGTTAGTGCGAGTATACGCTTTGCTGGAGTTTTATTATTTGGTTTTGTTAAAGAACCAATTATTGGTGGAACTATTCTAAGACCTATTCAAAGAATTATTCCTTATATTCTTAGAACTAATGCTGAAAAAGGTGTTACATTATTAATTACTACTAAACCACCTAAAAGGAATAGATCCAAGCAAAAAGAATAATTTTCTTAATTAAAATCTCTAAACTAGATCATTAGATATTAAAAAATATAAAAGAATGATATTCATCCTTCTAATTTATTTTCTTGAGTCGTTATTGATTTCTTTACTGAGATTTTTAATAAGATAAAACCTATTAAACCAGAAATCGATGAGCCCAGTAAAATAGCTATTTTACTAATAGACAATAATTCTGAATCATTAAGGAATGATAAACCTGCTAGAAAACTAGCCATTGTAAACCCTATGCCCATTAAAAAGGCCATACCGAAAACATGATACCAGGTAGTATTTGCTGGCATATTAAAGATTTTTACTTTTTTCAAAATGACTGTTGAGGTTAATATACCGATAGGTTTACCTAAAACTAATCCAATAATAATCCCCCAAAAAAGTCTACTTGTAAAAGGATTGACGCTCATTTCAAAGAAATTTATCCCTGAGTTAGCAATAGCGAAAATTGGTACGATAAGTAACGCGCTTATACCAATTATCCGATGTTCTATAATATCTAATGGTGTTCTAATATTATGAAATCCTTTTTCTAATGCGTGTACTTGAGAAATAACACGGTTATAACAGGAAACTTCATCCTCACCTTTTAATTCTATTTCCGAAATGTCATTTAATGATTTCTTACTAATATCATAAAAATCACTTAAATCAATTCGTTTTGATGCTGGAATAATTGCTGCTAGAATGACTCCTGTGATAGTAGCATGAATCCCTGAATTTAAAACGAGAAACCATAGAAACAATCCAGGTATTATATAAAATAATAAATTTCGAATCCCTAATCTGTTAAAAAGAATTAATATGCCAATTAGTGCAATGCTACCAAGGAAAAACCGCCAATCAAATGTCTCTGAATGAAGTATAGCAATTACAAGTATTGCTCCTACATCATCTATAATAGTCATTGAAGTTAAAATTAATTTAATTCTTCTTGGAATATTATAGCTAAATAAAGATAAAACCCCTATTGCTATAGCAATATCTGTTGCCATTGGAATGCTCCACCCATTAAATCCTTCTGATTTGGGATAGTTAATACTCATAAAGAAAATAACTGGAAAGATCATTCCGCTTAAACCTGTAATTATCGAAAAAATAGCATCTTTTTTATCATTAAGTCCCCCGATTAGAATCTCTCTTTTCAATTCTAAACCAATAACAAAAAAGAAAATCGTCATTAATCCATTATTTATCCACCATATGAGTGGTTGGGTTAAATCAATATTATCACCTAAACTAATACTTATTGTAACATTCCAGAATTTATTATATGTTTCCCCCCATGGAATATTTGACCATATTATACCAATTAGAATACAAGCAAGGAGAATTTTACTACCTATAGCTTCTTGTTCAATAAATCTTTGAAGAGGTGATATTACCTTAATTATAGGTGGATCTTTTATTGTTCGAAAAATCTTCTTTTTTTCACTCATATAATGATTCTCTCAAGAAATTTAAATATAAAATCACTTTCTAAAGTTTAAAGTTTTTTATAAATTAATGATTATTTAAAAAAATACAAACTGAATATTTATATTATTAATAAATTCAATTCTTTCAGAGAACATTATAATTCCAATAAAAAAGAGTCTTTTCTTAGATGAATGAGTATTTTTTTATATTTAGCTTTACTCTATTAATTTAAAATATGAATCCCAATACAATCGAACATTTTTTTAAGTTCTGGGTATTTTTGGGATTATTACTATTTTATTGGGTGAAATTTTTGACTGAACATGAATTGGCAAAAGTGAAAGAAGCAGTAATGTTCTATATAGATGGAACAATTAAACATGATTTCAATATTTTAGCTGAAAGTTGGCATCCCGAGTGCAAAATGTTTGGGATCAATCAAGAAAGTAATTTAGCTATAGCTACCATCGATTTTTGGAAAGAAAATTTAGCTAAACCTATTACTGATCCAAATTACAAACGAACTTCAAAAATACTTAACGTTGATGTTACTGGCAAAGCTGCTTCTGCAAAAGTTGAGACTGTTGTAGAAACTACTGAGGCAACTATTGCTTTCATGGATTATTTGAACTTGCTTAAAATTAATGACAAGTGGTTCATTGTAAACAAAATTTACAATGCTAAAGTTACTCCTAAGAAGAAATAACCATTTATGGTGATAATAGTGCCAAAAATTAAAATAACTGTAATTAAGCGAATCAAACCTGAAGATATCTTCGGTAAAGAAGGATATACGACTCCAAATGGCAAGAAAATTACTGAATGTACTGCATTTAAAGATGGAGAAGAATTTATTGTAGAAGGTCTTAACAAGCCTGAAGGTTTTTGTGGTTGGGCTTGGAGAGATATTTACAAAGATGTCTCTGTATTGCATTTTGGAGGTAATTTTACTAATTGGTCAGAAGATGGTACACAATTCAGTGCTTGCACTGATGGTGTAAGACCTGTTTGTTTTAAACTTGAAAAATTAGATGAATGATTTTTCAAGTTTCTTATTTTTTATACATTCGTTGCAGTTATAGCAGCTGCTGCTATTCTAGCACTATCTATAACATAAGCTAAAATTATTCCAAATGAAATTCCTAATAAAGGATTTATTGAAGAATTAATTGTTATTTTCATACTTCCTGACCAATATTTTCTATCTAGTAGTAAAATGGTTCTCAGGGATTCATCTCTAATTCTGTAGCTATAATTTAATCCTTTATCTTTTTCAGGCATTCCAATTAGCTTATTGTTTTGATCAAATAATTCATAATTTCCTCTGAAAAATTTACTTTTGTAATTTATTGCCCCAACAAATAAATTCTCATGATTGAATATTTCATATCTACTCTTCATAAACTTTAACCGTTTTGACTTAATTGATCCTACAATTTTTCCAGTCAAATCTATGAATTCAAAATTAGCTTTAAATGTGAACGGCTTACTAACACATTCAGCTATCTTTTGGCCATTTATATTATAGATAATATGTTTTTGTCTAAGACTTAAAACAGGTTTTAGAAGATACTCTTTATGTCTAAAAATAGGTAAATTTTTCTTCCAAGTTTCTGGTAAAATTAGTGGTTCACTTAAAGGAGCAGTATCATCAAATTCAGGTAGGATGAGATGTTTCCCTTTTGTTCCCTTCTCCACATTTAAAGGTGGGTTATTTGATGTTTGAAATGATTTACAAAAGTGGCAGTAGTGATCGTTAAAGTCAACTAAAAATTCTACTTGTTCACCACAAAATTTGCAGTATTTATTATTTTCTTGAAACAATAATAATTCCACCTAATACAGATAGATAAATATTAGACAATTTAGTCTTAAAAATAATTATAATTAAAAAAGAAAAGAGTAGAGATCCCTAAAATTAAATCTCTTTTTCATAAATAAATACTTCAGTTGCTACTTTGAATCCATGAGCTTTATACAAATCTAGTGTATCTAATGCTTGGCCACCAAAATAGACTTCGAATTTCTTTGCTCCTTTTTCTTTGGCAAATTTTGTTATTCTAGCTAAGTAAGAATCAATATACTTATTTGGATCTGGTGTAAGAGGTCTAAATGTTGCTATTTCGGGGTTTTCTTTTGATACATAAACTAGTCCTCTTGAGGTAATTTTATCTCCTTCACGGATAATTGGTTGATTGTAAAAGCCATCTGTTACATTAACAATACCATCGAAATTAGCTGTAGCTTGTTCTTTACTCATATTGAAATTATCTTGGAAGTATTGAATTAATTGTTCTTTATCTCTTTCAGGTTCAAAGTCGATGAATTTATCTTCTATTCCTTGAGATTTTATTTGATCCAATTCGATTTCTGTTTTGACATAATGAATTCTTGCTTTTTTATATGCAAGTTCCTCTGCTATTTCTATTGTATTGCCCCATTTCTTACAAACACGGAATTCTACTACATTCACTCCTTTAGCTTTCCATGTTTCCATACCTTTCTGGTAAAGTAATTTACCTACTTCTCGATCATTATCGTACGCAAATGGAGTATCATGTTGTACTCGTTTAATACCATTATCTGTTTCTGGCAAAATTCTTGATACCATGAAACCAACTAATTTATCGCCTTTATAAGCATAAAATCTTGTTTCTGGATCAAAACCTTCTTGAGCATAAGCTTGTTTCAAGTTTTCAGCAGATGTTTGGCCAAAATCTTTCCAATCTTTTGTTACTTCTGTCCCCAATTTTGCTTGTTCGTCTTCAATTCCTTTTTCGTAGGTTTTAATAATATAATCTGACATACTTTATTCTTCTTATAATAACGTTATAAATTTTCTCACGCTTTCGAGAAATCAAACTCATTTTTTTAGAAAACTATTTCTTCATATATTTTACAAGTAATTTTTATTTTCAATGATTGCTATAACTATTTAATTTGAAATGAAAAGTTTTAAAATAGGTGAAAAAATCGATGGAAGAAGAGCGATCACCAAATAATGGGATAATTGTTAAAGTCGAGGATTTACATAAAGCCTATTTTCTAGGTAAGAATGCTATACCTGCTTTACGGGGGATTGATTTTGAGCTCAAACACGGGGAGCTAGTTTGTATTATGGGCCCCTCGGGATGCGGAAAAACAACCTTACTAAACATCATAGGTGGTATAGATCGTCCAGATAGAGGTAGTGTAAAATTTGAAGGTGTAGAATTAACTTCTCTATCTGATAATCAATTAGCAGATTTGCGTTTATCGAAAATTTCTTTTGTTTTTCAATTTTATAATCTTCTTCCATTGTTAAGTGCTAAAGAAAATGTTGAGATACCACTTGTTTTCAGTGGCGTCGATAAACACACTCGAGAGAAAAGAGCTATTGAACTTCTTCATTTAGTTGGGTTAAAAGGTCGTGAAGATCATTTGCCTACTGAACTTTCAGGTGGCGAACAACAAAGAGTATCAATATCTCGAGCTATGGCTAATGATCCTATTTTAATGATTTCAGACGAGCCTACTGGTGATTTAGATTCATCCTCTGCAAAGAATATTCTAGAAATTCTTCATAAATTGAATAAAGAATTTGGCATGACCATTTTGATGGTTTCTCATGATAGGCGTATTGCCTTAATGTGTGATAGAATATTACATATGCTTGATGGTAAGATCACTAAAGAAGAGCAAACACCTGGAATTACTGGATCACTATTGGATGAGTCTATTAAGACTTAGGAGGTATTTTCTTGTTCAAATTACTTACCTATCCTAAATATGCTCTAAAATCCATTCGCGCTAAGAAAATTCGTTTTGCTCTAGGTGTTTTATCTATTGCTATTGCTATCAGCGTTTTTGGTGTTACAAATGTAATTCTAGACTCCATCACTGCTTCTTATCTTCCTCAAATATCCGAACGAACAGGTCAAGTGGATGTTAGTATTATTAATTATAATATCACTAGCACCCCCCCTATAGCAAATTACGACTCTGTAATATCTATAGTTGATTCTATTGAAGATGTGAAAGGAGCTACTCCCAGGTATGAATTACAAGGTGCTAGATTTCAAGCTGAGTCAAAAAATTATACAGTAACTTTTCTTGGAATAGACCCTGTGAGGGAATCAACTATTGGATTTGGTAATCTACTCTTAGATCCAGAGATAAGTTTAGCCAATCTTCCAGTTAATCATTGTTGGGTTAATACTGAAATTGCTGAGTCTTTGGAATTAAAGATTGGTGAGGAGTATATTATTTTTATTAGTGTTCTAAATCTTAGTGTAACCTTAGATGCTACTTTTACTAATGATGGAATGTTACCTTCTCAAAATGAGAATATGGTAATTGTTAATATTAAAACACTCGAACCATTTATTGGTGGCTCTGGTTTTGCTACAGAGATTGTTGCCCAATTTACCAATCGCAATGAGATTTATGATATTAATAGACCTGATGAAACTGTTGAAAAAGCAAAGGAAATAGGCATTAGAATACAAGATGCAATTGGAACCAACTATCAAGTTTATTTACCTATTGCTGATGCCCTTGAAAACCGGGGAACAAGTATGGTTTTCATTCGCGTTCTCTTTAATGCTATGTCTTTTCTAGGTATTGTTGTTAGTGGTTTTCTGATCTTTTCACTTATGACTGTTAGTGTAGAAGACAAGACAAGAGAATTTGCTCTCTATAGAACTATTGGAGCAAAAAGAAGACAAATATTCGTTTTGGTCTTAACAGAAGCAAGTATTATTAGTTTAACTGGTGCTATTCTAGGTATCGGACTAAGTTATTTATTGAGTCCAATAATCAACTTTTTCCTACGAAATCGTGCTATAGAAATTTCTTTTTCAATATCACCATTACTTATTTTGTATTCTGTTCTTTTAGGATTTGGTGTTGCTATTATAGCTTCTTTATTTCCTGCCATTCGAGCAGTAAGAAGAAGTATTATCAGTGGATTAAATCCAATAAAAGCTGATGAACCTAATTTAAAGTTAGTAAGAGAACGAGGACCAAATAAGACCTTTTTCTTAATTGGTATGGCTATCTCAATTTCAACTGGTTTAATTTTTATATTAATCCCAATATTATCAATTACTTCTACAGATACGATTTTTTATAGTGTTTTACTCACACTTTTCTTTGCTTTTGCGATTGGTCTCACTTTGGTTATTGTAGGTGTATTTGAACCTATACTAGAGAACTTTTTTATGCTATCCATTAAACCAGCTTTTAAGAAAATCAATAAAATAGTTCGAATGTTTCTAAAAAGAAATCGACGAAGAAATGCAATAACTGCAATGATGTTTGTAATTGCTTTTGGTTCCACTATGATTATTTCAACCACTTTTCTTGTTCAAGATCAAGGTTGGATGAATAATTTTGGATCCTATACAGGTTCCAATATTTCATTTTATGAACGTTCTTATGATATAAATGGTACAGAATTAATGGAGGATATTGCAGCTGAATTTCCAGAAGTAACTTCTGCTTCATTTTGCACTATGCCTGTTGATTCTGCATTAGCTGGTATGTGGACAATCGCGGGTGACCAGATTTTTTTTGAAGCATTTTATAGTACTATAATTGGTGTTCCTGAAAATCTATTAGATCCATTATTTAAAGAACAAATAATCCTTGAAGATGGAACAGAGACTATGTTTCAAGATGTCCAAACCAATCTTACTGTGATTATCAATACAGCTTTAGCTAGTGAGTTGAATCTTGGTTTAGGTGATACATTACGAATTAAAATACTAACCTTGAATCCTATCTTAATTGACCTTGGATATACAAAAGATGTTTTTCTTAATATAGTAGGAGTGGTAAGCAAATTACCTGGTTTTCCTGGTATTCATCAACAAGAACGTCATGCATCAGGTTCTTCAATTTTAATAGGAGAAGAGACATGGACCTTCTTAACGGGTCTTAACTTTCAAGATAGTGCTTATAGAGTATTTTTTGAAACAACTTCAGATGAAACAGCATTAGAGATTGGACAAGAATTACGTCGACGATATCAAAGCGATACCTTATATGTATTAATTCATCCTGAACAAATTCAACGAATACAGGAGCAAAATGAAACTCGAGTCACATTAGTTAATATTATGCTAATCTTTACAATTATCATAGCAGTTTTTGGTGTCTTTGCCTCTACTTACAGCAATGTTGCTGAATCACATAAAACAATTGGTATACTCAAAGCGATTGGCTTACGAAATAATGATGTTAACAAAATTTTTGTCCTTGAATCAATAGTTCTGACATTAAGTTCATCCTTATTAGGTGGAATAATGGGCTATTTCCTTGGTTATTATTTGTATATCATAGATGCTATTGAGCGCGAATGGAAGATTCCAATTGTAGCACCACCTACATTAGCTCTAATTTCACTCATCTTAGCAATTATTATCGCAGGTATAGGTGCTACTATAGCAACAAGATCAATCTCAAGAAAAAGTGCTAGTGAATTAATTAGAATTGATTGAAAGAAAAAGAAAAGCTTGGTTATGATCAAGCTTCATTTGTTGTTTTATTTCTAAGCATCTTTCTTGTTTCTTTCTTTTCTTGTCGCAATTTTTTCATATCTTCTTTATAGCTATTATATTTTTCAATATTAGTAATATATTTCTCGCCACTAAGAGCTCCTACAAACCAGCTTAGAAAAGTTAGTAATAGAATTCCATTTACAAATCCAATGATCACAACAGCTATTGGGTATATTATATAGTAATTATGGATGCTATCATTCAATTCAGTTACTAAAACTGTTATGAATACACTGATTATAATCCATATCGTAATAAACATACTATAGTATACTACCCGATAAAAGAATCTCTTATTCATGTATTTCAGTTTTCTTTCAGTGTATGTCATGTGAGATATTCCTTTCTGGAATCCCATATATCCTTTTTTCATTAGTTTCCAGAGAATCCTTGGGAATGTAAAAATGGTAACAAAAAAAGCTTTAACTTTTTTCAAGAACTTTCCTGAAAAATCAGCTTCTCTAAATATAACAGCAATTAATATTGCAAGAACTCCAAACACAATAAGTACTGTCAAAGGTATCCAAAATCTTCCTCCAGTAAACAGCCAAATAGCTGCGAATTTTATTCCAAACCAAATTTTAGTTAAAGCAAACCAAATACCTTGAACAAAGATTACATCTAAAATATCAACGAATGCTGCCCAAGTAAAGGATTTGAAAAAGGTTGCAATAGCATACCAGACATCATCCATAAAGTCAAAGAATATAAATATAGCAATTATACCACCTAGTGTTCCTGCGATAAAATAAAACATTGGTAATGACCGTAGGAATCCTTTTTCATCAATATACCCAAGAGGTATCTCATCACCATCTTCAATAGATAATAAATCACGATCTAAATCTTCTGGATCGTTTCTTGAAAGAAACTTAATTGAATCACGAAGTTTCCAAAAAGCATAAACGTAGGGGAAGAAGATGATTTTTATTAGATATAAGAAGAACAAACCAATCCCACGTAAAACTCGAAGTGGGTGATACCATTTTCTTGCTTTTCTCTTCTCTTCACGTTCTTTTCTCTTTAGCGCTCTTGTTTCCTGTCTTCTAATTCTTTTTTGTGCCTTGGTTAACTCTTCTTCGGATTCCAAATTCTCTTCTTTCTTTTCTTTTTTATTATTCAAAATATGGCACTCCTTGTTTTTTATATATTTACACTTTTTTATTGACTTATTTTATAATAGTAGGAGTGTTCAAAAATGTTATGTGTTTTGCTTTCCACTTATTTTTATTGACTTTCCTTTACAGGAATTATTTATCCTCTGTGTTTATTTCGTTTTCAAAGTAAGGATTTTTAGCTAATTTTCGTAATTTTCTAATGAATCATCTATTTATTTTCTGAAACTATTAGTTACTTAGTTTATTTATCCTTCCCATTTTTTATGGAGGTTTGAAACATGACAGATGAAGATAAAAAAATCATTTGGGTGCATCCCTGTGTTGATTGTGGATGCGATTGTAATGAAATAGATGATGATCATTATCATATTTTTATTGAATTACCTGGTGTTAAAAAGAAAGATATTGATTTAAAGATAATTAAGAGCGGTATGCGACTCCGAGCGAATAAAGGCAAAAATATTGAATATGTTAGCGAATTACAGTTTCTTTGTGATGCAAAGATAGATGCTGTAAAAGCTTCTTATACTGATGGTTTGTTATCAATTGATGTTCCCTTTGCTTGTCCTGATCCCTTTAAAGATGCTAATACCATTAATATTTCTTAAGAGATATTTCTCTTTTCTTCTTTTCCTTTTTACATTCAGTTAATATTTTATTCAAGCTAAATGCT
The DNA here is from genome assembly GCA_035528035.1 of Bathyarchaeia archaeon. Taxonomy (GTDB): domain Archaea; phylum Asgardarchaeota; class Heimdallarchaeia; order JABLTI01; family JABLTI01; genus JABLTI01. The sequence goes on from DATKZI010000026.1 coordinate 107,519, forward strand.
TATAATCCATATTGCTACTTCTTATCTGACATTTCGAGTGATTTAATTTGGTTGAGACAGAGAATAAACTTGCTATTGGTTCCAACGAAAACAACAGTGATACAAATTCTTTAGATTCTCGAGTAGACAAATCAAAGAAAAGAAATTTATTTTTACTTATAAGTTCCGTTGGTCTTGGAATTTTTATGGCTGCTTTAGATGAATCAATTATCAATGTTAGTATAGCACAAATTAAACTGGATTTGAATGAAGATCCTTTAAGAGTACAATGGATCGTTCTTGTTTATTTATTAGTAATTGTCGCTTTAAGTGCAGCATCAGGATATCTTGGTGATAGATATAGTACGAAAATAGTTTTTCAAATAGGTATGGGAATCTTTGCTATAGGTTCTTTGCTTTGTGCTCTTTCTCAAACATTACCTATGTTAATCTTTGCTCGAATTGTTCAAGGCATTGGCGGGGCAGGCATTCTAGCTAATGGTAATGCGATAGTTACACGATTTACTGATGAATCTCAAAGGGGATTAGCTATCGGACTTACATCCCTTGTTTCTGCATTAGCTGTGGTAATTGGTCCGGTTGTTGGAGCTTTACTTACTCAATTCTTTAAATGGCAAGTAATATTTTGGATAAATCTACCAATTGGTATTATAGGTATTATTTATCTTCAATTTTCCATCCCCAAAACTCCTACACTAAGAAAAGAACAAAAGCGAGCAGATTTTCTAGGTTCAGTTCTTTTCGCTACCTTCCTCACAATACTTGTCTTAAGTATTTCATTATTCGTTGATCCTGTTCTACCTCACCCAATGATATGGTCCATAGTTTGTTTTGCTATAAGTATTGCTTTATTTGTAGGATTTATTCTATGGGAGAAAAGGTCATCAAATCCATTCATAGAACTGTCTCTTTTCAAAAACAAGAAATTCACAATCGGGTTAGCATGTGCATTAATTTTGTATATCTCATTAAATTCAATTTCTTATCAATTACCATTCTATTTTAAAGAAGTAATGAATAAGGAATTAATTGAAATTGGCATTGTTATTGTTGGTGTACCTGTAGGAATTGGTATTTCTGCACCTATATCAGGTAAGATTTCAAGTAAAATCAATACTAGAATAATTTCTTCTATTGGTTTAAGTGTTATTGCAGTTGCATTTATTTTTCTTGCTATTTTTCTCTCACCAACCATGCATCTTGCTTTCTATGTAGCACTATCGTTTGTAATTGGTCTAGGTGTTGGATTTTTCATTGCCCCTAATAGTAATTCCGTTATGTCGTCTATTAAAAAGGATAAACTTGGTGTGGCAAGTAGTTTCCTAAGTTTATCTCGTATAGTTGGTTATACTATTGGCACAGCATTGTCTACCACTGTTCTAAGATTCATACAAGAACTTTATCAACAAAGAAATGGCGGAGTATTTAATGATGCGATAAACTATACTCCTTCTTTACAGATAGTTTTTGGTATTTTCTGTTTCTTTGCTACTTTATCAATTATTTTCTCGGTTATTCGAGGTCCTGATTCATATATTAGTAATGGAATTGTAACAATTGATTCATTAGAATCTAAAAGTAGTATTTTAGATGTTTCGGGACCATCAAAATAGAAATTAATTTGATTGATTCACCAAAATTTTATATATTTCCTAAATTACTTTCATACACATATTACCATCTATCGGAAAATCATAATCTATAATAGCTATTGTACCGGTGCACGACATGTGTGATCATTGCTTAAAGCATGGTACTGCTGGAAAGTGGTACTTGAATGCCAAAAATTATTCGAATGAGATAGTCGAAGAATATAATCTTCGAGAATTCCTTTTAGAACAGTATACAAATTTTGAGCAAATGTCAGTTCGAAAGCTCAATGGCTTTAATGCTGTGGGCTTGGGGTATAAAATGCAAATGCCAATTATTGGTCGTGTTGTCAAACATTTCGCTGAACAAATGCTTATGAGTACAAAACCACCTACTGATCCTTTTAAAGCAGAAGGTCATATTGGTCAAGTTGTCCCTTTAGATGATGCAATAGCTATACTCGAGCATTGTGCTGTTGAACCAATCATCCAAAAATATTGTATGTGTCGGTATATGAGTCGTGGTGATAAGGAAGCTTGCTGTATAAATTTCGGTGTCATGTCGGAAATAATTGAAAAATTACCTCGTTTTATCCCAGTTAATGAGAAATTTCAGTTAACACGAGATGAAGCAATTGAACGATTTAAGGAGCATAATAAGAAAGGATATATTGGCACTATATGGTATGGTCCTTATCCATATATCAATAATCTCTGTTCCTGTGCAAACCCCGAATGTGCTGGTATACGTCCTAGAATGGATTTTGGTATAACTTCAATTTTCAAAGCTGAATATATTGTACATATCAATCCCGATGAGTGTACAGGATGTAAGAGCTGTCTTTCTCGTTGTCAATTTGGAGCAATATCTTATGATCCTTTTGAGAAAAGATGTATTGTTAATCAAAAGCAATGTTATGGATGTGGTGTTTGTCTTCATGTTTGTAAATATGATGCATTGAAAATATTCCCTCGAAATGATTTTCCTGAATTACGTGGTAAATATTAGCTAAAGGAGCAATTTCCATGGGAAACAAGACTAAGATCAAAATAGATTATTCCATCTGCGGTGATGGTTATAAAGTAGACCCACGTAATTGTGGAAAATGTTTGCGTATTTGTCCCCCCGCACTTTTCCTTTTACACCAAACTCTAGGTGTTGAGCAAAAAAATCCTTATGATCCTGAGGTTTGGAGAATTACTCCTCTTTATCCTTCCTTATGCACACGTTGTTTGGAATGTGTGGGAATTTGTCCAGAAAAAGCGATTACAATTACTTGGTGAATGATTATAAAAAACAGGAGAAACTAATAATATGAATAGCATGAAAAAATCTAGAGATGATGAGTTCAAAAAGTGTTTAGTAATAGGTGGTTCAGGAATGCTTGGTTTTGAAATAGCTAAGCAATTACATAAAGAAGGAAAATTTGTTCGTGTAATGGACATTCAACCTCTTCCTGAAGAGAACGGTGTAGAGTATATTTTTGGTGATATCCGTAATAAAGAACACGTTCGAAATGCTTGCAAGGATGTTGATATCGTCTTTCAAACTGCTGCTGCTATATGGGATCCAAAACTACCTAAAAAGGTGTATTATGAAGTGAATGTTGAAGGAAATAAAAATGTTATAGAAATTTGCCATGAGCTAAATATACCCAAGTTAGTTTATACAAGCACATTAGATGTTGTAGTTGATGGTAAAAAACCAATTATCTATGGCAATGAATCTCTCACCTATCCTAAAAAATTACCCAAGGATCATTATTCCCGAACAAAGATCATTGCTGAACAAATGGTTATTGAAGCTAATAGTCCTGATTTACTAACTTGCTCATTACGTCCTGTTGGGATGTATGGTCCTCGTGATAGATATCATATTGCAAATATTATCAAGGTTGCTAAGAGTAAGAATAATATTAAGTTAGGTAATGGTACAGCTTGCTTCAGTCATGTTTATTCTGAAAACGCTGCTTACGCACACATTTTAGCTGCAAAACATCTTAAACCTGACTCAACAGTTGCTGGTCAAAATTACTTTATCACAGATCATCAACCTGCAGAAAACCTCTTTACATTTATGGAGCCTTTTCTTGAAGGTTTAGGGCTTCCCCTACCTAGAAAATCAATTCCTTACCGTCTAGCAATGTTTCTTGCATCAATTGCTCAAATCATTAGTCCCAAATCAAATTTCAATCGATTTTCTGTTGTTCAAACTTGTATTGATCATACTTTTGTTCATGACAAAGCTGGCGAAGATTTTGGCTATGAACCTATAGTTTCAAAAGAAGAAGCATATGAGCGCACTTTAGCATGGTTTAAACAAGAAGAAGAAAAAGCTTCTGAAGTTAATAACTCATAACTAAATTATCATTAATTTAGGAATAATTTCATTTAGCATGATAGATATAGTATATTTATGGAGGGTTGTTATGGACCCAATATTATTAACAGGTGTTATCTGTTTAGCTATTGGAACATACCTTTACGGTTCTGTTTGTTGGGCAATAATTATTGTTAGAATTAAATTACATCAAGATATTCGATTGCTAGGTGATGGCAATCCCGGAGCTCATAATACTTCTCGAACTCTTGGTGGTAAATTAGGTCTTTTAGTTATGATACTTGATAGTACAAAAGGATTTATTCCTGCGATTATTGCATCCACTGTTAATTTTAAAGAGTATCAAAGCTGGGTAATCGGTTTGGTTGGTACTTGTTCAATTCTTGGTCATTGCTTTCCTATCTTTTTTCAGTTTAGAGGAGGAAATGGTATTTCTACTCTATTCGGGTTTATGATTGTTTTTAATTCATGGATGGTGTTAGAATGGGGTATTTTTGTTTTTGTTCTTACTCTAATCTTCAAATATATCAAACCTATACAATTTATCTCAACAGCTCTAACAAGTGCATTAGGTTTCATTATAAAATGGAAATTTTATTGGAATAATTACTTCCCAATGTTAGTTCCTGATAGCACAATGATAGCTGTACCATTAATGGTATTATTAGTTTCTTTAATTCAATTTCCTAGATTTATCCCTCATTTCTATAGAGCTTTTAAGGGAACAGATGAAAAGACTTTCCTTTTATCACCAATATTTAAACATAGAAAAGTAAGTATTGAAAATGAGTAGTTTTATTTTGGGTTAATTAGATTCTCCAAGTTTTTCGTGCAATATTTTATTATTCTTAATTAACCCTAAGATACCTAGGGAAAAATATTGTCGGGAAAAACCATACTAGAGGAGTGGAACTCTATTCAGATACCATCTGCTCCTGAAATTATTAACGTTGGCGTTAAAGCGGAGAATACAGCCTTTCTTGTGTTAGATATTCAAATCACTAATTGTAATTCAGAACGAAGACCTAGATGTGTAGATAATCTTCCAAAGATAAAATCTTTTTTAGACAAAGCTAGAGCTTCAAATTTCTTAATTATCTATTCTCTTACCAGTAATGCAATAAAAGATGAAATAAGAACCGAAGTGAAACCATTGGACGATGAATCAATCGTTAAATCTGGTGTAGATAAATTTCTTAACACTACTCTTGAGGCTATTTTAAGATCAAATAAAATTGAAAATGTTATAATAGTTGGAACAAGTGCTGAAGGGGCTGTACTAAATACTGCTACAGCTGCAGCTCAAAGAAAGTATAAAGTCATTATTCCTATTGATGGTTTATCTTCAACTGAATCATTTGCTGAACTTTATACTATTTGGCATTTAGCTAATAGTCCTGGTACCCGAAGGAATACCGTTCTAACTAAATTTGATTTAATCGAAATAGTGAAATAGTAAATAGTTCAATTTCCAAATACTCGAAGATTGCTTGGATTGAGAAAACTGTCATATAAAATTAATTTCCCAATTACAAATAAATTACTTGATACAATAATTAAGGAACATTTCCCAAATAATGAAATTAAATCTCTCTCTGAGCTAGAATTCTCTTTTGTTAACTCCGTTTATCAATTTCAACTATCAGATGGTTCTCATTATATCTTAAAATTCAACAATCCACGTTGGCCTTACAAACAAGAGAGAGAGATAAATGCGATGGAACTAGTACGAAAGCGAACATCTATTCCTATTCCTAAAATTATTGTTGAACATACATCTAATGATAAGACTAATCTAACTTATATGATTCAAGAAAAAGCACCTGGTATAAATCTACGTGAAACGATACTTTCAGGAGAATTAACTGAATCAGAAATTATTCACTTAATATCAAAAACAGGTTCATATTTAGGAGAAATGCATTCAATAAAATTCGATTTCTTTGGTGATATATTACCACCAAAGGAAACTAAGTCAAATAGTGATAGCAATTTTTGGGGGAAGCGTTTTACAAACTGGTCTGATTGTTTTACTGCTTTTTGTGTGGATATCTTGAACTGGATAGATAAAGAGAGCTTCCCAAAATATCGGAAAAAAATTAAACGGAAAATCACTGATTATGCGAGGAAATATCCTGATTATTCTCAAGCATCATTTATCCATTCTGACATTCAACCATCAAATATTATTGTAAACAATAAGGAAATTTCTGCTTTGATTGATTTTGAATGGGCATTTGCAGGTTCGCCAAGTTTTGAATATAGTATAACTCGTGCTGGTTTTTATTTCAGTGTTTTTCCGTCATTATCCTTAAGTAATATTTATTCCAATTATAACAATATTACAAAAGATACTATTGATACTGCCTTTTTACAAGGATACCGAAAAACAGCTAATCACAAATTACATGATCCTCCCAGTGATCTTACTGATTTTATTTGGTTACTATACATGATTGGTTCTTGGAATTGGTCTATTCAAACATCCACTCACGAAGAGATTAAACAATTCAAGAACGATATCCATATACTTTATAAAAAACTCCTTTCATAGAATGAATAATCATATTTTATAGCTAACTTTATATCTTCTTTATAGTAGGGTTATATAGAGGGGGTATACCTTCTCTTACTTTAAATTAAAAGCTGTGATACTATGAAAGGAAAAAATCTTCTAAGCTTTTTAGTAATTCTACTAACTTCTTTTCTACCTATTTATGGGATAATTACACCAGTAATACCATCTACAAGAAGTATTAGTCCTTCATTCAAAACTTTTGTATTTAATCCCAATGCTGATAATGATTTTGTCATTTATACTCACGACAGTTTTATGGCCTGGGGAGATTCAGATGATTATGATTCTGTTATGAATCAAACGTTCTATAATTTTGGTTTACTTCATGATGTTACTGTAACAGTTCAGGTTTTTAGTGGGATGGTTGCTGCTCTAAATGTATTGATTAGCCAAAAAAATGCTCCTCGAGCGGATGTTGTTATTGGTCTTGATAATACAATGGTTGGTCGGGCAAAAAGTGAGGATATCCTCTTACCACTAGCTTCAGAGATTAATCTTGAGAACATTTCAAGTGATTTAATAGCGGCTCTTGATCCAGAGAACTATTTGTTACCAATTGATTATAGTTTAATTGCTTTGGTTTTTGATACTGAATATATTACAAACGTCACACATCCTGAGATAACAACTTTGAATTTTACTTCCTTACTTTCAACCTTTGGTGGTGATCTCGCTTTACAAGATCCTACTCAAAGTGCTACTGGTTTGAATTTTCTTCTTTATCAAATCATATTTTATGAAGAGATTCTTGGTAAAGATTGGCAAGATTGGTGGCAAGTAGCTCGAGAATTAGTTTCAATTGACAAAAGCTGGTCTGATTCTTGGGATCGTGTTTTTTCAACTAAAGAAAAACATATCATGGCTTCTTATGCCACAGACCCTGCGTATAATTCCTTCTTTGGTTACAGTAATGAGAAGAATGCTGCATTAATTCATAATAATACAGATGAATATGGTTGGTTGCAAATTGAAGGTATTGGTGTTATCAATGGTACTTCAAATGAAACATTAGCTAAAGAATATGTAAAATATGCCTTGAGTTTAGAAGTACAAAATTTAACCGCTACTAATAATTGGATGTTTCCAGCTAACACTCAAGTAGCTTTACCCACTTGTTATGATTATGCTATAACTACAGATGATGTTATCATACTAAACAATATGGTAAGTTCAGATTATATCAATGCTAATTATCAGTCTTGGTTAAATACCTGGGAACGCTTAATCTATGGCTCAAGCCTCTGGTGGGCCTGGGTATTAATAGCTTCAGCAATTATTTTGATTGGTGGTATAACTGTTTATTTCATTTATAGAAGAAAAACAAAAATTGATGTTGAATAGTATTAGTTTGGGTAAAATAATCATATTTTGCCCTTTAATTTTTTAATCCCAATTCATACCCAATTTCTTGAATTAGATTTTGATAACCAAATTTACTTAATTGCTTATAAGTTGAATTAATCTTTATTTGAGTTAAAGGCTTTAATATTGCAAATAACATTTTCATTTTGACATATTTCATTTTTGAAAAAGGTTTAATACCAATTAAAAAAGAATCATAAACATGATCTATTTGTTCTATAGTTGGAATTATTTCTTGTAGAATTACTCCTTGATAATTTATCTCCTTTAGATATCCGAAGAATTCATTATAAGGTAATTCTGCTAATCCTAATGGTAGATGCAAATCAGTCTTTTTTGAGCAATCTGATATATGAACATATTTTATTTCTGGGACTAATTCTGGAGGTATATTTAACCAATTTTGATTATTTGTTACAAATCTATGTGAAATATCTAATGCATGCCCAGCTAATTTTTCACCTAGTTGTTCTTTTGCTTTAAAATAGAATTCCATAAACGCTTCATCTGATTGTTTTTGTATATTTTCAATAATAATTGGAATTTCTATTAATTTGAGTCTTGAAATTAATGAATCAAAGCTTGAATTGGGATCTTCTGGTGGGTGAGTCAAAACATATTGAAGATTTAGACTATCCCTATTTTGATTTAGAAAAGTAATTATTTCATCTATTTTTCCTTCATATTCTTTATTATTCGTTCCTAGATCATAATGAAATCTATCAAAGATTGGTAGATGAAAGGTTGTTGTTATCTTTCCTAGATACTTGTTCATTTCCTCTGCTTTTGGTATGATAGTTGCATTAAGTTCAAAATGAGTTAATCCTATAATTTTTAATAATTTGATAATCTTGGGCAAAGTAATACCTTTGATTGGTTCCACAGTCATACCTAGTTTCATTGTACTAGATAACTTTGTCTTTTTCTTTAAATATCTACAAATCAAATACTAATTCTTGTTAATAGTGATTCATTTCCCAAGTGCTCTACTCTTTGCTGCTTGAGTTATTTTTTTCCGTAAAATTGGTTTCAAGAAAGCATATTTTGTTCTTAATTTGAGATATTTTGCTTTTGACATTACTCTAGCAATTTCTAAACATGAATTCATAATTGGTTCTAGATCTAATCCTTTTGGTCTGATTTCCTGATTAATTACTCCTTGATAATTAATTTTCTTCAAATATTTGAGAAATTCTCTATGAGGCATTTCCCCTTCCCCTAATGGTAGATGTGCATCAAAATCCTTATTTGTGTCTTGTAAATGAACATAAACTATTTCATCTTCAAGTATTTTTGGAACATCCAACCAATTCTCGGGATCTGTTAAATATCGATGAGGCCCATCGATTGCATGCCCAGCCAACTGTTTTCCTAAACGATCTTTTGCATTAAGATAAAATTCAATAAAATCCTTATCTTTTTGCCAGGGGATATTTTCTAAGATAATTGGAGTTTGTATTTGTTGTATATTCTCAATAAAAAATTCAAAATCTGATTCTTTAAGATCAGGAGGGTGGGCTAAAGTATAAAGCATATTCAACTCAGTATGATATTTATTGATAAACGAAATAACATCAGACATCTTTTTTCTGTTATCAGGATTCTTAGCTCCTGGATCGTATCCTTCAACTTCAACAATTGGCAAGTGAAAGGTTGTAGTAAATTTGCCTAATTTTGCAATGAATTCTTCTATTTCAGGTATGATCCTGACATTAATTTCTATATGATTTAAAGATAATGCTTTAGCAAAAATCAGAAGTGTTCCCGCTGGCATTCCCTCATAGGATTCAATCGTCATACCCATTTTCATTTAAAACAACTCTACATTCTTTTCTGTTTTTAGATAAAAAAAGAGCAATAAAGATTTTTCTGCTTAAATTATGTTGAAAATAATTTTCCAACAATTTAATCCAAATCAATCTTTATAAACTTAGTAAGTTCCAAACGTAATTCTTGACAACGTTTATCTTGTGAAGCATATTGATTTGAAACAAACCCAAGAACTGTTCCCATCCGATCATCAGGGATATTTCCTTTGAGTTTTTGTGCCGCTTTAACTGTATAACTGTGTTGTCGAGATGTGTGTTCATCAATTATTTTTTGTGCTTCTTCTAATTCATCTGGTTTTAATCCTAAAAGGAATGCATCATTAATTAATTTGATTAATGGATTTTCTCGTATACCTTCTTGTCTTTCAACTTCATCTATTGTGCTTGCTAAAACAAAACCTGGAGCAGTTCGTTCATAATAAGTAATGGATGTTCGTTTCTTCTTTTCTTCTTTTGCTACACGAACAAATCCATGATCAACAAGAAGATCTAAATGATGATAACATTTTGGTGCAGAAACTCCCAATTTTCTTGCTATTTCAGGAACAGTCATTTCTTTTCTAATAGTTCCATCTTCATTTTCAATGCCTTCACGCATTGTTCTGAGAATTTTTCTTCTCATGGGATCTACTAGAATTTTTATTTCTTCAGGGTTTCCAACAATCTTTACTCTAGTATTTGCTCCTTGACTGTTGAGATCATTTTCTTTTTCTTTTTTGGTCTTCATAGCCATTCTATTTTTTACCTTCCTTATAGCTTAAGTACTGCCATTCTTCTGATTAAGACAATATTTTGATTCTTAAATATCTTCCTTTAATAATCTATTATGACTATTCTCTCTATCAAGATTAAATATTCAACTAAATTTAAACATTTTTTGATTTGTATGATGAAATAAAACCTTTTCTAGTGCGTTTTTTGCTTATTTTTTCAATTCTTTATGTGATTTATTATTGCTTGAATTTTTTTATCAGGGATATTTATTGGGATGACACAACCTGGTGCTATAATTAATCTTTCACCATTTACTGAGTCAATTTCTTTTTGTAACTTTGAAGTTATTTCTTCGATTGATGAATTGTAAAGGAATTCCTTCTCTTCTATTCCCCCAACAAGTAATCCATTGAATTTTTTAACCGCTTCTGCGATTTTTGGTTTCGTTAATTGATCATGCCAATTTAATGCTTGAACGGGATAATTTTGAGCAATTAAATCGAACATAATATTTTCCCCATGAATGTGCATGACATTAAATTTGGCTTCTTTCTCTATAGCTTTCAATAATTCTAAATCATATTTCATACTAAATTCTTTATAATTCTCTATCGAAAGTAAATCATGGGTTGCTTCTTGTGTTGCTAAGAAAACACCTGAAGCACCATTTTCTATTGCTACTTTTGCAAAATTAATCAATACCTTAGTTATTGTTTTCAATCCCTCATGTAATCCTTTTGGATTGTTTTTTATTGCTTCTACTATTGCTCCTTGCTTTTCCACTAATTTTGCAGCTGTCATTAGTGGGTTAAAAATTGTTTCAATAAAAGGTGTTGTTCCTTCTATTTCCTTATTGATTAATTCCAATGCTTTAAGTTGTTCACCAAACATTCCTTGAGTGACGTCTAATTCTTCTAAAGTGCTCCAATCATCAATTGATTTAATTCTAAAATTAGTACAATAAGAAGAACCTGATAACCTATTTTCATCGAATGCTATTTCGCATCCCCAATCAATTACACAAAAGCGTCCGTTAGGACTTACTTTCATAAAAATCGAATCGAATTTTCTTAAGTAATCTACTTGCTTTCTCGCTAATCTTTCTGCATGGAGGTCATCAACAGGGAAATGTCTCCACATAGCAAATGGTGTTGGTTCGATTTTTTCTCCCTTTAACATTGCTTGTAGCATATCTATTTTTGATCTAACCATTACATTACACCTAGTTTACTTATACCACTTTCAATAAAATTGTTTCAGTGGTTCCCATTTCAGCTTTCATTGTATATTCTCCTTTTTTCAAACCTTTTACTACGATAATTGTTTGATAAGGTTTCAAAGCTTGTGCAGCCATCATTCCACTTTTCTTTTTACCTATAACAGTCAATAGAATTTGGTTATTCTGTACTTTTGCAGTTGCTTCAGCTAAGTGCCATCCTAAATTGGAAAAATTTCCACTAACTACTATTTCTAATTTTTTTCCTTTAGCTATTGTTGATGGAGCGGTAAAATTATCTATCCTTACTGATTTCTGGATTTCTTGTCCAACAACTTCGTTTTTTCTTGAGAAGAATTTTTTCAATGGAGCCATATGTAAAATTCACCTAATAATTTTCTTACTTCCATTTTGTAACTTTTTACATAAAAGGGTTCTCAAAAGCTATCCAACAATTTTCCCACAATAAAAATGATAGTTTCTCATCAACTTTGCTATTTTTCAAGGTAATAATATACACAAAATTTTAATTTGGTAAAATTCCCACAAATGACTATTAACATTTATGAAGGTAATTTACTATGCCCGTTATAGACTTGCCACTAAAAAGAATTAACAAGTTCCTAAAACAAAAAATCACATTACAAACTCTCGAAGAATATAGTTTACAATTAGGAGCTGATATAGACGATAAACGTGATGATGGAATTAAGGTTGAATATAATCCTAATCGTCCTGATTTCTGCAGCGTGGCTGGTTTTGCTCGAGCATTAAAAGGCATTATGGGTACTGAATTAGGTCTACCTCAGTATAAATTAGCTGAAGAAAAAATCACTGTTAAAGTTGAAAAATCAGTAAATAAAATACGTCCCTATATTCAATGTGCTGTTATTCGTAATGTTACTTTAGATGAGGAAGATATCGCTGAGCTAATGAATACCCAAGAAACCATTCACTGGGTTATCGGAAGAGATCGAAAGAAGGTAAGTATTGGTATTCACGATATGAAAAACATCACTCCACCATTCAGGTATTATGGCGAAAAAGCTAATACTCATGGATTTATTCCATTGGGTGAAAAGGTAGAAATGACCCCCAAAGAGATCTGTGAAGCTCATCCTAAGGGTATGAAATATGCCCATTTAGTAGATCCTCTAGGTTTAGTTCCTTTCCTAGTTGATAGTAAAAATGGTGTTTTATCATTCCCACCTATTATCAATGGCATTCTTACATTGGTAACTGAGAAATCAAAAGATCTTTTCATAGATGTTACAGGGACAGATGAAAAAGCTGTAAAGAATGCTCTAGAACTGTTAACAGCATCCTTTGCTGAAGAAGGTTTCATTGTAGAAAAAGTAACTGTTGAATATCCTGATGGAAAGAAAATAATCACTCCTACATTTGAACCTACACATTGGATAGTTCATCCCAAATATGTTAAAGAAATTTTAGGATTAGATTTAACAGAAGAAGAATTGATTTTAGCATTAGAAAAATCAAGATTTGGTGTTGATTTGAAACATAAAGAGAAAGATAAGCTGAGTGTTTTGATTCCTTCTTATAGAGCTGATATTCTCCATGAAGTAGATTTAATTGAGGATATAGCGATTTCCTATGGTTATCATAACTTTGAACCTCTTCTAGACAATATTGTTCAAGTAAGTCAACAACATCCGCTAATAAAATTACAAAATAAGACCAGAGAAATTATGGTTGGTTTAGGATTCATCGAAGTAGTTAGTTTTACATTGGTTTCTAAAAATTGGCATTATGATAAAATGAGAACTCATGGGCAACCTGTTGAAATACTTAATCCTGTTAGCAATGAATATACTATTGTTCGTGACAGTCTTCTTCCAAGTCTAATTTATATTTTACAAAAGAATAAACCATATACACTTCCACAAAAAATATTCGATGTTGGAGACGTTTGTCGCATTGATGAATCACAGGAAACAAAAGCTACTCGAGAAATATTCTTGAGTGGAGTAATAACTCACTCAAAGGTTGATTTTGTTGAAATTAAGTCTAATCTTGAAGCTATTTTACGGGCTTTTGGCATTATAAAATATAAACTCGAAAGTACTGATCATCCAAGTTTCTTCAATGGAAGATGTGCAAAAATTATGGTTAATGGCAAAAAAGTAGGTATCTTTGGTGAAATTCATCCTGAAGTCCTTAATAATTTCGAGTTAGAAAATCCAGTAAGTGCTTTTGAAATAGAATTAGAGAAATTGTTCTAAAAAATTATTTAGAACTTTTTCTCAGAAAATCAATGGAGTATTTCTTAATCTATCGATATTTGTACTATAAACTTCTCTAATATCATCCAAATCTAACTTTAGCATCACCAAACGATCTAATCCTTGACCCCATGCAAGCACTTTTTCTTTAACTCCAAAAGGTAGTGTTACTTCAGGTCGAAAGATTCCCGAGCCACCCATTTCTATCCATTGATTGAATTTATCAACATAAATTAATGTTGACATAGATGGTTCAGTATAAGGATAGAACGATGGTATTAGTCGTATTTTCTTAAAACCCATTTTACCATAAAAGGTTTTGAGATTACCCATGAGATGTCTTAAAGTTACATCTTTGTCAACAATTATACCTTCGAATTGCATAAATTCAGCTAGATGTGTAAAATCAACAGCTTCATTTCTATAGACACGATCGATTGAGAACACTTTTTCTGGAGGTGTCCATTCCTTATTTATTTTCGATAGATGTCTACAAGTAGTTGCTGTAGTGTGTGTTCGAAGACATATTTTTTCAGCTTCAGATAATTGCCAATTGTATCCCCAACCGGTGCTTTTTGTTTTCCAACCATTTTCATGAGTTTTTGCTACTATGTCTACTAGTTCTTGTGCAGGCATATGTGCCTTGGTTGGTTTTGCAATTTTGAATGTGTCAGCTAACTCTCTTGCAGGATGATCTTGAGGTTGGAATAATGCATCAAAGTTCCAGAATTCTGCTTCCACTAATGGCCCACGAATTTCCTTGAATCCCATTTCAATGAAGATTTCGCGTAATTCATTAATTACTTCAATAACAGGATGTTTCCTTCCTAAATAAGTTGGGGGAACATTTTCAGTTGGGTCATAAGATTTGAATTGCTTCTTTCTCCAACTTCTAGTAATAATCATCTGAGGGCTTAGAACTGTTTCTAATTTATCTTGCACAGTTATTCCTTTTGCGAGTAATTTTTCTCCTTCAGAGGTTAATTTAGCTATTCTATCTCGCTTCTCAATAATCTCAATTATCTTTCGTTTGCCCAAATTCTGTATGCTTTCTTCAATATCTTTTTGAGTTAATTTTTCATTAATCTTATTTTCTGCAATCAATTGTAAAATTTCTTCATCAATATCTTTTGTTTGTTCAGTTGCTTCTATGAAAGTTCTTTTGCCATCTTTTGTAAATATCACCCAATTTTTTCTTCGAAGCCAACCAATTGCGATATTGATTAATTGTTCTTCTAAACCTGATTTTTCTTTAAAATCATCTAAAAGAATACTGCCTTTTTCTTTTTGTAAAGCTTCAAAAACTTGTTTCTCAGGCAATCCTTTTTTCAAATATTCCTTTCCTTCATCTGTAAGAGAAACTTCTATGGATGTTTTCTCTATACTTTCTACCAAATTATTTTCGAGTAATTCCAAGACAAGTCTAGCAATTTTTACTTGGTCAAATTTCGTTATTGTTGCAAGATCTTTCTGTGAAATCTCTTTTTTTGTCTGTATTAACTTTAGTAATTCAGATTGTTCAGTTGAAATGATAGCTTTAGATGGCATTATACTACCTCTTACTATAGCATTGACAATTTCTTTTATTGAAAAATTTTTCCATGAACTATAACTAATTTATTATTGTGTCTACATCAGTAAATTTAAGAAAAATAAATAATCCTTTATGAACTAATCTAACATTAGCAATTACTTTCAAGGTGTTAAAATGGTTGTAATAACTCTCTCAGGTCCTCATGGTTCTGGTAAAAGTACTTATGCAAAAGCAATCGCAAAAGCTCTCAATTTAAGATATGTCTCATCTGGTCAAACTTTCAGACGTTTAGCTAAAGAGAGTAGTTGTGATCTTGAATCTTTTTCTAAACAATGTGAAAAAAATAAAGAGATCGATAAAGAAATAGATCAGATAACGATTAATGAAGCCAAAGAGGGAAACGTTATTTTAGAAGGTCAACTTGCTGCCTGGATGACTAAAGATTTTTCTGATTTCAATATTTTCGTTACAGCTTCTTTAGCAGCTCGAATTAAACGTATCGCTGCTCGAGACGGAGTTAGCTTTGAAGAAGCAAAGAAAGAAACAAAAATTAGAACCAAAAGTGAAATCAATCGCTTCAAACGTCTATACAAAATAGATATCGAAAATCAAGATATTTACGACCTAATACTTAGTACTGATAGGCTCTCAAAAAAATTTTGCACTGAAATACTAATCAATATCTGTAAGGAGATAATAGAAAAAGCTAGTTTATAATTCCATTTTGCTCTTTTCATTTTAACACAAAAAGTTAAAAATCAATTATTCTGCATTTTGTTCACTTACAGTAGAAGCGTAGTAAGGCATCCTCGCAAGGTGACGCGGGGACCAGCTGGTATGCTAATCAATCTGTACAGGAGAAATATATCATGATTGATATTGGAAGAATCGTTGTAAAGATTGCTGGAAGAGAAGCCTTAAGGAAAGCGGTTGTAGTAGATATAATCGATAAGAATTATGTCTTAATCACTGGTCCTTCTAAACTTACAGGTATCAAACGAAGAAGAGTAAATGTTAATCACATTGAACCAACTACCAAAAAGTTAGAAATTACCAGAAAAGCAACAGATGATGATGTTCTCACTGCTGCAAAAGCCGCTAATCTTGATGGTTTTATTAAAGAACGTTTGGCTATTAAACCATAGTTCTTCTTTCAAGCTTAGATAAAAATTATCAGAAAAATGTTAAAGAAAACCATCCTTTCCTTTAAATAGAAGGAAAGATTTTATTTTTTCTTATTGTATGATTTATTAAATAATAGTTATCAAGTAAAATATCTGGTGATTTTAATGTCCCCTGTAGAAAATAAATTACCTTCAGAACTGCCACGTAAATTACTTACGAAATCAGACGACTATGAAATAACTGAATATGGTCATAATCCAGAGGAACGTAATATTCATGAACTTATCCGATTAGGGGTCATTAATGTAGATAAAAATCCTAATCCTACTAGCCAGGAGATTGTTGCTTATATTAAGCGTATTTTTAATATCACAAAAGCAGGTCATTCTGGTACGCTCGATCCAGCAGTTTCAGGTATATTACCTGTAGCATTACAAGATGCAACAAAAATCACTGATGCACTTTTACCTGCTGGGAAGGAATATGTTTGTGTTATGCATTTACATGTGAAAGTTTCCGACCAAGAAATTTATTCTGTAATGAAAGAATTTGTTGGTGAAATTTTTCAAAAACCTCCAGTAAAATCAAATGTTAAACGTGTTCTTAGAAAGCGAACAATCTATTATATTGAATTATTAGAAATAGAAGAGCAAGATGTTTTATTTAAAGTAGGATGTGAAAAGGGTACATATATCCGTAAGTTATGTCATGATTTCGGACTGGTTCTTGGTTGTGGAGCACACATGAAAGAACTTCGAAGAACAAAATCAGGTCCATTTAGAGAAGATGAATCATTATCATCTTTAACTCGTATCTTTGATGCTTATGAAGTCTATAAGCAAACTGGTAGCGAAGAAGAGCTCAGAAAAATTGTTCAACCAATGGAACATGGTCTTACACATTTGCCAAAGGTCATTATACGAGATAATGCTATAGGTGCTATATGTCATGGAGCAAGTTTGGCTGTTCCTGGTGTATTGAAACTTGATAATATCATCAAGAAAGATGATCTCGTTTTGATGGAAAGTCTCAAAGGAGAAGCAGTTGCACTAGGTTATGCTAAAATGGATTGTAAGAAAATTCTGGAAATTAATAATGGAATAGCTGTTAAAACATCTCGAGTATTAATGGATCGTGATGTTTATCCTAAAGTCTGGAAGGAACAGAGTAAAAAATGAATGGTCATTACTATTCTGAGAAACCTTCAACCTCTGGAAAAACGACCACCATTTATACGCATCAATTGGGTTCTCCATTGATTTTTAAGAGTCAATCAGGAATCTTTAGTTGGAAACAAGTAGATACTGGTAGTGAGATTTTATTAAATAATTTAGATATGCCAAAAAATGGTTTAATTTTAGATTTAGGATGTGGATATGGTTTTTTAGGGATTGCTTTAGCAAAAGCTTATCCTGATTTTTCCTTAATCTTAACTGATATCAATGAATTAGCAGTAAAATATTCACAAGAAAATTGTATTGTAAATAAGGTAACAAAAAATACTATTGTAAAACAAGGAAACCTCTATGAATCTATAAAAAAACGAAAATTCGATTTAATAATAACTAATCCTCCACTAATGGCTGGTAAAGCTATATTAAAACAAATAATTTCCCAATCAGTAGAATATCTGAATGAAAATGGGTCTTTACAGCTAGTAGTTCCTAAAAAGAAGGGATTAATATCAATGCAAAGAATGTTAACGGAAACATATGGTGATTTTGCTGTTTTAACTAAAAAATCAGGTTTCTGGGTTCTAAAAGCTTACATATAATTAAAAATCATTCTTAGCACAAAACTAAAAAAAGGGTAATGAACCAAAAATAAACTAATAATCACAGCTGAGGTCGCTTAGCTTGGTAGGGCGGTAGCCTGGAAATGATAATCATTTCATATACCAAACCAGTTAGCTACTGTGCGAAAGCACTCGCGAGTTCGAATCTCGCCCTCAGCACCAATTTTTCCTTTGTTTTTACTTTCAGTTATCTCTACACTCTTTTCTTATAAATGATAAAATTTAGGTCTTTTTATACATAAATCCCTCTTATATAATAAGATAAAACGAGCTGATAATTTATGGCTAATGAAAATAGTTTTTCGAATGGTAATAATGGTGCCAAAGTTTGCGATATCATTCATTTCTTTAACAAACAACGATCTAATAGTTTACAAGTTTTTGTTGAAGATCCCTACTTGAAAGATGGTCGTTGGTTAACAAGTGGATCCATCCGTATTGTACTTACAAAATTTGGCGAACCAAATCAAATTAATGCTATTAAGCTTACTTTTGCAGAAGCTACTGAATTAATTTATAGGCTACAAAAAGGTCTTGATTTTGCTATAAGTAAGGAATTTGATTTACAAAAATAACTTACAAATGCTTAATTTCCCACCTTTAA
This sequence comes from Bathyarchaeia archaeon, assembly GCA_035528035.1. Classification (GTDB taxonomy): domain Archaea; phylum Asgardarchaeota; class Heimdallarchaeia; order JABLTI01; family JABLTI01; genus JABLTI01. The sequence continues at coordinate 126,449 of DATKZI010000026.1, forward strand.
TCCCTTTTTTCCTTTCGGTTTAAGGCAAAAATATATGGAAAGAATAAAATAATTCAAATAACTATGTTTTAGAGTAATCTATAGTTATAATAATCATTGGTAGTTGCTTTCAGTTATTTTTTGAAGAAACTAACCAATTTCCCCCAAAATCTAAAGGATTTGAATAAATTGAGAAGACCCAATGGTGGAGTTATTTGGTTATTACTTTCAGGTGTAGCTATGGCTTTTGCTTTTAATCAGATTGTTTCTTGGTTTTTAGCTTTGCAATATTATATTCCCTCTTTCATTATTCTCGTGCTCAGCGGTTATATAACTGCACGTGTTATAGGAAGAGTTGGTGGCGAATTTTCAACTGGAGCTAAAAGTTATTCTATTTTGCTTGAAGGTTTCATGTTTGGTATGGCATTTGATCTAATGCGAATTCGTTATGATTGGTTTATTAATATCTTTAAGTACATTGCAATTGGTTCATTCTTTATTCTAATAGCTATGGTATATAAACGTAATTTAGAAAAATATGCTGAGCAAAGTCCAAAAGATGGCCCACATTTGGGATTAATGAGATTACCAATCCTCTATATTATCGCAGGTGCTTCCTTTGGTTTAGTAATCTGTTCCATTGTTGAAGCTTTTCTTAATTCATTATTCTTTATTGCTCTCCTACCATTCCTATTACTTGTTTCTATATTTGTTATGATAACAGCTAAAGCTAATAATGATTTACTTGATAGCCAGTCAGGTGTTTGGCAACAATTACTTGCTGGAGGAATGCTTGGCATAACATATGATCTACTTCTATTTAGAGTACTTGTATGGCAAGATTTACTCAAAGCATTCATTATTTTCGCAATTTTCGTAATAACAGCTTCGGTGGTAAGAATGAAAGAAGCAACAATTATCAAGTCAGAAGGAATTAGGCTTGATTTTGATTCGAAGAAAACAACGAAACCCAAAAAAGTTGTTGGTTCTATTGACCTTCAGAAACGAACATCTTCAAGCTCCACTCGAAGTAAAACCTCAAGTAAAACTAAATCTAGCTCACAAAGGAGGAAATGAAGTTCATGAAAAGAACAAATCTCTGTTTCATTTTTGTTCTCTCACTTATGGTAATACCATTTCTTACTGACTTTTTAATCATTCCTATTGCTGCTGAACCATATGGTGAAGATGTAAAAATAGGTTTTACATGGATAAACGGTTTGTCTGGTGCTTCTGAATTGATTGATATTGGTTATGTAAAAGCAGCAGAAATGGGCGCCCAAATAGAACATCGTGAATATCGTTGGGATTACTTAGATCTTTCATTTAACTCTATTTTTGAATGGAGTGATATCTATCTTTCCAGATATCCTACTATTAATGCTTCAATAGCACTAAGTGTTATTAATGGAAATTCTTCCTGTATACCATTTGATATTGAATTTGAACCTTATACTGAACTTTCTACTGGTACAATCAGATTTAATGATACAGTAATAGTTAATCGTCTACTCAATATGACTCAAAGTGTTATAAATGTATTAAGTCCTACTTACATCAGTTTTGGTAGCGAGGTAAATGGATTCTTTGAAACTTATTATGACTATGAAACAGATAATATTACTAATACATTGATGCTTGAAGATTATGTTGATTTGTGTGAACAACTATATGATTTTGTCAAAGTTAATTATACCAATGTACAAGTTCTTTCAATATTCCGTTATCAACCGCCAGAAGATATTCAAAATATCAGAAAATTTTTGCCATATTTCACAGATTGTTGTGATATTTTTGGTGTTTCTGCTAGGATATTTACTGATAATAACGGTTATAATTCAATGTTAGATTTAGATGGTGTTCTTGAAAGATATACTTCTTTTGCCAATCTTTCCAGTAAGAAATTCGCTATAACAAATGCATACACAATTTCAGACAGTAGATCTGGTGGTTCAGAATATTATCAAGAAAATTATGTTCGATATCTCTTTAGTGTAATCAAAAAATATGAAGCTAAGATTGAATTTCTTTGTTGGTATACAGTTTTTGATTATCCACCTGGATATTTATCAACATTTTTCAATCCTTACCTTGAAGCACACGCTACTGCTGGGTTACTTACTTCTAACGGAGATCTAAAGAGGTCTTATTTTGCTTGGATTGATGAAATGCGTTCGATGGGTCGTTTAACTGACTATCGTATACCATGGAAAACTGCTGTAGGTTCATTAACAATTGTTGCTGTTTTTGGCTTCTTAACTTATGCTTATGTTATGGAAGGTTTGCAGTTTAGAAAAGAGGATGAAAAGGAAAAGACTAAAGAGCAACCTTCTGAAGCGGAGAAGGAAGAAAAACGTAAAAAGAAGAAAGAGAAGAAACCCAAAACAATAGAATTCACTGAAGAAGGTTTTGCTGCTAAAGATGAATCTGAGTTTGTTTTAGAGAAATCCGAGGAAAATCTTGAAAGTGAAACTGTAACAATAGAAGAAAATGAAGAGTAAGATTGAAGATAGTTTATTCAGTCTCTTCATCCTATTTTTCTTTTTTATTAATTTCTTTTGGAAAAGATATTACCTTTTCTTTTACTTCCAATTTTGGATAGATCATTCCAGGTTGAGGGGGCATACTATTATAGACTTGTTCTATTTCGATTACTCCTCGAGAATTTGTTATCCCCAAATAGGTTCCTTTGACAAGCATTGTTTCCGTTTCAAAATCCATAACAAAAACAGCTACTTTGCTATTTTCAGGAATTTTAAGTAAATCATCTTTGAATTGTGATAATGGAAAGATTATTTTTTTGTTTTCTATTGACCTTGCTTGGAAACATGGAATAATTATAGGATAACCATCCTTTGGATCTAAATAAGCAATAAATTTTGGAAATACTAAACCATTGTATAATTTTGTACCAAATTTTGGTAATCGATTTTCAATTTTCCCTGTTCTATGTTTCCGTTTACCAAATAAATTTCTAATAATACCTTTTACTATACCAAAAAGAGGAATGTCTCGAATACTTGATGCTTCTTTTACCTTATTGAAATAAGTCTTGTAAACTCTCATATAAACATTATATCTAAATAAATCAGTTTGATTAAAATCAGCAGCATCTTCAGCTTCAGTTGAACAATAGTTAAAATCAGCTTTAATTTGTATAAATTTGAATGGCATTTCTGCTGTCATAAAAAGAATTCCTTGTTTTGAATTTGCTAATACATTCTTCTTACTCGTTCCATAGGTAAATTCACCCCATTTTACTGTTGATGGATTAACTGCCTTGTTACTTGTAATCATAGTTATATGTGGGTCTCCATTTGAATCAATTGTTGCAATCATTTTTGCCATTATATCGGGATGGGTAAATTCTACTGCTTTCTGAGTTAATTTTTCTGACCAGATGTTTTTATTTTTCTTCATATTTGTTACACTCTAACTTTTCTATTATTTTATTTCATAATCATAAGTTTTTATTCCATTATTAACTACTTTCTCGTTTAGTCATTCCTGACCAAAATACATTTTTCACTCCCAGTTGAATCGCAAGATTATATAGATATTCTACTCTTTCTCTCTCGAGTAAAGGTAATCCTTCTAATGCCCATTCCCAATCCATTCTGTCATATTTATCTTGGGCTAAATTATTAAATGCTAAGAGATCCCAGCGGTCTACTAGATTGTCTAGTTCTTTTATTATGAAATTTGCTAATCCAATAATATTTTCATCTGTTGCGGTGTAATTTGGAATTAAAGGGGTTCTAATCCATATCGCTTTCCTATCTTCTCTAACTTTCTTAACTAACCATATGCAATTTTCTAAAATGATTTTATTTGAAATACCAGTAAATTGCTTATGTTTTTCATCATTAATTTCTTTGAGATCATAAAGAAATAGATTCACGAAAGGAAAGAGTTTTTCCAAGTTTGTCTTTGTTGTATATCCACATGTATCTACTGCTGTGTGAATATTACCTTCCTTGCACTTCTTCAGCAAAGCTAAAACAAAATCTGTTTGGAGCATAGGTTCTCCTCCAGATATTGTTATTCCTCCACCAGATCTTTCATAGTAGATTCGATCCTTATCGATTTCATTATAAAGAGCGTCTAAATTCCACATAGAACCAAAAATTTTCAATGAACCTGAAGGACATTCATCTGCGCATTTTAAACATATTGTGCAAATTTTTCTATCAATATGTACTCCTTCTTCATCATATTTCATAGCTTTTTTGGGACATATTTCTATACAAGTTTTACAACCTATACATTGCACTCTAAACCATTGTAAACCAGGAGTAATTGGGATGGATTCCGGATTATGGCACCAATCGCATTTCAAAGGACACCCTTTTAGAAAGATTGTTGTTCTTATGCCAGGTCCATCATCTGTTGATAATTTTTGGATTTCTAAGATTAATCCTTGCTTTTGAGATACATCCTTTCCATCTAAGGTCGAATTCAATCCCTGATCACCTTTTTTTTACATTTTATGTGACTCACGGGCTATAATTTCATCCTGTAATTCTTTACCAATAGATGTGAAATAAGCATTATATCCTGTTACTCTTACTAGGAGGTTGCTGTAGTTTTGTGGGTGTTTCTGTGCATCTTTTAGCATTTCTGCATTGATCATATTGATCTGTAATGCCGTTCCACCATTTTCCACATAACCTTTTAAGTAAGCTTTGAACTTTTCTCTATGCTCTTTATCTCGTAAAATACTCGGATTAAATGAAATAGTATGTGATGCTCCATTTGGTAACGCGTTTTGATAGTTTCCTTCATCATCTTTCCCGCCTAAAGCTACACCAACTGAATTAGTTACAGCTGTAGGTCCCTTATGGTCAGCACCACTGGTTGGGCAGATAGCATTAGATAAGAAGGTTTTAGCATATCTACCATTTGGTGTTGCAGGTGTATAGAAAGCATCATTTCCCGCCCAATAATTCCAAGAAAGCATACCAGGTCTAAATTGATATCCCGTAGGAGTAGAATATTTCCATGTCTCATTTGCCCAGATATCCATAATCTTTTTAGCTAAATTGTCAGCTTCCTCTTCATCATTGCCATATTTGGGTGCTTTATTAGCTAATTTTGCTCTGATAATTTCATATTCCTTTTTACTTTGGAAATTATTCTGTAATGCTTGTTTAATTTCCGCGATTGTGTATTCTTTCTTATCATAAACAAAATGTTTGATGGCAAGTAATGAATCAACAGTGGTAGCAAAAGCAACTCCTTCAATAGTAATAAAAGCATATTTTGGAGGCCCCTGTCTTATATCAATTCCTTTTTCGACACAATCATCAACTAATAATGATAAATAAGGTGTAGGTAGATATTTTGCTCGAGTCATTTCAGTAACATTGTATGTTTCTACTGTGTGTTGTACAAGAAAAGCTATTTGATTCTTCCAAGCTGCGAAAAATTCATCCCAAGTAGCAAATTTCTCAGCTTTACCTGTTTTAGGTCCAACTTGTTTTGTTGCTTTTGTTGGTCTATTGAAACCAGGAATATTTTTACCATTCCATAAAGTAAGTTCAATACTTTTAGCTAGATTTGGATTACAATTAACAGTGCCTGATCTATCATTTCCACACATAGTATTTTCCAAGCACCCTACGCAACCATAGTCCCATACTTCATCCTCCGGTATGCCTTCTAATACTAATCCAGCCATGCTACGTTCATCGAAATTAAGAATGAAAGGTGCTCCTTGTGCTCGAGTAACCATATCTATTATTACTTCATATAATCTTTCAGGTGTTCCTCGATGAAGTCTTACATTGGGTTTAGGTTCTAATATTGGTGCCCACTTGTCAAAAACATCTAAGATCATATAGGTAAATTCATTTGTTCTATCTTCACCATTTGGACCCATTCCTGACAGAGTCATTAATTGTCCAAAACCAGCTGTTATACCTTGATTTCCTATCTTAATTTGAGCATCATAAGCAGTGTTACAATGGAAAATAAATGAACTAAATAAATCTTTAGCTAACTCAATATCCAGGGTTTTTTCAATTAAAACATCCTTATTATAAAGAGGCCATAAATATTGATCAATTCTACCTAAACTTGTACCTGGACCAGGATAACTTTCTTCCGCTATTATTAACATATGTGTTAACCAAACAGCTTGAAGACCTTGCCAGAATGTTTGAGCAGGTTCCCAAGGAACTCTTTCCAAGTTTTCAGCCATTTGTCTGAGTTCTTCTTTTCGTTTTTCGGATTTCGTTTCCAAAATTAATCTATGACATTCTTCAGCATATTTTTTAGCTAATTTGCGAGGAATTTCAGCTGATATCATCATAGCACGTAATTCTTTTCCTTTGGGACCAGTTTTTTCTTTTTCCGATAGTTTTTCATAGGTTTGTTTAGCTTTTTCAAAAACGAATTTAAATCCCTTATCAACAATTAATTTGTAATCAGCAATTAAATGGCCACCTGTTGCTCCTAAATTACCAAAACCATTTTTATGATAATCAAAAATCATATGTCTATTCTTTAGATTCTCTTTCTCAAATTTCATATATTCCTTTTCATTTAGACATTTAGATAGTTGAGTATTAAATCTTCCACCTGCAAGTAAATCATTCTCTGAGATTATTTCTTGTGGTATAGAATTCAACATTGCTTCTTGGAAGAATATTGCTCTTCTTTCTGGCAAGGAGAGATTCCAAAATCCTTCTGGTACATCCATTTTTTTTGCCATCAATTCTAAGGACATATTGAATAATCCTTTGGTTTTCATCCCGATAAAAGCATACACATCAGGAACAATATAATAATCTCCTTCATTCCAAATCCTATCACCCCAAGGCGCACCAGTAGTTAAAGCTACATATTCGTTATTCCATTCTCTCTCAACGCCTAAAAAATAATAATCTCTTAACCACTGAGCTCGTGGTGACAAGTCATGAGGTTCTGCTACAGAAAAAATTGGTTTTGTTAAAGGAGTTTTACAAAAAGATGATTCATTTTCAACTGTTTTGGTCATATGAATTCAATTCCTATCAATAAATTCGATTTAGCCTACTATCATCTAATGATAACAAATCAATCAAAAAATAAGGAGACAAAAATACTTTATAATCTTTTGTTTCATTTTCTAAAGAAAAAAAGGAAGGATTATCTTCCGCCTAAGCCTGGGAAGTAATACTTCTTACCTTCTGCATAGCTTGCATCTACTCGAGCGATTCCTGAAGCTCTCATAGCTTCCAATACACGCTCACATCTTTCTTGCGACCATCGAGTTTTTAACATAAGCTCTTCCATTGATATCCAACCTTTTCTTGTTGCTATGGATAGAACTTCTTCTTGGTCCACTGTGAGGTTTGCTGGTATAAATTCTACAAGTACTACTCCACTTTTCAATTCCTTTTGTTTTGGAATTAATTTTGCTTCTGTAAGTTTTTCAATCGCAGTAGTTACATCTTTTGCAGTAATTATCTTTCCAGGACGATCTTTATTTACTAAAAGAACTACCTCACCAAGGGTCATCAAACCGCCTGTTTGTTCTTGGACAGATTTTGACTGTTCTAGTATTTCTACTCCTAATCGATCATAAAAATCCCCACCACCAATTCTATCCCAGAAGGTAGCACTTTCTTGCCATTCGTAAATACCGATCTCGTTTGGTAAACCCAGTTCTTGTCGTAACTCTACGAGTTTTTTATAAGAATCTTCATTCTTTTCAATATCTTTTTTCCACTTCTTCTCAAAATTCTTTAATTGACTTCGAAGTTCACGTATATGTTCCAACATTTGCTCAAGATCAGTAATCATGATCTCAGCTTCTTTTGCTTGGTAAGCTGATTTAATTCTAATTTTCTTTTCTATATCTCTTAAACCCATTGCTATTCATCTCATTAGGATTTCTTTGGTTGTCCGGTAAATTTAACGTTTCGAAATTCTTTATTTCACATTGCTTATTTTTTATAATATTTCTTCAACCAATCTTGAATTTTCTCTTCTAATTTATTCACATCATGATTTTCAAGAGGAAGTGCTTTTTTATCGATATATTTGTTGTACAAATAATTAAGTTGATTTTTTATTTGTCCAGCGAATTGATGTTTTTGCCCGAATGTTCTTTCACACTCATAGAGAGCTTCGTTTAGTTCTTCAAGTACAAAATCGGAATCCAATGATATCTCAAGATAATTTAGTATCTCTTGTAAGTGTCTGTATAGATTTCTATAAGCTACTGGATTTCCTTGCACTTTTATACCTCTTTACCTTTATTTTTACTTCAATTGTATTTGTTTTCTAAAAAGGAGAGAAGAAGATTATTGGTTTCTTAACGATCTTCTGAAAGTGTTAAGCCATCTCACAGCTTCAAATTCTAATCGTTTAATTAACCCATCTTCTAATACCTCATCTGGTGGCTTTGCGGCTAACATTTCATTCCAATTAATCATTTCTTTTAAGATATCTGATCCTTCACCAAATCCAGGATAGGATTTGAGAATATCAGACATTTCATCAAGATTTGGTACGATTAATTCTACTCTTGCAACAGTACCTAATCGAAGTAAGTCGATTAACTCGATTGCACCAGCTACAAAATCAGCACTTTTTGCGGGTAAACTATTCATTGAATCAAATGGCATTGCAAAGGTTTCTGCTGTTTGATTTTTGGACATTGGTCCTACACCTTCAGCGAATCTAAGTTTTTCTGCCCCATAAGGATACTTGCTCACAATTTGTTCTCGTGCAAGAAAACTTTCAAGATTAAAACCCATTTTTTGCAATTGGAAACGAGCTTTGAAGGCATCACGTATTAATGCTCGTAATTGTCTTCGATACATTCCAGGATCTAAAATTCCATCAGCAAAACTATTGCTGAGATTATCTATTGTAGCGATACATGAAAATAATTCTGCTTCTAATTCAAATTGTGATTTGTTCTTAGACGAATATGACATTTTTTTAACCTCTTAATTTGATTCCATTTTTTTATGAACAATATATAGCTCTTTGGTATATTTCCTATAGAGTTTAGCAAAATCGACGGGACTTATTTCACCGTCTTTGAACTTTTCATCTAATGTGGAGAGCAAGTCTGCCAATGCAACAGATTTAGCTTGCAAAAGTAATGTTTCATTTTTATCCATGTCTTTTGACAATACTAAATCTTCATCTTCAATTTTTATTATTGTTTCATTTGTTCCTTTAACAAGCTCTACCCGTAATTTACGTAATTCATCATCTCTGATTCTTATTTTCTCTTGTAAAGCTGTTATTGTTTCATTAATATCTTCTACTTTTTGTTGATTTGGGGTAATTACAGCTTCTCGAGATTGTACAATTGCTTTTTGTGGGATGGTTCTCACATCTCCTTGAGCATCAGTGAATTGTGGTGGGATTTTCATGAATAAAGATATTAAAGCATGAATAACTTGGTAAACATGAACATCTGGTTTCCAAACATGAGTAATGTTCAATAATACATTACCATTTTTCTCAATATTTGGATGACGGATATTTTTTGATAATACCATAACCTTTGGTGGATATTCAGGATATTTTAAAGGCACAAGAACTTCAATAGGAATTTTTCTTTCACCAGAAGATGAACTTACTATGATATCTCCTTTCCATCTGTTCAATTCACTTCCAATAGGAGCAAAACCTTGAGTATAGGTAAACATTAATTGTGCTTCTCGAGCTATTGCCATATCATTTATTTTATTTCGTGACAAAGTATTTGTATTCTCCTCTACTAATTATTATTACAATCTCTAATTTAAACATTAATAATTAACTATATTATATTTTTTTTAAAAAATCTTCAACATTCATTTAGTATGATAAAGTATTTAATATTATTTAAGTAGTATGAAAAGCGAAAATTTCTTTAAAAATCCAATAAAAAGGAAAAAACACAATAGACACAATTATTATAAACTATTTTAATATCCTTCTTATGTTTAACAACTTAAAAGTAACTCTGAGCATAAAATTGTGTTCAAATGTTAAACTTAATAAAGAATAATAAGTTAGCATTAGTCTAGAATTCAATGAGTGATTGAAATGAGTGAATTTTCGTTCTGGGACCGTATTAAGCAAAGGATGGGTTTATACAAACCTCCTTTAGAGGCTGTTGAAGCTGAAACTTTTGAGATATCCAGTGATCCAAATTTATTAGTAGCCATTCGCAATTTAAAGAAGCACTTTTTAGTTGCAGGTGGAGGATTAATATTCAATAGAACTCCAATTTTCTTAAAAGCGGTTGATGGTATTTCCTTTGACGTTAAAAAAGGTGAAACTGTAGGTGTAGTAGGCGAATCTGGTTGTGGAAAATCAACTGCAGCAAGAGCAATTCTCCAGTTATTGACTCCAACATCAGGCCATGTCTTCTTTAGAAAAGAAGATGGTGAAATGATCGATTTAGTAGCGCTTGATAAAAAAGATTTGCGTGATATGCGAAGACAAATGCAGATAGTTTTTCAAGATCCTTCAGCTTCATTGAATCCAAGAATGACTGCTTTTGATATTATTTCAGAACCTCTCATTATCCATAATGTTGCTTCTGGTGATGAATTAAAAATTAGATCCATTGAATTAATGGAAAAAGTAGGCTTAATGATTCATCATGCTTTCAGATTTCCACACGAATTTTCTGGTGGTCAAAAGCAACGTGTGGGTATTGCTAGAGCATTAGCATTAAATCCAAGATTTGTTATACTAGATGAACCTGTATCTTCTCTTGACGTCTCTGTAAGAGCAGCAGTTTTGATGTTATTGAGAAACTTACAAAGAGAATTTAATTTAGCTTATGTATTTATTGCTCATGATCTTTCAGTTATCCGAATGATTTCTGATACTGTTTGTGTTATGTATCTAGGCAGATTAGTTGAAGTTGGCTCTGTCGAAGAAGTTTTTGAAGATATGAGACATCCTTATACAAGGGCTTTGATTTCAGCAATTCCAATCCCTGATCCAACAGTAAAACCTGAAAGAATTTTCCTTGAAGGAGATCCTCCTTCACCAGTTGCTCCTCCCCCAGGCTGTAACTTCCATCCACGTTGTCCCATTGCAACTTCAATTTGTACACAAGAAGAACCACCCCGAGTACAAATATCTCCCACTCACTTTGTTGAATGTCATCATGTGACAACAAAATAAGGGGTATAAAAATCTAATACCCTTTTTCCCTATTTTTTTCTTTGTTTTTTATTCACTCTACAGAATATTGAATCTTATCTTCAATTTTCTTTTCTTTTATAAATAATAAGAAAATAATTGCGCTTATAGCTACAATTGCAGCTAGAATAAAAACCCAAGGATAACCACCAATTGATGCTAAAGAAGAATTTTCTGGATTTTTATCAAGGATTAATCCTTGAATTAAAGTAGCTAATGGTTTAACAATTGCTCCAAAAACGAAAAAAGTTCCTAAAAAACTTGCTTCTCTTCCTTTGGGAACAATCTCTGCTGGAAGAGCTATTTGCAAAGTACTAATTAGGATATTCCCAATACCACCAAAAATGGCAATAAAATAAATCCAGCTAAAATCTTTCATTATAGCTAAGAGTAAACAAAATGAACAGTAAAATATACTTGCTAAGATACTACTATTCCTCTTGTTAATTTTATTACCCAACCATAATAAAGGTAAAATCATTATTGCAACGTAACACCCCATAAGTATATTGCTTGCAAAAGAGGCTCTAGTATTATCATATAAGACAAAACGTATTGTTAATGAATCAACAATACTTGTTTCAACTAAATGGGAACTAAATGCCCAGACACAACTAACCAAAAGTAAAAAGATCCAATTTTTTCCTCCATGCTTCAAAATTATTTGAGGTATTCTTAAAATATCACTTTTTTTGGTTTCAATATTCACTTCGGGATTCTCTTTTGGTATAAGTAATACCGTTATTAAACCTGAGATGGCTAAAACACTACCCGTTATTATCCAAATCATCCAAGAACGGTTATAATCTACTAATATCGAAAAAACAATATTTGCTATTGCTGCTCCAACAGCACTTATTATTGTGATGACAATTGCTGCTGACATTCTTTCTTTCTTTGAAAAAAGATCTGGTAGTAAAGCTAGCCATGGAGAGTAAGCAAAACCTAAACTGATATGACTGAAGATAAGGATGATTAGTAACAAGTAAAAAATTGCTCTAATATTATGAAGAAATAGAGTAAATAATGGTATAACAATTAGTAAAGCAGATGTTACTAATGTACCAAAAAATATTGAGGGTGCTCTTTGCCCATATTTTGTTCGCGTTGAATCATTTATAATCCCCCCAACTAAAGCACCAAAGCACAGTGCAATTAAAGCGCTACTTAATAGAATTGAAATTCCTAATTCACTTATCGAACCAATTTCTCTAATTATTGCTTTAAAATGGACATATTCACAAGTAGTCACAAAGTTAAATCCAAACGCAAAAAGACTAACAGAGAAGTATCGTTTGAGTAGGTCAGATGAAATAGTTATCCTTCTCTCAGGTATAGATTCATCTTTAGTTATCATTGTCATAAATACTTCTCCAGATAATTCATTATTTGCTAAATAAATTCTTGAGAAATTTCAGTTTTAAACTACTAAATAGAAATGTTAATGATAATAAGGGGCATACCATAAACATAAAATACAAAAAGCTTTAAACAAATTATTTTTCGGTGAAACTAAAAATGGCTTTCGAAGATTGGTATTGGCTATTAATATTAATAGTAGAAATTTTATTATTAACTTTGATTCTATATTTAAGTATGAGAATAATTACAGCTAGAAAGAAGCTTGACGCAAGTTATTTCTTCCGGCTGTTCTTTGTATCGATAATTTTAGCGTTTGGTGTAACAGCTGTAGCCCTAGCGTTAACTTATTTAACGTCTCTAATATTCGCGCCTATGTTTTATGTATTCCTAACAATCGGGTTCATAATAATTATTAGATATTTACTTACAACACCCCAAGTTATTCCAAATACAGCATATTCATCTGATAAGTATTGGCAATGGTCACTCTGGATAACAGTAATTTCATTAGTGTTTATCTTTTTAGTTGTCTTCCTAGTTGATTTGTTATCAGGCGGATCAATAAATCTGTTCCCATCCTTCTAAAAATATTATAAGGGAAATGAAAGTTTCATCTCCTATCCTTCTATTTTTTTCATTTTTCTTCTTTTAATTCCTTACATTATGAAAATATGAAAAAGAATTAAAAACTCTAGTAAGATAGATTCCACGGAATGTAGTTAGTAGCTTGGTTGATGATAATAATGGACGAGGAATTAAAAAGCACTAATATTATGCTTGATTCAACTGTTTTAGTACTTAATTCAGGGGAATTACTTTGGTCCCCTAATCGAGGTCATCAAGAAAAGTGGGATGAGGATGTTCTTTTCGCTGGTTTAATGATAGCTCTCAATCAAATGCATTATTCTCTCTATAAAGATGATATTTATGCTATTCAAAGTAAAAAGCAATCTTCACTTATTGTTATGTATACTAATCCCAAAAACAATTGGCATCTCATCGCTCGTAGTAGATATACAGAGAAATCAGTTATTTTTGATTTAGTAGAAGAATTAGGTGATACATTAACAATCGGACTAGGAACCAATTTATCCCAAGATTCAGCAAATCTGGATATGATCGATTATGTGGTGGATAATGTTATTAGTTCATTTTCAGGTTTATAAATTAGAATATTTTTCATAATTATTCGTATTAATTTTCCAAAGATTTACACTTATGTCAATAACCAAATAATTTTAAATCAAATCTTAGGTGATAATACTAGACAATTGCATTTTTCATTTAATTGATGAATGTAATGGAGGTTTCAGAAAAATGTCTGAAGAAGAACCACCAAAAATACCCATAGTAGAAGAATCTGAAAATAACAATGCTGAAATGGAATCTCTTAAGAAGAGCACAGATGAAAAAGTTGAAGAAATATCCCAGCTAAAGGAAAAGATTACTGCTTTAGAAACAGAATCAAAAAGCAAAGATGACGAATTAAGTTCACTTAAAGAAGAAGTTAATACTTTTCAAGCTACTGATTCTGAAAATAAACAAACAATAAAAGATTTAGAACATCGTCTTTCACAAAAAGAACTTGAAATTACTAGATTAGAAGGTTCTGTTGAAGATTTAGGGATTGCTAAAAAGAAAATTGAAGATCTTCAAAAAGAATACAAGTTTCTTGAAGAAAGAATGCGAGCATTCCAAAAAATGGCTGAAAATGAACCTCGATTTAAAATTCTTAATGATTTACAAGAATTTGGTGAAATGAGATTAAATCAAATATCAATGCAAGCTGGAGTGTCACCTGCTCAAGCAAAGAAATGGCTTGAAGAATTAGAACGCGGTGGTTTAGTCGAAATTCATGGCGAAGGTCGCGATAGTAATCCATTAGTTTCTTCCAAGAAAAAATAACATTCATGAAGAATATCCAAAGTAATACTTTTGGATATTTTTCACTAATTTTTCTATTTTTTGTTGTTATTCAATCTCTTTTGAACGTTTAAAAAAGAGGACAAATAAGTTTTAAATGTTTAAACTATATTATAGAATACGTAATAGCAAAAAAATTCAGATCTGAAATATGCTAGCTTCCTATTGACCTAGCAAAGCAGAGGTACGTGATTACCTAATGACAAAGCTTATGGTAACAAAAAAGAGATTAATTGCTAATTCATTTCTTCTTTCAGTTATTTTTATAGCTCAGGTTTTAGGCAATTCAGCATCCAATGGTACCTCCTATACTTATAATTTAGATAATATCTCTGATGATGATTTACTTGAACAGATAAAGACTGCTACCAATGAATTGACTTCACTTTTCAATGAAGAATTGGGTATTTTTATTTGGAATGTCCAAAATCCATTAAATCTCACTAGATATGGTGAATTAAGTGATTTATCAAATTCTGATGAAGGTCTTGAGAATCTTGATATTCAACAGCTTTTGGATGGTTTAGCTCAGGATATTTTAATGCAATATATTATATTGAAAGATAACGTCCAAATTGCCCTTGATTTTGTGGGATCAATTGAAGAAGAAAATCAATTCAATCGTGAATGGATTTTTATGACAGAAAAAATCATTTCTTGGTTGTACTACCAAGTAGCTACCAATGATCAATTAATATGCATTTTAAATTCACTTTCTAATAGCAACTCAGGATTTGAAACTTTTTGGAATGTTTTAATTCGTCCAAAATATAATGAATTTATTGGTAAGCGTATTGCTTTATTACCTGATACATTAGTTTTGGGATCTAAAATTTTACGAGCTGTTGAATTTATGCCGTGTTTTTCATTTTTAGAGCAATATTCAATCCTTTTATTATCTGATGTTGTTAGTAGATGGTGGCAAACTATTAATCAATATGCTCTTAATGATCCTAAATTTGCTGTAGCAGGAATTGGAGAACCTATAATTCAAGAAGGATCATCTAAGTTCATCAGTTGGCAAGAAATTACTAAAATGACTAGAAACGGAACCTTTGCTCCTAAAAATATCTTTACAGATGATTTCATTGACTTTCAAAATAGCATTTATACCTCCCCACAAACAGCCTTCGAATATTTAACCTATATACGAAAGGTTTCTGCTGGTGATTCCATTATTTGGGATGAAAATCGTTATATGTTTTATTCAATAACTAATAATGTATTAAAGAATGCTTTTAATCGAATAACTTCTGACTATGCTAATCATATATCTTGGATAGATGACCAAGTAACATATATTTATGAAGCTGGTTCAGAAATCGGATGGCAACCCATAAATGAACGTTTTTCTGGTTATTCTTATGTATGGGATAAGTATTTTGCAGGTAGTCAAGATTCAGAAAATGATTTTCATCAGTATCATTATGATTCATCACCTTTGAAAATCATCGATATGAGATCATTTCAAGGAGCAGGTGATATCCGTGGTTTAATGGATATCTATAAAGTACTCTCTCAAGGTTTTGTATATGATTCTAATATACAACTTTGTGAAGAAAAAGCTTTGAATATTGTTGAACAAATACTTAAAGCACAAAGAAGTGATGATGGATTTATTTTCAGTCCTTATTTTGGTACCGCTATTTTGAAGGATAAAATAATTACTCCTTTAATAAATGATGCTGAACTAGTTCTTTCAGATGTTTTACCAGATGGATTAAAGCGATTCACTGGTTCAATGACAGTTATGTCTTTCTTAATGAAAGTATATGATAATTTCAATAGCATTGGTAATTTTAAAGAGAAAGAGAAAATGGCCCGTCTTAAGAATTTAAATGATGATATTGAAAATACACTTTTTGATTTAGGCGAACTCCTTTTAGATAATATAAATCCTGATAATTTAGGTATTGCTAAACAATCAATAATTGCTGCTGTTCTTTTGGATAATAGAACTACCCAATCTTATACTGTGAAAAACATTAAGATTTCAATTAATTTAGATGAATTAATTTTCCCATCAAGTGAATTTCCAAACTGGATTTTCAATTTTAATGAATTTTCTAATACTGGTCAATCTTATATTTATCAATGGGATTATCTCTATTTGCTAAAAGATCTTTTTATGATAACTAAAAACGATCAATTTGCTGACCCATTGTTCAAATCTCATGAAGTATTTACTTTAGATTATTTAGATGATAACCAATATCAAATTGCCTCTATATGTGAAGGAAAGGATGCTATTGTAAGAACTTTCTTCCACGAAGATTTTGTTATCAATAGCATTGTATTACGAGATAATACTGGTTTATTCAGTGACATAATTCCATATATGTATCGTTCTGATATCTCTCCTGTGACAAATGCTTTTGCTATGGAAACCCCCCAGAAAATTAATGGTTTAATTTTAAGTATATTGCCATATTTTCTAGAACCAATATTAAATAATCCAATAAATCAAGTTGTTATTGTTGGTTTTTTGGTGGGAATAATTATGTCAGTAGCGGTTGTATATATTAAAAGACCAAAACATCAATAATTTTTATCCTGAAAATAGTAATTTTATCACTTTTTACATTAGACCGAAAATTTATAAATAATATAAACCAACATAGTTTAGTAATATCTACTAATTTGCATAAGGAGTAGAAAACAATTGCATTCATTCGAGAATAAAATAAATGAATTTCTCAAAAATATAACTGAGGCTCGTAAAAAATCAGGTGTGGATCTATTAAAATTAGACGATAATACACTTGCACTTGTAAGCATGCAATCAATTAAAATTTTAACAGAGACTCAAAGAGAATTAGTCGAATTATTGGTTGATAGTCCTCGAACTGGTGCAGATTTAGCTAGATTAACAGAAGATTTACCATATTTGACTTCTAAATCCCCACAATTCATATCTAAATATATGAAGGAATTAGTGAAATGGGGGATTGTAGAACACATAGAAGCTCCATTTGGTCGTTCTAAATTTTATGTATTAAAAGCTAATATTATTGGAAAAGATGAAATTTCCAAAGTTCAATCTGAAGCAATTCCTAATGTGCTCTTAAACGCGATTGAGAAACGAGGAGTTGTAGGTAATTTAATGTCACTCTCATTTAAGGAAATATTAGATCTAATACGAGAGCTTGACGATAATGATAAACAAAAAGTCCTCGACTTCATAATAGAATATTGTCAAGTCGAGGAGGAATAATTACTCTGAATAATGAAGAACATACATCAGCCAATATACCGGTCTCGGCCAAAGTAGTGAAGGCATCACTAAAATCGATCATCCTAAACGGTGAGAGCAATTTGGATAAATTCGTATCTCACCGTTTCTTATTTTATTTCGGTTTTTTAACTGGTTGGAATCCTAGTATTTTTTCTTTGGAATTACTGCCAATTTTATATTTCCTAATTTGGGCTATTGTTCTTTTTGCTATTCGAGTAAATCATTTTGCATATCTATTCCTCTCAGTAGGACTTTTACTTTTGTTATATTTCCTGCTTCTCCATTCAGTTATTTCTTCATGGGATAGGATAAAACGGTGGTTTATCTTAAGAGCCCGTAAAAGTGGGGGAATACAAAATATGACTTTGCAAGATGTAAAAATGTTACTCATATACACACGCAAAGTTTTTGGAGTTAAAGCTACTATAGATGCTAAACCTAGAAAAGAATTTAACATAGATAATTTACGAAAGCAACTTGCTGCAAATAAAAAATGGCTATCTGCGTTAAATATTTCAGTCATTTTAGAATTATTATTAATTTCAGCAGGAGGTGTTTATGGTTTCATAATTAAATTGGATTTATTAAATTGGTTAATTAATTGGTGGTATATTATTTTGATTATTTTATTGCCACTCTTCATTCTAATTATTGGTTTATCTATTTCAAAATACAATGTAAGAGAAATGGTTAATACTATCCCCACTGAACAATTTGATGATGTTTTAATGGTCTTAAATGAGTTCGAAGTCTTTGGTGGACGTATTAAAAGTTAGCTTCTTCACATTTTATCTATTCTTTGTTTGCGCCATTCAACTAATTTTTCTATAGTTCCTTGCATTTTCCTTTGAGTTAATTCATTAAGCACTTTATTTATTCTTGCTCTGTCTAAGCTATCAAAAAAATTATTTTCCTTTGGTTTTTGCATAAACTCATAAAGTGGTAGGATTGCCCGTTCATCCCCAAAATTACCTAATGCTATAGCGGAGTTTTTTCGAGTTTCTTCATCCTTATCATTTATCATAGCTTCATTTAAAGCTTCTTTACAAACGTCACCACCAATTCTTCCCAAAGCTAAAGCAACTCTTCTCCTTACACTCCCATGTTTGTCTTTTTTTAATACTTGAATTAAATCATCAATTGCTTTTGGATCTTGTGCTAATGCTAATTCATCAACTGCTTTCTCTCGAGTAGTTTTGTTTTTTGATTTTAAATCAGCTAATAGTTTATTGATATCCATTATTTTATCACCAATTTCTAAGGTTATGGATCCCCATGAAGTCGGTATAATTCAAATTGATGCATTAAATTCATAACAACTTGTAATATTTCCCTGGGATCATCAATTATAAAATGAGCATTAAATTCTTCTCTTTTCGAAAATCCCCATGTTACACCTATAGTGAAAAATCCGATTTTTCTACCTAAATCTAAATCAAATTGTGTATCCCCTATCATTATGCCGTTCTGAATGCCTTTTTCTTGTATAAATTTATTGAATTTTTCTTCCTTATTTGAATAATCAGTAATAACCTCATGAAAATGAATAGGTATACCAAAATGTTGGAATATTTTCGCTCGTTCTTCTGGATCCTCAATTTCAGTCTCATGCGTAACAATAGCATATTTAGCTAAGACAATTTTTTCCATCCGTAAAAGAACTTCTGGAATTCCTGGAAAAGCTCGTACACCATTCCAAAATTCTTCTTTCCTTATTTCCTCGAATTTCTTCTTTCCACCAAAGAGAAATTTAAATGGATTGAATTTATATTTTCTAATAATCGCGAATTTACTTAATTTTGGATAATCTTTGTATAATTGTTTTACACTTTCTGGGGTGAATTCTTTACCTAGAAATCTTGTGTATGTTTTGGATAATGCAGTAATAGTGTTTACTAAGGTTCCTGAATAATCAAAAAATATCCACGGTGTTTCATCTTTTTTCACTGTCTCAATTATAGGTTCAATAGCTATTTGTTCTGGAATATCTTGACTTATTTCCTTATCAATTTCTTGATCTATTTCATCTTCAATTTCTTCTATAATTTCTGAAGGTTCTTCTATTTCCGCTAATTCAATTTTCTTTTTAATTTCTTCAACTATACTACTTGGAATAAGTTCCTCTACTTCCTCCTCCTTCTCCTCCTCTATGTCTTCAATTAATTTATCTTGTTCTTCTTTCTGTTCATCATCTTCAAAAAATTCATTTCGTTTTTCTTCCAAATTTTTCACCTAAAATAATTCATCAGTTTAATCAATTATTTCTATCATTAGTCAAATAAATTTTAGCTTTAAACGAATATAAATTACCAATTCTATATAGCTTATCTTTTTTTTTGTATATTTAAAAAGAAAAAACACCAATTGATTATTCGAGACGTATAAAGAGAGTGACTAATTTGGTTGTAAAGAAAAATACTGAAACAATTATAGATAATTTCATTGAAAAAAACACTAAGAAATATGGCATTCCCAAAATTGCTTTGAAAGCTTTACAAGATTTTGGAATTTTTGATGCTCGAGTATTAAGTGTTTTAACTGAATCTGAAATAGCTGCTATTCCTAATATTAGTGAAAAGACTGCTGTTTCTTTAGTACGAGCTGCAGACGATAATTTTAGAGGACCATTATTTCAGAAAGCTGCTGATCAATCGGAACGTTTGCTCAAAAAAAGGAAATATTTTACGACAGGTTCCACTAATCTAGATAAATTATTAGGTGGGGGTATGCCCACTAGTGCAATAATCGAAATCAATGGTGAGTATCGAACAGGAAAGACTCAAACTTGTTTGACTTGTTCTGTAACTGCTCAACTACCCGAAGAAAAAGGTGGATTAGGTCGTCCGGTAATTTATTTTGATACAGAGAATTCATTTCAAGCTGAACATTTACAAGATATTGCTGAACGATTTGGTTTAAATCGAGAAGAAGTATTAAGTAATCTTTTTGTGGTTCAAGCTGAACAACTTCGGTATCTTAATCAAGCAATAGATCGCTTACCAGGTTATGTCCAAGCTTTAGATCCTGGCTTAATAATTATTGATTCATTAATGGCTCCATTTAGAGCGGAATTTCATGAATTAAATCTTCTTGCAGTACGCCAAAAGAAAATAGGTAAATTAATTGGTCTTCTAAAAAGAATTGCAATAGCCTTCAATACTTCAGTTATATTCACAAATCAAGTTATGGCTAATATTGGTACTATGGCTGCACAATACAATCCTGTTATAGCAGCTGGTGGGCATGTTCTTGCACATGCCTCTGATATTAGGATCAATATGAGAAAACTAAAAGAGAATATGAGAAAAGCAAAAATCGAAGATTGTGCTTGGTTGCCTACAGAATCAACTGAATTTTATATCACTCCAAATGGAATTGCTGATGAACCAGAAATTAAAATAAAAGTAGCTGATGGAGAAGAAATCACAGAGAATGATGAATCTGAAATGGAAGAGGTAATAGATGAACCAAGTCCAATGATGGCTGGAATTGAAGAAGTAACAAAATCACAAAGGAAGAATAGTTCATCTCAAACAAAAGAAACTTCCAAAACAGAGGTGAAATTAGATAAATCAGTTGATGAATTTCCAGAAGAAAATATTAACATTGAACAAGAATTTGAGTTCTTACAAGAAGAGGATCAAGTAGAGTTCGAACAAATAAATGAGGAAAATCAAAAGGAAAAGCCTCCTAAGGTAAAGGAAAAATCGACAGCAAAAAAATCAAAGGTGCCTGCTTAGCAAAGCAGAATCCCGCAAGTTCAATGAGAGATTATAATTTGGTTAACAATAAAAACCAATTAGAAGAGACACCGGAGTCACAATCAACATTGCCTTTCTTAAATAAAAGAAATATCTTATTAATAGCATTGGGTGCATTTATCTGGTCTATATATCTCTCAATACAAGGCCAATATTTTAATGACTATTTATTAGATTTATTAAATTACAGCCCGTTGATCGTTTCATTACTTGTAAGTCTTGTTGCCTTAACTGGGGCAATAGTTAGTATTTTTACTGGAGCTATAAGTGATAATTTACAAAAAAATTTTGGCAGAAGAAAAATCTTCATTTTAACAGGTGGAACATCATCAGCTATCCTTCTATTTTTCCTACCATTAAGTAGATCACTACTTTTGATCATTGGAATAAATGTTCTAATGAGCTTATTCAATACTGCTGCATTTATTTGTAATAATTCTTTAATTCCTGATATAGCATCTGAAGGAAAATTAGGAAAAGCTAATGCATATGCTTCTCTGGGTTCATCCATTGGAACAATTGCTGGTTTTGCTCTTATGCTTATTTCACCTTCCTCCAATATTTTCTTTGCTACGGGAGCAATTTGTGCCTTTGGTTTTATTGTTGTAGGAATTTTCTTTCAAGAACCAAAACCCAAAATAGACAGAAAATATTGGTTATTAGAAATCAAAGAAACTTTTCAATTTTCACAAATAAAAAAAGAAAAAAATTATTTCCAT
The DNA here is from genome assembly GCA_035528035.1 of Bathyarchaeia archaeon. Classification (GTDB taxonomy): domain Archaea; phylum Asgardarchaeota; class Heimdallarchaeia; order JABLTI01; family JABLTI01; genus JABLTI01. The sequence continues at coordinate 148,579 of DATKZI010000026.1, forward strand.
TTTCTTGCGAGTCATTTCTTTTTACATACTGGAATTAATGTGTATATGCCATTCCTTCTAATTTTTCTTACACAAGAAAATAATCCTCTCAGTGGTAAATTGATTGGATTAGGTCTCTCCATGCAAAATGGTGAGGTATTACTTTTATTTGCTGTAATGACTGTGATTTCTTTAATCCTTGCTTTACCTATAGGCTATTTTCTTGATAGAACAAATAAACATAAATTTCTAATTATCTCTCGTGGAATATTTGCTCTTTCAACTGCTATATTAGCTTTAACGCCAATATTTAGATCAATTAATCCCTTAGTTATAGGTATAATATTCATTATTCCATTTAGTATTGCTAACACAGCTGATATAGTATCAAGAGGAGCATACATGCACAGTTTAATCTCTAACGAAAAAAGAGGGCAATTATTAGGGTTATTATTCTTTATCAAGACCTTAGCTCAAATACCCGGAGTAATTATTGGTGGGTTATTTGCCCATTTCTTCCAAAGTGGATATCAATATGGTTTTATAATTGGTTCGATTTTCCTCCTAATTTCCATACCGTTTCTTATAACTTCAGGTTTACCTCTTACCCTTAAAAATAAACAAACAGAAACAGCTGTTACTTAATGATAAGGTAATTTATGTTTCACGTAACGCTTCTGATAAAAGCAAATCAATATTTTCTAATGTTAATTTTATTTTTTCTAACCCAAGATATTCCGTCAAAGGAAGCAAACTAGCAATTAAGGATTTCAGACCAACTTCCATTCTTAATATATCTCCCTCGAATAATTGATATTTTGTGACAACATCAAGAAAATCCCTTTTCAATATAACATGATCATATATTGGGCGTTGAAATTCTAAACTATTAAGATAGTTACCGTTAGATTCTATTATAGGTTCTATTTTGATACATTCTAATAAAATAGTTGATAAATTAATTTTCTTTAAGAATAGATTGTTAAGCATCCAATCTTTAATATATTCAAATTTTTGTCTAGTAACTCCCATTTCAGCCCAGATAGTTCCTTTAGACGTTGTTTCCAAAACGCCTGATACCTTTTCAGTAATGAATCCATCAATGATAAGCTTCTCTAATATTGAAAAATGTTTATTGATAATAACCATTGAAATGTTTTTGGGGAGAAGATTTAAAATAAAAGATTTATGCCTACAAAACAATTTATCATTACATGAACATTGAAATTGATCGCTATTCTTTGTTACTAAAAATTTAGTATACTCATCTGATATTTGATATGTTTGATAAACATCATTTTCATAAATTTTTTCTAATTGTAAATTCTCATAAGGATAAAGAATTTGTAAGATTTTCAAATATTCATTTTCAGTATCATTACTAGTTAGAAGTAATATTCTTAGTAATTGTTTTTGTTCAGCTCTTAAATGTTCACTGTTTTTAAATTCAAAATAACTTTTTTGTAATAATTCAATGAGTTCCTCCAATATAGGTTTATTAGTATAAATTAATGTTAAAATCATTTTCTCAAGTTCATCTATACTATTTATTCGGCTAGAAATTTCATCAAATTTTGGTTTTACTAATTCTAATTTATTATTGATATTTTCCTTATTTTGATTCCAATATCGAGAAATAATACTTTTCTTTTCTCTTCCATCAGTAGTTAAAACTGTACATTTACCATAATTGTCATAATTAGGTCTACCTGCTCTACCAGCTATTTGGTGAAAGGTATTTCTTGCTAACCATTCATTATTTGTTCTTTTAGTATCTAAAATGATTACCTCTCTAGCTGGAAGATTAACACCTGCTCCTAAAGTTTCTGTACAAAAAAGCACTTTAATATCATTTCTTTTAAAGAGCTCTTCAACAGCTTTTTTCGCTAATCTACTTAGTCCTGCATGATGTATACCCGTACCTTTTCCTGAAAGATTATAGAGAAACTGATTACCAATTGTTTCTTTATTTAAGGATAGACTTTCAAGAAATGATTGTATTTCTCCTTCGTTTATTCCACTATTTTCTTTGCATGTCTTATAGATAAAATCAGCATAAAATTGAGCATTTTCTTCGGTTTTTTTTCTAGTTCCGCAAAAGATTAACACTTGTGAATTGTTTTTTATGTTTTCTTCAATTATGTTCTTAACTTCTTTTTCAGGCAGAAGAGTTTGTTTGATGTTGAATTCCAATGGGATTAAACGTTCTTCACTAAAAATTAATTCTGCTTTTAACCATTGAGCAATATCATTTGGGTTTGCAACAGTTGCAGAAAGTAAAATTAAACGAACGTTATCTAATAAAGAAGTTAAAATTGTTTCAAGGACGGGCCCTCTTCCTTCATTACTTATTATATGAAATTCATCAATTACAACATTTTGTATATAATTAATAATATTAGGCATTCGACCAATTATCGTTCTAAAACGTTCATATGTGGAAATTAGTATATGACATTTTTCGATTTCTTTTTCATCAAAATCAACATCAGACATTGAAAGATGTATCTTTAGTTTATAATCCTTATAGCTTCTTGCTAGGTCATTAGCCTTTTCTTCTGCAATAGCTCGAAGCGGTACCAAGAAAACAGTTTTTCCTTTAAATTCAGAAATGGTTTTTATTTTTGTATAAGAAAATGTTTGAATTTCTTCTAGATTATCTGTTGGATTATTAATTGAATTCTCAAAAATAATATCTTTTAAAGCTATCATTTCAGCAATAAGTGTTTTACCAGCTCCACTAGGAGCAACGATCACTAAATTGTCTAATGAATCTAGGTAAGGCAAAGCTTTTTTTTGTATGTCTGTTAATCTTTGAATTTTTTTTAATCTCAAAATATCTTTAAACAAAGACTTAAACTGATTTTGTTGGGTTGATATTACCAATCTATTATCCTCCAAAAAAGCTTTTCAGCAATAATATAAATTCAAATCACTTATTGACATCGTTTCTTGTGAGATAATTCTATTAGTTTTACGATTAAAATTATTCAAGGCATAATCAAATAACCCTCTATTAACCAATTCATCTGTTATAATTTCTTCATAGGATAGATATTCTTGACAACTATCATAATCACAAACCGGACATTTTGTAGTATTTATCGGAGTGCAATTATCATTTATACATCGAATATTATGCCATTCAACAATTAAATTTTGATTTGTCATATTATGGATTTTAATCTTTATTTTTGATAATCCCTTTTGTCCTTCAATAAACATTTATTTTTTTCACCTTGCGTCGTTCACTAAATTTCTGATTCCAAATTACATTATTTCATTAGGAAATGGTTATTTTTATTTAAAAATGAATAAATCGAAAAGAAGTATTTCCAGGATTTCTTCATTAGAAATCTACTTTTTATTTTTCCTAGATCGTATAGCTATTGTTAAGATTAATAATGCAAAACAACTTGAAAAATTTAATACTTTCCAAGGTACTGGGTCTGATGTTTGGGAAGGATCAGTTCCAATAATATATGGAAAACCATTATCTTTCCATCCATTAAAACCATCTTCCATATTAGACACATTATTATAACCATATTCACATAATTTTTGAGCTGCAGTTTTTGAACGTAAACCATCATCACAATAAACCAATATACCAGTTTCATTCGAACTAGGTAATATTTCTTTAGAATAGCTTAAATAATAGACATTTATGTTTATAGCTCCTAAAATATGTCCATCTTCATAAAATTCATAGCTTGAACGAACATCTAGAAGGAAGATATTTGGATCAATTTCCAAGCGATTTTTTGCTTCAATAGAAGAGATATTTTCATAATCTACTCCCGTAACTTGATTAATATTTTGAATTAAAATTATTCCACATATAATAAGTGAAAGAACCCATTTACCCCTTAGTTTATTTCTAAATAATATTCTCATTGAGCTTGGTTCCTTAGATAATTAACTACCTATTAATGATTTAAAGGTAATATTATTTAATAAATTCGTTTTGTAATTAAAAAAATTTAACTAAAAATACCAACATTATTATTAATTATTAATGAATATGAAACAAGAGTGAATTATAATGTCATTAACACCAAAATCTCAGATAGAAATAATAATGGTTCCACCTACAATGGTTGATGAAAGTGATAATATAGCAATTATAGCCAAAGTGCTATTACAATCCAATAAGGGCTGTGTCTTTGTTACCAGCATTGGTGAGGTTGTTGGCATTATTACCGAGCGAGATGTTTTACGAGTTATTTTAAAGGAAGGAGGAATGATTTCCCCGGATATTGAAGCAAAAGATTTCATGGTTAGACCAGTTGTAACCATATCAAAATCAGCTACTATCTCTCAAGCAGATGATTTAATGGAACAAACAGGGGTAAATCGTTTGGCTGTTGTTGAAAAAGAAGATTCATTAATTGTAGTCGGATTAATTGATACTGAGATGATTCGCGCTTCAGTCAAAATAGAACTTCTAAAGACTCTTAAGAGAAGGCAAAAGTATCTTCAAAATCAATGATTTTTACAATCATTTTTTCTTTTTATTTTCTTCCTTGTTAAGATATCTCCGTAAGAAGTAAGAACATTTTTCTGTAAATTGACAATAATTACACATCCACTGTTGTTGACTATCACTTGGATTCCTTGCTTTTAACCAGTAGCCTAATGCCCATTCCATATCTACTTCAAAGCTTTCTTCATGAAATAGTGTTCGATCAGAATAAACAACAGACTGATCTTCTTGATGTAAATAGATTGCTTCAAGATTAGGTGATAAGCTAGGTAATGTAGTATATATTTGGAAAGACTCATCAAGTAATTGATGTGGAGAATATTTTCTTAACAATTCTTTCATATCCTCTGGTAATTGAGCTAATAATTCCTCTGAAGGAGCTATATTTTCAGGCATCTCAAAGTATTTTTTAAACATTTCAGAGGTAAATTTCCCTTCAATTAAATCTCTTAAAAGATGCCAATATACTTGTAATTGAATACGATTGCGCCTTTTTTGCTCATAGGTTGGAGGTTTCTTTGATTTTCTTGTTTTATAATCTGTTATCATTAATTGTCTTTTTTCATCAAAATTTTCTACTGTCAATTGGTCAATAATTCCTAAAATTGGTATATTATTTAATTCGCCTATTACAGGCAACTCTCGTGTTATACCTTTCAATTCTAACGTTCTTAATTTGGTATAAATTTGAAGGATATAGGTAATAATACTATCCTCAGGTGTTGTAGTAATAACCTCAATAACAGGACCAAGTTCTTCCTCCAATGAGCGATGAATTTCACTACCTGTTATCATTACTTCAGTAGGTTCTAAACCAAGATGTAATCTAAGGTGAAGTTGCATCTCACACCAAAATTGATCAGCAATTTTAGTTGGAGATAAATTTTTCACATCAGGAGCTTTTTCGCTAATAGTGATAGGTAATTCTTCCTCTTCTTCATAAAATGGAGGTTCTTTTGTCATAATGACCTAATCATTTCTTTAATTATTTTTAATGTTTGTTATCCCCAAAATTAACTTAAGGGGAGTTTTTATTTTCAAATAAAAATGCTATTTTGATAATAAAATGGGTTTGAGAATTCCTAGTTATTTTATAGAGACAAAATTAGATTTTTTAGATAACTTACTAGATTTACCAAACAATATTGGTCGAATAATGAGTAACGCAGCTGCTATTCTTATAATTCTTTGTTTTATCCTAGGAACTATCTTAGCAATTATTGGTCTTATTAAATGGGCTACTGGTTGGGATGATCGAGGTGGTAAGAAATCTATTGTTAGAGGAGTAATACTTGTTATTTTATCATTAGTTGGTGGCAGTGTTGGTATTACTGTAATATCTTTCACATAGATTAGTTTTTGTTCTTACTACAAGATTAATATTTCACTAAGCAATCCTATTATTATATATTCAATAAGCTTTAGGAGATTTTTTATGGTTCAACTAAAATTACCAAGAAAATGGTTTATAGCAATTGTGGGTGTAGCTAATTGGCTTGAAAAAGCTCAAACAATTCCATATCAAGAATTTTTCGATTTACAAAAAATTATAGATGATTTTCTTACGAAAACATATAGAGCATTTAGAAAAAAAGGGGCTTTAGTAGGAAGTTTACTTTGGTCGCAAGAAAATCTCGCACCAATGTTTTTATTAGAAGCAACTAAAATGAATGAGAATTTTTTGAAAGAACAACGAGCGATATTCAACAATATCACCGAAAAAATTAATGCTAGTTTATCATCTGAAGAAAGAAACTCCTCACTAGGAAAGAATCTTCAAGAAATTTCACTAGAAAGTCGGATATTAATTCTTGAGGGAATTATTCCTGATGATGAGTTTTTCCCAAATGAACAGCAAATAGCTAAAGTCTTTAGTGATGCATTAAATGCTGAATTTATTACTATAAAACGAGCAGAACATGATTTTGAAGGAAGAAAGAATTGGTTAAGTGCTTTAGATAGTGTTATTTCTCGAGAGTTTACAATTGATGTAGGACCAATAAAGAAGCTCAAAGAAGCTAAGGAAATAGAAGGCAAAAGATTTTATGATAAAAAGGTTCCCGGTGATTTTGAGAAAATAGTTCGGATACTTTCAGAAGCAATTCCTTATAGAGCAAGTTTATTTGAAGTCGAAAAACTATCAAATTCTGCTTTTGATACACGAGAATCTTTAGGGCATATTATTATTCAATACTTATCTACTGAGGGTGATTTTCCAATAAAAATCGATAATAGATCTACAACACATGATCGACTAGGAAGGAAATTGGAAAATTATCAATGGGTTCTTGAAAATGGTATTGATTGGAAAGACTTGGATAAATTGTTTCTTAACTCAAAAGAAATAATGTATGAGAAAGTAGAGAAAATAATAACAGATGTAGGTGGAATTAAATTAGATGCTCTTTGGACAGAAAGAGATATTTCAAACAATGCTTTCTTTTTGTCTAAATTTACATTCACAGAAGATGTAATGAAACAATTAAGAGATTTTCTTAGTAACCCACGAAAACATCTTGAAGCTCAAATAGGGCCAGGAACAACAGAATTATTTGAAATCTGGCAAAAAGCAGGATTACATTTCAATATCCTAATATTTGAAGTAAAAGGACTCGATCAAGATGAGGATAAAATACTCTCAAATTGGTTTAAGTCACTAAAAGACCGTCAAATACCTGGACCCAGTTATAGTGCTGAAAAAGAGGTTATAGAAGCAAGACACTTTCGACCGTTATAGAAGAAGCAACTCTATTTTTCCTTTTTTCCACAGATAATCTCTTTTTTGTGCTTATTTTTTTCATCATCAATTCTTTAAAAGCAATTTTGTGGCAATACCTTTTGAGTGATGTGATATGATAACTCAATTACAAGGCTATGAAGCGAGACTGATTCAAGAAGTCTGGGGCGAATTATGTATTGAATGCGATTGTCGTGCCCGACCAAACATCCAATTCTATCAATTGAAAAATGAGCAAGTAGCAGTATTAAATTGTCCGAAATGTGATTTCACTATTGTAGTAGTAGAAGTCGATAAATTAAATAGTTCTGCTCTAAAAAATGATTTAGAAAATCATAGCGATGCTTTAATTGCAACCCATTCATCCTTAAAAATCTAAACAGATCGTTGTTTACTCAATTCCCCAGTCCTTAAACCTAAACAAACCAATAAAAGCAATTCAGAAAAAAGAAAAAATACGGGCCCCCGTAGAAAATAAAATATTTATTTGAATTGTAATAAAATATGCTCAAAAACAAAGGATTTAATATGAGAATATATCAATATTCTTTAGATTACAATGAATGTTATGGTGAGTGAAATTGGGTAAAGCTATAGTAATAATCCTCGCAGCCATTTCCCTCGTGGTTGTACCAGTAAGTCTATTTTATGTAAAAGATGTTGGTGTTTATACACTTGAATTTCAAGGGCGCTTCTTTGATGCGAAAATCGGTGGTGAATCTGGTTTTGGCTTTTTCAAATTTGTAAGTACTGGTACAAATATGTTTAGTCCTCAGGCATGGAATAGTGCCTTTACAGATCAAACAGTTCTAGGACTACAAGCAGGAACTCTGATGATGATTTTATGGTATGTAAGTATGGGCTTAATGATTATTGGAATTATTGTTGCCTTCTTTAAAATTAAATTATCTGGCTTATTCTTTGTGCTAGCATTTATAACAGATGGATTACAAGCACTAATATGGTATTTAGGTATGAAACAAGCAATATCTCCAGAGTTGATGTTTCCAATTCCTGTGAGTGTTTTATTCCTATTAGTTACATTTGTTCTTGCTTTCACTTCAAAGAAAAAGGAATCCTATTATTATTCACCAGGATATTCCTATGGCTATGGTCGAAGGTAGAATTTAATAAAAATCCTTTAGAAGTAGATCGGGATCTCCCCTTTAACTACTTCCTTTTTCCTTCTTTTTAAGAAATACTCTTTTTTTTTATCAAAAGTCAGAATACTTTCGGTCATCTCATTCCCTTATTAGTTCTTTTTAAAGAAAATGACCTATATTTATTTGGGAATCGGTCTTCCCAAGGAAAGTTAAAGGGTCAAATAAAAGATGGCATGTGAAGTAAATCAAACCTCAATTGAAATGGGCATGTTAGCAATGGAAAATCGTGATTATATAACCGCGACACAAATTTTCTCAAATGCTATTATAGAAGTCAATAATTCAAATCCTGATTATTGGTGTTGCCTTGCTGAGTCACTATTTTATCAGTCACACTTTGAAAGTGCTCTACAATGTTGGCATGAAGCTGCTGCTAAAAACCCAACCAGTAAAGAAATTTGGGTAAGAATCAGTGCTTTATATGCATTATTAGAACAAGATGATTTGGCAATTCATTATTATAAGATCTCAGAAGATTTGCCTATTGATGATGAATAATTAACTTAAATGATAATTTGCATAAGTAATTTATTTATTCTAGTGCTGATATAGTCTAACTAGTTTGATTAAAACTATTGTAGCGAGGTATGTTATATGACTTATAGTATTTCATATTTAATTACTGAAAAATATAATCCAACAAGAAAGGAGCTTGGATTGAAGGTTTCTATCACTGGTTTTGATAAATATAAAGGGCAAAGAGTTAGATTTTCAGGTTATCCATCAATCGATAAAACATTTTCAAAAACTGGTGCTATAACATTTACTATGATCGGAACACCAAGTAATAATATTATTGAGGTTATGGATGCAAAAACAAATCGTGTTATACAACAAATTGGATCATTGAATGGTAATGTCTTTCTTGAAGGGGATAAGGGACAAGAAATTATTATTAACCATAAATCAAAAGTAGCTTCTATTACTATTAAAAAAGTACAAAAATTAAAAGATGAATTGATTAGATTAGAAGCTTCACCAAAAATCCCGATTTTCTTTGGTATTGATTCTGAAACAAATCAAAATCTCTATACGAAAAAAACTGATAAAAAAGGTTCATTTGATGAACAAATAACAGGAGTAATTTCTGATAAACATGAGATACGAATTCTAACGGGACAAATGAATAAAATCTGTAGTATTAAACCACCAGAACCCTAAGAAGATAATACGAATTCTGCAATTCATTTTTATATTTAGTAATTCTAAACAATCAAATTGTTTGTTATCGAAAGTTTTGATAATTGGTGGTAATTAGTTTGGATGAAGATTTATATCAAAAAATTTTTGATCTTGCTTCAAAGGAAAATGTTGTTTATACGGATATCCGAGATGAGGATTCACTTTACACATCAATAGATGTTATTGATGGAAAAGTTCAAACTTCATTATCAGGGTCAGAAGCTGGAATTGGTATAAGGGTTTTGAAAGATGGAGCATTTGGATTTGCTTATGGATCAAAAGACGCTTATAAAAAAGTCTTTGAAATGGCTATTGTATCCCAAAAAGTTTCTAAGAAACTTTCAAAAACTGATATAGCTTTGGCACCTGTGAAGGCAATCAAGGATTCCGTTAAAATTACTCAGAAAAAACCTTCGCAAGATATTCCTTTTGAAGATAAAATGAACTTAATATTAGAAACAGATAAGATATTAAAGGATGAGGAAAATAAAATCAAATCTACCCGAACATATTATTTTGATATATTACGAAGACAAATTTTGGCTACTTCAGAAGGAATGGAGATATCTGAAGAACGTCCTTATACTGTTCTATTTGTTATACCAACTGCAAAGAAAGGCACAGAGACCAATCAAGGGTTAGGAAGAGCTGGGCACGTTGGAGGATTTGAATTGTTCGATGAAATAGACATTGCTCAAAGAGCTGAAGAAACAAAACAAAGAACAATAAAAGGACTTGAAGCAGAGAAAATAAAACCTGGTAGATATCCCGTTGTGCTTGATGGTTCAATAAACTTTTTATTTGCCCATGAAGCGGCTGGTCATAGTACAGAAGCTGATTCATTAAGATCTGCAGGTGTACTAAAAGGTAAACTCGGAAAACGTTTAGCCAAGAATTTTGTTAATCTTATTGATGATGGAACTCTAGAATATGTCCCTGGTTTTAAAACCAGAACCTTTGGTTTTATGAAATATGATGATGAAGGTGTACCAGTCGAACGTACAGAATTAATTAAGGATGGTGTGCTGAAATCTTATCTTACTGATCGTGCCTCTGCAGCGTTCTTTAATCTAAAAACAACAGGAAATTGTCGTGCTGAATTTTATTCAAGTTATCCAATTGTACGTATGCGTAATACTTTTCTTGAAGCGTCTAAAGGTATGAGTCTATCGGAGGAAGAAGTTCTCCAATTGGTGAATAATGGTTTACTTCTCAAACGAGGAGGAGGAGGACAAGTTGATTCTATACGAGGTACATTTAATTTTGGAACAAATGAAGTTTTTGAAATTAAGAAAGGTGAAATTGGGGAAGTATGTCGAGCTACAACAATTGATGGTAATACCTTAGAAACGTTAAGCAAATTATTAGGCATTTCAAATAAAATGGCCGATCCTTCAGCAAATGTTGGTTTCTGTGGGAAAAATGGACAAAGAGCTCAAACAGGAACAGGCGCTGGTTGGTGTGCTGTTAAAGTTATGAATGTTGGAGGATAAGAAAATGACCAATGTTTTACCTTTAGATGAAGCATTAAATTATGGCATTAAATTTGCCAAGAAAAATAATGTTGATCAAATTGAAGGTTATTCAAATAATTTTAAGGAAATTAATATTGGTTCCGAGAAAAATATTCCAGAAATTGTTACTGGAATATCTTCTGGTGTATCATTTCGTGTTGTCAGTAATAATAATTTAGGATTTGGTTTTACAAAAACATTGACAAAAGAGCGTATCGAATCAACTATTAAAATAGCGATTCAAAACGCAAAATCAAAGGGAAGTGATCCAGATTTTAAAACTCTCCCAATTCCATCCAAAAAACCTGTTACTGAAATGAAATATGATAAGAATCTTGATTCTTTAACAGCAGATGCTTTAGCAGATGGTTTAGCAGATATTATTCAAACAATAAATGATGTTAAAGGTTTAAATTACCTTCAAGGACAAGTCTTTATGAATACTCAAGAAGAGCATTTGATAAATTCAAATGGTATAGATATTGTCTCTAAGACTGGTGGTATTGGTGGCTATGCAGCTGCGATCACAACCAAGGGATTAATACCTAATTATTCTTTTGGCATAAAAGGAAACCCAGAGTTAAAAGATTTCAAATATGAAGATATATCTCAAGAAACTATCATGCAAACAAAAAGAGCGGCTTCACCTCATACTATGAATTTCAATAAGGAAGTACCGATTATTCTTGAACCTGAAGCATCATTTGGATTGTTGGGTGGATTACTTAATCTTCTGGTAACTCAATTATTGGGAAATAACGTAGCAACAGGAGCAACTCCATACTCAGATCAAATTGGAAATCTAATTACAACAGAGGATTTTACACTAATTGATAATGGAATTAATCCTCAAAAGGTGACAAGGTCATCATATGATAGCGAAGGTGTACCAAAAGAAAAGACTCTATTAATAGATAAAGGAATTTTACAAACCTACCTACTAGATACCTATTATGGTAAAAAACTTGGTCTTGAGTCAAATGGCAAAAGCACTCGTTCAGCTGTTTTTGGTTTTGGTGGTGATCCAATCAAATCATATCCTTCTATAAATTCCACATCAATTGAAGTTTTGCCTGGTAATGCAACAAAAGATGAAATGATTAAAGAGACTCGAGAAGGTTTTATGCTTCGTTCATTAATGGGCCTTCATATGTCTGATTCAAGTTCAGGAAGGTTTTCTGTTACAGGTTTTGGTTGGTATATCAAAAATGGTGAAATTAAGTATCCTGCACAAGGAATATCCATATCCGGTATGCTTCCAGAATTGTTACAGAATATTGACATGATTTCCAAAGAAAGCGAATCTATGTTACTTGCTGATTGCCCTTATATTCGATTGGCAAAAGTTCCTGTTACATCGAAGAAATTTGATTTCAAAACCAGATTTGGTTTAGCTATTTTAAAAATAATTTCAACATTGACAGGCAAACATCCAATGGTATGATTCAATAATTCTCATACCTTTCCCTTTTTCTTTTTGAATTCCCATTTGGAAACCTTTATTTTTACATTTTTAATTGTATCATAGTTATAAATCAATAACTATCTCAATTAAACTTCGAAGTAAGAGGGAAGAGATATGCTTAACGAAGATATAGAACTGACTATAGAACAACAAGAGCTATTATATTTAATTTCAAAAATGACTGATTCATTGAATTGCCCAATCTCATGGATAAAACAAACACCTTTACAAGCATTAATTTTTCAGGCTATAAGAAAAGGGCTATTTAATGAATATGATTATGCCCCAATTTCTACTTCTTTTCTTGGTCAAGGAAGGAAATTTGTTAATATTTCTAAAGAAGGAGAAGATGATCTTGGTGATTTAAGAGAGTTAGGTTTATTAGAAACAATAAGATTATCATCGACAAAATATGATTATATTACCGGTTATAGACCTACAAAAGAATCTTATAAATATCTAACAGCAATGAATAATGAAATTCGCCAACGAATAGATAATTTGTTTATATGCCCAACTTGTAAAACTACTAATTATAAATTAGAGATAAAGGTTGAGGAATCAGAGTTTCATATGAAATGTAATCATTGTAATTATAATGAAGAAATTCCTTTGATCTTACCAGAAGATGTTTCTTATTCTACAAAAGCTTATTTCTTTTCTTCTTTAAAAAGAAATAAAGTATTAGATGGAGATAGATAATAATGAGTAACAATGGTAAAATTGGCAATATTCAGGATGAGTTAACTGAACACATCAAATTAAAAAATGTTAAAATTGCCTTAGTAGAATGGTTGCCATTTGATAGAAACCAATTATCTGCATTAAATATTAAATTAGATAGTTTTCATCATAGACGAGGTCATATAGTTACCGCCTTAAAAGATAATGCTCCAAGTGAATTGATTTTTCATGATGATGGTGTTTCATGTAAAGTAGAAGTAGTGGATTTCTCACCCTCAGAATATGTATCATTTAGGGCACGATTGAATTTCCCTGAAGATGAAGGAATAGTTCAGGATGAAGAATTAAGTGGGTATATAAATTCATGGGGAAGGGTTATCTATGGTGCTGATTTAATGACTGTAGAGGAAGCCAATGGTGGTTGGGTATCATTAGATGTACTCACAAGAATCATTGTTGACCTTACTATGGACACATCTCAAATGATAGATTCTCTTCTCACTGAATATCAAAGAAATCTTCTGAATCTAATCTTCATGAAAGAATCAGCTAAAAGAACAAAATTCGTTCTTTTATTTGCAGATGAAATAAATGTAAAACATGAAAATCCTAATGACTATTTCGATGGTGAAGAACTTCAAAACGAACTTGAACAAATATTAGATGTTTTACAAACTGTAGAACCAATTGACGGTGGATATTGTTTTGCAGGAAATAATGGTTTGATAGTTGTTTCTCCAAAGCACAATACTTTGGAGCATTCTTACTTAGAACGAAGCTATTCAGCTGCTATTCGAATTTTCCTTGATGATTATTCAGCTGTCATCTGGCATCTTTGGGATGAGTCAAAGCAAATTGAAGTTGATATTGATAAGGCTATGCTTGGAGATATTACTAGTTTAACCAATGCTCAAAATTGGATTACTAAAGCAAGCTCTGAAGCAATTATGCTGCATGATATTTTAGCATATTTACGAGATAGTATTATTGAATTCAGTAATGAATTAACTTTACGAAATCCAAATAGATTGCCTGATGATCCTGTTTTGCAAGATTTAAGGATCATACAAAATGATTCCATGATAACTAATAAGCGTATTAATGATACTCAAAAGGTCATTCATGGTCTTGAATCTAAAATGGTTGCTTTAAGAGACTTTTCAAATGCTTTAGCAGAAAAGCACATGCGTCGTATATCTGATTCAATGGCTCAAAATACCAAATCAATGACTCAAATGACTGAATCAAATAATCGTGCAAGCGATGCACTAAGTATAATTGAATTAATATTGGCGGGATCAGTAATAATGGAGATTGTACTAATGGTCGCTGGAGAGTATGCATTTCCTAATTGGTTAGAATCACTTTTCGGTAAATGGTATGGTTCACTGATTGTTCTATTAGTTACAATTGTATTATGGGCTGCTGTTTTTATTTTCCTACGTATTAGCAAGAAACGTTTGGAAAGTAAAGCGATAAGAAGGCAGACTGGTACATTTATCATTGGAAAAAGATGTAATATTAAAAAACTTGAAAGCTATTTGAGTAAAAAAGATATTTTGTTAAGAAATATTGAAAGTGAAGGTAGCACAGAGATAACTTCCGTGACTTTTGAAATAGCTCCTAAGGAATGTAAAGATACACCAACAATGAACAGTGTAATATTAGTCTATGATTCAAGTGAAGAGTTTATTATTCAAGTAGACTTAGAAACCCCTGATATGAAAATAAGATTGAAGAACTGCTATAACTATATAATAAAAGAACTTGAGCAAGCAGGTGTCTTCAATTTAACAATTGATGGTGAAAGCTGCGGTTAATAAACAATTGAATGGTTAGAAAAAATTCTAACCATAATTTATTTTTTATTCTTATGAACCAAAAAACGAATCTAGTGTTGGTTGTTTTTTCTGCTCGTCAGCAATTTTTTGCGTTTTTTCTAAAGCATTTCTAACTCGAGTTTCACTGAATCCTCGTTGCCCACAAAGAAAATCAACAATTTTAGAGATATCAACAGGTGGCCATTTTAGATCATAATCGCTGGTAATTGCAGGTTTAAGGAAGATATTCCTAACAGTTTCTAAATCTAAATCTTTAATCGCATCCGCCATATTTGGTTGTTCCAAAACGATTTCCACTGTTTTGAAGTCTTTAATCAACTTAACAGCTGTTTTAGGTCCTATACCAGAGACACCTATACCATCTGGATTGAAATCTGTTCCAAGTAAGATAGCTATTTCAACAAGTTCTTCTCGAGTTAATTCATTCATTTTTAAAGCATGATCTAATTCTATAAGTTCTGGTTTTACCTCTACATAGATATTTTTGTTTGGTAATTTACGTTTACCTGAAATAGTTAAATTTCTAACTAATCTTGGTGTTCCAAATAAAAAGCTATCAAAGTCTTGAGAACAACTTGCCCATACATCACCTTTTAATGCCATCATTGCTGCTTGCCCTTCTCCTTCACCTGGTGCTTGAATAACAGGTATACCCATTAATTCTAATAATTTCTTGGCATCATCGATCATAGGTGAAGTTAATCGAGCTGTCCTTTGAGCATATCGTTGTGCAAGTTCCATATCACCTCGTTCCAATGCTTCCTCATATGCGATATCAGCTTCTTTTTTTACTTTCTTTCGACGTAATATTTCTTTGCTTTTTTCTTCGGGTGGTTTGCCATCAAAAATGAACACAACTTTAATACCACTTTCAACAGCTTTTGTTACACGATAAAGTAAACCTGATAAGTGACTAGTAACATTGCCATTCTCATCAGTCAAAAGGCTACCATCTGATTGACGTATACGAGTAAGAAATTGGTAAAGAATATTATTACCATCAAAAGCTATGGCTTTATCATGAAAGAAATCAAAATCTACTTCTTGACGATCTGGAAACAAGTCACCCAGTTTTGTTACACCCATTAAGTTGTCCTCCAAATGTTTAACATTAACGATTGCCTATTAATCTTTGTAATATTTTTTAGATAGAATTAAATTTGAATTCTTCTATTAGCTTAATGGAAATGTGCTATAAAAGGAGCTAAATTGACCAATGACTCGTTATGAATATGATAAATTAGTAAGAAATAAAATACCTGAAATAATTAAAAGTGAAGGAAAAATAGCGGAAGTGAGGATTGCTAAAAACAATGAAGAATTATTAATTTATTTAGGTAAGAAATTGGTTGAAGAAGCCATAGAATACTCTGAAAATAAAGATATCACTGAGTTGGTTGATATTTTGGAAGTAATTTTTGAAATTATAAAAATAAATAATATTACATACAAAGAATTGGATAACCTTAGAAATAGAAAGATGCTTGAGAGAGGAAGTTTTACTAAAAAAACAATTTTACTAGCAGTAAAAGACAAGTAACTTAAAATTATATTTTTTATAAAACAAATACTTTCGGTTGCCTCCCTTCACCTAATACTCTTTTGTCTTTCTTCTTATAAACAGCGGTACAACAACTGACCTGAAAGAATTTAGAAGTACATAAGAAAAGAACTTGAAAATAATTCAAGACTTCTTTAAAGTGTACCTTCCATTACATATGAGTAACCCTTAAGTTCGGAGAGAAATTCCTGCATTTGAGCATCAACCTTGCTTTGGAATTTTAGCCAATCATCCACTTCATTTTGTGGGACATCTTCCCATGAAATCAAGTATTGAGTTATCTCGGGTCTTTTGTTTTCCATTAAATGATATACTCGAAGTTGAATCGCTTTCAAGTACCTTGGATCATTAAGAAAACAACACGTGAAATATTCCAAAGTATAGGTGATTATTTGACTATTCCTAATCTTACTCAAAAATTCATCTCGGCTATCCATAACCCTTTTGGGGCTACTACTGAATCTGTTTGGCATTTCTGCTATAGTCGTCATATATTCACCTGCTGCTACCATCTACAATATCAGCTAGACACCCCCTCCCCTTGATTTCCACTGGAACTAGGAATATGGGGGGAGACCTCGCTAGGATACCCTAAGCTTATATTGTATAATAATATTATATCATCAATCATCTATAAGTTTTTTGGTTTATCTATACTTTTAGGGTAACATCTATATAGTACACAGATAATATATACTTTTAAATAGAAGGTTAAATATATATATAAACAACAAAACAAATATATGGTGTTGAAAAGAAAAATGATTACAATACAAGAAACCCAAGAAAAGCTTTTGGACCTCATAAATTCAAGATTATCAGTAAGACAATTGTTGACTCAAGGAAATCAAGGACCTTTAAGAATGCTCGGTGAAAAAATGTTGAATATGTTCGCAGGTCAAATGATTAGTGATTCAATGTTAGCTGAACAAAAAGAAGATATCCAAGAAGAACTACTTGAAACAGTTATGAGCTCATTAGCACTTGCAGGATTATTAGGAATTGATCTTCAACGAGAATTATTGGATGCAATAGCTCTCCTAGAACAAGTAACTGCTGAAGGAGCCTAATCCTTATTAATATTTTATCAAAGGCTCCTATTTCTTTAATTAAATTTTAGAATATATTCTCATCTTATGTCTTTATGATGAAAAAATAAACAATTTTCTTCTAAAAAGAAAGTAACTTTAAATTTTAGTGTAGCAAAAAGCTTATAGTAAAAACTATATACATAACTAAGATACAAACAAACAAACAATAATTGTTAAAGTACAAGGTGAATTAGTAGATGTCAGATAATATTCATGTTCCAATTCGTATGATCGTTTTTACATCACCTGATTGTTATGCTTGTCCCGATGTTGAACGTATAGTTCACAAATTAGTAGGTACATATTATTCTGACATGTGTCATATTAGCACAATTAATGTTGTTGAAAACCCAAAAATAGCCGAGAAATATAGTGTTCGTAGATTACCCACTGTAATGATTGATGACGAAATCGTCCTTCAAGGTTTAGTTACTGAAAGTGATATCAGAGACCTCTTATGGCAGCGCGTCACTAATTCAATTATGAGTCGTGAAGAATCAATTGCTGCGAGAAAAGAAACTTTGTTAACAATTAGTAAAAATAGTTTTGATTCAATAATGAATGAGGAATTCATTCGACCAAATATTGGTGATTACATTCATGTTGGTGTAATGCAACAGATGATGGTTTCACTCGTAGCTTTGGATCAATTAGTTTCTCAATTGCTTTACCAAGCTGGACGAGATGTGGGATTGTATGGTGTAGGGACTTATTTGATGATTACCTTAAATCCTGATATCGGTACAGAATTTAGAACAAAAGAAAGATTTGAAGAGGTTATTAAAGGATTAATCAAATATTTCTCTGATAATGAAACAATCAACATTCCAATGAAACTTGCAGCATCAGCAACTATTGTTAAATTAGAAGAAGATGTAGCAATAGTTCATATTTTCGGTTTAGCAAGCGCGAGTGGTGCACCTTTTGTTGGCGAACCTTTGTGCCATTTTTCTGCAGGTGAAATGGCTGGTATTGTTGAAGCTTTAACAGGTCGATTTTGTGTTGTTCATGAGGTTAAATGTATAGGCACTGGTCACGAATATTGTGAATTTGAAATTAAAGTTTCAGATGAACCAATAAGTAGAAACATGGCTAAATATCAAGAAGATTATATTATAGAAGATCGTAATCAACACTTTCAAGGAATTTTACATGATATTTCTACAAGATTACACGAATCCTTCCTTAGCCCCAAAGATGTTTTCAATAGAGGAAATATTGGTAATGAAGTTCACTTTACTAAATTGCAGCAAGCAATAGTTAATCTTAAAATGACTGATCCCTTTTCAGGTGCACTTCTTTATGCAGCAGGAATGCAATTGGGAATATTTGGTCCAGGACGTGACATTCTTCAAAGATATCTTGAAGATGAAAATTATTCTTGGCCATTAAGTCTTGATAAAGCGCTAAAAATAATGAATAAATTTTTCCACTTTAGTATGATTCAAGCTGCAAAAGAACGAGCAGATGTTTATATCATTGAAGATGATGGTAAATTAAAAATAAGAGTTGAAGAATGTGCTATGTCTTCTGGTGCAAAAGATTCAGGAACTACTTTTTGTGATTTCATGGCAGGCTATATCGCAGGAAGAATTCAAATACTAACCAGTAAGGATTGTATCGTTAATGAAACAAAATGTCATGGTTTAGGCGATAAGTTCTGTGAATTTGAGATATCATTTGTTGAATGAATAGCTTAGAAGAATAAACGGAGTTGTAACAAATTAGTATAAAAAAAACTATTGAAATAGGCGATAAGGTACCCCTTTTTTCATTACCTGATAAAGATGGTAAGATGGTGAATATCAAAAATTACCTCGGCAAGAAAGTTCTTGTTCTTTATTTTTATCCCAAAGATGAAACAGCAGGTTGCACAGCCGAAGCTTGCGCGTTTAGAGATCGATACGAATTATTTACCAAATCTGGTGCAGAAGTTGTTGGTATTAGTGGTGATTCATTGGAATCCCATACAAATTTCACTTCTAAATATAATCTTCCTTTTACATTATTAAGTGATACAGATAATGTGGTTAGAAATGAATTCGGTATAAAAGCTACTTTAGGAATTATACCCGGAAGAGTAACTTACGTCATAGATAAGAAAGGCATTATTCGTCATATTTTTGTTTCTCAATTTAATCCTAAGAAACATGTAGATGAAGCTTTGAAAATTATTGAACAAATTACTAATGAAGATTAAATTTTTTTTTTCCATCAAATTGGTCTTTCTAAAATAACCTTTAAATTCAACCAATATAAACAATAGAATATTAAAAACACACTGTGGAAACTTCATGACAATAGAAAATGGTACTACTGAATCTCCCCCAAGTGAAGAAATAGCTATTGAAGAATCTTCAAATCAGAATAAATGGGAGTCACCGGAATTTCCTAAACCACTAAGAATTCTTTTTGCTATACTAGCTAATTTTATAACATCTCTAAATTTTGCTTCAGGAATTATAGCAATTATACTAGTCTCAATAGATCCAAGAAATTATGTTTATGCACTTTGGGCTGCCAAATTAGTTTTACTTGGAATTATATTTGATTTTAGTGATGGAATACCCGCAAGATTAGCAAAAAAGAAACCAGGTTTTTTTGGCACAATAGTTGATTCTGCAGCAGATACTGTAACATTTGGTCTTGCACCCGCAGTAATGATTTCTTTAAGTATGCCCCTTTTATCCCCTTCTAGTACAGCTCAGTTTGGTTTAGCAATTTTCTCAATTATTGTTGGATGTTATTTTGGATTCTGTACAATCTTTCGTTTAATAAGATTCACTAAATCCCCCAGTAAAAAATGGTTTAAAGGCATCCCTTCACCAGGTGCAGGATGTGCTGCAGCAATTTATATTATCATAAAATTGTTTATTGAACAGAAATTTACAACTGGGATTGTTACACCGATTATTGGTCTAATTCTAATGATTTTAACAGGAACAATGATGATCGTGACTATAAAATATCCAACAACCAAGCTACGAAAGAATTATTTGGAAATTTTCTTGTTAGGACTTGCAGCTGTGACCATTGTCGCAGTAGTAGCAACACCATTTGACTATATTATCTATCCAGCTGCTTTAATGGGTGGTCTGACAATTTTTTATGTTCTATATGGACCATTCTATCTTCTAAAGCATATGTTAGAGCGAGCCAAGGAAGTAGAAGATTACTAATTGCCACATAACAAAAGTTTTCAAATAGATTAACCATAATAAATTAGAAATTATAATTTAATGGAGTAAAATAATATGGACTTTCAACGTATACCTGCAAAATCCCCTTTAGCTGAAATTACGAAAGCAAAATTACAATCAAGTGGAATAATGGGATTTGATCAAACCATAGGTGGTGGCATACCTGATGGATCATTAATTCTATTATTAGGTGAACCTGGTTCTGGTTATGAAACATTTGCCCTTCAAGTTTTATACAACCAGGCAAAAGCAGGTAAAAAAGTCTTTTATGTATCAGTAGATAAACCACCAAGCGAAGTGGATTTAGAAATGATGACTTTTGGGTGGAGTATTGATACCTATAAATCACTTGGATCTTGGACTTATATTGATGCGTATAGTGCTAAATATGCTACTGATGATTCTACTTCACCAGTTATTGCTTGGGATAAAGGTTTGTTAAACCTTCTTAGAACAAAATTCATTAACATTGTAGCGAAATCCACCCAACCATTTACTATTATAGATACTGTGTCTCATCTACTTTTAGATTATGATGAAAATCAAGTAAGAGAACTTATTGAGAATTTCACAACAAATGTTGTAAGAAAAGTTGGTGGAGTTCATCTATTGTTAATGGTTAAAGGAATGCATGACACCAAAACTGAAGTATTATTCAGTCATATAGCAGATGGTGTAATTGATTTCTATTTGCGAGAACGATCGGACCAACTCCAAAGAACTTTTAGAGTAAGAAAAATGCGAAAAGCTATTTATGATACTAGACTTTATCCAGTCAATCTAGAAGAAGATGGTTTACAAATAGAAACTGCAAGAAGAATGAGTTAAATTTACTCCACTCTTTTTGTCTTTATTTCTTTTTCAGTAGCAAAAGAAAGATAATACACAAGCTTTTATTTTTAAAGAAAAACAAAGGGTTAAAGATTAATAGTTATTACTAGTAAGTATTGCTAGACAGAGGTAAAATACTTTGACTGATCAAATGGCTCCTTGGACAGAACTTTATCGACCAGAAAATTTAGGTGAAGTTGTAGGGAATGAAGATGCAATTGAGAATCTAAGACAATGGTTCGATACTTGGTCAGTTAAAGCAAAACATAAAGCAGCTCTCTTGCATGGACCAGCTGGTACAGGAAAAACTAGCAGTGTAATTGCCTTAGCTAAAGAAAGAGGATATGAACTCGTTGAAATGAATGCCAGTGATACAAGAAATAAAGAATCCATAGAAAAAATGGCTGGAAGTTCAGCTAAAGAAGGAACTTTAACATGGGGATCAACTCAAGGAAAAAGAATATTGCTTATAGATGAAGTGGATGGGATTACCGGAAGGGAGGATAGAGGTGGATTGAAATCATTAATTGATATAATAGCTGTTGCATCAGTGCCAATTATTTGCACAGCAAATGATGCATATGATAAAAAACTCTCACCATTAAGAAAAGTCACCAAAGTTATTTCCTATAAACCAGTTCACTCTGAATATATACTAAAAGTGCTCAAAAAAATAGTGAGAAATCAAAAAATAGAATCAGATGTAGAAAATCTACAATTTATAGCTGAAAATGCTAATGGTGATCTTCGAGGTGCTATTAATGATCTTCAAGGAATGGTTTTACAGCTAAGGATAGGTAAAGCTACTGGCATTGAAATGCTGAATCCCCTTAGAGATCAAACAAAGCAAATACAAGATGCTTTAAGTGATTTATTTAATTCTAAAGGCTTTATAGAAGGTAAGGAAGCTATTGAAGGTGTGAATGCAAGTTATGATGAATTGCTACTATGGGTTTTTGAAAATGCCTATATGCATACAAGCGACAAACAACTTTCAGAAGTTTATTCAACATTAGCTGCTGCTGATAGATTTTTAGGAAGAATCATAAGACGTCAAAGTTGGAATTTATTATCATATTTCTTTGATTTAGTCTCTGGTGGAGTTGCTGTGGGAATTGATAAACCCACAAGGAAATTCTCTCAATATACCTATCCTCAAAAAATAGGGATGTATGCACAAACACGTTTCTCTCGAGCAATAAGAGATTCAATTGCAGGGAATATTTCTGAAAAATGTCATATCTCCATAAGCGAAGCAAGAACTGAATCACTTCTTTTGGTAAAAGAAATTATGAATGGTTCTATTGGAGATGCTGCTCAACTAGCAGATTGGTTAGAACTAGACGAGAATCAAATAAAAGAGGTTGTAGAAAATTCATCCTCAATTAATAAAATAAAGAAAGTAATGTCAGCAATTGAAGAGGAAAGTAGCAAATATCAAACAAATATGGGTCCATTGAAATTTTCAAGCTTTGATCAACCTGGAGATGATTGGTCAGATATATTAGTAGATCATGAAAAAAGGAAAGCTGAGATATTAGAAGCAGAAATACAAAAGATAGAAGAGGAAAAACGATTAAAGGCAGAAGCGAAAAAAGCCGCGAAAGTTAAAAAGAAACAAGAAGTTAAAAAAGAAATTAAAAAAAAAGAAGAAGAAGAAAAAGTAAATACCAAAAAACAAGATCAAAAGCAAGTATCCTTGGATGATTTCTTTTAAAGATAGCTTCAAATAATTATTCAACCTATACTATTTAGGTGATAATGTTGAATAGTAGAATTTCTTTCAAAAAAGCAATAAGTAAAACTCTCTTTAGAATTTTCTTTGTTTTAACATTTCCCTTTCGGTTTTCTTTATTATTCATTCTAAAATCAAAACAACATGACGAAGCAAGAACGGATGCAATTCGATTAAGCTATAACATTCATGACTAATTAGCTATTTTAAAAGAAAAGTAGCAAGTGAATTTTTGAAAGTAATTTAAATTACAAGGATTGCTGTACAGTTGAATTTAGGTGAAGATGATAGTTCAATAGAATATGCTGATTTTTGGACTAAGATAAATGATCTTTTTCCTTATCAAAATTATCGAAAAGAACAATTTTCAATTATCACAGCAATTCAAAAAGCTTCTTCTAAACCACTATTAATAGATGCGGAAACGGGAAGTGGTAAAACAGCTGCGGTTTTATCAGCTGTTTTGAGTAAAAAAGAGGATAAAGAACGGATAATCATTTTCACAAAAATGCTAGGACAAATGGATGCTTGGTTTAGAGAGTTAGGACTCATAAATGATTATAATAGGACAATCAATCGACCTGTATATTCACTTGTACCTTTGGTGGGAAAAAGTCATATCTGCCCTTTAGTTACAAAAGAAACTCAAAAGCAATTTGCCCAGCTTGGTTGTTCATTATTTGATTGCTCTCATAATGTTGCTTATCATATAACAAAAAATGAATTTGAAAGAAATGTAGCTTTCCCTAAGAGAATTGTTTCTGATATAGGTGAAAATATAAAAAAAGATGTTAACCTTTCAGAGATTTTGTGGTTATTAGGTAATAAAATTGAAAATTTTGGTTGTCCTTATCTAGCAATTAAAACAGCTCTAAAATATGCTGATATTATTGTTACAACCTATCCATTTCTCATCAATCCTGATCTACGAGAATTGCTTTTCAAATATAGTGATATTGATTTGGGAAATACAACAGTAATTATAGATGAAGCTCATAATTTGGCTAAAGGAGAATTAGGTGATTTATCATATAAGATAATATATCGAGCAATTCAAGAAATAGGGCAACATCCGATTTTGAATCAATTACAAGAATATCAAGAGAAACCTGGTTTACATACAATTTCTTTTGAAACAAAGAGTTTAGATGATTTGCGGAATCGTGGTAAGAAATATCTATTAAAGCAAATGGAGAGAGGACAACACGATATCAGTTTTACATTAAAAGTGAGTGAATTTTTATCTCATATAGAACTTTGCTATCTTACGGCTGATAAAAAATTTACACTCTACCTAAAAGATCCTAGAACGATCTTAGATTCTATCAAATTAGTAAAACAAATGATTCTAATATCAGGAACATTTAGCCCACTAAATCACTTTGCTAATTTCTTAGGTGTAACAGACTCCAATAAAATAACTGTGTTATCAGAGAAAATTGGCAAAAATAGAATAATTCTAACTACAAGTGATACAAGATTATCAATGAAATATCAAGTAAGGTCTCGAGACTCGTATATATATTATGGTGAGGTAATAAACAAACTAATTGAAGCAATACCAGGACATGTACTTGTTTTTGCCCCTAACTATGAATTAACTGCTGTGTTAGCAAATCTTATTGGTACAAAATATATAGAACAACCAAATCAACGGATAACAAAATTGATCAATAATGTAAAAACAGCGACAAATAAAGTAGTTGTTGTTGCTCCTGCAAGAGGAAAAATTTCAGAAGGAATTGAATTTGTCAAAGACGATCGCTCAATTATTTCAGCTGTTATTATTGCAGGATTGCCTTATCCACCTCCTTCAAAATCCCTTACGGAGATAATCAAAGAATATAGTAGATTTTGGGGGGAAGTGGCTGCAACAAATTATATGAATTATCTACAAGCTGTAGTTACAATGAAACAAGCTTTAGGAAGAATGATTCGTTCAGAGAATGATGTAGGTGCTTGGATAATATTAGACAATAGAATTTCATACATGGATGTTTTTCCTAGGTCAATAGATTGTAAAAATGTTGAAAAGATGGTAGAAAGATTAAACTTTTTTTATGAACAGCATAAATATTACTAATTTTTTTGTCGAATCTATTTAAGGCATTTAGACCTTTTAAAACAAAATTTGCTGAAATACCTTATGAAAATAAATAAGATTGTTAGAGGAAATAAGATATGAAGGATAAAGCAATAGTTATTGTTATTTTATATCTATCAATAATAGTTTCATTTCCATTAAGTAATAATGTTCAAGTTCAACAAATAAATGATGATTTTCAAGTAGCTTTTGAAAATTCTAAAGGTAGTTTCCAGAAAGCAACTATACAAAATGCTGTTATGAACACTCAGTCAGGTGGTACAACACCAATATCAATTATACAACCTTTGGATTTGATAACTCCTTCATATACTACATTAACTGTATCAGAAGACAATCCTCTGATTGAAGGGACTGAAGTAACATTATCTAGTAGTACAATATCTGCAGGTCATGGAGTTTCTACAGGTAATGTTGATTTCTTAGATTTGAATTTATATAAAATTGACAATGACCCAACATCAGATGTCATTTACTCCAATAGATTTGCTTTGAGAATCAATCTACCAACTGATTTAGAAATAGATGGTTTCGCAGTTGATATCTCTCCTACAATTAGAGAGGATATTAATTATTATGTGAAAACAAGTCTTACAAGCACAAGTTTAACAGAAGGAACAATTACAGGGTATATAGCAAATAGTGCACACATTACTGACCAAATGTTGTATGTTCCTTTCCTTTATTGTGGAGATGGTGTTCCGATTACACTAGATGCTGGTATAAATTATTATTTCATTTTTGAACCAACAATCTCAACATCAGATACTTTCTTTGAATTGACTCAATCTAATGATCAACCTAATAATATCGGGGTATATGAATGGTGGAATAATAATTTTGAAATTCTTCAGACAGATGTTAATTTCTATCTCATAACTGATACAACAATAATAGCTAATGATGTTAGTGTTGAAAGTAATGGTGAAGCATCAACTCAATGGGATGCTGTCTATCAAGGAGATCATTGCTTAATATCATGGTATGAACGTTCAACCTTCTATGCTGAAAGCTATGGTAGTCAAGAGAGAGTAGTTATACCAACTAGTGAATTGCTTGATGTTTCAATTTCACCAGTTATAACTGAATATAGAGATGTAGCAACTGTAGAAGCTACAATAAAAGATGAACAAGTATTACCTGCGGTTGATAAAACAGTAACGTTTTCGATAACAGAAGATGGTCTAAATTGGTTCATTTTAGGCTCCTCTTTAACTAATTCTGAAGGAATTGCTTCAATAGAACATCAATTTACTCAACTCCCAGGTAATTATACCACTCGTGCACAGGTTAATGATTACTCATCTGCTGATTCTTTTGTATTTATTGAACAAGAAACTCTTGAATGGGAAAACATTGACCTCTATGGTAACTATAGGAATAATCCTGGTTCAGCACAACCAACATGTGTAAAAACATCAGTACTTGTAAAAGATAATGATGGAGATATTGTTTCAAATGTTGATTTTATGTTCTTTTACAAAATTGATGGATCATTTGAATGGATCCCTCATTTCTTTTCAACAAATATTTCAGGATATGCAGATGTAGTTTTTGCACTAGAAGATATTACAATTGGTCATTTCGTAGGGACACATTACTTTATTCCAGCAAGCTATGAGACAGGTTATATTGGCAATTCGAATTATGGAGATACAATAATTGATAAAGGTAAAATTGAGGTTGAATTATCAGATCATACATTTGAATATTTTGATGATGCTAAGCTAACAGCAAGAGCACTAAGCCTTGATGTTGGTTGGGAAGGGATTGTAATACAATTTTATTATCATGATGGTATTTCTTGGCATTTCCTTGATTATGGTGTTTCAAATAGTACTGGTTATGTCGAAATTATCTGGGAAGATATGCCTTTAGTCTTAGGGACATACATGCTACGTGCAGAGGCATTACCTACCACTTTATTCTATTCTGATGAAACTGTTGCTAATTTATTTGTTAATAGAAAGGGATTAGCGCTCTATATAATGAATTCAGGTGAAGCAAAAGGAAATGGTGAAGAAATAGATATTCAGTACACAAGTGATATGCATCTTGTCTTTTATGTTTGTTATGAAGATGGCAAGCCAGCAGCTAATGTTGTTATAGCAATAAGTGGACGATTAATAGAGGATCTATATTATCATAATTTGGGTTACTTATCAACAAATGCTTCAGGATATGCATTCTTTAATAATTATGAAAATTTCACCTGTATAGGAAATCTTTACGTGTGTAAAGCAGAAATTGCTGAAAATAGTAAGCATGAATCAGCAGACCTATATTTTAAAATTAACTTAATAAAATGCACTCCAGTAATCTATTTCAATGATCACTTCTGTGAACGTGGAACCTATACCAATTTAGTTGTTCAAGTGAAGAATTTCTGGGGAACAGCTTTAAGATATGTTCATGTTGAATTTGAAATCAATGGTGTTTTCTATCAAGGAATGAGTGATTGTTATGGGGTCATAATAGTGATAATTGCTCCAGATGTTACTGTTGGGGAATATTTGATGACCTGTAGAGTTGTTGAAGATTACTACTATGCAGAATCTGAATGTGACGCTTATCTGATAGTTTCAAAAGGATTACCTTATTTTACCTTGTATAATAGTTATGGAAAGTATAATGGTTACCTGAAAATATCTGCAGAAGTAGTTGATGCTGTTGGACGACCTATCCCCTATCTTACAGTGAGAGTTTCATTTCTTGGTTGGAGTGAAATTTTAACTTCAGATGAAGATGGTTTAATAGATTATGTTTTTCAATTAAGTGATTTTGACTGTGGGAATTATCTTTTAGTATTGGTATTTGATGGAAATAATCAATGGTATGAAGCTACTGCAATAGCTAATGTTTTAATTTATGAAGAAGAATCTGATATGGATCTCATAACTCCACCTATAACAGCTGATTATGGGGATGATGTTCTCATTGAAGCAGTCTTAACAACTTCCTCTCATTCACCTTTAGATAATAGAATTGTCCAATTCTATATTGTCATGCCAAACGGAACAGTTATCTATTTAGGACAAAGTATTACCAACGCTCAAGGCTATGTTGCAATTACTATTACAATTCTATTACCTGCAGGTAATTATGAGATAAGAGTAGCATATCTGGGGGCAATAGATTTTGGTCCATCATCACAATATACTACTTTAGTTGTTGAAAAATCTGAAGTTCTGATTTATGGTATAGATTTTAACGCTATAATTGATTCCACAACAACATTCTACATAACTGTTACCAACTCAAAAGGTCAGTCAGCAGCTTTTGTAGGATTATCAGTTTATATTTGGATAAGCAATTCCTGGTTATTGTTAGGAGAATTTATTACGAATTCATTGGGCATTGCTGAAATATCCATCTTAATTCCATTCAATTTAGGTATATATTCAATAAAAATAATCTTTGATGGTAATGAGTACTATAATGATAACTTTCTGTTGTTGGATATGGCTGTCATTAGCGCGCCACCAAAAGTAAATCCAAATGTCCAACTAGAATCCAGTAATCTAATTGCTGTGGATCACGAAGAAGTTATTTTTGAAGTAACTGTATTAAATGCAGTAATGGGTTCAACAATGACCATGCAACTTTTTGTCAATGGAATATATAATGGTACTTTTTATGTCATCAATGGTTATGGCCAATTTAGTTGGTATTCAGCTAAAATTGGTATCTTTAACTTGACATTTGTATCACTTGAAGATTCAGTTTATTTAGTATCAATATCCCAAATGTCAATTGAGATAATCCAAAATACTCCCCCTGTTTTAGATGATTATTTCCTAATTGATTACATCTGTGAAGGTGAACCTTTTACTATAGAAGCCATTTTATCAGATAGTTCAGGAGTGAATTCAGTTTGGTTAACAGCTAATGGAACAATTTATGAAATGATCTTTAATGGTAGAGTCCATACTGTTACAATAACTAATTTAGTACGAGGAACATATATCCTCTTCATTTATGCTGAAGACAATCAAAATTATATCTCTATAAATCAAATTGATGATCTACACGTTCTTGAAAGAAAGACGCAGGTTATGAAATATTATCTTAATTCAAGAATACTTGAACAAGGACAGAAGCTCTATTTTGAAGCTTTACTTTATTCAGTTAACTCGCTAAACAATGTCTATTTAATCATTAATTCAACTGAATATGCAATGACTTTAGGTTATACAATGAATGAACACAAAAGTGTTTGGTATATCAATCTAAATACCTTGCAAATAGGTTATTATGAAATAAAAGTTAAAATTGTGGAAAATTCAAGTAATATAATCATCAATTCTCTTAATGAGATAATTGTTATTATAGCGATTACTCCTCAAATTAACTTCTATGACTGGTTTGTTGAAAGAAATAAAGATATCGATTATATTTCTGGCACCTTAACAATTGATTCCTATTATGACATTGAATCTGCGGAATTTTGGGTTGATGGAGAAAGAGCGACTGTTAGTATAATTGGTGATCGAATATTTGAATTCTATGTTTATGTAAATCATGAAAAATCACATTTACTTACCATAAAAATAACTGACGTACAAGGAAGAGTACTAAGTGATGAAATAACTTTAGGAAATGATGGAAATATCTCTATTGTTGGAATATCAATAGGTGTTTCTGTAATAGTCCTAGTTGCTTTAATGGGAGGAGGTATTTTTGTTGCACTTAAACAAATGAAGAAAAATCCTGTTGAAGAATTTGCGATTGAAATAGATTTACCTGAAATTTCTGATGAAGGTTATGATCTTAATTTTGATGAGACGATAGATGATGAATTCAGAAATCAAAGTGGTTTGAGACGCAATATCTCGAATTCTTTTACAGAACCAGCAATGATTAACATTCAAGAAAATATCGATGATCTAATTGATGAAGAATTAGATTCAATTAATTTGGAAACCGAACCAAAATTGGATCAAGTTAAGGAATATATAGCAAAAGTGAAAGAAGTAGGATTGTTCCCAGGAAAATCAAAAGGTAATGGAACTGCTATGAAATCAATAACTGACTTATCAACTCTTGATATCGAAATCGACCTACGTTTGTTACCTGAAGAAGAGCGATTGCGAAAATTAGCTGAGAAAGAGGCTGAAGAGCCTGTACAAATACCTAATCTTAAAGATATCACTGAAGAGATTGAATTAACATTTGTTAAAAAACAAGTACACTAAGGGGGAGTTGGAAATTACAAAACGAATAAAAAAGGAAATTGGTGGGAAAATTCGCTTAAAACATCTACTGATAGTGTTTAGTATTGTTTTGAGTCTCTTCATGATAGTATTATCATTACAAAATCACCCTATAGTAAGTGAAACAGATTATTCAACAAGTAACAACTACAATACTAATAGTAATTATGCAACTTATCTTTTTAGCGAACTAGGTATATTCTCTGAAGATTTAATCTGGGATGGACTTGGTAATTTTAACATATCAATCAATAAAATATTTGATTTAACAAATACTGGACCAGCTATTTTGATCATAGAGTTCATTTCATATGATGATAAACCTGGAGGTTCGGGTTATGTAATAACAGGGGCGTTCAATCAAATATCATTTGAATCATTAATCAGTAACGATGTTTTACCTCCTTATGGGGATGAGGAATTACTCCAACAGATAGCTATCCCAATTGACACTACTGCTCGAATCTATGGTAACGATTTGGAGATTAACGTAAGTTGTTCAAATAATTATTTGTCTAGACAAAAAGGAACACTAACGATTCTTGATAGTTCACAAATTATTGTTGGTAATATGTTAGTAGTAGAATCATTTGGTAAATCACCTATTCACCTGCTACCAAATATTTTGCATAGTTATGCTGGAGTATTTGGAGTAAAATTCGAAAGCTATATTCAAGTAACTTATGAAAATGAAACATTGATGGAAGAATCGAATTGTCAATTAACGTTTGATATAGTTTTCGCTGAAGAAGTTAGCCTCTCGATTTATTTTATTGACGAATCTGATAGTGTTATGACTGTATCAAGAAATGAAACGAGTGAAAATTCATTTTCTGTTTATGTTAATTTTTCACCTAAATTAGGCATTCATTATTATAAAATTGAAACAACAGTTTATGGTAGTGATTTATGGGAAACGGAATTCAATATTACATTGACTAATAGCAAATTAAACATAATCAAATCAGATGGTTCTGGTGATCTAGATATACCCTTCTTCCAATGGCCAAGCATTCCTGTTGTTGGTATACTTGTATTATTTTTGTGGGCACTTCCGTATTCTGTGCTAAAATATAGAGAATGGAAGAAATTACCTGATGAAATTGATATCAACGTTCTAGATGATGATGATACTCTCAACATCTTGGATCCTGAAGGTTTAACCATAGAGGAAGATGGTGGAGATAATATAGATGATCCATTTGAATTAATGGAGGATGATTAAAAATGAGTAATGAAACTGCAACTCAAATAGAGGTGGAAACAGCATTACAAAGTGATATTACATCACGTTTTACAAAAAAGGAATTAAAAATTAAAACAGCAAAAATTATCTCTTTACTCAAACCAACAATTGTAAGTGCATTAACAACTTTCACTGCTTTTCTAATTATTTTAGGATTCAGTAAAAACTTCTTATATGCACTTCTTGGAAGCATTACGGTCTACTTGATTTTTGCTTTTATTCTTCATCCTCTGATTAAGAATAAATTAGGTAAGAACTTAAGTCTATTATCTCTAAAAAGAGAACCGAATAAAATTACAGTAATCTCATCAAACAATAAATCAATTCTTTTATCTCTCCAAAATAGACGATTATTAGGGATATCTATTTTAAGAGCTGACTGGGGGGATTTCTACATTGATTTGGAACCAATATGGGATTTTCTTCAAGAAGAAGGAATCCATATTCAAGATTGTAGAGAAGGTTGTTTTCTAATTATCCGTAAATACGCAGATGTAAAGAATATCAATAATCTTCAAGAGCACGCTGCTAAACTAGCAAAAGAGCTTGAAAAAACAATTCTACTAACTAAGAAAAAATTAGATCATGAATTCAATAATCTTGCTTTATTTTTGGTCAAGGATCAAGAGAAAATTCAGAATATTCTTCAGCTAGGATTAGCTTCAGAGAAATTTTCTCAATTAAATGAATTCACAGAAGATGATATTGATTATTTTAGAAATAATTCATTCCAAATGGAATTGAAACAATTGGAGGATCAAGAACAACTAAGTAATTAGTGTAGGTGTAATGAAATGGTACAAACATTCTATATAGATACTTTATATAGGGCTATAGAAGTAATTCTATTATTTTGGTTATTAGGACTTTTATTTAAATGGGTTCTAACGTTTATTTTCGGTGAGAAAGGAGCGAAGATAATAGGTTTTCTAGGGTATACAGTAAATTTTGCTTTGAAAAAATTTCTTCTTACAAAGATATTTAGAATTGATGTCTATGAATGTGATCCTTTCAAATTAAAATTTGAACATGAAGAAACTGATAGATGGGATGTCTTATTCACTTCTTTAGTAGTCATACCAATGAGTGTAGGTTTGATATTAGGAAGTATAGTTGGAACCATCGGTTTGTTACTTGAACCAAATTTAGTTTTAATTTCATCTTTTCTTTACATCTTTGGATTTCTAATAGCTGTAAATTCCACACCTACCTTTCAAGATGTAAAAGAAATTAAAGAAAGTTCAATCCGATCAATAGTCATCTGGTTTTCCATAGCTACCATCATTTGTGCTATTTTAGCAGCAGTTCTTATACCATTCATAAATTCACTTGGACTAATAATAGCAATTCCAGTAGGCATTCTTGGTGCTACACTTATCACTTTCTTTATTCCGTTTATTTCTGAAAAGATGACTGCTAATGGAAGCAAATCACTAATTGGTGGGATGGTGGATTTAGATGGGTAAAGATATAGTTATTAGATCTTCTACCTCAAAACGAGACTTTATTTCAAGTGGGAAAGTAACTCATGTTTATGGTCCACCAAAAAGTGGTAAATCCACATTATCAGCAAATATAGCTTTAGAATTAGTAAAACTAGGATTTAAAGTTATGATAATATCGACAGAACGACCAATAGAAATACGAATGCATACAATGATTGAAGCTACCGAAATATATACCGAAGAATTATTGAGAGGGATTTTGACTTCAGATATTTATTCATTTGATGATCTTATAGAAGTGATTACAAATGATTTGATAAACTATATTTCTGAAATTGATTTGATAATAATTGATTCAATTACAGCATCGTATCGTTTCAAAGCGGGACCTATCAATTTAACACTTTTAAGGAAAGCACTTTCAGTTCTACAATCTATTGCTCTTAAACAAAAAAAGGCAATTTTATTTACGAATCAAGTATCATCAGTAATGGATGAAACGAATGATTTCAGACCTGTAGCTTCTGCCTCAACTAGAAATTACAGTGATATAACTATTCGGTTAACAAAAAGGAGAGACAATAGTACCGAAATATCTTTTGAGGATGATGTTGGAAATGAGCTAGAAGTGTTTGAACCTTTTACTATTACTGAAGCAGGAATTGAAGAATTTTCTCAGCTTTTTCAAATTGAAACTTGATTATTGATATTCTTGATTAGATAATTTCACCAATTTTTCACTTTTAATTGTTCCAAGACCATCAATATTTTTCAAATCATCGATTGAAGCATTTACAACGTTTCGTACCGAACCAAGAGACTCAAGTAATCGCGAAGCAAGCGTCCGATTAATTCCAGGATATGAACTT
Organism: Bathyarchaeia archaeon; assembly: GCA_035528035.1. Classification (GTDB taxonomy): domain Archaea; phylum Asgardarchaeota; class Heimdallarchaeia; order JABLTI01; family JABLTI01; genus JABLTI01. The sequence goes on from DATKZI010000026.1 coordinate 182,925, forward strand.
ATTATCTGAATGGCATTTTCATTGGGATTAGACATTTTCATAGCTTTTCGTATGAAAGAACGTCTTTTCTTTACTTTCTGTTCTCGAATGGCAATTCGTTTTAAAATCGTCGCTGTTTCTTCTGAATTTTGAGTTTGAATTATTGATACACCAAAATCGATTATAAATGACGAAAGAGCTCCAGCAATAGCTTCAGGATGAATTCCTCCCGTAGGAAATCCTTCGATTAAAAGTATAGGGATTTGATAAGCATTTGTTAAAAATCCTAATTGTTCAAAGAGTCTACCATCAATAATCGAAGATAAAAGATCATCGCCTTTTTTATATTCAACAGCTACTCTATCGCTCAAAATATAATCCCCACAATCAAGTTGTTTGAAATCCAAATCGATACCTTCTTTTTTCAAATAAAATAAAATTTTGCTATTTTTTTCTCTACTATCAACAATAATCTTGATTGCATCCTCAACTTTTTCTTCAGTTTCATCATTTTCAGTTTTTTCTTCCCATTTCTCTAAATCTTCTATTGCCATCTTAAAGGAAGCTAATTTTTCATTTACTGGTTCCTTTTGATCTAAAGTTTCATCATCAATAATTTCTTCATCATTTTCTTCCAAAAGGGCTATAGTTTTCCCATCCCTCGATTTTATTGGTGCGAAAATCCTATGATCTTCTTCTTTTGGTTTACTTAATTCTTCATTTATCCATGTTATATCAAATAACAATCTATTCATGTTTCTTTCTCTAGCATTAGAAACAAAATGTGCTGCTGTATCTATTGTATGATGAGTTGTTAAGATAATGACACGACCTTTTTTCTTCCTACCCGTTCTACCAGACCTTTGAATCTTACGTATTGCTGAAGGTGTTCCATCATAAAAAATAACTAGATTGCATTCATCTACATCTAGTCCTTCTTCAAGAACACTTGTAGATATAAGAATTGGGAAGGCATCTTTTCTAAATGCTTCAAGAATAGCAATTTGATTTTTTTGACTCAAACCACCTTCTTTTCCTCGACTTTGTCCAACAAAAGGTCTAGCATCAAATCCTCTTTCTTTTAGAGCACCACTTATAGCATGACAAGTTGCACGTAAATTGCAAAAAATCAAGACTCTAGAATTTATTAAATCAACGCCATCAAGGATGTCGAGAAGGTATAATAATTTGGGATGAATAACACCTTTTTCTTTAAGAAATTCGATTTTTTCAACCATCTCACTAAATTCTTGCAAGTTGAAGAGTCCCTTAATGCTTTTGCTATTTTTTTCACGCCAATTATTTATTAAAACAAATGCACTAGGAATTCCCTGACTCTCGAGTGTTTCTTTCAATATTTGAATATAGATTAAACGATTACAAACCATAATCTCGAGATAGTTTGCTCGAAAATTCCTTGAAAGGTCATTCTTTATATTAAGTAGCTCTCCTTTGTAAAGATAACTAAAACGTTTATCCGTTATTCCTTTACTTTTAAGAAATTCTACTTCTCGTTCCCCAAGATGATCGATTATAGATAAAATTGTTTCAAATTCCATTGGGAGAGGAACTTCAATGCGTTCAAATTCTACGTCCTGGATATACTTACTAATCTCTGGGTCATCTTTGGGACGACTCTCAATTGCTTCAATGAAAAGATTTCTACAAATCTCGAGTATTCCTTCTCTATCTGTTCCTGGTGAAGCAGATAAAGCAATGAATCTAGTATTTGGATTGTACTTTTGTATTATATCAGCAATAGGTACATAATCATAATCCCCTCGAGCTCTATGTGCTTCATCAAAATAGACCAATTTACACTTTTTTGGGTCAATATAATTATGAATTAAATCGTTTCTTATGGTTTGAGGAGTAGCAATTACTATCAAGGCTTTCTCGATGAGTTTTTTACGATTTGCTGGAGTAACTGCACCTGAGAGCTCAACAATTCTTTCTGGGGCGATTTTTAAAAAAGATCTAAAGGATTTTGCATGTTGATTTACTAGTGGTTTTGTTGGAGCCATGATGAGAATAAAATCACCAGGACTTATGTCATTTTTTTGTAGGAGATAAGCAATGTGTAAAATTGAGATTATTGTTTTACCAGTTCCCGTTGGTAAAACTACTAGGGTGTTCTTTTTTATACAAGTATTTAGAATAGTTTGCTGGAATAGCCTTGGTTCAATTCCCTTCCGTAAGAAGGGGTGTTGGATCATCTCTACCGTTGTCACAGATTTCCTCTCGAGATAGCTTATGCTACATAAAATATTACAGATTAATGTATTAAAACAGCTAAATTTTCCACTCATGCTCTCGAATTCAATTATTTAGCTACTTTTAAAGAAATTTTCTGAGAATTAAATGAGGTAATACTACGTGATAGACCAAGTTGCTCCAACAAATACTGAAACCAAATCAGTGCCTCTATTTAACGTTTATCGCAATAAAAAATCTAAAATGAATGAGTCAATTTTGGTTCAATATCACCCAGAACACAGAACCTTTTCTATCCATGTTTATGCAATCATAATTGAAGATGTATCAGTTCGTAAATCAAATTCAATGATTATTGATATGCGTAAAGGTTTCTCTCGAGAATTTAAATCACCTTTAAGAGTAATTGGTCAAATTAATAATGGTAGTTTATCTCTATTCAGGTTTTTCATTAAAAATCCCAATGAGGAAAAATATCTAAAAAAATTACACGAAAAATATCCTAATAAGAAAGTAAAAAGTAAAAAATATTTTCCTCCTCTAGTTCTATTGATGGCTCATTATTGTAATCAATTTGAACTTACCTCTCAAATCGAAAATATACCAATTGATGAACATATTACAAATTCTTTAGCTAATTTTGATGAGTCCATTCAAGAAGATATTCATCAAACCTTGCGTACAATCGGAAAACCATATTACCTAAAAGGGCAAAGGATTTTAGAGCCATTTCATCAAACTCGAGAAATACCTGAGATTTATCTCAAAAAATTAATTGATGAAAAAATGCTTAATTCTATTTCAAATCAAAAATCACTTTCTGTTTTACTTCCAATAATTAAAGGCACAAGAAAAGATGCAAATGAACAACTTCCATTTATTACTGAACAACCATTACCAAGTGCCATTTCACAAATTATAGACTCCAAGGGAGGATTTATTCCATTGACTGAGCAAAGATTTCCTATAGCTGTGATTGGTGAACCAGAAGCTAGACAGCAACTTATACTTAATATTTTGAAAAATGGTAATGCCCGTTTTCTAATCCTTGACCCTAAGGAATACTATGGACGTTTAGCTTCAGTTAATCCCAGAATACGGGGTTATTTATTGGGTTCTAATTTTCATCTAAATATCATTAGTACTGAAGGTGATAAAATAAGAGATCAAGTTTATGCGTATTGGTTTGCAAGGATCATTGCTTATTTAGCTAATTTAAGATCCGAATTAGCAAAGACAATAGAAACTTACCTCCTAGGTGCTTATCGTGATCCAAGCAATCAGACAAAAGCGATTTTTCAGTTTAAAGATTTCGCCAATCAAGAACTTACTTCTGAAGTAACAAAAATGGGTCGAAATGAATCAAATGTTATTGCCAATGTCTTGTACCCATTAGGAACATATGAAGAAATATCTCTTTTAACAAAAATTGGCAGCTCACTTTCTTTTGATACCTTGTTTGAAACGAAAGGTGCAATTATTCAGTTTTCAAAAAATGATGATCAATTAACAAAAATTGCTTACCTCTTTACATTATTAAAATTGCGAAGTATTGCAAACTCAGACCCAAAAATATTAGTTCTGGAAAATATTGATGAGATACTTGGTGGTTCTAAGTACTCATTAGAAAATGACTTAACGGATCTGATAATAGGTTTAGCTGAACATTATCATCTAATATTAAGTGGTAGATCACCCTTAAAAATTCAAGAGTTGATCAAGCACACTTCAGCCAAGTTCATAAATCGATTAATAATGTATAAAGATAAAGAACTTTTCACAAATGAATATCGACTCTCAAAAGCTGATGAGACAAATCTTAGCAAATTGTCATCAAGAGAATTTATGGTTTTAGTTCAAGAGTTTTCAACTGCACATTATATTAAAATTGACCCTGAAATGAATACTAAAATGCCTTTAGAAATTGATAGTCTTGAACAAGAGAGTAGTAAGCGGATTATAAATTCTAAAGATTATTTACAAAATGATGGAATAGCGCCAGACATAAAACGAGTAATTTTTGAATTATTAAAATTATTAAGAGAAAAACCAAAGAAAATATTACCAGAAGAAGGGTTGGAGCAATTAATTGATAATTGTTCAAAAACAGATATTCTGCGAGCAAAGGAAATAGCAAGAAATGAAGCTCTTATCAAAATAATTGAAAGTTCACCGGATGATTCAACTGAAAAAATCAATCTTTTGAAATTAACTGAAAGAGGAGATGAATACTACCGAAGTTATTTGAATCTACAAAAACAAATTCCCTTAATTTCCATTACTTCTCTTGCTGTTGAGAAGAATTTTGAAAGAGATATTTTGGAACGTATGGGGAACGCTGATAAATACATTGAAGTAGGAAATTATGACAAAGCCATAGAAAATTTGTTGGAAATATCTGTGAGAATGTTAGCGGTATTACCAGAAGAGGATAGATTCAAGAATGGAAAAGAAGCTGCTAAATTACTTGAAAAGTGGTCCTATTTATCGTCCTCAAAAGAAACAGGCAATACTAGTATAGTTAAGCGATTATTCATGGAGTTTTCTCAAATAGTTGTAAATAGCCTTAAAACAATAAAACAACAAACAATAAAGACAGATGATTTAGAACAGAATTCCGAACCAAAGAGATCAGCTAATGTTAGCAATAAAAAGAAGACAAGTAATAACAATGACACAGAAAATGATGATGATTTTGAAATTGATTTTAATATAGTAAATAAATCAGCTACTGAACCTGTAAAGATCGACCCATGGAAAAAACAAGTAGAAGTTATTGATGAAGCAAAGAGTAAAAATACTCAAACAACATCCAATGAAGACTCAAGTTTATTTAAAGCCGCTGCAGCAGATCTACGATCAGCAGGTATGGCTCACATAGATGATAAAGGGGATATCTATAACCCCAAAAAAGACAATATCTTTGCCGATGATTTTTTTGAACGTGAACCTGATTTAGAAATTTTAAATAAAAATCCTTTCGCACCAATTAATGATAAGGATGATTCAGCGACAGTTATTATAGATAGTCAAATAGCAAAATTGGACCAATTAAAAACAAAATTAATGATTCGAATAGCTCAAGCACTTGGAGTATCAGTTATTGATGATGAGAAATTCATCTGGCACGTTCTAGAGACCAGATATAATGGAAAACTAGATGAGAAATATACTATCTCAGAAATTGTTACCCTAATGAAAACCCTTTATCATGATGCAATGAATAAGGCATTAATTTCCGAAATAACTTTCGCTAAAATTGAAAAGCTAATTTCTAGTGAATGTTTGCTTACTGATAATCTAATTATTGATTTGAAACAATATGTTCAAGACCTATAAATTGTTTTCAAGGGAATTTTTTTTCAACCTTTTTTTAATAAGACTGATTATTGCGTTAGTCCTAGCTTTAGGTATATTTAGTTCACTCGGTCGTAAGATCGATTTTATCGTTCTATCAAATGAAATTGAAACAATACCTATACCATTTATCTTTGCCATTTGTATTTGTTCTTGATCGGTTGGAGCTTGATATTCTTCAGGATATGCAAGAATGACTCGATGAGCAAATTCCCTATAGAGAAGTGGGTGGGTGATCCAAAGACCATTTTCAACTTCAATAAAGGTTATTTTATCATCTTTAAAGGCTGCAACATCTATTCGTAATTTCGTTATTTCTTTTCCTGAAATGAATTTTATATCAAATAATGTATTATCCAAAACCAGCTCAGTAACTACTACATAACCAAGTTGATGTAAGTGCTCTACAAGTACTTGAGCTATTTTTCTTTCCGATAATTGCGTTTGATTTCCTGAAGACATTTTATCTGCGATAATTAATGGAAAATTTTCAATATAAATTAACAAATAATTTGTATCTTATTTAGCTCTTTTAAAAGAAAAATAAGCTAATAATAGTTGAATCAAAAATAGGTTTGGGTTTAAACCAAGTATCAAATGAAGAAAAATTAGTGATAGCAATGATTGGAATAGGAAATTCTGAGCTGTTAACAACGGGTTTTATGGATAAATACCTTGATTGGTTAATAAACATCCTAAAATTTACTGGAATGACTTTTAGCTCAATATTTCTAATTCTATTTATCATCTATCTTATAATTAATGTTTTACTCAATCTCCTATCAGATATTCCTATTATTAAAGGCGTCTTAAGATTATTAGAATATCTACTTATACCAGGACCAATTATGCATTCTGTATGGCATGTTTTTGCTGCTAAGAAACTCAACATTCAAACTGAACATCAATATAATTTTGGTTTTGCTTGGAGTCGATCAGCAATTAAATTAGTTGATCGTCTCAAGAATCTGAGAGAAGCTGTTATTTTCTTTTGGGCACCAATAATGAATATTTTCGTCATAGTTTTTTGGGTATTTCCTGGTATATTTCTTTTCCAATGGTTGGATTCACTTCTAGATAGAACAGTTTTCTATTGGATATGGTTATACATTCTATTATCATTAGTGATTTTTGGGTTACCAAGTGTTTCAGATTTATTAAATCCATTACAGATTACCATTGTTAAAACACCAGAATTTTATCTCTTCGTTATTTTTTACGTAATTCTTGCTCCTATAACACTTGTTTTATGGGGATATGGTATGACTATCATTTTTTCACTTGGATACGCTATTATTGCATTTTATGAAGTACATAAGATAGCGAAAAAGGAAGAGAATCGCTTGGCTAAAAGCCATGACAAAATATTACAAAAAACAAAAACTGTTTACATATTAACTGATTCAAACACGCCAGAATAAATTTGTCATTTTTCAGAAAAAATCATTTGGGTTGCTGTAATTGAGTGTATTCGTATAAACTAATTAGATCTTTTTGAAGTCTCCTGAGAAGAATGATTGGTGCTAAACGATCTGCTGCTAATTCACGATCAAAAACAATGAGTAGAATTTCAAGTTGTTTCATCACATAACTTGTATAATGTTGAGTGATTGGTAATTGCGGATTGCCTGATATAAGATGAATTGTACCGGTATATGTTTTATCAGTAATCAAAGTAGTAACATCCCATAGTAATTCCTCAGTTATAGGTACTCCTTCATCTTTAAGGCGAGTTAAAATAGCTTCCACTAAAGGTTTGATATTTAATAGTTTTTTAATTTCTTTTATGATAGAAGGTTCTTCAGGAATGATCTTATACAATCGATATTGATTTAATAAATGGTATTTGTGATATATAGGGTGTTGAGTTGGAATAGAATCAATTTTTGTTTTAAGTGAAGAACTAACATATTCACCATCAAAAGTAAGATTAACCAGATGAATGGCTGAACCAAAGGTTAAGAGATTTTTTCGCATAAACATATTTACAGAAGCATAAATATCACTATCACTCCAGATTTGAACCGTTTGTTCAATGGAAAATGGATCAATTAAAGTTAGTCTAAGATAGGGTTTTTTGTTTTTCGCTACAAGGTCTATAGCATCTTTTAAGGTAGCAAAAATACTTACAGTACCTGGCTTGACCATTTCTTTGAAGAATAATATCGGTTCAGAATCTATCAATTTCAATAACTCCTCAGTTTTTTCTTTGATGTTTATTCTCATACCACTTTTTAGAGATTGCGCAATTGACAACTCCTTGTCTCGTATTCACTGAACTTCTGGAACCACTCGGAAGCTTTAAATATCAGTACAAATCAGCAGAAAATAGCAAATAATCACTTTTCTTGGTGAGAATAACAAAATGTCTCAACAAAACATTCCAATTATACTACTAAAAGAGGGCACAACCCGAACACGAGGGAAAGAAGCTCAAAAGAACAATATGAGAGCTGCTATGGCTATTGCTGAAGCAGTACGTTCAACTCTTGGACCAAAAGGTTCAGATAAAATGCTTGTTGATTCTCTTGGTGATGTGGTCATTACTAATGATGGTGCTACAATTTTAGAAGAAATAGATGTCGAACATCCAGCTGCAAAATTGATGACTCAAGTTGCAAAAACTCAAGATGATCAAGTTGGCGATGGAACAACTTCTGCAGTAATATTAGCTGGAGCACTCCTAAAAAATGCTGATGCATTAATTGAAATGGGAATTCATCCATCCATAATTATTTCTGGTTATAAAAAAGCAACAGATAAAGCACGAGAGGTTCTCGATAAAATAGCTATCGATATTGATCCTCAAGATAAAAAGACTTTACTTAAAGTTGCTTCTACTGCATTAAATAGCAAAGTTGTTTCAGCTGAAAAAGATTTAATGACTGAAATAGCTGTTGATGCAGTTCTTCAAATTACTGAGGAACGTAATGGCAAACGAATAGCTAATCTTGACTGGATTAAAATTGTTCAAAAAGCTGGCAAAGCATTAGGTAACACCCAACTTATTAAAGGTGTTTTACTCGATAAAGAAATAGTTCATCCAGGTATGCCTAAATTTATTGAAGGCGCAAAGATTGCTTTAATTGATGATAACATTGAAATTCAAAAGACAGAGTTCAGTGCTGAAATAAAAATCGAAGAAACAAGCCAGATGCAAGCTTTCCTTGATAGAGAACAACAAATGATCGAAGAAATGGTTCAAAAAATTGTTAAGTCAGGTGCAAATGTACTTGTCTGTCAAAAAGGCATAGATGATCTAGCACAACATTTCTTAGCTAAGAAAGGTATTTTAGCTGTTCGTCGTGTCAAGAAAAGCGACATGGAAAAACTTGCCCGAGCAACCGGTGGTAAAATTGTCTCAACAGTTTACGAATTAACAAAGGACGATCTTGGTGTTGCAGGCAAAGCAGAACATATGAAAATCGGTGATGATGATAATGTTCTTATTTCTGAAGGAAAGAATCCTCGTTCTGTAACTATCCTTGTTAGAGGTGGCAGTAAATATATCACTGATGAAGCTGAAAGATCATTAAATGATGCTTTGTGTGTAGTTAGAGATGCTATCGAAGATGGGAAAGTTGTCGCAGGTGGTGGAGCTTCTGAAGTTGAAATCGCATTGGTTCTTCGTAGTCTTGCTGAAAGTATTGGTGGACGTGAACAATTAGCCATTGAGAAATTTGCGGATGCTATGGAAATCATTCCTAAAACTTTAGCTGAAAATGCAGGTCTTGATGCTATTGATATCGTTACAGAGATTAGATCAAAACATACAGGTGTTGATGGACCACATTTTGGAATTGATCTCTTCAAAGGTAAAGTGGGTGATTTAACTAAATCAGGTGTTATCGAACCTCTTAGAGTAAAATCACAAGCTATACGATCAGCATCAGAAGCAGCTGAATTGATTCTTCGAATTGATGATGTCATAGCTGCAAAATCAAAACCAGCTGGTGCCGGTATGCCTGGTGGTATGCCTGGTGGCATGATGCCTCCAATGTAATTTTAAAAAGCACGAGACCTTTTGGTCTCTTTCTAATTTTTTATTTCAAAATAATTTTTATGTGTAATAATAAAAAGAAAGAAAAAAAAATTTAAGAATTCAGATGGATGTTATTGCTTCTAGTTCTTTTCTCAAATCGTCAATATCTTTTTCGTTCAAATCAACTTCTTCAGATTCACCGAAATCACTAGTCTTTACAGAAATTGTTTTATCTTTGATTTCTCTTTCTCTTTGTTGTAAAAATCTTTTCTCTCGAGCTTGTAAATCGGATTTAATTATCTCAAAGAAATTATTGAATTGAGCTAAATCGTTTGGTGGAATTACCCAATAACGATTGGGTGAAAAACTAAAGGATTCCATCCCTAAACCAAAAACACTTGAACGTAGTTTTATTAAATTGCTAAATTCACCCAAATATGTAACTATGCAAATATTTCCATCAGTTGTTACAGGTAACCAATCTATTGAATTTCTTGTTCTAACTAATGAAACAATTCTACGTAATTTTTTTTCTTTTTCCCCACCACAGTTTTGAAAAACCCAGAGTGAGCAAACAGTCTCATCCTTTTCAGGTGTTCCTTTACTGCTATCTGTAGGGATTTTTATATTGTCTATAGTGATGGCTTTATTGGGTTCAGTAGCTTTTGGATTCATATAAATCAATATAGAAATATTCCTTTTAGTATTTTATGTTTTCTCAAGAGACATTTTTCCAAAAAGCTAAATTTGGTATTATTTTTCTTTGATTCTCGATAGTTTTTTATTTAATTTTAACATAATCCAATTTATTAGTTCGGAGAGTTTCTCAGGTGTCAATACTAAAAAATATTCCTGGAGTAGAACCATTCTTTTACAAAAGAGGGAAGGTTGGTTGCCTTCTTTGCCATGGTTTTACAGGTGTTCCTCATGAAGTTCATGAACTTGGGAGTTATCTTTCGGAAAAAGGGATAACAACAATCGGTCCTAGATTGCCTGGTCATGGAACTACTCTTAAGGATATGCAAAAAACATCAGCTAAAGATTGGTATTCTGAATATTTGAAAGCTTACAGTATCTTGCAAAAACATTGTCAGGAGATCTTTATTGGAGGTTTATCATTAGGTGGATTACTAACTTTGAAATGCGCAACAGAAAAGCCTGTTAAAGGAGTAATATCCCTAGCAACGCCTTTGAAAGTTAAATTTCCAACAATGACAGTACTCCCTCTAATTGCTCCTCTCCTTCAAAATGCTTCAGTTAAAAAAAGTAAAAGAGATTTGGAATACCAACAGAAATACGGTATAATTTGTTATGATAGAGATCCGATTGGACCAGCAAAATTCGTTGTTAAATTAATAAAAGAAATGCGAAGCAGATTGAAAGAGATAACTGCCCCAATACTGATCATTCAAGGATTAAAAGATTCAAATTGGATCATTAAATCAGCGAAAATATTAATGGAGAATGTTTCATCTCAAGAAAGAGAATTGGTTTTCTTAGAACAATCCCCCCACTGTTTTACAATAGGTCCTGAAAAAGAGAAAGTTAATGAAATCGTTTATGAATTTATTAGAAAGAAGTCTGACATTTTAGAAAAATAAGTGGGAGCTGAAAACTTGACACTCAAATGGAGTTATTTACAGAATGCAAATGCAATGGATGTAGGAAGATATTTTGAATATGATGAAGATGCGTTGAAGCAATTTGATAAATGGTTATGTTTTTTGAAAAAACCAAAAACAAAGCTTTTAGAGATTGGCTCTGGAAGCGGGTATTTCACTAATCTATTATTGAAACTATTCCCACAAATTGAATTATCTTGTTTAGAATATGATGAGGAATTAGTAAGAACACTCGCTAAAAAATTCGATAATAAAATAACGATCATAAATGAAGCTATAGAAAATACTTCAATAAAATCGAATACTTACGATAATGCTATTTCACATATTGTCATACATAATTTAAATGACCCATTAAAAGGAATACTTCAAATGGCTCGAGTTGTAAAACCTGGAGGACATGTAGTAACAATAGAACCTTTACCTGCGAGTAGACATTATTATCCAAATAGTGATGTTGAGAGCGCTTTTGATTTACTTGATAAAGTGCAAATGTACAAGTGTATCGAATGGAGCGCCAAAAACGATATCAATCCACAAGGTAATCCTTGGCAATATTGTTATCCAAAATTCTTTGAGGAAGTGGGATTAAAAAATATTACTTGTTTTGGTTGGACATCGATTTTTACTTTATCTGATGAAAGATTTGATTTTGATGAAAAGAAAAAATGGCTAAAAATGAAATATAATTTTATGAAAAGTAAAGAAGATGAAACAACTAATATCCTATTAGCAGCTGATAACAAAGAGGAAGAAATAAAGAAAGCTCATGAAATTATTTACAATTATTATGATGAACTCCTAAAAGCATCAAAAGAACAACTAGCTCACATACATGAACAAGAGATAGTTCATCGAATTATTACTATAGGAACTAAAAATTAAAAGATAATTAATTAAATGTAATGGAAATATGTAACAAGAAACATTTATAACGTAAAAGTAAGACCTCTTACTGATTGACATGTGGATTCTTGACGTAGTTTCAAACGCAGGAAAGATGAGTTCAATACAAGTAGCGATCTTGATGGAATTTGCAAAAAGTGGGAGTGAACCTAAAAAAATTCCTGAGATAATAGCTGTTTTAGAGGAAGTTTTTAAGGATATTTGGAAACCCAAAAAAGGTACAATTTATCCAGCTATTCATCAACTTGCTCTCAAAGGATATCTCAAGATGCATGCAGTGCAACCATATGGTTATTCGATAACTGAAAATGGATTAAATATAATTAATGAGGTTATCAAAAACATTAATCTTCAAATGGAATCATACATGCAATATTACACCTATATATTGAAGAGTTATTCTGAACTTAATGAACAAAAAGCAAAAGAGATTAGCTCAGAGATAATCAAGACAATTAATACAAAAATTAAACAGTTCTCAATTTGAAAATAGCTAATAAAAAAGAATGAGTAAGTTCTAGAAGAAAGCAATGAAAAAAGTACGAGTCAATTATAAACAGTATTAGAAAAGTTGGAGCCGTTAGAGGGATTCGAACCCTCGATCTACTGATTACGAATCAGTCGCCTTAACCGAGCTTGGCCATAACGGCTATTTTCATAATTTCATACGAATTATTTTTATTAATATCTTTTATTATACTATTAAAAATTATACTTTTCTTTTTAGTCTTTGAAAGATTTCCTTATCGAACACGAATCTTTTCAAACAAAGATTTATCACTTTATAATTTTTGGTAACATATTCATCCCCAAAGGTTTTAAGTATTAGTTTCACGTAAAAACGTATTACCAACTAAGAATATTTTTTATCGCAGGAAATGAACAAAAGGTGTAACTTGTAACAATGAACTTAATCTCAGTAAAAATCCCAGAAACATTTCTTGAAGGTTTAGATGATTTAGTTCGTCTAGGCGTTTATCCGAGCAGGTCTGAAGCAATTAGAGTAGCAATTAGGGACCTCCTGAGAAAGGAATTGTGGGATAGTAAGCGTCATTCTACCTAAAGTAACCAAAATTATTAAGTAATTATTTAAGATAAGATTGCTAATAATTTGTCAAGTATAAAGAAGTGATAAAGAAATGGTCGTCTATTCAGCAGAAATAACCTTGGATACAGAAGAAGAAATACAGATAATCGATATTACTCTTCAAGTAAGAAATATCATAAAAGACTCAGGTATAAAAAGTGGTCTTGTGAATGTTTTTAACCCTGGAGCAACAGGAGCAATTACAACCATGGAGTATGAACCTCGTTTGGTTGAAGATACTATTAATTTTATGAAAAGGATCATTCCTAAAGGTATAGGTTATCAACATGATTACCAAGATGATAATGCACATAGCCATCTGCTAGCAAGTTTATTCTCTCCAGAGATAACCGTAACTGTAGCTAATTTTGAACCCATTTTGGGAACTTATCAACAAATAGTCTTCTTTGAGCTTGATACTCGAGGTAGAGAAAGAAAAATTGCTGTAACAGTAATTGGAGATAAGAAATAGTTCTTAGATTTTCTTATCTTGCATCTTTTTTTTTATTAGCTGATCATTAAGTGTGTGTTCACCCAATGTCTGAAAAAGAATTTATAGTAATTCGATGTCAAAGATGTGGTAAATATACATATGCTAAATTAAAGCAAAAAACAAGGTTTTGTAGTAGATGTGAAAAGCAATTTACTATTAATCCCTTAGAGGTTATTTACGCAGAAAGCCATAAAAAAGCAAATATTCTAGTCAAATATAAAAATGAAGAGGAAATGAAGAAGAATAAGAAATAAGATAAAAGTTATATTCTCGAAAATAGCACAAACAAACGGAAAAATATTTTAAACACAAATTTTTAAAAGCAATAGTCCAGAAAAAACTAGACATTAGATAAATGTGGTGTAAATCTTGAAACCAAGAGCATGGATGATCCTAATATTAGCTGTCGGTTCTATAGCACTTGTTATTGGGATAATTTTACAAAGATATGAATTAATTCCCGAATATTTCAATATCTCTCCAACAAGAATTGAAGCATTCAGAAACTTCATTGAGCAATATATCAAAGGCATTCCAATTCCACCTCCCACAACGTGGTTCTAAATAAACTAGTACGGAGTAAAACAAAATGGGAACACGAACAGAAGATTCAAAGATAAAAACATTCAGTTTACGCGTCTTAAACGCCATGAATTCAAGGAAAGTTAGATTATTACGTTGGTTAGTACAAATTGCTTCTTTCCTCTTAGTCAATGGTGGTTTAATAGGCGTGGGTTGGACTATAGGCATTTTACCAATTAACCAACCTGGTGGAGCAACATTCACAACAATAATAGGTGGATTTGATGCTTTTCAACAATTCTTCACTGATGGACTATTTCCGTTCTTAGTATTTGGTATAAGTTTACTAATAGGAGGCATACTTGGTAGAACCCTTTGTGGTTGGGTCTGTCCATTTGGCTTTTTCCAAGATCTACTAAGATTAGTACCAATTAAAAAATTAAAAGTCTCTAAACCAATGAATAAAAGCTTAAGAGATATTAGAGCAGTGATCTTTTGGGCTGTAATACTTGTTGCAGGTTTTGTTGGGTATAAGGAACTAATCGGTGAAAGTATTACAGGAAACTTTGGTGCTTTTGCTAATCAACCTTGGACACCATTCAATCCAGCAGCAACATTATTTGTAATGTTCTTCTATATGATCTTCTGGAAACAATATCCAGGAGGAGATGAAGACTTTTCAGCTGGTGATTGGAAATTTATGTTCTATTTTAGAATTGTAATATTACTTGTAGTAGTAATCATGAGTGTCTTAATACCAAGATTCTATTGTAGATATATTTGTCCAACAGGATATGCAATGGGCTTTACTGCAAAATATAGTTTAGTAGGAATCGCAAGAAATCCTGCAAGATGCACGCGATGTGGTAGTTGTGAAGATATGTGTGAAAAGAATGCTATGCAGGTACCTATTCTCGATTATTCCTACAAACGAGTAAGAGATGCTAATTGCAATAATTGTGGAAGTTGTTTAGATGCCTGCCCACACGGTGCAATTTATTTCAAATTTAAAGGATAGACTTTCAAAATTATGAAGGTATATCTTTTTTCCTTTTCTTTTACAATAAAATAACAAAATAATTTTAGATTAGTTTTTTTATCTTCAATATGAGTAAAATGATTTCAGAAATTGAGGATGCAGCACTTCTTGTAAAAAAGGCTTTTCAAAGTAAGAGTATTACTTCCTATGTTTTAACTGGTGCAGGTTTATCCAAAGGTTCTAACATACCTACTTTCAGAGGAGAAGATGGATTGTGGGAAAAATACAAATTCGAGGAAGTAGCAACAAAAAAAGCATGGCAAAAAAATCCCGAAAAACTTTGGTTCTTTTATGCTGATGGAATAGATCTCATCCTTAAAGCACAACCAAATCCAGCCCATTATGCTATTACTGATTTAGAAACAAATGGCTACTGTGATTATATCGTTACCCAGAACGCTGATGGTTTACATCAAAAAGCTGGTTCAAAAAACGTTTTAGAAATTCATGGCAATATTACACATGTTCGTTGTACAAAATGTAACAAAATAAAAGAATTCATTGAGCTACCAAAAATAGTCCCCCCTATATGTGATTGTGGTGGAATGTTTAGACCTGATGTAGTTTTATTTGATGAAATATTACCTCACAAATTAATTGAGAAGGCATATAATGTCGCAAAAAAAGCAAAATTAGTAATTATCGTTGGCACTAGCGCAGAAGTAATGCCAGCAGCATATTTACCAATTTTATCAAAACAAAACAAAGCACAAATTTTAGTATTTAATACTGAAAAAACAGAACATACAACAGTTGCAGATATTTTCATACAAGGAAAATGTGAAGAAACTTTACCATTATTCGTGAAAAAATTGCTCGAAGTATAAGAGGAGAACAAAAACTAATTATATCCCTAGTATCGGAATATTTACATCTGAGTATTTAATCAAAGTTATCTGAAGCTTGGAGAAATAAAAATGAAAATTCATCTCGTAGTAACATTAGCAGGAGCCTTTGCATTAGATGATGAAGGGAACATAATTAATACAAGGCCATTTAAGTTAATTCCTAAAGAAGTCGCTAAAAAAATTAATGATATAAGACAAGGTATTTTGCCGAAAGAATTAGATGAGATTATTAAAGAGCATAAACAAGATGAATTTGTAGTTCAGAATGCTAATTTGGGTCATATTCTTCAAGGTATGGGATACCAAGTGAATTTCGAATTTCAAGACCAAATTATAGCTAATTTTCATAAAGATATCGTTAATAATTTATTGAATATGGGTTTTATCAAAAAAGAAGAGGAATACATCAAATATCTTCATACCACAACGATTCTCATAACAAAAGAAAAAGTAAGACAAGCCGCAGATAAGCGAGATAGATTAATTGTTCATGCAATAGAAACGATTGATGATGTTGATAAAACATTAAACCTATTTTCAAATCGTTTGCGTGAGTTCTATGGCATGCATTTTCCTGAATTAGTAGATGCGATAGAAAATCATTACACTTTCGCAAAAATAGTTGGTGTTACTGGTAATAAATCAAATATTGACAAGAAATTACTAGTTGAAGAAATCAATTTACCTGAGGATAAAGCAGAAACGATTCTGGCTGATCGTGAAACCACTATGGGTTCAAATCTATTAGAACAAGATATAATGATAATTCAAGATCAAGCAAAAATAGTTGTTGACCTTTATCAAAGAAGGCAATCATTGGAAAAATGGATGGAAGAAGCAATGAAAACAGTTGCTCCTAATATCTGCGGAGTGATCAATCCCTTATTGGGTGCTCGACTTATCTCTCTAGCAGGAAGTCTAAAAGATCTTGCGTTAAGTCCATCAAGTAAAATTCAGGTTTTAGGAGCAGAAAAAGCTCTTTATCGAACAATAAAAACTGGTGCACCACCACCAAAACATGGTATAATATTTCAAGATCCTAGACTTAATCAATCAAAATGGTGGCAGAGAGGAAAGATAGCTCGAGTTCTTTCAGGGCGTATATCCATTGCTTCACGTATGGATTATTTTGAAGCTGAAGATAGATCAGTATTGTTTGCAAAAGAAATCACTGAGAAAATTAATGATGTTTTGGAAAAATATCCTGACCCACCAAAAGGTCAACCAAAACAATACCCGAAAAAACCCCAAATGGGTCCACCAAATAGAAGGAAAGCTCCACCTAAAAGGAGAAATTGAGGCGATATGATAAATGAATGTAGACAAGTACAAATCGTTTAAGGAAATTTATAATGTAATCTTTCCAGATAATAGCAGAAAAATTGCTACAAGAAATTTTACTCCTGGATTGAAAGTTTATGGAGAAGAATTAATTACAGTAAAAAATGTAGAATATCGTCTCTGGGATCCAACAAGGTCAAAATTAGCAGCAGCTTTAGTAAAAGGATTAAAATTCAATCCAATCGTACCAGGGTGTAAGGTTTTGTATTTAGGCGCTGCTTCAGGTACAACACCTAGTCATGTTTCTGATATAATTGGTGTTAAAGGATTTCTCTTTTGTGTTGAATTTTCTCCAAGGTCAACTCGAGATTTAGTATTCTTATGTGAAAAAAGAGAAAATATGGTTCCTATTCTTGATGATGCTCGTTACCCTAAAAATTATGAGTTTTTAGTAGATAAAGTAGATGTTGTTTACTGTGATGTTGCTCAACCTGATCAAGCAAAAATTATTGCTGATAATGCTCATACATTCCTAAAAAGAGGAGGATATCTCCTATTGGCAATTAAAGCAAGAAGTATTAGTTCAACTAAGAATCCTTCAGTTGTCTATAAACAACAGATGGAAATCTTGGAAGAAGAAGGATATGAAATCTTAGAAGCTGTTGATTTACATCCACTCGAGAAGGACCATGCAATGATCCTTGCAAAGTTACCTTAGTAAAAGTTTTTCATCAACAAAAGAACTAATAAACACAAATGTTATCATTAAATAATAGCTCCAAGAGAATCTATTCAAATCCTAAAGATAAATTAGGAGTTTGACACATTGAAGTTACGAAAGAATCCCTTATTAAAAATAATTAAAAACAGAAAAGCTGTATCTGAAATATTAGCTGCAATAATGATGATTTTTATGTTCATAGCAGCAATAGGGGTAGTTTGGGCTTGGCTCTTTCCAGCCTATCAACGTTTTCAAACAACAAATACAATTAATAGTGTAAATTCGTATATGTTAAGAGTGGATGAAACATTTTATGATATCTATGGAGAAGGTGTTGGTTCAACAAAGGCTGTGAGAATGGATCCAAGTTATGGAACTTTCATTTATGAATCGGGTAGGAATGTCAGTGTAAGATTTTCCGATGCAGGAACTACTTTTAGTGATACTTATACTCTAACTGATCTTGGAAGATTTTCTTATACTTTGAATAATCGTCGTGGAGTTATGATAAACGAAGGCGACCATAAATATCTGAAGGGACCATCAACTCAAAAGGTGTTTTTCGTTAATGGTTCGGCAGACGGGGTAGTTTACCAAGGACTAACTAATTTGACACTTTTACGTCCAGCAGAAAAAAGTATGAAAATGGAGTTAGAATACCGGGTAAGAATTTATACATGGTTTGACCAAACAAACAATGTTTTATCAATAACAGTTAATATTATACAAATAGATATTAAAGCAACAGATTTTTCATTCTTTAGTTATAATACCTTGAAAATTAATTATAACAGCTCTAGAACAGTTTACAGTACAACTACTAATGTAGCAACAGATTTCTATGTTGATGGATCAATAGATTCACAAAGTTTTATTCCCATTGAACGACCTTTGTTGTTTAATAAACCGAGTTCTGTTGTAAATTATGACGTAAATATAGAAATAGTTGTCAATCAATTCTTGTTATGGGTTGGTGGATAAAAAACATTCTAATAAAAGTTATATCTTTACAATGCTAACTTTTAAATACAAGCAATTAATGCAGAAATACAACTGCAGAGAAAAAACTGGAGTCTTGTACACAATGGTTAAAATACCCGCAAAAATGCGTACCTACTGCAAAAAGTGCAACAAACATACATTACAGACTGTTCGTCAAGAAAAAGGTGGACGACGTGGTAGTGGTCTTGTTCTAGGTACTAGAAGAGCAAATAGACACAAGAAAGGATCTGGAAACAAAGGTAGATATTCCAAGAAAGCTATTAGTCAATCAAAGATGGCTTCAAAAACATCACAAAAAGTTGATTTGCGTTTAACCTGTGAAAAATGTAAGGCTACTTGGGTACGAACATATCCTCGTGCAAGAGCAGTTGAAATTGTAAAGACAACCTAAACTTCAATTTCTTTCTCATTTTTCATTATCATCTCTTATTTTTCAAATGAATTTAGGTATTACTTTAGTTTCTCAAAGTTAGTCATTATATTAAAGTAAGTCTATAAGGTGTTATAGAAGAATAACTTGTGAGAATTATGAGCCAAAATAATCTTAATATTATTACTAAAATAGAAAAAGAACATAAACTGAAAAACGGTGTTTTAATACAATGCTTTCCTGGGCAAGGATTGGTTGGTAGAATAGCAGGAATGCAATTAATAGAATATTTTAATGCAAAAGAAGACGCTAAAATTTATTCAAGTCATTTTCCTCATTTGGTAATTTTTAATGGTAATTTAGGTAAACTTGTTCATGGTGAACTATGGGTGATTGAATCAACGACTCCTCCTATAGTGGTATTGACTGGTGAAAGTCAACCTCAAGAGGGACCTCAGGGGATGTTTGAAGTATTAATTACTGCTTTAGATATAGCTATAAATTGGGGTGTAACAAAGGTAGTAGCAATTGGTGGGTTCAGACCTGCTGATATAGAGAAAACAGCTGAAGTAACTGGTTTTGCTTATAGTGAAAAAGATACTAAAACACTCAAGCAGAATAAAATAGACTTGTTTACCGAAGGTAGAGTAAGCGGAGCTGTTGGAGTATTAACAGCTTTAGCAGCCGAAAGAGGATTAGAATCATTTGGAATAATGGGTAAGGTTAGACCTAGTGAACAAGCACCTGCTGCTTTTGGTGTAGATCCTATTGCATCAAAGAATGTCTTGAAAGCATTGAAAGATCTTTTAGGTTTTGATATGGACTTAACAAAAATGGATGAAATGATTTCTGAAATAGAAGAATCAGAAGCAAATGCTATGAAAGCAATTGAAGACCTAAATAGAACACAAGGTCAAAGAAGCGATAGAAGGAATTATTATTTATAGAAGAAGTATTTGAGAAAAATCTCAAATAAACTTCTATTTATTAATTAAATTAATGCTTATTTAATTCGAGTAAATTATCAATTATTTTTTCAAAAATTTCTCTAGATTTACCTTCTACAGCAACAATTGGTTTTCCTTCATCTGCTAGAGGAACAATCTTAGGATCAAGTGGTATTGCCCCTAAGAAAGGTATCTTTAATTCCTCTGCTGCTTTCTTACCGCCATCTTTGCTAAAAATATTTACTTCTTGATTGCAATGAGGACAAACAAAACCACTCATATTCTCAATTATTCCTAAAACTTTCATACCAACTTTTTCTACAAAACTAATAGATTTTATAACATCAAGTAATGCTACTTCTTGAGGAGTTGTTACAATTATTACTCCATCTGCTTTTGGAATCATTTGAGCAACACTAAGAGGTTCATCACTAGTTCCAGGTGGTAGATCGATAATCAAATAGTCTAAATGACCCCATTTAACATCACCTAGGAATTGGTTAATAGCACCCATTTTAAGTGGACCTCTCCAGATTACTGCATCTGCTTTATTTTCTAATAAGAATTCCATGGAAATTACTTTTACACCAAAAGTAGATTCTATCGGAATGATTTTCTTTTGTTCTGAATCGAAATCTGGGTGTTCATTTTCCAAACCAAGCATTTTTGGTACATTAGGACCTGTAATATCAGCATCCAAAATACCAACCGAAAATCCTCGTTTAGCTAAGGCTGTAGCTATATTTATTGCAACGGTTGTCTTTCCTACTCCTCCTTTCCCACTTGCTACAACGAAAACATGATCAATGTCTTTTAGAGCAGCCATTATCTTTGCTTTAAGTGGATCAATACTGGGAACACCAGTTGGCATTTTTACTTTTTCATTCATTATTAAACCTTCAATTATTATCCACTAAAAAGCTTCATTCTTTTTTCTTTTAAAAGTGACTGATGATTTGTTAAAGAATAAAAGAAAGACTGAATTAGAAAATTAACCTTCAGTCTTATATTAAGAAAAACAATTAACACCAAGTTATCACTTTATCATATTGATCCATAATAATGGATATTGCTTCATCATAATTTACCTGTTTTATTCCAGGATGAACATTTTCCGTAAAGATGCCACGAGCTTCTAAATCTTCCTTAACAGCAAAGATGATCATGCCATTATTAGCAGCTTCAGCAATAATGTTCTGACCACCCTTCCAGCAAGCAAGAGTACTATCTTGAATGAGTAGAATGCCAATTTCGACTCCTTTATTCATTTGAGCTTTTGTGATATCAAGAAGTGTACTTTGAGCTGCACAAGTATAGATGCTTTTAGAAGTTATATAAAGTACTTTTGTCATTAATCTAACCTCCATCTAAAGAGCAATTGTTGCATCTGCAAGCAACAAAAGATCACTTAATTCTTGTATAGAGATAATTTTTACCTCTAAACCGGAATCTAAATCTTCAGGTTTTATTCCTCTTTGTTTCAATGAAGATTCACAAGCGAATATTGGTATATCATATCTGTGCATTGATTCAAGTGCACCTATAACAGAATGATGACCTATTCCATCAGGTTTTTGATTTTTGATCAGATTAAAGACTCCATCGTCAATAAAAATAGCATCTGTTTCGACATCTAGAACTAATAAACCTTGAGCTACTCGAATACCTTCTAAACTATTGATTTGTCCGTAAGGTCCCTTACGAAATATAACAATAACTTTCTCCATGAGTGTTCCCTCTATGCTGTAAAGATTAAGATACGATCAGAGTCTTCAACGAATTCGCTAAGAGCTCCTAGACCATCAAAATTAGTTCCTTCTAGTAATAGGTCATTATTTTGTGTCCCACGATATTCAGCACAAATTGGACAAGCAACAACTTTAACTCCTTTAGCAGCAAGCTCTTTGAAGAGTTCAGCTATGTTTCTATCCCGATCATCAGATGGTTTAATCGTATTTACATTATTATAAACACCATCAGTATACAAGTAAATTCCAGTAACCTCATGTCCAGCTTTTAGAGCTGCATTTGCTAATTTTATTACAGTATCCGAATTCTGGAAACTATAAGGTGAGGTCATTAAAAGAAATGCCAGTTTACCCATTTTTATTTCACCTTGAATACTAAAATCAAACGAATTGATAAATGTTTAAGTGATTTGGTTTAAAAACTAATGTTTTCTCACCTTAGAAAATAAATACTAAAATTTATTTAAAGAACATATAACATAGTATCAAATTTATATTATTAAATAAACCTTAAGGAATTTTGAATATAATGGCTGAAACAAAAAGAATGGCTATTGTCGTTCATTCTGGTACCCTTGACAAAGCTTACCCCCCCTTGATGTTAGCTGCTGCAGCTGGTGCATCTGATATGGAAGTTGATTTATTCTTCACTTTCTGGGGATTAAACCTTTTAAAGAAAAAAGGTCTAAAACGTGCTAAATTATCTGGCATGTGGAGACTTGGAACTGGAATGATGAGATTGATGATAAAGCGAACTGGTATGGCTACATTACCTGACTTATTAAAAGCAGTAGTAGAAACAGGAAAGGTAAGGTTATATGCTTGTACTGCTACAATGGATATAATGATGGTTAAAAAGGAACAATTAATACCAGAAGTAACAGGATATATGGGTGCAGCAGGATTTTTAGATATTGCTGCAGATTGTGATATTCAATTGTTCATATAAAAGGTGAAATAATATTGACTGACTTGCCCAAGGCTGATAAAACACTTGATGCACGAGGAATGCAATGTCCACTACCCATTTTAAAAGCAAAGAAGGAAATTGTTACTTTAGAAATGGGTCAAGTATTAGAAGTACTTTCTAATGATCCTGGTTCAAAAGAAGATTTTCCAAGATGGGCTAAAAGAACAGGTAATGAAATGTTAGGAATTTTTGATGAAGACGGTTACGCACGATACTTCATCAAAAGACAAGCTTAATTGCTTGTATTCCTTATTTTACCTCTTTAAAGAAACAGATTTCTTAGCTATTTTTTTAGCTAGTTTATTTCCTTAAAAGAGGCAAACTTTAAATATAGAACAATTATCCTTTTCGATACGCGAAAACTCATCGCTGGAAGTTAAGCCTTCAAACGTTGTGATAATTACTGATCTGAGCGATCGTTCGGGAACATCATAAAGCTGCGTCGCGACGCGGTCATAGCTGAAGGGTAACACCCGGACTCGTCCGATCCCGGAAACGATGAGTTTTGTGCTCTAATTTTATTTTAATTCATATTTGTTAAATCAATTTGAATTTAATGTTAATTTTTTTTAGAAAAAAATTAATAATAATAAAAACTTCGTTGAGTAGAAAAGATTGAATGGATTATAACAATGAACAAGAAAATCAACTTATTTACATTGGTGATAATCTCACTACTAATAATAAGCTTTTCAGCTCCAATAGATAGATCACCAATATCTAATGTTCAAGCAATTGATACATTAAATATTGTTGCTTCAATATCGATTGTCGCAGATATAGCTACACAAATAGGTGAAGGACTTTTTACTGTTGATAGCATTGTCTCAGGTTCAGAGAATCCCCATTTGTATGAACCTACTCCTAGTGAGGTCGAAGCAGTTGCTAATGCTGATTTATTTATAAGATTAAATTTAGAAGATTTAGAGCCATGGGTTGATGCAGTTCTTTTAGCTAATCCTGATGTCCCAGTTTTAAATTTAGTTAATCCTTCTATGGAACGATATGATTCCTTAATCGATGCATATAATCCTCACGTCTGGATGGATCCAACTAATGTAAAAACAATGGTTGATAAGATCTATGATGAAATAGTTGTACTTGATCCAGCAAACAATGCAACCTATACAACCAATAAAGATTCATACACAACAGAGTTAGATAGCTTGTTAGTGTTGATAAACACTACAAAAGCTGTATTTCAAGGAATGAAAGTGGTTGTTCATCATCCATCATTTATGTACTTGTTTGATCTTTTAGGAATAGAAAGACTAGGGATTATCGAACAAACAGAAGGTGAAGAACCTTCTCCTGAACATATTGCTGAGATAATTGAAATAATCAGGACAGAAAATGTAACATTACTAATCAATCAACCACAATTAGATGAAAGACAAGTCTCAGAAATTGCTCGAGATACAGGATTACAAATAGGAGAACCAACTCCTCTATTAGGAGTGCCAGATGTAGAAGGTTTAGTACAAGCTCAAGGGAGGATTATAGACAATTATATTACAATGATTGAATATGACCTTGAGGCGCTAAAAAATCCACATGATCCAGCAAAAATTACTGATAAAGCAACCTTCTGGACCTTAGTAGGGCTTGGAAGTGCTGGTTTTATTGCAACATTTATTGCTGTTATTGTAGTAAGAGTTAGGAAACCAAATGAGGTAGCATGATGTCAAAATTAGGTGATTTTTTCCAAGCATTTCAATATAGCTTCATGCAAAGAGCATTAATAGCTAGTATAGTTATTGCAGTAGTATGTTCAATAATAGGTGTTTTTGTCCTATTAAAAGGAATGGTTTTTTTGGGGCAAGCTATTGCCCATTCATCCTTTGCTGGGGCAACACTCGCTATACTTATTGGTGTGCAAAATCCTCTTATGATCATTATGGGGTTTTCGATTCTTTCAGCTGTAACTATTGGTTATGTTAATCAAAAACGGCTTATGAGAGATGAGGTAATAATTGGTATAGTTTTTTCATTCTTTATTGCTCTAGCAGCTTTATTTATTGGGCTAAAGAAGACTTATACTTCAGATATAAAATCAGTTCTTTTTGGTAATCTTTTGACAGTAGATATAGAGGATTTTATTCTTTTAATTATTTTTTCAGCTTTAGTACTCTTGATTCTTTTCTTAATTAAAAAGGAGCTATATTTTATCACTTTTGATCAAGAATTAGCATCTATCGCGGGGATACCAGTAGTTTTTCTAAATTATCTATTCTTGATATTAGTTTCAATTACTATTGCTGTTTCTTTAAAAGCTATTGGAGCGATTTTGGTTTTTACAATGATCGTTACTCCTGCTGCAGCGGCTTATCAATGGACTTTCAAGTTAAATAAAATGATTATTCTTTCAGTTATTTTTGCTATAATATCATCAGTTATTGGATTGTTTATTTCATATATGTTAAATCTAGCATCTGCTGCATCTATCGCTATCATAATTACAATTATCTTTCTAATTTCATTTCTATTCTCACCTAAAAGAAGATCATCCAAGAAGGTCGGTATAGAATGTCCATTCTGTAAACATCTTATTGATAAAGACGGAACTTGTGAAAATCCAAATTGTCAATTCGGTGATGTCCCTCATAAACATCTTGATGAAACTGTAGGAATAAGTTTGAAACAGTTGCCAGAAAAAGAACCCACAATACATGAACATGATGAGGAAAAATTAGAATAGAGGATGAAAAGATGACAACTAATTACACTGAAGAAGAATGTAAAAGTTCACAAAACAAAAATATCCTTATCTGTATAAGGGACTTTGCTGTTGCCTATCAATCAAATGTAGCACTTTTTGATATTAATCTTGATGTTTATAGAAACGATTTTTTTGGCATATGTGGACCAAATGGTTCGGGAAAAAGCACTTTATTGAAATCAATTGTTGGTTCAGTAAAATCTTTCAGAGGTAATTTGCGTGTTTTTGGGAAGGATATGAGTAAAGGACATATCAGTTATCTTAAATCAAAGATTGGTTATTTACCTCAAATAGATCAGATAGATAGGAATTTTCCAGCCTTAGTTAAAGATGTAGTAGGTATGGGATTATATTCACAAGTAGGATTCTTTAAATCACTTTCAAAAAATGAAGACGAAAAGGTCTTTAATGCACTAAAATTAGTAGGGATGGAAAATATGATTCAAAGACCAATTGGTCATCTAAGTGGTGGGCAACAACAAAAAGTAAGGATCGCTAGAGCCTTGGTAAATAATCCCGATATATTGCTGATTGATGAGCCTTTTAGTGCTTTGGATTTTAAAATAGCAAAAAATATTGCTGATCTAATTGCTGAGATACATGAAAAAACAAACCTAACGATAGTTATGATTAGCCATAGTTTAAGTTTGATAAAAGAACACTGTAATAAAGTCATATGTCTTGATAAAAGAATAGTTTGGCAAGGCGATCCAAAATCAGCTGATTTCGATTCTGCTGTGAGAACAGTTTTTCTTTAAGAAAAAGTCTTAAGGTAAAGCTGATTTCAAAAATTCAATAATATGTTTTTTAGAGATCTTTGATTCTCCTCTAATTCGAGGATTGAAAATATAACCAACTCGTCCCACTTTTGTATCTTTACGTGGCGAATGTTTTAAAAGTTCAAACATAATCTTGTAACCTTTTGGTCGGAAACCTTTAGGATTTTTCTCAATTATTATTTGAGCATAATTTGTTTTTCCACCAAAAAAGCCACTCATAACATCACCACAAGTAGCTGAACGATGAATCCATAAAGAGAATTTTCCGATAACACTAGCTCCCCAGGATATTAATCTTCTTTTGAATGACCATTCAGGTATTTCATCACGTTCTCCTACAACAAAATGGTAACTTTCTGTTAGTTTAACAGCTATTTCTGCTACTTTTTCTGGTGGGTGCTGAAAATCACAATCCATAACGATAAAATAGGGTGTTTTAGTCATTTTAATAGCATCAATAACACTTATAGTTAAGCCATGAATTTCTTCGGTCTCTCTATCGAGCAATTGGAATTTAGGATATTTTTCTGAGAATTTTCTAACTTGTTCTCGAGTTCCATCATTTGAACCATCATCTGCAACTATTAAATTGACATTTGGGAATTTTTCAAAGAGAAGATCCATTAAGAGCCCAATATTCTCGTTTTCATTAAATGTCGGAGTGATAATTGTAATATCACTATAGTCAATATCTTTTGGAATAATAATTGGTTCTTCTGTTTTCTTTTCAAGAACCTCAAAGGTCCAAAATTCATTCCAGAAGTAATTCCAAAAAACAGTAACAATAAAAGCAATAATGGTTGAAGGGATGAGTGCATTTTTCTCTAAGGGGATAAATAGAAGGAATAATTTGATTAATCCTGAAGTTAAAAATAGTTTAAGAATAGCTCCAGAACCACCAACTAAGGCATATTTTAAAAATTGCAAGAAGAAATTTTCACTTTTAGCTTTTCTGAACGTCCAAAATTTATTTAATAGAAAATTAGAGGTAGTTGCAAAAGCAATGCCCATTATCAAAGAAACAAAACCAATGATCGAATAATTGAAAAGGGTTGAATTACCAATGGGGATAAAAACTTCAGAAAGATGAGGCCAATATTTGTACATAATAACTTCAGTTAAATAAACTGTTAGAGTATTAATACCAAGACCAACAAGAGAAACTATAGTAAATTGAAACAGGCGATTTTTTAATCCTATCCTTACACGGTGAAAACGTTCTTTTAATATTTCACCGAATTTCTTTTTCTCTGACTCCTCTTTTGTATCCAAAATAATAATTCTCCTAAACTGCTGGTATGGTTCATAATAGCATAATGATAGTTCTTATGTTATTATTAAAACTATTTAATAATTGTCAAATTATCCCTAAATGAGTTAGCTATGTTTTTGTAGCAATTTTAAATAATTCATCATAACCAGCAAGTTGCCTTCTAACAATTTGCTCCGAGGAAAACCAAATACCAAAGTAGGTTTCATGAGGAAATAGTGGTAAAATGAGTACTGATTCGCCTGAATCTGAGATAATTATTCCGAGATAATCAAGAACAGAACCCAATTTCCTTATAACGTTAAAAAATTTCAATGAGGGATTTAAATTGAGAGGAACATCGACAGTAAAATGATCAATCCCTAAATCTTTGAATGCTTTTGGTTTCATAGATGGAGCGATTAAAGCAAGTTGTTTAAAGGAAAGGCTTCTTACAATGATTCCTTTTTCCTTTATTTGATTAATTTCCCTTTCAAATAATTTGAGTGTCTCTGTACCCATAGCAATAGAGAGAACTTTTTTGACATTTAGTATTAAGCTTCTACCAATACGTAAGAAGTCATCCAAACCACTGAAAGGATAAATTTCACCAGTAAAACTTGGTGTTTTTAAATCTGAAAGATGGTCAAGACCAGATTTGAGTTTATCCTCTAAATTTCTATTAGATTCTTGAATTTTGCGTATAATAATCTGAGGAGAAAAAGCAGTATACTGAACAGGTCGTGTTTTGGTGTGTTGAATAACTAATTCTCTTCTCAAGAGATTTTCAATTGTTTGATAAACCTTAGGTAAAGGCACATCAGTGTATTTGTGGATATCCTTTATTGTTGCAGTACCTATAGCAGAAAGTATGGCTAATACTTGAGATTCATATTTAGGAAATCCAAGATTAATAAAAGCTTGGACTGTAGGTTCAATACCTTGTTTTAATTCAGTGGCATTCAAAGTGATCATCTATCTGAAAGTAATAGCTAAATAAATTTATATACTTTGAGTATATAATTTCTATTATTAAAATATTTTTGAAGTGATGAATTTACATGTCAAACTCAGCAGTCAAATTAACAGACTTGACTAAAGATTTTGGAAAATTACGAGCTGTAGACACTCTGAATCTGGAAATTACTGAAGGGGAAATATTTGCCTTAGTAGGACCAAATGGTGCGGGAAAAACAACTACAATAAAAATGATTCTTGGAATCATTCAACCTACTTCTGGAGAAGTTCAAGTGCTTGGGTGGAATATCCCTAAAGAAAGACAAAAAATCAAACGAGATGTAGGTTATTTAGCTCAACAAAGAGCTCTTTATGAATCACTTACTACTCGAGAAAACATAGAGTTTTTTGCTGCGATAAAGGGGATGAATAAATCAGCTATAAGAGAAAAAACTGATGAATTGATCCAAGTGTTAGATCTAGCTGATTATGAAAAAGTGCGTGCCACTAATTTATCGGGTGGAACACAACAAAGAGTTGCATTAGCATGCGCATGTGTTAATTCTCCAAGATTATTGCTGTTGGATGAGGCTACTGTGGGACTTGATCCTGTTCTTAGGAAAGATGTTTGGGATTATTTACGAAGATTCAATAAAGAAGTAAAAGGAGCTATTATCATTACAACTCATTTTCTTGATGAAGCTGATTATGCTGATAGAGTGGGATTTATGCGAGGAGCTTCGTTGATTGCTTTAGACTCTCCTGATGTTCTTAAAAAACACACTTCATCTATAACCATGGAAGAAGTTTTTCTAAAATTAGCGAAGGAGGAGACTTAAGATGCGACTTACTTGGTTAGTTTCAAAACGAGTCTTCAAATTTTTCCTTAGAGATAAACGATTAATTGCTCTAATGCTTATTGTCCCCGTTGTTATGGCTCTTGTAATTGGTTATGGTTTTGGTGGAGAAATAAAGCATGTTTCAGTTGCAATTGTTAATTTGGATGAACCTACTGCTATTCCAATTTCTTTTAGTGATAAATTGATAGATTATTTAGATGATAAAACTGATTTAGTCGATGTTACGTTAATTAGTAGTCCAACATTAGAAAAATGGAATATAACCAAACAAGCTGTCCTTGATGGTGATTATTACGGTGCGATACTCTTCCCAGAAGGTTTTACAGATACATTAGCTGATCGTTTTCTTAATGGAAGTATGGTTGAAACCTATGTAGGGATGTTCATAGATAACTCGAATCCTCAAATCAGTGCATCAATTTTGAAAGCTGTTAGCGATGGTTTCCAATCGGAATTTGGAGCAAATATGGGATTAACGATTAATACTGAGTTTGCTTTTGATGAAGGTCTTACCCAGTTGCAATATATGATACCTTCAATCATGCCTTTTGCAGTTTTCTTTATGTCATTTATCCTTTCAATAATTTCCTTGATAAATGAACGAAAAACAGGAACATTGGATCTCTTACTTCTTTCTCCTTACCGTAAAATCAATATTATTTTAGGTTATATGATAACATTATCAGTTGTAGGTTTAATACAAGCAACGATACTTCTACTATTAACTATTTTTGCTTTTAATATTCCAATTATTGGTGGTGTTGGTGCCTATTTTGCAGTATATCTAATGTTATGGCTTAGCGGTCTCTGTGGTATGGGGCTTGGATTTCTGTTGTCAACTGTTGCAAAATCGGAATTACAAGCAGTTCAGTTTATTCCCATGGTTATCTTCACAGCACTGTTATTATCAGGTATTCTTATGCCATTAGAAACACTCCCAGTTTGGTTACGACCAATTTCCTATATCATCCCATTAACGTTTGGCGCAGAATACACCCGAACAGTGATGATTGAAGGAACAGGATTCCTGTGGCACTGGCATCTGGCACCGGTCATTGGATTTGTCCTCCTAATGGTCCTCCTCTCTACCTTAACTCTTCGAGAGAAAAAAACATTATAAAATCATCCACTCAAATTGTGGATGTTTTTCTATTTTTTTTAATAAGGTGTTAATTTCATTTTACCATCTAATACGAGACAAGCATCGCCACCAATGCACATTTCTTTGATATATTCATTTACAATATCCATTTCAACAAAAATCTCGCCCTGACGTCCTGAAATTGTTTTCTGATTGAAAGCAGTGATTAATTTTGATCCTTTTGTTGGGAGTAATTTATGTTCAAAAAGAAAAGTAGCAATACTGCAATTACTTTCACCAGTTATCATATCTTCAAAATAGTTGTTTAATAAATCGCCATTTAGTTTTGGATGGAAAATTCTGGTGAAGATTTTAGTATCTGATTGGGTGGAGTCATAATAGAATAAACAAATAAAATCGACATTGTTTTCAGTGGCCATATTGATTAATTTACTCCGGTTAAAAACCACTCGGTCAAAAGCATCTTTAGTTTTCATAGGAATGATCATAGCCCAGTGTTTCATTTTAGTCGCTTGGATCATAATATCAGTACGGATATCATCAGATACTAACCCTAAAGATTCAGCTGTCATTGCAGTATCAAACTCAACACGACGAAATTCAGGTTTCATATCTACATTCATCATTATCATCAAACGAAGAGATTCACGACCTTTAGAATTAACGATTATTGGAAAAACACCATTTCTAGTTTGGATGGTAAGAATATTGGTGCTACTATCTTTAAGAATAACATTTTTCTCAGTAATCATAACAAAAGCAGCTGCAATGAGACTTTGATAATCAGAGTCAATTTCTTCTTGGAAAGAAAGAACGCTGATACTAAAATCAGATTTTCCATCATTGGCATCACCAATAAAAACACCTTTTTCAGTGTTCAATTCATGAATAATAGCTAATTTTTCATCATTTGATAAGCTATCTCCATATGGAACAACAAGAATTGGATTACCTTGAAAGGGTTCAGTTGTGAAAACATCTACAAGTTTAACTTCAAGCTGCTTTGCTAACTTTCGTTGGAGAGACATTTTTGTCAACCGCATTTACACAAGTTCTATTGAACTTTTAATTGATTAATATAACCCTTTTTATTATTTTCGAGTAAGTGTAGATTATAATTGCCATAACAATACAATTGATTAATATTTAAAATAAAAAGAAGGAAGGAATGAGGCTGGTTAAAAAAAACCTCATTGATAAATAAAAGAAAATTATCGATCAACAATAGCTGCTATGGATTTAGAAGTATCCATTTCGCTTCGAGCTTCTTTCATATCGCCACGTAATTCAGCAGGCATTCTGGTAGGTAATTTGAATCCTGATTCTTCATCTTGTGCATAAGCAAAGACAAAAGTCAAATAAGCAGTTTTCATAGGTCGGAAAATAAAGAATGTTGGTATACTGGCAAAAATTAATGCTGGTAAAACAGCTATTAGCATAGCAAAAGACCATGTTGCACTTACACCTGTTAACTTAAGCACTAAACCAATTATCACACCAATGATACCATAGATGAAGATTGAGATCCATTGAATGATACCCATGGCTCCTTGAACACCGGTTTCTCTAATTAAAACATCCATGTAATATCTTTTCAATAAGCTGAAACTTCGAGAAACACCTTCTTTGAATTTAGTTCCTTCAACAGTAATCGCTGGAAGAGTAAAGTAGGTAAGATATTTGTAAACAAAACCTAATAAAGCAGAAGCCATACGAACAAAAACAGCTAAAATAACAGCTCCTTTTGTACTTGCATTTGCTGCAGCATTTCGTAACAATCGCTGTACCCAATTAACTAATGCTGTAACAATACCAAAGGTGAAAATAGCGCCAAAATTTCCAGCAACATTTTTACGACAGAATTTCATATCAGGGTCTCTTTTTCGATACCATTCATAAGCATAGGTAGTGTTAATCGCTTCAGCTGCATAGAACACCCCATAATAGACAATTAATTGAATTAAGCTTACAATGGAACCAAATACGTACCCAAGCCAATCAATTCCTAGTACATAGAACCATGAAACAAAAACAGCAAAGATTGCTCCCATAGTTATGATACTAAGAAGTGACATGAAAGTTACAAACAAAGGTGCAAGTACCATACCTTTTTCTGCAAGAACAACTTTCCCTGTGAATTTCATAAATTCGCCTGCACGTTGGAATTTCTTTTTGTTAACAAAGAGTCCTATTATTAGGAAAACAGCAGGAGCTAATCCCGTTAATGCGTATATTCCACCTGGTCCACCGAAAACCAATCCTAGAATTGCACCAATAACAGCTCCAACAATATAGAAAACTACTCCTGCATAAACAAGAATATGACCAAATCTGGCTACTAGTTTTAATAGAACCCATCCAAAGAATAAGCCTAGTACTATTAACCCAACAAAAGCTACTAAAATTACCCACCAATACGAAGCATAAGTCCAACCAGCTAAAGCTTCGCCAAAGGTTTGGAGGCTGTTAGGAATAGTCAAGCTCCAGAGAATAATTAAACAAGCAATACCAGCACCATAAAAAAGTAAAGCAAAGATAAGATAAAAGATAATAGCTCTCTTATTGGCTGGTTTTATAGTTATTTTTCCTGAAACCATTTTTAATCCTCGTAAACATTTGAAATGCTAACTATCCATAGAGTATATTGTTTATAATTCTTATTCCCTTTACATAAGAAAGGGATTTTCGATCAATCATTTTAGAGAAATGAAATATAAGCAAAGATTGCAAGAATCCTTTTAAAAGAAAAATGCTGATTGGAGAGTAAATATTAAGGTAGATACATAATTAGAAGTATTAAAAATTCTAAATCTGGTGAAATAAAATGACTTTAGTTGTACGAAATACTTTAACTCGAAAAATGGAAACCTTCAAACCTCTTGTAAAAGAAAAAGTAACAATGTATACTTGTGGTCCTACCGTTTATAGTACGCCTCATATAGGAAACTATCGAACCTTCTTCATGGCTGATATGATTAGAAGATATTTGGAATTCAAAGGGTATGATGTACTACAAGTAATGAATATCACAGATATAGATGATAAAACAATACGTGATTCTGCACAAGAGAATCTAAGTTTAAAGGAATTTACAGACAAGTACACTAAAGTTTTCTTTGAAGGAATAGATTGGCTTCACAATAAACGAGCTCATGTGTATCCTCGAGCAACAGAACATATCAAAGAAATGATTGATCTCATCAAAAAACTTGAGCAGAAAGGTTTTGTTTATGAATCAGATGACGGGGTTTACTTTAAAATAAACAAATTCAAAGATTATGGAAAATTGGCTAATGTCAATCTTGAAACCCTAAAAGTAGGCGAACGAGCAAAAGCTGATGAATATGATAAAGGCAATGTGCAGGATTTTGCTCTTTGGAAGAAAAGTACTCCAGAAGAAATAGAACGAGGAATTTTCTACGATAGTCCCTGGGGGAAAGGTCGTCCTGGGTGGCATATTGAATGTTCAGCAATGTCGATGAAATATCTCGGTGAAACAGTCGACATACACACTGGAGCAATTGATCTAAAATTCCCGCACCATACAAATGAAATAGCTCAGTCTGAAGGAGCAACGGGAAAAACCTTTGTAAAATATTGGATACATGGGGAATTCCTGAATCTTAAAGAAGAAAAAATGTCTAAATCACTTGGCAATGTAACAACCTTACATTCGTTAATGGACAAATTTGATCCAGATACTATCAGATATTTCTTCCTCTCAACAAGATATGATGCTATCTTGGAATTTACTGAGGATAAATTAACCAGCGCAAAAAATAGTGTTGAGCGATTAAAAACAACATTCGAGAATGTTCAAGGTCATTTAAGAACACTTACAATAGATACACCAATGAGTGAACGCGAAACTGAATTACTCACTGTAACTAAAGAACTTCGTAAAGAATTTGAAGAAGGCATGGATCAGAATTTCGATACTACAAAAGGATTGAAGGCAATCCACGAATTGTCAAAGCAATTGAATAAATACATTGAAGGTCAAATAAATGATGGCACATTAGCTCAAGCATTTGATATCTACAAAGAATTACTAGACACTTTTGGTCTGTTTGAGAAATTGGAAACAGAAACATCATTAGCTAGCAATCAATTATTTGACGAACTTGTAACCTTTATTGTCGAATTAAGGGATGAAGCACGAAAGAACAAAGATTACAAAACAAGTGACGTTATTCGTGATCGATTGAATCAAATGAATATTATCTTGGAAGATTCACCAAAAGGAACACTTTGGAAATTAAAGAAAAACTAGATTTTCTAGTTATTCTTTCATTTTTTTCAATAATTACATAGGATAAATCATTTTTTGTTAAAATTTGCACAAAGATTAGTTTTTAATAACTCAAAATTTCATCTATATTCAAATACGATAGAAAAACTTCTAAAATAAAAACAATTGTTTTTCCTAAACTGTAAAAAGAATTTCCTTATTAAAGTGGAACCTAGTAGGGGTTAAAAATATGCCAACAAAACCACCATCTATTACCTTAAAAGTTGCAGAAGCAAGACAAAGGGATATTGGAAGACAAAAAGTCCGCATTGATGGCTTATCAATGAGGCAAATTAATGTTACAACAGGTGATGTTGTAGAAATTAAAGGTAAAAAAACAACTGCTGCCATAGCTTGGCCTGCTTATCCGGAAGACCAAAATGCAGGACTAATTCGCATGGATAAATTGCTCAGAAATAATGCTGATGTTGGTCTATCAGAAAAAGTCGAGGTTACCAAAGCTAATGCTAAAAACGCAAAAACAGTTTCCCTAGCACCTTTTCAAACACCTGTAGCTATAGATTATAGTTTCGAGAATTTCGTTAAACGTAAATTATTAGGTTATCCTTTAACAGAAGGGGATACTGTTCTTATACCTATTTTAGGCAAATCTCTCCCCTTTACAGTTACATCTACTAATCCAAAAGGAATAATCAGAATAACAGAAGATACTGAACTAAAAGTAATTGATAAACCAGTTCAAGTGTCAGATGAAGCACTTCCAAGAACTTCCTATGAAGATATTGGTGGTCTTGGAAATCAAATTCAAAGGATTCGTGAAATGGTGGAGCTTCCTATGAAACATCCTGAATTATTCAAGAAATTAGGAATTGATCCACCTAAAGGTGTTCTTTTACATGGTCCTCCCGGTTGTGGGAAGACACTTATAGCAAAAGCAGTAGCAAATGAAAGTGCTTCAAATTTTGTTGTCATTAACGGTCCTGAA
The DNA here is from genome assembly GCA_035528035.1 of Bathyarchaeia archaeon. Lineage (GTDB taxonomy): Archaea > Asgardarchaeota > Heimdallarchaeia > JABLTI01 > JABLTI01 > JABLTI01. Next base: position 218,916 of record DATKZI010000026.1, read on the forward strand.
ATTATGTCTAAATTCTATGGTGAATCAGAGCAAAGATTACGATCAATATTCAAAGATGCATCAGCCAAAGCACCAACGATAATTTTCATAGATGAATTAGATGCTATTGCAAGTAAACGAGCTGAAGCTACAGGTGAAGTTGAACGAAGAGTTGTTGCCCAACTTCTCGCTTTAATGGATGGTATGGTTTCTCGAGGTGAAGTAATAGTTGTAGGGGCAACTAATAGACCTAATGCTATTGATCCAGCATTACGAAGACCAGGTCGATTTGATCGTGAAATTGAAATTGGTGTCCCAGATCGAGATGGTCGTCGTGAAATTCTTTTGATTCATTCTCGAGGTATGCCATTAGCTCCAGATGTGAACCTTGATCTTGTTGCTGAAAAAACTCATGGATATGTGGGAGCTGATTTACAAGCACTATGTCGAGAGTCTGCTATGAAGGCTTTACGAAAATTCCTTCCAGATATTGATTATGCTGATAAAGTTATTACTCCTGAATTATTGGATATATTAGTAGTTACTCAAGACGATATTCTATCTGCAATGAAAGAAATTCAACCTTCAGCAATTAGAGAAGTTTTCACTGAGATACCTAATATACACTGGACCGATGTTGGAGGTCTAGATGAGCAAATCCGTGAATTAAAAGAAGCAATTGAATGGCCCTTGAAATTCAAAGAATCATTTTCAAGAATGGGCATCTCCCCTCCAAGAGGCATACTATTATTTGGTCCACCTGGTTGTGGGAAGACACTTTTAGCGAAAGCAGTTGCAACAGAAAGCGAAGTTAATTTCATTAGCATCAAGGGACCTGAAATGATGAGTAAATGGGTTGGCGAGTCAGAAAAAGCGGTACGAGAGATTTTCAGAAAAGCAAAGATATCTGCACCAACAATTGTCTTCTTTGATGAAATTGATGCATTAGCACCACGAAGAGGTAGTGGCTTAGGAGATTCAGGTAGCACTGAACGAGTGATCAGCCAACTTCTGACTGAAATAGATGGTTTGGAAATGATCAAACAAGTGGTAATTATAGCAGCAACAAATAGACCAGATATAATTGATAATGCTTTATTACGACCAGGAAGGTTTGATAGATTCGTTCTAATTCCACCACCAGATCTCAAAGCTAGATTGAAAATACTCGAGATATTTACAAAGAATATGCCAATCGAGGAAAATATCGATTTAAAGGCTCTAGCAAAAGAAATTGAAGGTTTTTCCGGAGCAGATATTGAATCATTATGTAGAGAAGCTGGAATGCTCGCGTTACGAGAAGATATGAATAGAGATATCATTAATCAAGAGCATTTTGATGCTGCAAAGAATAAGGTACAGGCGTCAATAACTCCTGAGGTGCTCAAATATTATGAGAAAGCAAAAGAACGCTTGAGACGTTCTTCTGTAGAGGTATCTTCTTTATCACCAACTATTTAGATTTTAAAAAGGATTGATTTATTCAATCCTTACACAAAATCCCAGAAATCGAAAAAGAATGCTAAAACAGTCACTAATTGTTCATCAGTTAATGAACCTCTATACATACCTATAGTTGATCCAGAACTATTACGAATGGAACCATTTTCTGCATAGCCAATTGTTGAGCCATTAGAATTAGATGCTCTACCAGACCGAAAATAACCAATAGTGGAACCTGAACTATTAACAACCCTATCAGAAGATAAACGTCCAATAGTACTCCCACTTGAATTTCTTATAGAACCACTACTAATTCTACCAATAGTACTACCACTGCTATTTAAAATAGAGTAGTCATCAACATACCCTATAGTAGAACCTGAACTATTTGTAATTGCTACTCGAGACATTTTCCATCAATAAGAAATTCTACGAAAAAGATTAAAGGTTTTGTGTAGAAGCAAAAAGGAACTGCTTCTTGGAGTAATTTCTTCGTATTCCATAATTTTTTAAAGGAGATAAAATAATTTAAAGATAGGAATTTTTACAGTGTTTTTAACAAGTAATTTCCTCAAGGAGTTCTAATGATTATGTCCAAAGAGAAAAAAGCAATTTGGAAAACCATGCCCCTCGCAACAGCTGTCCTAATGGCTATAGAAAAACGACAAGGCGTACTTTTAGATGATGAATTGATGAATATCTTATCCCAAGAATTTGGTGAAGTATCAAATGTAGAGATGAATCAAGTGTTAATGACTTTGGAAATCAGAGGAATAATTCACGTCAACTACATCACCAAAAACAAAAGACGCATTGAACAGATAAAAGATAATATGGTCTATATGGCTGTTGGAGAAGACTAGCTGGAATTTTCTTATCATAGGTTACTCGTACAAAAAAGAAGAAAATTAATTCCTTCTTTTTTGTAGACCAATAAAGAGTATTGGCAAAACAAGGATAAAATTAGAAATAGAAAAATAGTTGGAAATTTTATTTTTTTCTCCATAGAAAAACCTCGTTAATAGGTTTAAACCTAAGTATATAATAGCATTCTTAAAGTTAACATCTTATTTAATACTAATTTGAAAAAGAAAATAAATAAGAAAAAGTATATCTAAAAAAGGAAAAAATCTGAATGAGCTAATAAGTCATTCATTTATCTATCATTTATTTCATTCTCTTTTTTCTTCGAACAATTACTATCACGGGACAACTAATTAGGATTATCGCACCAAGTACTATGCCACCATAGAGAATAATTTTGAATTCAAAGCTATGTAAAAAGTCATTTACTTTAATAACAATCCAATCGATATTTGAGTTTCCTAACATATCATAGACTTTTAGTGATACATTGTAATATCCTATTTCTAAAATTTCAATTGTATGAGTATTTGTTGGATAAACTTCTGTGGTAATAAAGCTACCATCTAAGTATATTTCAACATAGTTACAACCCGAACCAGTATCCGTAGCTGTCCAAGAGATTTCAATTTGCCCAGGTTTATAGATAAGGCTATCAATGGGCGAGAGGATAGCAATGGTAGGATTATTGTAATCGATGAGGATTTGATAGTGGGTAGCAGTTTTCCCAACGTTTCCAGCACCATCGACAGCAACCAGATGGAAGTACCAAATTCCCTCACTTAATGCAGTTAGTACTTTTGTGCTATTGGTTGTTGTATAAGTACCTGTAGTGGTGGTTGGAACGGTACCTGAATTATGATCAAGGATATAATAATAACCGTTAATACCATTTACATCGATGGGAACAGACCAATTAAACTCTGGGAGAGCATTAGTATACCATTGATACTGATTGGGATGTGTGGAAGAAATAACTTCAGGAGCATAAATAGTGCAATCATAATGGATAGTTAAAAATGGATCACCTAAAATAACCATGCCATAAAACCACTCAAGATAGTTGGTACTATTATAAATCTTAATGAATTGAAACCAATCGTGCAAACTCTGACCAATAGTCTTGTTTTGAGCAAGTGGATTGTAGAAATTATTCCCTCCAAACATTCCACCAGTTTTGGTTGTCCCTACAACAGCTAAGGAATAGCTACTCGAGAAGAGGTAGGTTGTAGCTAAACAGTTTGGCTGTGTCCAATCAGCGCCATGGCAACAAAAGAGATTATAAAAATTGAAGGAAGGCTGAGCAGCGTGTATTTGAGCAGCTGTGACTGTTCCTTCACCTGTTCCACCAGGACCAAAATAATGTTGAGAAGGATTAGCTGAGCTATGTGCACAAAGATGAGCCCATTCATAATCTTGAGTCATACGGTTAAGCCAATCAGTAGCATTAGTATAAGTGGCAGGAGTGTGAACATCAGTTCGAACAGGATAGGAATTTTGTAACCAACCAGGCCAATTATCATTAGTTCCATCTGCCCAAGCTTGCCAATCATCATCGATATAAGTTATCGCTTGATGGGTTCGAGCGACACCTCCTATGCGATAATTATGAATTCTATTAAGAAGAGCAATGATGTTCTGATCATTGGACAATCCACCCAAAGATCTACTGGATGCATCAATTCGTCCCAGATAGATTTCAGGAAAGATATCACCAATGGAATCTAAATGAAAGTCATATACTCCATCAGGTGTTGGTCCGTCCATCCATTGACCATCAATATCAGTTAGAAAGAGATCACAAATAAACGTTTCAGCAGAAAAACCTGTGGTTGCAGAATGATAAAAGTAAGCTACAGGTAAATTACCTATCAATACCACACCAGAAATCTGGTCAGAATAATAATAATTTTGAATGATCTGTTTTAAGTAACTCACATTAGCAATAAAATTCGTAAATAAGATAGTATGATAGCCAGTGTTATTCAAATCTAAACGATATTGATTCACAGCTGTTCGAACACCTGCAATCCCCCAGAGAGTGCTTTCCACGATTAGCAAAACCGATTCTCCATTTGAATAGGCAGTCGGTGTAATAGGTGAGGATAATCCAGGTGGAGCAGAAATGAATGGTTCCACAGCTTCCATTTGATGTACAAAAGGATAGCTCACAAAACCAATATTAAGAACTATAATTAAAACCAATACCAGGGGATAAAAAATTTTTGCTTTCAATCTTCCCAACCAATAAATAATTTTAGATGTCTAGCTATTTATCCATTATGATGTAAGCAGAGAAGATAGAAAATTACAATAAAAGTTAAAAGATTGTTCATTAAAAGGGGAAAAAAATTACTAGCTTTGTTTATTACTTTATATTGCTTGCTAATCCTAGAGGGTCCTTGTAGTTTTGGTACCATTGATACTGTCCTAAAAGGGAGTCTACAGTTTCACCTTGATTATCTGATGATAGTGTAAGAGAAGTGATTATGCTAACAATTTCACCAATAAGAACTTCATTCCCCCTCAATGTGAACTCTGTAGTTCTTTCCTTGAGGAGCTTTTTAGCTAATGCATTATTAAGGAGCGTTAAATATTGTTTAGGATTAAATGAACCGCCTAGTTGTAGAAGGATATTAGTAGCATACAATAGATCATTAAGAGAAAATAGCTGCTTCAAAATCATTTCTTTTAGGAACAAGTGAAAGTTCGGTAGCCCTTTACAGTTATCTAATAAAATAGTGATACTTGGAAAGCTAGATTGGTTGATAGTTATTTTATGTTTTATTAAATAAGCGATTAACTCATTAGTAACTGTAGTAGTGTCTGTCATTTCAAATCCAAAATGGGTTAATTTACTAAAAAAGGTTTTAGTTGGTAATAAAGTGCAATAAAAAATATTTGAAAAATGTCACTTCTCTTTTTAAAGCTAAGAATTGCAAAATTTTACTCAAAAATCATCCCTCAAATAATTATTTCATTAAAGGAGTAAAAAGTTTACCAAAATTAACAAACAACAATCACTTTTTCCTTTACATACGATATAGAAAAACAATGATTGTTTTTCATGAAAAAGGAGAAAAAGAGATAACTTCCTTAAAAACTTCCCACAAATTATAAGTTCTGATCATTAGCTTCCGACAGATGTTGCTGACATATTCGCCAACCACCATCTCGTTTCTCTAGAACTCCTGTCCATCGAATATTTTTCGAACCCCAAGGCTTTCCATCGAATTCACCTTCATCGTCTACCATCGCTGAGAACCAAGCTACATCTTTATTTTTAGAGAATACAATTCTTAGGTCTCTTATTTCATATCCTGTAGCAATATTACGTGGATCCATCCATCCATCTAAAAATATTTTAAACTGGCTCCAACCCATTGCAGTGCTCTTGGAGTCTGGAAAAATTGAGAAATAATCTTCATCATTTGAAAAAATGCTTTCAAAAAGTGCTCTATCTTTTGTTAGAGCCCAACCAAACGCAGCATGAAGAATTTTCCTAATCTCGTGTTCATTTTTTTTATCATTTGAAGCTGGCAAATTAAATCATCAAGGAATCAATTTCTATAACAAAAATAAGCATTTATGTAGCTCTACCATAAATTCCAAATTTAAAGTAGGGTGAAGAATGGATAAAACAATATGTTAAAAATAATTACTATTGCGTTGTGAGACGCTACAAAAAAATAATAGTGATGAATTAGTTACTACTGATTTTCTTTCTTTTATAAAGTATAACGATTGTTGTAATAATTACTACTCCTAGCGAGGGGACAAGTATCATGGCAATAATTTGTCCTACTGGTCTTCCAGTTGTGCTTGGGAAAGTTACTTGAAAAACAAGTAATCCATAAAATATATCACCCACATAAAGATATGTTCCTTGTAAACAGACATCAAAAGTATAAGGTCTTTTATCACCTCCAACAAGGAATGGATTTAATGGATCACTAACATCTAGTATATATACTCCATTGTCTCCTGCAGCTTCAAAAATATACTTACCATAAACAAAGATATCTTTTACTGTTTCATCACTCCAGTCACCCATACTATCTGTTCCACCATAGAACTGGCTAAGTTTGACAGGATGATAAATATCAGATATGTCAAGTATGAAGAGACCATAACCAGAAGTACCAAGGTAAGCATAAGAACCATTTACTGAGATACCAAAACCAGGCATTTCAGTATAAACAACATCCTCATAATGACTTATTTCGATTGGTTGTAGAGGATCACTCACATCAAGAATAACTAGAGCATTTCCCGTTTCATTTCCATTTGCAATGAAAGCATAATCTCCAGCTACAACAACATCATACGCACATAAACTGGTATTATAACAACCAACTTCTTTTGGTTGTGTTGGATCACTAATATTAACTATAACCAAACCATTATTTTCAGCAGCTAAATATGCATAATCGTCTTGGAGAGTTATTGCCCAAACATGATCAGAAATTGTTGTGTTATATACTCCCACCTTAGAAATATTGGTATGGTTGCTCACATCGAGGATTTCTAATCCATAAAGACTCCCAAGATAGAGATATTCGTTTCGGAAAGTAAGTGTAGTCAACCTACCAGTTGGATAGATATACTCTGAAATAAAAGTGGGATTACTAGCATTACTAACATCGAATATGGTTGGATTATAACCAATAATAGAGAATAGGTAATCATCTTCTAAAGCAAGACCTAATACTCTTACATAATCATCAGAAGGATATTTGTTAAGTAAAGTTAGTTCAACAGCACTAGCAAGCTGGAGTTTGGAATCATTCTTTGAATGAACAGCTTCTCCTATTCTCATCGCAGGTGAAGCTACCCATAAATTTGTAAACATCACCAAAAAAAGGAGAAAGAAAGGAGAAAAACGATGAAGGTTATTTTTTAATTTTTGATGCATAAGTGAAAATTTTTTCCCTATAAGACCAAATTTTCTTTCTAATTTATTGACTTTTTGACTTGTCATTGTATTCCATCCTTTCAATTGTTTTTCTATTCTTTGAATATTCTATTTATTTTTAATTTAAGACAAATTCTACTTTTATCCAATCACTGTAAAAGGTATCTATTATATCTGTTCTATCATCTTTATACTCAATATTGCATCTGAACTTTAATCCAAGTGTTAATCCTTTTAGAACACTATCAACATTGGACTAAAATAATCATTTTTAATTCTTCTTTTTCTTATACAATGTAACAACTACTGTAATGATTGCTACTCCTAAAATAGGTGCCACTATTATAGCAATAAGTTGCCCTAGTGGTCTACCAGTAGTGCTTGAGAATGTCATATTTAGGATCATAATACCTAAGAGCACATCTTGAAGGAAAAGATAGGTATCATGTACATGAACACCATAAAGCAAATAAGCACCTGAATATTGACCATTTAACTTTGGACTTTTGGGTTCGGAAAAATCGAGTACATATAAGCTTGTAGCTCCAGCTGCTTCAAAGACGTATTGTTCTTTTACAAAGGTGCCCCATATAATTTCTTCATTTCCAAGTTCACCAATAGGTTGCTCTGTATTGCCATAGAAATGACTGATCAACTGTGGTTGCGTAGTATTTGTTATATCCAGAATAAAAAGTCCATATTCTTCAGTTCCCAAATAAGCATAAGAACCATTTACTGTTATGCTTAATCCTGCCATTTCAGGATATTCTAGATTATCATAATACCCTATTTTACTAGGATTCGTAGGATCGCTTACATCAACAATCACTAAGACATTATCGGTTCCATTACTGTTAGCAATAAAAATGATTGACTCTTTTAGTGCAATATCCCAGGTATCAATATTTGTCTTGTACGAACCAATTTTAAATGGATTAGTAGGATCAGTTATATTCACAATAACCAACCCATTATTTTCTGCTGCTAAATAGGCATAGTTTCCTTGGAGCACGATTTTTTCTACAGGATTAGTGGTATTACACTGTCCTATTTTAGTAATATTCGAAAGATCACTGATATCGAGGATTTCTAAATCACTAGAACTACCAAGATACAAATAATCGTCTCTTAGAGCCAAAGTATTCATTCTACCATTCTCTACAGGATAGTCCGCTACAAAGGTCGGGTTGCTAATATTACTCACATCTATAATTGTGGGATTGTATCCAATAATGCTATAGATATAATTGTCCCGCATAGCGAACCCCAAACCTCGAGTTGTCCTATTAGCTGGGTAATGTGCTAAAAAGGTAAATTCCACATTGGTGATTGCACTATCTTGCTTAGCGTCTGTGGTTAATCCTTCGTTAATGGTATTTGGCAGATAACATGCACCTAAAAAAATATTGGAGAACCAAAGCAAGAAACAGAAAAATAAAACGCTAAAGACTATGCTCTCCTTCTTTATTTTTCCACCTGTTAAAAAGCTTGATCTTCTTGAATGGCTCTTTCTTCTAGTCAACATATTATGTTCATCCTATATCTCAGTATCTTATGAAACAAGTTTGAATTCTACTTTCACCCAGTCACTGTAAAAGTAATCTAATGTAGTTGTTCTATCATCTACATATTCAAGATTACATCTAAATTTTATCCCTATCGTTTGTCCTATAAGACTACTATCATTACTAAAACGATAGAACACTGAATGTCGGCTTATTGCATCATAGGCATAATTAACTTTATCATCAGGATACAAAGTATTTTGCCCATTTGGTTCTAGACTCCTATAGTTAATATCAACTGAAGTAGCTCCAGCATATCCAGAAGACCAAAATGCTGGATTAATTCGTATGGATAAATTACTCAGAAACAATGCAGATGTTGGGTTATCAGAAAAAGTTGAAGTTACCAAAGCTAATGCTAAAAACGCAAAAACAGTTACCTTAGCGCCTTTTCAGACACCTGTAGCGATTGATTATAGTTTCGAGAATTTCGTTAAACGTAAATTATTAGGGTATCCTTTAACAGAAGAGGATACTGTTCTTATACCCATCCTAGGCAAATCTCTCCCCTTTACAGTTACATCCACTAATCCAAAAGGAATAATCAGAATAACAGAAGATACCGAACTAAAAGTAATCGACAAACCAGTTCAAGTATCAGATGAAGCACTTCAAAGAACTTCCTATGAAGATATTGGTGGACTTGGAAATCAAATTCAAAGGATTCGTGAAATGGTTGAGCTTCCTATGAAACATCCTGAATTGTTCAAGAAATTAGGAATAGAGCCACCAAAAGGTGTTCTTTTACATGGACCTCCAGGTTGTGGAAAAACGCTTATAGCAAAAGCAGTAGCTAATGAAAGTGCTTCAAATTTTGTTGTCATTAACGGCCCCGAGATTATGTCTAAATTCTATGGAGAATCAGAGCAAAGATTACGATCAATATTCAAAGATGCCTCAGCTAAAGCTCCAACAATAATTTTCATAGATGAATTGGATGCTATTGCAAGTAAACGAGCAGAAGTCACAGGTGAAGTTGAACGAAGAGTTGTTGCCCAACTACTCGCCTTAATGGATGGTATGGTCTCTCGAGGTGAAGTTATGGTTGTAGGAGCAACTAATAGACCTAATGCAATTGATCCAGCATTACGAAGACCAGGTCGATTTGATCGAGAAATTGAAATTGGTGTACCAGATCGAGACGGACGTCGTGAAATCCTCCTAATTCATTCTCGAGGTATGCCACTAGCTCCAGATGTGAACCTTGATTTAATAGCTGAAAAAACTCATGGGTATGTAGGAGCTGATTTACAAGCACTTTGTCGAGAATCTGCAATGAAGGCTTTACGAAAATTCCTTCCAGATATTGATTATGCTGATAAAATAATTACTCCAGAATTATTAGATATATTAGTAGTTACTCAAGAGGATTTTCTTTCAGCTATGAAGGAAATCCAACCATCTGCAATTCGAGAAGTTTTCACTGAAATACCTAACATTCACTGGAACGATGTTGGAGGTCTAGATGAGCAAATCCGAGAATTGAAGGAAGCTATAGAATGGCCTTTGAAATTCAAAGAATCATTTTCAAGAATGGGTATCTCTCCTCCAAGAGGAATACTCTTATTCGGTCCTCCAGGTTGCGGGAAGACACTTTTGGCAAAAGCAGTAGCTACAGAAAGTGAAGTTAATTTCATTAGTATCAAAGGACCAGAAATGATGAGTAAATGGGTTGGTGAGTCAGAAAAAGCTGTACGAGAAATTTTCAGAAAGGCAAAGATGTCTGCACCAACAATTGTTTTCTTCGATGAAATAGATGCTTTAGCACCACGAAGAGGTAGTGGGTTAGGAGATTCCGGTAGTACTGAAAGAGTGATAAGCCAACTTCTAACTGAAATAGATGGTTTGGAAATGATCAAACAAGTAGTTATCATCGCTGCAACAAATAGACCAGATATTATTGATAATGCCTTATTACGACCTGGAAGGTTCGATAGATTCGTTTTAGTTCCACCACCAGACTTCAAAGCAAGAATAAAAATACTTGAGATATTTACAAAGAATATGCCTATTGAGGAGAGCATTGACCTGAAAATCCTTGCGAAAGAAATTGAAGGTTTCTCTGGAGCAGATATTGAATCATTGTGTAGAGAAGCTGGCATGTTAGCTTTACGAGCAGATATGAATACAGATATTATTAATCAAGAGCATTTTGACGCAGCAAAGAATAAGGTACAAGCATCAATAACCCCTGAAGTGCTCAAATATTATGAAAAAGCAAAAGAACGCTTGAGACGTTCTTCTGTAGAAGTATCTTCTTTATCACCTACAATTTAACATTAAAAAGGATTGATTCATTCAATCCTTAATCAAAATCCCAAAAATCGAAAAGGAATGCTAAAATAACTACTAATTGTTCGTCAGTTAATGAATCTCTATACATACCTATAGTTGATCCAGAACTATTACGAATGGACCCATTTTCTGCATAGCCAATGGTTGAACCATTAGAATTAGATGCTCTACCAGACCTAAAATAACCAATAGTTGACCCAGAGCTGTTCACCACTCTTTCAGAAGAAAATCGTCCAATAGTACTCCCACTCGAATTTCTTATAGAACCACTACTGATCCTGCCAATAGTACTACCACTGCTATTTAAAATAGAGCTGGTATCAATATACCCTATAGTAGAACACGAACTATTAGTAATTGCTACACGAGACATATTCAATCAAAAAGAAATCCTAGGAAAAAGATTAAAGTATTTGCGTAGAAGCAATTTGGTAACTAGTTCTTGAGGAAATTTCTTCGCATTCCATAATTTTTTAAAGGAAACAAAATAATCTATGGATATAGGAATTTTTACAGTGTGTTTTAACAAGTAATTTCCTCAAGGAGTTCTAATGATTATGTCCAAAGAGAAAAATGCAATTTGGAAAACTATGCCCCTCGCAACAGCTGTCCTAATGGCTATAGAAAAACGTCAAGGCGTTCTTTTAGATGACGAATTAATGAATATCCTATCCCAAGAATTTGGTGAAGTATCAAATGTGGAGATGAATCAAGTGCTAATGAATTTGGAAATCAGAGGAATCATTCATGTAAACTATATCACCAAAAATAAAAGACGCATAGAACAGATAAAAGATAATATGGTCTATATGGCTGTTGGTGAAGATTAATCGGTCTTTTCTTTAAAAACACAGAAAATTTAAGGAAAAAGAAGAAGTTAGTTTCTTCTTTTTCGCAACACGACCATTAGAATAGGTAGAATAACCAAGAATTCTAAGAAGCTAAAAGCAGAAATTCCAGAAGAGGAGGTGGTGGAGGATTCGGAAAATTTCGAAACAAAAGCATCATTGCTACCTTTGGTGCTATTATATGCATTTAAAGTAGGAAAGTTGCTTGATAAAGTTGATCCTGTTACATAGTAATTATCAGAGGAAACTGCAATACCATAACCATAATCGCTTTCATTTCCTCCTAAGAAAGTGCTCCAGAGGAGAGAGCCAGTGGAAGAGAATTTTGAAATAAAAGCATCATATTCACCACCATTAAAGGTAGAATCAAATGCGTTTAAAGTAGGGAAATAAATAGATCTAGTGTAACCTGCAATATAACAGCTGCTTTCACTACCAATAGCAATTTTGTATCCAGTATCTAAATTACCATCACCCAAAAAGGTGCTCCAAAGAAGCGATCCACTCGAAGAGAATTTCGCAACAAAAACATCTAGTAAATCTATTGTGCTATCATAAGCATTCAAGATTGGAAAATTACTTGACTCGGTCTCACCAGTTACATAACAAGAGTTACTATCATCAACAGCAATATCATATCCAAAATCATTGTTCTTTCCTCCCAAATAAGTGCTCCAAACAAGTGAACCACTTGAAGAGAACTTAGTAATAAAAACATCAGAAGAACCACCATAAGTGTCATTATAAGCATTCAAAGTGGGAAAATTGGTTGATTTAGTAAAACCTATAGTATAGCAACTTCCATCAGAGGTAACATCTATACCATAACCAAGATCATCATCTTTTCCTCCCAAATAAGTGCTCCAAAGGAGAGAACCACTTGTAGAGAATTTGGCTACGTAAGCATCTACGCCATCATTTGTGTTATTATAAGCATTCAAAGTGGGGAAATCACCTGATGCTGTGTTACCTGTTACATAACAGCTACCATCACTTGAAAGAGCTATTGAATAGCCATCTTCTGTTCCACTTCCCCCAAAGTAGGTACTCCAAAGAAGCGAACCACTAGAGGAAAATTTTACAACAAAAGCATCTGTATAATCACCATAAGTATCTTGATAAGCATTCAATGTAGGAAAATTATCTGACATAGTTAAGCCAGTCACATAACAACTACCGTCAGAGGAAACAGCAATATCAGTTCCCTGATCGTCCCATTTTCCACCAAGAAAGGTGCTCCAGAGAAGTGAACCACTCGAGGAGAATTTAGTAACAAAAACATCACCATAATCATCATAAGTGTCATTATAAGCATTCAAAGTGGGAAAATTAGACGAGTAGGTTGAGCCAGTTACATAGCAACTTCCATCACTTCCAACAGCAATTGCATAACCATCATCTGATGCGCTACCTCCCAAGAAGGTACTAAAGCTCAAGCTGGAAGAAGTCGCATTCAGAGCTAATGAATGATCAATCTTTGCTTCTTGCCCAGAGGTGTTCATACCAAAAGGTAAAAACATCATTAAAACAATCAAATAGAATGTCAATACTCTTTTAAAATTCAACAGGGGTAAAATTTTAAACGTTTAGTCATCCCTCGACTAATTAGTACTCTAAAGAGTAAAAAGATTGTGCTAATTTGTCTTTCAAGTAATATTTTATAGCTCATTTTCCCACTTATATTGAAAAAATAAGAAGGAAATTATTTCCTTCTTTTTCAAAGAACTCCCATATGAATGGGAAAAAATGATGAATGAACTTACAAGTCATTCATTTATTATTTTACTTGTTCATTCTCTTCTTTCTTCGAACAACTAACACCACAGGACAACTGATCAGGATAACAGCACCAAGACCTATTCCGCTATAGAGAATAATTTTGAATTCTGAACTTTGTAAAAAGCTATACACTCTGACTTGAATCCAATCGATATTTATGTTTCCTAACATATCATAGACTTTTAGTGAAAAATTGTAATAACCGTTTTCTAGAATCTCGACAATATGTGAATTTGTTGGATGAACCTCTGTAGCTACATAGTTACCATCAATGTATATTTCAATATAATTGCATCCCGAACCAGTATCTGTTGCAGACCAAGAAACCGTTATTTGTCCAGGTTTATAGGATGCACTATCAATAGGGGATAAGATAGCAATATTTGGATTGTTATAATCTATCAGAAACTGATAGTGGGAAGCTACTGAACCAATATTTCCTGCACCATCAATTGCAACCAGATGGAAATACCAGATTCCCTCATTCATAGTTGCTAACAATTTTGTACCATTCACTGTCGTATAAGTACCAGTATTTGCATTTGGAACAGTATTTGGATTATGATCGATGATATAATAATAGCCTGTAATACCATTCACATCGATTGGTATTGACCAATTAAATTCTGGAAGAGCATCAGTGTACCATTGATACTGGTTGGGGTGTGTGGGAGAAACAACTTCAGGAGCGAAAACAGTGCAATCATAATTAATGGTAAGGAAAGGATCACCTAATATTACCATACCATAAAACCACTCAAGATAGTAGGTGCTATCATAAAACTTAATGTTTTGGAACCAATCGTTGAAACCCTGACCGATAGTCTTATTCTGAGCTAATGGGTTATAGAAATAATTCCCACCAAACATTCCCCCAGTTTTGGTTGTCCCAACGACAGCTAAGGAATAGCTACTCGAGAAGAGGTAGGTTGTAGCTAAACAGTTTGGTTGTGTCCAATCAGCACCATGACAACAAAAGAGGTTGTAAAAATTGAAGGTTGGTTGTGCAGCATGTATTTGAGCTGCTGTAACTGTTCCTTCACCAGTTCCTCCGGGACCAAAATAATGTTGAGAAGGGCTAGCAGCACTATGGGCACAGAGATGAGCCCACTCATAGTTTTGAGTCATACGGTTAAGCCAATCAGTAGCATTTGTAAAAGTAGCTGGGGTGTGAACATCTGTTCGAACAGGATAAGGATTTTGTAACCAGCTTGGCCAATTATCATTGGTTCCATTAGCATATATTTGCCAATCATCATCAATATAGGTAATTGCTTGATGGGTACGAGCAACACCTCCAGTACGATAACTATGGATACGATTCAATACATTGAGGATATTTTGAGCATTTGTTTGTCCACCAAGTGTTCTGGTAGATGCATCGATTCGGCCAAGATAGATTTCAGGATAAATATCTCCCAGAGAATCATAATGAAAGTCATAAACGCCATCAGGGGTAGGACCATCAATCCATTGTCCATCCAAATCTGTAAGAAAGAGGTCGCAAATGAACGTTTCAGCTGAAAAATTTGTAGAAGCGGGATGGTAAAAGAACGCACTTGGTAACGGGCCTATCAATACTACACCAGAAATCTGATCAGAGTAATAATAACCCTGGATGATCTGCTTCAAGTAGCTGACATTGGCTATATAATTAGTAAATAAGATTGTATGATACCCAGTATTATTCAGATCCAACCGATATTGTTGGACAGCTGTTCGGATAGCAGCATTACCAACCCAAAGGGGATTGTCAACGATGGTCAAAACTGATTCGCCATTTGAATAAGCATTAATAGTTATAGGATTTATAACATCCACATTAATTTCAGATGCTTTTGAAAAATTATCTCTTGAAATTCTATCAAAAGCAAAGCCCACAAAACCAGCACTACTAGACACTAGTAAGATGGTCAATATTGAACAAATAATTTGTTTTGTTTTCAACCTTCCCAACCATGATATTACTTTCCGATGTTTAGATATTTATTCATTATGATGGGTCACTGAGGAAGTACATAAGATACAAAGAATTCTATCAAGAAGCAAAATAAAGCTATCACTCGCTGCTCAATGCATCTTCCCAACATCTTGAAACGTAACTACCCAAAATAAGGTCTTGACTGGTTGTAAAATATGTTATTATTTGTTACTATTTTTAACTAATGCATTAACAATAATAGGGATAACTTCACGAGGAAAACTATGACCCATCCCATCTATAATCAATAATTCCGCTCCAGATATCGTTTTTGCTATCACTTTTCCTACTTCAATTGGATAAAATGGGTCTTCACCCCCATGAATAACAACAGTTGGTGCTCGAATGGCGGAAATCTCGGGCTGAATATTTCCCGGAACAGCCAAAGCAGCAAGTTGACGAATAGGTCCTTCAGGATAATAGCAACGATCGTATTCTTTTGTTCTATATTTTCTTGCTAGAGCTTCATCAAAATCAAAAGAACCGTAGATGAGCCTATCACGTCGAACAGATTCTGCTATATAGGTTTCCCGTTCGGAAGGGATAGGCGCAAAGAATTGCATTAAGATTTCGGGCTTTCCTTGAGGTAATTCAGGATTTCCAGTGGTACTCATAATAATTGCAAGAGATAGGACCCGGGAAGGATGCTTGTATGCAAATGCTTGAGCGATCATTCCGCCCATGGAAGCACCACAGATGTGAGCTTTATCAATCTTCAGAGCATCCAAAATACCAACTGCATCATTGACCATATCTTCTAAAGTGTAAGGGACCTCAGGCTTTTCTCCACGAGCATAAGTAGCATTAATCTCTGCAAAGTCTGGAATACCAGCATGGCCAAATTTTGTTGACAATCCCACATCTCGATTATCGAATCTAATGACAAAGAAACCATTATTTGCTAAATCATTGCACATTTCATCTGACCAAGCATACATTTGACTACCCAAACCAGCGATTAATAACAAAGGTTTTGAGCTTGGGTTACCGATCGTTTCATATTCAATCTCTACATTATTTACATTCGTTTTTGGCATGCTTAGTTCATACTCCATTCCAAGAAAGGAAATTTAGTTCGAAAATTTTTTAAAATTTGTTATATCTGCGAATCTTTTGAAAAAAAAGAAAGCAAAAAAGAAATTATTTCTTTCTTTTTCGCAAAACAACTACAAGAATCGGGATAACAATTATGATAGACAAGAAACTATAATACGGAGAGATCTTTCCTTCAGAAAATTTTGTAATAAAAGCATCACTTCCACCGTTAAGTGTACTATCATATGCATTATTTGTAGGAAAATCACTTGAACTACTAGCTCCAGTGACATAACAGCTGCCATCATTAGTTAAAGCTATACATCCACCATAATCGTCAGAATTTCCTCCTAAAAAAGTACTCCAAATAAGAGATCCACTGTTTGAGAATTTCACTACAAAAGCATCCGTTAGATTTCCATTAATTGTTTTATCATAGGCCTTCATAATTGGGAAATCATTTGATTTGGTATAACCAGTAATAAAACAACTGCCATCATCAGCAACAGCAATATCATTTGCAGTATCATACAAAGTCCCTCCGAGGTAAGTACTCCATAAAAGAGCACCACTAGCTGAAAATCTAGTCACAAAAGCATCATATTCACCACCATTATATGAGTTATCGTAAGCATTGATCGTTATTGGGAAATTTTGAGAAACTGTACGTCCAATTGCAAAGCAACTACCATCTGTAGCAATAGTAATCCCAAAACCTTCCTCCATAGAACTTCCACCTAGAAAAGTGCTCCATAAAAGAGCACCACTAGCAGAAAATTTCGTAATAAAAACATCATAACCATTATGGGTATCATCATAGGCGTTTAAAATGGGGAAATTATTTGATAAGGTAAAACCTGTGACATAACAAATTCCATCATTGAAAACTGCAATGTCCATTCCAGCATCCATATGATTACCCCCCAGGAAGGTGCTCCAAAGGAGAGTGCCAGTTGATGAAAATTTCGCTACAAAAGCATCTCCTAGACCACCATAGGTGCTATTGTAAGCATTCAATGTTGGAAAATTAGTGGAATAAGTCCAACCAGTAATATAACAACTACCATCAGAAGACACAGCAATACTTCTACCAATATTCCAATAATTACCACCAAAATAAGTACTCCATAGAAGAGTTCCATTTGAAGAGAATTTAGCTATAAAAATTTCATAATCACTACCGCTTTTTGTACTATTAAATGCATTGAAAGTAGGAAAATTAGTTGATAACGTACTTCCTATGATATAACAACTACCATCCAAAGCCACAGCAAGACTATTTCCACCATCTGAATCATTACCTCCCAAATATGTACTCCAAAGGAGTGAATCACTTGCGGAAAATTTTGCTAGAAAAGCATCATTATTACCACCATAAGTGCTATTAAAAGCATTCAAAGTAGGAAAGTCACTTGAAGATGTACCACCTGTTAAATAATAACTCCCATCACTAGCAAGAGCAATACTACTTGCACCATCAATATTGTTACCACCTAGGAAAGAGCTATAACTTAAGCTAGGAGAATTAGTATTGAGAGTTAAAAAATGATCAGTACCTGTTTCTTGTTCGAGAGAAAGAACCAGACTATAAGGCAAAAATGCCAGTAAAATAATTAAGAAGAGCAACACTACTCTTTTAGAACTAATTGTGTTTAAAAGCTTACACAAACAATCATCCCTCAAATTAATAAAATATTATAAGGGTAAAAAGTTTGCGGAAAATTAACTTTAATTAAAGTCTAATTTTTAAAAAAAATTGAAAAGTAGCGATTACTCGTTACAAAAGTAATTTTAATATTAAAAAAAAGAGCGGAAAAAGCTATTTTTACATCTTCAATTGAATAATATTGGTCAAATGATATTTCTAAGAGGTAGTTGATTCACTCGAAATATTTTTAAATTTCGAGTGAATACTATCTTTTGAGTGAAATGAGTGATACAAAAGAACACATCCTAAAAATAGGTTCGAAAGGAGAAATTTTCCCACCAAAAGAAGTGCGTGAAGAACTAGGGTTGGAGAAGAATCAACCAATTATTTTAACCATACACAACAACTTGTTAATTATACGAAAACTCTATTCAAT
This sequence comes from Bathyarchaeia archaeon, assembly GCA_035528035.1. GTDB lineage: Archaea > Asgardarchaeota > Heimdallarchaeia > JABLTI01 > JABLTI01 > JABLTI01. The sequence goes on from DATKZI010000026.1 coordinate 237,704, forward strand.
AGAAGAACTTCTAGCGCAACCAACAAAAGTAACCATTAGTATGCATGCATGGAAACAATTTCGGAAGCAGCTATCAAAGGATGCTGAAACATGAAGAAAATTCTGTTGGATACAACGTACTTCCTTCCTTTTATTGGAATTACAATAGAAGGTATGGATCCATTGCTTGTCCAAAAAATGGCCGCTGGAAATGGCAATCAGGTTCAACTCTCTGAAATAACTCTATTTGAACTAGCAGCAAAAGGAGCGAAAATAGCAACTGATACAGTGTTAACCTATCAAGAGGTGGTGAGAGGACTAGATACACTGAGATATGATAAACGATTACACATACAATCATGGACAAGTAATCCGACAATTTTAGAATTAGCTTATGCTTTTCGTGCTTTTCATGCAGATTTTATTGATTGTCTGATCTTAGCAACAGCTGTTTGTTCCTCGGAAATATATGCTACATATGATGATGAAGTATTCAATAAAATAGTCGAGAATAAAAAAGCAATTGCGACAATTACAACCATAAACCCACAATTTAGCTTTTGGTTTGAGGATCTATCAAAAGAGAGCATACCACTGAAAAAGAGCTAATCAAACCACTAGATGTGATTGAATTAATTTTTTTGGTGTATTCTATAATAAAGCCGGTTGTTACAGCAACATCCTTCACTTCAAAAATTAAGTTTATGACTATGAAAAATTAAATGAAAAAAAAAATAATTGAAATGTAGCGCGAAGACACGCTACAAAAAAGAACCTTAAACCTACTACGCGCCACTGCGCTCGCGTTCAGTCTTCCATGAAATCTATCCAATTTCAAGAATTTGTCGACTCAGAACAGAATAAAATGAGTAGACTTTTATACCAAGGTAGATAAGTATATAATGATTTATTATGGCTGTCATAAAAATATCCGATAAAAAAGCACTGGATGAATTGCAGGCAAGACTAATCCTACAGCTAGGACGAAAGATAACTTTACAAGAAATCATAGACCTTTGTGTGGAATTTGCCAGTAGTAATTTTGAGGAAATAGTAGCAAAAGCTGCAAATACTCCCCGATTAACAAAAGACCGTGCACAGAAGATCATTAAAAATTTAGAACAACTAAAGGGAACACCATATGATCCGAAAGCAAAATTGCCAACCAAGGACGATGAAGAGATCTACTCACTCTAACGAAAGGGGAAAAAGGAATAATGGCAATTTTACTGGACACTGGGTTTTTAACAGGAATAAGTCATCCAATGGATGAACAATATTCCACAAGTGCAAGAATATTAGGGGAAATGAGCGAAGGAAAATATGGATTAATTTATACAACACCATTAGTGATAGCAGAAACAGCGACACTCCTCCTCATACGATCAAGGAACAATCGAGTAGTAGTGGAAAATTTTTACTCGTATCTCTACGGGGAGGAAAAATTCATTCGAATATTACCATGGAATACACAAATAGAAGAATTAACATGGGCCATGTTTAGAGAAATAAATAAAGACACAAGAGAAAAGAAAAATTATGTGAGCTTTGTAGATGCCGCAAATATCGCTTACTGTCGGCAATACCAAATACAATACATCGCATCATTCGACAGTCATTTTGATGCATTCCTGATACGAATTCACTAAACAAAAGAAACGAATTTTTAAAGATGAGAGAGTTGCAGCGAGAAGAAAAAAAACTCGCCACAAAAACAATTTGTTCCTACGTACTGCTGCACTCGCGTTCGATTGTCTTTTTGAGCTCGGAGAGTTCGAACCAATGGTATTGCTTTCTTATTCATCTTTTTAATTTAGGGAATACTAAATATAATTCTCCTTTTTTTCTTTTCTTTTTCTATAAATTCTAAAACCAATAAAAATAACAAGCTTGAATTAACATAAAAATTTTCTAAATATCTCCATTACCTCGAAAATAAAATCAGGTAAAAGGAAATCACTGCTCTAGAGATATTGAATTTTTGTAGAGTTTTATAAAAATTTAAAAAAAACTTGCACGTTTGATAATAGGGGAAACATTAAAAGGAGAAATTCAAATTTGAGCATTAAAAAATTAGATTCTCTTGCGCTTCTATTAGTCTTTTCTTTATGTTTATTCAATATTCAATTCACTGAATCTTTAGCAACGACTGGTGATGATATTCAATTTACAAAATTGTGTGAAATTTCTACAGGAGGAAGAACAGATTATATTGAAATTGTTGACAATTATTGTTTCGTTTTTGATTTCGAAAAAGGATTGATGAGTTATGATATAGAAAATCCCGAAGAACCAATCTTACTTGATACATTGGCTTTTAGTAATACTGTTGATCCCATAGTCAAAGGTGGTCATGATTTCATTATTACAGAAGATATTGCCATTGTTGATTTCATGCATGCTGGGATCAAATTTGTTAATATTTCTAATCCCTCTGAGCTTACAGTAATTGGCGGTTATTACAGTGGATCAAATGAATATTACAGGATAGATTGTTGGGAAAACAGGATTTATTGTGCAAAAGCTGAGGGTGGGCTTGAAGTGTTTGAATTTTTTGACAATTATACTATAAATAGTATTGGCAGTTATTCAATTGGACATATAATGTCTCATATCGAATGCCTCCAAGAGGATATGGTCTATATTGCAGACTATGATCGAAGTGGAGATCTTCTCTTAAATGTTAGCAATCCTCAAAATATTACTGAATTACAGGTATTTGATTGGATGGCTGGTAATATTTTATTTCAAGATAATCTAATGTATGCTCTAATAATAAGACCAGATAATGAAGGATTACGAATTTATAATAATAGCAACCCTCTAAATCCAGTACTATTAGGAGAAGTAAAAGGATTTGAAGCTTCTTCACCATTACTTGAGAATAACTATCTCTATTTAGCAGGAACAAGGGGTTTACAAATTATAGATGTAGAAGATACATCAAATCCCCGGGAAATTGCACAATATTATGAAGGAGGAATAGCCTATTTGAATTTAGCTAAAAAAGGTAATATTATTGGATTGGTAGATTATGAAGATACTTGGTATTTAATTCAAATAGAAGATCTGGAACCTTCTGGGAATGCAAGCATCCTTGGATTAAGTTTTTCATTCCTTTTTGTGAATTTAATTATGGGAACTTTGTTAAAAATTTATAAAAAAAAGGAGTAAAGAAATTATAGCAAATTTAACATTATTACAAATTTTTTTTATTTAAATTTTCTATTCTTTCATTCTACGCCTGAAAAAATCACAAGGATTTTTTTTGAAAAAAGATTTAAAAAAATAATAGCTGTAACGCTATTAAAAGCTATAAAGAAAAAAATTCACTTCTTCCTTTTTCGCATTATAAATACTAGAATGGGTAATATCAAAACAAATCCTAAGAAATCAGAAGCAGAAACTCTTTGTTGTGGTATATTGAATTTAGTAATAAAAACATCGCCTAATCCACTATAAACATCATCAAATGCATCTATTATGGGAAAATTGTTTGACCAAGTTGAACCTGATACATAACAATTGTTTTCATTATTAATAGCAATCCCATATCCTGCATCACTAGAATTTCCTCCAAGAAATGTACTCCAAAGAATAGAGCCGCTGGACGAGAATTTTGTTATATAAGAGTCATATCCACCGTTACAAGTGTTATCATATGCATTTAACATTGGAAAATCAAATGAAAATGTATATCCTATAATATAACAGCTATCATCATTAGCAACAACAATACCAATACCATATTCCTCCTCATTTCCTCCTAAGTAGGTACTCCAGAGGAGAGAACCACTCGTCGAGAGTTTTAGAACAAACGCTTCACCTAAACCACCATAGGTACTATTAAAAGCATTCAGAGTAGGGAAATTATTTGATCCTGTACATCCTGTCACAAAACAATTGTTATCAGAATCTAATGCAATTCCACTTCCATATTCATTTCCATTTCCTCCAAGATAAGTACTCCAAAGAAGCTCACCATCAGAGGAAAATTTTGAAATAGTAACATCCGTCTGACCATTTAATGTATTATCATAGGCATCCTTTGTGGGGAAATTAACAGATCTTGTACCACCTGTTACTAAGCAGCTATTATCATTAGCAACAGCAATCTCATAACCATAATCGTTTTCATTTCCTCCTAAGAAAGTGCTCCAGAGAAGAGAACCACTTGGAGAGAATTTAGTAACAAAAGCATCATAATTGCCACTAAATGTGCTATTATAAGCGTTCAAAATTGGAAAATCACTTGAATTTGTCGATCCAACTACATAACAACTGTCATCAGTTCCTAAAGCTATTCCTCTACATAAATCTCCATTACAACCGCCAAGATAGGTACTCCAGAGGAGATAACCACTAGAAGAGAATTTCGTTACAAAACCATCTCCATTGCCACTTAAATTATCATTAATAGCTTCCTTTATAGGGAAATCACTTGAGTCAGTCCATCCTGTTACATAACAACATCCATCATTGGCAACAGCAATACTATGAGCCACTTCATCTTTATTACCACCTAAGAAAGTACTCCAAAGTAATAAACCATCAGCAGAGAATTTAGTAATAAAGACATCCCCAAAATACGAATCACTAGCACCATTGTAGGTAATATCATAAGCATTCAAAACGGGGAAATTTGCTGAACAAGTGGAACCAGTTACAAAGTAACTTCCATCTTGTCCAAGGGCAATATCAAATCCTCTATCAGTATCATTCCCTCCAAGATAAGTACTAAAACTTACGCTAGGAGAATCTTTATTCAATCGGAAAGAATAACTAGTATTAACCTCTTGGCCACATGATAGGACTATATAATAAGGCAAACAAACCAACGATATAAGTAAAAGGAACATTGTGGTTCTTTTAAAAATTGTTTTATGTAGAAATGTACACAAATAATCATCCCTCAAATAATTAGTGTTCTAAAAGAGTAAAAAGGTTATGGAAAAAAATCTCTAATTACTAAAATATATAAAATATCTAACAAAAAGTAAAAATTGAAAAACAAAAAAATAATTGAAGGGTAGCGCTTTTAGACGCTACAAAAAAACAATAGTGATGAACTAGCTACTACTGATTTTCTTTCTTTTATAAAGTATAACGATTGTTATAATAATTACTACTCCTAGCGAGGGGACAAGTATCATCGCAATAATTTGTCCTGGAGGTCTCCCAGTGGTGTCCAAGAATGTCATATTTAAAATCATAATTCCCAAGAGAACATCTTGAAGGAATAGATAGGTATCATGAACATAAACACCATAAAGCAAATAAGCACCTGAGTATTGACCAATTAAGGTTGGATTTGCCGATTCAGAAAAATCGAGCATATATAAGCTTGTAGCTCCACCAGATTCAAAGACATATTGCTCTTTTACAAAGGTACCGCTTACAATTTCTTCGTTTCCGTGTTCACCAATAGGTTGTTCTGTATTGCCATAGAAATGACTGACCAAATGTGGATGCGAGGTGTTTGTTATATCTAGGATAAAAAGTCCATGTTCTTCCGTACCCAGATAGGCATAAGAACTATTTACTGTTATGCTTAAGCCAAACATTTCGGGATATTCTGAGTTTTCATAATACCCTATTTTAACCGGATTCATTGGATCACTTACATCAATAACCACTAAGGCACTATCAGTTCTATTACTGTTTGCAATAAAAATGATCGATCCCTTTTGTACGATATCCCGGGTATCAATATTTGTCTTGTACGAGCTAATTTCAAATGGGTTTGTTGGATCTGTTATGTTCACAATAACCAAGCCATTATTTTCTGCAGCTAAATACGCATAGTTTCCTTGAAGCACTATTTTTCGTACGGGATTAGTAGTGTTACATTGTCCTACTTTAGTAATATTCGCAAGATCACTTATATTGATGATCTCTAATCCACTAGAAGTGCCAAGAAACAAATAATCGTCTCCTAATGCTAAGGTATTCATTCTACCAGTCTCTACAGGATATTCTGCTACAAAAGTCGGATTGCTAATATTACTAACATCAATAATTGTGGGACTGTAGCCTATAATACTAAAGATATAATTGTCTCGCATAGCAAAGCCTAACCCACGAGTTGTCTTATTAGAAGGGTACCGAGCTAAGGGGGTAAATTCTACTGTAGGGGTTGAGGTACCATTTTGATTTGCTTCAACATTTAGTCCTTCTTTATTTGCAATCGGAAGATAACAAGTTACTAAAAAAATATTTGAGAACCAAAGCAAGCAACAGAAAAATAAAACGCTAAAGATTTTACTTTCGCTATTAATTTTTCCACTTTTTAAAAAGCTTGGTTTTCTTGACTGGTTCTTTCTTTTATTCATCATATTACTTTCATCCTTTATCTCAGTCTTCTATGAAACAAGTTTGAATTCTACTTTAACCCATTCACTGAAAAATGTATCAACAGTAGTTGTTCTATCATCTACATATTCAATGTTACATCTAAATTTTATCCCTATCGTTTGACCAATAAGATTAATATCATTATCAAAACGATAGAACACTGAATGTCGGCTTATTGCATCATATGCATAATTTAGTTTACCATCAGGATATAAAGTATTTTGACCATTTGGTTCTAAGCTTCTATAATTAATATCAACTGAAGTAGCTCCAACATATCCAGTATCAAATGGATTAGTATTTCCTTCTCTGAGTTCACCAATTACATGATTTTGGATTTTACTAACTACAAAACCACCAATTGTTCCTAGACCTAAAAATCCAGTTAATGTGCTAATTGCTCCTGAAAGTAGGTCAATTCCTAAATCAGTTGCAGCAACTTTATCTGGTGTTTGAAAATTAGGCCAAAACGATCGGTCATCAGGATGGTCATCCACAATTATTCCTATGGAATTATCTGCCAAACCTGTGTTGCTTTCATCCATTTCAAAATTAAGCTCAATTAGGGTGCCCTTAGGAGCATAGAATGGTCTTTCAACTAAATCGTAATCTAAACGATAGTTATCTTTGCAATAATACATTGTTACAACATCAAGAGAGCAACCTAGAGTATCACCGATATAGTCAAATAAAATTGAATCAGCTGTTATTTGCATGACGATAACAAATCGATCAGTTTCAATTATTGTATAAGCAAGTGGTGCTGCAAAATCATGTTCATATCCATCGTCCATATATGCACTTGGATGTAAATAGTTCTGGGTTTCTACCTTGTATCCAATAGTGTATGACTGTATTCTAGTACGTTCATTACCAGCATTATCTTTAGCAATTACCTTAACAGTATGGATGGATTTATCGTCATAAATACTTGTATCCCAAGAATAATCGCAATAATTACTATTAACAGTTTTTTTCCAAACATTATCTATGTAGAGTTTTATAGAACTCACTCCTGAATCAAAATCAATTGCTACAACTTCTACAGCTACTTTATGACTAACAATATCTTCAGATGGTGTTAATACAATATAAGGGGCAATTGTATCATCATCCCCACCACCATTACTTGGATCACCTGGATCCAAGTCAAAAGCATTAACAAATCCTGTTACTGATAGAGTTATCAGTAAGAAGGCAAAGAGATAGTTTAAAAATATTTTTTTCAAAAAGGTCATAATAATTTCTACCTCATTTCCAATTTCGAAAAGGACGTCTCTCTCAAATGTTCTCTCTCGAAAGATAATCCTATTTTTCAAATAGACGTTCTGCGCGGAGGTATAAAAAGCTTGCTTGTATGCATATGAACTGAGTAAATAGTGCTTCTCTTAGCGATAAAAAGAATTAGTAAAGGAATTGATACTCACTGGAAGTTGTTCAATTTGGATGGATGGACATCCTATCGGAAAAAACTAAAAATAAGTAAAAGGTAGCGCTTTCACACGCTACAACAAAAATAACTTTTACGCTCCACTTCGTTCGCGTTCGATCTTCTTGCGGAGCTCGGTAATTTCGTCACCAATTTCATCCTGTTCTTCCTTGACAGGAGTAGTCTTAGTTGTCTTGGTGGTGACACCGACATCGGGAAGCTCGTCAACTTGACCGAGGGAGAGTTCCATCTCGAGTTCTTTCATTTCTTGGTCAATAGCATCTTCCATATCAATATCAAGCTCGGTCTCAGAGAAAGAAGTATCAGCTAAGGCTTCAGAGGCAAAGGAGACCTTCTCCATAGAGGATTGCATCTCAAACATAGCACGCTCAGTGTCAGCAGGAGTGACATCCTTAAGAGTAACATCAATGACACCAACACCTTCTTGAATGGCCTTGGTGGTCTCAGCAACATCCTTGGCTTCAGAGATAGCCTCGATCATACCTTGGAGGTTGAGGATCTTATTTTGAGTTTCATTTAATTTCTTCATATAGAGCTGACGACGCATAAGAGCCTGCTTGGCACCAGCCTTATTACCGCCTTGCATCATATCCTTGGCAAGGTCTTTCTGTTCATCAGCCTGTTGGGTGAGACGTCGAGACTGAAGAGTATACTTGTTAATGACTCGACGAATTTTGGCGATACTCTCAGTATCCTTCGGTTGCTCTTTTCCAAATAACCAATTCTTAATTTTCGGCGTTTGTATCACCTTTTATTTATTCTTTCAAACAATTATCTATTATTGTAAATTTTTGTTTTTCCACCAACAAACCAATTTTTTCCTTGAGTCAATCGAGCTCACGAATTGGTACTATTTAGTGGGGATTAGATGCTTCTCAGCACCTTTAGCAGAAATAAAGGCTTCCTTTTTTCTTGCCGATTCTGAGAATTCTTTATTGAATTATTTGTTGTCTTATATTTTTAATGTTCCCATATGTGTTTTTAACGAAATATCGTTTAATTGCCATTAACTCATTCTTCTTCAGTAATATTGAGTTCTTCGTTTTTAGTTGTTACTATTGAGATATTTTTATCAGTGATTTTTAATTTTTTGTTATAATAATCATTGATCGCTAAATTAGCCATCATAAGTAGGTGTATTCTTAGTGAGCTTTTTTGATAGCTTAAAGATTCTACTATGCGAGATAAAACGTCGGATTGATATATAAAGCTATATAATTTATAAGCTGAGTCACTTCTGTTTTCTATTTCATTAGCTAACTCTTGGAAATTAATCTCTCCGTTTTCCTTATCATATCTAGTGAATGTCTTTACAGCTTTTTTCCTCGTTATATAAGCTGCTAGAGCATCATATCGTTTGATGAGTGGCACATATTGGTTTTTAGTAGCATTTCTAGTATGATGGTTTAGGCAAGCTTCTCTTATTTCTTCATCTGCTATAGTTACTTGTTTATAGATTTTACTTTGATGTTTTTCTGTATGTACAAAATCATGCAGTAACAAAGCAATAAGCAACCTTTGTAATGGAATTGGATAATTAATTCCTAGACCTTTGCGGATAGTAAATTTCTTTTTTGGAAGAAATGGTTTTGTTTGATAATCCGCTATTGAACATTCAATCCAATATACCCGACCGTAGCCTTCACTTGTATATTGTCCTAAAAAACGTTTTTGAATCAATTTTTCTATTCTTTTTCTAAGCACTTTTTCTGAGCTATTAACAGAAGTAATTTTCAAGTACCCTCGATAGGCATTTAATACGTTTAAGTTTTCATCCTGTCCTTTAATTATTTTACCAAGAGCAAGAAACTTTGGCTTTTTATCGCCTTCTAAATCCCCTACTATTTTTATCCAACACTTTTTCTTTATCATAAAAGGCACTTTAGTAATAATTGGTGTTTCTAATCTTCCAGTTAACGTGATGATCTTCCTTGTTAGTGGTAATTGTTCCATGCTGCTAAACATTCCTCTAGTTGGTTGTTAAGATTAACTGTTTGTTCTTCCTCTATGATTGCTATTCGACCATTAGATTCTGGTCCTAGTTTTCTCTCAAAAGCAACCTGCTCATAGGTGATTTCCTTTATTTCCACCCTACCATAACCAGAATTACTCCCATTACCTAAATGGGTTATTCCAAGAATACCTTTAGTCAATAGTCCGAGTAACCAATCAGGTATCTCCTTGGCGAATTCCACATAGAATTTAAATACCCCACTAAAATATTGCTCCGAAAAATCCTGTAAAGTCTTCTTATCCCTTCTCGAAGCATGTCGCATTTCTGTTGAAACATAGACAAAGGAGAGCCCTTTTTGTTCGCTTATCTTCTCAAGTGATTTATCTGTTTGGACAATTACATCACTCCAAATTCTTATCTTTGATTCTTCGCCCATTATACCAAATAATTGTCTTATTGGACAAGGGTTAGTATCGCAAGAACCCATCAAATGTTCATTTTCCAATAAGGTTGGTTCTTTTGATCCTTGAAATTCTTTCTTAAGAGTTGGTGAACAATAGTCAATATTCCTTTCGTGTAAGATAGACATAATTTTATGCCTAATTGCTCCACGGATTCCTTTCACCACTCGCGTAATACCAAGCTCCTCTTTAAGAAGTGTGACTTGTAATTTTGCATCAGCTTTTCTTCCTTTTGCTTTCTCTTGCAATTCTTGTAGGTCATCAAGGATAGTTTCTTTATTTTGTTCAATGAACTCATCCAATTCCGATGCTTTAATAATTGCTTTTCCTTGATATTGGTAAGGAATCTCTCCCCCTCGCATCAAAAAGGAGCTTGTTCCACTACTCCCGTTCAAGGTCTTCGTAAACCATGCTTGCATCTTTACTGTTAGACGATTAAAATTTTGAGTTACCATATTAACACTTCCTTACGGATTCCGTAATTAATTATTAATTAACAAACTAAACTTATAAATATTACGGATTCCTTAATTTATTCGTAATTTACATTTACGAGGTTTTCATATGCCAAAAATAGTGTTTAAGAGACAAGTGATCTACAATAAAGGTTCTTTACAAATGAATATCCCAAAAGAAATAGTTGATGCATTGGATTTGAAAAAAGGTGATACTTTAGCTGTAACAATTCAAGAGGATGGTTTTTTCTGCCAAAAGATAGATGATTAATCTGTTTTTTAAAATAGTTATCGTGGAGATTATAATGTTCGTACAAACAAAGCTCTGAGGAACATCGCATGACCGTGCTCAATTGGCAAAATGATCCATTATTTTATGATATGAAAATTAACCAAATGCAGGATTGGATTACTGCCAATAAATTAATAGAAGCAGGACAAGAAGAAAAGTTATTCCTCAATAAAGAAAAACTCTTACTTAATTTGTTCCCAATTCTTATTCGTCGAAGTGATTTTGTTCGGGAAAAAGATAATGATCGTATCTTAGCACGTTTTCCGTTTAAGGTTCTTACTGAGGAAGAGATTACCCAGATCAATGATAAGGACTTGCTCATTGCTGAGGTTGCTCGAGATTACTTTTACCGGTCAATCAATACTGGCGTAATGGACTGGCGAATTGCTATCAAGCATTATCTCGAGCGTGGAGCCATGCCCTATCCTCTTGTTCGTTGTTCTTGGGAACTTTTTCCTCGGCCAGGCAATCCCCCTGAAGAAATACTTTCTTTTGAAAACGCTAAGGGTAAGAAGTATCAAATAAATTCTAAAATCACTAAACAGTTAGCTTATCTTTGTGGTGTCTGTAACGGTGATGGCCATTTGAATGAGCATTGGTTGCGTATCGTTGATGAAACACGCGAGCATATCGAATTTCTTTCAGGGTTATTCAAAACAACCTATCAAGATCCTGGAAGAGTCTTTAAAACCGGTAATGCTTGGAATGTTGAAGTAAGCTCAAGCTCACTTGTTCGATTAATTCATTTTCTAACCGATCAATCGATCAATATGCGAAAATATGATGCTTTACGCGAACCTCTAGTATTCATACAGCTAGGAAATGATTATCGGTCACCCTACTGGCGGGGAGCTATGGATGCGGATGGTTCGTTTGTCAATCAAATTTCGTTTTCAAGCGCAAGTCAAAATTATGTAGAAAATCTGCAGCAATTTTTAGCTGAAAATAATATACCAAGCAAAATAAGTACAGTTAATCAGACGGGCACTAAATTATCTCTTATTACTGAGAATTACCTAAAATATGCCCAATTAATTGGTGTGTTGAATCCAAAGAAAAAAAGGGATTTCTTCAAATTGCTCAACCGTTCAAAAGTTCCTTACGTTTTTAAAGGAATTAGAAACTCAACACTCACAACAGATGGGTATTTTGATTTTTCTTTGTTACCAGAGTTGCAAATAATTGGTTTGGATCAGTATGTTAAGGACTTGAGAGATGGAAGAACATACGCAACTATGAGGGAATTACTTGCACTTTCAAAAGGAAGTTATTCTCGTTATGAGAATGAATCCCAAAAGGTATCAATAAATCTCTTTATAAAAATGGTTACAGAAATTCAGCCTAGAGAAGATTCCTATATGCACCTGCTTGAAAAATTATCACCAAGACTTTCATATCAGTCATCGACTTCTGATACATTACAATTACCTTTGAAACCTTCAGAATCCCTTTCATCACTTTTAGAACAAGTAGATCCTAAAGACAACTATATTACCATACTTACAGAGGAAGAAACAATAATCTCCTCCTTCTATCAGCAGTTTGGAATCCTTATCAAACCCCCAAAAGTATATAATCGCTTATTAGCACGATATTTGAACACTTTCTTTATTTTTGAAGACCAACCATATAAAGTTCCAGCGGAAGAATTCAATAAACTAGAAAAAAAATGGAGGCAGGGAATAACTAATGGTCAAACATTATAATATGATTGAAAAGAAGAGCTAATCAATGCTTTTGCTCACGCAAACTCGCGGTCGCTACAAGCCCACTTACAGTGGTCTTGCTTAACGCTCTATCGCGGGAAACTATTGAAGATAGATTTTAAAACAATTTATTTATTGAATATCTCTTGACTTATTGTATCTTTTAAGTTAGATTTGAATATCAATTTTCTTTTTACATCTTTTTTTATAAAGAAAAACGATTAATGGAATAAGCGAGAGGATAAATACTGGTGGTAAGATATATAGGAGGTTATAGTAGTTAAATGGAAACGATCCAAACTTAAATCTTGGCAAAGAATATGAGGAAAGCTCATATTGATAATCAAGAACGAGATCAACCGCTTTATTATTACAAGACCCTTTTGACCAACCACGAAAATGGATGCCTTTAACTATGCCAGTTGAACTTTCAATGACAATTTGAAATTGATTACCAAAAGCAAATGAGGCATCAATATCTTCTGTAAACCCACCCATAAAACCATGAGAACCTTTTATATTTCCCCCATTCCAAGACTCATAGTAAAGCTTGTTGGAATCATAAGAATAGTGGAAGGTATACTCAATATCTGACTGGAGATAATTATAATAGGTAAAATAAGGAATGAAGGTTTCATTCAGAGAAGCAAAAAAGGACCAAGTGGTAGTAACAGGATTTATGTATGGATATAAAAAGAAATAAAATCCTTTACTAAAGTCCTCCCGTTCCCAATTAAGTGATAAAGTATAAGTATAATATGTTGAAAGATAGGTAAATCGAGACATCATTACTAAGAAATCGGTATAAGTATAACCAAAATTGAATTGAGATTCTTTGTAAGAATAATCAGCATTAAGACCATCCCCAATATAATTAAGAGATGCTTCAATGGAAGACCTCTCAGGACATTTCTCACCCCAAAAGCTAATTCCTTTAACATCAATAGAATTGCTTCCTATGGAAGCGGAGATACGTGACTTTTTTATAATATAAGTTAGTGTATCACCAGGTGAGAGAGCTAATGATGTCGGTAAAGGGAGAAGCATAATTGTTATGATGAAAAAGATATAACAGACAGTAAGAGTTTTACGAACAGTCAATGATAAACCTCCATTAAAGATAGAATATGGTCAATCTCTAATTTTAAAAGAATTACGTAGAAAGTGAAAAAATCCTATTTTATTAAAAACAATTAAAAGAAAAGTAAAATTTGGCAATTAGAGTAAAATGAAGTTGATTAACTGATATTAATAGTGCTAAATATATGAGAGGGTTATTTCGGGACATTTTTCAGCCTTAAAAAGTGCTTTTTGCCATTTTAAAGCGGTTAAAAAAGCACGTAAAAAAGAGTTTTTGGATTTTGAGGTGAGTCAGAATTATTCGCTAAAAAAGTGTTTTTTTCTGGTAGCTTTTTGGTTTTTAAGGTGAGTCAGAAGTGGACTTTTTGGTTTTTGAGGTGTTTTAGAACTTTAAAAAGAAAATTTTAGAGAAAATAGTTGGGAGTGATTTATGTCGACAGAAAAACCACTTGTCCGTAAACAGGGTGATGAGTATAATCTTCCGGTCTTTGATCCCTCGATCAAAATAAGTCTTATCCATGAAGAAGTGCTGTATACCTTACTTGTCTTCTTTCTTACCAGTGGTCACCCTAAACTTGATTGTGTTGTCGATGACCTTATCTGGGTGCTTGACCTCTCACCCAATACTATTGGTCGTGCATTAAAAAAGCTTAAACAGTTTGGTCTTATTTCTTATTACCGTGTTGGTCGCTATCGAACTGTTGAGTTACTCTTGGAGAATGATTTCTTAAAGAGTCTCCTTGCTCGTTTGTTTGGTCTGTTAGGTGTTCGATCTCCTGGCACTAAATTAGGTTCCAAAATGCTTGGTTTCTATCCCATCAAAAATGTTGCTAATATTCGTGCCTATCTTCGCTCTGAAACGAAACGGATCAATTCCTTACTTGATGACCAGCAAGAATTGGTTGATTGGTTAGCAAAGATCGCCAAGCTGGAGCAGTACGCGCGAACCACCCAGTCGATTGATGAAGAAGACGATTTCAACCCTCTGTTACAATTCATTGATCAGCTTAGCTGCGCGTTACAGGTTCAAAAGAGCCAGCAATCCCATTCGTTGACTCCCCAGGAATTGAAGGAGGTCATCTCTGAAGTGTTAGCGAACTTTGTCGAAATCCCCCCTCAGAAGGATGAAGTGGTCAGCAAGGTATACAATACGATGAAAATCGACTAAGGTGAATTTTAATGGCAAGTTATGCGAAGAACGAATTACAAGAGAAAGTCCTATCGGTGTTCACCACTCAGACGAAAGCATTGTCTTGTAAAGAACTTGCTGCCTTGCTAGATAAACCGCCCAAAGACCTCAGTCAAACGCTGAAACAGATGGCCAACAAGGAATTACTCTTCCGTGAAAAATGTAAACGTCAGCTTGATCAAGCGGTTTATCTTTACCAGAAAGAACCTTCAGCAGAAGCTGCCCAAGCGACCACTAAAAAGAAATGCAACAACTGCCAGTGGTTCTCCGGACTGGAAAAATGCACCTTACTATTACTAGTAAAAGAGAACGCTCCTTGGATGCTTCGTGGAGAACTAAAAGACCGATGTGAAGCGGTCAGCTTACATGGGATTGAAGAGTGCCCTTATTTTTCTTCGCGGAATAGCGGTAGGGTTCGGAGTAGAACCATGCACGCGTTCATCAAGGAGAATACCGATCCAGTAACTTTAGAGTTTCGTTGTCCCGTTGAGCGTTGCGGGAAGGTCATCGAGGAATTCAGTGCTACCTTGCTCCGAAGAAATCTTGGTGCTAACGCTTTGTATTGCCCCCATTGCAGCTCCCCGATCAATTTTCCCTATAGTGCTGGTCGGGAAAGATACCAAGCACAATACTATGACAGTCAACATGATATTCTGCAGCGGTCGTATTTTCAACTAACCGGTTTACCCATGGAAGGTCGCTATGAGGAAGAACGGCAATATGGCTTCTCGATCGTTAAACCAGGTAGTTATTTTCTGGATCTTGATAATGAGGTCATCTATGTAGGAAGCAAGCTCAACCCCGAAGAATTGGTCATATCAAAGGACTTTGCCTACTTTTCACTCAGACAGTTGGACTATATCGCTGTTAAGCATTTTGAAGACTATGAACATCTCGAGGAAACGTTACATAAGGTTGACCCAACAACCAACAGAGAACTGTATCCCAAGTTACAGTTGCTGCATTCGCCAGCAGCCATCGAAAGTGTGGACCCGACCATCCAAGAGATCGGGGGAAATGAGATATTGATCGCTACACGCGCACCGTTCTATCGGATGTTCTATGCCAATTTGTTGAACCGCAAAGCAGTGCTCGAGTTGAAAGCTGCAGAGTTCGCTGATGGAGAATTCAGAACTGAGTTCAAGCAGGCGGTAAAATCGTACAATGAAGACCTCAAGCGGTATGCCTCCCCCCAGGATTTGACCTTCCGAGAGTGGCAACAACTAGAAGGAGGGTTTGCCACGCTCATGCTTACCCCGTTCAAACTGGAAGCAGAGCAGTATGGATTCGAGAACGTTTCTCGAGAGAAAGCGCGTAAGGTGCGAGGAGAACCTTTTCTACCGTTTGGCTTATTTACTGCTCGAACACCAAAAGCGTGTCTCGAGAATGGTGTTAATAAATTGGTGGACAACGAGATCAAAGAGGAGATCTATAACGAACTGCCGATGGCTTGGAACGATCTGCGGGGATGGTGCCATCGAAGGTATCCTACTGGACTATTTATGGATTATATCGAACCTCACAGAGCGATCGCTCAGCTCTGGACGGAAGAAGCGATCAGAAACAAGGAGATCACCCCAGCTGATTTCAAAATAGTGCGGGGGAAACGCTACGAGCAGTATTACTGTATCGAACAAAATTCGCACGCCTATGCGGTTGTTCAGAAGATCAAAAAACAGACCATGCAAACAAGGCTAGCGCTTACTAGAGGGGGAGAATGGTCGGTGAAAAATGCCACTCATTTGGCAATAGATGAATTGAAGAAGATGCTGAACCAGCTAACCAATTCAACAGCGGACTTGTTCGTAGCAAAAAGTCCTACGATGCACATCAAAGCTCTTTGGAAAAAACTGCAAGAAACGAAAAATAAGATCTACTTGACCGAAAAGGAAAATCAGTTGCTGCAAAAACATGTTCGACGGTTCTTTAGGGAGGAATTCGTGTTCGAACCGATAGCAATAGCTGAAATTCTCTGTGGGTGAAGGTAGTATGGAAACTGACAAGAACAATGATTGGTTGATTGACCTGAATGAATTTGTCGCTCAACTAGTAGCAACGAACGATCATCGGCTGAAAAAGAACGAGCATAAGCAGCGATACAGGAATTTGTTAGAAACTCTCCTTGAGAAGAACGTCATACAAACGCACGCGTTCATTGTTAACTGGTTGGGGGAACTACTCACCAGTGGAGAAATGAAGCCAAAGACCGTTCAAGAAGTAATAAGCCAGATGCCTTGGGCTTGGGATAAGAGCAGAGCGCTCCTGGATACCAAGAAGAAGGAAGGCTTTTTAGAATTCACCAGGGATTCGAAAGGAAGGAAAATTTGTATCATAAGGATCAAGGATGGCTTACAAAAGATCAAACAGATAACTAGCTTGTTCAATTTTTTGAAAAACTATTCAGAGCAAACTGGACAACTAGTGGTTGATTTTTATAAGGAGTATAAAGCGTACAATACTTGTCTTTACAAGTGGATGCAAAACGAGAAAGCACTAGCTGGAAAAATAGGTCGATATGAACCAGCTTCAGAGGAAGCACTAGATGAGTTGATAGAAAACATTGGTTCTTTAGCGATACTAGATACCGGGAGAGAGTTTCAGAAGAGATTACTGGATTTTATTAAGAAAGAACCTTTATTGCTTTATTCATTACGAAAGAGGTGAGAGGGTAATGGTTGTTAAAGAATATGAATTGAACCTTAGTGTAACAGAGTTCTTATATTTTCTAGAATGTCCACAGAAATTTAGGTTGTACCGCATGCTGAATCCTGTACCAGAGAAAGAGGATTTTATGGGAAATAGAAGGACAAATTCTTCGTATAAATTGCGAGGGTATAAAGGAAGTAAGGAGAAAGGGCTAGGCTATCATCTTTTTTTTGAAACGTTTCATAAAGAATATGCTAAGGTTATTACTGAAAAGATACCTCCAGTAGAAATCCAAGAAGATAATGTGAAATTACTCTATTGGGTGATCCAACAAGAGAAATACCTTGAAGCAAAAAAGCTCTACTACTGGTATCCATTTGCAACAGAGGTTCGATTAATGACTGAGAAACAAAGAGGAATAATTGATTGTCTGGAGTTATGTGAAACGAAAAATGGTTTGCGATTGCTTGACTATAAACCTACAACAGAATCCAATGATGAACTAACTTTACTATTCTATGCTAATTTATTGAATGACTATCGACTGGAGAATAGTGAAGAAGAGAGATTTGATTATGAGGTAGTAGAACTAGGCAATTATTATTACCAAATGGGTGTTAGAAAGATCTACAATTTATCGAAAGATAATAATTCATCGTTTGAAAGGATGTTTGAAAATATAATAGAAAAAATTGTTAAGGAAGAATTCTATCTAAATAAAAGCTCTTGTTGGAATTGTTATTTTAGAATTATTTGTAAAATGGAAATAGGAAAAAATAATGAATAGTGAAACCATTTGTAAAAATTCAACTATCCCATCTTAATAAAATTAAAACGTAATGAAAAACAGTCAATATGGTGTGAATAGAGAATGATTTTGGAACAATGGAAAATTGGTAATGTGATGTGGCTTGTATAATAAGAGGATAGATGCTCTAATATATGAGAATTAAATTCTATTTTTGACGTTCTTAAAAAGGATCCCAACTGTTAATCAAGATGAAATAAATATAAAATAT
>DATKZI010000027.1:0-9226 GCA_035528035.1 Bathyarchaeia archaeon
CCTTATGCAATTGTTGCAAACAGAAACGGTATTCTTTCAAATCCTGTATTATCAGGAGTTGAATATATGATAGACAAGCAAGATAGAGATTATTTAGAGCCATTTGGTTATAACTCTATTATTGAAAGACCTGCTACTGGCCAAATAATGATATATGCAAACGTAACTGCATTCCAGAATGTTAAGAGTGATTTAAACAACTTAAATGTTAGAGAACTTCTTAATACTCTTGAAATTCAAATTGATGAAGCTTTACAAAGATTCGTATTTGATTTCAACAATCCTGTTACAAGATTGAATATTATTAATTCAGTTGCTCCTATACTTGAAACAGTTAAGGATGCTGGAGCTATTTCACGTTATGAATTAGTGATGGATGAAACCAATAACACTGCGGATATTATTGCAGACGGATTCGGTATTGTCGATATTGGACTTTGGATTACTGGAGCTCTTACTAAAATTATTGCAAGATATACAGTTAACTCAGAAGGTTCAGTTAGTTCAGGTGGATTTGCTGCAAATTAATAAGAATATATAATAAAAATAACGAAAAACTATGCCAGATTTTACAAGTCAAGGATTATTCGGCTTATCGCATTTTAGAAGTTCTAGGGCGGCTCAGCAACTATATGAACCAGTATATCAAAATTTATTTACTGTTCAGCTTCAGTTACCTGCGGGTGTTGGCGCTACTGAGCAGCAAACCAATTTAATGTTAGAAGGAATTACAAATATATCTGGACTTCAATCTCACTCATTCCCTACTAATCTAGCGGAACAGAAATTTAAGTGGGCTTCTAGGAGATTCGCTGGTGCAAAGCCAGAAAAAACCACAATGGATGTTGCATTTGATTTCGAAGTGAACGTTGATACAACCCCTAGCGCATATACTGTAAAAACTTTAAGAAAATGGTGTGATCTTGTTTATGATCCACTTACAGGTAGGACCGGATTAAAAGCAGATTATGTTGCTGAATGGGCACTTATTACTTTATATGACAGAGGTTCAAGACCATTCTGGCAATGGAAACTTTATTATGTATTCCCAATGACTGGAATTCCTGAAGTTCCATTGGATTATAACAATGAAGAAGTGTTCAAAGTAACTGGATTTACTTTAGCATGCGATTTCTGGGACGAAACAATAGTTTAAAAAATATTACAAGTACCCAATCAATCACAATTGGATTATTTTAAAGGAGATAAAGAAATTTATCTCCTTTTTTATTAAGTTTTTGTTAAAACCTGCCACTTTTCAAGCATATAAAGATATATAAATTGAATAATAACGTTTTAAATCATAAAAATATGCCAGACGAAAAGACTGAAGAACAATTACAAAAATTTGTTGAAGAACAAGAAAGTGGTGAAACTCCACAAGTAGGTCCAAAAATTACCGCAGCACCAGCTCCTAAGTTTCCTCATACACGAGGTGACGATCAGATTAGTATGGGCAATCAAGTGGGGTGGCAGAAACTTCCGATGAATGATCTACCTACTCAAGGTATCTTTTATCCAGAGGGCACCGAGGTGACTATCAGGGCTGCTACCGCTGGAGAGATTCGACACTGGTCGACCATTCAAGAGGATAATGTTTATGCATTGGATGATATGTTAAATTACATATTAGAAAGATGTGCCAAAATTAAATACCCTAACAATCAATTATCTTCATGGAAAGACATTAAAGAAGTTGATAGATTTTACATTATTTTAGCAATTAGAGAATATACATTTGTTAAAGGGGAAAATCAACTTCAAGTTAAAACATCAGAAACAACTACAGTTAATGTATCTAAGGAAATGATAGATTACATTACTATAGATGAAAGATTAATGAAGTACTATAATGATGAAAAAAGATGTTTTGTTTTAAAATTCAAAACTGGTGGCGAAATAGAGGTAACTATTCCAAGTATTGGAGTAACTAATTACCTTAAAAATTACATTAACAGAAAAGAACAATTAAATCAAGGATTTGATCATGATTTTATATCGTATGCTTCTTTTGTTATTAAAGACTGGAGAGGATTATCTGACAGTACTTATGAAAAAATGGTATTAGAATCTAATTCTTGGTCAATACCTCAAATTTCTGTTTTGACACATTTAAAAGAAATCTTTCTCGATGCAGTTGAGCCTGTTGTTAAATATGTAGATGAAGGGGGTGCGGAGCGTGTAGCTCCATTGAACTTTCAAGGAGGGATCAAGTCTATTTTCCTTATTTCAGATCCATTTGGAGAATTGGTTTAAGATTGAATTTATTTTTACAAAAAATCTTCATATAACTCCATTAGAATTAGATCAAATGGAGTTTTACCGTGTGGAATATATGGTACAAAATTATGAGGAATTTATAGAGGAAGAAAATAAGCAATATGAAAAGAGTAAAAAGGAAAATCAAGTTTCTATGTCTAAAACTAAAATTCCTAATATGAACCCTGGGCAGTTCAAACCACCTAAGATGAATATCCCAAAAATACAGGTTCCAAAATTTTAAAGTGTCTACGGACACTTTTTCTTTTTTAAGGGATATATAAAATAAAGAATTTCCTAAATGGCTCAAGATAACAATGCTATACTAAAGCAAATACTCGGTGTTTGTGTTCAGATTAATAGAAAGATGGACAGTCCTAAAAAAGGATCTGATGCAGGAACAGGACCTTTATCTGGAAAATTTGCAACAGGGAAAAAAGCTAGAGATTTAAAAGAAGGAACAAAATTAATTGACGATTTGTACAAATCTCTTTCTAATTTTGCTAAATTAAAAGTTAATCCAAGAAGAATAAATACAACCTCAAAAGCTATACGAGGTTTATTTGATACCGTAATTTATATTGGAAAAAGTAGGAAAGTTGTAACTAATGCAATGAAGTTATTTGATATGCTTGCGAAAAGTTTAAGCACAATGACTAAATTTGCAAAAGCGATGTCAACTCTTTTATTATCTGTAGGTCTTTCTATTGTCGGATTAGCAGTTTCTATTGCGATCGCCGGAGTGCTGATGGGCACAAGAGGAAAACCTGCTCTTACTATGTTGGCAATAGTTGGAGTATTAGTAGGTTTAACAGGAGCAATGGTTCTTATGGGATTAGCTGAAAGACAAATAGATAGAGGATCCAAAGTGTCTAAGGGAATGGGTGTCGGCTTAATGTTTTTAGCTGGTGGATTATTCTTATTTGTGAGCACAATAGCTCATATTGGAAAAATATTAGGTGCTCAAGGTGGAGCTAAGGGATTAGTAATAGGATTATTAGGGGCTATTGGAATTATTGCTGTAATGGGTCTAGTATTTGCTGGACTTGGACAATTCTTTGTTCCTATCATATTAGGATCGATTGCGGCAGCAGCTATGGGTATTGGAATGGCTTCATTAGCATTAGGACTTACTGCGATTGCGAAAACAGCAGGAATGATGACAGCCATGGGCAAAGGTGGTACAGCAACAAATAGAAAGGGAGAACAAAGAGGAGAATTTGGACAAATGATGGCATCTATTGGGCCCGGATTAGGTGCAATGGGAATTATGCTTGTTTCTGCCGGATTATTATTTGCTGGATTAGGAGTTTTATCTCTTCTTATTATACCAGGAACTGTTACTGCTATAGCGATGTCAGTTGCTTTATTAGCATTAGCTGGAGCAACTGCAGCTATAATGGGTATAGCTAAAACTATCGATACACCTCAAATAGAAAACACTATTCAAGAAATGGTTGGTGGAGTTCTTACTGGATTAATCAAAGGTGTTGGTGGTGCATTAGCTGGTGGTGAAAAGGGAATAAAAGGATTTGCAAATGGCATTAAAAATACTGCAATATTAACAACTGGAATTGGTTTGTTAATGGGTGTTTCAGTTGCATTATCAATGTTTGCATTGGCTATGACAGCTTTTGCTAATATTGATAATATGAGAGTTATTGAAAGCTACGATGAAAAAACCGGGAAACCGAAATTTGGTCAAACTGTAGATATTAAAGGAGTTGGCCAGACTATAACAGATACATTAACTACATTCTTAACCGGTTTATTAGCATCTACTAAGGACTTATCTACACAACACGCGGGTGCTATAAAACAAATGGGAAAATCTTTAACTGGAAGAAGAGGTATTCTTACTGCGGTTATTCAATTTGCTGATGTATTAAAAGTATTTGCGCAATTTGGTCCGGAAGGAAAAATAGGATATGCTGTTCCAAAATTAGATGCAGCCGGTAATCCAGTATTAGATGCAGCCGGTAATCCAATAATGATACAAGATTCTGTAAAAATTACAGATGTTACAAAAAATATAACTGATTCATTTAGTCAATTTACTAAGGGAATATCAGAAGGAGTAGAAGGAATATCCAGAAGAGATAAGAACAAAATATTAAATATGTCTAAGGCTTTAATTGGTAAGCGTTTTGGAGAAAAATCAAGAAGAGCTGATAAGCCTGGTTTACTTGAACCAATCAACGCATTTTCTGAAACTTTAATGATTTATTCTAAGTTTGGTGCTGACGGAAGTATTCCAGAATTAGATGCCGATGGTAAACCAACAGGAAAAAGCATTCCAATAACATCTATTGTTGGAAATATTGTAACTGCTATATCATCCTTTTCAACAGAATTATCAAGACAATTACAAACTCCTGGAGAAACTGTAAAACAAGCTCAAAAGAAAATGGAAGGATATATGGGTCTAATTGGGCAAATTGGAACTCTTGGAGATGCTGCGGATGGTTTAGATAAAACTGCAACATCTATTATGTCATTAGCGACTAGTATGAGTTCTCTTGCTGATTCTGTAAATAAATTTGAACTTGATAAATTAAAAGTCTTTGGAGAAATTGTTAAAGAAAATAAAACCTTTGGGGGCTTATTATCAAATATTCAACAAGGTGGAGAAGCCAGAAGAGAATCAAGAGCAGAAGCGAAAGAAGCAAAATCTGAAGCAAAAGTAGCTAAAACTGCAGCAGCTTCTGAATCTAAAACTATTGTTGAAAAACAAGATCTTTCCGGATTAGCTGATGCCATTGGATTATCTGTAGCTGCCGCCTTTAAAAATGGTCAATTTACTTTTGATTTTCAAGGAGAAAACAAAGGTGTTCTAGTATTTGAATAATTCATAAACTTTTTTGATATTTTACATATAAACAATAAACATACATTATGATTAAAAACAAATGGACCGGAGAAGAATTTCCTGTGAATAAATGTAATCCTGCCCAAACAAGAGCAGGGGAGTTTAAATCAAATGGCTCAATTTTAAATCCAGTGGATTATGAATATCATTCTTTAATTGAAAAAATTTTAGAAGAAGGATTATGGAAAGAAAATAGAACAGGAACTAAAACTCTTTCTATATTTGGTCCACAAGTCACATTTAAACATATCGGAACAGATTTTCCATTACTTACTACTAAAAATATCCACTTAAAATCTATTATTGGAGAATTATTATGGTTCCTTTCTGGATCCACTAATAAACATGTGTTAAAAGAAAAATACGGAGTTTCTATTTGGGATGAATGGGGAGATGATGAAACAGGAGAACTTGGACCAGTCTATGGACACCAATGGGTAAATTGGGAATATTTTGGTATTGAAGGTTTAGCACATTATGGAATTGATGCTAATAAGGTTCGTGAACCTTTATGTGATGGTCTTCTTTATGGTCAAAGACATATTAAAAAATCTATTAATCAAATTCAAAACCTTATTGATACTCTTAGAAACAATCCAGATGATAGGAGAATGATTGTATCTGCATGGCATGTTGATCAAATTCCATTAATGGCACTTCCTCCTTGTCATTGGAGTTTTCAGTGTGATACAAGAAAATATCCAAATAATGATAGAAGAACTTTGAATCTAAAGATGAATATTCGTTCATGGGACATTTTCTTAGGAGGACCATTTAATATAGCTTCTTATGCTATTTTATTATTAATGTTAGCACATGAAGTTGGAATGAATCCCGGAGATTTAACTATTTCTGCGGGGGATGTTCATATATATGAAAATCATTTAGAATACATATACAAACAATTGAATAGAAATTCAAAATTTCGTCCTCCACTTATGAATGTGAATCCATATAAAAAGTTTTGGGATTATGAACCAGATGATTTTACATTAGATAATTATGATCCTCACCCTAATTGGAAAAATGTACCAGTGGCAATTTAAAATAAGTTTAATGAATGTTTTTAAAAATTTTTGATTTAAGTTGGGTAAATAATCATCTTTTATACTTTTCATATCTTGGAGGAATAGTAATATTTGTTCTTTTATTTTTAATAATTAAAAGAATTAATATAGATATAAAAAAAATAAATAGAAGATCAAGAAATTCTGCAATTGATTACATTAGAAAAACTTCAAAATATAATAAAGGAACTAAATAAAAATTTAAAGATATGGTAATTACATTAAGAAACGAAGAAAGAAAATTAAAAGATCAGATAATTAAACAAAAAAATGAAGAAGGTTATACTTTGATAAATATAAGCGAAGCATTTGATTCTATGTATTCTGGTCCTGAGGGAATGCAAAGTACTCCTTCAATAGTTTTAGAATTTAAAAAAATATAAAATGGCTATAAAAAAATTAGCGCTTACTATCAATGCCTTTGATGCATCTGAATTATTAGAAGATTTGATAAGTGAGATTAGAGATCAAGTTGATCATGTTGCAGCAATATATCAAAAAAAGTCTTATTGGAATAACCCAATGGCTGAAGAAGATATGGAAGAGTTGCTAAGATTACAAAAACTTGATTTGATAGATGAATTAATAGAATTCAAACCAAATTTCACAAAATATTCTAGAGAACAGGAATGTGATAAAAGAAATATGGGTATTGATCTCATGAAGCAAAATGGTTCCAGCCATATTTTAAATATCGATGCAGATGAATTTTATGATGCTGATCAATTTGAGTATGCTATTGATGTAATTGAAAAAAGGGGGTACACTATCACATATTGGTCTTATGTTAATTATTACAGAGATTTTAGCCATTATTTAGTTTATCCATTTAGACCATTAGTTCCAGGAATTCATTCTACCTTCTTTAAATATACTTACCAGGGGCCAGCTCCGGGGCCCACAGATCCCACTAGAAGGATTAACAACCCTCATAATTTAGGTACCTATGTCTTTGAGGATAATGAGATCAGAATGGGTCATGCTGCATGGATTAGAAGAGATATCAGGAAAAAATTAGTGAATTGGAGTGCTAAAAATCACTTCAAACCAGAATTAATTGATGAAGCAGTTAATAGGTGGGAAAATTGGAAAGAGGGGGATAAAGCAATTATGTTATTTAATACACCAGAAAATCAAGTAAGAGTTAATAAGCTAGAAACGAAAATCCACAAGTTCGATGTACCTTGGCTGAAAGAAAAAGGAGATCTTTAAGATCTCCTTTTGTTTTTAAAAATCATCTACATCTGAAAATGCTTGGACTCCAGATTGTAATGAATATTCATCACCATCTAATTCAAAAGATAAATCCCAATCACCAGGTCTAAATCTAGATTGTTCAATAGTTATAGGAGAATCTTTAGCTGCAGATAATTTTGATAAATGAGTCATTCCGTCACTCCCATCATATTGAGCATGAACTCCATTAACTTCCATAGTATTTGTTGTTTGCCAGTCGTCATACCAACCAGGTGTTGCAGTATACCAAGTTAGGAATTCATCAACTGTACTTTGTACAGGTTTTGTCATTGATTCGTTTACAAATTTTGCTTTCATAGTTTCTTGCATTTGACCTGCCCTTTCTAAATCAGCTTCATCTTTTCCTGGCTCTATATTTCTAGGATCGACAAATGTTTCACCACTAAGTAAAACTGCTGTAGTAGGGTCAATTTTCATTTTTTGAGATGTTTCATCACATATAATAACATAATAATTTATTGATCCATCTCCAGATTTTACAGTTCTTAAAACTGATCCTCTATGAAGTTTGCCATCTTTCTTATTTAATTCTGCTCCTTCAATAAAATGGCCATCATGTATTGTTTCTTCAATTTCTTCAAAATCAGATGCTTCAGGTTGGAGAGTTCTATTAAGAGGCTTAATTTCATAAGTGTACATCATGTTAGGACCACCTAAGTTAGATGCACCTCCAAAACCACCTCTATTCATTTGGCCACCACGGTTTACTGGAAAGATAGATGAACCACCTCCAAAACTAAAACCTGCGCCCATATATTCTTTTACTAATTTAGCTTTCATTATAATTTATTAACATATATTCAACTTGAACAGGGAATGTTTGAGGATTGAATAAATAAAATCCACCAATCAAGTTCTTTTCTGCTGAGTTTAACACATCAGGTGCACTTATTCTTGATGCAAATGGTCCAACTTTGAACCAAAGGTCATGAGTATTAATATAATCTAAATAATCTGCACCACTTAATGTAGTTGTATCACCAGTACCATTCATTCCAACTGCAATATCCTTTGCATATTTTTGATAGAATGTAGAAGTATCTAATGTCCATGTAACACCTGTACTACAATCCGAATCAACTTTAAATGTTGATGAATCGGTAACTGTTACAGAATCTGGAATTTGAGAATTATAAATTTCACATCCTATTAATGATGAGTCGTATATATTAGATGTATAAATTATCGAATTATAAACTGTTGCGTTATAAATAGAAGTATCTAAAATAACTGATTCGTGTATTTCAATAACTCCGGGATCTACATCATCTGTCCATATTCCTGGGGCTACAACGTAAGCATTTAACCAAGAATTTTGTATAGTAGAACTATAGATTGATGTATCTCTTTGAATAGGAGAATCAATTATAGAAGAATCTGTTATATAAGAATTAAATAATATTGTATTTTTTAAATATGAATCTGAAATAGTTCCAACACTCACATCTGAATTTTCTATAAATGTTGTTTGAACTGTAGAAGAAACTATTGAAGAATCCAATACAGAAGAATCATAAATTCCATGTGATGTCAATGTTACATTTTCAATTCCTGATTCATAAAAATCATTTTCATTACTATATAAATTTTTAATTGTAGATCTAAACACAGATGAATCTTCAATTAATTCTAAACAAACAACATCTGCATTTTCTATTAATGATAATCTTACATAAGATTTTTGTATGAATCCTCCAGATACATCTACTTGTGTTAAAGAAGAATCAGAAATAAAACAATTTATTGCATAAGATTCTGGAGTAATAGCACCCAC
>DATKZI010000028.1:0-3135 GCA_035528035.1 Bathyarchaeia archaeon
TATTGGTGAAGGCTTCACTGCAATAGACTTGATTTTACCAACTGGTGCTGCTACTCCTGCAATTGTTCAATCAGGTATCCCTCACTTTAATGGTAGTAATCCTGCGTTTTTCTTCTTAGATAATAATTGGGCTGAACATCAACTAGCTCTTCAAAGCGCTGGTTTAGCAGCTACAAATGGTGTTGATACATTATACGCAACAGTAGTAAATGGAACATCCGGCTCAATTTCAATGACTTGGAGAAAAAGCGATGGAATATTAACTGCTTTACACATTGAAAATATGGTTGTTTTCGGGATGGATTTTAGAGATGTAACCATTGATCTATCAATCGCTTCTACTGAAATTAAAGGTATCAGTGTGACTGTTGGTCAAGAAATCATCTTAAATGCTGACATTTCCTACGTTAATATAGAAGGATCTGGTAATTACTATTCAATGCTTAATCAATCAGCAGTTATAAGCATTGAAGAAGAAGCTGCTTCTCTTGAAGATCAGACAATTTTCAAATATGTTATTACACATGTAGAAGGATTATACTATACTGCTAATGTTTTCTCCTATGATATGACAACAGACTCATTAGTATCAATGGGTGATTATTTGTTCTGTGGTTTCCTAGGTGAAGTCCAATTAGTAGAACCACCATTAACATCATTCGCTAGTAATTACATGCCTGTTTATGCTCCAGTTATAACTACTGATTACGATATCTATGGTGGTTATATGACCCTTTTGGATACCATTGTTGGTGTTTACTTAGATGAAATCCTAGGTCTCGTTATGGATCCTTCAGGTGATGTAACAGTCGATAGTATTGATGGAACATTTGGTATACTTGAAAAAAGAGGTTACTTCTTCCTACAAGAAACATTAGATGTAGAAATAACTGGTAATTTAGTTCTTACAACTATGCCATTATTACCAAGCTATAATCCAATGATTGATCCAGGTTTAGTTATCCATGCAATTATTAATCAAGAAGGTTGGGTAGCCTATTCTGGTGATGGAATTATTGCTGGAGTTAGAGTAACTCTTAACGTTGCTGTAGATCTCTCAACTGACTTGGTTTCAACATCTCTAGCAGCAGGCACATTGTCACTTGTAGTTGACTTTAAATTAATAAATCCAGATTATAATCCTCCTGATCCATTAGGCGGTGGACTTATACCTGGCTTTACTTGGCTAATTTCTATTCCAGCTCTCTTATCAATTGCAGTAATTGGATTAATTAGACGTAAAAAGTAACAGTAAAGTTTTGTGCGAGACTTTCGCACTTCTTATTTTTTTTATTTTTTAATATTACTTCTTTAGCTCTTTAAAAAGAAAATTTCATTTTGTATATATGATAAACGAAAATGAATTATTGTAAGATTGATCTTCTTGCAAAAATTTTGTTCATTATCATAATATGCAGAAGGAATTCAAATGAGACGATTCGATGTAGATATCTTTGATTTAATTAGACCACAAAAGAATCAAATGACAAACTCTTTTCATGAAGTAAATTTTGAGGATACGATAATAAATGAGGAATCAGGTAAAGGTAAACTCAAGGTAAAATTCTGGTGCAAAATTAAATCTTTTTTCAATAAATTATGGCAAACACCTGAATCTCGAGTAGTAATTTTCCTTCTACTAAGTCGAATATTTTTCATAATATTCACCCATTATGGCATGGATTTTGATTTCTATCTTGAAATTGTTAAAAGAGTTCTCACGGGTGAAAGGCTTTACGTTGATATCCAATCTACACATATGCCTCTAGTTGATCTTCTGTATATCGCAATGTATGTTATTTGTCCATGGAAAGAGAATATCTATGCTCTTAGAGTATTTTTAAAATTTCCATTTGTATTGTGTGATATTGGTATAACAATCGCTATTATGAAAATAATAGAAAATGAATTCATTCGAACAAATGAAACGGGGAAAGTCTTTACAGAAAAACAAACAAAGAAGATT
Organism: Bathyarchaeia archaeon; assembly: GCA_035528035.1. Lineage (GTDB taxonomy): Archaea > Asgardarchaeota > Heimdallarchaeia > JABLTI01 > JABLTI01 > JABLTI01. Next base: position 1,967 of record DATKZI010000028.1, read on the forward strand.
GATCGAACAAAATTAGGAATGGGTTATCTTCTTGCATTCAGCTTACCATTAATAGTTCAAACTGCTGGAGGACGTTATGACAGTCTTATGATTTTCTGTTTTACAATGGTTATTTTATGTTTACAAAAAAATAACTGGTTTGGAGTTGCATTTTTTGCTGCACTTGGATCCTCAGCTAAATATATTGGTATAATATTCCTACCTTTTGTTATATTTTGGATGAAAAAAGATGATTTTTTGCCGTTTATTTTAGGATTACTTTTAGGTTTTCTGCCAATCTTTCCCTTCCTGTTTACTATTCCTACTGAATTTGTTGATGCAATCTTTCTTAGAGGTTCTCACATCGCATATGGCTTTTCTATTTGGCATGCTGTATTCATCATTTGGAATGGTTTCAATATGAAATATGTCGATGGTATTGAAAGTACTTATGACAGCAGTGGTGAACCTATTTTCATTCAAAAGTCCTATATTCCAATGTTTATTATCATTTATCTAACTATTTTTGTTTGGTTCCTATTTAAAAATAGCCAAATTATACGAACTCAAAGCCTTAGCACAATGCCTTTACAAAAATTAGTACTATTAGTCTTTATTCCATTATTTATTTTTGCTTTAAGTTTCAAAGCAATTAATATTCAAGTATTAGCTTGGTTTACTCCATATATTGCTTTGCGAAAGAAAAAAGGATTATTTTTTGAATATGCAATATTAACTTTTATTCATGGTTTTGCACTTATTATTTTTGAAGCTTATAATCTAGCGACTTTTCTTGAATTATCACAATTAGCTGCTTCTACAGATAGTCCATTATATCATTTAATTGTTAAACCTGCTTTAATAATAACTCAAGTTGTACCACAAGTAGTTTGGGTAAGTATTATTTTTATAACAATTCTATGGTTTTTCATACGAACAACAATAGAGTTAATTACTTCTTCTAAAGAGCTAATTACGAATGAATATAAACAATATAGTGCATAGAATTTTTAATAACATCTAAGCAAATTCAGATTAATTGATAGAATTAACTCAAAAAATAATTTTTAAGGTGAACCAGTAAATGGCAGAATGTGACTTCGAGGGTTGCCCAAATTTTGAAACTTTACCATTCACTTGTAAATATTGTGGGAAAACATTTTGTCGTTTCCATCGTTTGCCTGAAAATC
>DATKZI010000029.1:0-9337 GCA_035528035.1 Bathyarchaeia archaeon
CCTTGTAGTATTATTTTTAGAAATATATAATAAGAACGGGCTTAACAAAATCGATTTGTTAATCTATGTGAAACGTTCCACCAAATAGTCTATGAATTTCTCTGTTGCTTCATTAAAAATTTTGTATTCAACCACACATAAAAATACACTTCTCCAATTCATGATGAATTCATTATGCTCCAAATCATATTGTGAAGGAAATTCATTCTTTAAGAGTTTTTTAATGATCATTCGAGGATTCCACATTCGATATTTTTCCAGCTCTTCTTCTTCATCAAAATTGAATCCTGGGAAGATTTTTTCACAAAAAGCATGGTTTTTTTCGAATTCAATTGTTTCTAGATCATTCATTATTTTAATCCATGTTCCTTTAGGATTGTATTTACTTACCAGTAGATCTCTAAAAGCTATAATTTCTTCCTTATACTCATGAATTAGTTTTTGGATTTCTTGTATATCGTTGCCTTCAATTCCAAAATGGCTGAGGTTTGTCAAATGATTAATGTTTTTGATTTCAGTAATTTTATTATTACACAGATCAAGTTCTTTTAATTCCTTTAGGTTATCTACCCCTTTTATTTCTGTTATTTTATTTTTAGAAAGGTAGAGGTATTTTAATTGTGTTAAATTTTCCAACCCCTTCATTTCGGTTATTTGGTTGGAATAAAGAGACAGAGTATGAAGTTCAGTCAAGTTTTCTAAATCTTTTATTTCTGTGATTTGATTTTCAGAAAGGTTGAGTCTTGTTAATAGTATTAAATTTTCTAACCCTTTTATCTCTGTGATTTTATTTTTACTAATATCAAGATCTTGTAGCTTCGTTAAATTCTCCAACCCTTTAATTACGGAAATTTGATTTTCTGTCAATGAAATATTTGATAAATTGACTAATGTATCCAATCCCCTAATATCTTCTATTTGATTGTTATCAAGCCCTAGACTTTTGAGATTTGTTACTTTTTCTAGAGTTTTTATCTCTGTTATTCGATTTCCTCTCAAAAATAGTTGCTCAAGTTGTATTAAATTCTCTAGTTCCTTGATTTCACTTATTTTGTTATAATCGAGAGTAAGACTTCTGAGTTCTGCTAGGTTTTCTAAATTCTTAATCTCAGTGATTTGGTTTACTTGAAGATCAAGTTCTTTTAACTGTGTTAAATTCTTTAATCCATTAATTTCAGAGATTTGATTGCGGCCTAAGATAAGTGTTTCTAGCTTCTGAAGGGATTCTAATCCCATTAATTCTGTAATATCTTTTATATTACATCTTGGCAAGTGTAGTGTGGTTATTTCTCCATCTTTTTCTTTATAGCCAATATAGTTAAAATGAATTGAATTATCAGAAAATGGAATTGGTTTACCAATTAGTATTTGAATGTTTTTTAAGAATTTTGCACTGGTTTCTATTAGTGCTTTACCTCTATAATGTGATATTCCTTGTTTATCTAATTTTTTCATTTTTAGAAAGAATTTCACAACTGATGATGTACTAGGTTTCTTTAATTCTTCAATTTCCATCAGTGGATTTTCAGTAAGCTTAAGATTATCAAGTTGGGTCAAGCGTTCCATTCCCTTAATTAAAGTAAAGGGATTACTAATTTTATCTACTTCTTGAGTGATATCAAATTGCTCTGTAATCTCAATATCGGTGATTTTATTTTTTTCAAGATTTAAGGTTTGTAATTGTGTTAATTTTTCAATTCCTTCAATTCGTGATATTAGATTGTTGAAAAGAGAAATTTCTTGAAGTTGTATCAGGTTTTCCAGACCTTTTATCTCTTTAATTTGATTATTATCTAGTTTAAGTTCTCTAAGTAAACTCAATTTATTAAGACCTGTAATTTCTGCGATGGAGTTATTAGAAAGAGATAATTTTTGAAGTTGTGTTAAATTATCTAAACCAGCAATTTTTGTGAGGTTACTATTTTCAACAATTAATTCTTGAAGTGACCTTAAATTCTCTAATCCTTTAATCTTTGTGATTTTGTTTTTACTGATATCAAGATACTGAAGTTCCGTTAAGTTATCCAAATCAGTAATTTCTGTTATTTGATTGGATTGAATTGCTAGACGTTTGAGATGAATGGCTTTATTTAGACCTTTTAAAATTACAATTTGATTCTCCCAAAGATATAGTATTTGAAGTTCTTTCAGATTTTCCAATCCTTCAATCTTCTTTATTTGGTTTTCTGAAAGGTAAAGTTCTTCAAGATTTTTTAAATTATCAAGACCAAAAATTTTGGTGATTTTATTATCATAAAGAGAAAGTGATTTGAGTAACTTCGCATTTTCTAATCCTTTAATTTCTTTTATGTTGTTCTCTGCAAGCATTAGTTTTTGTAGTTGTGTCAGGTGCTCTAATCCCTTGATTTCACTGATATTGTTAGTATAGAGAGCAAGAGTTTTGAGCTCTGTAAGGTTCTCTAAATTCTTTATCTCAGTGATTTGATTTGCGTTTAACCAAAGATCTTGCAGTTTATGCAAATTTTCTAGGTTTTTAATTTCTATTATTTTATTACTTCTAAGACTGAGATACTCTAGTTTGTTTAAGTTTTCCAGACCTTTTATTTCTGTTATTTTATTATCAGAAAGAACAAGTTTTTTAATTTGCGTTAATTTTTCCAAACCAGGTATTTCTGTAATATTTTTTATTCCACAGTTGGTTAATCCAAGCTCGATGATTTCTCCATTATCCTCCCTATATCCTAATGTTCTAGATTTAACTTCATCAACTTTAGGGATTTTTTTTCTATATAGCTTCTCCAAATTTGTTATAAATTCTAAAACGTCCATTTTTTACCTTTCCATATATCTATTCATAAACTCTTGATAATAATCATATCAGTATTTACTTAAATATTATTGAGCTTAGAACAAATATAAATCCTTGAGTTGCATTCAATTATTTAAAATTAAAAAATATAAATTGGCGAAATTTGTTTTTATTAATTTAACTTTTTTATATTGTATCGTTTATACGAAGTAAAAGTTGTATTTGTTGCTTTAACGTGAGTTCGAATCTCGCCCTGTGCTCCAATTTTTCTTCTTACTTTTATTAATAAAAAAAATTTTTGTTTATTTCTATTCTTAGTATGCCATACCTAAAAAAACAAGATCCTATTAATAAAAGAATTTTTTATACACAACTAGTATTTCTTTTTGTGTGAAATAATACCCATTTATTAATAGTAACTTGTTTTTCATTCAGTTTTTTTTATCTGGATTAAGTCGATTTCCCACATTTTGGACAAAAGGCACTAGTTTGTTTAATAACTGATCCACATTGGGAACATTTTCTAGTGCTACTTTCTTGTAACTCTTCCTCCTCACCCACTGAAGATTCCTGTTCTGAATCAATATTATCCTCTAATTTTGTAGTAGCTGAATGAGTCTCTTTAAGTTCTGGGTAAAGATATTCAGTTAGGTTTTGAGTATCTTTCAAAGTTGTTAGAACACCTAATATAGTGAATGTTATTAATAGTATATCACAAACAACAGTAATCCAATACAAATAAGTTGGAACGTAGAAAGATAAGAGTGTAATTATAAGGTAAAGAAAGTCAAAAAATATCGTTACCCCTGCGAAAACAACAAATAATATTCTTGTTAATTGAACAGTTTTTTCTTTATTTATAGCTGTCGCTATTAATGGTGTGAAAACATAACAAACTAATGCAATAACCACCAAGAGATCCATTATACCAGCTAATATTTCTGTATAAATAAAACTGATAATCATATCAATTATATCAATAATTGCAGCAATAATCCAAAAAATCATTGCTATTAAACCATAAGGATGTTTTTTAAAAATTCTAAATGTTGCAATTGCTCTCAAAATATATTTACTCCTACAATAAAATAACTGATTTTCTACTTTTGTAACCTTAACTTTAAATCAATAGTAGAACTTATAACACTCACTTTTTTTTATAATAAATTTTTTGTAAAAATTTCGTTCTTTTTTATTCTGAACTGAGATTCATAAGAGACCTTAGAAAATCCTTATTTCTTTCCTTTTTCATATTCTAGTAATTATCTTTATTTGAATGTGATATTTATGACCACCTTAGCTGAAGTTACTGAATTAGCAGAAAAAGTACTTGATGAACTTACTACAAGGAATTTTACCCTTGCTATAGCTGAAAGTTGTACAGGCGGTTTAGCTTCCTCTCTTCTAACTGATTTTGATGGAGCATCCGAGGTTCTTCTTTATAGTGTTGTTGCGTATTCAACAGAAGCAAAAGAAGAATTTCTTGGTGTACCAACTTATATTATACATAATTATGGAACTATTTCTTTAGAATGTGCTAAATTAATGGCAGAAGGTGTTACTATTTATGATGCAGATATTGGGATAGCTACAACTGGAGTAATTGGAGAAACTTTTGAACAAAAACTAAAAGGCACTGTTTTTATAGCAGTATCAATTACTGGTCAAGATACTTTTGCACGTGAACTGACTCTTAACCCAAAGAAATCTAGGTATGAATTAAAATTAGAAATAATTGAACAGCTATTTAATGATTTACTAACGGTTATTGATGATTTCTATTAACCACAAATTATATTCTTTATTGGAGAAGCACGTCTATCTTAATACTTGTTCTATCTTTTAGTGGTTTATTTCCTTCTGCTAATGTTTCCCGTAAATTCACAGGTGCTATAGCTTCAAGTATGTCTTTATTATGGTGTGTTCTACTTGGGATAATTATTGCTCCCATAGTGCCATCACTAAATCTTGCTTTATAGCACATAACATCACCAAATTGTCTGCCTTTTTTAATAAATCCACTAATAATATAGGGTTCTGATTGTCTTATCTGAGATATTTTCTTCAAATCATCAAGATTCAAAATACGAAGATTCAAGGTACCTGGATATGGAACAAAACCTAGCACATCTTTAAATTGTTCTGTATATTCTTCTTGTGAAATATACCAAGCTCCTTCTCCTAACCCACTTTCTACTTCTCCATAGATGGTTGCAGATCGAGTTTGAGAATAGAGTGCTTTTGTTATCATAATGCTTAAATTTTCCAATAATTCTTTGCCTAATTTTGTTATTTGTACAGCTTGTCCTCGAGAGGTTCGTGTTCGTTCTATTAAATGATTATTTTCTAATTCTACAAGATACCGTGCAGCAGTTTGTTGTGAAACACCCAGATACCGTCCTAATTCACTACTTGTTATATCAATAGGATTATTTATTGCACCATAAATCCCAAGTTTTAACACTACTGCTAGCTGTTTACTATCGAAATCGACATCACTACCAAATAAGAATGTTTTATGACTGCTTTCTTTTTTAGGCATAGTTTTACAACCTGAATACTAATTCTTTTAAAGATGAGATACATTTTGCTGAAACTTTTTTTCTTAAAAAATTATTTATTCTTACTCAAATATAGTTATCGGTATGTTATAGTGAGAATCATACTAAAAAAAGAAGATATGAAGGATCAAGAATGATCCTCTCATTTTTTTGGCTATTTTAATTCACGAGAAATTGAAAGTGCTTGTCTGCCTAATGTTTCACCAATTATAACATTCTTGAAACCATCAGATTGAGACAAAACTCCTACCCATTCTTTCTCAGTTTCATCTTTGAACGCAATGAGCATTTCTTCGCCACCATCAATATCAAATGCTATATATTCCGAATAGCCAACCATATCTTGCATTCCTATCTTTCGAATCTTTATTCGTCCAAGTGCATCAGTTGCTTTTATTTCATCAATTATTGCTTTATTGGCAATTTCATCGATCTTTGAAATAATAGTTACTTTTGCTTGTGGTTTTACTTTTGCAATGATTTTTGTAGGAATGTCTGTTGGATCTGGAATTACCATTGTAACATTCGATTTTATTCTTGTAGTAAGAATTTCAGTAAGTCGATCATAAATAGCATCTTTGCTATATAGAATGGCTGTTTCAATAAGTGGTCTTGGATGAACTTTCACAGCATTTTGTAAGCTATCATGGTCAGATCTAAAGTCACTAAGGAGTTTAGCAATTTTCATTGCATCTTGTCCAAATCTCTTATAATAATCATCTAAACCACTCTTAACAGAAGTAATCTCTTTTCTAACAGCCGTTTCAACAACATTAGCTATATTATTGATTGTAGCTATTGAAGTCTCTTCATTATTTCTGATGCTTGTCATAGCGTGTCCTTGTGTTTCAGTCAAAGTAGTTTTTGAGGTGGTTCCTATGGTTTCTATACCTGATGTTGTATCTGAAGCAATTTTCTCCTTTGCTTTCTTTGTTTCACTCATTAATGTTGTCTTTGTATCAGTTACATTTTGCTTTACTTCTTTAGCTAAAGTATCTGTTATACCTTTGATTTCTTGAGCTTGTTTGGTTACTACATTCGTTGTTTCAGATGAATTACCAGTTGTCAAGGTTTCCAATTTACCAGTTATAGAAACTCTTGTGGTTTCATATTCATCTTTAGTTCCTTGAGCTGTTTCATCGATTGTAGTATGCATCGATGTAAGTGTTTCATCAACGCGAGAGTTGATTGCACCACTATAATTTGCTTTTAATAAAGTGATACTTGATTTCAAGGTTTCAACCGTTGAACCAATAGCTTTCAATGCTTGGGAATTTTGTTCTGTTATTTTAGATATCATTATTGCTGATCCATCTTCTACAGCTTTATTATCCAAATCAACATTTGCAGAAATTTCTTCATTGTGTTTTGCTATTAAATCACCAAGTGATGCATTAGCTTCCTCACACAATAAACCAATATCTTGTACTGTTGAATCTTTCAATTCATCAATTTGATTCTTGAATTTATCAGCAATTTTCGCTAATTTTGAATTAAATTTGCTATTAAACTCATTCAAATCCTGAGCAAAATTTTCTTTGACTTTCTCAAAGCTCTCATCAATTCCAGTTTTAAATTGGTTATTTAGATCAATTCGATTCTTCTTGGCTTCATGAGTTATGGATTTGATATTATCAGCTTGAGTATTAGTTGTATCCATTAGATTACTATTAAGAGAAGAAACATTACCTTCAGTCTCATTAACAAAAGAATCTAGACCATTCAAAATATGATCTCTTGTGCTGGTCATTTTTTCTTTTGAATCATCCTTTAGAGATGTAGCCATAACATCAGTTTTATCACTAATCTCATTATTGGCAGTTTCTAAAGCAGCTTTTCCATCAGTTAAAAATCCAACATTTTTAGCTTTAATCTCGGAACTTAATTTCTGCAATGATGTTTCAGTTTTTGACTTTAAATTGGTAGCAAAAACATCAAGCTTCTCATGGCTGCCAGTTTCAAAACTATCAGCGGTAGTAGTTTGATTTTTAAGGAATGTGCTTGCGCTTGTTGAAATGTTTTTCTTTGTAGTTTCAGCTGTTGTGGTGACAGTATTAGTGGCTTCTGTAACTTTCTGATCAATAGAATTACGATTTTCTTCACCGTTCTTTGAAACTACGTTTGTTCCTTTGGTTTTCTCAGCTTTTATATGCTGCTCAGTATCTTTCATTACTTGTTCAAGATGAGCTAATTGCTTTGCAACATAATCTTTTAATTCAAGAACTAATTTGTCAATATTTTTAGAATCCTTTTCCGCTTCAGCAGCAATTTCTCTGAAAGGATATAATCCTATAGATTTGTCAACCAAACCTTCTATTTGGTAGGCATAATTCTTTTCAAATAGTTTTTGAAGTATTTCTTTTACCTTTGGGATGCTCTTTACACCAGAATATTTAGCTAATTCTCCTGCTGAAAGAGGACCAAGGGCGAGTAAAGCAAGATAAATCTTTTGATCTTCTTCACTCATTCCAATCTTCACTAAAAATGGCATTGTAGACATGATTTATTTACCCCTCATATATTAGTATACTATCTTAGTTTATATTATCATTTGCTTGTTACAAATGGTAAAATCAGAATGATAAAGACAATCTGATATTTATAGTTAAAAAAAAGAAACAAAGTATATTTTAATATTCTTCTACATACAATTAAATTCAATGTTTTTGAACACTAAGTTTTCTTAATAATAAAGTAAAAAAGAAAAAGAACTACAATGTTCCTTCTTCAATTGCTTTTATATCCAAGAATGATTCTAATATTCCTTCGTAAATCTTACCATCTATTATTGTTAAAGGTCTGCGAGCTTCTGAAGCGATACGATCTTCATGAGTGACAACTATCAAAGTTATACCTTCTTCTTTGTTAATTTTAAGCAAGTAATCCATAATTTCACGGGAAGTATTACTATCTAATTGTCCGGTAGGTTCATCAAGTAAGATTACTTCAGGTTTGTTTGCTAAAGCACGAGCAATAGCAATACGTTGCCTTTGACCACCACTTAATTCCATGGGGAAATGATTACCTCTATCTGGTAGGCCAATTATCTCAAGGAGTTCTTGCACTCGTTCTTCTCTCTCACGAGCTGGGGTGCCATTTATTATCATCGGTAAAGCAATATTTTCAGCTGCTGTTAAAATTTCAAGAAGATTAAATGCTTGAAAAACAAAACCGATTTGTGTTCTTCTAAGCTCACGTATATTTCGTCCACTCATGCTTGAAACCTTTTCACCGTTAAAATAAATTTCACCTGAAGTTGGTGAATCAATGGTGCCAATTATATTCAAGAAAGTAGTTTTACCACTACCTGAAGGACCAACAATAGTAGCGTATTCACCACGTTTTATAGCGAAATCTATCCCATTAATAGCCTTAATAGTAGTTTCACCAAAAGGGTATTCTTTTGTTAATCCTTTAGTTACAATAACATAATCTTCATCAGATGACAAGTGCTCACATCCAGCTACTTTAAGAAAAGTGATTAGGAATAAAAAGAGTTTCTAATAATCTTAATTTATTAAAAAAAATAATAAAACAAAATCTTAATTGATTTTGTTATCAGTAGATGCTTCATTAACAGGTTCTAATGGTACAGCAAGAGCCATTATGAAATAAACTAATACAACAATTCCTCCGGAAATTAACATAGCAACAACCCATAAAACCCGAACGATGTCTACATCTAAACCGAAATGTTCAGCTAAACCTGCTGATAATCCTGTTAGTATTTTATTCTTTCTTGAACGATAGAGTTTTTTCTCTTGATTTGTTTGAGTTGAAGTATAGGTCGTTTGTTGTTGAGCAGAATCTGCTTCTGCTTTCTCCTTCACTTCTCTAGCAATAGCGGTAACTTCTCCACAACTAGAGCAAAATTCTGCAAAATCCTCATTAGCTGCACCACATTTAGCACAATAAACAGTCATTTAAATTATCTCCAATAGATACTATAATGGAATGGATTAAATTACTTTAAAATCTTTGTAAATAAAATTTACAATCAACATTA
>DATKZI010000030.1:0-2307 GCA_035528035.1 Bathyarchaeia archaeon
CGATATTTATTTGCAATTCAGATCCTATTGTAACCTATTTTATAGGTAAAAAACTAATTGGATTAGAATTAGAAGGACAATGTTATAGTGACTACAGGTATGCTTATCATCTATTGGGTAATCTATTGTTAAATCCTAATATACAAACAAATTTACCTCGAGATATTGCTGAAAATCACAAAGAGGATTTTGCCAAATATCAAAGTGAATCTTTCTGTATATCCGGTGGTATAGGTACTGAAGATTTTGTAAACAAATGTCTTTCTTTTAAATTAAAAATACTTGACTCAAATGAAGATAAAAAAATCCATCTATATGATTTTATAATTCTTTCAGGTAATGCTAGGGATTTATTTGTTGATACTATTGCTGATACTTTTAATTTTACTCCTAAAGAAACCTTTATTCTACTTAGCAATATCTGTCTGTCATCAAAAGGTATCTGGCGTTTTGCCCCTGATTCAAATAAAATATATCATGATGTTCCAACAATACGAAACTTAACAACATTATATTATGATCAAAGGAAAGGACTTAGTAATCACTATTCTAACAGCTCTTTACAGATTGCATTTTACTGTATAGATTACTATATTTATTTAATTGAACAAGTAACTTCCGGGGAACTATCACTAGAACAATTGCTGCGATTAAGTGGTACTAAAATCTTAACTGCTTACCTTAATCATTTACCTATAGTTCAAGCTTTTATCAGGGAAAAAATTAATCTATTAATCAACCAATTTGACTTCCTACCACAAGATCAAAAGGTCATGTATTTTACTTTACTAATTTTAGCTGAATATTATGGCTCTATCACTGAGATAGATTCATTCTTTAATGTCAATAAATCAACTATCCATGAAATAACCAAACAACTTTCTAAGAAATTTCCTAAAAAACAAGGTAGCAGAAAAAAATGGGGGGATGTTTACAAAGATTATCTTAGTAGAGATTTTAAAGGATAATTAATTTATTCACAGAATATTAAAGGATATAATTTAACAAAACAATTGAAACACCTTTGCCTAATTATAGAATAAAATCACATTGATTCTAAAGAAAGGCAATTTTTAAGCATCTCTTAAGTCATTCAATTTTATTTTTTCTCGCTTATTTGAAAAAATGAGTATTTTTTTAGTTTTTTTATTCTTCACTTAGAATTTTAAAAAGAAAAAAGTCAGCAGTGTAATGATAGAGGAGAGTAACAATGTTCAAAGAAGCAAAACTAAGAAAGGACTTACAACCTTTACTAGATTCATATCGCAAAGACATTCAAAACAATCCTGAAGATCACCTGGCTTGGAATGCAATAGGAACATTGTATTTAACCTGCAATGATACTGAAGAGGCGTTGAAATATCTCTCTCGAGCAATTAGATTAAATCCTCAAGAAGCAAGTTACTGGAATAATTTAGCTGTAGCCCATAAATCAAAGGGGAATCTAACAAAAGCTCTAGAGTATTATCAAAAAGCTGTTAAACTAGATCCAGGAGAAATCGATTATCTTTTCAATTTAGCTTTAACTTATTCTGAATTAGGTGAATCTGAAAAAGCAAAAGACTATTACTATAAAATTTTGGAAATTGACCCGGAAGAAGAACGAGCAACCACTAATTTAGGCGTTTATTACTTGAACAATGAGAACTACATTAAGGGAATTTTCCTATTCAAAAAAGTAATACAACTCAATCCAAAAATCCAATTGGCTTGGAGAAATTTAGGGGTAGCTTATACAAAATTAGATGAGTATACAGAAGCTGAAAGTTACCTTAGAAAAGCAATTGAATTAGATCAAGAGGATATCGATTCTATCTATACTCTCGGGCAAATTTACTATTATAGAGGAGATAATTTTGAAGCACTTAAAATTTGGCGAGAGATTCTAGATAAAAAGAAAAGTGATGCTAAGGTCGAATATCAAATTGCTCAAGCATTGATGAAAATTGATGAAATTGATCTTGCTTTTGAGTTCCTAAAAGATGCTGTATATCATGATACGTCCTTTCTCAAATTTGCATTAGTTGATCCTTTATTTAATCCTTTGCGAAAAATGACCGAATTTAATGAGTTATTGCAGTTATCAGAAGAAAGGCTAAAGCTTACCAAAAGACCGATGTTTATTGATGGTAGTAATGTTGCACATCACCAGAATGGCAAGACACTTAGTTTGGAGAATATTTTACTCATGCGAAAGCTCTTACAAAAACTTGGTTGGTCTAAAATTTTTATCATAACAGGTTCTGGATTAAGGCACTATATTGACGATCAGGTACAATATAATAAGCTCATAAATGATGGTACTAT
>DATKZI010000031.1:0-20414 GCA_035528035.1 Bathyarchaeia archaeon
TTGGACTAAAATATATCTTACCCAAAGTTGGGATAGCAACGATGATTCAAAATTCTACATACAAGTTAAATACAAGAATAACAATGGTTGGCAAGTAATATCGTCAAGTAAACACAAATGTGAAAATATTGAACCAGGTGATACTTATAATCCTGGTATCGTTTTTACAATAGAATATATAGATATAGACCAGTATATTTATATCAGAATGATGGAATATGATTCGTTATCATATGATGATCAAGTTTGCAAAGATGGTGAATTGAATACTGGAAAAAGTATTGACCAAGGAACTTGGGAGATTCCTATCTATTTGCCAGCATTTTTCTCGTCAAGATCTGTTGGTGAAACTGCTACTGCGAATCAGTATGGTGACTATTTTGTTGCCACAGTTACAAATTTGGGGTAGAAATATTATACCCTATTTTTTTTTAGAATTTCAGTAAAAAGAAATGGAATGACGGATTAATGAACGGATTCATGTTATTGAAAATATTTTACAAACGTAACTTTAAAACTGTTTTAACATCAGCTTTAGTTTTTCTTACTGTACTGGGTTTGATAGGTATCACATTAGTTTCGACTGCTATTCCCTACACTTCAGCTCTTTCTGAAGAATTGGCAAAAATCGACACCGATAGTTGTACCACTATTGGTTATGAATCAATGAGTGACATTGAGTTTCCATCCATAAACCAAACGTTATCAACTATAGATATTGATGAAGCTCGTATTGAGTATGGGATGCTCCTATGTTTAAATGCAACAATTAACAATCAAACACTGCAATTGCCAATCTTTGGTTTTACTGATTCGTTATATGATTATCTTGGTTACCCTACTAGGAAAATAATTAGCTCACAAGATTTTGCTTATAGTGTAATTACTTTATCTCTTCCAAACGAAACAAATCCTGCTAATTACAGTTTGTTTATCAATGATTTTCAAAATTTCTCATATGATGATAATTATGATATTCTAACTCGTATCTTACATAGTTCATATATGACCCCTCCTCTCTACAATGCTTTTGATCAGTTTCTATGTGCTAATTTATCACTATTAAATAACATCATTGACACCTTTCCAAGAGATTCTTTAGCTATAAGTGCATTTATTATGGTTCATTACGATGATGCCTATCTTGAGCGCCTTTCGATTAATAAGCTTGAAAAGGTATTAAATGAAAACGAGATCTCAATCTTCAAAAGCTGTCTCAAGGGAGGATTTTCAAGTGAATTTATTAGGAGAATTGAATATTTAAAGGGAGCAATTACTTTAATCAAAGCAGATATTGGCTATGAAGTAAGTACTATCCAGCTTCTTTCAGTGCCTAATATTATTATCGTAATAATTATCATTTTTTCCTTAGATTTAGGAATGTATACCTTATTGAAGCAAAAGGGCAAGTTTTTATGGACAAGAGGGCTATCACTTAAACGTACCTTATTTATCTTGATTTTCTCTGAAATTGCATCAGACTTTTTTATGGTTATTATTGCCCAATTAATATTTAGTATTGTAATTCTCGCCTGTAATTTACCATACTCACTTCTTCTGTCACTTTTTACGATTAATATGCTAATGTTTGCTATTGTATCAATTAGCAAATTTGCTAGATTTCTATTCAAACATAAGCAAATCCTCTCTGATGACAAATCTGAGATTTTTACCAAAGAACAAAAGGAACATCAAGTAAAACGTAGAAAAGTTTCCATTTATACAGGAATTATCTTAACTATACTACTGCTTGCTTTAGCTTTGCAATTATTTGCTATCTTGGAACCCTTATTCTGGTTTCCAGTTTTTAACGGATCACTTGGTTTAGCGGTGGATATAATTAGTGTTATAGCTATTGCTGGTGCACTTCTAGGATATTCTTTTCTTTCTTCTAATGCTAAGAAGAAAAATGAGAAGCTATTTAGTTTTGAAAATTTGTATCAGAAGCTATTCAAGAGCAAGCTATCCAAGAAAATAACGCAGCAGCGTATTATTACTTTTGGTTTGTGTATAATTGTAACCTATTTAACGTTTGTTAAAATTGGAAATATTAACTATGACACTTCTTATCTTGAAAGTACCGATATAAGCTGGGATGTGAAGCTTTCCAATGGTTCATCTGGCTTCAATTACAGCAAAGTCTCCAATTTACAAAAAAACATTCTTGAAATAGATTTAACATTTCCATACACTGGTTGTGGTATTTCATTTACAGCAAAGGATGAATTATTTATTTCAGAGCTGGATTTCTTTAACTCATCTTTACTCTCAAGTTATGTTACTTCATGGAATTATTTTGTTGGTCATGTTAGAAATAATCATACGAATGAAGATGTTTCTGATTTATCAACAAAAACGATAATTCTCAATCAAAACATAGCTGAAAGATCAGGATTAAGAGAAGGAGATGTTATTTCAATTAATGTTCTATTGCCTGGATTACCCGGGTTTGATGGTTCTGAAATCTACTATCCTGTTGAAAATGTAACAATTATTGGTATAGTTGATACTCTTCCTATTGGTAGTGGATTCAAGTCTGCTAGCATGAATTATGCATTTGCTGATTTATCCTTCATTGCAAATATTTACAATAATTTAGGTGTGGATTTCATGGTTGATGGATTAGTCCTTGATTTGAATCTTGATCCTTCACTTCACTCTTTTGTGCGCGAGGATAAAATTATGGAAATTGCTAATGAAGTACAAATGTTTTTTGAAATTGAAGATAACCTCAATGTAGTCTTTATTGATAATACGGGCAAATATCTTTTTCAAGATACTAAAGCTGAAACATACTTCATTGTTTATGATGCAATTCTTATAGTACTTTTACTCCCTATTCTTATCATTGTTTTTAACTTTTCATTTTTGAAAGATATCGCCCCTTCTATGAATAAAATAATCTCGAGAGGGTATTCTGCTAAAAGAATCGTTGATGATACTAATAAAACGCTATTAATTAATTATAGTAAAAACATCCTTTTTGGTTTAATAGCTGGTTTAACTATCAGTCTTATTTATCTTAAATATGAGTTTCCTAGTTTATTATTTGCATCTAATCTTCTGTTGTTCATGCAATTGGGATTATTGTTATTAGGATTAATAGTCGCAAATATAGTTGCTCTTGTTATAACTCGCTATTTTACTATAAAACAATTTACAAATTTAATCATTGAGAAAAGAGGTATATAAAATGACACATATAATAATCGAATCATTATACAAGATTTATCAAGGAACCGTTGAAACAGTTGCTTTAGAGAATTTTAATGAGAAGTTTGATAAAGGTGAAGCTGTTGCTATTGCCGGTCCAAGTGGTAGTGGGAAAACCAGTCTCCTGTCTTGTATTGGCGGTGTGTTGAAACCCACTAGTGGCAGGATTCTCATTGATGGCAACGATATCACAAAATTATCAGATGATGAATTAGTTGTTTATCGCAGAGATCAAGTGGGATTGATTTATCAAGATTTCAATCTCATTGATGAATTTTCAATCTATGAAAATGTTGCCTTACCTATGTTGATTGCTAACAAAGACAAATCAGCAATTGATGAGCGTGTGAGTGAACTTTTGGAAACATTAGATATTCAGCGTTATGTTAAAACCTTTCCTAATTATCTTTCAGGAGGTGAAAAGCAGAGAGTTGCTATTGCTGTTGCTCTTGCAAATGATCCTGATATTATTCTAGCTGATGAACCTACAGGTAATCTTGACTTGGTATCCAGAGAAAATGTGATAGATGTACTCATTAGTAAATGCAAAGATATGAACAAGGCACTTCTAATTGCTACTCATGATCCCTTCATCATGGAAAAGGTTGATCGTGTCATTGATTTGCCGAAATTAATCAGGTGATCTCTATTTGAATCTCGCTCTGCTCTTCTTTCGAAGGTATTGGAAATTATACTTCAAGCATTTCCTTTACATCTTTCTAAGTATTTTGATAGTTTCCACACCTGCAATAGGAGGAGCGGTTTCCGATAAATTAGTTATCACTAGTTTTCTGAACACTCAAGATAGTGATCTTGAAATTTCAAACACTTTGGAATTAGATTATTCAGCGGCTAATTTTTCAGATTTGGAAGCAATTATTTCTGAGCTATTAATCTATAATGAACAATGGAACAATTTTCTTAATAATTACTCTCTCCTGCTAGTATCAAATTATGAATTCAATAATTTAACCTTTACAATTGGTATTGACTTTTCTGAAGGTTCAGCTAATTTAAAGGATACTAACTTTCCTTTTGACCAATTAGATTATTTTAATAATAGTTTATCCTTGGCGAACTTCAAAGAAAGCTCTGATATGCCTTTTAGTACATCACTTATTATTAGCTATGACTTTCTCCAAACTCTAGACCTCGCAAAGCTTACAATTAAATCAGAAATATCATTCATTGGACATGTAATTGATTTTAGCCCTAAGAAAATTAAATCACCAGAATTTTACATAAAATTCATCGAAGAATTTCTTGAAAAACGCGATTTCTATTTAGTGAGTAATAATATCCCTCTTACTAACTCGAATGTTAAAAATCTTTCTAGTATTGAAGAAATCATTCCTTACAAGAGTCAATTCGATTCTTTAATAGTATTAGTGTCATTGGTTACATTGGTCATTACAATTTGGTTGAGTGAATTCTTCAGTAGCAATTTCACAATTGAAATTAGAAGAAAAATGGCTATATTATTTGCAAGGGGTTTAGACCACAGAAGAGAACTGATTATTTCTGTGTTTATTCCATTAGTTGTTGATTTGTCTGCTTTTTTTATTGTCGGTATGATTCTGTTTGTGGTAAACACAATGCTAAGCTTGAATTTTCTTCTAACACTAATAGTCATAGGCATTTTTTCACTCCTGCTTTTTTATAGAAATTATAAAAAATATAGCAATAAGAATCATACAATGTTGAATATTAAATCAACCATACTAGTTGTGCTACTATTAGCTATTGTTTCATTAACACCACTTCTCCTAAACAAATTACTCTATTCACTCATCCCAGCATCTCTTTATACATACAGTGTATTGTTCTCTCAAGTAACTCAATACTTCATTATTACCTTACTTATAGCAGAACTATTCACCAGGAAATTTGCTACAAGGTTATTTAGTAAATTTGGAATAAGATCTCTCATTAACAAATTATTCACTCAAAGGAGGTTAGTTTATCGACAAGTACTTCATACTACAATGCTTTTAGTTTGGGGTTCAACTGTGGTTATCGGTGGTTTTCAGACCTTTTCTACAAATTATACCTTGAACTATGAGATGGACTATCCAACGGATTTAGTGGTTTCTGTAGATGTTTACTTATCCGATGTTTCAAAGATACAAAATAGTGGTAATTTCTCTACTGTTATACCAATTTCTCATACACAAGAAAGCTTCTTTCTGAGCTATGATCTTTATCTGATGAACTTCACAGTTGTTCAAGAATTCATACCTAATCTAAAGAAATACTATGGTCTGTCTGAATTAACAGAAGGAGTTGCTTATATGTCAAAGGACTTTGCTAAAGAACTCGAATTCACTGATGGAGATTATTTTCAAATTAAAATGGGTGAAAATAGTTCTTCTGTTTATCTAGACCAAGAAATCAAGATTATTGATTATTTTCCCTTTGTAAAGGGAACCGATGAAAGCCCATTTATTGTTTCATCTTATAATTTGCAATATAAGAACATCTCTCAAGTCTCAGAACTCTATTTAAATTTTGCAAATGATGTTACTAAAACCGATGCATTAGCTCATTTGGAAACAGCATTAAACTCCTCTGTTCTTGAGATAGAATCTCCGATTTATGTGGATTACAAAGTTTTCACTAGCGTTTTTCTAACTTATTTTATGCTCATAACACTAATTGTCATTTGGCTTTGCTTAAAACAACTACTAGTAGCAATTAAACCTTCTATGAAAACCTTTCATCAAAGAGGAATGTCAATCTGGTTTATTAAGAAAAGGCAATTTTCTAATCTTGCTTTAGTTTTACTACCCTCTGACATATTGGGAGTCTCATTAGGCATTCTCTATTTATTTATTCAACTCCCAACAGCTATATACACAATTCCCCAATTCTATCCTGTTCAAATCGTTTTTTGGTATAGTTTATTATTTATTCTATTTATTCCATTGCTTTATGGTTTTTCTGTCGTTTCTCAAAAGAATTCTCTTTTCTCAAAATGACGCTTCCAAATTCATTAATCACTATTTAGAACTTGACATTCTTGAACAAGATCCATTCGTTTCAATTGAGCAACATGGCATCGGTCAGTTGATGAAGATGACTGTTGAAGTTGGACACAAGGGTTACAAGGACATTGAGATTGGTATCTGTGGTGAGCAAGGCGATGAACCAAAGTCCATTGATTTCTGCTACAGAATCGGTTTGGACTATGTCAGTTGTTCTCCCTTACGTGTTCCCGTTGCCCGTTTAGCAGCTGCTCATGCAGTCATTAAGAACGGTTCACGAAAGTAATAAGATAAAGACTTCAGTTAGTCTTTTCTTTTTTCTTCCCTTTTTACCTTTGAGCGATTTCTTTTGCTTTTTTGATTGCTTCCAAATAGATTTCTTCTTTTAATCTAAAACCTTGTTCCAGCAGTTTTGCTAATAGGTCAATAAATTCCTCTAAGGTTATTTCTTTTAGAGTTAATGCTTTTAATAGAATATAGACTGTCCCTTTTGGGTTTAATCCTGCAATTTTTGCTGCTGTTCTTGCGGTAACTTCATCTATTATTACTTCTTTGATTTTCATTTCCTTTGCAAGAGCTATTACTGCTTCCTCCCCTGCATGTAGCATCATTGGTAGTGAATAATTCTTTACTTTTTCCACCTTTATCCATCCTTCTTCAATACCCTGTTCCACAATATAAGCATCTGCTTCTCCTAATTGCTTTCCTTTATCAATGACTTCCATTCTTACCTCCTCTGGAATAAGTACAGTGCCAAAAATTTTTTTCAATAAAAATAATTTCCCTATTTTTGCTAAATAGATCAAAGGTGTTGCGTTTGTTACTACGCTCATACTAAACCCTTCAAATCTTCCCGAAGTTCTTCAATGGTATAAGGAACTTTTATTCCTCTTTTCTTCACCTCTGCAAGCATTTCCCATAGTGACAACTCACACTTTTCTGCTGCTTGCCAAAGTGTTATTTTTCCTTCTTCATAATCTTTGAGATGTTTTTCTATCTGCCACTCAGCGGTTGATGTTATAAGAAATCGTCGGATGATTGTTGACCTATCCATCCCTTCTTCTTTAGCGATTCTATCAATTAATTTTGCAAGTTTATCTTCTACTCTTGTCGTTAAAGTAATAGGCATTTCAACCACTGTATTAAATTTATTCATTTTAATATATTAAATTTTTCAGTATAATAATAATCGTTAATATTCCTAGAAAATTAACAGATTTTTGAAGAGGTTTTTATATATTTTTTAATGTTTACAATTGTATAGAGATTGGTTTCTGTTGTATGCATGGTTGTATACCCAAATCCATTGACTTTCTGCTATCGCATTGGTTTGGATTACGTTAGTTGTTCTCCTCTCAGAGTGCCCGTTGCCCGTTTAGCAGCAGCCCACGCTGTCATCAAGAATGGTCCAAGAAAGTAGATTTTAGTAAAAGGCTCATTGGAGCTCTTTTTTTTCTTTTTTTTTAAAAACTAAGTTATTTTTATCTGTTTTATTAACTCTTGTGTTACAAGTATTATTGACATTTCATCTGATTCAAGAATGCTTGATGGTGTATGTTTGTGATGTGGATTGGTTTTGATTTGTGGATGATGTGGAGCATTATCCCATCGTGTTACTTATTTTTTTTCTTCATCTTGCCAATGGTAACGATATGTTAATCGTTGTAGTTTTTTATTATCAATCGATAAATATTCCCGCATGTGCAATTCACTTTTATCTATTAGAATCACTTTCCCCTGTATCGTTCCTTCAGTTACGGTTCTACTCTCATATGTTATTTGTGAAGATAGAATGAGTGCTTGTATTTTTTCAAATGCCTGTTTTACAGCTAAAAAATATTCTTCTATGTTTTCATATGTTTCAAGCATTCTTTTATCAAATCCTCGAGTTGTCGCTGCTTTTCCTCAAATTTCTGCAATAATTGATATTCTCCGGCCCAAGTCATAATCTCATCTTCATCGCTCATTTTTCATTTGAGATATTTTTCCATGAATTCTTCATTTCTCATAGAGTATTTCCTTTCAAATTCTTCCAGTGTTGTCTTTGTTTTTTTGATTTCCCACTCAAGTAATTCTTTCTCTCTTTTTAGTCCGGATGCTAGGAGTGACAACTCTTTTTGACTTTTCACTTCAAATGTTATTTCAGCCATTGATTTTTAGTAACATTTACTATTTATTCTTTAATCTATTATTATTGTTTTATTTATTTAAAGTTCTTGAATTGCTAAGTTATAATTTTTTCTTTTTTCATCTATTTTTAGTCTAACTTTTTTTTACTTCCAATTGAGGTTTTTATACTCTCATTTTTACAATTATCTAGATGTTTCAGTTAAGAAGGAACCTGTTGATTGACTATTGCAAAAATTTTTCTCATCTATAGCTTTGATTCTAAAGCTTCTTCGTATGACCCAAATGGGAATGAAGTAAATCTATGTCAAATTCTTGGAAGGGGTTAATGATTTTGTTTTTGAAAGTATTATGATTGTTGAAATTAATGAGAGCAATAGTGTTCGTACCAAAGCTCTATACGATCAATTAGCTCTTAAAGAAGGAGATGAGGTTATTTTAACTATCGATGAGAATGTCGATAATGCTGAAATAACTGTTAAAAAAACCTCTCTCGTCTTTAGAAAAATTACTCTCTTTACCTCCACATGTATCAACCTCAGTTGAATCCATTGAGCAAGTTCTTGCTCAATTTCGTCTAGAAGCAGAAGAGCAGGTGGAGAATCAGATATGAAAATCTATCTGGACACTGCTCATATTTTGCTTTTATTTTGGAGTACTTATTTCACTCCCGTATATCTAGTCGATTTTATTATCCTATTGAGATTACTGGAAATGCTTAATAGGATTAGTATTCCAGATACCAATAGAACAATACCTATTGTACAAATAAAGATTAGAGTCACAACGGAAGGCAAGATACCTATTATTCCTATATAACGCACATCAATCACTACTGGAAAAATAAATATAAATAAAAATAATCCCAAAATTGATCCAAGAATCACAGTAATTATCAATAGGAAAAAGATCTCCTGGAAAAGAACTTTCTGTATCTGTTTTTTAATTGAGCCTAAGGAATAGTAAAGGTATATCTCTTTTTTTTGTTCAATAAAGATTCTTTTAATAAATACAACTAGGCTGAAAGCAAGGATAATTAAAGCAATGAACCCAAAAAAGAATGAAAAGTTAATGGCTATTTTAGCAATAGGTATTTCAACACTTTTTCTAAGTTCTTCTTTTAGTATCTTTATCTCATCAATACCGTCTAATTCTTGTTTGAGTGAATGCAAAGTATTTATATCACTTTTGCTGTTGGAAAATTTCAATAAAAGATGTTTTTCCACCAAAAAATTAGGCGCGTTATTTAATAAAAACTGTCCAGTTGAGTAACTAGTGATCACTTTTATTGGAGTGTTAATTTCTATACTAGTTATAAACATAGACGCAGTCCATTCTTTACTTATAAAGAATGGCCATGCTTTGAAAGAATCAGTGATTGTCAATTGTTGTTTTACATTTTGACCTCCCAAATTAAGATTGAAAGTATAATTCTGATTGTTTTGAATTCCCAACTCTTGAGCTTTTTCTTCATCTACAAAACAAGAATTAGTTAATTCCAATTTTGACATTGCTTTTCTTGAGCTCATTCCTATTTCTCTGCTGGGATGGTAGGCTATTTTATAATATGAGGAAGTGTTTATAATATAAAAAGATACAATTCCATTATTTGCTTCATCAAAAACGAAATCTATTTTAGAAACTTCTGTAAATGAAATGGAAGAAGGTAGTGATTGTGAAATTAACGAAATATTTGCATCACTGGACAAATCAATTCTCGCATCAGCACCAATCGAGTATTTGGTATCATGATTTTTAGTAATAAGTATTCCAAATGATAAATTCATGGCAAGAAAAATAACACAAATACACGAAGAAAAGATAACTATTCCGCTTTTCATTGCTTTCTTATCTCTAGCTAAATTACGCAATGCAAATACAAACAAGCTTTGTTTCTTCTTCCATAATTTGCGGGATAAAACCTCCACTAATAGAGGTATAAATCGAACACTTGTAATCATCAAACTAAACAGAGCTATGAGAGTAATTGCGAACATCACATATCGACCTATAGGAGACAAAAAGTATATACCTTTATTATAGAGGAAACTAAATAGTGTTATAGCAGCAATTATCGCTATAAGACTAATAGAAACTAATCCTATAGTAAATGCTTTTTTTATCTTCTTATTCATTGCCTTCTGATTACTAGAGCTGTTAGTTTCTTTTATTTGGAATAGTAGATAGGGTATATTGATTAAAAGAAAGATACTAAAAAAGACCACAGTTGATTTTAGAAAATTATCTCCTGAAATAATAACATTAACTGGATTTTGAGCATTGCTATAAAATAAGGTATTATTGTAAAAAGCTGAAACAAAAGGAATCACTAACCCTAAACCAATAAAAAAGCCTAAAATTGCAATAGAAGTGACTATAAGAAGATTAGATAAGGTTATTTGCTTTCTAGAAATCCCATTTGTTTTGAAGAAAACTAATGTGTTTTTATCCTGCAAATTAAATATCACATTTCCATAGTAAGTGAGTACTCCCAGAAGCACCAAGATTGGTATTGAAAGCATTGCTAACCTGATTTCTTGTACTTTTAAAATCGTCAAAAAAAAATCATAATTGCTGGTTTGTCCTATTTTAATTTCAGTTAAAGTTGATATCTTTTGAATCAAATTAAGTCCAATCTCGATATTTAGTGCTTGTGTTCGAGTTATTTCTTCACTTGAATATTCCCTTTTTGATCTATCGCAGATAACTTGTGCATTAACAAGCACACGCGAACCTACCAAATCTTCCGCATAACTTGTCGCATTAACTGATAAGAGGAGCTTTTGAAAAACACTTTCTGTGATGATTAAACCAGAATCCGTTGAAGCAATATAATCAGCAAAATTTAAACTAAACTCAGATTCTTCAAAATATTCATAGATGATTTTATGGCTAACATTTATCAAAGTAGGTATAGAGTAAAGTAATTCATTATTTTCAATCGCAAGATAAAAGCTGCTTATGCCAAGTAATTTTGAATAGTCTACTTCCCATTCATCATAGGACGTGAGTGTGTTACTATCAACATACAAAACTGCTAATTCGGATTTACTTATGCTCGAATTCTCCCAAAATGCATGTGGAGTAATATACTGAAAAACGAACTCAGGAACTACACTAATCATAAGCCCTGGATAAAAATCATCATCGATTTCAGTACTGAAAAGACCAACTTTAAAATTCACAGAACTCTCGGGATAAATTTCTTCCAAACCGCTTTTCTCAATTTCTTCCAAGATAACGTTGTTAAATTCAGTTACGCTAGTATAATTCGAGAAAGAATATCCATTATTAAGATAATAATCCATAAAACTAAGTTTAGCACTTAGGCCAAGAGATCTATTCAATCCGTAAAGTTCATATTCATATTTCCTTAGTTCATTCGTATTTGATTCAATTACAATGAAAACTTGGGTGATGCACAGACAGGTTATTGTAAACCCAACTAACATTAAAAAGAAATTCTTCCTATTGTTTCTGAATAATGTTTTTGTTATTTCCAAAATTGAAATCAGTATCATCCCACCAATAATTATCAACTAATTCCTTTTAGCATGAATCCTACTGAAGTATTTTTTAGACTTTTCTCTATTTTAATCTTCTTAAATTTCAGTTTTTGTAATAAAATAACTTTCTTTCTAATAAAGGATTTGTATATACTGGTAAAAAAGCCATTTTTATCAGTATTTTCCGACAGAAAAGCCATTTTTATCAGTATTTTCCGACAGAAAAGCCATTTTTAAGAAACATTTAAAAGTTCCTATAAGTTTATGTATTTGCCTTTGTTATTTATAAAAAGGGGAAAAGGTGAGAAAAAAATGAAGAGAAAGTTAGTTTATCCATTTTTAATTTTTTGCATTGTATTTGCATCACAAGTAACAAATGTTTTAGCCTATTCAAGATACTCTGCCTATGATTCTGACTATATAACGTTAGGTGATGGTTCCAATTGTTATATCTACGGTAAAGTGAGCATCTGGGCTGAATCATTTGGTGGTGGAGTTAGAATGTCTCAACAAAAATTCGAAGCCATCATTACTATAAATAATGGATATGGAGTTTGGTATAAAATAACGTACAAAATTCAAGGTGTTACTGAATACTATGAGTACTATATACCTGAAGGAGGTCCAGAAGAAGATCCTGGAACTTGGCTTTCAGATATCACAACGACATATGAATATAAAACTAGTGCAATTCGTGTTTATGCCTCAATAAAAGTAGAATGTTATTGGGCTGATTCTGAACTTTCATGGCCTTATACATTGACAACTGTTGAAGCTGAAGTTGAATTCACAAATTATCAATAGGGAAAAATTGCTTTCCCAATATTTTTTAATGATAAGCTCTAATAATCAGATAAGGATTGTAAAATGATGAAAAAGGAAATTAACACAATTAGTTATGTATTGATATTTCTAATCGTCATAAATCTTCACATATTGCAATACCAAAAAATTGAGACATTTAATGCCTTGTCTCTTGCTAATAGTTGTCAGCAAAAAAATCAAAGCAACATTAAATCGTCTTTAGACTTTATAGAAGGTTGGACTCAGAATCCAGGAAAAATATCTGACTTAGCTTTTAAGGATACTATCCTTTATTTAGCAGGTGGGGATAAAGAGCTTTTTATTGTTAATATTAGTGATGTTTATAATCCTAAAATAATCAGTAGCTTTCATAGTGGATTTAAAAGTCGGTTATTAGAATATACTGATAATTATGTGTATATCGTTACAGAAAATAACACTATTGATATTATTGACGTTCAAAACAAGAGTTTCCCAACCCTTGTTGGTCAATACTCATTTAATGAAACAATAACCGATTTGTGTTTTAGCAAAAACAATCTTATTTTAGGAAAAGGTTCGTACGGGATAGAAATTTTGGATGTCAGCAATTTTATGGATATAACAGTTTTGTGTAATTTCTCAGATAGTGGTACTGCTGAGAAGATAGGTATCTTAGATGATTTTTTAGTTATTGGAAATGGTTTCAAAGGATTAACAATATACAATATTAGCGATACAAGTACTCCTAAGCTAATATCTAGCTATAACGATGGCAATTATTCCAAAGATTTTTCATTAGCTAACGAAGTTGTTCTAGTGATTGATAATTCAAATTCATTAAAAATACTAAACATTAGCGATATTTCTAGTATCACAAAAATAACTGAATACGAAATTGGTTCAATAGAGGAAATTTCACTATTTGAAGGACAAACACTTGCATCAACTAAAGATGAGATAATCAATTTGAATTGCACAGACTTCACTAATATAAGTGAGCTTTGGAGATATGAAACGAATAGTGCTATAAAGTCATTTTCCTTAAGTGGAAATCAAATTGTTATTGCAGAGATATATGGAAATGAAATTTTAGAAATAGCTTTAGATAAAGAACCAATTTTACTGAAAAGGTTCGGATATGAGGAAATCAAAGAACTTTATATCTATGATAATACCCTCATTGGTGTGTTTGGAGAAGAAGGAATTTCAATATTGGATATTACTCAACCAGCATCTATCCAGTTTGTTAGTACGTTTAGTTGCAACGGAAAAATTGTTGATATAGACAAAGTTGGGGATCGAATTTATTGTGCTATTCAGAATCAAGGAGTTAAGATTGTCGATATTTCAGATATACAAAATCCCTATTTGATAGGAGAATTTAATTCTAGTGGTGAAGCTAACCAAATTTGTTCATATGAAAATTATGTATTTCTAGCTGATGGGTATGATGGCTTTAAAGTATTTAATATTGGTAATATCTCAAATCCGAGTCTGATAAATACTGATGATACAAACTATATTAGCAAAATAAGTATTTTTGATGATGCCATTTTTGTAATTGAGGAGAATAGTGGACTTGCGCAATATCCTCTATCAGAGGCTATCAGTCCTAACTCGATATATTTTAATGGCAAAATGTTAGTAAGCGGAGTAGGATACAATGATGTTGCTATGTGTGATAATGCTTTATACACTTGTATTGATCAAGTATTGTATTCTTATAGATATAATGACTCAGGTGAACTCAACTTAGAGCACTCAATGATTGATGGTGTTTTTTATGATTTAGCTTTGGAAAACAACAGACTATATGCCAGTGGTGGGAGGGAACTACAAATTATTGAATTAGATACTTTGAATCGAATTGATTTTACAATCAATGATACAGTTCTCATTGATATTGCTGTGAAAAATGGCTATATTTTTTTAGCTAATGCTTGGATTGGTGATGATATTTTAATTTACAGTTTCCCCATCAATGATAATTCTAGAATATGGATGAAAATATTCATTCCAATAGGAGCTATAGGTGGATTAACAACTGGTTTGATAATCTTTGTTGTACTAAGAAACAAGAGAAAAGGCACAGAGCCATATTAACCTTAGACAGTGGACTTAAAATATAATTACAGTTTGGAGAAGAAAATTATTGTTTAGTAGAGTTGGAAACTTGAAAATTCTATTATCTTATCTGAATGCTAATAGAAAATCTCTTTTCATGAAAGTTGTAACATTAGCTTTAGTTACAATCTCAGTTTCATGTAGCTTTTTCTTTTTGGATTCGTTTCAACCACAATTTTCTCTTAGATATATGAATACAATCAAAGCAAAACAGAGTGATGTTATTCTATCCTTCGATTATTCCCTTGAAGATTACTTGGAAGATGGTGAGACTATTGATGAGTTGATTTATGCTGATATGCTTGCTAATAATTTTTCTTCACAATTTGAAGAAACATTTGGAAAAAATACTCTTTCATTGGTTTCTGCACAAAAAAGCACAAATGCTTTTTCGTATCTCGATGGATATAATTCCACTCTTGCTATAGTTAATGCCAATAACCTTGCTCTTGAGCTGCTCAAAGACTATTCTGTAGAGGAAAATTCCAGTGTTGGATTATTCGACGGAGGGATTCTTCTCTTAGAAGAGAATCTAATGAAATATTCTCCTGATAGCGCTCTCTTCAATGAAAGCAATCTCATTTTAAGTAATGGTTTCTCAGACATTGCTCAACACAATTTTTCGATAGATTTTCATGCCAAAGTTTTATGGGATTATGAGTCCACTTTTTCACAAAATATCACGAAAATAATCGGAGAAACAAGTTGTGCCTTAGTTGTTTCTGATGCAATTTTCAAGGATTATTTGATGTTTGTTAATACCTCAACCTCGCTTTTTGACATTTCTTCTAGTGTCTACCTTGATATTGATTATTCAACAATAAGCTTTAATGACCAGTTTATTCTCAAAGAACAGCTCTCGCAATTTGTTACTTTTGCTCAAGGTTTTATTCTTGATGAGTACTCATTATCTGCTGAGTTTTCTTATGAGTTAAATTTCCTGTCCTTTCTAAATGAGTTAAGAGATGTTTTAATTATTATCAATGTTTTAATCTTGATCTTTACCATTCCAATAATTCTTTTTTCCTTGCTTATTCTCCTTTTCAGTTATGATTTCTTTGCTAGGAAGCGTTCTAAGCTTTTCTCATTTTATTATTCTAAAGGCTCCTCTATTAGACAATTGTTTTTAATTATCTTTTCAGAGAATATACTGGCATTGTTCTTAGCTCTTGTGTTTGGTATTGGACTTTCTTTGCCATTTACAATGTTGATGGTCAATTATCCAAACTTTTTAAGCTTTCAAGAGGTAGCAATGTTCCAAATCAATTATTCATTTGCTATTAATCCTTTCAACATTTTCTGGATTGTGCTGATTGTTGCTATTTTAAGTTTACTTTTGGTTTTGATTGATCTGAAACCCATCCTTTCTCAAAAAGTAACTCAAAAAGAACTTGAGACTGAAGATGATTTTGAGCAAAAAATTGCTTCCTGGAAAAAGTTTTATTTTGACTTTCTCCTACTAATTGCTGGTTTTGGCATACTGTTATTTGAACGATTTCTCTTTCAATCTTCAAGAGATGATTTCATAACACAGTTTTTTGTCTATTTCAATGGCATTCTTGTGATTATCGTTGCTATGGCGTTGTTATTTTTACGTTTTACTCCAAATTTTCTATCATCAACAGGTAATTACCTTTGGAGGAAAATTGGAGGCTTCTTTTCTTTCATAACTCGATTATTTAGAACACGTAAAAAAGCTCTTGCAAGAAATATTCTATCATTTGTTTTGTGTGTTTCTTACCTTTTAGCACTTGTTCAAATGGTTTCGGCAATCGACCACTTTAGTACTGAGCAAGCATACTTTACTGTTGGTGCTGATGCTCGCATTGATTTTAGCTCTGAGAGTAATATTACTTCTATCTCTTCTGCTCTTCCCACCACAATTCATTCGACTGAAGTTACAAAACTACATTTAGAAAATCATTTGACCAGAGAACAAATAGTGTTTTACACTATAGACACTGATTCCTTCCTTTCTGCAGCATATTTCAGTGATAATTTTATTGCTGGTGACAATCCGTCTCTTCTTATGGATAAGCTAGCTCAAAATATGTCCTTTATTGTTGCTCGTAGCGTTGCTGAAGACAAATCTTGGACTATTGGTTATAACTATACCCTTACACTTATTTCTGGCACCACTAATCGTACCTCCCTACAAGTAGCAGACTATTTCCTTGCTTGGCCTTTCTTTGTTGATGGGAATACTGAAGGCTTGAACTTTATTATCAGTGAAGACACACGAGAGGTTTTACAAGCATATAGTACTGATACTAGCCACCATTTGTTGTTGAATTTTCCTGATAATACCGATTATTCAACCCTTTCTAATGATCTACAAGAGGATGTTTTAAGCTCGAATGAAGAGCTTGTTCTTATTAGCGATGGTTACGAACAATTTTGGAGTGAACCTTTCTGGATTATTCTAAATACTTTCTCTATTGTGAACCTTTATTTGATTAGTCTCCTCTTCATCCTTTTTTCAATTATCACTACTGTTACTTTAGAAAATAGCCGTAAAACCGAGATTGGCTTATTTCATGCACTAGGATTACAAAAGAGACAGATTTTTTCTTTGGCTTTTACTGAACAAGTTATTATTTTCGTATTAGGACTTATCTTTGGCATCGTTCTTGGACTGTTGAGTTCCATTTTTCTCAACAATAAATTACAATCAGATTTAACCATTCCAATAGAAACCACGAATGTTTATTGGTATGTTGGAGTTATTATTCTGGGAATAGTCATTTATCAGTTAGTAATTATTATTATTAGTGCTCTTCGCACTTCTACCCGTAATATATCATTTTTCATTCAGGAGTTGGAAATACAAAATGAGCTGGATGATTGATTGTCGAAATATCATAAAAATTTACTATAATCGTACGAAGCAAATTAAAATTGCTGCTCTTCGAGGAGTTGAGTTGAAAGTTAAGAAAGGAGAGCTTATCGCTATTGTTGGTCCTTCCGGAGCTGGTAAATCCACTTTGCTGAAAATTTTAGGTGCACTAGAATTTCCCTCAAGTGGCACGCTTCATGTTGGCAGTAAATTGGTCAATACCTTTACTACTTCACAAATAATTGATTATCATCGCAATTGGGTAGGTTTTGTTTGGCAATATCCACTCAGCAATGTTCTCATCACAGAAAAAGCTATTAACAATGTCCTACTTCCGATGAAGATTGGTGGAAAAATTCCTAGAGAGAAGCAAAAAAAACGTGCACTAGAACTTTTAGAATCAGTTGGTTTAGGACATAGGATCAATCACAAACCAACACAGCTTTCTGGTGGAGAGATCCAAAGATTGGGTATTGCTACTGCACTAGCTAATGATCCTAAGATTCTGCTCATGGATGAACCTACAGGTGAGCTTGACTCTGAAACAACAGCTGAAATTTTCACTCTATTAAAAGAATTAAACAAATATTTTGGTAAAACAATCGTTATTGTTTCCCATGACCACTATTTAGAACAAAAAGCTGATGTTGTCTATCGTATTTCTGATGGTCTTCTACTTAGTATCGATCTTGCTCGAACAATTACAACCAAAGAAGAAAAAGAGCAGGTTAGCTATATAGACGAATTTGGCCTTCTCCGTATTCCTTTGACTTTCATTAAGGAGATTGGAATTCAAAATTATGTTAAGATCAAAAGTGATTCTGATCATTTGGAGATTTACCCACACATACAAGAAGAAGCTGTTAAGGATATAGCTTCTGAAGAATTAACTGAAAAGAAATCTAAAAGTAAAAACAAAGCAAAGGAGTAATAAAGAATGAATAATAATCCTTCTAAAAATAATTCACCTCTCTTACGCTGCATGAATTTATCAAAGGTTTACCCCTTTGGTTCTGAGAAAATCCACGCATTACATAATATCTCCTTGGAGATTCATGAAGGAGAATTTGTCGTCATCATGGGTAAAAGCGGCAGTGGAAAAACCACCTTGATAAATATCCTAGCAGGTTTACTTCCTCCTACCTCTGGTGATGTGATAATTGCAGGACAATCCCTCATTGGCTTATCAGTTGACCAGTTAAGCCTTTTACGAAGAGAAACTATTGGCATTATCTTTCAATTGTTCAATCTTCATCCTGGTCTTACCGCTCTTGAGAATGTCGAATTACCATTATTGTTTAGTGGTGTTGAGAAAGGTAAGAGAAGAATTGGTGCTCAAGAAATCTTATCTACACTTGGATTAGAGGATTTAATAAACAATTACCCATACGAGCTAAGTGGCGGAGAACAACAACGAGTAGCCATTGCTCGTGCGTTAATAAATGAACCTAAAATCCTTCTAGCAGACGAACCTACTGGTAATCTTAACTCTTTGTTAGCACAAGATATTGTTAAGCTCCTCAAGAAAATCAATCTTGATAAAAGCATCACAGTTATTTTTGTGACTCATGATGAGTCATTAATTGATACCAGCATGCGCTTGATTGAACTAAAAGATGGACAAATCATTAGTTAAACATTAATTAAATATACTTCTGTTATGACTTATCTTTGCAATAAATAAGATGAAGTACCTAAATCCATTGACTTCTGCTACCGTATCGGTTTAGATTATGTTAGTTGTTCTCCTCTTCGTGTTCCTGTTGCCCGTTTAGCTGCTGCTCATGCAGTTATTAAGAATGGACCAAGAAAGTAAATTTTAGTAAAAGGCTCATTAGAGCTCTTTTTTTTCTTTTTTAAGAATTATTTTTTCTTAGTTGATGATTAAAGAGAGAACTTTTTCACAACAAAGTGATTTGATTATTTAACTAAATGACAATTTTCTTAAGTATAGAGGATAATATTCCTTTGGGGATTTACTTTGAGGAAAAATTTACGACTAGTTATGACCTCTTTCAACCTTGTTCTTCTTCTAATGTTGCTCTTGTTATCAGTTCCTAAACGGGATCAGTCTTCAAATAATTGTGTTATTTCAAATGCTGTAGCTGTTATTGTTAGTTATCCTGTATTGAATTTTAGCACCTATCTTGGTGGAAGTGAGAGTGGTGAACATGGTTGTGGAATTGCTATTGCTAGTGATAGGAGTTATTATGTTATGGGGCATACTGATTCTAGTGATTTTCCCACTCAAAATGCCTATGACAATACTTCCAATGGCAGCAGAGATGTTTTTATTGCCAAATTTGCTGCTAACAATTCACTTCTTTGGAGTACTTATTTTGGTGGGAGTTTACAGGATTGGAGCATGGATATAGCTAATGCTGCTGATGGCAGTTGCTATATTACTGGTACTACTTTATCAGATAATTTTCCAACCCTAAATGCTTACAATGACACTTATAGTGGTGATAATAGAGGTGATGTTTTTCTAGTTAAATTTGCAGCTAATGGTTCCCTTCTCTGGAGCACCTATTTTGGTGGAAAAGATTGGGATTTCGGGCACGGGATAGCTGTTGCTACTGATGGCAGCTGCTACATCACAGGTGAAACGGGTTCCACCAATTTTCCCGTTCAAGGTGCATATGATAATACGTACAACGGCTGGTATTTTGATGCTTTTGTTGCCAAGTTTTCCAACAATGGTTCCCTTCTTTGGAGCACCTACCTTGGTGGGTTTGATAATGATGGGGGCTATGATATTGCTATCACTAGTGATGGTAGTTGCTTTGTTACAGGTTTAACCTATTCCAGTGATTTTCCGACGACTAAAGATGCCTA
>DATKZI010000032.1:0-150689 GCA_035528035.1 Bathyarchaeia archaeon
AATGTAATCCATAAAATGGTCTTGTTATTTCTTTATGCATATCCACCCATTTATTTGGTTCCATATCCCAACCTATCCAGCTATATTGTATCCCACTATCTCCATCTAACACACCATCATCTTCTGTTTTTTCACCCACACCACTTATTAGATACAAATTCAGATAACCATCAGAATTATCTTCACCTGAATCTAAATCCCAATTTACTCTGTATCTATCAATGGTTATTTCTAATGCATAGGGATTGTATGTATAATTATAGCTAAATTCTCCTAATCCTTTCAATTGGGTACTTACTAAATTGGCTGGGTCATAGAATATTTCACCTGCAAATGTTGGTCCATCGTCTGGATCATCCCATCCCCATGGTAACAGTGCACTATCCTCTCCAAAAGTGTCCCCATCAAAAGCTGAAAAACTTCCCATGGTACAGTTTTCTCCATATGGACCACTTCGCATCGCCCAAAAAATATCTACATTTACTAATGAATAACTTACTTCATGGTAATTGGTTTTGTTTGGCTCTTCACTTGTCCCCTTTGGTTTATAGATCACTCCATCTCCTCCCGGGAAACCTTCTACCGCCCATCTTTTATCACCATGTACTCCATGTCCCCAACAATCCACATATGCCATTGGATGATTATGTCCTACAAAAGGAAATGGAATGTTGTAAGTATCTACAAAAGAAAATTCCACATCTCCGTCAATATCGTCATAGTTATTTCTAACAAACATTGATGGGGTACTATCTTTGTCTATATATTGATACAAATGTCCATGCGATTCAGTTATCATACAAATGAACTCACCCCATTCTGTAGGACCTTTTTTCACTACCACTAGAACACCTTCAAAGTCATGTTCATGTTGTAGAACTATAATTTCAGTCCAATCTCTGGCATGATAGTCGTAATAACCTATGAACCAATGAGTAGCTGTTTCTACTATTGAATAATAGATACAAGCTTTATAGGAATAACTTTCATTTGCTTCTAAATTCTCCCAATTATCACTCCCAATCCAATTACCATCAAAATCGAAATTTGTTATATAATCAGCAACACAACAAGAATTATCAATATCTTGGTACCAGACAGGTGCCCAATAATAAGCAATTTCTTCTCTTGTTGGTGTAGTAGTTTTAGTTTCTTCTTTCGTAGACCAACCTATTCCGGAAAAATTAGCTAAAATTAAGATAGTTACCACTAATATAATTTTAACACCGGTGCGTACTATTTTTCGCACAATTTTTCCCTCCATTTTAGTGTTATGTTTAATTAATGTTTTAAAAGAAGATTAAATTCAGATCATTCCACTTTTTTTCTTGTATTTATGATTTACACTCATTTACTGATTATATTATGTACGTTTTTCTAAAAAAGTTAGTGGTTTTTCTGTTCTTTTCTCGAAAAGTTCAACTAGCTAAAGCTCCTTGTTTTCTTGTAATTACTTAAGGATGGTGTAATCTTATGGTTGAACCAAAATGTCCCGAATGTGGTAAACACGAATTTGAATATCGATATATTTTTCCCGAGGGAAAAACTCAGGAATGGAAAGAACGAGTAATTCAATTTAAAGCAGACGGTCGCAATGAACAATGGATTCAAAGTATTAAATCACAATTTGAAGATCAAAATCTTTGTGTTGTAGTTTATTGTACAAGTTGTGGTTACATTCTTGGTGTAGCAAAGTAATTCCCTTAATCTTCTTTGTTTTTTTATTTTTACTTTTAAATATATTAAAAAATTATTTTTTTTTTTGTTCAAAAAGATTTAAGAATAATTGTAGAAAGCAGCTAATAGTTTTTATAATTTAATTATTAATATATTCATAAATTTAAGGAGGTCTTTGATTACGAATCCGAAAGAAAATAGGAAGAATGTTCATTTTGTTTCTGCACCTCCTACGGAAAAGATAAAGGATCGAGCATTGGTATTTGGTACCTTTGATATCATTCATCCTGCTCATCTTAGATTTTTAATTGAGGCTCGTTTAGCTACAAAATGTAAAGATTGTGATTTAGTGGTTGTTTTAGCTCGTGATAGCTCTATTGAACGGATTAAAGGACGCAAACCTATATTTCATGAAACACAAAGACTTCGATTAATTAGTGGTTTACGCATTGTTGATTTTGCTCGATTAGGGAATGAGGGAGAAAATCCTTTCCAGGTTATCTTAGAAGTTGAACCAGACTATATAGTTCTGGGATATGATCAATTAATTGATGAAAAACCTCTTCAAGATTTTATTAAAAAACATAATCTTAAAATTTCCATTTGTCGTTTGCCTAAATATGAGAGTGGTGATTTAAGTAGCTCTTCCGATGTTCGTGAAAGAGTTTTAGAAAATTGGTTTGTTGAAAAAAATAATGCCGCTAAAGAGTAATTCTTTAGCTTTCTCTTTTAGCGACTTTTTAATCTAAAAGATTATTAGGTATTTTTATTTTATTTATTTTCTTAAAATCATCTTTTTCAAAATTGGCTATTTTAGCTAGTGTTTGTTTTTGGTCTTCATTTGAGATTATACAGTCATCACATTGGATATAATTAGCAATATCGTTTAGTAATGTTTGATATTCTTCTACAATTTGATCATCTTGAATAGTTATTCCATATATTCCTAGGTCTTTTAGAGCAGTTATTTTTTCAAAGTCTTTATTTGTAATTTGCCCGATTATGAAAGCGTCTCTATCTAAAGGATTATTATATTGATAAAATCGTTCTATATTAGCGATATCTTCATCTACTTCCCGAGCAGTTATTTTTTTCTCTTTAATAGAATTTTGTAACATGAGATAAGGAAGTGTTAAGCCAAATTCACCTAGGTCAGAGAAATTACCTATTTGCCATAATTTTGGAGGCCGAAAAGTTGATCCAGTTCTTTCTAAATAATGTTCGTGTAAAACTTCCAATAATGATTTTCCTATAAGGTCTTTTTGAGAAATAATTTCCTCTGAGGTGACATCGTGAAGGATATTTCCATTATGGATATAAGCTTCCATATTTGTATTCATTTCAGAAGTAATAATATCAATACTACTAACAACAGGATAGAAATATTTTGCATTGCTTATACCATGAGTAGCAACCATTAAATTCCAATAGAAGGTTGAAGCTTCAGCTGTTTTTATATCTGACCAATAATTCTTCAAATTATCATTTAATAAATCTTGATAGGAACTGAATTGAGGTCCACCATTGACAATTATATGTAAGGCCATCTTTCTTTCTTCAGCAATATTTTGCTTGAAAAGCATAGCATGCCCACAATCAGTTTCCTTGCTTATCCAATTTAAAGCTAAATACTGAACAATTGTTTTGATAAAAGTATCTACAAATAATTTCGGGTATTGATAACGCAATTGTAAAGCTTTACTCACAAATTGATAATTGGTAGTATCTAATGATTTACCTATTTCGTATAATTTTTGTCCTTCTAATATGCATATTTCTTGTAAAAGTTTAAATTGTTCTCGTGGTTGCAATCTGAACATAGCTATTTTTAATTTGTCGTTTCTAATAAGACTAGCAATGTATTTTTTTATAATTGAATTGTCAATGTTATTTGTTTTATTGCTCTTATTTAATGGATTGCCAACTAGGTTTACTATATGATTTGAGTGAAGTAAATTATTTATCAGTAAGTTATGTTCATTCTCTTTTTCTACTGATAAAATTCCTATCATAATATCTTTGCCAATTTTCCCGGATTCTGATACTCCCATACTAAGATTACAATCAATATTTTCACTCATATTTTACCCCCCACCTTTGGATAATTTTAGTGAAAACCTTACTTAAAGTACTTTATTCTTGTAAGTTCCTTATTAGTATTCTCTAAAAAATAAACTTTTAGTGGATATAAAAAAAGAAAAATTAACTAAAAACTATTAACCTATTATTTTTCTTTTAATTGATCTAGTTTCTTAGATAATTCATTCATTGTTTCTTTCAAATCATAAGCTTGTAACGCAGTTATAAGATCAGACCTGCTTTTGTTCACTAAATTACGATCTACATCCAATTTTGATCGTAATGGTCCTACTAGCATTTTCGTATAATCGACTGTCATTAGTTCTGAATATAAGAAATCCATATAATTAAAAGCTCTTTGTGCATCATCAAAATTTCGTGTTCGTAATGAGTCCATCATAAATCGACGAAGTTCACCAATAACATCACAAACTCCTAGCATATAAGAAGAAAAGGAAATCTGACATTCTTCTACAGAGGGAATTTTATCATATCTTACGATAGAATTTATCATTATTGCTTCCCCTAATTCTTGTGCGGCATCATCTAAACCACGCCAACACTCTAATGTTTTTATACCTTTGGCAGCAGTATATGTTTCTTTGAAGAGTTTATGAGCTTCATTGATTTTCTCATCAGTTATATCAAATTCTTTTCTATGAACAGATTTAATCGCTTCACTACAAATTCGAATAATCTTTCTTTGTTGTTGTAAAACTATATCTCTAGCTTTATCATCTTCTTCTAAAACGAGTTTTATTTTATTCATAGATTCTTCGAATTCTTTTGTATTCATTTTTCATCAATCCATTAAAATGATTATCCCTTTTGAATTTAAACAAATCTGGGTATATGTCATTATTTTAAACTAAATGGTATTACTTTCAGTTATCCCTAGGGTTTTTTTACCTATTGAACGAATAGGAAGGTAGGTGGTTTATAAAACTTTCAGTAATCAGTCTCATCTTTTTATATAACTAATTGAACTATATATTTGTAAGGAGCGCTATTAAAATGCAACCAAGACACAGACTAATACAAAAGGTCAGAATTGAGACCATTCAGGCTAAAGTCTTGTTAGATTTATCCCCTTGTCCTGAATGTGGAAGTTCACTCAATTTCTATTTAGATTGCCCATTTGGTGATGGTAATATTGTAAATCCCGAAATTTGTGCCGAACAATGCAATGTAAAATGTGAAGCATTAATTTTTTGTGAACATTGTGATTACGAAGAGTTTATGGAACTCTTTCCAAAAACTGGTCTTCCACTTAAGAAAGGACTCGAAGAAACTGATGCAATATAATTAAAAAAAATTGATTTTTTGTTGAGGTTTTAGTTTTCTTCATCAGGGAAATCAGGTATGCTGAGGTTTTCATCAAAATCCTCATCATAATCTGGTAGATATTTATCTCCAGGTGGCAAATATTCAGGATGTTTAGCCAGAATTCGTTCAATTTTTTGAGCAATAAAAACTAAGGTTATCGCTTGGGAGACATAAGCATCTCCTTCTAGAACAGCCATAACTAAAGCATTTTTCCCTGCACTTACAGCAACAATATGTTTGTCACCAGGGATATTAATCTGAATGTCTCGTACTCCTTCATATTTCAATAGATCGCTAACATATTCGGAGATGTGTATAATACCTGAAGCCGCAGCACTTAATGCTTCTTTTATGTCCTCTGAGTCATTGGGAGCAAAGGTTTGAATAGGTATACCTGAACGTGACGCTACAACAATAGTGTTTACTCCTGTTGTTTGCGAAAAATCAGATAAAATAGATTCTATGTCTTCCATTTTTACTCAACTTATTGGTAGTTTTTTATGGTTATTTATTTTACTGTTAGTGTCTATTGTGTACACCATGAATTTTTATTTTTCCCTTAAAATGGTCTCTTTTATAGCTGAATTTGCCTGTAAAGTGTCTGTAATTAATTTTGGATTATTGGTTATTATTCCATCAACACCCAATTTAGCTAATTTTATAGCTTTTTTCGGGTTATCAACGGTCCATACTCTCACAGCTAATTTCATTCCCTTTGTCTTTTTTAGCAGTCTTTTTGTTATGTTATTTTTAGATGGATGAATTCCTTCGCATTTCAATTCATTTTTTATATAATTCAAATTAATTTTTCTTATTGCATAAAGATACGCTGTATTAAAATTAAAGTCTATTTCTTTTATTTTTTCCAATGTTTCTTTTATAAAAGATGAAATAACTATTTTTTTAGTAATATTCATATCAATTAATAATTCTGTTAGTTGTTTCTCAAGTTTAACTTCTTTAATTTCTATGTTTAACCAAAATCTATTACCATATAGTTTTAAAACATCTTTCAATAAAGGTATTTTTTCTCCCTTGCCAAAATCGAATTGTTGCAACTCTTCAAAGGTCATATCTTTAACTAAACCTGAGCCATTTGATGTGCGATTAATAGCCTCATCGTGAATTATAACAATCTGTTCATCTTTTGTTAATCTTATATCAAATTCTATTCCTTTTGCGCCATCCTGGAAAGCTCTTGCGAAAGCACGCATTGTGTTCTCAGGTTCAAAAGCTGATGATCCTCTATGACCAAATATAACAGGTTGTTGCATTGATAACACCTTTCTTGGATAAAACTATTTATAATAATCATTATTTGAATTCTTTGTATTAAGTAATAGTATACTAGATAGAAAGATAAAAATACCTTCCGACTAAAAACTAAGTGATTTAAATGGACTTGAAACAAACTCTCTTACAAATAATCAAATCAGTACATGAAGAATTACACAAATTATTACATATGAATGGCAATAAAGAGAAAGAATTAGGAAATTTTGGAGGAATTTTCTATAAAGAATTTAATCATTATTTATCAGATGGTGGAAAACGAATACGTCCATTTCTAGTTAAAACTGCTTTTGAAGCAGTTGATGGAGATCACTCTTTGGGAAATATCATGCGAGCTTCTTTAGCAATAGAGTTATTACATAATGGTTCACTTCTACATGATGATGTAATTGATAAAGATGAAACACGTAGAGGAAAGCCTTCTTATCATATAATTTTTACGGAATACTATAAGAAAGAAAAAGGGAATTCAATCAAAGCAAATGATTTTGGCGAAGCAATGTCTATCTTTGCAGGTGACTTATGTTTTCCTTTTGCTATTGATAGTATCATTCAAAGTGGTTTCCCTGAAGATAGAAGAATTAAAGCTTTACAAGCTTTTGCAGAAGCATTCCGTGAAGTTATAGATGGAGTGATTATTGAAGTAGGTGACTCTGTTATAAATGATAGCACTGAGGGAACCTATAAGAAAATGGTTAATTTAAAAACAGGCGCTTTAATTAGAAAATCTGTAGAAATCGGTGCTATCCTAGGTGGAGGAGCTGAAGCTCAAATAATTGCATTAACAAAATATAGTAGCAATTTAGGATCTGCTTTTCAAATACAAGATGATATTTTAGGAATTTATGGCGACCCTAAAGAATTGGGTAAACCAGTTGGTGGAGATATCCGTGAAAATAAACAGACGATTCTTAGAATTTATGCTATGAATAATAGTTCTGAAGATCAACATCAAATATTAAGAAAATTGTTTGGTAAAGAAGATTTAACTTTTGATGAACTGGTAGATGCACGTAAAATAATCAAAGATACAGGCGCGTTAGATTATGCACAAGAATTGATAAAACAAGCTACTATAGATGCTGTTCAAGCTCTTGATACTGCTGAACCTCCTTTAAAAGAAAAACCTAAGAAGCTATTAATTGCCTTAGCAAAATATCTAGAAGAAAGAAAGAAATAAGATAAATTCATTCTTTTTAAAAAATTTCTGGATTTATATATCGAATTTTAGACTTTAATATAGCAATTTGTAGTTGGAACGAGGTTTCGATGACAAAGGAAATTCTAAACAACAGGATAATTGATCTGCCAAAAGAAGAAGCTGAAAAAATAGAGAATAATATTCGATCAAATCTACGTTATAGTTGGCAAAGAGTTATCGCTTTTGCGATTTCCTATAAACCAACCATTCAGGAAGTAATCGATGAACTTGAACAATCATTTCTCTCATTTATACCAATTAATAATAAACGTCGGGAGGATTACCGAACAATAATTAATCAATCTTTTAAGAAAATTCTAGGGAAATTATTTTCTTCTGAGGATATCTCTAATTCTGAAATTGAAAATGAATTCATTGACTTAGCTATGACTGATATTAAAAAGATTATTTGTTAACTTTCAATTTATAGAAACCTTTTATTTTTCTTTTTTCTATTCTAAGAAAGAAGTGATTATTAGTGAAAATACTTGTTGTTGGTGGAAGTCGTTTTTCTGGCAAGATTGTAGTTGAAAATCTTAATGAGAAAGGACATGATGTGACTGTTCTAAATAGAGGTAAATCAGAGCTATCTTTACCTGAATTTTATAAAAATGAAAAATACTCTTATCCAAAAAAGGTTCAAATTTTGCATGCTGATAGAAAGAACAAGGATGAAATAAGAAATCATCTTTCCGGGAAAGATTTTGAAGCTGTAATAGATACTTGCGCGTATACTGCTGCTGATGTCCAAATTATTGTTGATAATAGTCCAAAAAATATTGCTCATTATATCTTAACTAGTACTGCAAGCGTTTATGATGAAGAGAAAAATTACTTTATACCCATTTCTGAGGATGCATTTATTGGATCTGAAGCTGAAGAATGCCCTATTCAATACAGTAAGGATAAACGAAGGATAGAATCTTTACTGAAAAAATTATACACTGAAGATGGCTATCCAATAACTATGATCAGACCTACTTATATTTATGGACCATTTAATCCAATGTATAGAGAATTCTATTTTTATGATCGCATAATGAATAAAAAGCCAATTTATATGCCTGGACATGGTGATTATTTAGTTGATTATGTATTCGCTAAAGATGTAGCATGGTTATTAACAGCACCACTTGAAAACAAAAAAGCTATTGGACAAGCTTATAATGCAACGACTGGTGAAGCATGTACTCTAAATGTCTTTGTAAAATTATTAAGTGAAATAATCGGTAATGAGGTTGAGATAGTACATTATGATCAGAAGCTATTGGAAGATGAAAATCTTAAACCGGAAAATAACTATCAAATGTTTCCTTATGGCTGGTATGAACATTTAATTCTAAGTAAAGAAAAAGCTGTTGTAGATTTAGGATATAAACCAACTTCTTTGATGGAAGGTGAAAGATTAACTTTTGAATGGTATAAGAAAATGAAAAATCCTGATTGGAATGGTGATTATAGTTTTGACCAGAAAATAGCTAAAATAATGAAAAATTAGGAGCAAATGAGTACTTTCCCGGTTTTTTTCTTTATTTTCTTAGAAAAATTGATTTTCCACCAAGTAGCTATTGTTATTGATGTAGAGTGTCTGACGAATCAAATTTTAATGAAAGGAAAGAGCAGTTAATTGCTTATTATAAAAATGCTGGATATATTGATTCTCAAGAAGCAATTAGGGCTTTTCTAACCGTTCCTCGAGAGGAATTTATAGGGTCCAATCCTAAACATCTAGCTTATGTTGACCGTCCTTTACCGATTTATGAAAATCAAACCATTTCTGCTCCTCATATGGTAGCAATGATGATCAGTCAAAATATTTTAGATTTACATATTAGTGATATCTGCCTTGAAGTAGGTGGAGGTTCAGGTTATCATGCAGCAGTCATTGCTGAGATGGTTGCCCCAACTAATTCAGATAAAATGAAGTGGGGACACGTTTATTCTATTGAACGACTTGGAAAATTGGTGAAATTTGCGGAAGAAAATCTAAAGAGAACCAAATATGATAATAGAGTAACTGTTATTGAAGGGGATGGTTCACTTGGTTTGCCTGATAAAGCTCCTTTTGATAAAATCACCGTGGCTTGTGCAGCACCAGGTATCCCTCCTCCTCTTATTGAACAATTGAAACCAGGTGGAAGATTAGTTATTCCAGTCGCTAGTGCAAGTCAATATTATCAAGAACTGAAAGTTATTATAAAACGCAAGGATGGTAGTTTAAAATCTGAAACCAAAGGTGGTGTTGCATTTGTTCCATTGATAGGTAAATATGGATATTAGGTGCCTTCTCCAAAGAAGTCAGTTAAGCTCATTTGGTTGTTTTCCTCTTGAATAAAGTACTCATTTATAGACTCATTGAACAATTTTAGTCTTTGTTTAATATAATCAGAAAGTTCATATTCATTGATCAATCTTTGAGCAGTCTCATAGTATTTTGTTACTGTTTTTTTATGAACAGTTAGTAATAATTTTCCCCCATCCGAACAGACAGAACATTTCCCGGAGAGTGGTATTCGTCTATATTTTCTATTACATTTTATACAACGGAATGTTTGTGAACCAAAAGCTCGAAGACAACCAATCATGTCAGGGAAGAAATGTTTGTTAATAACCCTTTCAGCAACATCTTCCTTATCAACTGCGCGAATCATATGTGCTACTTCAAGTTGAGCTTCTAATTTGTCAGCCATTTTTCCTAAACGTGAATAATTTGTAGAGATAGGTCCTTGAGCGATATTAGTTGTATCATGAGTAAAATGAAAATTCTCGAATTGTTCAGGAGTATCCAGTCGATTTGATATAAGATCAATTATACGGGAAATTTTCTTGGGATCAATAAATTTGAATGTTTGTTCATAAAATTCCAAAGGATATCTTTTCATACAATCAACTGCATGTGACTCATCATCAACTTCTCGAGGATTAAGAATGATTCCCAAGGTTAATGGTGCGTCCATTGAACCTCCACGTGTTATTGGTAGAAATTGTTTTGAGAAATCCAAAAACCCTTCAAGCATTAATATAATAGCATCCTCATCTCCATCACAATTTCTTCTTTTTGCTGCTTGCCAATAAGGATGAGCTAGATTTCCTTTTACAGAGGTAAAACCAATTATCCTTCCAGTTATTCCAGATGAAGTATGTGGTGCTAACCCTATGACAAAATGCCCTATTAAATCTGATATTCTTGTTATATTATAATATCTTGGTATACCATAAACAAGTTCTAGCATATCATCAACATATTTGGAAACACGGTAAAGAAATTCACCATTATCAAGATTTAGAACAACATCTTGGATTTTTAATTCGAGTATTTGATCATCATTAATTAATGGATCATTCTCTATATCGTGAGTGTAACCTAAATTTATTAATTGTTCAATAGAAGCATTAACTTCTTTTGGTTTGAAATGCATTAGAGGTATGTCTGTAGAGTCAAAACGAATTGTTCCATCCTTATAAACGTTCAATCCATGGCGTGCTCGTAGAAATCCTTTTTCAAGTATTTCAGGTATTTTTCCTCTGTTCATTAATTTTTTAACACCTTTAGTGTCAGAAGGAATTGATCCTCCAA
Source organism: Bathyarchaeia archaeon (assembly GCA_035528035.1). GTDB lineage: Archaea > Asgardarchaeota > Heimdallarchaeia > JABLTI01 > JABLTI01 > JABLTI01. The sequence continues at coordinate 11,154 of DATKZI010000032.1, forward strand.
GAGCTTTCTTGACACGCGTAATATCTTCTCTAAGATTAACGCCTCGTTCTGAATATGTTACTGTTAGTCGATTGCATGATTTGCAAAATTCCTCATTAGTTTCTCTTCCACAACTTGGACAACTTCTAATATATTCAGTTCTTTTATTACATTTAGTACAAATAGGCATATGAGTAATTAGATGACAATTTTTACATTCTCTTTGAGCAACAGTAATAGTAATAATCTCATTTTTGGCTGCTTCCAGTATAAGTCTATTATTTCCTCCTCCTTCCATTTCTAACGGAAATAGTGAATGGATTGGTGGATTCATTTTCCTTTCTTTTGCTTTTTCTGGTCTGCCCATTCTTGCACCAGTGTAAATAGGTGATTTTAATTTAATCTCAAAAGGAACCATGTGTGTGAAGGGAGGACCAGCTTCTCGTTCAATATCTTGAGAGTTTATTTTAGGATTTTTTAGTTGCATACAATGATCTAGGATTAAATTACTCTCTTCAATCACAATATGTTGTTTTATTACTTTATGTGGTAAACCTATACGTTCAAAAATACGTTTCTGTTTAAATTCCTTCATTAAAACTATTGCATCTCTATTTCTGGTAAATTCTTGTATTTTTTCCTTATCATTAATTCTTGAGATTATCATATCACTTCGTAATTCAAAAAACTCGTCAAAAGAAATATCATGCCAAGCATAAGTAAAAAAGGGATGTAATGGAATCATAAATTCGTAACTAAAAGATAACGCTTCTTCTTGAGTGGGTTTGGTTTTCAATGGATTTGTCAGAAATTCGAGTAAACGGTTCGAATTCATATTAAGATGTTTGGCTGCTTCATCTATATTATTACCAAATTTTTGCTTTATTCGTGATTCTAAATATAGTACCCACCACTCTTCTACAAAACCAGATGGAATTAAAGGATGGTTATTTTCTAGGAATTCACCAAAACCAACTAATAGGTCACCCAAGAAAAGTACCTCTTTTATTTTCTTATCATATTTTGTTGCTTGCTCATAGCTATCAATTCTAAGGACCGAACCATCTTTCAAAAGTACAACTGGACCTTCAATTGAATCCACTGGCATAACAACACTCCCCTTACCAGGTCTTTCAGTTCGAATATGTGTTCCTGGAGCAAGAAATTCCATAACTACTTTCATAGTAGCAGGATGGATTCCTATACCAGCTAAACCAGTATTCCTGGAGTGGCCATATCTTATTCTAAATCCTCCCGGTTTTGATGGGTGAGAAAATATTGGTCGACCAGCAATTACATCTTTTATATACCCAAAAGACGGTTGTGTTTTTGCTTTTGCTTCTTCTTTTTCTTTATTTTCTTCAGCTTTTGCTACAGTTGCTTTAACGGATTTTAACCATTCCCAATCGGTTAATCCTACTGCATTAACAGTTTTGAGAATTTTCATAGCACGTCCCACAATACCATCATTCAAAACAAGACAAGCTCCACCTCTTAATGAATTAGTTTCAATTCGTGGTAAATCTCGAAAAGCTGAAACTTCATCAGGATTTGTACTTTCACCTGTGACTTCTACGGGTAAGTTCATTACAGCATATTCTATTTGTTCTGGAGTTGTAGGACTTTGTAAATGCATTACTCTATTATATAAATCAACTTCTTCAACAAAACGCTTCATCTCTTGTCTAGTTGCTTTATATCGTGATAGATTAAGCGCTTTTCTTACATGATCAGATATTAAGACTGTTAGAGCTGCTTCAGTACCACCAGCTGAACGAATAGGACCAGCGAAATAAACAGCCAAATATTTTGTGTTATCCTCATTACGTTTGATCTTAACTTTAGCAATCCCTTCTAAAGGAGCGGCAGTTACACCTTCTGTAAGAATCGCTAAAGCAGTTCTAATTGCTAAATCAGCTTTTTGTTCGTCGGGAAGATCACCTATTAATTTACCCATAGCTAGTTCTTGAGCTATCTTAAAAGCAACATTTTCTCTATCCATTTGTTTACTTAGACTACTAATTCGATCAGCGATACCCTTGATACCCATTAATCCTTCAACTTTACCTGCAACATCTTTCGCAAGATGAATTTCAGGTTCAATTTCTGGATCTAAACCTTTTTCTCTTGCCTTGCTTGCCAAAGCATATAATTTATACACTTCTTCTTCTAGCATTTGAAAATAAGCTTTCATGTTATCAGAGGCAGCCAATTCAACCAATTTAGTTTCACAACTTGTATTTGTTTATCGTTTCACGTGTTTAGTTTATCCTATTTCTTAAGTAGAAAATTCTATTTAATAATTCTAGTACTACGATTCACTTTAGTTTTTTTTAGTTTTAAATTAAGGAATTAACAAATAAGCATTTTCTATAATTGATTTCCCTATCAATGAAGGAATTAATCCTAAAATAATTAATCCTAATGCAACGATCGTCCCAATAATTGATGTCATTGATACATCTTGACTTAATCCTCCCGAGATTAAAGTTGAATCCTGATCTGGTTTATCAAATAAAAGATACTTGATGACAACGAGATAACTGATAAGCATCAGTACTAGGATAAAGATAATTATTATTGTGTAACTGATATAATTCAATTGGATCAATGTAAATAGTAGCATATAGAGATTAACTCCACCAAACATAGGTAATAAACCAATCATTGAAGCTAATCCGACAATTAGATTAAATGTTGTTAATGGATATTCTCTTCCCACACCACGAAGATCGATTAGTTTTTCACTTCTATTCCTTTTAATCATCAAATTATCTTTAGCAATAAAAGCAAGAAATGATGTTATACCTATGTTGATTATCTGTAAAATACTATAACCAAAGCATTCCTTAACTGAAAAGAGTGTTTCCTCGGTTCCTGAGTTAACCATTCCACCTATAGATATTCCAGTTAAAATCACACCAATATTTACAAAGATTGTATAGATGATAATTTTTGATAAAGTAATATTCTCTTTATCTTTTCGAGTTACCTGATAGACAAGAACAAGAACTCCTTCTAAAGCTGTCATTAGTCCAATTATCGCTAAAATTAATGGATAATTAATTATCGTCATTTGTGTTGTATCAAAGAATGAAAATAATACCTTGAAGATTGACAACAATGCTAAACCACTAACTATTCCCACTGAGAATACTTGTGTACTAGCACTTGATTTTTCTATTGCATTTGGCATCCAAAGATTCAGCATGAAAATATTTGCAAGTAGACCAAATCCTACAATAGTTAGTGCTATTATTAAATAGATAATTGCTTTTGCATCTGTAGTGATTCGTTCTGAATTCAATAAAACAACGTCATCATGAATATAATCATAATTTAGTGTGCCAAATAAACCATAACATAATATTACTGCAGTTAATATGAATACTACACTCAAACTAATCAAAATAAAAGCTCGCATTCCACCTTCTCTAAGATCCTCTTGACGTTTCTGAAATGCAATTAATGTTATAAGAGATATCCCAATTATTATCCAGCCAAGTAGTGTTGTAAAGAAATCATTTGCTAAAACACTGGCATTAATTCCTGTAACTAAGAAGAGTATTAGTCCGATATAAATAGGTCCTTCAGCTTTACCTCTTTGCTTGACGGATTCATAGAAGAGTATTAACACAACAATTATGTTTAGCACTAGAAGGAAGATACTGGTAAAACCATCCACTTTAAATTGAACGCCACTAGGAGCACTAAATTCTGCCCCTAAAACAGTTTTATAGAATCCAAACAAAGCACCAGAGCCATTTTTAATTCGATAATACAAAGCAGCCAATATCATAATATTAGCGATAATACCCCCAGCAGCTATTTCTCCTGAAAATCCTTTCAACCATTTCTTTAATCCAATAATGAATATAGCCATTATGAATGGTAGAAATATTGTTGATAAGATTAGAAAGTTAACAGAAATTTCTGCCATTAAATTGAACCTCCCATTATTAGGAATATACATATTAATAATACCACTGAGAGAACTGCCCAAATAATACTACCAAAAGGTGCCTTAATCCGAGTCCAAGAGAAGAATCGTCCTAAATAGTCAATTGGTCTAAAGATCAATAGCTCATAAATTTTATCCAAATATAGACCGTTTACAAAGAATTTCTTAAAGGGCAAAATAAATTTACTGTTCTTAAATTTGAATAGAATATTTCCTTCCCCATCTCGATAAATAAAATAACCTGCAAGAAATGCTGATATAGATGTCAGTAAAATAATAGGGGATGAAATAAAATTAGCAGTAAAGGGTGAATCATAATTTAAGGTGAAAATTCGTCCAAGCAATCCTGAAAATAGAAATGGTTTGGGATAACCTATGAGAATGAGAACCAGACCAGATAACATCGACCAACCTAAAGCTGCTCCCGTTGAGATAAGAGAAAGTGATTTCAAAGGTCTGGTAGAATAATCCTCAACCATTTCTCCATAAAATATCTGCATATAAACTTTCATTATAGCAAAAATAACAAACATAGAGCAAATTATTGTTAAAATATAAAGTCCCCAATGTGTAGGAATATTACTTGTACGTAATGCTTCAAATATCATATCTTTTGAAAAATACATACTTGATGGGAAGATTCCTGCAAAACTTGCTATGGAGAAAACACCAAATAAATGTAAAAGAGGGTGTTTGTCTTTTATACCATTAACTCGAGAGATGTCTTTAATTCGCAAGGATTCAATGACTGATCCAAAAACAAGAGCTAGAGCTATTACCGTCGGTGCACCTGCTATAATTTGAAAAATAGTTCCAACAAGTCCAATTGTAGTGTTGGAGCTAAAACTCAATAAAGCTAGACTAAGTTGTGCAATTCCTGCACCAATTGTTACTCGATTAATGTTTTTAGCAACTAATATGAAGCCCACAACTACAACTAACGAAAGTATAGCTATCCAACCAATCAACATAAATGGAGCAGAATGATATAGCTCAATATTTGTACCTTCTTCTAACCCCTTGCGCGAAAATAATGGATAAAAAGTACATAGAAGAAATAAGCCTATATTTCCCACTGTAACTGAAATTAAGCTGGATGAGATTGGGAGTGGTGCTTTAGAAATATCATAATCCGATTTTTGACCACCTATAGGCCATAAAAGAAAAGGTATTTGAGCTGATTTAATTAGAGCACCTATTGCAATAAATAACTTGATTAGCAATCTTGTAGTCCTACTTGAGTCACCAATAATCCTTATCGGTTGTTGGGACCAAACATTGATAATATTACTAATTACTGGTGTTTTGAATGCTACAAGAATAAAGCTGAATCCAATTAGAAGGAATATATCGCCAATTACACTCATGATCAAATATCTTATTGCTGCTTTTCCTGCTTTGTCTCCTTCTTCACCCGATTTCTTATACCAGTGTGAAATAAGGAAAAATGCTCCAATAGCTGCAACTTCGATTCCTCCAAACATCCAAAACAAGTTATTAGAGAAGATTATCATCATCATTGCTGAAACTGTTAATTGAAAGAAGAACCAATATCGTGTGCGATTTCGATCATAACTCATATAGGATATTGAGTATAATGCTAATAGAGCTGAAAGACATATGATAGCACATGCTAAAACAATTGAGACTTCATTGATACGTAAACCAATAACTATCCCTGGCAACCAACTTACAGAATAAGTGGCTGGAACGTGAAGATACTTGAATAATATAAATGAGACTATTATTGATGGAAGGAAGATCAATATAAATATCAACCAATCTCGAGTCTTACCTTCTGCTGCAACAGCATCTTCAAGTCTTCCAAAGAAAATCCCTAAAAGTGTACCTACTGCAGGAATAATAATCAACAGTGCTGCTAATAATAAACCACTCATACTATTTCCACTCCTTTATCATCTTTTTGAGTTTCTTCTTTTTCAGATGTAGAAGTTACTTCTTCTTGAGGTTTTTTAATTAACCCCTCAAACTCGAAGTTGAAATCTAATATTGTAGAATCACCACTCTGTTTTAATTGTCTTTCAATGGATGTTCCTACAATCAGAAAAACTAATCCAATTACTACAATAAATATTGATAGTGTGTGTGCTAAAGGTGAAGGGTAGAGTGTAGAACCTTCATTTCCTAATCCAAAAGAGAGTAATAATAAATTTGCTGCCATCAGTAATATCTCTATACTAAATATGACACGAAGAAAATGTTTGCTTGTAATTAACCCATAAATACCTATACCAAATAATGTTATAACAGCTATTAATGTATAAGGAAAAAGCGTAGACCAATCCATTAATAGCTTCTCCTCCTTTGTTCCTGCATTGGTTTTGAAATCATATGTTTATACCCTACAAAATAATATGCTGAAATTACTCCCAATAGAACAATTATAAAAATCAATAATAAATCTAAAACTCTAAAAGTCCAAAGATATTTACCAATTTGCTTTACTAAAATAACAAAATTAAAACTTTCTGGTGTCGCTCCTCCTGAATGGAATAAACTCGAATCTAAATCAAGTAATGATATTGTAATGATTAATACAAATAATCCTGAAACAATTAATCCTATACCTCGGACAAACCATTGATTTGTTCTTCGCTTAGTTTCATCACTCATTTTAAACACCCTTGATTATATTTCCCTTAAATCTCTTTGAACTGTGCGTTTAGATCTTACCTTTGCTCGGTCGATTAGCATCAAACTAAAGAATATTAGAATGACTACGAAGAGGATAAATGGCCATATATCTCTTAACGATAAGTTATTCTTAAATCCAAAAAATGATACCATAAGAAAAATTGCACACACGCTGAAACTAATGATATAAACTGTATACAGATATAAATCATTTAGATGTTTACCAGTAGTTTTTACTTTAGTTATTGGTTCTTTAGTATCCTCAAATGTTTGGGATTGAGTTTCATTTGTTGGTTCCATCTTTTCTGTATCCTTATCCTTCTCTATAACAGAGAAAAGGGTCATTAAGATAAATATTATTATCCCAAATAAAGCTAGAAATGTTCCCAATACCTTAATAGTCAATCCAATGAACATATTTACCCAACTATTATAGCTCTATATCAAGCATAAAAGCTTTTATTATTTATATTCTAATTGGTTATTTTCGTGAAAGATAATTGACTACAAATTTGATTATATGTTTGTAGTAATAAATATTGTAGGTTTGATATTCCACCATGTATTTTTTTACCCATCTTATTTATTGTTATTAAACCAGGTTCAATTGTTTGATATGCTCTTCTAAAGGCATCTGAAATTATTAGTTCTGTTAAACTATTAATTTGTTGGTTTTCAAACGTCAGATAGGAATATACTCGACCTATTATCACTGGTTTTTCTTCTTCTGAAATAATGAAAAACTTTGATATTTCTTCTGAAATTATAGGAGGTTGAATTGGCGAGAAACTGGACAAATAATTTTTCTCATCGTCTGGTTTTGATAGATGTATTGTTGTGAAAAGTCTCAATGGTTTATTTAGGAGTAATCTATCACCTATTAAATTATATAATTCGTCTTTGAAATAATAACAAGATTTCATAAATTGATACCTCTCAATATCACTATTGGGCAAGCTTTCTAATCTCTTATTAATTTCATCATTAACTCCTGATCGTAAAAATCTTGTAATGATATTTTCATGAATCGGGAGATTTTCTATGTCAGTAATTTCCAAACCCAAACGAAAAACTGTATCAATTACTTGATCAAAATCAAGATTCCATTTTCTAAAGTTAGTAAATATATCCCGAACTTCTTTGCTATATTCTGAATCCTTTTGAGGTAGTGGAACCGTTAAAAGTTGCATTGAAGTGATGTTTGTTGTTAATCCTTTAAAATTAACAGATGTTGCTTCTGAAATTAAATCTAATTCTTTTTCCGAGAGGTTTTTGTTAGCATTCTTTAATTCATCAATTAATTTTCTAGTATATGGTACACTGATATCTTGTATTCTCCCAAGGAATCCTGATACAAGGTATGCTTTCTTATTTTCACTAGTAATTCTGCCTTCCACTGCATCTGTTTCAATTTGAGTTACAATATTAATTATACGTTCAGATGTCTTTCTAAATTGTTCATTCACATGTTCTACATCTATCGTTAATTTTCTTTCGGGGGTATATTCAATATTCGAATCAGGATCGAAAATTTTCAACTTTGCCTCAATATCATCAATAATCCTACTGAGCTGACCAATTAACCATGTTCTTGGACTAGAAAATGCTTGTATTATATCGAAAATTAATCCCATTTCAATTGTTAAGGATTCTGAAATATTGTAAAAAAACATTCCATCATTTGATATAACGGGAAGATTTTTCTTATCAATTGAAATGTTACCATATAGATAATCATGAATCCAGCTATAAATTCTACTTATGGCTCGTATTAAAGACTGGTTTTTTGTGATATTACTTTCTGGAGTTGCTGAAGGTAAATTGATATTTATTTTTTTAATTTCCTGATTTTCGGTAGTGATTACCTCTTTATCTTCAATAGGAGATTTCATGTATGTTGGTATACTGGGAGCGGTATTAGCTTTTCCTTTGGAAGATTTTTTAGGTGATAGGATTTCCTTTTGAGATTTCAAATCATCAAGATTTAGTGGTTTAGAAAGAGCTGTATTGATTATGTTCACAAATTGATTGAGATAACTTTTTGGGACGATTGTTGATTTAATATCAATAATGGCAGATAAGAATTCTTTTGCTAAATCAAAATCAATTAATAATTTAACAAATTGCTTCAAGTAAGTTTGTTCAAATGGATGATCACCTAATTCTAATAGAAAATATTTAACAAATTGCCAACCAATTAATTTTTCATTGCCATGTTTCAATTGTGAAATATTCTGTGAAATACTTCGTAAACTAATTCCAGAAGGACCTCGAATTGGTAAAAGATTGCAAACAAAATTCTCGAAAACTTTTGGTAATTCATTTTCATAAAAAATTTCTATGCGTTTTATGATATCATCAGAATAGAGTATTAAAGGCATTAAACCTGCCTTTAGAATATAATTGAACAAAGAAGCTGAAACTTGATTTTTAAATTCTAATGTTTTTAGATCATTAGTAAATTTCTCTTTAATTACTTGGACATAATTCCAATATTCTTTTTTCCCAAAGAAATTGATAAAATCAAATGTTGGAAAATAGTCCGGGTAATATTGTTGTTCGATCCATTGAGAAAATTCACGTATTTGATATTCCAATAAAGAATCATTAAAGGTTAAAATAGTAAATTTATCTTTTTCTTGTATGAAATTTGTATTTTCGTAAAACAGAGATTTCTTTGATCTTTTGCGATAATCGTTAATGGCATCAGCTAAAATTTGAATAGTTTCTTGATAAGAAGGAATATAACCTTCAATATTTCCTTTTATTAATTTCTTCGCTAAATGACTTCTTTGACAGATTATAACCATAATAGAATAACATAATTCGCTTAAAGCTAACTCTTGTTCTCTAGATAATTCACCCTCTCGAACAATTATAGCAACACGCATTTGAGCACCATGTTTAATTTCAGGACCTATTAAACCTAAAATATCATTCATTTGTGTTAAATGGCGAATGTATACATGAGCATTATAGAGCTCCGAATGTCGAAGTTCTCCTTGTTTTAATAATTCCTGAAACATATTTGACATGCCTGTAAGGGCGCCACTTAGTAATGTTGCATCAGAATCATCACCTTGAAAAACCCCTGCAGTAATAAAAGGAACGGACCCAGTCATAACTACTAAATCGATTTTTTTAGCGATTATTTCTGTGCCCATATATTTCACCTAATATAATTATATTAACAACAAATACTTTTTAGATAGCTAAAAAAATCTTTCCTTGATATCTTGGAAAAAAATAAACTGTGAATCAATTATTTTTTTCACGGGGTTTTTATAAGTAAAAACACATTTGATTAAATTTCAAAATCACTAAATGAAAATAAAAATAGAAAAAAAAGTATAGAAAAACATCAAAAACTAGATTTGATGCATCCATAACAAACTTCTATAAACACCGATAATTCTATCTTTAAGCTCTTGGGCTGCTTTTGCTTCATTAAATTTCTCTAAACCTTTGAGGACTTTTCGACAATAATCACATTCTTCACCATTAATGACTCTTTTTTCATCGATTTCTAAAAAGACTTCTGATTCATAATAGTCCTTTAAGTTTGGAGCAATACCAATGATATCATAATCTCGAGGATCAACAAAAGTCTCAGTATACCAGCTTATTCGTAAATCCTTTTTGTGAACAAAAAGTTTTAGCGTGGCAATAGCTATTTCCATGAGGGCTAAATCACCTACAACTATAACAGTTTTACCTGTCATAATGGGTTTCATAACATATTCTAAGTTCCCACCAAATGTTTTGAGCATTAAGGTGATGCTAGCTCTTGCTTCTGGTCTTGGTGTCCCAGCAGCTGCTGATGCTGTACTGGATGCTGATGCTTGATATGTTGTTTCAGCAGCTGATCTCGCAGCAACTTCTTCTCTGCTTGTTCTTGCAATGGTTGATGCTCGATGCTGTCGTAATGCAAGATTTTTATCAAGAAGAAGAGTAATAACATGATCATCATGTAGAAAAGATACTTGCCATAACCCACCGACTTGTGTCTTCAAATCATCTACATAAATTGGTATAGTTATATCCTTATCACAGCCTTTACATGTGAGAGATACTTCTTTTAATGGTACCCTAGCGGACAAAATTTAACAACTCCGACTAATTTAGCTACAAATATACTTTTTGATTTTCTTAGTAAGTACTAAATATATTTCCTTTAAAGATTTGTGGAAAAATTATCCGCATTTAAAGGATAATTAAATTACTTTCTTTACTGGAATTATATATGTAATACTTTCTATTATCCATATAATACTATTCCTTTTTCTGTTAATAAAAGGTTTTTTTACGGCAATTAAATCAAAAAAGCTATTAGTATAAAGATTATTCCAAAATAGAATGATACAGTCATAGCTAATGGAAGCAATCTTTTACTTCGAAGTACTATTCTTGGAAGATCTTTAAACTTGTATGGAAATTTCCTCACTTCCCGTAAAGAGAAAAAGGGAATAGATGTTGCAACTCTACCTATAAATCCTACAGCTAATGCTATTGTAATAGCACGATATTGAGAATATCCTGGAGAAAATCCAAAAAAGGAAATATTTCCCATAAGGAAATCCATTAAATAACCACCAAACAATGACCCAAGGAATAATATTATTCCATAAAACATATTGTAAAAACCAACATACATGCTTCTTTCTTTTTCAGGAGTAACATCAATCAAATAAGCTTCTAATACAGCAGAATTCAAGCCAAGTGGTATACAAATAACTGCGTGAAGAATTATAATGTGCCAAACTTGAGTTGCAAACATATAACTAAAAGGCATAGCAGCTAAAATTAATCGATTCATAATCATTTGTGGTTTTCGACCTATAAGGTCAGATACACGACCAGCATAACGTATAGTAGTTAAAGTCGCTGTGCTCATTACTACCGAAAAAATAGCTATCTGTAAAAAATCAGCTCCAATATCTGATCTTTGTCTTATAGGAAATAATGGCCAACACATTGACATAAAAAAGGATTGAATTCCAAAGACAATGGTAAATTTCATGAAATTCTTATTTCTAAGCATTAAGAGGATTCTATTGGATGAAGTGGGAATTTCGTGTGTAGTTTTTGATTTTGTTTTAATTTTTTTATCTACTAAAATCTCTGAAGAAACACAAACTGTTTTACTTCCTGAATTAGTAATTTGTTGAGGGTCCTTATCACTAGCTAGCACACCTTTGATTACACAAGGTTCTATCACAGTTTTCAGTTTTTTATTTGCTTTCTTTTGATCTTTCTCATGTAATAAAGCATTTAATTTTTGAGCTCGTTCTTTAGCTTTTTTCTCTTTAAAAGTGAAAATAACAACAGCTGAGGCTAAACCAGCTATTAACCCTATTAAAATCGGAAAGAAGTAACTCCTTGGAAAAACCCTGGAACCCAATGAGAATTCTCCGACAATATAATTGAATAATACTCCTCCTAGAATTGTTGAGAGAATATATGGTAATTGTGAAAACCAATTAAGGTTAGCAATAATTTTCCCCCGAACTTTAGCAGGAGTAATCTCTCCTAGTAATGCCATCCAAGCAGGAGCACCCATTGAAACAACAAGAGAGATGATTCCAGCGATAACTATGATCATGGTTACATTATTTACAAATAAAAGTAAAACCCAAATGCTAGAATAGAGAATATTTGATAATGCAACGAAAATTGAGCGTCGTTGAACACGATCAGATAAAAAGCCAAACAATGGTTGAACAAAATTACCTAATAAATTTGTAACTGCTCGTAACCAACCCATTTGACCACCAGTAGCTCCTAAATCAACAGCAATGGTAGTTAGAAAAGGATCAACCATTCCATAACTAAAAGTCGCTAAAGCAGATCTTCCATAAATTTTCTCTCGATCTGGTATTTTTATTAATTCATCATCAGATAAATCAACTTTGCCAGGAGGTATCTTTTTTATTTCATCAGTTAATGGAAGAAGAGGAACTGCAGTTATAGGAGCAATAGTTTGTTTTTCAGCTCCCGAAGGTTCATTATCTGGCAAAATTAAACACCTATTGATTTAATGCTACTTTAACTTTTTAGTCTCAGATAGAGTTTTGTTCTAAAAACTTTCTGATTTATATTATCTTAGACATCGATTAATGAAAATTAAAAACTGGTAAAATACAAAATTATTTCTTCTAAAATAAAAAAAAGAAGAAGAGATAAATCTCTTCGATTTTTTCAATTATTCAATAAATCTGGCAACTAATACGAGGATACCACCAAGGATAACGATATAACCGCCAATACCAAACATGAGTACACCAAGTATAATGATTATAATTGCCCAAATGATTTTATCGAAATCAAAGAATTTCAAAAAAGTCTTTAGACCTATTAGAAGTGCTAACGCACTTGCTGCGAGGGCAACTATAGGACCAACGATTCCAGTTAAGAAAATTCCTAGAAAACCAGGTCCGCCTAAATACCAACTTTGGAAAAAAGCCTTTCCAAGAAAGTTGAGTATTCCAAAAACTACGCCAACTATTCCTCCAACTAATGTTGCGAGGAAGCCAATCTTATCTAATTTAACCATTGTTGTAATAACTTCCTTATAGTTAGTAATTGATGGAAATTATCCACATTGTGTGGATTGAAGTATAAACCAAATTATCAAATAAAAGGATTATGCACTTTAACAGTAAAAGAGTAAAATCATAGTTTGAAATTAAATTTTTATCGTTTTTAGGGAAATCTTCACATGAAATTTCCTAATGTAAAAATCACCATTATTAGTTTAATATCAAAGATTTTTAGAGAAAAGTAGAATTATTATTACTTAAGATGAAGGTAGTATTAATATACTAAAAGTAAAAAGCTATTGAATATACCCCAAAGACATAACAACCAAAAAGATTTTAAAATAAAATATGACGCAAATATAACGTAACGCTGCCGCGTTAGCTCAGCGGTAGAGCTCTCGGCTGTTAACCGGGTGGCCACAGGTTCAAATCCTGTACGCGGCGCCAATTGTTTTCTAAAATTCTTCGTCGATTTCATGTAAGATTTCTAATGCTTTCTCAAGTTTATTGTTAATATAAAAACTCATATCACCATAATCCTCATCATGTAAAATTCTTGAAACATCTATAAAAGCTTCTTCTAATGCTTCATGAGCCATTTTCATTAATTCTTCTTTCTCCTCTTCCTCTTCAATCGCAGCGAATTTTGCTCCCACAAATAAAGAACCATTTCCTACTGCTTTTACAAAAAAGAAATTAAAATACTCAGGCATTTTACTTTTCCTCGTACATTTCAGTATTATTTTTCTTTAAAATTTCTTTCCTTTAAGGTGCTTTTTTTAATATTCATATGAAGCGATATTCTTATAATAAATCTCTTTTCTTTATCTTTTATACCTTTGACCTTCATAGATTTACAAGTAGGGATATTACCAAATGGCTATCATTGTTGACGAGAATAAAACTGTTAGAGATTATAACTCCAGGGAAGAAGAAATCCTTGAAACACTTAAATTAGTTGAAGGTTCTAATCTCTGGGATATTACCTTTCGAAGAATGAAGAGAGATAAATTAGGTATGTTTGGTTTTGGTGTTGTAATCTTTCTGTCAATTATTGCTATTGTCGCCTTTTTAATCATACAGTATGACAAATGGTTTGGTTTGGCAAATCCTACTAATGATCCTTGGGACATGCATAATTATTATATTGAAATTTGGATTCCTGGTACAGAAAAATATCTTAGATTAATTGCTCATCCAAGACATATTATTGCAGGAGATGAAACACTTCCTCCCTCTTGGAAATATCCTTTTGGTACTGATGCTATGGGACATGATATTTTTTCTAGAATGATTTTTGGTACTCCTTTATCTCTTGCTTTAGGATTATCAGGACAATTCTTTACAACAATAATCGGTACGGCTGTAGGAGCTATATCAGGTTATTATGGTGGTTTATTTGATGATATAATCCAACGTATAAATGAGGTAATTATTGGCCTGCCTGATTTTATTTTGTTTATCTTTGCAGTTGCCCTTTTCCGGGAAGTATCCCAAACAATTGAAGGGGGATACTATATAGTTGTGCTGACGATATTATCTCTGATTAGCTGGGGTGGTACAAGTCTAATTGTTCGAAGTACTGTTTTGAGTCTGAAAGCTCGAGAATTTATAGAAGCTGAACGAGCTCTCGGTGCTAGCCCCCGCCGAATCATCTTCAAACACATTATACCAAATGCATTATCACCAATTATTATTATTACAACATTGGGTATTGCTGGTACTATAATGAGCATTACTGGATTAGCTTTCTTTGGATTTGGTGATCCAACAGCTGTTTCTTGGGGTGATGACCTAGCAACCTATAGAGATCAATTAATGACCCATTGGTGGATGCCCACATGGCCTGCAACGATGATTTTTATTACTATGTTGGGATTCAATCTCATGGGCGATGCTTTGCGAGATGCATTAGATCCAAAATTAAAATAAAGAAGAGAATTATTTTTCTTCTTTCATTTATTCTTTTGAGAATTTTACTACCCGAGTGTTATTTGTTAAAGTAATAATATCATTTCTAGAAATCGGCACTATATTAATGAAATTTAATCGGCTGCAAAATTCTATATCATCAATGTAATTTAAATCAATCAATTTTTTACCATGAGCAGTTTGATACAATAGATCGTAAAGCGTAGTAGTTTTTAGTAATTCCTCTAAATAAGCTATTTCTTCAGTAACTTCTTGAGCTAGAGTAACACCTATATTCTGGAATTCATTTGCTATAATTAATCCACCCAATTGATCTTCTGTAATAGTATTGTTTTGAATATTACCTTCTGAAAATGCTGGAATGATTACTACTTTAAGTTGTCTCTCATCTTCTTGAGCTATGTCAATTACTTTTTGTGCGATAACTTTAGCATTAACTATTGAACCAATTAGGATATATTTTGCTCCTATTGATTCCACTACCCTCCTTGCTCCAGTAGAGGAAGTAAATGCTGTTGCTGGTTTTGCAAAATTAATTTTAGAACTAACTTCAACAGGGCTATTGCCAAAATCAAATCCTTCTAACATCAAGCACCCTCGTTCACCCATAAGGAGAGTGTCAAATTCAACTTTTACTTGGCGTGTATCTTCAACCTCCTTTGCAACATAGAAGGTGTTTAAACCTTGCCGCATAGCAGTAGGTATTGTTGTGCTTGCTCGTAAAACATCTACGATTATTGCTACACCATTTGTTGTTTCTGAAGCTAATTTCGATCCTTCATTATTTCCTAAAAGAACCACTTCAATTGACATAGTGACCAGAATTTTTTGTGTTTTTCCTCTTTTTAAGCACTAGTACTTATATTGGTATGAAAGAAAAATAACCAAGAAATAGAAAAAATGAAAAAGGTTAATAAATTAGTATCTCAAAGATAGCAAATCGTATGAGCTTGTAGTCGAACACTCTGACTTTTTGAGTCAGATAATTATCTTAAATGAAATCAAATAAACTGATAATATACTTAAGGAATCAATCAGACTGTTACTAGGAGGATTAATTTTGACCTCGATGGATGATATTAAGCAGCTACTTTTGGACAAGAAGGAAGAAGAAATTTTAAAGCTGATGAAAAGAGAAAAGAAAAATATTCGAGATATTTTACTTGGAATTGCAGAAAACGATTCCGATTGGAAATTTAGAAGAGATGCAATTAAGATTCTTGGAAAAGCAAAAATCAATGAAAGCATTGAACTTTTGCAAAAAATTCTGTTGAAAGATCATTTAACAGTTTTAAGGAAATTTGCAGCAAAAGCAATTGGTTCTATTGACGATCCTGCAGGGATACCACCATTGTTAGATGCACTAAAAACATCTAAAGATCCTGCTGTGATTGTTGAGATTAGTAATGCATTGGGATGTTTAAAAGCAACCGAAGCTATCGAACCTTTAGTTGCCTTACTCAAGACAAGCAAGGATGGTGAAATACGAGAAAATGCTGCAGAAGCCTTAGGATTGATTGGTGATAAAAAAGCAGTAGATAGTTTATTAGGAATTTTGAAAAATGATAAAGAAGATTGGGTAAGAGGACAAGCAGCAGAAGCTTTAGGATTAATTGGTGATAAAAAAGCTGTTCCTGATTTAATCACCACCCTAACCAAAGATGGTGGTTTAGGAGTTGCTGTAAAAACTGCAACAGCATTAGGACGCTTAAAAGATACAGAAGCTGTTGAATCATTAATTAATTTCATACAAAAAGGTCAAAATGTAGAAAATAGACGAGCTGCAACTTATGCTTTAGGTGAAATTGGTGATAAGAAAGCTGCAGAAATCTTCTTAGAATTATTGGAATCTGATGAAGATGAAACTGTTAGATACTGGTCCTGTTTATCTTTAGGTTTTATGAAATATTCTAAAGCCTCAAATACTATGTTAGAAATTTTGAAAAATGATTCCAGCGCTCGCGTTCGAAAAACTGCTGCTCTGTCAGTTCGTCAATTACCTCCTAAATCAAAGAAAGCGATAAAAGAACTTTTAGGAATAAAAGAAGCTGAAGTTGATCCAGAAGTAAAAGAGAAAATTCAAGAAATTATTTTAAAAATAGCTGAAGAACAGGATTGTTCCAGTGAAATGGAATTAATAAAGAAAATGGAACTTTAACAACAATCATATTATGAGCTTTGCTCATAATTATTTTTTATTTATTAATGTAATAATAACAGATTCTTAGTAATAGATAAAAACTATTTTTAGAAATAAACGAATTATGACTGTTCAAGAGCTATTTATCACTTCGGTAGGAATTGATGTTGGAACATCAACATCCCATATGGTTTTTTCCAAACTACATTTAGTTAAACAAATGAGTCGATCTTCAAAGAAATTTGAAATTATTAGTCGAGACATACTCTATCGAGGTAACATTTATTTAACCCCTCTTATTGATCGTGAAACAATTGATTTTGATAAACTTTCTGTGATTTTTCAAGAGGAATTTAAAAATGCCAATATAACAAAAGATGACATTGATACTGGAGCGGTGATTGTTACTGGTGAAACAGCTAAGAAAAAGAATGCAGAAAAAATCGTTAGTTTATTAGCTGCTGAAGCGGGTAAGTTTGTAGCAGCAACTGCTGGGCCTAATTTTGAATCAGTCATAGCTGGAATGGGTAGTGGTGCAGTTACTCGAGCTAAAGAATTAAAGAAAACTATTGTGAATATTGACACAGGAGGAGGTACATCAAACATTGCTGTTATTTCTCCTGATGGAGATATTATTGATACTGCTTGTATAAATGTTGGTGGAAGATTACTAGTAACAAATGGTTCTGAAAATATAATTGAACGAATAGAAGATGCTGCTAAATATGCTGCTGAAGATATTGGCGTTCATTTAGAAATAGGTAAATCCATTTCCATTGAAGATAAAGAAAAGGTATCTAGACGTCTTGTAGAAGCTTTAATTGAAGTTATAACCAAACAAGAAAATGTTTCACACGTCGCTATGAAATTAATGTTGACTCCACTTTTAACTTTTGATGGTAAAATTGATTATTACTCTTTCTCGGGTGGAGTTGCTGAATATATTTATGGGAAAACTAAGGAATATTATAATGATATAGGGATTCAAGTCGCTAATGAAATTAAGAAGCAATGTCAAAAAGCTAAATTGAAACTTATTGAACCACCAGAATTAATTCGCGCGACAGTTATTGGAGCAGGTCAATACTCTTTACAAGTAAGTGGAGCAACAACTCTTGTAACAGAGGATAATGATTTTCCAATCAGAAATATTCCAGTTGTTGTACCTTATATTCCTCAAGAAAATCCTACTGAAGAAGATATCAAACATGCTGTGACCATGGCCTATAAGCGAATTGATCTTTCAGAAGGTGAAGCTCCTGTTGCACTTTCATTTCACAAAACTATTGGTTTATCTTATGAACGTTTGAAATCTTTTGCTAAAGGAATAGTTTCGGCGGTTCCCACATTGGTAAAGAAGAATTTACCGTTAATCTTAGTTTTCAATGATGATATTGGTAACAGTGTAGGTAATGTTATGCGAAGAGAAACTGATTTGACTAAAAATATCATCTCTATTGATGAATTAGGTTTAAGAGAAGGGGACTATATTGATATAGGTGAACCCATGGCTAATAAACAAGTGGTTCCAGTTGTTGTTAAAACACTAATATTTGAAAATTAATAGCGAAAAATTAGTATGCAAATGTATAAGAACCTCAAGAAGTATATATAATTGAACGGAAAAATAATCTGCGGAAGATTTTCCCAAAAAGCATTTTAACAGTAACATTTGTATGTTAACTTGAGGTTTTTAAACAATATTTTCCATTCATAAATGATTAGCATTAAAAGAGCGCAGTCATAGAAAAAATTTACCTGTTAATAAAAAACAACAAAATTGAACGAATAAGGTACAAGTAGAAAAACAAGGTGTTTGAATGAAAGAAAAAATCATTAATTTAACAGAGAAACTATATGAAGCAGGTTTTGTCATTGAAGGAATTGACGTAGAAGCATCTGATATTATTAGGATTAAATTTAGTGGATTAGCTGGTTTAGAAGTTGTTATCAATGATACTTATGCTAAAATCATTGAAGGGGATTGTTCAGAAAAAGCAATAATAAAACTCAAAAAATTACTAAAGTCTAACTATGTTTTAAAAGATGAAATTGAATCTATAGATAATGATATGTTCAATAAATTGTTAAATGCATCTTAAATTTAAGATAAAAAATCTAGAAAATAGAATAACTGAAAAATAAAGCAATTATTGTCCAGCCATTTTTTTAACTGAACAACTTTTATCTTCACAGCTGTAACAGCTTGTTCCTTTATATTTTTGAGAACAATAAGAGACCTGGTTTCTATTTTTACACCAATCTATTACACAATCTAAACAAAAAATAGATTCTTTAGTTTTTACTGAGAGCGCTGTCTTTTC
Organism: Bathyarchaeia archaeon; assembly: GCA_035528035.1. Lineage (GTDB taxonomy): Archaea > Asgardarchaeota > Heimdallarchaeia > JABLTI01 > JABLTI01 > JABLTI01. Next base: position 30,684 of record DATKZI010000032.1, read on the forward strand.
ACGAGATAAGGGTTTATTTTCTTGAATTTTAATTGCCAATCTTCACCATTCCTTTAAGAATTCATCCAAATTATAAATCTTTAATCAATACTTTTTAAGTTGCTAATATGTCGGGAATATGGCAGTAGTACCTAATAATCACTAAAATAACAATATAAATATGGATATTACTCTAATTGACAATAGCCATCCTCACAATTTAGTCCACTAATTCCCTTATATTTAAATGAACAATAGACTATTTGATTTCGTAGAGAACACCAACTATACATACATTTACTACAGAATCCAATACTTGAATCATCTAAAGGTAAGAGTAATTCCTCTACTTTTGATCTCTTTTTTGAATCAGTAACCAATTTTCTTCGCCAAATTTTTTCTTTTATAAATTTTTTAATGTAATAAATTAATCCATAGATGTCTTTTATTTGCTAAATCTATATTTGAAATTTAATTATTAAAGTCACCATATTTTATAATCTTCTTATTATCATTTTATATTGTATTTGGAATGGCTTTTCCAAGATGTTTCTTTTGACTAGTTATTTCCCTATTGATAATTATTTGATTTTCTAATGATTGATTAATTTGAAGGTATTCATCAAGGGTGTAATTCATTACCAATAATCCATTAAGCAATTTACAAACATTTTCAGCCTGGTATAGATCTCGATGATTCCATAATTGATTTCTATTAATATCATAATCAGCGATATTTTCTGCACCAGGTAAACAAACATTTGAAGCTGATACAACACCATCATTTTCTTCTTTTTTATTGTAAATTAAATTGGAAAACCAGTGATTTTTTGTGCCACGAATAGTTATCCAGCGAATTTTACCAGGAGTGGGATTAAGACTATTTAACCCTTCTAGAAAATCATTCGGAGGTGATTTTTTTCGAAACATTTTACCTAAAATTCGGCCATAAATTTTCACATTACCAATACCAATTTGTTGAAATTGTTCACTTTTAGAAAAATTATTTCTACCATAGAAAAGATGTAATAGTAATTGCATCAATGGTAAACGCAATTTATCAATAATTAAGCAACCATAATTTGGTGTTCCTATCATAACAATTGTTTTAATTTTCAAATAACCATAATTTGCTGTTTTTATTTGATTCTCACCTAAAAGATATTTATGGATGAATTTTCTTAAAATCAATCCGCCCATACTTGCTGCAATAAAATCTATTTCGCCATTTTTTATTAGATGCCAATCATTTATGTTAGAATTAATTTTAGAGTACAATTCATCAGCTAAATTTGTTATATTATACTCGAAATTGCATCTACCGTCTTTCTTTGAATAAAGATCATAAAGGTAAATTTGTTTATAACCAAAAGGATTCTTTTTAGGATGATATTTTAATGCTTCAATATAATATCTATGATCGCCTATTTTTGGGGGATTTGATACAGAATAACCAGGGATTATTATTAAAATACGCTTAGACCTATCATTTGATATTCTATTTTTTAGATTGGGAAATTCTTCTTTGTCTGATTGTTGATTCCTTTTGATAGATGATAATACAAGTAAATTTAGAGTATCAATTGTTAATTCATTTTGAAGGATTTGATACGACGTTAATTTTTGGATTTCTAAATTCATTTGCCTAACCATTTAGAGTTCATTTAATGGAAACTCCTCATGTTTAGTTTAAAAATAGCTAACTGCAGATTTTCAGATTACTCAATAATAATAATATTATGTTTATTCAATATTGAAATAAAGCTTTTCTTAGAAAGTATGGGTTTTATTGTAAACATATTCTGATACTCAATCTTGTTTAGCTGCTTAATGATTTTAGTTACTTTTTCTTTAATTTCATCTTCAAGATTTTTAGGAATATATGTATAGATGATTTTTTCCTTTTCATCAATTAGTGAAGTTAATTCATTGCCCAATTTAATCTTTGAGTCTTCATATTCAACTGTCAAACCATCATTTATCCTAAATAATCTCTTTTTTGGCTTTAATTTCAAGTTGGCAACTAGTTCTTTGTAAATCTGCTTTATCGTTTCAGCATGAAGATTATCTTCAGAAGGCAAATAATTTTCTTGATATACATTTAACAAAGATTCAATCATCGAATAAACATTAGCAATGAATCTTATCATTTCTTTTTTGAAGATCAAAAATAAAGAGCAAAAACGTCCTTCTGCCAAAGTTTTGGACTTAACAGTAAAAATATAAATTAACGCTCGAAAGGCTTCATTATAAGGCACAGGTATAGGACCAAAGAGACCTTTTTGATTATTTTCGCCCATACCTACTGCAGTAATGCCATGGATTATTGTAGCTATTGCTCCTCGTTCATCTAAAGAGCTTAAATTTAGAGATAATGATGGACCTGTTTCTTCCCCTATCGCAAATAGGATGCCATCAAATATGGAATCAATAGTATCAGTAGGTTCAGTAGCGATCTTAAAGGTCATTTACTTGTTCTCCAATTATACACCCTATCAAATTGAAAAGTCTGTAATCATTCTTTAAACTTTTGCTTTTGAAAATCAATGATTTTTACTTTTACTAAATTATTCTTTAATATGAAAAAAAGTTAATAGTAGTAATGTTGTTAAGAGTTTGTGTAATAGAGGAATATAGAATGACAAGGAATGAAATGATTGATTCACAAACAGATCAAGATGTAGCAAAATCAAGGATATTAAGCTCAATTTCATCATTTTCTAAAAAAACATCAGAGAGGATTAAAAATCGATTGAATAAAGTATCTTGGGGTGAATATAGCCTAGAAATTGGTATAGTCGCAATGTTAATCTCAATTGCACTTTTTATACGAATAGTATTAGCTTATGAATTTCGTGTTAATTGGGGATACGGTTCTGATGAAATTATCTGGAATTTAGGATTACCATTTAATATCAATAATGTTAATTTCAGGGGGTTTGCTGATTTTGGATATTATTATTATTCTTGGGTTACAGGATGGTTTGAAAATGGATGGTATCCTTATCAATGGACAGAACCAGCAGATGTCTATGACTATTATTCCTATCCTCCTGTCTTTCTTTACTTCCTTGTTCTAATTTGGCGTCCTGGTATGAGTAATTTTTGGATTGCGTTTCCAATGGTTTTTGCTGATGCTGCTTGTGCTGGAGTTGTTTACCTAATTTTACGTGAAGCAATAAAAAAAGATACTTCCCGCATCATTGCTATTATTGGTGGTTTTCTAATGGCACTTGCACCTATCAACGTTATTTATGACGGTATTTTTTGGCTTAATCCTGGTCCTGTTACTTTATTATCATTAATAGCTTTTTACTTCGCAATTAAAAATAAATGGTGGCAAGCATTCTTTTGGCTTGCTTTTGCAACTATGACTAAACAAAATGCTCTGTTCTTTACTTTTCCAATGTTCATGGTTATGTTGGGGCAAAAAGCGAGAGACAAAAGTGTTAGAGAAGCAATCATTGAAAGCATTATGAATGCTGTTCTTTTTGTTGCTGTTTGTTTACTTTTATCTGTTCCTTACATCTTTATTGATCCCTTACAATATGGGCGACATATGCTCTTTCCAGGCAGAGGAATAGAATGGCGATTTTACCCAACAGATCCAGCTGGAAATGATTGTGTTCCATTTGCTACATCTCTGTGGAAATTAGGTGTGCAGGGAATTCTGTTAGCAGTTATTTCTCTCGGTACCTATAACATGTTTTTTATGATCCTTAGCGCAGCACTTATTGGTTTCTTTATGATTTGGCGCTCGTATAGGAACAAACTTGATGGGATAGAATTTTTTGAATGGATTTCAATTTATGTTATACTTACGCATATCTTTATGCCAAGAGGAATCTACAAATTTTATGTAGCATATTTTGTGCCTTTCATTGCTATTGCGTTAATTGGATCTATTACACATTATACCACGGATAAGAAATTCGTAGCTTTGGGTTTACTTCCAGCTACAGCTTTATTTTTATGGTTCAATTTTTGGTTGCTTATTATGGATCGGTGGGCTGTTCCCTTCTATTTATTTATGGTAGCACTTACAATAGGTCTTTTAGCTTTCATTCGAGCTGATATCAAATATGTAACCGAAAAGAAGGTTCGGGAAAGAAGAATGCCATTGATTTACACTATTGCCTACAAAGTAGAAGAAAAGAATGTAAAGGAAAGCTCTTAAAGAGCTTTCTCAAAGAAATCAGCTATCCTCTTGTATAGGATTTTTTGATTTTTATTCCTAACTATACCATGACCTTCATCATCAAAAATCAATACTTCATATTTAGTTGAATTTTCATCTAATCTTTTCCTTAATTCTTCAACATTTTTAGGTGTAACATTTGGATCCTGTGCTCCTTGTATAATTAATAATGAGCCTTGAATATTTTGAACGAAATTTATCGGTGAACGCTCATAATAAATTTCTGGTACTTCATCGGGTTTTCCTCCCAACATTTGCTCTGAAACAGGTCGTAAATCTGGACGTGTAGTTTTATAATCTACCACTAAATCAGTCATACCACAAATAGGAGCTGAAGCAGCAACAAGTTCTTTTGGTGCTTTGGTAATAGCAAAATAACTACTATACCCTCCATAACTTGTTCCTGTTATTCCGATTTTATTTTTAGTTGCTAAACCTTTCTTAATTAGTGCTTCAACACCAGCTAAAATATCGTTTTGTTCATCTGAACCCCAACCATTTTTTCGTATAGCATCTTCAAATTCATAACCATACCCAGTACTACCTCGATAATTTGGATCGAGAACAAGAAATCCTCTATGGGTATAATATTGAATCTGGACATTAATTTCATTGCTAGAATGATAGGTAGGACCTCCATGTATGAAAATAATTGTTTTCCCATTTGGTTTTGGGGGTTTGTATAGCCATCCATGGATAGGTAAGTTATCATATCCTATCCAATCAAAATCAAGAGCTGGTGTAAATTGGTTTTTGGTTATTTTTGATTTTTCCCAAACTTTTGTGAGTGTAATGAAATTGTTTGGGTTTAAAGAATCCAAATTTATTTTTACTACATCTATAGGTTGTGTTGATGAATAATAATAGGCAATCCAGCTATTATCATAAATAGGTCCAATTGGCACTAAATTCCCTGCTATCAACGGCAGAGTTTTTTGTTCTTTTGTTTTTAAATCAATTATTGTTGTTTTTCTTCTTGCTCTATCGACTTCATCAACAAGTAAATAATTTCCTAATTTTGGCACCCTAATTCTTTCAATTTTACTTTTAGGATCATCAACAAGCCATTCTATTTCATTATTGTCTAAATTATAAATTCCTACCGAGTTATAATTTTGTAATTCTTTCCCTTTGCCATCACTCATAAAAGCTACACGATGGCTATCAGGTAACCATGATGCATATGTTCTTGATTCAGCACCAAAATTAAGGAGCTCTCTATCTTCCTTACCTTCAATGTCTACAAGCCAAACTTGATCTCCTTTAGGATGAAGATCTTTTCTATAATAAATTAAATGACTCCCAGATTTGTTTATTTCAGGATCCGACCATGTTGCTTTGAGTGGTTGAGCCAAAAGAACTCTTTCACCCGTTTCTATTAAATGACGATAAACCCATGAAGGTTCTATCTCAAGTTTTTTATCAAAATCATAATTAGCCCCATAGAATAACCATTTTTCATTTGGATGAATATCGCCAAAATGCATGAAATGTTGAGGATTCTCTTCTGTTAAAGGAATCATTTTCTTTGGTTCATTAAGATCAATTCGGAAGATTTGCATTCGTTCATTCCTACTTTTATCCTCCATTACCAAAAGGGCATCACTTTTTGGATAAAATTTAAGGATACGAGTCATTTCAGGAGTTTCAGTCAAAGCAATAGGATCATTCTGTTCTTTAATGTCAACATAAAAGACATCTACATTTGGATGAATATTTTTCCAAGAAAAAGCAATCTTATCGCCTTTTAGTGATAAGCTTAATCCATAAATATCTGGCACAGTTAATAAATTAGTTAAAAATTCTTCATCATTCATATGACTTGTATTATTACAGTAGTATTTAAGTATAAGGGAAAATTATTACTGGTTGATGGAGTAAAAATCTAAATGGCAAGTGATACTCAAGAAAGATATTTATTAGCGGTCTATGGTACATTAAAGGAAAATTTCCCCAATTATTTTTATTACTTGAATCCTCTTAAGCCAATATTTAGTGGATTAGTAAAAATTCCTTTTCAAATGTATACTAATGGAGGTTTTCCTTTACTTTTCCCGGCTGAAGAACTTCATTCGATTTATATTGAGATTTTTGAAATCGATGAAAAAATACTTCATAAAATTGATCTTTTGGAAGGGGTTCCCAATCATTACTCTCGCAAATCAATTTTCTTAGATGAATTGAAAGCCGAGGTTCTTATCTATGTTATAACAAATAGAGAACCTTTTGGTGAATTAATTGCAAATGGACTTTTCTAAAAAAAAGATGAATAAGTCAATTATTGATTATTTTAGCCCATTCAATGAGATTTTTAAGACCATTCTTCTTCTCATACTCTAAGAATTTCTTGAAGCCAAGACCATAAAGATCATCTCGAGAAAGAATCAATTCAGCTTGACCATGATAACCACATTTTTGCAAGATCTTATAGGAAACCCATTCACAGAATCCTTCTCTTATATATACGGGTTGATTTTTATTGATTGAATTTTCAGATTGCCAAACATGAGCAAGTTCATGACATAGAGTTCCTAAAGCCATTTGAATTGGTAAATGTGATTGAAGATATATTGTTATTTTATCATCTTTTCTTTGAAACAATCCTAAATTCCTACCAGCAGTTACAGCTGCACCTGATTCGTTTATTCTTCTATCAAGTAATTTTTTAGAAATTAGACGGTAATTAATATCATGAACTAACTTCAATCCCAAATCAGCTAACCCACTAATAGCAGTTGCTATTAATTCAGCAAGCTGTTCTTCTGTCGTTATTGCACTCCTTTGACACTCGTTACAAATTTTTCTCCCATCGGAAATTTCTAGATATTGTAAACCTACAGGTCGACCACAAGCATCACAATGTGGTGCTAAATGTTCACAATTTTCACAAAAAATACCTTCTTGAGTTTTGTATGAAAAGTATCTACCAACAATTGGTAAACCACAAGCAGAACATCTTTTAGCTTTCTCTTGACATGAATAACATATTTTTTTATCATGAACAGTAAATAAAAATTGACTTGGAATCCCACACATATTACAACGTTCATAGATTTTATAACAATAATCACAAACATTTTCTTTGTCAAAAATCCAATAGGTGCCTAGGATAGGATTATTACAAACTGAACAACGCAAGGCATTAGTTAAACAGTGTTTGCATAGAACTTTTCTTCTAATAAGAGTATATTTTACAACTGGTTTCCCACAGCGATCACATTTTTGATATTTTTTCATACAAATGTCACAAGCAATGGTTCTGTCAGAAAAACGAGTATAACTACCAATTATTGCCTTTTCACAAATATCACATTTTGGTAATCTTTGATAACAAAGATTACACAAACCATCAATTGAATTATCTTCTCCTCCGATGATAGGTTTTTTACAACTTTGACATTTTGGTAAATATTGAAAGCATTCACTACAAAATATCGATCCATCTGAAAAATGAATATACTTACCTTTGATGATTTCTTTACATGCATCACAACGTACTTTAATTACACCTACAGAAACCATCTATGATTTAACCTCGTTATTTTGGTCTTGAAATAATAAATATTCAATTACATTATAAATATGTTATACAATTGAAAAAAACTTTCTATTGAGACATAAATTACTGGAAAAAAGAGAATAAAGAAACTATGATTTTCTTCGTAATTGAACTAAATCGTCAATAAATTTGTCAATGATTTTGCATTCTTTTTGATATTTCGTTGGTATTACTTCATCCCGTTTAGCTATGAAAGGACCCATTACATATCTAGAAACTAAAGTAGAACCAATGAAGAGTACTGCTGCAGCAGCAAGTAGAATTACCCATTGTGCCCAGTGTTCCCATAGAAATACAGTAGCTATAGCTCCTGCTAATAATCCTAAAGAGAAAACAATGAAAACAGCAATTATAGTGCGAATTAGAATCTGTCGTCTCTTCTTTAACTTTAGAAAAACATCTCTTGTACCTGATTCTCGCCAATTAATATCTACTTCGGGTAAAACAAGCCCTAAAGCAGCTAAATGACTATCAGTATTTTTAAAAGCATCATTTATTGCTTTTGTAGGTTCGTCTTTAGGCCAGCTTTTTCTACCACTAATAATTGATAATTCTGTGATGATGGTATTGAGATTTTGAATAGTACCAGTTGAAATTTTTTTCCGTTTTTGTTTTCTATTCCTTGGTGTCATTTTCATCACAGAAGTTAATCATTAATAGGAGTCTAAGATTTTGATATTCTATAAAAGATAATTATTAGAGCACCAATAATTACTATTAGAGCACCCACATTTCCAGCTATCACAGCTAAAACGATTATTAATACAGCATATAGATACAAATTGAGCTTATTATAGACTCTTCTATCAATTGCTAACCATAAAATAATTAGAGCCATAATAGCTGCCAAAATCGGCCCTAAATAAGATACCTTAATCTGACCAAATGTGTAGGAAGCCCATGTAGTATTAGAAATATCTGAGCTAAATTTACTAATAATATCTAATATAGCTGCAACTATAGTTAGAATTGCACCAAAAATAATCAATACTTGACCGACAATAAACCATGTACCATGCTTTCTGGTTGTTTGTGATTGTTTCTGTTTCTTCTTTGTTGTCATATGATCACTCATCCAAATTAGATAATTACACTATACAATACTAAATTCAGTAAATAACCTAATACTTAATTCTATCGCTAAAAGATTATAAAAAAAGAATATTGAAGATGAGATGAAAATTTATCTTTTAGCGTCACGAACACCTCGAGTAAGAGTTCCTAAAAATGCTCCAAAGGCGAAAGTAATAAGCATTGAAAATACCAATATCATAGCAAGAGCAATTAGTAATTCAACAATACCAACAATAATACCAATTGTATGCTCAGCAGATAAACCAACAAAAAATGCTGAAATTATTCCAAATATTATTACAGAGAACAATGCGCTAAATGATGAATATCTTAATGATGTTAGTAAACTTAAATTATTATTTTTCAACCCACAAACAAATCCAGCAGGTATCCCATATAAAGCTAAAATAAAATTTAAAGCATAAGGATTATCATAAACAAAGGTAGCAATCAGTTCAGTACCAACATAGGCTATACCAACTATTACTCCTGTAACAATTATTGTCACCCAAGGGGGTTTGATTTTTTCTTCTGTTCCTTTTGCATATTCCTTAAAAGCTAAACTATCTTTTAAATGAGATGAATCTTCAACCATAATATTTCCCGTTCCTGATATAGTTCTGTTTCTTTAATTATTATACTATTAATCTTGATAAAATTCAAACGCTTTTAAGTTAATTATTAGGGTTTTTATATTAAATAGCTAACGTAATTATTGAAAATACATAAAAGATCCAATAAGCGATAAAATGAATTGTTGCTTGTAAATCCAGCGAAAATAAGTATTTTTAACCAAGAAATACGAAAAAAGACAGAGATTCCGCTAAAATACGGAATTTTGATGAAAAAATTAACAAAAATAGGCGGAAAAATTTACTAGATAACAGCATGGATTTACTAGATAATAGGTAAGAATTACTCAGAGTGCTTTTATATAATAACATATGCTCTTTTCTCTAGGAGATGACTATTATAAATGCTGACTGTTGCAGAACAATTACCCCCCTCCGCGAGGGCAATATACACGCTCTTATCTGAGCAGGGACCTTTGACTTCAAAGGACTTGATACTAAAATGCGATCTCGCACCAAGAACTGTTAGATATGCATTGAAACGTTTAACGAAAGAGGGTCTTGTTAAAAAGGCTCCTTACCTACTTGACATGCGTTCATCAAAATATTTTGTTGAAACTGGCTAAATTTAAATCACAGCTTAAAATAAGAGATGTTCACTTAGCAAGGTGGTGTGCGGATAATGCCTCGCATGATGAATGCGAGGATAAAATCCTTTTTTTTATTTCTTTTCTCATTCAAATTACTGTTTTTAGAGATAAATTTTTGAATTGTCTATAAGGTTCAGTAGTATATTAATTTCACTTGGATTGTCATGTGTATGAAACTTTTCAGTACCTCAGGAATTCGTAAGAAAGTCTCAAATCTTCCCCCTCAATTTGTTTCTAAGGTAGGCTTAGCTATTAGTAAAGCTATTTGTGGTGGTGCAGGGGAAAACATCCTCATTGCTCGAGATGCACGTTCAAGTGGTCAACAAATGGAACATGCAATTTCAGCTGGTCTTTTAGCAGGTGGTTCTAATATTGAAAGAAAGGGTATTCTTCCTACACCTGCTTTAGCTTATCATACTATGAAAACTAAAGCTTGTGCTGGCGTGATGCTTACTGCATCACACAATCCTCCTGAGTATAATGGTATCAAAGTTTTTGATAAAACTAGTATGGGACTATCTCCTGAGGATGAATTAAAAATTGAAGTAGCATTTAATGACCCAGAATTATCCTATGTTTCTTGGGATAAATATGGGAAGGATTCAGAAGTAATAGGATCAGAATTTTATACTAATATGCTTCTTGATGCCGCTTCAAATAATAATTGGGAAAACATAAATCTAGTTATCGTTGATCCTGGTGGGGGAGCTGGTTGTGATGTTATTAACAAGATATATCAAACAATTGGTATCAATCTTATCGGAATTAATGGGTTGTTTGATCCATACTTTTCTTCAAGATTATCTGAACCTGTAGAAAAGAATCTTACTGAATTGATTTCTTTTGTTAAAAGTAGCGTTGACAAGAAAATGGGCCCAAGTATAGGACTAGCTTATGATGGTGATGCAGATAGATGTATTGCTATTGATGAGAAGGGGAGATATATTCCTCAAGACGTGCAAATTGCATTATATGCCCAATATGTTGTGGAACAAAATAATGGTAAAGGATTAGTTGTAACTCATGTAGATTCTTCGATGCTTATTGATAAATTAGTAACTGAAGCAGGTGGCAAAGTTAAACGAACAAAAGTTGGTGATGTAGCAATAGGGAATATGGTAGCTAATGAAAAGGCTATTTTTGGGGGAGAACCTTGCGGAGCATGGATTCATCCCAAATATCATTTATGTCCAGATGGTCCTTTAACAGGATTAAAAATACTTGAATGGACACTTGAGCGAGGACCGTTACACAAATTAGTGGATACTGTTGAAGATTATCCTGTTTATAGAAATAAAATAACTTGTCCTAATGAAATGAAAGAAATTGTACTAAAATCATTAGACAAAAAAATATCCTCTGAAGATAATTACAAAGATTTACTAAAGATGGATGGATTACGACTTAGTTTCGAGGATGACAGTTGGATTTTAATTAGACCAAGTGGTACCGAACCTTATTTCCGTGTGACCTCTCAAGCAATGACCAAAAAAGAATCTCAAGAAAGATTAGAACATTACACTTCTCTTGTAGAGAAAGAAATTAAATATGTTCAAAAATAACTATAGTAGTGATAAAATTGAATCCCGCCAAGAATTCCTATACAATGATAATTTTTGCAGCACAAGCAAAAAAAGAACAATTTCAACCATTATCAGAGAATCGACCACCAATATTATTTCAGGTAGCAGGTAAAACCCTTGTTGAATGGAACTATGAAGTCGGAAAAAATTTTGGAGTGAAAAAGGTAATTTTGCTTATTGATAAAGCTCAGAATCAACTTTTTCATAGAGCTCTTGGACAATATCAAGAAGTAAGTGCACCTCCAGATGAAATTGGTCCTTTTACTCTTTTAGATTATGACTCAAAAATTGGTTTGACAAAAGAATTAGTAAATGTTATTTTAAACAATATACCAAAAGAATCAATTTGGCTTGATGGAAATGTTGTTTTTAGCTCGGATTTCTTCAAGATGTTTTTAGAAAAAGCTGAAGGGCATGGGAAATATGCTCTTATTGAAAAAGATGGAGAAAATAAGAAATGTTTGGGAATTGGTTTTTTTGATGAGAAATTCTTAGAATTAGGTTCTATAGGTGCAAAGAGTGTTGATGATATTTTCACCTCTATATCAGAAAAAGTTAGAAGTGCTACTCAATACTTAACTTTTAATAAGGAAACAATGGAATTCTGGCAAATTAATTACCTCTGGAATTTATTAGATGCAAATCAAATTCTCATAAATTATATTGAAGAGTTAAATCAAGGAATTGTTGAAAAAGGAGCAACAATAATTGGAAAAGTTACTATTGGAAAAGGCACAAGAATAAGAGCAGGAAGTTATCTTGAGGGACCTGTAGCTATAGGATTAGATTGTGATATTGGACCAAATTGTTATCTTCGAAGTGGTGTTTCCTTAGGAAACAAAGTAAGAATAGGAAATGCTTGTGAAATAAAGAATACTATTATTTATCAAGGAACTCATGTTGCTCACTTGTCCTATGTAGGTGATTCTATCATTGGTGAAGATTGTAATTTTGGCGCAGGAACTATGACAGGTAACTTACGTTTAGATGATCAAACAATTAAAGCTCAAGTAAATGAAGAAATCATTTCGACTGGGAGAAGAAAATTAGGAGTTATTATTGGCGATAATGTTAAAACAGCAATAAACACCTACTTCATGCCAGGAATTATTGTAGGGAATAATTCAGCAATAGGAACTGGAGTAATTGTTCAAAGAAATATTGAATCTGGAAAATTTATTTATTTAGATCAAAAAACTGAGATTAGGGATTGGAAAGCAAAATCAAAGAGGAAAGGTTAGAGGTTTCAGATGAGCAAATTAGTTGAAGTAAGTATAGAAGAAATTAACGCTATCAAAAAAGACCTTTCAACTATTAAATTAAAGATTGCTTTCTGTTATCCAAACATTTATCGTGCTGGAATGGCTTCATTGGGTTTACAATTAATTTATCAATTGTGGAATTCCTATGAAGGAGTTGCTTGCGAACGTTCTTTTTTACCGATCAAAGAAATTGTAGAACCATATACACTCGAATCTGACCGTCCTTTAAGAGAGATGGATGTAATTGCTTTTACTATGCAATATGAAGATGATTATACAAATATACTACGAATCCTTGAGCGTTCTCATATACCACTAGAATCAAAGGATAGGGATGAAAGACATCCATTAATTATCGCCGGAGGACCAAGTGCACAATCTAATCCAGTACCTATGGCACCTTTCATTGATGCTTTCATGATAGGTGATTTAGAACCTGTAAATGATCAACTAATGAACGAAGGATTACTTGAACAAACATCTCGAGAAAACCGATTAAAAGCCCTTGATAGCTTTGATTGGATATGGGTTCCAAGTATAAATCATGATAAAACTGTAAAATTTGCCCCTAAAGGTAATATTGATGATTATTTTTATCCAACTAAACAAATTATTCCTCAACTCGAGGATAATGATCCATGGTTTGGTGCTTTTGGTAAAACATTCATGCTTGAAGTAGTTCGTGGTTGCAATCGTGGTTGTTCATTTTGTTTAACAGGAAAAATAAATAGACCAAGAAGAGCTCGATCATTAGAAAAATTACAAGAGCTTTATAGGAAAGGAGTTAAGGAGTGCCAAGTGAACAAAATATCTACTATTGGTTCAGGCATTTCCGATTACAAAGATTTAGAAAAACTATGTCAAAGCATTATTGATGATGAACTAATCTTTTCACTCCCTGCTATACGGGCGGATAGAATAACCGAAAATTTGGTAAAGCTACTTGTTAAAACTGGTCAAAAAACAATAACCACTGCACCGGAAGCTGGTACAGAGGAATTACGAAAACGAATTTGTAAAGAAGTTTCAGATCAAGAAATTTTCAACGCGATAACTACTGCGGATAATGGGGGATTATCTCGAGTAAAAACTTACTTCATTCTAGGACTACCAGAAGAAACAGAAAATGATATTAAAGCAATAGCTGATTTAGGAAAAAACATCTCAACTATAAGTAAGGGAATTAGAAAAATAAGATTGTCAGCAGGTTATTTCATTCCAAAACCGAGAACTTTTTATCAAGATCAATCGATTTTCCCTTTGACTGAACTGCAAACAAGGGGAAAATTGCTTATGAAATTGGCTGATAAAATTCCTAAGGTTGATTGTGAAATATCTAATCCAAAATGGGCTAGAATTCAAACAATGCTATCTCTTGGTGGGGAAGAGATTTCCCAACCTCTTAAACTAGCATCTAAACTAGGTGGTGGTTTAGGTGATTGGCGAAGAGCACTCAATGAATATAATCTGAAAATAGAGGATTTAACTGAAAAAAGAGAGAAATTGATAGAATATCCTTGGGATTTTATAAAATTATAGTAATTGATACTCTTCATCTTCGTTATCGAATTCCTCATCGTCTTCTTCAGATTCCTCTTCTTCTACTTTTTCGGAGGATACTTCTTCAAAGTCATCTTCAACATTAAAATAAAAACCATGTTCCTTTTTCGGTCCAAAACTTCTAAGACCTTCATTTTCTATTCTTTGTCGAAGATTTGTTGCTTCTTCAGAAGATATTTCACCCTTTTTCTTAAGGTAATCAATTATTTCAAATGCTTGATCATTTGAATCACATCGACGAATAAAATCAATTGCATCAGGGTCATAACCAGCAAAACGATAAGGATCATGAAGAGCTGCTTTTTGTTGTTTTAATTTTATTTCTTTCTCAATATCCTCTTCAATTTCTTTAGCTGTTTCTTCACATACAAATTTTAATGGTAATGTGGCATCTCCTTGATCCATTTCTTCTTTAATAGCTGAATATTCAACCTTTTTTTTGCTCATGATTTATCACCTACTTCAATGTGCTTCTGCAGCATTTATTTTAATTATATCTCCATCCTGTAATTCATAATTTTCACCAATTCGCCTACTTGTTCTAACTAGTATGGCATTGATAAATGATTTAGCTAAATCTTGATGAATCATTCCAGCAAATTCCTTGGCAGTAGTTCCCCTTGGCACCAAGTAGACATCTGGCAACACATGACCTTTATGATCAGTGAACTTTTGTTGATCTTCAACTGGATAAACAGAAATAACGTTTAGGATATCAAAAACTGCACGATTAAGCAATGCTTGAACTCCTGTTGACCCGAATTTATGAAGAATATTTACCCGGAGTTTTTCCAAAGTAGCTTTATCCTTTTCAGTTAATTTATCCGGCTGTAAAATAGTGAAATCTTCATCACCTGGAGTGTATGAAATGATTTCTTTTTCAGCAAATTTCCTTAAGAAAAATTCAGCTAGAGCTGAACAAGGTATTAGATTTTCTCCAAATTTTTCTTTTAAACGGTTATAATTCTCCATTGAACCTTCTATATCAATTTTATTTGCAGCAAGAATCATTGGTTTAGATTCTTCTCTTAGAATTTCTAAAAAGTTATATAATTCATCCTCCGACCATTTAGTTGGAACTGATACATTAATGCTCAACTTTGTTAAAGCTCGTTTTATCTGAGTTCGAGTAATTTTCAAACCAGCTAATTTATCAGCTAATAATTTATCAATGGGAATTTTTTCCGCTTCAGCTGTACGACTGATTTTTGTCCAATCTTTTTTGACAATTTCCTCCATCCATTTAACAATTTCACGTTCAAGAAATTTAACATCTTCTTCTGGATCATAGGTACCACGTTCAATATTATTCCCTTCTGCATCTAGGGATCCTGAAAAGTCAATTACATGAATTAAAACATCTGCTCGTCTTAAATCATCTAGAAATTTATTTCCCAAACCTCGACCTTGCCAAGCATCTGGTACTAATCCAGCAACATCTAACATCTGAATTGGAACCAATCTTATACCATCGATACAAATAGAATTTTGAGGATTATCTTTAACATCAAGTTCTTTGCAAGCACATGGTATACGAACATAACCCGTACCTGGTACAGGTTCAATGGTTGTAAATGGATAATCACCTGTTTTCGAAGAAGTCAAACAGGCTGCATTTAGGAAAGTACTTTTTCCACACGAAGGTTTTCCAACAATACCAATTAACAAAGTAATTTTACTCCATCAAGGATTACTTATTTTATGTAGTCAGTCTCATTTAATCTTTAATATATTTTCTTTTCACATTATTCATTATAGATGGTGTTTAAATAATCATTTTGAATTTTGACTATTTCTGAGCTATTCTTTGCTTCACTATAAGCTTCAAGTAGTTCATAATTCAATGTAAAGAATATCTCACCCCACTTGAAACCATCTAATAATTTCATAGCTTCTTGTTTATAACCAACAATATAGAGAGATGCTGCAAGAGCTTCAGCTGTACTTAATTTACATGGTTTGCCATAATTGGTAGAGTTAGCAGCTAATAGATAAGGCAAGATTCTATTAATGAATCGCCACCCATCTTTCTTCTTTACAGTCTGACCTGGTTGTTCATCAACTCCAAATACTTCATTTGCTTTTACCCATGAACAATCTAGACCTACTAGTCCTTTAGTTAACATAGCTGGTAAATCTTCAACTGATAATGCTTGAGCACAGAAAGGATTCAATAAAACGCTATTCTTAGGTAAATCACTTACATGATAAACTAAAGTAGCTTTTCCCAATCTAGCTAATTTCATAGCGGTGCATTTTTTCGGATCATCTTGCTTTGTGCTATAGATAAGCAAACATATACCACTTGAAATATTAATATTAGATCTATTGGGTAGTTCATTCAAACTATTAGGACTCCTAGAGCATTTATTTACTTTCAATGATTAACAATATAAAAATTTATTATATGGTTCTCTATCTAATTTAATATAGATAGAATTAAGTATATCTAATTTAATATAGATAGAATTAAGTATTAAATTACGACTTTGAAAGAAGTCAAGATTTGATCTGTAAGTCCAGTGGTGATAATATGGTTAAGGCTTATATACTTATCAATGTGAAAGGTGGAACAGAATTTGAATTGTATGAGGAATTAGGCAAAATACCAAATTTAATGGAAATATCATTAGTTTGGGGTTTATTTGATATAATACTGAAAATAGAAGCTGATTCTGCCAATAGTTTAGATAAACTGGTTACAGAAGAGATTAGAAAGTTTCCAAATATTTCTAGTACTATGACCATGTTAATACGTGATGATGAAAGTTAAGAAAGAACTACTTTTTAAAAAAAATAGAAGTATGGAGCTGTTTTAATCAGTCAGCTCACTAAACTCTTTTTAATAATCATTATAAACTCGATTTCCACAAACACTACAGAAATCACTATCATCATCTAAATATGAACCACAATATTCACAATTAACTGGACGTGATTGTTGGCTATTTTGTGACTGATGATTAGTAGCCATATAGCTATCTCTACTTGGACTTTCGGTTGGCATATAATAGGGACCTGGAAGATCTGCAGGGGCTGCTGCAGCTCTTTGGGGACGTGTACGTCTAACACGAGTAACATTAGCACGATCCTTCTTAAATGGACTGAAGGAACCTGAGATAGGACCAATAATTGCGGTTAAAGCAAGAACAACTAGTAAGCCATAAGCTGGATTAGGTTCTGTTAATGTATGCATACCAATCAAATTCCCCTGATAGTAAATGAAATTGAATGCTTCAACACCAAACATTAAAATTGCTACAGTAGCTAAACCTCCACGGGCTGCATTCTTTTTCCTGAAAAAGAAGCTACAGACAAAAGCTGCTACCACCCATGGTAAAAGTGCAAGGGTAACATTGATACCATTAATAGGTGAATCAAAGAATGCACTTATCGGTTCCACGATAGCAGTTTCAAATGCATCCATAAATTTTAGCCATTGACCACCCATTATATCAGCAAAATAATTCGAAATCGTAACGCCATCTAAATAGATGCGTATAAAGAAAAAGCTGGGGTAAGTAATTGCCAGCGTTGTTATGAAACCTTTAAAGTAACCCATGATATATTTTAGCTCCTACTACATAATTTATAATTATACTTAATTAATATCTACAAATTATATGCGACAAAATATAATAAAAACGTTGGTAAATAGGCACAAAAAAATATTTCGAGAATGTTGAAAAATGAAGCTGAAAATTGAAGAGTTATTTGAAACACCAATAGATCAACTTGAAGAGTTTTTTATCAAAGCAAGAATGGAAAGTTGGAAAATATTTGGTAAAAAGATTAAAGTTTATTATCCAACCTCTAGTTTTCCTTCAATTAGTATTACAGGGGAAAATTGCTCTCAGAATTGTCTATATTGTGATAAACATTACTTGAAAAATATGCTTGCTTTAACGACACCAGAAAAATTACGCTCCTTTGCTTTTAATCATGCAATAAAGGGAGGTGTAGGCATGCTAATTAGTGGTGGCTATAGTGATCAAGCTCAGTTGCCTTTTGAATCATTTGTAGAAGTATTAATGGAAATTAAAGCAAAAACAGATTTGATACTAAATTTACATCCAGGATTAGTTACAAAAAGTCAAGCACAAATCCTTGCTGAAATAGGAATTGATGCAATATCATATGATCTAGTTGTTGATGATCAAGTTATAAGTGAAGTAATAAAAAATGGCTTCACTGGTAAAGATTACAAAAATTCATTTAAATATCTTTTAAATGCAGGGCTAAAGGTTATTCCACATATTTGTTTAGGATTATACTTTGGTGAAAAGAAGGGTAATCTGGAAGCAATTGAATTCGCTCTTCAACAGAAAACAGATTTGCTTGTTTTTTTAGGATTAATACCGACTAAAAATACTCCTATGGAGAAAGCTAATATAGTTAATCCTGAATTTTTAGCAAAAATTCTTCTTTATACCAGATTGATACAACCAAACATTGAGCAATCTCTAGGTTGTATGCGTGAGAGAAAGGGTGAATATGAAATAAACGCCTTAAAAGCGGGAATAAATAGAATTGCCATTCCTAAAAAACATACTTTAGAATATGCAAAAAAGGAATTACAATTAGAGATTGAAGAGAATAATTTTTGTTGTTCTATTTAATTAAAAAAAGATAAATTACAAACGTTCTATTGATTTGATTAATTTTTGTAGTTTCTCTTCCTTTTCAGCTAGCAATTGTTCTAATTGTTTATTTTTATTCTTTAATTCTTCATTGCTATCTTTAAGATTAATTAATTGCTCTTTTGCTTTAGCTAAAACATCTCTCAGTTTATCAACCTGTTCTTGTCGTTCATAGAGTTCATTTGTTATATCATTTATTTGACCTTGGAAATTCTTGCTGATGCCTGTTTGAACATTCATTGCTTCAATTTCTTGAGATTTACACTTATCACGCAAGTCATTTACATATCTTCCTAATTCCAATACTTTTAGGTCTTTTTCATCTGGTAATGCTTGTATTGAATTATCGATCTTAGGTTTTTCACCGTAACCTGTCCTTACTGAATCTGCGAGAATTTTATATTGAGCAATTTCTTGATCTTTTTGTTCAATTATTTCTCGATAATTTTCTGAAATTTCTTCTTTTTGTCGCGCTATTTCAGCATCTTTTTCTAACATTAATCTTTGAGTATTAATTTCATGATCTTCTTGATAGTTATCCAAGTTATTTTGCTTAATTTCTAATGTTGATTGGAGTAAAGCTATATCATCTAAAAGTTGTCGCCATTCTCTTGCGGAGGATAAAATATAATCACGAGAAAGAGGATGTATTAAGAACCAATTTTTTCTAATGATTTCACTTAGGACACGATGTTCTTGAGAAATACGTGTTTCATCATATAAAGGTGATTCATTAGTATCATTAATTGGTGTGTAATTTGGGTATTCTGTCCATAAATTAACCGTTTTTTTCGCATGACGACGAACCAAATCTGAAAACCTCAAATGCCTTTTTAGATGTTTGTAATAATAATAAGAAGGGATGAGATTTAAGAATTCTTCTAAGAGTGAAGAAAATTATTTTAGCGAAGAAATCAGTTAAAAAACAAATATATGAGTAATTTGTTCACAATAGTAAAAACTTTATTCTAGCATGTTAGTTCTTTTTGTAAAAATACTATATCTAATGATAAATAGTCTTATAGGAGACAGAAATTAATTTGTCAGAAATAAAGCGTGAATTTGTGTTCAAAGTAGTTCTGATGGGCGAAGGATCAGTTGGAAAAACAAGCATACGATCGAAATTTATGGGTGTAGGATTCAAAAGCGAGTACATAAAAACGATTGGTGCAGACTTTGCTTCAAAAGCCATTGTGGTTGGTGATAATAAAGTTCATTTCCAGATTTGGGACCTTGCAGGACAAAAAATGTATCGCCATGTTAGATCGTCATTTTACAGTGGTTGCAAATGTGGTTTTCTGGTGTTTGATCTTACTCAACCAGAAACTTTGGATAGTGTAGAAACTTGGGTAGAAGAAGCAATTGAACACTCAGGTGGATTTGTTAAAATCTTCATTGTTCTTGGAAATAAAGTTGATTTGAAGGATCAAATTAAAGTCAAGCAGGTAGATATTGATAAACTCATCAAAAAGCTCAATGAGTTAAAAGGCATTAGTGTAGCATATTTAACTACCTCAGCAAAGACAGGTGAAAATATTAGCGAAGCTTTTGAAATGATGGGAAAAATGTTTCTGGAGAAAGAAGGTTTCCCTCGTGAAGGGCAAGGATCAGAAATAGATGATGAAATGTTATTGCGCCATCATCAAGAAATTCAACCTTTAATATCTGTATCCAGTGCCCGAACTCAATCAGAAGAGTCAGACGAAAAAGATAATGAGAAAATAGATCTCTCAGGTTTAGATAGTGATGAAGTTCAACAAATAGTTTCCACTATAATGGAGAAAATCAATCAACTTGCACAAATAACATTAGCTCTAGAAGAAAGATTGTTATTAATAGAAACCAAAAGAACATCAAGTAATGCTACTGTTGCGGATATAAATGAAATAAGAAAGAAAATTGTTGGATTAGAACAGCAATTAGATAAATATTCGATAGCAATTGATAATTCTATAGCTGAAGGAAAAACTACCGCAAAGTTTCCAAAGATAGATGCAAATTTAACGATACCTGTTCCATCTATTACTGAAATAGAACCAACCACAACAGAAGAATCTCTTGAAGATTCAAGCTATGAAGTTTTAGATAGAACCTCTTTAGACACCATGGTTGTTTTAGAAGATAATGAAGACGAAGCAAGTATTACAGAAATTCTTTCTGAAACGGAAAAAGAATCACAGGATGATAGTTTACAAGATGAAATTTTAGAGACAGAAGAAACGACCAATAAAGAAATCAAAGCACAAACACGATGTCCAAAATGTGGAAGTAAATTATCGTTCATTAAACAATATAATCGATGGTATTGTTATAGATGTAAATTATATGTCTAACTAAATTAATTAGAAAAATATAAGAAAGGAAACTAATTACTTTAGAATTGATAGATTGAAATGAGTAAAGTTGCTATTGTCAAAGTTGAAAATAATGATGTAGAAAAAGCTGTCAACGATGCTGTAAATCTTCTAGGCGGCTTACACACATTTATTGCTGATTTTTCAGAGATTATTCTAAAACCAAATCTATTAAGTGCCCCTGATAAAAAAGAAGATAGAGATAAAATTAGAACTGACCCAAGAGTCCTAGAAGCACTAATAAAAATGCTTCTTGAACTTAAAAAATCAGTTGTAATAGGGGATACATGCGGTTCAGGACATAGTGGTGGCACACGGGAAGTTTTGAAAAATAGCGGTTATTTGGAACTCGGGGAAAAATATGATCAAGTAGATGTTCGTAGTTTAGAGCTTAATGGACCAATTACAATTGATGTCCAAGGTAAAAAATTAACAACAGTAAATATTTCTAGGGATATAGTTGAAGGACAAGCAATAATTAATGTACCGAAAATGAAAACACATGCAATGACCCTTTACACTGGATGTATTAAAAATCTCTATGGGACAATTTGTGGTGGGGATAAAACAAGAATCCATTCATTAGGAGCATCCATTCAAGGTTTTTCACAATGTCTAGTGGATCTTTATGCTTATGAGAAACCAAAAATTAAACTAAATGTAATGGATGCTATAATTGCTCTTGAAGGCATGGGACCAGGTACAAGCGGCAAAGCTGTTCCTATGAATCTAATTTTAGCAAGTGATGATGCTGTAGCACTTGATGCAGTAGCTTTTACTCTTATGGGACATGAACCTGAAAAAGTACCCACTATAAAGTATGCTGCTGAACAGAATTTAGGAATAATGGACCTCTCCCAAATAGAGATTTTGGGTGAAAAGATAGAAACACACAAGAAAAAATTCAAGCTTCCTAGAACAGCTAAGATGGCTAAAATACCTTTCCAAAAATTCACCACAATAACACTTAGAGTTCCTAAATATATTGGCATATGTACTGATTGTTTAAACTGTGTTCGAGGTTGCCCAGAATCAGTAATTAAAATTATTAAAACAAAATCGGGAAAGCCTAAACCAGTAATTAATTACAAAGGTTGTATATCATGTTTCACTTGTATTGAAGTTTGTCCAGAAGCTTGTTATGATGCACGATTCAAAAATCTTGGAAAGGTTATCACCATAGGATTAACAATAATTCTTGGGTTAGCAGGATTGATAACTGTACTAGCTCTTTTGCTATAAGAGAGCAATCATTATTCATTTTGGTTTTTGAGCCAACAGAATATAATGACCATCACCTTTACGGTTATTTATTCGCTCGAGAGTTATAGG
The DNA here is from genome assembly GCA_035528035.1 of Bathyarchaeia archaeon. Classification (GTDB taxonomy): domain Archaea; phylum Asgardarchaeota; class Heimdallarchaeia; order JABLTI01; family JABLTI01; genus JABLTI01. Next base: position 53,447 of record DATKZI010000032.1, read on the forward strand.
TTCTTGATACCATTCTTTATAATACAAATCTTTTATTGTAAATTTTTTGAAAAATTCCAGTACATCCTCGATATATGAAAAGAAATGAGGAATACCCTTTTCAGGTTCTTCTTGTTTTATTATTGTTTGATCATCTATAACTGCTGTTTTATTATCAAAAGGTTGCTTGGGATCTTTAGTTAATATTGTACCAAAAAAATAGCTACCAGGTTTTAAAACACGATAAATTTCTGATATGGTTTTAGTTATATCAGGTTTAAATGCATGATAAATAACATTGTAAGCAAGAACAAAATCAAAGGTGCTATCACTATAACCTAATTCAGTCATTTTACCAACCTCCACTTTTGCTGTCAAACCTTTACTTTTTAACCAAGCTATAGTGCTTTTTACTCCGTCTTCAGATAAATCCATAGCAGAAACATCATACCCTAAGGAAGCAAAGTAAATAGTATGCCTACCAACACCACAACCAAGATCGAGAATTTTTGCAGGAGGTTTTCCAATAAAATAAGGTAAATTCATTACATGACCATCAGGAATCTTCCAATAAGAAAAATCTTCTACTTTAGACCAATCCCAACTAACTTGTAATGACTTTTTATCCAAAAAAAACACCTACTAATTTTTAATCCACAACTAAAGTGATTTTTAATTTTATTTAAAAATCTACTCAAAATAAAAAAAATTTCCAATCTAGGAGGAATATTACTGAGCGGGAAAAAAAGGGTCAGTCTATACCCGCTCAGGAAAGAAGGGGAGTTTCTTTTACAAAGGATTGAGGATCATATATGCAGGTTCTTATCTTCACTCGTAGTAATCAATAGTTCTTTTAGCCATATTTAAAACAATTAGAAAACAAAATTTTTGCGTAAAATTCACCATTTTAGAGCTATTTTATTTTGAGTGAGAAAAAATTAGCTATTCTACAATGAAATATAAATGAATTATTATTAATAATAATTCAAATATCATGATTCTCCTTCTATAATAGTGATGGAGATGGCTGGGACTCCATTATTATACAATAGAAAATTAGCTTCTCAAAAAAGTCGATCATTTGCTCTAATATTATGTTTATTTGGTGGAATTTTTGGCTTACACAGATTTTATTTGAGAAAATTTGTTACTGCAATTTTGTATTTATTTACAGCAGGCTTTTTTACAATAGGTATTATTGTGGATTTAGTACTTATAACAGCTGGACGATTTAAAGATGCTAATGGTTATCAATTAACAGCTTGGGATGGTTATAAACCAATTAATCCAAATGATCTAAATATACTTTATTGCCCTAGATGTAATAGTAGTATTTTTGCTTATAAACAAGTACATTCATTAGATACCATAAAAGAACAAAACAATAGAATAAGAGATTCAGATGATGCAAAAAGAATTCATAGCCTGTTAGAAAAGAAAGAGGTTTTGCTAAATCCAGAAGGAGATGCATATATTGTCTTTTGTGTTCATTGTGGTCAAATAGTCTAAACATAAAATCTTTATTATTTTTTCCTTTTTTTTAGCTCTCTTTAAAGTAAAAGCAAGAAAGAACTATAGGATGATAAAATAAAAGTAGGTTTGATCAGCCTTATAAAATTGAACATAAAAATAGGTGCGGGAGGTGCGATTAGAACACGCGAACTCCAATATATCTAGACTCATTTGTGTTTAAGAGTTATAACACGTCCATCATCTTTTATTTTTCCATCTTCAAGCACTATTGCTCTGTACCCATCCTTGATCAAACTAATATCATGTGTAGCAATTAGAAATGTTATATCACTATTAGAATGTAGATTATAAATTTCTTGTATAGCCTTATTTGCAAGTTCAGAATCCAAGTTTGTTGTTGGTTCATCAAGAATAATAATTTGAGGTGAATCACTGGTAGTGATAGCTAAGGAAGCTCGTTGTAATTCACCACCAGATATTTCAAGTGGAAATGAGTTTTTTCTGTGTGCAATGTCAAATTGCTCAAGACTCAAATCAATCCTCCTCTCTTCTAAATTTTTGATTGTTTTACCTGAGAAGAAATCTTTTAGAAAGAAGCTTTCTGCAATAGTTAAGAAAGGATGAAGATTACCTTGTTGAGAAACCAGACCAATATTTTGTTTTCTAAATAACGATTTTTGAATGCTAGAAAAATCACTAAAAACTTGGCTAAGAATTTCTATCTTGCCTGAAGTTACTTTTTCTAAACCAGTAAGTAATTTGATAAGGGTGGTTTTTCCTGAACCACTAGGACCAACAATAAATGCTAATTCACCTTTTTTCATTTGGAAATTTATATTTGAAAGAGCGTGAGTTAAATTACTATTAGTTCTATAGGTTTTTGATACATCATTTAATTCAATGATAATCTCTTCTTGTTGAAAATAATTTGTAGGTAAACCTGTTAATTCTAGTTCTTTTCTTGTGTATTTAATATTATCAAATATGATTTCTTTTGGTGCAACCCCATCAGGATGGATTAATCGAACTTCACCTTTTTTTGTTAATTGAAATTCTGCAGTTTTGTCTAAAATAAGTGTTTTCATAATAATATCAGGTACACGAATATTATTAGTTGTGTCAATTTGCATTTTAAATTTTAATGGAAATTGTTTTTTAGCTCCATAAATTGGTTGTTCATCTAAAGAAATGACAGAAGAAACACGGCCATTTCTTATTTCGCAGGTTCTGTCAACTCTCTCTTGAAATCTTGGATCATGGGATACTGCTAGTATTGTTGTTCCAAAATCGTTTGTGATTTGTTTCAATAAATCTATTATCTTTAAAGTATTGAAAGTATCAAGTTGTCCCGTAGGTTCATCACATAATAATAGAGGAGCTTCCTTCACAAGAGCACAAGCAATTGCAGTTCTAGTAATTTCTCCTCCAGAAAGACTTCTTACGATACGATGTTCTAAGTGAGCTATTCCTAATTTCTCAAGTATATCTTGATTTCTGGTTTGAGTTTCATCTATTGATGTTTTATTAATATTCGAAACAAATTTCAAATTGTCTTTTATTGTTCCATCTAGAAATAGTGTTCTCTCAGGAAATTGATCAACAATTCCTATCATTTTCAATCTAAAAGCTTGTAGCTCTTTTTCATTCATTTGATTTAATCGATATTCTCCAACTAATACCTCACCACTTGAGCAAGAATCCAAACCAGCAAGGATGTTAACTAGTGTAGTTTTCCCTGAACCTGAGGGACCAACGATAGAAAATATCTCACCAGATTTGATAGAAAGATCACACCCTCGTAATGCAGGTACACGCAATTCATTTTCTTCATCATAATAAATTTTGATTAAATCTTTACATTCTATCATTTCATCTCACTCCTGACGCACTGGCGTGTATTTATGAAACTGTTGCCACATTTCGACTAACCAACCAAACAAAATTGTAATTAAACAAACGAGGATAATTAATACTATAAACCAAACAGGCAACCAAGGAACAAAATTCTTGTATGTTTGAGGAATATCTAAGAAATAATCATAAATAGTATACAACAATATAGATGATATAATTGCTGAAATGAATAATGGAATTATAGTTACTAGAAGCAATTCAATTGAAAAATTTAACCAAATTTGATGTTTATTTACACCAACATTATATTCGGACTCAATGATTCTCATTCTTTGCTTATAGACGTTTCTCGCTACTAGAAAACCATAAAAGAAAATTAAACTAAAGGATATAATTGTGATTATTATTAGATATACAAATACAAATTTGTTCATTTCTAAGTTCAAAGCATTAAATTCATCTTCGAAAGTTGTAACGCGGATATGATATGGTAGATTTTCAATCTCAGTTACAAGCAAGGTTTTGTTAGCAGTAGGAGTGATTTTTGCTAGAATGTAAGTGTTATTTTTAACAAATGTAAGTTCATCGAATTTATACATTAATTGTGAATAAGTCAAATTACTCATTACAAGATTGTATTTATCTACAAGCAAATTTTCAAGGAAGCTATAGGATTTATAAGGTAATAATGGAAAATAATCAAATTTATTTATAAAAGACATATTATATGATTCAAAGGAGGAGGAAGTAATTTTGGAACTCGAATAGATCTTGTCTTTGTCATAATTTTCTTTTTTAGCAAATTTCGAACTCATCATATAAGTCATATTTGTATCAAGCTTAGAGATATCAGCTAAAGTATATTTACATTGATCAGGAAAATTAGGCGAAATTATTTCGATAAATTCTGAAACATTATTGATATTTAGTACATCTACATCAAATATTTTATCATCTGGATTTGTTGTCCTTACGTTACCTAATTCACGAATTTTAATTACTTCAACTTTTGTAATTAAATCGACGCCTGGGATTACAGAAATATTTTCCATTAATATAGTATTATTATCAACCCAGCTTTGGATAAGTATATCAGAAAATCCGACAGAGAGGTTAGATTCCATTTCCAAATGGTTATTGGACGATTTCATTAATACTAAACCAGGAGAAATACAGAGACAAATAAGTAGCATTACAAAAATAACTTTTTTATAATCTTTACCATAAATGGATAATTGCTTCAAAGCTAAAGTGAAATAATTTTTCCTTCGTTGCCAAACCTTTTCACCAACATAGCGCCAAAAAATCACAATCAATCTTGATAGGATTAAGAAAAGTGATGCTAACGTAAACAAAATGCCAATGATCATTAGAAAGACAAAAGCACTCAGCAATGTTAGAACTGCCAAGACAATGTAGTAGGAATCAGGAATATACCACCAACCTAGAAAACCAATAACTAATGTAATAATACCAGTAATAAGCAATAAAGATTCAATAGAGGTAAATAATCTTCGAATGTATTTCTTACGTTTTGATTTAAAAATTTCAGAAGTGAGTCGTACCGTTCTTCTTGCAAAAAGTGTTTCAGTAATAAAACCACCTATAAATATAAATAGAAACAAAGCGAGAATTGTAATATATACAGTAGGTTCTAGGAAAGCATTAGAGTAAGATCCAACATTTAAAATATCAAAACCTAATGAGGAAATTGCATAACCAATAAGTGCTCCTAGTAGTACTCCAGGGAATAAACCAATTGAAGCAGTAATGAGATTTTCTGTGAATAAGATTTTCCGAAGAGTAACAAAATCTAAACCATATGTTTTAAAAAGTTTAAATTGAGCTGTTTTCTCATAATTCCCAAAATTGAACATTTCAATAATTATCAAACCAAAAAATAGAATAATTGGCGCCCCAAGAATAAAAACTTTGATTGTTTGAAAGATCCAATTTACTTGAAAGAAAATGACAAAAGATTCAAAATCATCACAGAAAAGAGACCCGTTAGGTAAATATTCAAAATTCTGATGTGATTGAATGAAATTTAATTCATTTATAATTGCAAAAAGATTTCGAATATCTTTAACATCAATTTGATAATTAAAATCAACCATTAAACTTAATTTCCCGGTTACATTAAAAGGATAATTTGATATTATATCTAAAAAATATTGAGGGTAAGTAAAAAATAAATCCATTTTAAATTGATCAAATTCTTGTTGATCTATACGAAAATATTGAAAGACATCATTTGAAAAACCATTTTGGTAGAGATTATATGATACACTATCAATCACACCAACAATTGTATAATTTTGGTTATAGGTTATTTCATCTTTCGTTGATTGTAGACCAACTTGATCACCAAGCTGGTATATTGGAGATAACAGATCGCTTGAATAGTATAATAATTCAGATGTATTATTAGGTAATCTTCCCTCAACTAGTCTGTTAGTAAGAACATCAAATGCTTCTTGATGTAGTGTTATAAGGTTCGCAGTATATATTTGATTAGCATCGTTATAATCAATAGAGTCCAGTATATAGTTCATTAATACTGTATAATTATCAAACATATCTGTTTTTACTGCATTTAAAGTAGTTTGTAACTCATCAATGGCTAGATCAAGATATAATTCAGCATCATCCCCTAAATCAAAGATAGCGTAATATCTGATACTAGTATCACTATCATTATACCAATCATAAGACTCATCATAGTTCTGGAATGATTTGTACCGATAATTAAACCAAGTGAATAGAAAAGTAGATAATAATGTGAATAAAATAATACTAATTATAACAGAGAAAATTAATCTCCTCTTGTTCGTTTTGAGAAAAATAGCTAGTAATGATTTAATCCTCTGGTTTCCTTTTTCATCCATACCAATCACAACCCAATTGAATTAATGATATTTTAATATTAAAGATATTTTTTAACAATATTAAATTTTTTAAATCAAATAAATTAAAAAAAAACACTGATGTAAATTAACAGTGTTTTTTTTAATTTTATTTTTAGATTTATAAATAAAATGATAAACCAGTATTTCCATCATATTTTTGTGGTAAATCATCGCCTTGGTAAGGATATCCAATAAGTGTGTAAGCAAAAACTGATTCCATCGATGTAGATCTCGTTCCTCCAAAATGACCAATCCATGAAGCCTCTAAGAAAAAGAAAGTCCATGCACTATTTGGGAAAATAGGGACACCCTCATGTCTAGAGCCATCCTCTGTACAAGATGCTGCAACATATATATGGTCTTTATTTGGCAAATCATTTAAGGAAGAGATAATTCCACCTGAGTTATCTGAGTCGAAAAAGAAGAATATGTTTACCCCATCTGCATAATCATCAAAATCAGCCTTTATCTCAGCTTCCATATATTGTTTACAATCTTGTGTATAGAGATATTGATTTCCCCAAAAATTGGTACCACCACGTCCCGAAAAAATAAAGCACACAATATCTCCAGAGCCTGTACTTGTAGCTAATGATTGTACAGCTGATCTAATGTTTGACTCAGAAGCTATACCAGTATATATTGGATAATTTTCTGGGTGATTATCTCCGTAGACTTTACAATTATATCCTAAATCATAAAGTTGATCATACCAATCAGAAGCATCTTCATCACAATAGATCAAATCGGTGCCATATGCATAATCAGATATACCGACAATTATTGCCTTCAAGGCTTGCATGTTAAAGTTAAAGCTACCAGTAGTTGTAAGTGAATGAGAGTAATCTCTAAAGTCGTGTTTTTCAGCTTCTATTTTTGTAGGAGTGTTATCAATTTGTACATAGTAATACCCATTCGATAGGGTTGAAGTAGAACCTAGAAGTTCCGCATTACGATAGATTTTGACTGCAGCACCCGAGATAGCATTATTTAGTGAATTCTTTACATAACCTTTAACATAGCCATATAAACTAAAATCATTGCTACCTCCTCCTGTAACTGTTTTTGTATCTGATTCATATCCAGTTTTACTTGCAGATAAGTAATAAGGTGAATAACCAGTCAAACTTACAGATAGTGAATAGTATCCAGTACTACTTGTAGTTGTGTAGCCTAGTATATTACCCATACTATCTGAAATCAAAACCATTGCACCAGATATTGCATTGTTTGATTTATCTCTTACATAACCTGTAAAAGCTGTTTAGCCTTGAACATTAACAAGAATCAATGTTCCAATAAAAAGTTGTAATAAAACAAAGAAAAGAAATTTCCTATTTACTTTACTTATCATTAAAAAGATCTCCTTTTTTCCTTTGGTTCAAAAGAACCAGATTAATATATAAAAGAAACTTTAAATATTTTTTGATAATTTGTCGGTAAAAATCTAAAAAAATTTTTGTTAAATTATTGTTGATTTCTATCTAATGAATTAAGGGATTGATTTATGTTTAACTAAAAAAGAAAATTATTATAGATTAAATCTTTTTAATCAAAATTCCAAGAATGAAATCTTTTCCTGTTAAAGGAACTACAAGGAAAAAATGGATAGAGTTGCTTCTTTAAATAATCAGATTAAAACAAAAGGCAAAAGATAATCAGTGTGGAGGATGCGATTTGAACACGTGAACTCCTATTCAAGAAATGTTAATTAATTAAATTTGAATTGTTTATACAAGATATATTCAATCAACTTGGAGTTTAGCTATTAGTTCTATATAAATTGGGGATATTAAAATTTAGGAAATGAAATAATTGAATAACGTAACAGAAACAAAAAAAGAAAAGGTTAGTAATGGAAAAATAAAATTTAGTGATAACTCAAAAATAGTTCGAAGTTCTTTTCTAATTGGTGTTATATCCTTATCAAGTGCAATTTTGTGGGGAATTATCACAACAGCTACCCAAAAACCAAATCTTATTTACATTCATTATATAATATTGTCAATTTTTATGACCACAGGTTTTATTGGTGGTTTATGTGGAGGAATCAATTTTCGAAAAGGTAAAAATATATTCAATATTTTAGGATTTATTTTCAATTTGGTGACCATTATCTATACTATATGGGCAATAGCTTTTATAGTTGCGTCAGACTTGTAGAAAAAAATCCTTAAATATTTTTTTTAGAATAAATATAAATGTACATTTCGATATAATTTCAAAAGTATTTGATTTTGTTTATGAAAGTGTTGCTACTTGCTTTTTCACTTGTGCGATAGAAGGCACCTGTGAAAAAAAAAAATAACAGAAATTGATAGTATAAAGAAATTCATATCCCAAAGTTTTTTTATAATGATAATTTCAATTAGAATGATTATAACAATGCCAAAATTAGATGTTGAAATTTCACCTTTAGCTTTTTCAAAGATCATTGATTGGACATCATCAAATACAGAAAGAGAAATTGGTGGCTATTTAATTGGACATATTGAAAAAAGTAAGGTAATTATTACTGAGGCTATTTTTGCTACAGCAGAATCAAACCCAACATTTGTTTCCTTTGATAATATGATGCAATTCAATATAATAGAGGATTTGGAAAAGAAAGGAAAAAACGAAACAATTGTTGGATGGTTTCACTCCCACCCTGGTCTTGGTTGTTTTATGTCTGGCACCGATGTTGCTACTCAAAAGATCTACCAAGCGCTATTACCCGAATCTGTTGCTATGGTCAATGATGGCAATAAATTCGCTAAAACTCGCAATCAATCTGATTTTCAAGCTCATTTTTATCGAACAAAACCTGATTCCGGTTATCACGAAATTAGTTTTGGGGTGCTAACTGACCCTAACGAACTCTTAGGCATCTTAACTGATTATGTCCAAAGTGAAGAAAACGCTGAAAAGATTGCTCAAGATACCGCTCGTTATATGGTACTTTCGATTGATGACTCATTGAAAGATCTTACAGAAAATAAGCTTCTGTTAAAAGAACAATATGAAAAAGAAAATACCACTCTTAAGGAAAATCTTGCTAGCATTCAATCTGAGATAACTGATCTAAAAAGAACTTTAGTTACGAATGAAGAATTTGCTTCCTACACTAAAACTCAAGATAAAGAAATAAGTTTTCTCAGTACACTTATGTTCATTTTGCTTGGTTTTACAAGTTTAAGCTTAATTTTCACTCTTGTTGTATTTATCCTTGCATTAATCCCTTAATTCGACCGTATCAATTCTTTTTCTTATTATTTTTAAAACAAGATTATGATTTGTTGGATCCGGGCATCTAACGAATTCTGTTGTTATTCCTTCTTTATCCATTTCTTTCTCATAGTTTGTTCCTTTATAACCCCAAGGTAAAATGCCATCAAATAATAACACTCTTATCATTGGTTCAGCAGCAGCTAATAACCATTGACACATTTTACCTTTATCCTCTGGATATTTGAAAGTATCACCTTTTTTATGACCTTTAATACTACAAGTACTCTCATAAACTTCTAAGGTTATTTCATATCTTGGAAAAATCATTAATCTTACCTCAATTAATCTAAATCCATTCTTATTTAAAATCTATAACTCTAATCTTATTTAGTTGTATGTTACTTTAGATGAAAATGTTTTCTAAAAATCGTTTTTTTTGGTTTTTCTCTTCTATTTAATTGTCTAAAGAGAAAGCTATTTGAAGGTAGTTTGAAAAGAAAATATAGAGGTAATGCACTTTGGGATCTTCAAAGAAAAACCTTGATGAACTAATTAATGATCTTGAAGATTGGGATGAATCTACTCGAGATGATGCTGCTAGAGCCCTTGGTGAAACCCAAGATGATGAAGCAATTAAACCTCTTTTGAAGGCTCTAAAGGAAGATTCCTCTGAGGATGTTCGAACAACTGCTGCTAGATCTCTAAGTAATTTCTATGATAATTCCCATGTAGCTAAAGAACTTAGTTCAATAATTCAAAAAGAAGAATCACCTTATGTTCGTGTAGCAATTGTTAATTCCATTGGTTATCTTGAAAATATTTCAGCTATTAGATCATTAATTCCCCTTTTAGAGAAAGAGGAAAATGCTTGGGTCAGAGAAGCTATTGTAGAAACCTTTGGTATGGTGAAAACAAAACAATTCACAGATATCTTATTGCAATATTTACAAAATGATCCTGCTGAGGAAGTACGTTTACAAGCAGCTGATTCCTTAGTGAAAAATCCTGATTTAAAAATACTGGATAAATTACTTATAATATATAAGAACGAAAAACTGGATGAGGTGAAAAGCCATATAATCGAAATTATGGCTGAAATACCTGATTTAAAATCCGTTGAGATTCTTATAACAATATTGGATGATGATGAGCAAAAATTAAGTCAAGCTGCAGCATCTGAAGCTTTGCACAATATAGCTCATAAATTGGGTTATAAAGATGAAAATGAAATGATTGATTCAATGTAATTTTTCTTCTTTTTCTATGAAAGACCTCTTTTTGCTGATGTTTTTCCAACATAAGTATTTAATAATAAGTATCGAATTACAAAACTATGCGAGAATTTCTCTCTGAAGGGATATTTTTATGGATAAAGATAATGCAGCAAAACAGACAGCTGCCCGAAAACAAGATCATATAGATATTTGCTGTAATTCTACCAAAGAAATTGAAATGAGCAAAACTACAGGTTTTGAGGATTTGGAATTTGTTCATAATGCTCTACCAGAGGTTAATTTTGATGATATTGATCTTTCAACATCTTTTTTGAAACATCAATTTAAATACCCTATTTTTATTTCATCTATAACTGGTGGAACTGAAAAGGCAAAGAAAATTAATAGTCTATTAGCACAAGCTGCAGAGAAATTTGGTATAGGAATAGGTGTTGGTAGTCAAAGAGCTGCTTTAGAAGAAGAAAATACTTTTGACTCATTTTCAATAATCCGTGAAAATGCACCTAAAGCATTTGTTGCGGCAAATTTAGGAGCAATTCAGCTAAATAATAATTTTACGATCACGCATGCACAAAAAGCAATAGAAATGATAAAAGCAAATGCGCTAATTTTGCATTTAAATCCACTGCAAGAAATAATTCAACCTGAAGGGAACACTAATTTTAACAATCTTTCTTCGAAGATCAAGGAAATAGGCAAGAAACTCAAAGAACCTTTGATAGTTAAGGAAGTAGGTTCAGGAATATCTTACGAAATAGCACGACAATTAACTGAGTGTAATGTCAAAGCTATTGATATTGCTGGAGCTGGTGGGACTAGTTGGTCCCAAATCGAAGCAATCCGTGCAAAGCAACAAGGTTTTACAAAGCAGGCCAAGGTTGGTGAATTGTTAAAAAATTGGGGCATTCCTACTGCAGCGAGTACTATTGAAGTAGCTACTCTAGCAGATAAGGTTGAAATTATTTCTTCAGGTGGAATTAGAAATGGCTTAGAAGCAGCAAAAGCATTAGCCATTGGGGCAAAATTAGTTGGAATTGCTTTACCTTTAGCTTGTTTAGCTGCTACCGGAACAGAAAGACAAATAACTGATTGGTTAGAACAATTTATTCACGAATTAAAAACTGTCATGTTCCTCACTGGTTGTGCAAAAATCGATGATTTGCATAAAGCTAGAATGACTATTACTGGAAAAACTGCAGAATGGTTATCTGCCAGAGGATTCATTGAAGAATTAGATTTGATTAATTTACGAGGTTAAGAATATGGAATATTTACCTGATGACGACTCACCATTTAAAGAGGACCTTGAACCACTAATTAAAACACTTGAAAGTGATCCTGATTGGAATAAACGTTTTGGCGCTGCAAGCAAATTATTTAGATTGGGAAAGGAAAAAGCTGTTAATCCTTTGATCAAGGCAGCTCAAAATGATCCACATAGTGAAGTCAAAAGATTTGCTATTGATTTACTCGGTCGTTTAGGTGATCCCCGAGCAACTTGGGCATTAATAGCTGTTCTTCGTCAAGCACTTATTGATAAAGATAATACTATTACTTACCATACAAGAGAAGCTTTGTTAAAGATAAAAGGAACTGACCTTCCATCTATATTGATCAGTACAATAGATGATGAAGAAGAATTTTTTGAAATGAGGATTAGCGCTTTAGATATGCTGGGAAAATTAGCTGATACTAAAAGTGTTGAAAGTCTCATTAAAGTAATAAATAACCCAAATTCTGATGGAAGAATACGTGGTAGAGCGATAGAAGAACTTGTCGAAACGGGGCATTTAGCTGGATTACAATTAATTCTAGAATTACTTGATGTTGCATCAAACAAAGTTTTTCAAAAGGTTGTTCTTCGCGCTATAAAGAATACTCCTTTTAAGAACAAAACAATTGTTATGCGTATAGGAGAATCTCTTCTTAAGATAATGGATTTTGAGGAAAGCAAGAAAAATAAAAAAGATGAAGATATCACTAAACTTGCATCTGATGCTTTACACCAATTAGCAAAGAATATCGATATTGATTTCAATGATTTTCTTGATGAATTAGTTAGCATTCGTAAGAAACAACAAGGAAAATAGTCTTTCTTACGGAAACATTTTTAATTAATTTCTTTTCTTCCAATCATAATAATTACCTCAGCAATGACTAGCTAATCAATTTATCATTGTTGATTAGCGATGAGGAAGCTAGAGGAGGATTTACATTAAAATGAGCAAACCATTCTATGTTAACGTAGATGTGCCAGAAGAATTGAAACAAGAAGCCTTAAAAGTTCTTGAAAAAGCCAGAGATACAGGTAAAACCAAGAAGGGTACCAACGAAGTTACCAAAGCAATTGAACGTAATCAAGCTAAATTAGTTCTAATTGCAGCCGATGTTCAACCACCTGAAATAGTAATGCATTTACCATTATTATGTGAAGAAAAGAATATTCCCTATGTTGTTTGTGGTTCAAAGAGTGATATTGGTAAGGCTATTGGATTGGATCGTTCTTCAGCTAGCGCAGGTATAACCAATCCTGGAGCAGCAAAAGATGCTCTTGATGCACTTGTCAAGAAATTGGCAGCATTGAAGAAGTAAATAGATAAGAATTGAGGATTGAAATAAAATGAGCCAATCAAGACAAAGTAGCACCAAAGAAGAGACTTCATCTTCTGATGAGAGATCTTTTCCAGCAGAAATCGTGCAAGTTGTTACACGAACAGGTGTTACTGGAGAAGTTCTTCAATGTAAAGTACGAGTGTTAGAAGGGCAAGATAGAGGACGAATTATTACTCGTAACGTTAAAGGACCTATCCGAATAGGAGATATCTTAGTTCTTAGAGAAACAGAGCGTGAAGCTCGTAGAATGAGGGGTAGACGTTAAGTTCTAAGGAGATGTATAAAGTATGAAAGAACAAACTTGTGCTTTTTGTGCTTCGTCCATCGAAGCTGGAACTGGTTCCATGTATGTGAAAAATGATGGTTCTATCCTTTGGTTCTGTTCTAGAAAATGTAGAGTTTCAATGATTGACTTCAAACGAAACCCAAGAAAACTCAAATGGACAGAAAGATACGAACAAAAGATTCTTACAGGCGGTCGCGCAAAAAGAAGACGAAGATAATAATCCTAATTTAAGGATTAAAAAATTTCTTCTTCTCATCTTTTTTCTTTTTTTAATAATTTATGATAGAAACAACAAATTATTATTTCAGTATATTTGACAATTATTAGTAGATTATTAATAGGTTGTTGATTGAAATGAAATATCAAGATGAATTAACTAAAGCTGATGAATTTGTTTCACAAGGAATGAATCTTGAAGCAGCTAAAATTTTTGAAGATATAGGTATAAAGTGCCTTCGTGAAGATGGTGCTGAAAGAGAAGCTGCTCCGGGGATTATTGCAAAAAGCATTGCTCGCTATATATTAGCTGGAAAATTAACTCAAGCACAAGATCTTGCTTATCAAGTAATTTTCATGAAAGAAGATCACCCATTCCTTTCATTACAAATTGAAACAGCTATTTCATCTAAAAAGAATTTAATTCGTGGATATCTAGTAAATAAAATACCAACTGAAATAAATCATGAGTATGAAATTTTAAAACAAATCCCACAAAATCGGAAGGTTATGAAAATCAATAATGAAATAACAATTAAGCAAATGTGGGAATTAACGATCTTTGACCAATATAAGAAAAAATATGATCTTATTGGACAAAAATATCCTTCTACTAAAGATATGGTTAATTTTATAATAGCAACAAAAACAGGCATCAATGTTGTAGGAGCAGAAACTGCTACAGGTCAAAAGATTATGATAGTTATAGCTACCACATTTAATGATGATCCTGTTGAAATTGTTAAATTAACACCTTAATAATTTCCAATCCCTTTTTTTCTACAAAGTAAAAAGTGGCAAGTCCCCAAAATTGATGCCTCAATTATATTCCCGCTACCAATAGTTACCTCCACGCCGCACCCCCAGAGGCATGCCTAACGAGACGGACGGACGCTCACTTCCGTGCCTAACCGGTTTGGTCTCTGCGCTTTCTAACCTTACCCTCCGGTGAAGGTCTCTGCGATTAGACATCTTCTAGGACGTCGCTTCGACGGCTTCCATTGGGCGCTTAACATAATCTTAACACCGCAATTGGGTCTTCGGCCGGTTATAGAGCGTTTACCGTTGTAGGGTAGCCCTAGCACCCCACCTAGACTCGCCAATTGTTTTTTTGACAATTAGCTTTAAAAAGTATTCCGTTCGCTAAAAATAATCCAAATAAACAGTTTTAGAGAATTTTATTATTTCTTTAACCGACGAATTAAATAATAATAATTCTTTCTATTTTATTACAGAAAGAAATTAACTCATTATTCTTTATTGGTAAAGGTGTTTCTAATGTCTGTTGAAGAAGACCGACAAAAACAAGGGAAAAGATGAAGGGATAGGGAAGATGTTTTGATGAAAAAATGATTCCAACTATAAAAGAGAAAAAGATAATTCTTATAATATTTGCTTAAGCTTTTTTGAAAAGAGAATTGAGCATTTGGCAACCTTTGCAAATTTTCGTATTTGTTGGTTCAGAACAAATTTTACACTGGTTGATATTAAATTGTTTTTCAGGTGATTCATCAGAAGTTAAGACAGAAAATTTTTCTTGAATATCTTCAATACTATTTCGAATTGATTTTTGTGTTCCAGGGTATTTTTCTTCAAGCTCAGTTAAAAAGTTACGAACATCTAACCGCATAGCTTCAACAGCATAAGGACATTCAGTTGAGTGATAAACTAATTCATTATAGAAAGCATAAAGGACAACATCACGCTCAGGAACAGCTTGTAAAGGTTTTACTCGAGGTACAAATAAATCATATACCTTTTCGGGGGAAATTTCTCCTTGAAGAAGTTTAGCAGAGTCACCTCGTAAAAGATTTAACATTATAGTTTGTGAAACATCACTTAGATTATGACCTGTAGCAACCTTGTCACCATCGAGTTTTCTCGCAGCAATATTAAGTGCTTTGCGTCTAAATACTCCACAATATGAACAAGGTCCATGTTGTATGAGTTTATTTTGACGAGTAGATGGTTCTTTCTCCTGTAAATATCGAGATTGCTGAACAATTTCATCAAGGCTATGGCCAAACAAGTCCTTAAAAGAGAACATATGAAATTCCACTCCTAAACGTTCAGCATTCATTTTTGCTATAGGTAAACCATCATCACGATAACCAGCTATTCCTTCATCTATACACACTGCAATTAATTCTGTAGGGAATTTTCTTTGGAGCTTGTATAAAATATCTAATAAAACAGTACTATCTTTTCCACCAGATAATCCAACTATAATACGATCTTCTCGTCCAAAGAGTTTCTTCTTTTGAATGGTTTTATTTACTGTTTCTGTAACCCAAGTTGAAAAACATATCTTACAAAGATATCTTCCATCAATTTTTCTATACGTATCAGCAGTTCTTTTATTACAGCTGAAACATAATGGAAGTGTTTTACTCACAAGATATTTCTCCTATACATCAGTTATTAGATTATTTTTATCCTAAAGTTACAAAACCAAATTTTACTATTGGTATAATTAATACAGCTAGAAATATTGTTATTGCTAAAAAACGAAATATATCTAATATGATTAAAGCAACCTTTCTCTTTCGTATATATTTAAGCAAGAAAGTTGAAAGTAATTTATCACCATCAAGTAAAAATGGTATTGGTAAAGCATTAAATAGAACAGAACCGAACAATACAACTACCATCCAAACTAATTGCTGTTCGAAAACCATCGGAAAGAATTTCCAGGAAATTTTTGTTTTTGGTTCTTGATAAGGAACTGAATATATCCCTAAATAACCTACTGTATCGTTATCAGGATTAACTCCTAAACGTACATTAAAAATACCATCTGTAGTATTCAGAACAACCAGTTGATTAGGATTAGTATTAATCATGAAGTTTGAAAAGATGCTCGAATTATATAGATGGGTGGAATTAGCATCAAAGATAGCCATTCCTCGCTTTAATCCTGAAGCATCAGCTGGACCATCTGCAACAACGTCTTGAATTAGAATACCATCTGAGGGATGATAAAATGGAGCAATAATATTTGGAGCATAAATAAGAATTGGAATTGTTAATAATCCCAGAAGTAAATTTGGGAACATACCTGCAGCATAAGTTCTCATTCGTGTTGCATATGATGTTTTATTCATATACTCCTCATCTGGTTCTACAAAGGCACCAAAAAAGATAGCAAAGAATGCTAATCCAGTCGATTTAATTTCAACTTCTTCAGCACGACTTACCACACCATGAGCAAATTCATGAGGAAGCATTGCTAAAATTATAGGAATGATCAAGTATAAAGCAGTTTTAAAGGAAATAGTTACTCCAGGTATGATTAATCCTACTGTAGGACCTTGTATAGGTGAAGAGGGTAGAAAGATGTTTATTAAACTGTAAAGTAAAACACCAAAAGAAGTAAGCATAGATATGAAACCAAAAAAGATTGATACGTTGCCGAAAACACGCCAGAAACGTGCATGTTTTATAGCTACCTTTGTTAGAAACTTATTGAATCGTTTTGTTCGTATTAAAAGGAAGAGGGGACCTAATGTCCAATCATATTTTTCATCCAATTTAAAATAACGACCAAGAATGTAAACCAGAAACCAGAGAGTAGCAATAATTAGTAAAGCATAAGCCCAGT
Organism: Bathyarchaeia archaeon; assembly: GCA_035528035.1. Classification (GTDB taxonomy): domain Archaea; phylum Asgardarchaeota; class Heimdallarchaeia; order JABLTI01; family JABLTI01; genus JABLTI01. The sequence goes on from DATKZI010000032.1 coordinate 70,823, forward strand.
GCATGATCATTATCCTCTTGTTTCTTTATTACATTTCTATTTTATCTATTGCAGTTGAATATATTGAGTTTTAAAAAAGCTATCATAACTTTCTTCTATATTGAAGACTGATGACTTATATATTTTATTTCCATATTAAAACTATGGATTTTGATGTAGCAATGAAAAATAAATCTGGTGCAATAAAACCAAAAACAACATCGGATTCTACTTTGGTAATTTATACACAAGACCATTGGTTAAGATTACAAAAAATACGTAAAAAGTCAACTGAATTAATGGGAAAGCTGACAGCACAAAATATTCAACCAATCATTTATGGTTCGGTTTGTCGGGGGGATGTTTCAGAAAGTAGCGATATTGATCTTTTTATTCCCTATCAAATTTCTTCGTTTAAATTAGAATTAGCTTTGCAACAAGAAGGATATGACATCTATGGAAAAAAAATAGTTCAAGCTACTCCTAAACATTTGGTGAAAGCGCATATCCTGTTGAGTGAAGATATCACTATTACTTTTCCTTTGACATCAATTAGGGAACGAGAATTTGAGTTTATACAATTTGGTGGGAGTTTTGGTTATAATGATTTACTACAAAATAAACGTGTTCCGGGTGTAGATAAAAGATTGATTTTGATCGAACCAATAACGGAAGGACACAAAGAATCTCAAATTATTGGTTATGAATCAATTGTTGCAAAAAAAGTAGGAGTAAGTGTTGAATTAGTTCGTGAAAGAATTCGTATTCTAACAACACGAGATAAGGTTGGTAGAACTGGTGTTTATCTAGATATGAATTTAGCCTCCGAAGAAAATATTGATGAAGTTTTTAAACAAGTAAAAGATAATGACCCTATAGTAAGAAGAAGAGCTCAGAAATAAGATAAAGTGGAAGGTAGCTAAAATGAAAGCAAAAATCAGAAAGCTTGAAGGAGGATCCTATCTCAAGGGTGAATTACCTCTAGGATGCAAGAATTGTCGTAAAGGAGCTGAACTTTTCTTTTTAGTATCAGGGAAATGTAGTGAGAATTGTTATTATTGTTCATTGGATGCTGCGAAAAGAGGAAAAAATATTATTTTAGCTAATGAACGACCAATCACCAGTTTTACAGGAGTTATGCTAGAAGTTAGTAATATGAATGCTTTAGGTGCAGCAATTACTGGAGGAGATCCACTTTTATGTGTAGATAAAACAGTTAATTATATCACCAACATGAAAAAGGAGTTTGGTGAGAAGTTCCACATCCATCTATACACTTCTGGTAGATTTGCTGATGAAGATAATCTCTCGAAATTATACAAAGCGGGGTTAGATGAGATTCGTTTTCATCCACAAAATAAAGAACAAGAAAAAAATATTGAAAAGGCATTAAATTTTGATTGGTTAGTTGGTTCAGAAATACCTGTGATTCCTAATCGTAAAAAGGAAATCGTTTCCTTCCTTGAATACCTTAACAGTTTAGAAGGAATAAAATTTTGTAATATGAATGAATTGGAAGCTACAGATGCTAATCTAGAACAACTTGAAGCACAAGGATTCAAATTTATATCTGATGATTCTTCTGCAATTTTTGGTAGTGAGAAATTAGCTATACAAATTCTAAAAGAGTCTGATTTAAATTATTCTCTTCATTATTGTAGTTCGTTAACAAAAGATGCTATCCAATTTAGAAATCGCTTGAAAAGAACAGCTGAAATTGTTCGTAAACCTTATGAAGAAATCAGAGATGGTATGTTGGTAAAAGCAATTATTACATTACCCTCCTATATGATTTCAGAAGAAATAGTAGATATTTTAATCGATGAATATGAAGTAAACTCAGATTTACTCGCTATTAAGGAAAACAATGAAATAGAAACAGCATGGTATATAGCTGATGTTTTGAAGAGCGTTTTGTTTGAACGATTTGAAGCTGAAGATATTACTATTATTTATCAATACCCTACTTATGGAAGAATAGTTATTGGGCAAACTTCTTTGAAAGAATTATCAAAATGATCTAAATTGTTTTGCATAAAGATCTCATCTATTTTGCAAACAAATTATTCCAACCTTTTAAAAACAAATGTAACAATAATACATATATGAAACCTTTGAAAAAAAATCGGATTGTTTTTGCAATTGCAATAACACTGGGAACAATACTGCTAGCAGGAATACTTTTAGCAGTAGATTATCTTTATGCGGGAGTTCAAGAAAAATTATTACCAACCATAAATCCAGCTTATGAACCCAACTTAGCATTAGCTAATAAGGTTATTTTAACTTGCTCTTTAACGATTTTTTTGGGATTATTAGCTTACTTTATTATGGTATGGTATATTACTCGAAAAGAGAAAATTGCACTTCAAGATAATGAAATAATCGACCAAGATGGTAGTCTAAATTTCAGAACATTTCAATATGAAATCTCAAGTTCAATAAAAATTTTAAGAGATTTATTTGGTTATCTGATAATAATAGTAATAATGGCTGGCTTGTTTAGCTTTTTAAGATTTATTTGGATTTTTGGCAAATATCGTTCTAGTAGTCAAATTTTCATTGAATACTATTTGACTAATGTTGCTACCTTGCTCATAAATCTCTCATTATACTTAGCATTGGGTTTTATGATTTCATATTTAGTTATAAATTCTTTTCAAAAGTATATTCGACTACAAATTATTTCACTGAGTTATGACAATGCAATGAAGAAAGTGATAGAAAATTTTGATCGTCTAATGGATGAAGAAAAATCTGTTGAAAAAAATTCTGAGAACAAATGATATATCATTGAAACGAGTTGATTGATCTTTGAAACGCAGAAGTGACGATTTGGATAAATGGATTGCCATACTCTCGAAATTAGCACAATGTGAGGATGGTTCTTCCGATGACCAAAATTTAGGTCTTTCATTTTATGCTATACGTAGTTCTGCTGTAAGTGATTATCATAAATTAACTGAAATTTTAACTGATATGGAAGAAAAAGGTTTCATAAAAGTTCTCGATGAGAATAGAACAACCCCCGAAGGAGAAGTATCTATTCGTAGACACAAAATCACCCTGAAAGGAATGAATTTACTTTTTGAAGTATTAATTCCCGCAAGAGATGCTTTACGCAAAATCGATTTTTAATAGCAGTTGTTGGTAGAATTTCGGAATTTAGACAACAACTCTTTCTGTTTAGTTAAAGTGATATTTAAAAAGGAATACATTCTTGGAATGGTTGTTAAATATTCCTGTGACAAAAATGACTGAAACTGTGCTAGTGACTGAAGAAAATCAAAATGGCATTGATAAACAACCATTACGAATTAAAATTCAAATTTATATGATAGCGGCTATCTCCAATGCAGCAAATTTTATAGCTCGTACTTTTACAGGATTATATGCTGTTTTTATTGAATCATCTACTACAGCTCTCTCACTTATTACCTCTCTAAGAAATCTTGTAGAACAAGCCTTTCAATCAACCTTAGGGCGTATTTCAGATCGTATTGGTCGTAAAATTATGATGTTTATTGGATTATTAATATCAGGTATATCTATCGCATTATTCCCTTTCATTAAAAATCAATGGGTCCTAGTCATTGGTGTAGTAGTTTTATCAGTCGGCTTTGCTTCCTTTTTTCCTTCCTTTAATGCATTACAAGGGGATTTAACCAATAAGAAAAATCGCGCAGGGTTAATTGGTTTCATAACAATTATCGGGGCTATTGCTACAACTGTAGCACTATTGATCGTAGGTTTTGTTGGTGATACAGGCGACTCAGAGCGAATAGAATTTATAATTATTCTTGAAATTACTGCAGGACTATTTATTGTTGCTGGTATTATAAGCATCCTTTTAGTTGAACCTCAAACTAAAAAATTGAAGAAACGAAGTGTATTCACATTTAAACCTATAAAAGAAAATCCAACATTCAGAAAATTTGTAATTGTAAATAGCATTATGAATTTCTTTATGGCTTTAGGATGGCCTTTATTTCCTATTGTTAGAGGTGAATTTGCATCAAATCTTGAGAATACCTGGATCTGGGCAATATTTAGTATTTGTCAGATAATCATGTTAATTGTTACAAGACCAATTATCAACAAGATTGGTAGAAAGTGGCTTTTATTTATAGGAAGAGTAGGATTATTCTTTGTACCTGTAAATTTAGCAATAGCTATAATCTGGGTGCCAACTTGGTGGTTTATGTCCCTATCATCAATCATAAGTGGTTTATGTAATGCTTTCTATTTTGTAGGACAAAATAGCTATATTTTAGACTGTGCTCCTGAAGCGGAAAAAGGAACATATACAGGTATTCATAATCTATTTATTGGAGTGGTAACCTTTATAGCTAGTCTTATAATGGGAATTATTGCTGACCATGTAAGAATTATGAATGATGAATGGTTAACCATTTATGTTTTGCTCTGGATCATCGCAGGTGGAAGATTAATTGCTTCTATGGGTTATTTATTTATTAACGAACCAAAAACAACTGAAAAAGTAGAGGAATTGCCATTAATGATTCCATCTACAAAGTGAATAAAAATCAGATTATTAATATTAATTATTTACCGAGTAGGAGAAATTCTTTAGCTTCTTCGGTATCCATAACTGGAACAAAGCTCATTTTCAATTCAGGATGCAAGTATTGATAAAGACTGAAAATTTGCTCATCATTATCTGCTAGACAGATAGTTATTCCTTTTGATTCCCCTGTAAACAAAAATGGACCTGTTAAAATAGCTGGATATTTTTCAGCGTTTTTTGCTTCTTCTTTTTTGAATTTATTTAATTTTTTAAGTACTATATCCAAAGTTTCAGGTTGGTACTCCCAAAATACTATAAATTTCATATAGATTCATCCAGTAATTTTTTCTTATCTTATTAGCAATAACATTTCTCTTTTAAGACTATTTCGACGAGCATTCTAAAATCGCCTTCTTGTTTTTGGATATGTTTGGAAGGGTGTTTTAGGAGCATTACTAAACCAATCACCATCCGCATTTATTTTAGTAAGTGATCTAAGTATATCAAAGGTAATCCATCGTGAAGCATGAGGTTTCTCAAGATATTCCCAAAGACCATAGGAACCTTGTAAACTTTTAATGAAAGACACTAATTCTTTTACTCGGTTATCTTCTAATGTAGCTTTTATACGCCAACAAAGATCAAGCATAAGAGATAAATCAAATCGAGCAAAATAAGTGATAAATCCTGTTGCTTGTTCAAAACCTATTGTTCTAGCTACCTCAAATCCTAATGTCTGCTGTTCTTGTGTATCACGACCAAGTAATAAATCTAAAGCTCGTTGTGCAGCTAATGAATTTTGGTATCTTGGATGATGAGCTAAACAAATTAATGCTCCAGTTGTATTTGATCTACATCCCCAGCGAGATTGAGCAATCTTACGATAACCCGCTACATAACCAAAATTACCTTTCACAATACCTGTAGGCCAAACACCATCTGGGGTACGTTGATTTAGTAACCAGTCATAGGCTTTTTCAGCACGAGAGTCAGTTGCATAACCACATTGTGCTATTGCTCGTAATGGGAGTGATGTTTGCAATGACATTGTTTCATATCCGTCTCTATCAATGAGCTTTTCTCTGTATATAGGTAGAGCCCATGAACCATCATCCCTTTGTTCACTAAATAGAAACTCTACTCCGTTTTTAATTGCAGGATAATCTTTTGGTAGACCAAAATAACTCAAGCGAAATAATGCTTGCGCTGTTGTGAAAATTCTGGTTCTATGACTCCCTCCAACAAAATCACCTCTGTCCCAATAGCCTTCGGTTGACTGTAAAGCCAACATATTAGTTAGTAAAGGATCTTCATAGCGAAGTTTCTCTAATTCATCAAGTTCATTAGAATTTCTTTCTTCTTGAAAGAAATTTTTCATTACTAAATATCGAAGATTTAGGGAAGGATCAGCTAATAATAATGGCAGCCAAGTCATTTTATGTCCTCCAATATTTTACGAAGATATTTTGCTGTTGGTGTTTTCCCTTCAGCGAGGTTCTCAGGTGTTCCTTCAGCAATTATATGTCCACCTTCTGGTCCACCACCAGGTCCTAACTCCACAAGCCAATCACAAGAAGCTAATACTTCTGCACTATGTTCTATTACAATAATTGAATGACCTAAATCAACTAATTTATTTAAAACACAAATTAATCTATTAATATCCTCTAAATGTTGCCCTACTGTTGGCTCATCTAGAATATACAAAGTATTATCTGTTGTTTTTTTGCTTAATTCTAATGCTATTTTTAATCTCTGTATCTCTCCTCCAGACAAAGAATAACTAGGTTGTTTCATAACCAGATATCCTAATCCTACATCAATTGCAAACTTCAATTTCTCAGCGATTTGTCTTTCTTCTTTATATAATTCATATACTTGTTCAATAGTTAAATTGTACAAATCTGGTAAAGTATAACCTTTAACATTGATATCCCAGATTTCAGCTATATGACCTGATCCTTTACAGGTATCACAAGGAGTTAATATTGATGGTAGAAAATCTAAATCAGTTGGTATAATTCCTCGACCATTACAAACACTGCATTTTTGTGATAATTTTGTTTCATCTAGTTCTAATATTTCTGCATCTTCACTTTCTGCATATATTTTAATGAATGGTTTAGTTAATCCCAAATAATATAGAGGACTATAGATGCCTTGTCTTGATTGATCCACCATAATAATTCGTTTTGGTGCACCAATTATTGCCTTATGTTCACCTGGATCAATAGGTTCGTACGCTACTGAAGTTGTTTGTTTTTTAGGTATCAAAGTTCTTCCTAAAGTATCTATTAATAATGTACTTTTACCAGAACCTGATACCCCACAAATACCTACTAAAATTCCAAGAGGTATTCTTACATCTTCACCCTTCAGATTTTGTGCTCTTGCACCTTCAATTATTAACCAATCTTTAGGTTCTCGAGTGATTTTATTATATCTTATTTTTCGTTTACCATTTAACCAATCTGTTGTTAAAGTTTGTTTTTCCAAAACAGATAGGAATGATCCCTTAGCACATACTTTTCCCCCTGCAATACCAGGTCCAGGACCCATATCAATAAGATAATCAGCTTTTCGAATTATTTCGGGGTCATGTTCAACAACTATAACAGTATTTCCTTCATCTCTTAGCTCTTTAAGAGCAGTTATTAACCCCTCTATTTCAGATGGATGCATGCCTCGAGATGGTTCATCCAATAATATTGTTAAGTGTGTTAATCCACTTCCAAGTAATCCAGCAAGTTTTACTCTCTGAGCTTCTCCAGCAGAAAGTGTTGCATAAATTCTATTTAAATTAATATATCCTAAACCAACTTGAATTAGAAATCGTAATCGTTTCATAACGGTCTCATAACTAGAATAAATCAGCTTGGATATTGAATCAGAAATTTTCACAGAACTTAGTATTTTTTCAAGTTCTTTCAATGATAAGTTTTGAATTTCGTAAATGTTATAATTTTCAACTCTAACAGACAAATATTCAGGTTTTAATCGACCGCCTTTACATTGGGGACAGATTTGTGTTTCAGTATATGTACCACCTACATCCCAATCTTGCACCCAACCATAAAAACCTCGGAAAACGAATTTAAATGGATTAAAATTTCCTTTTCGTCCAATACTAACTCCTTCAAGTGGTTTTGAATCACCAAAAAGAAAAGCATCTTGTGCTTTATTGGTCATTTCATTCCAAGGAGTTTTTTCTGGATCAAAATTAAATCGTTCACCCAATGAACGTAAAATATAATAACCACCATTAAAAGGTTTACAGATATAACCAAAGGGGAAAAAACCAGGAGAATACATAGCTCCACCACAGATTGGTTTGTCGGGATTAATAATTAATTTCTTCGGGGATGGCTTTCTAAGGGAACCAATCCCATTACAAGTAGTACAAGCTGCAGCATAATTTATTGGTGAAAAATGACGTACTTTTGCTAAAGGTTCAATGCTCATGCAAGCAGGACAAATCCAATAATCACCACTAATCATTTTCTCTCCACATTTTATACAAGCCTTCTCACCTATATTTGCAAATAAGATTGCAAAATGATAAGATATTTCAGATACCAATCCAATAGTATTTCGAAGATTATAGCTATCTCTTCCTGGTTTTACAGTAAGAGTAACACCCAAACCATTTACTGAATCAACCGGAGCTTCAGGTCCTTCTCGAGTGCTTTGACGTTCATATAGTGTTAATGTTTCAAGAAATCTTCTTCTAGCTTCTGTTTCTAAGATATCAGATACGAGGCTTGATTTTCCAGAACCAGAGACACCTGTAACAACAGTTAATTGGTTTTTTGGAAATTCAACATCAATATTCTGTAAATTATGAATATTTGCCCCATGTATTGATATCATAGATGAAAATGATTGTTTTGTTTTATCTTTATCAATTTCAGGTTTAACCTTTTCCTCTTGCAATAAATATCGACTTGTTTGGGAATTTTTACAGAGTAATAAATCAGCATAAATTCCTGAAAAAACTATCTGTCCACCTTCATCTCCTGCACCAGGTCCCAAATCAACTATCCAATCAGCAGCACGAATAATATCTGAATTATGTTCGACAACAATAATTGTACCTTTGGCATGTACTAATCGATCTAAAACTTTTAGCAAACCACTAACATCAAACGGATGTAATCCTGTAGAAGGTTCATCCAAGATGATTAACTGATCTTTTATAGAAGCTTTCCCTAGATATTTAGCTAATTTTACTCTTTGTGCTTCACCACCAGATAGTGTTGTTGATGGTTGACCTAAAGGTAAGTACCCCAAACCGACATCCATCATAGCTTGAAGAATTCTAAGAGCAGCACTTTGATTCTTTTCAGAAAATCGTTTTTCATTCTTAAATATGTTATATGCTTGTGATACAGCAAGGTTATAAAATTCGGCTATTGAATATTTTTTACCATTAAATGATACTTTAGCTTCTAGCACGCCATCAGTAAATCTTTCTCCTGAACATGATGAACAAGTTACCCAAGTTGAAGGTAAATATCGCATTTTTACTTCTTGTGCACCAATACCATTACATTCTGAACACGCTCCTTCAGTACGATTAAATGAAAAATGCGAAGATGATAATCTTGTTTCTGAAGAAAAAATATCTCGAATAATATCTGAGAGATTTGTATATGTAGCAGGATTTGATCTTGGATTCCTTCCGATTGGAGACTGATCAACAATTACTGCTTTTAACATTGCTCCGCTAATTTCTTTACAGCCAATTGGTTTTTTCTTGGTCAGAGAGGGAACAATTACTTCTTCAATAAGAGTACTTTTACCTGAACCAGAAACACCTGTTATAATGGTAAGTCTTCTTAATGGAATTATAATATCAATATTTTTCAGATTTCTAAAATGAACTTCTTTAAATGTTAAAAACTCATCTGGGGCATTGCGTGGTGATGGCAATTGCACACGTTCATTTAAGCTAAAATAACGTCCAGTTATTGTATCGCTTTTCCATAAATCATTCAATGACCCTTTGAAAACAATTTCTCCACCATTTGATCCTGCTTTAGGACCAATATCTATTGCTTCATCTGCTGCTAATGCTGCCAATCTATCATGTTCTACAAAAACAACTGATCCCTGTAATTGTTTGAATATAGGTAAAAAGCGATCGACATCAGCCATGTGTTGCCCTACGGTAGGTTCATCTAACACATAGAGCATATCCTCTAATCTACTTGAAATTGCTACAGCTAATCGAACTCTTTGTGATTCACCTCGAGATAAAGTTGGTGAAGGACGATCTAATGATATATATCCCAATCCTACTTGAAGCAAAGATTCTAGACGTTTGGTAATTTCATATTTTAATCGTTTGGCTGAACTAGGCAATTCTTCTCGTTCAAATAGCTTACTTGTTTCAGATACAGATTTTGATAAAAGTTCAAGTAGATTATAACCACCCCAATAAACTGTTGCTGCTTGTGGGTGTAATCCTGTTTGTTTGCATTGCATACAACCATCTCCTTCACAATAGGGACATTTTGAATGAAAGTGCTGTGATTTTATTTCCCCTAACCAAGTGTTACAATTAGCACAAATATGATCTCTTGAAAAAATTGTTTCAAAATTTTCTGCTCTAACTATGATTGCTGGTGTGCCTAACATAGCAGATTCTTGAATAAATTCTCTAACTTGTTTAGTTGATGTTGCTTTAGTTACCTCAGCTAACTTTATTTCTATATCATGCTCAATTGTAGGCGTCAAACTGATTTGCTTCCAAATCTCTCCATCAACAAGAATTTTTTGTGAATCAAATACAGATGATAATTTTTCAAGTAAAATTCTATGACTTCCTTTGCTTTTTTTAACTAAAGGAATATAGAGAGTAATTTTCTTGTGATTTTTTAACAGATTTATCTTCTCTATAATGGCATCTTCATTTAATACTCGTATCAAATAACCACAGTTGTTGCAACGTCTTTCACCAAAATTAGCATATAACAAACGTAAAAATGGATGTAGACCCGAAGCAGTAGCCAATGTAGATAGAGGATTTCTATTGAGTAAATTTTGTCCTACTGCAATAGTAGGACCTACACCTATCAAACTTTGGACTTTTGCAGGTTGCATTCTGAGCGCAGATGTTCTAATTGAAAAAATATCCATGAATCTTCTACGAGCTTCTTTATAGAGGGTGTCAAAAACTAGGGAAGTCTTTCCTGAACCAGAAATTCCAGTAACAACTGTTATACCATCATCTATTTCTACATCAATATTTTTGAGATTATTTTCACTTGCACCCTTGATGGTAATTTTCATCTACAATCTCTCAAGCAAATTTATCCAAATGCAAACTAGATTTGTTTTAATATTATTAATTATTACTAGAGGCAACTAAAAGTATTATGAAAATTAAAATATTAATTTAGTTCAATTAGAATTTAGTTCTAAAAAACCATTACTTTGATTAAGTAAGTATAATAATTATATCTAAAAAGAACTAATGGTTGAGTTGGATGGATGAATATTATTCTCAAAAGCTTTCAGCAAATAAATTGAAAAGGTGTTATGATATAGCTCCACCAAGAATTCAACAATATTTAACAGCTGAGGTTGAATATGTTTTATTACAGATTCAATCACATGAAACTATCTTAGAACTTGGGTGCGGATATGGTAGAGTGTTAAAACCATTGGCTAAGAAAGCAGCAAAGGTCTATGGAATAGATACCTCCAAAGAAAGTCTGATTTTAGCTGAAAAATACCTTCAAGAATTTAGGAATGTTGAATTACAACAAATGAATGCAAAATCACTTACTTTTGAAGATAAGAAATTTGATTCAGTAATAGCAATCCAAAATGGGATTTCTGCTTTCAAAGTTGATCCTATTAATTTGGTAAAAGAGAGTATTCGAGTAACTAAATCTGGAGGAAGGATTATTCTTTCGAGTTATTCTGATAAAATTTGGCAAGAAAGATTAGATTGGTTTATTAAACAATCTGAAGAAGGATTACTTGGAGAATTAGATTTTAATCAAACAAAAAATGGTAAAATTGTATGTAAGGATGGCTTTAAAGCAACAACTTTTACAAAGAATGATTTTAAGAAACTTATATCAACAATAAAAGTAAACGCTAAAATAGAGGAAATTGATAATTCAAGTATATTCTGTATAATAAATGTTGATTAGACTAATATTTATTCAAGAATAAAAGATAGTATATATGGATTGAAAAGATCATGACTGAAGAATTCGAAGAAGAAATGCCACAAGAGAAATTTAGTAGGCGACGTAAAATATTCCTAGTGATTGGAGCATTTTGTTTAATTGCTGGTTTATTGATAGCTATCTTTACAATGTATTTTGTTTCTCATAATCCTCCCACAGAAATGTTATGGCGATAAATTAAGAGAAAAAGGATAAAAGCATATTATTTTTCTTAAATTAATTTTTCAAGCTCATTTAGAAAATACTCAAATTGCTTTATCCCTAATTCCCAAAATTCAGGTTTTGTTATATCTAAACCCATAATTTCCCCTAACTGATTTAGTGGTATAGAACCACCAGCACTTAATATTTGTTTGAATTTCGGAAGAAAAGTTTCTTTTTCTTTGAGATATTGTTGGTAAAGTGCATATACAAATAATTGAGCAAAGATGTAGGGGTAATTATAGAAGCGATTATTAGCCAAAAAATAATGTGGAACGAGACACCAAGACGAATTACTCTCTTCATACCATTCGATTTCTTCCCCATAGATCTTATCTCGAGCAGAAACCCAATATTTTGTGATTGCTGAATAATCTAGATATTCGCCCCTTTCTATAGCTCCATAAATATCTGATTCAAACCAATACATAGGCGTTAAACCAAAAATAACATGACCTATTCGGCTTACTAATCTTAATAGGATATCTATTTTTTCTTCTTTAGTTTCAACTTTGTTTAGAAGAAGATCTATTAATAATAACTCACCGAAGAAAGAAGCTGTTTCTGCTGCAGTGGAAGGATAACCACAATTTATCAAAGTCTGTTTATCATACATTAAATAACCATGTATCGCATGACCTAATTCGTGCGCTAAGGTAGTAATACTTTCTAAATTTTCATTAAAACTTTGTAAAATAAATGAAGATTTACCAGCATACCATGCAGAACAAAATGCTCCAGCTGTTTTTCCTTTGCGTGGAGTAGCATCAATATGCTTTCTTTCAAACATATCTTTAGCTATACTAACAAATTCCTGATCAAAATTTGAAAAAGCAGATAAAATTAGCTCTTGTGCTTCTTGCCAAGAATACTTTTTATCTTTCATACCAGGTATAGGGGCGATTGTATCGTATGGTGCTAACTTTGGTAAACCTAATAATTTTGCTCTAATTTTGAGTACTCGTTTATACATTTGAACATTTTTTTCTATAACAGAAAACATATTATCTAAAATTGTTTGATCAATTTCATTGTATAATAACGATGCATCAATTGGTTTACTATATTTTCTTCTTTTACTTATTGCTACCCAATCACTGAAAATATTTCTGAGAGCATAAGAATAGATTTCTCCATCCTTTACTACATCCTTTGAAACAGCATATGAAGCTTGCTTTCTTACTTCTCTGTTTTCATTAATGGCATATTTGTTTCTTTCTCCCATATGAAATATTTCTTTCTTACCTTCAACCTCTATCTCAAATTCTCTTGTACTTGACCATTTACTTTGTAAATCAGACCAAGCATTGACTCCGTAAAGATCCTTTTCTATTACAAGTTGCTCCTCAGCAGGGGTCAAACGATGAATTGTAAGCTCTTGAATTTGCTCTAAATAATGATAATAATTGTGTAAGATTTTGTTATTTAACAAATCAGGTTTTTCAAGAAGCAATGTACCTAACTCGAGATTATAAAACGAAAGTTTCTTTGCATTAATTGCATTAATTTCTTTAAATTGATTATACAATGTTTGACTTTCCTTTTTAGTCATGTCACCATAAAAGGAGAAACCAGCAAAAATACGTAGATTGCTTACAACCTCGAGATATTTTTCATATTCGATTAATAAATCAAGAACACTATCTGCATCATAATTTTTTATCTTACCTTGATGTTTCTTGATAAATGTATCAACCATTGAATTTAATTGATTAATGGTTTTGTTAATAGCTGGATCATCTAAACCGGAATAAACATCTGATAAATCAAATGGAATTTCATCAGGCATAATAACTCACCCTATTACCATTTCAAATTTAAGTATTTAATTGTATAAAAAAATAAAAAATATTCGGTCATCTAGACCGAAATCATTCTTAATCCATGAGTTTTTCTAACTCATCAACAAAATATTCGAATCGTTTTATTCCTAATTTCCAAAATTCTGGATCTGTTACATCAAGACCAAATAACTCGCCAATCTCCTTAGGTGAGATACTGTTACCTGCAGCTAATGCTTTCTTGAATTTTGGAACAAAAACCTTCCCTTCATCAATGTATCTTTGGTAAAGCGCATAAACAAAAAGTTGACCATAGACATACGGATAATTGTAGAATCTAAAATTAGACATATAATAATGTCCTTTCATAGTCCATTCTGCGTCCATAACATCAAGCCACTCAATTGAGTCACCATAGATTCTATCTCGATTCTTAGTCCAATAGTTACTAATTGTTGGATAATCCAAAAATTCTCCTTGTTTAATAGCATCATAAAGGTCTTGTTCAAACCAAGCACGAGCTGTTACTTGAAATGCGGCCATTCCTGCACCGTCGAGTACCTGACAAATTATCGACATCTTTTCTTCTTTAGTCTGTGCTTTACTTAATAACAAATCAGTAACTAATAATTCACCGAAAATGGAAGCTGTTTCAGCAACAATCATTGGCATAGTACTATTGAGTATGGTTTGTTCACGAGCGAAATAATAGTCATGAGTTGCGTGACCCATTTCATGAGCTAAGGTGTATATACCATCAAGTGAGTCATTAAAACTCTGTAGCATAAAAGCTGTTTTACCTTTATACCAGCTAGAGCAGAAAGCGCCATTTCTTTTACCAAATCTTGGGGAAGCATCAACATGATTTAGAGTAAACATATCTTTTATCGCAAAAGCGTAATCCGCATCAAATTTGCTGTAAGCTTCAATAGTTATCTCCTTAGCTTTCTCATAATCATATTTGATATCTGGTGCGTTTGGTAGAGGGGCAGGTATATCATAATTGTCTAGGATTGTTAGACCTAATAGTTTAGCTTTTAATTTCAAATATCTTCTATAAATATGTGAACCTTCATCAATTGTTTTTAGTAGACTTTCAATGATTTTAGCTTCAGTATCATTAGCAATTAAACTAGAATGTATTTCAGAATCATATTTACGACGTTTTGTTACATTGAGCCAATCATTAAAAATGCTCCTCATAGCTGATGAAAATATTTCTCCATCATTTTTCAGTAAACAGTATATCTCTTGATTAGCTGATTTACGAGTTGCCTTATCTTTATGAGGAAACAAACCATTTGCTTTACCGTAAGGTAATTTTTGTTTAACACCTTCTACTTCAACCTCAAAAAGTCTAGTATTTAGCCATTTACTTTGCAATTGTTGCCAGGCATTAATTCCATATTGATCTTTTTCAATAATTAATTGCTCTTCAATTTCCGACAGTTGATGAGGTACTGCTCGAATAATTCTTTCAAGATAGTGCTTATAATTAGCTAAAATTGAATCATTAATTAAACTTGGTTTTGAGTTTAATAGCTTACCAATCTCTAAAGAAAGAAAAGCCAATTTTTTATTTAATTCAGCACCAAGTTTACTTACCTGATCGTTCAATTTTTGTGTTTCAGACAAGGTCATATTAGCAGCATAAGATAATCGTGCATACATACCGAGACTTCTTGATTCGATAAGATATTCTTCATATTCTTGAAGAAGCGTTAACAATTCACTAGCTGAAAAATTAATTATTTTTCCAGGGTACTTTTCAGCGATATTTTCTGCTGCTTTTTGTATATTCTCAATTGCTTTATCTATTGAGGGATCATTTATATTGGGAAAAACTTCCGAAAGATCCCATGCTATCTCTTTTTCTGACATAAATACAACAACCTAATTTTATTCTTAAATTTGATATTCTTAATTACAACTTTAATTTTACGCTTTCATTTCAAAGATTTTGGATTAAGTTTTACTCTTTTTTTATATATTGTTCGTATTCCTTTTCATCTATTATACGCTTTAAAATATGAACAACTTTCCATATCTCATGGTAGGTGTTATACAAAGCTGCAGGAGCTATTCTAATTATATTCTTCGGACGATAATCACCAATAACTCCATGTGCTTTTAGAGCTTCAAATATTTCTAATGAATATACTTCACGTTCTAAAGCTAAATGACTACCTCTCTTCGATTCTTCAAGTGGTGTACCGATAATAAAGTTATAAGGTTCTTTTGTTAATATTTCATCCACCAAATAAATCAAATAAGAGGTCATCAGAATATTTTTTTCTCTTATAGCGTCGATACCTGCTTCTAGAGTAACTTCTAAGGCTCCTTCAATACCGGCAGCACCAATAATACCAGGTGATGAAATTTGCCATTGACCTGCAGTTTTTGCTGGTTCAAAATCAAGTGACATATTGAATTGCGTTTCTTTATTATTTCCAAACCAACCACTTAAAGCAGGATAAATATCAAAATGCTTCTCATTAACATAAAGGAACGCTGGAGCTCCAGGACCACCATTCATATATTTGTAGCTACACCAAAAAGCAAAATCAACATCCCATTCATCAAATTTATGGGGAACCGCGCCTGCTGAATGACTGCAGTCAAAACCAATTATTATTCCTCTTTTATGAGCTTCTTTAGTTAAACGAGGAATATCTAATAACTGACTGCTACGATAAAGGACAGATGGAAGTACTATTAATGCGATATCTTCTTTCATATAATCTATAATCATATCTTCATCCAAGAATCGTCCATCATTTGATGGTACCAATATTAAATGTTCTTTAGGATCATACCCTTTTAACATAACTTGGCTTTTAAGAGCATAAATGTCAGTTGGAAAATTTAAAACATCAGCTAGGATTTTCGAGCGTTCTTTAGTCGGAGTGTAAAATGAACTAACTAATGAATGTAAATTAATTGTTGTAGTTCCAGTTGCAACAATTTCATTTGGTTTTGCTCCAACTAATGGAGCTGTTTTTTCACCTAAAATCTCACTAAAGTAAAACCAAGAGGGTTTACCAATATACCAACCATTAACTGCTATTGTCTTCCATTCATTCACTACTCTTGAGATACATTCCTCGGATTTCTTAGCCATCAAACCAAGAGAATTTCCATCAACGTAAATAGTATTTTCAGGTATATTGAATTCCTCGCGAAATTTCGCCAAGGGATCATTATTATCTAGCTCACGAGCGAAAGGTTCAGTGGTATTAAATTGATATTCCATTAGAAATCATCAAGTTTGATTGCTTTTTTCAAGTCAAAAATCTTCTCATAACCCTTTTTTTGAAAAATAAGTGATTTTATCGACAAAAATACCCGAACGAGTTTACTAGATATATTGAATTTATAGTTCACAAGCATTGGTATATTCTTCTACAACGCTTTAATAACAAAACAACTGAGTATTTGTTATAGAAATCATTGAGATTATGAATTTATATGAGGTTTCAAATTGAAATTAAATAGAATTTTTAAAAATAAAAAAGCAGTAAGCGCTACAATCGCAACCGTAATGATGATCGGTATTACAGTAGTTGGCGTAGCTGCAGTATATGGATTTATGAGTGGTTATAATAATTTCCAAGCCAAAATAAATGAAGGTGGGGCTATCCAAGCCACTGATTTTGATGAAGATGGATTAATTGATTCAATTACACTTACTTTAATTAACAAAGGTATGAGCGATGCTAAAGTCCAAAGTGTCTCTGTTTTTCAAGATGATGTAGAATATGTTTGGTATACTTTTGATAATGAAATTGAAATCAGTTCATTAGCTGAAATAAACATTTATGCTTCAGCATTGAGCCAACAAATCCAACCTTTCCAAGCTTTCTATGTAGAAATAAATTTTGAAAGCGAAGTATATAATTCCCCAGGATATATAGCAACCATTGCTTCTGAAGTTCCTGATGAGATTGTCTCTGGAATTGGTGTATCCTCATTCCCAGGTTATAATTATTTAGTCGCTAGAACATCTGAAGATGATGTTTATGGTGATAGAAACTTCCCAACTGAGACTGGTTATTCACCTACAATGTGGTTCATATTAGGTGAATTTGATGACGATAATAAGAGACCAGATCTTTCAACAGACTTTATTGACTTATGTGGTTATGGTAGTGAATTAGAATACGCACCATACATACTTGATAATGATGAATTCCTTGAAGGTGGAATGGGCACCCAAAGTGGTTATAAGATTCTACCTTATGTAGATGGTGGTAATCACCCAGGTTTAGTTGCAATTGACAAACAAGGCAATTGGGACAAACAAGATAATCTTAATTGGGGTCATAGAGGTGTTGTTTACTTATGGTCCTACATCTATGTTCCAGGCACAGAAGCTTTAACAGTAAGCTTAGGTGCAAACGGTGCAAGTGATTACAAAGTTTATCTTAATGGTGAACTCACTGTCGAAGGAAACAACAAAAATAAATGGTATACTGCTGATGATATGATCTTAACTCCAGGATTAAATATAGTCTTGATGAAAATTTCAGCAGAAACAAACGCTCATTTCGCTGGTCAAGTATTATTCTACAATAATGCTTTATTAGCAAATGCCTATTCAGTCTGGCCAACGCTAGCTGATTTGTAATGGTGATGATTCCTTAATAATCCCGAACTGTCTCTCAAAAAATCATAATCTCATTTTTTTAAAAAAATGGGATTATTAAGGATCTCCAACTTACTTCTAATTTTCTATTCTGATTTTCTGTTCTCTTTTTTAAGCAAGTATTTTATAGCTTAAAGCTACCTTCAAAAACTTGAAAGAATAAATTTTCTTGGTTGATTATATGAGAATCTTGATTGTAAGACATGGAGAAACAGCTTGGAATTTAACAGATAAGCGATTTAGAGGGCAAATGGATATTGAACTTTCTCAGGAAGGTTTAGAGCAAGCTGATAAAACTGGCGTAGTATTAAAAGATGAAAATATTGACAAAATTTTATTTAGCCCAATGTCTCGTTGTAGGCAAACAGCTGAAGGTATTAAAAAGTTCCATCCAAAAAGTCAGCTAATAGAGGAACCATTGCTAATCGATATTAGTTTTGGTGATTGGGAGGGAAAAAGACATAGTGAAATTTTTGCTGAAAACCCTCAAGCTGAACATTTTTGGAATAATCAACCAGAAGAATTAGTATTTCCAAATGGAGAATCTTGGTATAGAGTATATGAGCGAGTAGATAAATTCTTCAAAAAAATTCGCGAACAAAAAGAAGAATTATTGGTGATTGTCTCACATAGAGTTGTTTTGAATATTATAATGCTATATTTACTGGGATTAGATACCAAACATTTTTGGGACTTTCATTTTGACAATTCTTCAATATCAGAGATAACAATTGAAAAGAATGGTAAATTTCAAATCATAAAAACAAATGATACACATCATCTCTAACACTGAATTATCTTTGTTTTCTCATATTTTTATAAGCTAAAGAAATGTCACGGGCTTTTATTGTTATTCTACCAGCAAATTTAGCAAATTCAGCAGCATCATCTGCTAACTCTTCTGCAATTATAGTTAACACTCGGCGTAATTCTTCTGCTCCTTGAGCACTTACACGTAAATCCGTTGTCTCTTTGATTATCTTTTCAAGTGGTGCTAAAGGCATTTCAGTTTTACTTTTCTTTGACATATAAATCAAACCATCTTCTTATCTTTGATAAAATATTAGTTTTAATATGTCCTTTTATAATTTTACGCTATTTTAAAGTTTTTTAATGTAAAAGAGGATTTTTGTCGGTATTATTTCTTTTATTATAAAAATATTTGAGTTTTATTGTAATAATAAAAAAAGAAAAAAGAAACCCATAATGGGTTCATATAATATCAATATATTTGTATGCTTAAAGCAAAATATTAATAAAATACATTTTTTATATTAGAACTATAAAGAATTTGTCGGTGATAAAAATGCCTAAGCAAAAAAATCCTATCTTACAAAATGAAAAAATAGTTCAATTTTTGAATGATGAAATTAAGAATGCTCAAACAAAGAAAAGCTATTCTTACTCCATAGTTAGCTATATGAAATATCGTAATTTTTCATCTGTTGAAGAATTGCTTAAATCAGGAGAAAAAGAAATCTCTCATCTACTAGAATACCAAGAAATAAGCAAGACAACAAGGATCGCCTCATCCCATTTGAGAAGATTTCTCAGATTTTTTGGTTGTAAAATACAAGTACCTGGAAGAGAGAAAAGAAAGAAAGATAAATTTGATAATGACTCATTAATGCAAAGCTGGAAGAACTACTACTCAAATAAAGGAACTGCTGATAACGTTGTAAGAGCATTAACGAACTTTTGTAAGTTTCACAAAACTACTCCTACAAAATTAAAAGAAGATGTTGAGAATTTTAGTAAGGGAATAATCAAAAGTATGTTGAAAAACTATTATAATGATAGAGTTCAAAAAGTCAAACATCAAGTGGCTTGGACAGAAGTAAATTATGTTAAGATTTTCTTTAGAGAATTTCTCGAAATAGAATTCCAATGGAGACGACAAGATATTCCTACAACTCCTAGAGGAATCATAAGCGAAGAAGATTTTGAACTAGAAAATTTCAAAGAATCTATCACTAAAGATAATTTTAGAGCAATGCTTTATCACGCAGATTTATTTGAAAAAGCAGTTTTACATACGATGTGGAGCTCAGGATTGTCAAATATTGATGTTTGCAGATTGCAATTTAAATCATTTAAAAATATCATCAATCCTTTTGATCCAGTTGAATTAACAGAAGAATTCTATCTTTTCCACCACATTAGAAGCAAAACAAAAATTTCTTTTTATGGGGTAATCTCTAAAAAAGCTCTCGAACTCATACAAGCACATTTGAGAAAGCAATATCATTATACTGATTCTATTCCTGATGATACTTATATTTTTACTAGCTTTTATTCAAAGAAACGAATTTATCCTGGAACAATTCGAAGGATCGTTACTAAATTAATAAGCTTAGCAGAACTTGAAACTAATATCACACCAGCTCATTTCAGAAAAACTTTCTATCGTAAATGCAGAGAAGAAGCTCAAATGGACAAAACAATAGTTGAGATACTTATGGGACACTGGCGAGGTAATGGCACTAGCGATGATAGTTCATTGATGTCAGATTACCATTATGGCGATAGAAAAGCTTTCTATGAAAACTTAAAAACTAAGATACTTGAAGAAATGCAAAAATCTGTTGATATGCGATTATTTGACTTAGAAAAAGATGATTTGAAATATATGCAATTAGAGAGAGAAATGAATGACGAATTAAGTTATCTAAAAGAGGAAATACGAAAAAGAGATGAAAGATTCATCGAGTTAAAAATGGAATTTGAAGAAATGAAAGAGATAAGAACAACACAAGCAGAAATCTATGAACAAGAAAGAGAGGAACGATTAGCGATTCTTGAAACTCAAGAACCAGTTGAAAATCTAACAAAGAAATTAACACAAGAAGAACTCAAAACTCTCAAAGAGCTAATAGCTAAAGTTAGCTCTTAATCCTTTTTTAAAAAATAAAAAAAATGCTCAACGAGGAGCGAATAGCATTTTTAGACTGATGCAATCAGTTTTTGTTTTTGATTTTTGAAGAAAAATTTCTATTGCTAGATTTTTTTTTGAGAAAAATTCTTTTCTCTATTCGATTTGTAAATTCCTTCTGGAAAAGGAACATTACGATGAATGATAGAACGTGGTAGAATTATCAAACGTTCCATCAATTGTTATCTCTCTTTCGAGAGTGTAACCATAAATGCGTGGGAGAATCAGACCCCACGCAGGACTTTAGAAAATCTAAATTTTCTGTGATAGTTCTTTAGTTATTAACAGGTTATTTCCACTACTAAAATAAACATTGAAAAAAGGGATCAATATAGTTTTTGTCTAATCATTTATAAATGTTTTAATTTTTATATATAATTGTTTTGTTTTTTAGATAAAGTTATCATTTATAAATGATATAATGATTTAATCAATAAACATTTATAAAGGTTAAATAGAAGACTATATAAATGTTGATGTACATAGTATGTATGTAACTTTTCTTTTATGAAAGGGGTTTAAAACGAAAAAAAAGTATTAATCAGAAAATAGAAAACGAAAAAAGGATAAACGAAAAGTAAAAACGAAAAAAATTTACGCTGATTGCTTTCTTAGGAAAGTATCATATCATATATTTTCTGACTCTAAATCTTCGTTAAACGATTATTTAGAAGAGCTGAGAGGGTTATCGTTTTCTCTCTCAGCTCAATACTATTTTTTGTTTGGAATTAAAACAGGAGAAAATATATGAGTATGAAAAATATAAATGAAAAACTTGAAAATCAAATCTTTGATGGATTTATCAAAGAAAATGATTATACAGTAACAGAATATGAAAAAAATATTCCAATGTTTGAAAAAGTAATCAAAGACATTTATGATGTTTGGGATATTTTTGAAGATGTTCAATTAAATAAACGTGGTATATTATTTTTAATATCACGTTTAATTCGTGGGAATGGCACTGATAAATTTATAGGATATACAGATGCCAGTTTTAAATATATCATTTTTACAGCAATAGCAACCTTAAGCTCAATTATGAATAAGAAATATTATGTCATTGATGGATCAAAACACAAGATAACTGTAAGTGATAATGAAAAAGAGGATATTGGCAAATCCTTTGCCACTGTTTCAATAATGCTTATTGGTGATTCGCGAAGTAGAAAATCTACCTGCACAGGATACTTAACACAAACATTAGAAGATATAAACAAAGATTTACTTTCTCCACAAGAAATGACACCTGAATCGTTTGTGGAATTTTTAGCTAATATTATTACAAATTTTGGATCAATAGCGGTTTGGACAAATGACGAAATTTCAGCTTTCTTTTCTGGTGTTAAATCCAAGAGATATTTAGCTACACTACCACCTATTTTATCAAGACTTATAGATGGCAGAGATTATACCAGAAAAACAAGAGGTTATGGGAACGAATGTGTAGAAGAACCTTTTGTAAACTTAGTTTGGGCAACAACTCCCAGCTCAGTTAAGTATTTCGAAGAGGAGTATTTCCAACAGGGGCTTTTCAACCGAATAATTTTCGTAACTGATGAATCTGATAATGATAAGAATTTTAAAAGAAAACGAAAAACACCATACACTGAAGAGGAAAATAAATTGAGAGATGGTATCACCAATATTCTAAAATTAATCAATGATAACAAATACACTAGAAAAGATAAAGTTCAATTTAGTTTCACAGATGAGGCTTTAGAAACAGTAGCATTATTTGAAGAAGTTATTTTATTCACAAAAAATAAGTTCAAAGATTATTTACATTATGATGGTAGCTATTTTGTTGCTTTAAATGATTTTGTGGAACGTTTAGCAATGATTTTTGCAGTTGATAAATTAGATTATGATTTGTTAAAAGATGAATCAACAAAAGAAACTAATTTTATCATAGATAAACAAGATGTTCTAGCAGCTATCAAATTCACTAAAATGATTTATGATTCGTATGATGAAATTGCTCAAGCACGTAAGAGCCACTTTACAAAGAAGAAATATGAATCTGAAATGGCGATTCAAGATGATGTTTTACAAATAATAAAAGATAATGTTGGTAAATATTCTAAGAGAATTGAATATCAAAATAAATCAAATGAGATTGATTGGACTTTACTTTATTCAAAAGTGAAGATTCCAACTGATGATTTGAAAAATATCATTGATGACTTAGAAGATAGAAAAGAAATTGTTTTGAAAAATATCGAGCGGAATGGCAGACCGTTACGGATCATTCGATTAGTAGGTGAAGGAAATTGCTGAAAAATTGTTTTTCTAATTGCTCTAATTACTCTAATTGCTCTCTATATATGAATGATGATTTTGTATATAGTAAGAGTAATAAGAGTAAAAAGAGCAGTTTGAATGCTCAAAATCATTTACTATTCCTGTACAAAAAATCGAAAAAACCTAATTACTCTCTAATTACTCTTATTTTTAGAGTAATTAGACTTTTTCAGCGATTTTTTGGTAAAATGTTAACGATTTTTATTCTAATTGCTCTAAAATTTAGAGCAGTTAGAGAGCAATTAGACTTTTACAAAAAAAGAGGTAAAATAAGATGATAGTACAAAAAATTACATTTGAATTCTTAATATATATATACTAAAATAAATTCAAATGTAATAAATTATACTGTATAAAAGATAAGGTGATAGGGAACAAATGAAAAACGACTCTGAAAGAAATGTCAAAGAAAATATTGAAAAGAAATTTAGAAAAAGTAATTGCAATACAGAAAATGCTATAGTTGTTTCTAAATTTGAAAATGATGAATTAAAAAAGTATTACTATAATACTGAAGAAGTTAGAGAGAAAGGTCTAACAAAGACATTATTTGAGTATTCAAATCCAGATTTAATTGTGATATTAAATTATCAACACATTAAATTATATGATAAAAAACGTGTTGAAGGAGCATACGAAGTATTAAGAAATATAGAAGAAAAAAATCTGACAAATTTTAATTTTCACGAAAGTTATGGTAAATTAGATAGGACTGAATCTTATTACACAAAAACAGCACTAAAAAAACGTGGTTGGACTGATAAGCTAATAGAGGATTTTCTAATTTTACCTGATGCAATTAGACAGAATTTTCATCGCTTATCTAGAAATAAGATTAAATTTTATCTCCATAACAGAGTTGGTTCAATTGAGGAATCAGAAGAGTTTATTCAGTTTATCGGAAAAAAATTTGGTATGTCACTTGAAGAACGAAGATTAATTACAAATGCAAGAAATTTCGCTAAAAGAGAAGCTTATAAATCGAGATTACAAATTAATCGAAAACAGTTAATTGATGATTATGTTCTGCAAGAAATTGAACGCAATAAAAAATTAAAAAAAGAAAACTTATATGAACTTAAAAAATGGAAACCAAAGATTAAGGGTTATGATTTAACCTATAATGAATTGATGAAATTAGCTTGTGGTTCATTTAATGAATTACCTGATTATATTAAATATGATATTGAAGGTAAACCATTAATAAATGAAACTGAGAAAGAATTTTTTGATAGAATTATCTTAAATTATGTACGCCATCATTTAACTGATTACGATAAATTTTTATCAAAATTAAATTATGCAAGTAATATAAAAATTGATGCAAATGAGAAAATCAATAAAGAAATAATCAAATATTATCCTTTCTTAGAAGAAGCTTGTGAAAGAAGAATAAATGCTTTAAAATCTGTTTAGATTCAAATCAAGAAATAATAAAGTAAGATATTATAAAAAGATGAAAAAAAAGTAACGCTTACTTTCTTGCCATAAAAAAATCCCACACTCTAGGAGGAATTGGTTGGATCTGTGACAACCAAAAATAGAGTGTGATAAAAACGAATAAAGAAATACAAGAAAAAATAAACAAATTAGCGGGATTTATTCCTGAAGGGCCTGAGGAGAGAGAAATTAACTAAAAAATTTCTTTCTTTAGTTGATAGACTAAAAAATGATAATTCAGGAGTTTATGCTGAAAAAGAAGCATTGAATATTCTCTATCATAGATATAAACGATTTAATTCTTTTCAACTAAATAAAATTTTGAAGGTGAGAGTTTGAGAAAAAGAATCATTGATAAAATATCAAAGAATCTTGCAATCAGATCCATTAATATCGGTCGATTATTCAGGGGAGAACAAGATGTCTTATTAACTAATGATAGAATAGAGGGATTAAAACAAGTAGCAGAAGCAATTAGTGATATTAGCGAAATTATTGAGATACTTGATAAGGTAAAACGCTAAGGCGATAGATTTTAAAATTACCAAAAATCATTTGATAAATAGGTGCTATAATAATATCATATAGTGAAGATGAAATAGAAGAAATGTTACGAGAGCTTGGTGATGAGGATTTTTTTAATGCCTATAAAGAGTATATGCAAAAAAGAAATAAGCTTATAGAATCACGAGAACAAGAATTAGCTAAAAAACAATTACCAGTTTTTACAAATTATAATATTAAATTCATTGATTCAGATTTACGAATCTTAGATTTAGAATTTGGAATGCAATTTATAGTATTCTTGATAACAAAAAGTATTACTATTACCCGTGAAGTTCAGAAATGACTTGATATATTCAGTAAAAATAAATTATTCTATACTTGATTCTAAAAAATAATGAGAATTATTTAAAAAATATTTTTTGTAAATTTTATTTGTGAATATATTTGATTAGAAAGAATTAATCGAAGAAGAATGAGAAATATTATGATAATCTAGTAGCAGTAAAAAGTGATTTTATTGTGACTGTTATACAGAAATATATAAGATATTGAAAAAAAATTGATGGTAATTTAATCATCATAAAAAAGTTAGGAAGGTATTAGCCTTCCTACTCTACTGATTTCTTGGATTGAAGTCTTTTTTCAATAATCTCAAGAAAAAGTTTTGTTCGTTCAATGCCTTCAACTGTAAAATCGTCTTTAAAGATTGATTCGCCTGCTTGTACTATTATCTTATCTGGGTTGGCAAGAATTGTTGGATCACTAGTAGATATAGTACGTTGTTCAGCTTTGTATGGTGATTGTGCGATTGAAATTTTTATATTTGAAATATCTGAAAGGTATGCATTACGAATTGTATCTGCGTGTTTTTGAGCTTCTAATGGATTAACATTAGTTATTTTTTGTATATGCACCCAAAAATTTCCGTTAGTTAGTTCTTTGCCAAATTCATCATACAAACGTTTCCATAAAGTGACGTGTAAAACAGCTTCAGCGATTGCTTGTTGTTTTTCCTCATCCGTTCCAAAGGTCAATTTCTCAGCAAGTTTTGTAGCTTGTATAGAACGAGGTTCAAGCAATCCATATAACCTCATATCAGCAATTTTTGAATACCAAGAACCACTATTTGCAGATTTATGTCCAAGCAGTTGGGCTACTGCATCTTGATTCTCAGCTTCAGAAAGCTGATAATGCTCATATATGAGTTTTATATCCTCAAAAATCTTGGGAAATAATCTCAAGTCAGGTATAGTATAACTTCCGATTTTCATGTGAGTTGTCTCCTTCGTTATACGGAGTACTTTACGATTTTATTACTTAAAAACTTACCGTTTATTTTACTATTTTTACTGTTTCTACTAAAATAGATTTAACCAAGAGAATGTTTTAGAATCAATTCCCTTGGTTGCGGGACAACTCACATATATTTCCCACTTAGTTATTAATCTTTGATATTAATAAAATCATTGATAATAATTAATAGCAGATAGATATTCGTTGAAGAATTTACTAAGTATTGTTTTATCATAGAGTATAGGGGGTAGAGAGTGGATGTTACTTTAATAACATACGAAGATAACCAATTATCATATTGTTATCATAGAAATGCTAAAATAATTTGAGAAATCTATCACTAATGAGAAGGATGTGGTTATTATGCCCAACTGTGATTTTGGTAGACCTTGTGATTGTATAGATTGCTGTACAGTAATTAAACAAATAAAATGCCCAAATTGTAATTTTGTTAATCGGGTTAAAATTATTAGAAATGCTAAATATGAAGTTGATAGAAAAGGAATTGGATATTATGATTTTACTGAACCAACAGAACCAATTAAGGATTTAAATTGCTTTAAATGTGGATATTTGATTGAGAATGTATGTTTCTATTCTGAAATAGCTATTGAGTCCAATAAGAGAGAAAGAGAAAAGAAAATCGAGCAAGGTAGAATATGTTCTGAATGCCAAAAAGTTGAAGAAATGGACTTTTTAGGGATGTTTGGGGAGGTTGTTTTAAAAAATAAAAATGGAAAAAATCTTTGTCAAGAATGTTATGCAAAAGTAATGAAGGAAGAATTATCAGATCCATCAAATGAAAAAGAAAAATACTATTTTGATGATTTAAAATGTAAGTGGGTTTTAGAGAAGATTAAACTTCCTTGCGAAGTTTGTGGAAAAGAGAGATGGTTAAATGCTGATAACAAATGGAAGAAAATGTGTTTAAGATGTTATAAGGAAAGTAGAAAATGATTTACGAATTATTCTCATCATCTAATTCTCTCACCTTTTCCATTATCTTTATTGAAAATTCTCTGTATTGCATGAACTCAGGTTTATTGGAATTATCTACATAACCTTTCAAAATATGCTCTGATAAGTTGAGAAATCCCTCTACAGTATCAATAAATCCAATATTTTCTTTTGTGAAAAAATCTGGTCCTTCAATTATATGTGTATCTAAATCAGCATCAACATATAATCCTAATAATTTCTTATCATTAATTAAATTATTATCATTGGAAAAATCATCAAGTATTTTCTTTAATCTATGGTATTGTTTAGCTGTTTCTGAGATTTCCTTATCTTCATCTTTGCTTTTATCATGAACAAAATTCATGAGCTGTTTTTCAAATTCTTCTTTTTGATGCTTATCATTTGCATCCAATATTTTGATATTTTCATATTCTTCTTTATATTTTGTACTTAGAATAAAGTCGTCCCATAAATGTAAAACTAGTAGAGAAAATGCTTGCAAACCTACGTAATGTTTAATCACATGATTACTGAATAATTTTTCAATCAATTCATCATCTTTTTCATGAATACCCAAATGAAGATAAAATATACCCCATGCTTTTGCCAGTTCTTCAAAACCAAGAACTGCTAACGCATAAGCATGTCCGAATGAATTATTTTCTGATAGTAATTTAGCATCTGAATTGAATTGTTTTGCATTCCCTAAGCTTTTGAGAATTAATTCTAAATAAAATTCATTATTATTATCTGTCATGGCACAAAATCCCTAATAATTAGTATATTAAGATATTTAGTACCTGTTCCCATGTGAAAAATAGAAGTATTACCAATCATAGGATCAACGGGAAATGCTAAAAAAGAAGTAAATTATTCTATTCTTTATTATCTTAGAGAATAGAGAAGTGAATAGAAATGAAACAATGCTTTGAGTGTGGAAAAAAAACAAATAATTTAACCAAATGTAAAGATTGTAATGAATTATTTTGTGATGAACACATTTATGAAGTTAATGCAAAAAGTGACCGAGAAATAAAATCATTTGGTAATTACTGTTTAGCTTGTCTAAATGAGAAGTTTTAATATGGAATATATAGCTATTCCATATATCTTTTGTTTAAATCAAAGGGTATATAGGAGGGGTATAGACTAGTAAACATACTCTATGTTCAGGGATAATATAGAGTAAACATAACAGCATAGACATAACAAACATACATAGAAATTCAGAAAAACGTTGATTCTATTATAGATTTGAATGTTCTACATAACATAAAAAATAACATAAAACATAGGTTATGTTTACAGTTAAACATAAAAAAAGATATTCTATGTTACAACAAGTTTATTAATATCTTTGAAAATCGTACGAGATTAGACACAGAATTCTTATGAGCTTTTGTGAATTTTTGAGCTCTTAAATCAAATTCTCAATTAGAAAAGAGGAGACAAATTATGGTTAGTAAATGCCCAAACTGTGGTAATGAAAATGCTAAATTTAGACCTACCACAGCAACAAATAAGTTATGGTTTACTTGTGAAGAGTGTGGAGAAAAGGTTTGTAAAATGCAACATAAACACGCTCAGCAACTACCTGCTGATGCTATCATTGTTATGGATTCTGGTAGCGAATACATAGATGATCCTGATGATGATTATTTTGAGCCTAATGAAGAACAAGAGGATTTGGGTGATGAGCTAGAAAAGCGGTTAGCTCAAGCGTTAGCTCTTGCTGAACAGGAAAAATTAGATGAACAAAAAGAACAAGAAAAGGAAGTTAAAAAACCGTTGTTAGAGAGGAAGAAACAAATTATGAGAGAGCTGGATTCAGAACCAGAGGAAGAAGAAGAGGAATACGATAATGATTATCCTGATGAAAGTTTGGGAGAAGAAGAATCTGTAACAAGTATGTTAGTAGATATTTTGAAATCATTTGGAATACCAAATAATGCAATTATCAACATTAAAAATATGAGCCAACGATTAGAAGCTAATGGTGATGTTTTACAACCCAGAGATTTAGCTAGGAGATTATCTGCATTAACAAGTAAGAAGAAGGATGCTATGGAAATAATCGTTAGCGATTATGAAAAAGCATTAGAACTTTTTGAAGAAGAGGAAGATGATTATTCTTATTCTCGACCTCGAACTGATTTTCCTAGAAGAAGGGAAAGAGAACCACCACAAAAAGATGTTGGATTGGTTTTACAAGAGCTGCAGTTTGAAAGAGAAATCAATAATCTACAAAGAGAATTAGACAAGCGTGATAATAAGATAGAACGATTAGAGGATAAAAATCAAGATTTATCTCAAGAGCTAATGCAAAAACAAGCTGAAATTCGACAACTCGAGCAAATCAATGCTCAGTTATCTGTTGAAATCGCCAAAACATCAACTGATGTTAAGGTGAAAGATATTGAAATGAAATATGCAAAAAATTATTCTGATGATAGTATGAAACTCACAAGTGAGCTACTCGATAAAGTTAGTGATGTTGTAAAAGAGACAAGACCTCTCTCGCAGTTAGCTCAATTAAGCGGCAGAAGAATGCCAAGTGATTCACGAATAGATAATGTAGCAAAGGATCAAGACGAAAGAACACAAGAGTTTGAAGCTCTTACAAAGGGAAGAGCAAGTGAAACGAGTAAAGCATTACTCGGTCAGCAAATTTCAATCGAAGATTTAATAGTGGACGAGGAGTACGAAGAATGAAAACGATTTGTGTAACCTCGTTGAAAGGTGGTTCAGGTAAATCCACTTTTAGTTTACTTTTAGCAAAAGCACTTAGCCAAAAAGGATACAAAGTTGCGTTTTTTGATGCAGATATTAGTTCAAGTTCATTCTCAGAATTTTCTGGGCAAAAATTCAAGGAAAACTCTATCAAAATAGATTCAGAAACAAAGAAAATGCTACCATTTCTGTGGGTTCACGATGAGAATAATGCAATCCAAGTTATTGCCACAAGTATGTTAACAGGGAATGAAAATGCTGTTGTTGGTGAAGATATGAGTCAATTTGTAAATGATGTTCTCAATTTCACACAATTTGATGAAGATACTGATTATTTAATTCTCGATTTACCAGCTGGTCTTGGGAATATTTATCTTTCAATAACTGAGACTTTACTTAAGAAAAAACAGCATTTAGGAGATATTATTATCTCAGTTCCCTCACAAAGAGACGCATTAAAAAAAGTTGTTAAATTCACTAAGTCAAAATCTAAAGTGCTTGGTATTGTAACAAATTTTAGCGAATTCACTTGTCCTGAATGTAAAAATCACTACTCAATTTTTGGGAAGGAAATAGCTGAGCAAATTGCGGAAGAATATCAAGTTGATTTTATTGGTTCAATCCCTTTGACACTTGATTTTTCACAGAAAAATAATGGTGGTATTTTACCTCACGAAGTACCTGACGAATTCAAAGACATTTTAGAAAAATCTATTAGACTTATCGAAAAATCAAAAGTTTTTATTCACAAAACAATATCGACAGGCAAGTTAAAGAAAATCATTCAAGAACAAGTTGCAAAGATATTAATTGATTTGATAGTGTTAGCAAATAATGAAATAAGCGTTGGCAAAAAATATTATAATCAATTCCCCTTTGAAAATACTTGTAAATTATTTATTCTTAATGAAGAATTCAAACCATTGAATATTGTTCATTTGAAACTTGATCAAACAGGTATTAAAGTTCTCAAAAATGAGCAGAAAGAAGATTTTCAATTAAAATTAACTTATAGAACACTTGCAAGAATAATAATGCAACAATTCAAAGATGATATTGATGGGAATCTTTATCCTTATAGCGTGATTGATGCTTGGAGAAATCGTGATATTCACTTATCTGGTGATGGATCAACGCAAAGAATGATTGAATTCTTTAATCGAATTTTATCAGATTCGGTTATTACTGAATTGATGAAACGAAAAGCAAAGATAATCGAAGGGTGGATTTAGGTTGGCAAGTGAAAGAGAGATTTTGATATGTAAAAACTGTGGCGAAATTTTCGTTTCACTTGTTCGTTTGCATAGAAAATTTTGTTCAAAAGAATGTTCAAATAGTTACCAGAAAATGAGAGTGAACGAAAATGAGTAAACTATCAGAGAGAGAATTAGATACCATTTATGAAGAATTAAAATTTAAAACTAAATTGAAAGAGCGTGTTTTAACTCACGAGGAAGAAGAAATAGTTCGAGGAGTACTTGACCAACAAAAAGATAATCTGATGACAACAGCAATACTAGGTCTTTTATCTACTGGTCTTAGAGCAAGTGAATTTGTACATTTAGAGAGAAATGATATTGATTTTATCAACAAAAAATTAACAATTAAACCAAAAGAATGTGATTGTCCACATTGTAGAAGGAAACTTGAGAAATATTGGAAGAAAAAACAATATTCTACAAAAATTAAAAAGAGTGCTTACAAGAGTGCTAAAGTTCGTAAAACAGCAAGAATCAAAGGAGTATGGACTGCAAAATCAAGTTCTAGTTATCGTAAAATAGATTTGAATGATGAAGCACTTTATTTGTTCAAAAAGATATTCAACAAACTTAACAAAATACTTGATTTATACGATTCAATTGATTCCTTAACTTATCACGTGTCAAAAATCAACAAAATTCTTGAGAAAAAATACAAAAATTTTAAAATTATCACTTGCCACAGCTTGAGAGCTACAAAATTAACTCGTGTGGCAGAAAAAACAGGTGATATTTTTGCAGTTCAAAAAGTAGCAGGTCACGAGACAACTGAACCAAGTCAGCATTACATAAACATAACAGAACTGTAATGCCCCACGTATTATACAGTTATAATACGTGAGAAATAAGAATAGTATTCTATTCCTGTAATATTTCAGTAAAGAAAAAAATCATAGAAAAAAAGTATTATATTTGAAAAAGAGGTGAGAGAATGAAAGTTTATTTCTACTGTGAGAAGTGTAATGATGTACAATTATTTTATATTGAAAAGAATTATCGGATTTGCTCAGAATGTAAAAATCGTGGAAAGGGCAAGTTAATCAATAATAGATATTGGAAAAAGTATCAATCAACTGAAAAAAAAGATATATCGTGTACGAAGGATTAATTAATCTCTTTGATTTATTGTAAATCAATACAAGATTTTTACTTGAGCTTGAGGAAAGCTCAGCGGAGATTTAACCGCTTGAACAAATCAAAAAAATAAAATGAGGATTCATTATGAGTACAATTCAAAATGTAGCTACTAAAATTAAATCTCGAGTAAGCAATATTAGAGAAAATGTTGCGGGAAAAATGGGCGTTAAAAAGCAAAATGATGTTCATATTCTAAATGGACAGTTAGTCGAAAAAGGAAAACAATTACTCAGCGAATTTAGAAGCAGAGATAAACCAATGAAGAAATTATCTCTAACCACAGGCGAAAGAATGGGTTTGGATTTTGGTGATTCACGAAGTCCTAAAGCTGTTGTTCAAAATAAAATATTAGATATTATGACTTAAGCTTATGTGAGAGAGAGGAATAACGCTTATTTTTCTCTATAATTTCCTCCTAGAGCAAAATTCCTCTCTTTCACTAAAAATTTACGAGGTAATAAAAAAATGAATGAACAAATAAATATCAATGTTAAATTAATAGCAGAAAAGAAAGAAAACTTTCAGATTCTGAAGAAGAATAGATTTGCTAAACGATTTTTCGGTAATCAAGTTCAAAATAGTATAACTAATGTTCAGATCCAAACGACACCAAGTTCCGCATTTATTATTTGGGATTCAAATGCTGAAAATTTTGATATAATAATCAAAGGTAATAATTATCAAAAAGGTGAAACAGTTCAAGCAAAAGCTTATCATTTATATGATTTAATTGCAAATGAAAAATATTCTTTTTCAATCAGAACACAAAACGGTGTATGGCAAGATTATTCTTTTGTAGCGAGTTATCAAGATGAACTTGAAAGTTCGGGAATTCAGCATAAATTTACACTGATGAATGAGACAATCACAAATGTATCAAATCAAAGCAAATGGGTTTTTGAGCAAACTTTAGCTTTTGATACAAAACAAATTGCTAGATTTTCTTATGAAAATAATGATACAGAAAAATGGCACGTTGAACTAATTTTGAATGATAAAATTGTTGCAACGAGCAATAAATCAAAAATCAACTGCAATATTCGTATAGGGAACTATGTAATAACTCCTATCAAATCTTTAACTTTGCAAAATCGAGTGAAAATGCTGGGTGGTTCTCAATTAACGGGTTTACTTAGAAGAAACCCCGATGAAAATCTCTTACAATTAGAGCAACAAGATTTTCCTGAATCTGAAACACTTGAAGTAGATGAAGAATATAAAGAACCTGACAGCTGGCAAAAATATCAATCTTCACTAGAACAAAATTATGTGAAAGAAGCTGATGAAAAAAAGAAAAAACGAGCTTTTAGCTTATTTGGGTGAGTGAGAAAAAATGATTAGATTATTAACACAAAGAAAATATCGTATACAGCAAAATAATTTGTTAAGTTTACAAGAAGCACTTGCTTTTGAATTCGAAGATGATGACAAAGCAAGTATTGAATTGAGAGAAGGGCAGTTGAAATTCTATTATGAATTTTTTGAGTATGCTCAGCACGGTAGGATCCAAAGCGAAGGATTCACAGCCTACATTAATTCAGATTTTGTTATGCAGATAATTCATTATAAAATCTTGAACGATAAAGATGTCGATATGAGTAGGTATGATAGAATCTATTATTGTGCAGATGAGCAAGAAGTGATTGATTCACTATATGAAGTAATCGAAGAAGGAGAGTATTAAAAATGGGTTTTAATGAAACTTGGAATATTTTAAGTAAAAGACAAAAGAAAATGATGGGAATTAGCGAAACTAAAGTTCCAGATTTTATGAGAATGAAGAATAATAACCAAGATAAACTTGGTTTTGCTTTTGAAAAAGTAGCACCAGAAGTTGAAACATATATTCAAAGGGTAATTCGAGAAAAACGAGACATAATTACTTTGGAAGATTTAACTAAACAAGGTGTAAAAGAATTAATGATTGGTAGAAATCTTGGGGATTTAGTTCGTTTTGTACGACATCCACGAGTTGAAAATAAAAGAAAATTACCTAAGGGATTGCAAGGTAAAACAATCTATCAAGCTAGATTACTAGCAAAGAAAAATAATTCTAGTGCAATAAGTGAATATCTTGAATTGGTAACACCTCAATTAGGAGTGGCAACAAAAACAGCAACTTCATTGGTTTTGCATCCGTTAAAATCAATTCCAAATTTTTTAGGAATTTCAGAAGAAACAGCAAGAGAAGGAATTAAAATTTTTGAAACCATTAAAGGTGCAGGTGGTAAAAAACACAAGAAAATGTCTATCAGAAGAACTGGTAGAACGATACAAGATATTATCAAAAGGTGAGTTTTCTAATGTTAAATCCTGCAAAAATAGTTAGAAGAACAGTAATTGGTTCTGTAATAGTTTTGTTCTTTATAAGTCGAAGGATTAGAAAGAGGGAAAAGGAAAGGGAAGATAAAGAATGAATCTTGCAACATTTTACCCTTTTCTGAAAGGGATTAGAAGAATAACAAAAAATATTGAAACTAATCAAGGAACACCCTCACAACAAGCCAAGTATATTTATGAAAAATTTTATTTTATCAAAGGTGGATTTTTGGAATACTTAGCTGTTAATTTTGACCGTTCGGATGTTAATCTAAAAATTAGGTTTGATGAGTTTGAGATACCAGAAAGAAATGCGGATGAATGTAATGATTTTGGTTTCACAACAAACGATACTAATCAAATCTTTTGTAATCAATATGATGACCGCAACGCAAATTATTTTTTAGTTTACCAACCAGATAATCCTTTAGCTTTTGAAAAAGAATTGGTTATCGAAATGCAATGTGATTCTATTTATATCATTCAAAATTATGAAATGGTAATTTATGAAATTCTCAATGAAAAACAATTTTGGGATTCGTATAGAAGTTTGTTCGTTGATTATGACAAAATAGCTAGTATAATTAATTTATCAGAACTAAAAACAACAACACTACAACCAGTGGTTATTGAACCACAACAAGAAACAAAAAGGAGATTCTTTCAATGACAAATATAGCGGAATTACAAAGAGCTCAAAGTGCAAATAATATTGAGTATTTCTATAAAGATGTTGTTGGAAATTCAACAACTTATCAGTTGGTAAGCGATGATACTAGAGAATATCTTGGAGCTTATGTTTATCCCGACCAATTTAATACGGGACAAATATTAATGGGATCAGTTTATCTTTTAACGTATGCTCAAGCTTTACTACTCCCTAAAGGCGAGCTAACTTGGATTCCACTTAGAGATTTAAGCAAGGTTTATGTTATAGGTGGTTCTGAAGATTCAGAAAATACTCAAACGATTCATATCTTAGCATTTTATTGAATGATGGAAAAATGACCGATAATAACATAGTTGAAGAACTGGTTAAGAAATATGTTTTTGATTATCTCGAAGATTTGAAAAAGATTGTTTGGAAATATCTTGAACCGTTATGTGAAATATTGAAACCAAAAGAAGAAACTTAAGCTTACAAAAAATGCGATGAAAGTTTTGCTATCATTTTTCCTTTCAAGCATTGTATCACCTCAAAGAGAAGCTGTTTTTGATCCATTAACAGCTTCTCATCATTGATTATATTCATAGAGTAATTTTTATAATTATCAATTGATATTTAGTGACAGAAAGGAAATGAAATGTAAAAGTGAATTAATTGGAATAATAGGGTTTATGGTAATTATCATACCTATTTTGAGCTCTAATTTCGAGATACGATCTAGAATAAATCACGTTGAAGAACAAGATTCGTTTGTTCCTAAAACTGTTTATACAATCATAAGACAACAACACAGATATTGGGATTTTGGTAATCTAATTAAAAATACCTACACTATTGATATTGATTTTACTTCAAATGTTGGAGTTGATTCCTGGTTCATGACTTATGATGATATGTTACGATGGGAAGCAGATACACCACCTTACACAAAATGGAATATCCAATATGATAAAATATCAAGAACAATTGACCAATGGAATCCAGATTTTAATGACCATTGGGTATTTATTATTGATAATCCTAATTTTGTTTCTGCAAGTGTTGATTATACAAGCTATAAGCATAGAACACAGGTTGAGATTACGGGTTCACATTTTGTTTACTATGATAGTGACAATGATGGATATAATGATTCACTTACTTTATATTTTGATGTTTCTTTAGATAGATACCTATTTATGGATTTTACTTATGAGGTCGATTTTTCATATAAAGGTGAAAACAGTCACGATAATATTCATGAAATAATTGACGACACGACTTGGATAAATCACGAGAGAACAATAGATGTTTTCTTGAATCCTAAAAATAATATTGAGACAGCTGTTACTGCAGCTATAACTGTTGAGATAAATGATGGGATATATGATAATGATTTTGATTATTGGTATACTAGCTCATCTAAAATTTATTACCCAAAATATAGAAATGAAAAAATAACTAAAATTTCTTTATCTATTGGTATTCCAACTATAACAATTACTACAATTGTTATAAGTGCAGTTTTAATAAACAAAAAACGTAAATTATCTCTTAAACCTTGATTTTTTTATTGGACGAGAAAATGAGTAATGAACTCATTTTCTAATATACCAATTTCATTCAAAACACTAAAATCATAATTTCAATAACTCTAGGATCAAATTCAACAGTCAAATCTGATTTTATATTACTATTACAATAGATTAAATCACCATCACCATAAATAATGATATTAAGTTTTGAATAATCAATACCATTGGAATCATCAAGAATGAAAGTTATATCTTGAAATCTACAATTACTCTGATAAGCAGGAATTATTTTAAGATATTGTCTAAAGCTATTGTCAGGTTCATACGGACCTGAATTATAACTAGTTCCTATTTGATTAAAACTATAAGAATCTAAACCATATTCATAAGTTGTTGTCTCAGTTATGCTTAGATTATAGACATTTACTTCAAATCCATCAAATATTTGAGTAATGCTATATATTGAGCTAAAATTAATATCAATGGGTTTTTTCTGAACAGATTTCCCGTGAAAATTACCAATTAAACCTGATATTGGGATAAATATAACTAATAAAGCTATTATTATACCAACTGTTACTTTTTGATGTTTCTTCATCCAATTTTTAATATTATGTATTTTTGACAAAATATTAAACTCCTTGTATTTCTTTATTTTTGGCTTGGAATATAAATATAAAAAAAATTATCAAGGAGATGTCCGAAAATATTTCCACTAATTAATTTTTAATAATTAATTATTTATTAGAGAATTTTACAAATTACCAATCTTAAAATATCTCTTTGTTCTATGATTATTTGATATTCAATGAATGATGAAAAAATTATGGATCAGATTAGAAGTCTGTGTATTAGTCTATATGAAATCAAAGATATAAGAAATACACAGCCATATAGTTTTCATAATCTGTTTATGTTTCTTTGTAGATATGTTGACCAATTAAAATTAGATGAAAATAAATTAACCTATGTTAAAGAGCTTAAAGAAATGTTTACTGACTTTCAAAGTAAATGGGTAGACATACAAACTTCTTGGAATCCTGAAAAAGATAAACAATATAAAAAAGAAATTTTCGATGCTTTGGAAAAAAATCTTGTTAAATTTGATAAGATAATTGATAGGAAAATTGAATTGGATAATCTAAAAGTGGATATAGATAGTTTAGAGGAAACAAGAAAAGCTAATAAAAAATCTAATATTGCTATTGCAATAGCTATAGTTTCTATTGCTATTTCTATTGTTCTATCATTGATTTTACATTATATTTGATTGACTGAAAAAATTCATATAGTCCTAAATCTGTTTTTCATTGGGGAATTATATGGATTGGACATTAATTACACTAATCATTAGTCTGATAGCAAATGTTATTGGTATTCCATTAGCGATTTTTAAAATCATTGATATTATTAGAAGTTCCAATGAAAGAAAAAGAAAAAGAAAAGCAGAAAAAATAGAAGTATCTTTTGTTAATTTAAAAGGAAAAGTGAGTTCAACTGATAGTGGAGGAATAATTACAAAAGATATTCATTTAACTTTTGAGACTAAAAATAAAAGTACGACAGAAGAAACTATTGTAAAAATCACAAATGCACAACTTAAAGTAATTGCTGATGATAGCAAGGAATATGATTTTGATGCATATGATAAAAATATGCAAAAAGCAGATTTTGAAAAAAGACCATTAGAATTACCAAAAATTCCACCTAAAAAATCAGTAAATAACCATATCACTTTCAAATATAGAAATTTACCAATTTTTCTTAAAACAGCAAAACTAAAATTTAATTTCATTTACATTGATGCTAATGATAAAGATGTTAAAGATGAAACAGAATGGTTAGTTGTTAATTTAGAATAAGAAAAAATATCTTGTAAAAAAATCTAAATTGGAAAAGAACTATCAATTAACTATAGTCTTTTCCAAACGTTTTTAGCTCTAATTATGAGTATAATTTTGTTATTTTGCTATCTCTATATAAGAATATTAAACTTTGAATTTGGTTTTCAATTTATACTATTCTTGTTAGCTCAAAGTAATACTCTTACACCTAATATTAAGAAGGGAATAGAATTAATCAATAAAAATAGGCAATTCTATGAATTGAAAAGTAATTATGGTTATTAAAAAACAAATAATTTTGCAAAACTCAATAAGGTGAAAAAATTCTTATCTAAATTTGAAATGAGAATTAAATTTGCTTATAGGAGAAAGAATATATATGACCAATAAATGATTAGAATTTAATTTATCAGGAGAAATTTGGGATATTATCAATATTCTTGGGATTGAGGTATATGTTTGATACAAAACGATTTGTAAGAAAAAATTCTAGGGAGGAATGAACGAATTTTTGCATGTAAATCTTACAATGAAGTATTGGCAATTATGAGTGAATATGTTTCAATCGAATAATGGAGAAATAAAAATGAAGAATAAAAAATTAATTGTGTTTATGGGATCAGTAATTATGATTATTATCCCACTTATGAGCTTAAACATTGAGCAACTAGCTCAAGCAACAACTGAACAAATAGAAACAGAACTCACAACCGATGGGTATGTAACTATAGAAGGTCTTAGTTCGTGGAGTTACAATCTCGGATATTTGCGTGGAAATTATCATGATTTAGTTGATTGGGAATTCGATTCTGAAGATGAAACATTAAAAATAATGTTAATGACTGAAACAAACTATCAGAATTATATAGACGGTTATAGTTACACTTACACATTATTAAGTGAAGGTGAATATTCAGATAGCGGACTTTATGCTATTGTAACAACAAACAATTACAGAGTTGTTTTCAGAAATACACATCTTTTTTCAACTTATGCTTACATTTATGCCACAGATAAACAAGTTGAAGCACAGATAAATTATGTTACTATTTCACACGGAGATTATGACAACGATGGATATACAGATAAATTTTCGTTAACAATATCTTTAGACTTGAATTATATTTTACCCACAAGTGTTTGGGTTGAATATCGAATTGAGATTGAAAATGAAAATTATCAAACAGTTGATATTTTCTCTAGCAATATACTGCTTTCTGGATACACTAGAACAGCTGGATACACTTTTGATGATGGAGTTGGAACTTTTAAAATTTCGGTTGTTGTTTATTACGATGACGAATATTTTGGAGACGATACATTCAGCACAGAATCAGATTATCTTTATCCTATTGGGTATGCTCAGCAATTAGCTGATGAAGCAAAAGCTGAAAAATTAAGATTGATTAGTTTATCTGTTGGTATTCCTACTGGTTTGCTTGCGATTTTAGCAGCTATTCTCGTACCAGTTTTAGTAATTAGAAAACGTAAAGCTTCTATTAAGCCTTGAAATTTTTTTCTTTTGGATTTGAGGGAATGAAGAATAAACTCATTTTCTC
This sequence comes from Bathyarchaeia archaeon, assembly GCA_035528035.1. Classification (GTDB taxonomy): domain Archaea; phylum Asgardarchaeota; class Heimdallarchaeia; order JABLTI01; family JABLTI01; genus JABLTI01. The sequence goes on from DATKZI010000032.1 coordinate 111,627, forward strand.
AAATACCAATTTCATTAAAATACAAAAACAATAATTTCAATTACTCTAGGGTCAAATTCAATAGTAAAATCTGTTTCTATGTTGCTATTGTAATAGCTATAATTTCTATAGCCATTTCTATTGCTCTTTCATTGATTTTACATTATATCTGATTGATTATAAAAAAAAGAAAAAACTAAATAGGAAAAGCACTTTTGTTTTATCATAGTCTTTTCCATTTATTTTTAGCTCTAATTTAGAACATAATTTTGTTATTTTGCTATCTCTATGTACTTGTAAGCATCTTCATTCGAACCGAAACAGTAATGAAGAGTTTGATAATCATTTCTGAAAGCATTAACATCCTTAGCTACTTTCTTAGGATCTTCAAGATCAATTGCTACTCTTCTTATGAATTGAGCTATTTGTTTCATTTCACTTTCTTTCATACCTAAACGAGTAACTTCTGAAGTACCCATTCTAATACCGCCAGGATTTAGATAGTTGCGACCATCTAACATATCCCAGGGAAGTAAGTTTCGATTTAGAATGATATCAGCTTGTTCTAATTTTTCTTCTATATCTTTACCTAAGCCAGCTTTTTCTTGCAATGGACTTACATCAACAAGAAGTGTATGTGATTTTGTATAACCGTGTTCTTTTCCGCAAATAGTAAATCCTTCAGTTTCAAGTGCTTTAGCAAGAGCTTGCGAGTTCTTGATCACTTGCCCACCATATTCATAACCAAATTCTTTGATTTCAGCTAAAGCAATAGCCAAACCTGCAACATTATGTAGATGATGATTACTAGTCATACCTGGGAATGTTGCTCGTTTGATTTTGTTATAGAATTCTTCCTTGTCTGATGTTGCAACAACACAACCATGTTGTGGACCAAACATCGTTTTGTGGGTTGAAAATGACATTGCTTCTGCTCCTTCATTTAATGGATCTTGGAAGTGCCCACAAGCAATTAATCCTGAAACATGTGCGGCATCATAGGTAACTGTTGCTCCTAAATCTTTAGCAACTGGAGCTAACTCTTTTACTGGATGTGGAAATAGAAAAACAGATGCACCAAAATGCAAGAGACTTGGTTTTAATTCTTTAATAGCTTCTTCAGCTTTTTCGACATCAATAACCAATTCTCTTCTGTTAAAGGGTATGTATTTTACATCTAACCCTCGAACAGCACCAGCAGTACCACCCATAAAATCACCTTTTTGTGTATGTAATGGACCTGTGGATATGTGACCACCATTAGGAATACTAATGGACATGCTCACATCTCCAGGTTTAGTGAAAGCAGAATAAAGAACTAAATTTGCAACCACTCCTGAGATTGGTCTTACATCAGCAAAATCAGCTTTGAAAACCTCTTTTGCTAGATCCATACAGATAAATTCAACATCATCTATATATTGACAACCAGCATAAACTCTTTCACCGGGCCATCCTTCAGCATAGCGATGAGAAAAATCGCTTAAAGTAGCTTCTCGTACTTCTTTACTTGTTACATTTTCTGAAGCAATTAATGGAATTGCTCGAGCAAAAAGCTCATGGTGTTCTTTCATTTTCTTTTGTACAGTTTGGACAATTTCTTTACCTTTCAAATGTTTGCCCCTCAAATAATTATTTTGTTTATTTACGAGGAAACATTTCTCTTTTATCTACTTAAAATTTTATCTCAAAGATTAGAAATAAACTAGTGATGCTTTTAAATGTGTAGAACTATTGATTTAAATAATCTATAATTAATTCTTTTAATATAATTTAAATTTGTAACTTGATGATTAGTTAATAATTATATTCTGGTGAACATCGATGGAAGGTCAATCAAACCATAATAATTGTCAAATTGTTTTTGAAATCTCAAATGAAATAGGAAATAAAATTGGTGGAATTTATTCAGTAATAGCTTCCAAAGCACCAGAAATGCAACGCTTAATGGGACCTGGCAATTATATTGCTATTGGATTATATAATGCTTTCAAAGCTCGTAATGATTTTGAAGAAATGGAAATGCCATTAGATTTAGTCGATGCACAAAATATGTTGCGAATTCAAGGTATTGATATAAAATATGGCCATTGGATAGGTGGTGGTTCCGTTGAAACTATCCTCGTTGATCCATCTTACCTTCTTGATGTTCCTTTAATAACTGGTAAAGACATGCGTAGGATAGATGAGATTAAAGGTATTCTTTGGGATTGGTTTAATATAGACTCATTATGGATGCCTGAAGTTTTTGATCCAATGGTTGCTTTTGGTTGGGCAGCAGGAGTAGTCGTTGCATATCTTTCAGAAACACCTCGTTTTAAAGGAAAAAATATTGTTGCTCATTTTCATGAATGGATTTCTGGGCCTGGTCTTTTATATCTTAAAAAGAATAACTTCCCTATTGCAACTGTTTTTATGACCCATGCAACTCAATTAGGAAGAAATATTGCTATGGGACCTGAAGATATCAATGAGATATTAGATGATTTACTAAAGAGAAATGAAACAATACCACCTCAAAAAGCTTATCAATATCATGTAGAAGGAACGCATCAAATGGAGGTTATTTGTTCAAAAGAAGCTGATATTTTAATTACTGTTTCAGAAGCGGTTGCTCGAGAAACAGAAGGAATTTTAGGTCAAAAAGCTGATTTCATCATTCCCAATGGAATAAATTTCGATACATTATCCAAAAAGGAAGATTTAGCAATAAAACATAAGAATGCACGAGCAGTGATAGCAAGATTTGTTGAGGCTTATTTCAATCCCTATTATAATATTAATTTTGAGAATCTATTAATTATTCACATTTCAGGTAGGTATGAATATCACAATAAAGGCATCGATGTTTTTCTCGAATCTTTAAAAATTGTTAATGAAAATCTCTCCGCTGATCCCCAACATAGAGAAATATTAGCCTTTATTTGGGTTCCAGCACCAGTTTCAGGTATTAAACCAAATGTTCTAGAAACTTTCAAGAATACTAAAAATCTTCGAGAAGCTATCCAAGATCCATTATTAAGAATCGAAGAATGGCTTTCATTAAGAACTAATGATTATGAAAAGCATATTAAATCAAAGAATTTTAGTGATTTCTTTTCTACTGATGAAATTAGTTCAATAGATACTATTTTTAAACGTGGCAATTTAAACCTAGAAAAATCATCTCATCCTCCAATATGTCCTTTTAATCTTAATGAGAGAGATACTATCTATCAAGAATTATTGAGATTAAATTTAACCAATAATTCTACTGATAAAGTAAAAGTAGTATTTTATCCCATTTATCTATCAAAAGAAGATCTACTTTTAGGTTTGAATTATTTTGATGCTGTTTGTGGTTGTGATATGGGCATTTATCCTTCTACCTATGAACCTTATGGATTAACACCATTAGAAGCATTAGCATTGGGCGTTCCAGCTGTAACTACAGATTTGTCAGGTTTTGGTTTATTAGTAAATGAACTAACAATGGAAAATGCTAATGGTATTTATGTTTTAAAACGAAAAGGAAGATCGAATAATGAAGCAGCTCAAGACCTAGCTGAAATCATTATTAAACATTCTAAACTTTCAAAAGAAGATGATCTGCAAGCTAGAGGAAGTGCAAGGGATATATCTGAAATGTATACTTGGAAAAATATCATTAAGGAATATAAAACAGCATATGATCAAGCAATGAAGGAATTAAAAAGAAAATAATCTATTTACATTCTTTTATATCAGAGGATTTTCTTGATTCAGAAGCTTTTATATCCTCAATATCTGAGGTATAAGTTTTCATGCCTGCTTTAATTTTACGTTTTAATGCAGAAAAGAGAATTTTATATAAACATTCAGAACACATGACTCCACCCGTTAAATGCATCATATTATAGGAATCAATATACTCTTCTTTACTTGCGGTTGTATTTTCCACTTCAATTTTTGTTGCATCAGTTGCACAATGAATATATTCCACTTCTTCAGACACAAAGATATTATTAAAGCAAACCATTCGACCTACACTTTCAAATTCCTCAATGGTCTCTTTGATTATTTTTTCTGCATCACTAAAATTATCAGTAAAAAGATTGTCTAAAGGGACAACTTTGACTGGAGTGAAATTATCATGATTAATACAATAATTACCATCTTGTAAAGCAATAAGTAAGGGACAAGGGCTATAATATCGTTTATTAGCAATTTCTCTGAAATCTACTTCTAAAATGAGTTCCTTTTTAGTTATCTTAGTATATGCCCATTTAAACATCTCAACAAGTCCTTTTGTTGTTACAGCGCTTGTTTCAACAATATTCCAATCACGTCGGGCTAATTCAGTTATAGCTGATAATTTTTGACCGATATCTAAAGCACTTATTGAGTTTGGAAGGTCAATTTTATTTAATAAAATTAAAATGGGAATATCATTTGCCTCAGTTAAAACTAACATTTTTTGGAATTCACTCAAGGATTCCTCGAGACGTTCATAATCACTTGAATCAATAACGTAGATAGCCAAGTCAACAGTGTTTAAGTAATCAACCCATAAAAGTCTGAAATTCTTTTGACCCCCCATATCAAGTACGTTAAAATCAAATCCTATTTCTGTAAATTCGAAATGTTCTAAATTTACCCCAACAGTTGGAATTGTTTTTGTCAATTTCTGCTTAGCAAAGATATCTATGATAGTGGTCTTTCCAGCATTATCTATTCCTACAATTCCTATTGTTGGCAACCAGTTAATCTCCAATTTAAATCTTTACTAGTTAATATTGATAACTTTATTCCAAAATAATCTAGATAATTTCCTTTCTATTGATAAAGATTATTTTAGTAACACTTTCCTAAAGTATTGAATTATAAAATATATTTTTACATAGTATTGATAATGCTTTTAGATTAACAAACATACTTTGAAATATAAATATCTGGTGATTTTCTATGTCTCCTAAAAAACAGATAGCTGAAAAAAAATTAGATGACGAAGATAATATAGAGGAAACGGAAACTAGTGAAGTGAAACTAGAAATGGAAGGAGATAAAAAATTACAGCCATTAGTTAAGATTCCTAAATGGCTTCGTTATTTACTTATGTTTCTTCCTGCAATAATAATTACGACAATAATTATTTTAACAGATCAATTTTGGCATGAATTTCCAGCTACAGTTAATCCAACTGCTATTCTAGCTATAGGAGGATTAGCAATATTTGGTGTTGTAGTTATAGGGGACATGGTATATCGAAATATTTTCGTTTATAAAATGCTTAGAACAGAAACCAAACGATCACGAATCTACAAACAAATCCTCAAAGAGAAAAAGGCTGAAAAAGCAGCTCAAGAGAGACAAGAATTCGAAGAAGAGGAAGAAGATGAATACGAATATGAGGACGAGGAAGGAGAATTAGAAGAAGAGGATGAGGAAGAATACATAGAAGAAGAGGAATATAAATATGATATGGAAATAGCTGATGATAGAGAACATTTCAGAATGAAATCTTTTATTTTGAGAGGAGGTATTCTCAGTATAGTACTCGTTAATGCAATGTTATTATTAGTATTCGCAGTAATTTTCCAATTAACACTTTATGGTGGGTTCATTACACCAGACTAAGACCTATATCTATAGGTCATAATCCTTTTTTTCTCACTATCTTCTAGATTGCATATTTAGAGGAAAAATTATATTTGAGAAGAATTCTTGCTAAATAGAATTTGAAAAATATAACAAATGGTAAAATCAAATAATCTTTGGTGTAAAAAAACATGTGTGGAATTTTTGGTGTTGTAGCAAGAAAAGGCGATGTAGCGAATAAATTATTACTCATAGGAAAACGATTAGCTTATCGAGGATACGACAGTGCTGGTCTAGCAACATATGAAAATGGTATAATTGACTTACGCAAAGATGTTGGTACCATTGAAGGAGTAATTGAATCATTAAAACTTAATGAAATGAAAGGAAAAATAGGTTTAGGTCAATTACGTTGGTCTACTTTTGGTCGTCCTAGTAAAATTAATGCTCAACCCCATTTTGATTGTGATGGTGATATGGTTGGTGCTCATAATGGAAATATTGTTAGTTTTCATCAATCAAAAGAAAATCTCGAAAAAGAAGGTCATAAAATCATTAGTTTAAATGATGGGGAAATATGCGTCCATGCTACAGAGAAGCACTATGATAAAGAAAAGGATATGATTAAAGGAATAATAGGGGGAATAAGTGAAATGGAAGGAGCATTCGCTTTTATTTGCTTCCATAAAGATACGCCAGAGACTCTATACGCAGTTAAAATGGGTTCATCACTGGTTATTGGTATTGGTGAAGGAGAAAATTATATTGCTTCTGACTTGCCATCTATTTTACCATTAACAAATAAATATGTTCCATTAAATGATGGAGAAATTGTAGAATTAACTGCCGATTCATATAAAATTTATAGCGCAAAGGATGGTTCTGAAATAGCTAGAGAAGTACGAACAACTGACCTTTCAGCGGTAGATGCTGTCAAAGGCAAATACGATTATTTCCTCACAAAAGAAATTCATGAACAGGTAGAAGCTACTGAGAAATTAGCTTTTGGTTTAGAAAGTGATGTTTTGGATGATATTGTAGAAAAACTAGTAGAAGCTGAAATTGTCTTCTTAGTTGGTTGTGGTTCTAGCTTCAATGCTTGTAATGTTGGATCTTATTATTTGAATAATATAGCTAGTGTATTATCTATACCAGTTATAGGTGGAAGATTTTTTGAAGAATATAAAAAATATGAACCAAATGATAAAACTGTTATCTTATGTGTTTCACAAAGTGGGGAAACAAAAGATATTATTAACACTATTAATTTTGCAAAACCAAAAGGTTATCATATTTTAGGGATGATCAATGTTCCAGGTTCAACAGTGGAACGCATGTCAGAAGCTTTTGCTTATATTGGTGCAGGTATTGAGCGTAGTGTGCCAGCAACAAAAACATATACTAATCAAGTGGTTCTCTTTCTTATCCTTGCTGCACGAGTAGGGCATAAAAAAGGGATATTATCTGATAAGCAATTTGAATTACTAAAGAAAGAAATCCATAATCTATCTAATCTTGTAGATAAAACAATTAATGATTCAGATGAAATAGCTAAAAAGTTAGCAAAAGAATTAGTGAAAAATAAAGCCATGTCATTATTAGGATATGGAATAACCAATGGTGTTGCTATGGAAGGAGCATTGAAAATTAGAGAGATCAATTATATTTCGGCAGAAGCAATGTATTCCTCTGAATTCAAACACGGTCCATTAAGTATTGTTGAAGAAGGCTATCCGGTAATTTATGTTGTTGCTCCCGAGGACAAATATTATGTAACTTCTCATATTTCAGAAGTTGAATGTCGGGATGGAAGACCAATTGTTATTGGTGAACACATAGATGGTTTAGACAAGCATGTTAAGCAAGAAGATTATTTCGAGATACCAAAATCGTCACAATTAATCTCACCAATATTAGCAGTAATTCCACTACAATTACTAGCATTATATATGTCAATTGAAAGAGGAATTGATCCTGATTATCCAAGGAATTTATCAAAAACATTGACAGTGGATTGAAATTAATAATTTCAAGGGAAATTAAATGACTAAAAAAATCTTAGTAATTTTGGGGCATCCTACAAAGGAAAGTCTCAATAATGCTTTAGCAGATGCTTACATTAAGGGGGTAAAAGAAGCCGATGCAGAAGTTGATTGTCTATGTATTAGGGATTTGAAATTTGATCCAAATTTAGCTGCTGGATATCATTCAATGAAAGAATTAGAACCAGATCTATTGATCGCTCAAGAGAAAATACGATGGGCAAATCATATAGTATGGATTTATCCTACCTGGTGGGGATTTTTTCCAGCAATAATGAAGGGTTTCATTGATCGTATATTCATCCCAGGTTTTAGTCATAAATATCACAAAGGACGACTTTTACCTGAAAGATTACTCAAGAAAAAAACTGTTAGAATAATAACAACTATGGATGGATGTTATTGGATATACAATTTATTGCTTAGACCAGGAATTATTGCTTTGAAAACTACTATGCGATTTGTTGGCATAAAACCAAAAGGTGTAACTGCAGTAGATCAGGTAAGAAAGAAATCTGAAGCAAGACTGGAAAAGATTCTACTTAAAATAAAAAAATTAGGACAAAAACTAAAATAAGTATGATTAATGTATAATTTAAACTAATAAAAGATGAATTAAGATAAATTAGTTAGTTAAAAATTGAAGGGAAAAAGAAATGGTTCATTATATGGAATTAGATTTGGTTAATACATATGAAATGTTTAGAAAAGCAATGGAAGGAGGCTATGCTGTTCCTGCTTATAATTTCAATAATTTAGAGCAGCTCCAAGCGATAATTGAAGCTTGTGTTGAAACTCGTTCACCTGTTATTTTACAAGTCTCTAAAGGGGCTAGAAAATACGCTAACCAAACCATGTTGAGATATTTAGCTGAAGGAGCTGTTAAATTTATGAAAGAGCTTGGAGGAAATATACCGATAGCTTTACATTTAGATCATGGTGATTCTTTTGAATTATGTAAATCTTGTATTGATACAGGATTTTCTTCTGTTATGTATGATGGATCTCATCTACCATATGAAGAAAATATCAGAATTACTAAACAAGTAGTTGAATATGCAATACCAAATGATGTTATGGTAGAAGCTGAACTTGGAGTGTTAGCAGGTATAGAAGAACATGTTTCCTCTGAGAAATCACATTATACTCAACCAGAAGAAGTTCAAGATTTTGTTAGTAGAACAGGTTGCAATAGTTTAGCTATATCCATAGGTACTTCCCATGGAGCATATAAATTCAAACCTGGTCAACCTGTACCACCTTTAAGATTTGATATCCTAGAAGAGATTCAGAAAATTCTACCTAATTTCCCAATTGTATTACATGGAAGTTCATCAGTTCCACAAGAGTATGTCGATATAATAAACAAATATGGAGGAAAAATGCCGGGAGCAGTAGGTGTACCAGAAGAACAGCTAAGAAAAGCTGCTTCAATGAATGTTTGTAAAATTAATATAGATTCAGATGGTCGTTTAGTTATTACTGCAATAATTAGAAAGATTTTAGCAGAAAATCCAGGGGAATTCGATCCACGAAAATATCTTGGTCCAGCTAGAGATGAATTAAAGAAATTACTTATTTACAAAAATAGAAATGTTTTGGGTTCTGCTGATAGGTATTGATGACAATCAAGAAGTTTTTCTATTATTTTTCAAAGAAGCTTCTTCAAAGCTTCTTGAAATTCTTCTTCTTTTATCCATCCATCTAATCGCACTTCCCCTATAATTAAAGTGGGTATGTTTTTAATTTTATATTGTTTAGCTTCCTTTGTTTTGGTAGCATAATTAAGTCTTGTAATTTTTATTTCAGGATTTGAAGATTCTAATTCATTTAACCAATGTTTTACTCTTACACATTTGGGACATAATGGTAAGGAAATGAAAATAATTTCTTTTGTCATTAATTGATCTCCATATTATAATTGAAATCAATTGAACTATAAATTCTTGTATCGATTAATAAACTATTATCATTTTAAAATAAAGAGGGTCTAGAAATTAAGAGAATAATTCTTTAAGAAAGGGGAGGTATGTTTTATCAGAATTTAGATAATTTGGGATGGTTTTATTCATTGAAAGTAGAAGAGTTCGATGTGCTTATCGTTGGTGGAGGATTAAGTGGATTGCGTGTCGCTTTTGAATTAGCTGATGAATGGAATGCAGCACTTATAAGTAAGGTTCATCCACTAAGAAGCCATTCGGGAGCAGCACAAGGAGGTATAAATGCTGCTTTAGCTAATACTGAGAAAGGAAAAGATGATACTCCAGAAAAACACGCTTATGATACAGTTTATGGCTCAGATTATTTGGCTGATCAAGATGCAGCTATGTTTCTAGCTAAAGAAGCACCAAAAATCGTTGTTGAACTCGAGAGTATGGGGGCGCCTTTTTCTAGATTGGATTCAGGATTGATTGCTCAAAGACCTTTTGGCGGTGCAGGTTTTCCAAGAACTTGTTACGCTGGTGATCGAACTGGTCATGCTCTATTGCACACCTTATATGAGCAATGTATTCGTAAAAGAGTGAAATTCTTTGATGAGTTTTTTTTGATTGATCTTATTAAAGTGGGTAATCAAATCACTGGTCTAATATCTTTAGATATGAATACTGGTGAATTAGTTATTTTCAGATCAGAAATTATCGTTTTAGCAACAGGGGGTTTTGGAAGAATTTACAAACGCTCAACAAATGCTATCATAAATACAGGAGATGGTCTTGGAGCTGCTTTTAGAACGGGTATTCCCATGCAGGATAGTGAATTTGTACAATTCCATCCAACAACACTTTATGGAACTAACATTCTAATGACTGAAGGTGCTAGAGGTGAAGGAGGGTTACTCCTAAATAAAGATGGGGAACGATTTATGAGTAGATACGCACCAAAAGCAATGGAATTAGCACCTCGAGATATTGTCGCTCGTTCTATTGAAACTGAGATTCTTGAAGGACGTGGATTTGAAGATGGTTATGTTCATCTCGATTTAACTCATTTGGGGCGAGAAAAAATTCTTGAAAGATTACCAGGCATTAGAGAAATTTCAATTTATTTCGCAGGAGTAGATCCTATAGAAAAACCAATACCGGTTCAACCGGGTCAACATTATTCAATGGGAGGAATTGCTTCTAAATTCAAAGGGGAATTCGGTGAAACACCATTGAATGGTTTGTATGCTATTGGTGAAACTTCATGTATATCTGTGCATGGAGCTAATAGGCTGGGGGGAAATTCATTACTAGAAACAGTTGTTTTTGGACGACATACTGGAAGATTAATTGCTAAAAGAGGTAAACAAAAATTAATTTCTCTAAAAGAGAAAGAAAAAGCTGAAAATTCTTCTTACCAAATGGTTGAATCTTTATTCAAGGAATGGAAAAATAATACTGGTAAAAAACCTGTTGAAATTAGAACAGCAATGAAAAATAGTATGGATATAAATGTAGGTGTTTATAGGGCTGAAACACGTTTACAAAAAGCTCTCAAGGATTTACAGCAAGTACAAAAAGATTTCAAAAATATGCAAATCGAAACAGATGAGAGGCAATTTAATTTTGGATTAATTCGGGCTTTAGAACTTCGAAATATGGTTGATATTGCTGAAGTAACTGCATTTGCTGCACTCTGGCGAAAAGAGAGTAGAGGAGCACATTACCGAGTAGATTATCCTAAAAGAATAGATAAAGAGTACCTAGTTCATTCATTAGTTTCTAGAACAAAAGATGGTTTGGTTATGGAAACAAAACCTGTTACTTTAGGTATTTTTGATGTAAAGGAGCGTGTATATTAATGATTAAGAAAGAACAAACATTTGCGATTTTCAGACAAGCAAAACCAGACGTGGAATCATCTTATGAGAGATTCAAGGTTCCACTAACTCCCGGAATGACAATACTAGAAGCTCTTTTTTACATTCAAGATAATTATGATAATACTTTAGCTTTCAGATATTCTTGCCGTGGGGCAATTTGTGGATCATGTGGTATAACCATTAATAAGTTCCCTCAACTTGCATGCAAAACACAAGTCTATCCAATAGAAAATAAGAAACACGTAAGAGTACCAAATCTTATTTTTGGTGAAATATCAGATTGGAATCCAGAAAATGAAATATTAATAGAACCATTACCAAATATGAAAGTAATAAAAGATCTAGTTGTAGATATGGAACCATTCTGGAAATTTTATCGTGAAGTTAAACCTTATTTTGATCGTCAAATAAAAGATGAAGCACCAGAATCAAATCAATCGTTTGAAGATGCTCGAAAAATAGAGCAAATGGTTTATTGTATTTTATGTGGATTGTGTTGGACATGTCCAGTTTCTGGTAAGAAAAAGGATTATCTTGGTCCAGCCGCTTTAACAAAAGCATATAGATTCATTGATGATACTCGAGTCACCGAGGGGCATCGAAAAGAGATTTTTGATAGAGCTATTGCTCATGATGGAGTTCCAAGTTGTGAAAAGATTTTTGCTTGCAATGCAGTGTGTCCAAAAGGAGTTATGCCAGGAACAGCAATCGATAAAATTAGAGAAGAAATAAAATGACAAAAATGAGAATAGAAAAAGATCTATTGGGTGAATTAGAAGTACCTGAAGATGTTTATTGGGGAATAAACACTCAAAGAGCTTTGAAAAATTTCCAAATAAGTCAGAAAAGGTTTCCAAAGATCTTTCTTATTTCATTAGCTCAAGTAAAGAAAGCTTGTCTGTATGCCAATCAAAAATTAGAAGTAATTGATAATGATAAAGCAAATACTATAGAACAAGCAATTGATGAATTACTAATTGAACATAAATTCTTAGAACAATTCCCAGTAGATGTTTTTCAAACAGGCTCAGGCACTCAAATCAATATGAATATGAATGAAGTCCTATCGAATAGAGCTAACGAAATTCTAGGATTTCCTAAAGGAAAAAAAACACCCATACATCCTAATGATCATATCAATAAAAGTCAATCAAGTAATGATGTAATACCTACTGCTATGCATCTATCAACTATTGTAGAAGTAAAAGATGAGCTTTTACCTTCTTTAAAAGAATTAATTGAAATTTTAAAAGAAAAAATAAAGCAATTTGATAAAATTGTAAAAGTCGGTCGAACACATCTACAGGATGCTGTTCCGATAAAACTTTCAACAGAATTTTCAGTTTATAAAAAACAAATAGAAGTTGCTAACCAGCGTTTGGAACAAGCTCTTGATGAATTGTATGAAATACCTATTGGGTGAACAATTTTAGGAACTGGATTAAATGCACCTGAAGGATTTGATCAATTGGTTGTTGAATTATTAACTGCTTTTACAGGATTTCCTTTCAAAGTAAATTCTGTGAAAGCTGAAGGGATTTCATCTCACAATTCTCTTGTTAATCTCAGTAGTGTTTTAAAGCTATTAGCATTAGCTTTAATGAAAATGGTTAATGATATAAGATGGATGGGTAGTGGTCCAAGAGCAGGTTTAGGGGAATTAATTCTACCTGAAAATGAACCAGGTTCCTCTATAATGCCTGGTAAAATAAACCCTACACAATCAGAAGCATTAATCCAAGTTTGTTTACAAGTTATTGGAAATGATACAACGATATCATTTGCTGAGGGATATGGAAGCATATTGGATTTGAATGTAACAAAACCAATAATAATTGTTAATTTACTGGAATCAATATCTCTCTTATCTGCAGGTATGGTTTCGTTTTCAAATAACTGTTTAAAGGGTATAAAACCCAATTTAGTAACTATTAAGAAAAATCTTGAAAATTCTTTAATGGTTGTCACTAGATTAACACCATTTATTGGGTATGAAAAAGCTGGTGAAATAGCAAAAAGAGCTTATGAGACAGGTAAAACAATTAAAGAAATAATAGCAGAAATGAAAATACAATTTAATGCCAATTTAGATGAAATACTTGATCCTAATAAAATGGTTTAATATTCTTAAAATATAGGTGTAAAAAATGGATCCATTAACACACATTCTTATTGCATATTGTTTGATTTTTTGGATTCAGAAATTTAAGAGAATACCTATAACATTTCTTATACCATATTTGATAGGATCAATTTTACCGGATATTGATATTGTTTTTAATTTCATCGCTTATTTAGCACCAAAATTTTACTGGATAGAACATAGAGCGATGGGTCATAGTTTTGTTGGAGTAATCCCTTTAGTCGTAATTGTTGCTCTAATACTGGGTATTCCTAAACTTAAAAAGAAGATTTTCAAGGATGAGAAGTATTCAGAATTAACATTCTTATCCTGGACAGGATTACTTGGACTTTATCTTGGATCTTTAGCTCATTTTCTCCCAGATTTCTTTGTTCCAACAGGGATGATGATTTTATTTCCCTTTTCTTTCAAATGGTATGGCTTGAAATTATTATCTACAAATAATATTCATACTATAGCAGCTCTAATGGCTGTTACAGCATTTTGGCCTTTAAAATGGAACAAACAAAAGAAAAATGCTATGTTAGCATTCTTTATCATCATTTTCACTTTCTATAGTTCAGTAAGAGTAGCAGTAAATATTCGCTCAACAAATCTCTTTGAAGATAAATATGGTAAAGGATTGTATTCAAGCAATGAATTAGTTTATACTCAGAATATAAATTATCGAGTCTTTAATTCAACAGACCCACAAAATAAAACATATATTATTACTACAATAAATGGAATGCAGCAAAAATTTGTTCGAGAAGATTTTATACCTGAAATCAGAATTTTAGCTAATAAATCAGAATACACACATGCGCTGGAATTGCTAAATCTTTCACGGGAAAATCCACATTTTTATCGTTTAAAACAAAAGAACCAAATAGTTTGTGCAGAAATTGAACAATTAGCAATAAATGAATGGAGAATTCATTGGTTTGCGCCTATTCGTGAAGCAGAAAAACGTATTACTATAGGATCAATCAATTATAGCAGTTCCACTGAAGTTATTTTTCATTTTCTAAATGATGGAACGATAACTAAGATAGAAAGACCTCTTGCTGTATAAATATCTGAATGTAATTCGAATTAAAGATTAACCTAGTGAAGCTTTGATAGTAGAATCAATAGCGTCTTTTGATAATTTTAATTGTATACCGCCATCAATCACTTTTTCTAATGTTTGACTTGAGAACAGGATTTCAGCTGATTCATTTAGCGATGAAAAAACAGTGTGATCCAGCATAACAACCACTTGAAATAGATCTTTCTCAATATCACAAAGTTTCTCAGGATTATCTTGCTCACTATCTGATTGATCTATTATTTTTGTTATTTTTCCAATAACAATCTCATCTGATGAGAAAGCACCTTTACCAATCATCTCAGATATTGTGAATTCTCTTTCACATGACAAAGATTTAACACCTTTTAACTTTTTAACTACTCAAAGTTTATTGATTTAATAGTAAATAAATAATTTGAATGCCCTAAAAAACAAGAAATAAATTATCCGACAGAACGTTAACATTTTTTATCTTAAAGAATTAAATAAATTGTTGGGTAAATTGATAGAGAAAAAGATTGATTCTGTACAGGAACATTTAGAACACATTGCTAATGTGATGAACGAACGAGTTTTACTATATAAAAAACGTTATCGAGAAATCAGACGATCAGTAAAAGCTATGAGTAGATTAGATGAAATTCTCGAGCCAAGAACTACTTTTCTAGTGTTAGAAGCTGAAATTCAATATGCTTTAAATTTAGCTGGTTATCATGCTATAAATTCACTCATTCAAGAATTAAACTTAAATAATAAATGGTTAGACATTGGAGTATTATCAAATTTAGTGGGAGATGAAGCTTTTAGAGAAATTTTCACTGAAAAGATAGCTGATATTGATAGTATTTTAAAAAAAATCGATGTAAAAAAATCTGATTTAATTACTATGATTGAAGTAGTTATGAATTTAAATGAAGATATTCAAAGAAAAATAATTGCTAATTTCATATTAGATTACATTAAACCATTAATAACTATTGTTTTCAAAGATATTTCTATATTAGATGATGATTATACAAATAAAGTAATTGAAAATTATAAGCAAAATCATTCATTTTACTAAGCTATAGCGATTATTTGAATGCTGAGGGTAATAGATAATTTTCAACAAAATTTGGTATAGATTCCCAAATACCTAATTCTGATAAAGTTAATCTTGTTAAGCTGAATAAACCAAGAAATATTGTAGCCCACCCTACAGCTATCTTTAACCATTTAGCTTCTACTTTTTTAGTAACAAGTGCTGCACATGGAGCAGCTAAAATCGCACCAAAAATCAAATAAGGAGCAAGACTGAGATCTCCAACCGATATAGGTCCCCCGCCTAAATAGCTGTTAACAACATTTGTTATAATATAAGCTGATGCACCAACAAAACATGTTGCTGTTTCAGAAAAGGTTGTAGAAGCTATAGCATTTCTCCCTTCACGACCTGCTAGAAGTTGCCCAGATACTGTTATTGGACCATAACCTCCACCAGAAAGACCTTTATTAAATCCTGCTACAGCGCCTAAAGCAACTATTCGTTTCATTGAAAGCTTGATC
This sequence comes from Bathyarchaeia archaeon, assembly GCA_035528035.1. Lineage (GTDB taxonomy): Archaea > Asgardarchaeota > Heimdallarchaeia > JABLTI01 > JABLTI01 > JABLTI01. The sequence goes on from DATKZI010000032.1 coordinate 127,748, forward strand.
TTTTTATTGCGAAGAGATAAAATAATAACGCCCATAAAGAAAACCATAACCCCAATATAGATTTTGACACCTAAAACAAATCCAGCTATTGGTTGGAGTAGAACAGAAATTACTGCAGCAATAATTGAGCCAATTATACCAAAAGATCCTAATATAAAAACTACTTTTGTATCTGTTGTTAAATTTCTTATTTTATCTCTAAAACTACCATTCTCAGCTTTTATCTCAATTACTTCATCATCTTCATGAAGGGCCATTTCATTTTCATCCTCAATAACTATTTCTTCTTCACCATAATCGAAATTTTCTTCAGAAAATTCTGATATAGATCTTTCTTTTATTTTAGAAACACCTATCGGTGTGGCTTTTACTGTTCCCGGTAAAGTATAAGGGTGGGATTTACGTCTAATTCTACGTCGTTTTTTGAAGATTTTCTTTTGACCAAACTTGATATTTTTTAATAAACTATGAGATATAGCAGCAACAATACCTGCACAGAGTTCTGATAATAAAACAGCTGGAACGATAATGTTTGAAGGAAAGCCAATAATAAGCAGGACAGGAGTTAAAGTTGTACCAAAACCCATTCCAAGTGAAGCATCCATAAATTCAAAAATGAGTGCAACTACCGAAATGAGTATCATGATAGGTACAAAATCAGCTATAAAGCTCATCTTAATTCCGTCCTTTGAATGCCAATTTTTATTTAGCTAATAATTATTTAAATTTACCTTATTTAGTATAAGCTTGAATAAAATAAGCTAATTATTTTACTCATGTCCGCCATATAAACGTATTAAGGCTCTTGTTTCCCTAACTTCTTGATCGAAGTCTTCTTTTAAAATATCAAACCAAGCGTAAAAATCATCGGTTTTTTGTAGCTTTTCAATTTCAATTAAGATGACAACATCTTTTCGTAGGAAATTCTTTACTAAAATTAGCACATGTGTTTTGTTTATTTTTGTTTTCTTATCAGGTATCTGTTCAATCTTAATTATCTTACCTAATTTTCTACTGTGCTTATCGGCAGCTATTTTACCAACTAGTTCTTGATTTGCCATTTATCTCAACTATCTGTTTCTTACTTGTATAGAGCCTATAATTCTACATTAAGTTTCTGATTAAGGGTAATATTTAATCGATTTTCTATAATTCTAGGAAGTACTTTATAAACTAAAATTTCTACCCCAGATTCATAAGCTAATTTTAGCTGTTGACTAAATTTAGGATCTGTTTCATAGTTTGGTGAAAAAATTAATGGATCCTCTCGCATACAAATAAATAATATAACTGCACGGTGTCCTTTCAATTTTAGATCAATTAATTCTTGAAGGTGCCTAGCTCCTCGTTCTGTAGGAGCATCTGGAAAGATGGCTCTGTTTCCTTTTACCAAAGTAACACCTTTCACCTCAACAAAACACTTTTTATCATCCTTTTCTAACAAAAAATCTAGACGACTATTCCCTACAGTTATTTCTGGTTTAACAAGATTGTAATCTGATAACTCCTTTATCCACCCATAAGTCAGAGCTTCTTTTGCTACGACATTTGGTAAGCTGGATTTAATTATTACAAGCATTTTATTATATTCAACTGCAAGTATATCCCAACTGGTTTTACGATTTTCTTGATTCAATGGTTTACGTATAATTAATCTAGCATTTGGCGCAAGCAATTCCTTCATTCTACCGGGATCATGTAAAAAAGCCTTTTCTGATATTGTAGTACCTTCAGGAATGAGATTAACAAGAAACCTATTTGGACGATTCAAAAACATTCCAAAATTAATGAAACCAGCAATTTCTACCGTTTTGTCTTTCATGAATAACGAAAAGAAAAGGAAGGTATATATTTTTTGAAAGATTTTAGTAACGATTTCTGTTTGATAATTGTTGGCGTGCGGTAATATCAGCATCATCGATTTTTTCAGTCGGAAAAATAGACGGAGTATCATCTTTGAGTTTTCCTGATAAGACTCTTTCTTCACTTGACTTAGTTAGAATTATCATATCTAAAATCTTGAATAATGGAAATAGTCCAACAATTATCAAAGCAAAACCTATTATTTCAAGTACAATAATGGAATCATGGGCGTTAACTAAAAGCCCTATTCCTGCTCCTTCTTATACTAGAAATAAAACAATATAACCAAATAATGCTACTTTGGAAATATTCTCAAAAGAGATATTTTTCATTTTAACCTCGCTTTTTGTTTGATTATCCCTTAATATAGAAAGTCTTTTTGTTCTAATAAAGCTAGCTTGATACTAAAAGACAATAAATTTCATTTTAGAACTTTCTGCATACGATGATGACTAGAAATTCCCATGAATATCTCGCTTAAAGGAATACTTGATGTATTAATAATTTTAAAACCCAATTTCTCATATAATGATATAGCTTTGGAATTTTTTGTGATAACATCAAGTTGGATAAATTGCATATGTTCTTCTTTTGCTTTATTAAAAGTAAAATCTAGTAAAACCTTACCAAATCCTCTTCTTTGATGTTCCTTTAAAATACCTACTTTATCTATAAACAGAGTATTTTTTGGCATAAAATAGGGGGGTCCAAAACCTAACAACATTAAACTTGTTTTTAATCCTTTGAGAAGATTATATTTCTTACTAAGAATTTTTAGTGATGAACCAATGGGGATATTTTTCCTACGCTCAATATAGATTTCTAAAGCACCTACATTTATATCATCACATTGAAGTAAATACTTGCAAGAATTACCGTATTTATCATATGAAAGTAGATTCAGATTGGTAACAAGTTCTATGTAATCCTGTTCTGATAAACCGATAAAAAAACAGCTATATTTATCATTAAAGGTTTTACAAATTATTTCCGAAAATGAAGGAATATCTTTTCTTGAACATTTCTTTATTTGATAACCTTGCATTTTATCTCACCAAAAAATTTCAGGAATTTTTTTTTTTCGTTCTAATAGTTTATTTCATTGACCTTATCTTTTTAGAAGAATGTATTTATAGTATCTTCATTTATCTGTTATAGATATTAATTAACCTATAAGTGCATATGGAGGTTAATTATGACTGAACCTGACATCAATACAGAGCAGAAAACTATCACACCGATTACTACTATAATCGAACTAGCAAAAGTTGAGGAAGCTGTTACTACTAGTAAAAAGAATATTCTTTTTTGGGCATTCTATGATGCTGCAGACACTGTCTTTGCAATGGCAATTATCTCAATAACTCTCTATCAATGGGGCGAATTAATGGGGATGAAACAAGGGTATTCCTTTGAGGATGCTCATGTAATGGTCAGTACTTTTCTCATGATTTCAAACATTATTGTAGCTATATTGCTTCCAATACTTGGAGCTCATTCAGATATTGCTGGTAAAAGGAAACTAATGGTACTAATTTTTGGTGGAACAGCAATTCTATTAACACCACTTATTGCTCTATCATCGCGATTTCTTTTAGGATTATTTTTCCTTCTATTTGCTAATGTTTGTTATCAAGCGGGAAATCTCTATTATGAATCAATGCTACCATATATCTGTGCTACTGAATCACGAGCAAAGGTTTCTGCTTTTGGAGTAGCTTTTGGTTATGTGGGAACGATTTTTTCTATTCTATTAATTTTTATTTTACCAATTATTTTTGGCCAAGCAACAAAAGCTGATGATGTAATTAATAATATAGTTGCTCCAGAAAATATCCAATTAGGTTTTGTTTATTGGATGTTCTTTTTTGCAGCATTATTCTATTTTCTTTTACTGATACCATTTTTATGGGTGAAAGAAAAATATAATGAATCAAAAGAAAAATTAGCTGTTAGTCGACAGATAAAAAGCACCTTTGTGCAACTTGGGAGAACAATCAAAGAAATATTTACCGAAAATAAAGGTATGCTGTTATTTTTGTTAGGGTGGTTGTTAATCAATGATGCTGTAGGTACATGTATTGCTATTCTTGTTGATTACCTTCGTGAGGGTGTTGGTTTTGGTGAAATGAAGGCTGGAATAATACTTTTTATTGGGATAATAATTGGTATAGGGTTTCTATATATTATGGGTCCTATTATCGATAAAAGAGGACCAAAATTTGGTATAATTATCACAACCGTAGCTTGGACTGTTGGAATTATCTTAGCTGTGCTTGCTGGAACAACTTATAAAACAACTTATGATTTTAGTGATGGATCCATAATAATTATACATAAAATGAAAATACTAGCTTATTTTGCATCGATAGTGTTATCATTTGCTATGGGAGCTATTTGGATTATTGCTAGACAATTTATTCTAGAATTAGCACCACCTGAAAAAATTGGGCAATATATGGGCCTTAAAAAAATATCTGGAAAAGCGAGTGCAGCTATGGGACCAATAATCTTTTCGTTAATATTATCAGCTTCTCTTCACCTAGGAAAAACAATTGCTTATCAAATAGCAATTATTTCTTTGTTGGGTACATTCTTCATCGGTTTTATCATATTATTATTCATAAAGAATAACCATCAAAGATATATGAAAGGAGAAAGATTTCCCTATATAAAAGAAGAAGAAAAGGCGTTGGAATGAACGCCTTATCAAGAAATTAACTTTTAATTATTTTTAGGAAAAATTCATGGATACGAGTATCATCAGTTAATTCTGGATGAAATGTTACTGCTAGTAATTTACCTTGCTTGGCAATATAGATTTCATTATCATCTCGAGCTAAGATTTCAACATTTTTACCTACAGAACGAATAATTGGTGCACGAATGAACACAGCTGGAAATTCTTTCTTACCAAGTGTATCAATAGTTATAGGTCGTTCAAAAGATTCCATTTGTCTACCATATTTATTTCGGATTACATCTATATCCATTAATTCTAATAGAGCTTGAGAAAATCCTTCAACAACATAATCAGTAGATTTTTTCGATAGCATAATTGCTCCAGCACAGGTACCAAAGATTGCCATACCTTTCTTTACTTTTTCTTGGATTTTTTTTACTAAAACATCACCAAAACGTTTCTCAGTAACAAGACGACTCATAACTGTGCTTTCGCCTCCTGGTATGATCAATCCATCAAGTTCTTCGATTTGTTCAGGAGTTTTAACCAAGATAGTTTTGGATTTTATTTTGTTCTTCTCAAGCACTTCATTCATCATTAAGACATGCTCAAGAACATCACCTTGAACTGCTAGAACACCTATTTGTATTTCTTTATTTACAGACATTACGAATCAGCTCCACGTTCTTGCATGCTAAATTTCATTTCTGGACCAGTTAATCCAAGCATGGCTTTCTCTTCATTAACCATCTGTTGTGCTTCATAAACAACTTCAGGTTTATTCCAATAAGAAGTTGCTAAAACAGTAGCAGAAGCTCTTTGTAAAGGATCTTCACTCTTGAAAATACCGGAACCGACAAAGATTCCATCTGCACCAAGTAGCATCATTTCCGCAGCATCAGCAGGAGTGCTGATTCCACCTGCAGCAAAATTAACTACCGGTAATCGTCCAAGTGTTGCCACTTCAAGAACAGTATCATATGAGACCTTCATTTCACGTGCTTTTGCCATGAGTTGTTGATGATTATCAACATCTAATAGTCCCTTAATGGTTGCTATTTCATCATTGACTAATCTCATGTGACGAATCGCTTCAGCAACATTACCTGTACCAGGCTCACCTTTTGTTCTAATCATTGCACAACCTTCTTCAATACGACGAAGAGCACTACCTAAATCAAGAGCACCACAAACAAATGGAGTAACAAAATCCCATTTCCAGATATGACGCCATTCATCAGCTGGAGTTAGGACTTCAGATTCATCAATACAATCAGCACCGGTCTCTTGCAATACTAAAGCTTCATAAGTATGGCCAATTCGACATTTAGCCATAACGGGAATTGTAATTGCATCAAGAATAGCAGTTATAATTGGAATTGAAGCTGGCCTTGCAACACCACCAGCACGTCGAACATCAATTGGTAGTTTATCAAGAACCATTACAGCAACAGCACCAGCATCTTCAGCTATGTGTGCTTGCTCTACTGTAGTAACATCCATAATAACCCCACCTTTGGTCATACGGGCAAATCCTCTTTTAACACGATTGGTTGCTCGAACTAATTCAAGGTTTGAGGAAGTCAATCGCTTTCTTTCACCCGCTTTCATATAGGGTCTTTCAGAAAACATCTCTTTCAATGTAAAATTATCCTCCTGGGAATATACAAGTTATAACTTGTATATTAAAGTTGTAACATTAACTTTATAAAACTTATGCGAAATATGGGATTATGAGTAACAGTAAGAAGAATTAGTGAAAAAAGAGGTTTCATATGAAAGAGAAGATCATCTGTTTAAATTGTCAAGCAGAACTATACCCTTTGCAAAGATCATTAACATGCCCTCAATGTAGTGCTAATGCAGTTGATTTTCTTTATGAAAAAGAAGAAGGAGAAAAAATAGGAATATTAAACGAAGAAAGAGGGATATGGCGATATAAACAATTTTTACCTAGCTTCTCTAAAACAATCACTCTAAGTGAAGGGAACACACCAATTAGAGAGGCAAACCAACTCTTTAAAGGAAAAATTAAATTGTTACTGAAATTTGAAGGAAAAAATCCCACTGGGTCCTATCTTGATCGCATATCACCATTAATGGTTTCTGATGCTATTAGTAGAGAATTGGATTCATTAGTTTGTGCTTCAGATGGTAATCTTGGAGCATCGCTTGGAGCATATTGCGCTGCAGCTCAAGTAAAATGCTTTTGTGTTGTCCCTAAGAGTATTTCTTCTGAAAAAAGAACACAAATGCTTGCAGTAGGAGCAGAAGTTGTTGATTTTGGTGACACAATAGATGATAGTATTGAATTAGCTAAAAAAATGATTGAAAAAGGAAGATATCAAGCAACACCCGAATTTAATATACTATCCATTGAAGGAGCTAAGACAATAGCTTTTGAATTAGTTGAACAACTCACTGAAAATGGTCAATTTAAAGAAATAGATTATTTATTTGTTCCAATGGGTAGCGGTAGTTTACTATATTCTCTTTGGAAAGGCTTGAAACAAGCAAAAAAATTCAATCTCCTACCCGAAACAGCAAAATTACCTAAAATTGTAGGAGTGCAAATCGAAGGTTATGATATGATATCAAAATCTTTTGATTCTAATACAGGTGTTGAAAAATCAAATAAAAAAAGTTCTTCTAAAAATTCATTAGCTGAATCAATAAATGTAAAGAAACCAGCTTTTGGTGATAGAGCACTTGAAAGCATAAAGGAGAGCAATGGTTTTGCTTTATCAGTTTCAGAAAAGGAAATGATTACAGCAAGCAAACTCCTAGGAACAAAAGAAGGAATTTTTGCTGAATTAAGTAGTGCAACTGTTATAGCAGCTATTGAAAAGCTCTATGATAGTGGATATTTGAAAAAGGATGAAACAGTTTTAACCCTTATTACTGCAAGTGGTATGAAAACTTCGGGAGCATTTCATAGAAGTACAACTAGTACAAAGAAGGTTGAGTCTTTTAGAAGCATGGGAACTAAAATAGAAATACTTAGAATAATTAGCTCAGATGAAGCTAATTTTGGTTATAGTATTTGGAAAGCTCTTGATCAAGCAATTTCTCTACAAGCTGTCTATCAACATCTAAAAGAACTTCTATCAAAAGAACTCATAATTGAAATAGATACATCTGATCGTCAAAAGAAATATGTCTTAACAAATAAAGGGATTCGTTTAATTGAAACTATGAAAGAATTAGAGCAATTATTAATTTAATTAACTAGTTTCTTCCATCAATTATTACTTCTTTTTATGTGCAATAGACTAATCTTTTTTCTTTTTCAGAAATAATTTTGTCGAGAATATTTGTAGGTATAAAAAACTAAAAGTATTTTAAGTGAACAAATAATTCATAGATGTGGTATATTTGCCAATAATGAAAGCTTCGTTGATAGGGAAATCGGGTAAATTAATTGCTACTAAACCCAAGACTATGAACATTAAACAACAACTTTTAGCAAGTGGTCTTATTAGTGCAATCTTAGAATTTTCCAAAACGATTGAAAATGAGGACATACAGTCCATAAATTATCATGACCGATCAACCTCTTTCATTGAAATATCAGATATTTTTGTTGTAGTAGAAATCTCTGCAGCGTGTGAACCTGAACTAAAAGAAAAAATTCTTTCAACGATACAAACTAAAGCAAAAGACTTATTGTCCTCGAGAGATGAGGATAATTTAACCATTGGTGAAGGAGAACTTATTTTAGAGGAAATTGTTACCAGCGCTCTTGACAAGGTAAATTTAGGACTCGATCAACCGTTTCTTAATATGGAAATTTGTGAATTTACTATTCATCATACTAAAGATACTTACAATATTATATCTGCAAAAAACTGTGATGATTGTATTACTGAATTAGGGGGGTTTGTTGATAGGGGATTAAAATTACGAGATTATCAAGTGCCATATAACATGGTCTCAATGCTTATTCCCTGTTTTGAAAAAAAGGTTTCATATTATCTATTGGTAAATTATCAGGATGAAATAACACATATAGGCGTAATGAAAGTACCAGAAGAAAATAGTAAAACACTTTTTAGACTATTTCCACTTTTAGAACATCAAATAAAAATATATTTGGAAGATAAAACTGAAGTTACTTTATCTGAAATAATTTTATTGTTAACGAGAATATATGATACAAAACTTAAAGAAAAAACATTTGATCCAGAATATTTCTCGCTAGCTTTTCTTGATAAAAATATAAAAAATATTGAAAAAGTAATTTATCCCTTAGCCATAGGTGAACCTGTAATTCTTGTTGGTGATAAACCTTCAACTAAAATGCTTTCTAACACTCTCTTGATTTTTACTCAACACATAACAACAGAAGTAGTAGAATGGTTGACTGGAGAAGACCAAATAGGACTAAACATAACTAGTATGTCAAAAGGAATGTATGAAGAACTCCTAAGAAATAATAGTATTGGTGAAAATGTCACAGTGGTTAATCTCATTGAGAAAAAGGTTCAAGGGCCCTACTCAAGTGTTTATCTAAACAAAATTTATGATGAAGTGAAGAAAAAATCACCTGTAGTAGCATTTGCTATTATTGGTAATGAATTAGAAAATCTCGTAACGTATGCTATGAAAATTAATAATTTATCAATTCTAGAAAGAAGTGAAGCTAAAATCAAATTAAAAGTAATTCAATCATCCATTAAAGATGAAAATAAATTCAATAAAATATGGAATTTAGCAATAAAACGAAATCCATTCCTAAAAGACTTACTTGAACACAAATGATAAACAATACTCGTCTTTTCTAAAAAAGTGTGGGAGAGAATTATCTCTTACGTAAGTTATTTTCTTTTGGAACAATTCCCTCTATTGGTATTTTTTGCATACAATGAGGGCAATTCCCATTGGTTTTTACCCATTCTTGTAAATGAACTAGGTGTCCTTTTGATTCGCATAATGGACAGAAGCCAATATCATCACCAAATGAAATGGGTAGTTTACAAACTTCACATTTTAATACTGGTTTTCCACAATCAGGACATAACTTGTAACTTTTATCTATAGGATAACCACAATGATAACAAGTTGTATAGCTAACTTCTTTGAAACTATTAATTATTTTATCAATAGCTTCTTCAGCTTCTAGAGATTCGTTCTGCAATAGTTGAGGTATTGTAACTACATCTTTGTGCACTTGAAAAGCTAATTCATCTGGTAAATCAAGTAGCCATTTTTCAAGCTCCAAATTTTCTTTGAATTTCAACAAGCTAGCCATTCTATCAAGTGAAATCTCACTATAACGTTTTATAATTTTACGAAGATTCATTTCCCGCTCTTTTTGTAATTCAATTTCAGCTTCATCAGAATGAATTTTTTCTAAAATGTCTTTCTTTTTTTGTTCTAATTCGTAGAGTATATTTTTCTGGGTGAGATTTCTTTCAACAGCACCGGATTTGTAAGCTAGGATTAATTGTTCGTAATCTTCGAATCCTAGTTTCTTACCTATCTCACTTAACATAAAAGCAGTAAGAGAACGAATTAGAGAATCTTCATCATTAAGCATTTCTAATAGAACAGGAATAGATTTCATAGGTTCGATATTAATGACCATTCTTGTAGCTTCATCTTTGATATCCATATCTTCACAATTCTTTATGATACCTATCAAAGCTGAAGCAAAGCCTTTTTGTCCTAATTTCAATAAAGTATTTTTAACAATTGCGATAATAACTTCATCATCTTCTTCATTTTGGAGGAGGTCAACAAGTGGTTGAATAACTTCCTCTTTGCCAATAATACCTAGTGCCTTACAAGCAGTTTTTCGAACATTAAAATTGGAATCTTCATATAAAACTGCTACTAAGATCGTCCCGGAATTTTCCGAATTGATTTCAATCAATGCATTAATTGCGTTAACACGAATTTCGTCATCGAGGTCATTTTCAATGGCTTTTTCTAGTGCTTTAATGACATCTATACCACCAATCTTACCAAAAGCATCGAGAACTTCTAATCGAAGATCTTTATTATCCTCCTCTTCTAAAATTTGAATCAAAATATCAGTTGCTTCTTTGGATTTGATATTTCCAAGAGCTTTTACAGCTTTCTCCCTAACTAAAACATCCTGATCGCGCAAGGCTGTTTCCAAGAGAATAGGAATAGCTTCCTTTGCATGAATCTTTCCTAAAGCTTCAGCAGCGACAGCGCGTTCATATGATTGTGAACCATCCATTAAACGAGTCATTAATTTAGGTATAACTTTAGTTATACCTAATTCCCCAAGTGCTGCTTCTATGTTTACTATAATATCATCGTTTTTAATTGAAAGAAGGATTTTTCTAAGTTTTGAGATAACATCTTCTGTGCCAATTTTAGTAATTGTTTTTATTGATTCTACACGAACAAGATCATCTTCCTCCTCATTGCAGATAATCCTATCAAGAAAATCAGCAATTTCAGAACCAATTACTCTCTCGAGAGCTTGAATGGCGAAAATTCTAATATTTGTTTCACCATACTCACTAATAATTTCCTTTAGTTTAATCTCAGCTTTTCGAGCACCTTTTCCTATCTTTCCAAATGTTTCAATAATTAATTGTAAAATTTCTTCATCATCATAAAATTTGTCTATTAAAATTAGTAAATCAGAAACAGCCTTTTCAGCCTTGTTACCAAAATTACCTATCATCTCAATAACAAGGTAGAGAACATCATAATTAGTCTCATTAAGGAGAGCTTCAATCAAATCAGGGAGAATTCGTTCAGCAAATTCCTGGAGAGAGATCAATTCTTGGATAGATTCGAAACGAATTGCTTCATCAGAATTGGTTTTCAAATTATTAATTAAATATTTTATTTTATTGTCTATTTCTTTTAACTCATCGCTCATAATCCCATCAGACCTTGGAAGACATTTTTTGTTCTTACATGAAGTAATTATTAATTGGAAAATTACCTATAAGAAGCTTGATTTTGTGGCATACTTGAACAAAAAATTTAAGACAAAAAAAGTAAGCGAGAGCTATTTCAAAAACAATTGAGGAAAACTTTCAAATGATTAACTAGTCTTCTTTTTCTAGCAGCTTCAAACGTTCTTCATATATTTTCGCTTCATCATCCTTGCCTATAAATTCCAGAAATTTACTTAGAGAATCTAAGGTTACTTTATGATCTGGATTGGTTTCAAGAACTTCTTTTAATAATTGAATGCCAGTATCTTCATCACCATGTTTGAAATAAGAGCATCCAAGTACATACTTTGCCATTGGGTCACCTTCTGAAAGAAGAAGAGCTTCCTCTAAATATTTTATTGCTAGTTCATATTCACGATTAATGTCATAAGCAGATCCCAATAATTTAACTGCCTCATAATCTTGGGGGTTAATACGATATGCTTCGAGATAACAATTAATCATTGAAGGAATATCTTGTAACATATAATTGGTTAAACCTAGTCTTATCCAAACCTCAAAGAAATCTTGATCAAGAGCTAATGCTTTCTCATATGACTCTTTTGAAATTTCATAATTTTGAAGCTTAAAGTTAATATAACCTATTTGAAACCAAAGCTGTTTTTTATCAGGTTTTATTTTGACCGCTTTTTCATAATAATCCAAGGCAATGGGCCAATTTTTCTTTTTAAAATATATAGCACCTAAAAACCACATTGCTAGGTCATCTTGGGGATTTTTTTCTAAAGCTTTCAAAAGATGAGATTCTGCTTGTTCAAGATTGTCTTCATCATAACTTTGAATACCTAGCTCTGTAAGATAATTATCATCCAGTTTAGTTTTTGGTTCTGATTCCTTGATTTTCTTCAACTCCAAAAATTGGACAATTAGAATCAAACTAAAACCAAATATATTAATCTATATTAAAGAACAAGATATTCGAAATAATTATTTACACAGAATGTTGATTTTGAATGAAAAAGATTGATAGGATACTACTTATTACATTTGCTGTCTTTAATCAGATAATGATTATCACCTGTAAAATTCTTACTGTAACCTACTATACCAAAGCACAAGTAGTAAATTATCAATCGAATACATCCCTAAATGATTGGCAATGGGAATCATCTTACATAATCTGGTTGGTATTAGGGATTTTCATCGCAGCAATAGCCCTTCTAATCTATATTTTTTCTCGATTCAAACGAACAAAAAATACGAGTTTATTAGAAACAAAGAAGAAAGAGGGAGAACAGGAAATATCTAGAAATGAAGTTAAAGCAATAACAAAAAAGAAAATTCTAGTGAGATCGGTAAAGAAAATACCATCGAATAGTTTATGTCGAATCTGTAAGCTTGATATCCATGAAAACCAATCTGCTCTGCAATGCCCTAATTGTTCAGCACTTTTCCATTCCGAACATATACAAGAATGGTTAGTAAATAAAGATGAATGCCCTGTTTGTAAACATATTTTGAAAAAGTAAGGAAATTAATTGTGTTATTAGTCTTTTATTTCGCTAGCTTGATCAAGATGATGTTTATCATGTTCAGAGATTGTAAGTAAGTTTTCTGTTCTAAAGAAGGATTTTTCATCATCAACTGTTTCAGGCATATTACTAATTTTTTCATAGAGAGAAATGAGTTTTTTTCGAGTGTTGGAAAATAATGTTTTTGCGTCCTTTAAAGATAAATTACTTTTTTGTTCTATTATAGTATCATTCCATTCTGTATATTTCATACCTAACATCTGATGGTCAAATTGGAAACCTTCTAAATCATCGTTTATTTTTGCTTCACATGCTTTGATCATTTCATCATCCCAAGACCAAAGGTGTAGATAGAGCTCTCTTAGTTTCCAACCATTCTTTAAGGTAAAAGTTTCCGGTAATGAAAGTAGTTTTTTTGTTACTTCCTTTGTTTGAGCTATAAGTTGCTCATTTGATAATTTTTCTGTCATGAATAACCATTACAAATAAATGATTATAAAGTATTCTTTTTACCTTTAGCAAGAGAAAAAAAAGTAAAATGCTCTTAAATTTACCAAAGCAACACAATAAATTCTTTATTTTATGGTATCAAACCCAAAGCCTTCTTCGATTAGCTGACCAAACTTTTTGACAAATTGAACAGCAGGAGCACCATCAGTAACATCGTGATCAAAAACAATAGTAACATTCATCATTTCTCTACTGACAATTTCCTTGTTTCGAGAAACAGGCTTTTCTTCAATCCCTCCTAATATAACATACAAGGGATTAGATGAAAGTGGTATACCCCAACCAGATCTGCCAGCAAAATAAGCACCAATGGACGTTAAACAAACAGTTCCAGCATTTTTCTTTCTGAAAAGAGGATCATTTCGATACTTCATTTCGATAACTTTTCTTCGCAACCAACCCGGGACTTTTAATAAAGAATCAATTGTTTTTTCCATTTCCTTATATAATTGCTGACGATTTAATTTAACCTCTTGAATTTCAGAGTTTATATGGAGTAAGGTTTTTTCATTTGCTTTACGGAGAATATGAGCGAGAGGAACTTTTTGCCAAGTTTCATCAGAAGCGATTATAGCACAAACATCAACATCGTCAAAAACAACTATTTTCTTTTTGCCTTTTTTCATACCTTGAACTAGCTTATTTTCTTCAACTGCTTTGGTTAAACAATTGATAATAAAAGCTAAAAAAGAAATATCCAGATTTTTCTCTTTCATTTCACGGATTTTTTCGAGAGGGAGAGAAACGTCAAATTCAGTAATACCAAAAATATTGTGTTGTTTCAAAGAAATTGTATATAAATCCGAAGTTAATTTTCGATCTTTAGGGAAAGGAAACACTTGAAATACTTCGTTGCTTTTTTTCTTCATTCCTAAAACACCCTAAATTATAAACTAAAATGACTAATTTAAACAATTTCTTCATTAGATAGTAGTATAAGAAAAGACTAAAATAACTTATTAAGTGAAATTAGAAAACAAATTTTTGATTCAATAATTATTTCCTTGCTAGTTCATTTAATGCTTTTATTTCCGTTAGAGGAGGAGCAATATAAATTGTGAAATTATCTGGTATAATAGCCAATGAAGATAAATATGCTTGATATCCTTCTGATGGTTCAGCTGTTTTGAGATTGCAAATAATGATGAATTTCCTCTTGTTAAAAGCATGTTGGAGAGCCTTAACAAAGTCAAGGACATACTCAGCTGAACTACATGCTGGACCTAATATTATTCCTTGTAAATTCTCATCTGAAAGAATTTCTATAGCTCGTTCTGGAGAAGAAACCTCACCATACATTAAAGAAATATTCAATCCCGCTGGTCCAAGCTTTTCAGTTAGAAAATCCCTTAGTTTAGTAGTCACTCTAGTGATCAATTTTTGGCTCTGTGGGAGAGTATTTTGATTATCAGTTTGATATGTAATCCAACGAGGTTCATAAATAAGTAAAGATTGTTTAATAAAATCATTTGGAATATCTAGGAAGATTTTCTGACAATTGTCTCTTACAATTTGCGCTATTTCTAGTAATGAATTATTAGAAAATTCTTCAAGAGTTTCTCCTATAAAAATAACATTAAAAGGTAAAGCAGTTGGATGGTTATGGCGCAAAGAGATAATATTTTTGAGTTTCTGATTGATGATTGATAAATCATTGTCTATTTCCGGATGGCCAATGAATACACCTGAAACATGCGCTTTAAAAAGATGAAGACAGGAGATTTTTCCAGTTTGGGTAGGATTGGAATCATCAACTAGGTCAAAATTTTGAGCCACGATTTTAATTATAGCCATAGAATATTAAACCTACAAGGATAATAATAAAAGATACCTATAAACTAATATGAATTTAGTCATTATTTTTTTTATATTGGAGTACTTCCTGATACTAAAAATGATAATCATTTTTATCAATATTCAATTATCTTTTCTTAATTTATTTGAGTTATCCTTTTCCCTACATTAATAAAGAATAGAAAACAAGGCAGAGTGAATTAATCCCAAGTTTGGATTTTATCCTCTTTTTGAACCATCTACATAAGCTCTTTTTCTTAAATATTCTAGGAGGTCTTTTGCAGCTTCGTTGAAGTGATTTCCATGGGTTCTTAAATTTTCTAAACTAGCTAAATTTTCCATAGAGGCAGGAAGGTATGTTATATTATTGTTTTGCAAGTCTAAATCTTCTAACAACTGTAAATTTCCAAAAGACTCTGGAAGAGTTTCTAATTGATTGGAACTTAAATCTAGAACTCGAAGGGAGCTTAAATTACAAAACGATTCAGGAAGAGTTGTTAATGCATTACCTCTAAGATGTAATACACGAAGAGATTCTAACTCACCAAAAGATTCAGGAAGACTAACTATTTTATTAAAACCTAAGTCAAGTACTTGAAGAGATTTCAAATTACCAAATGCTTTAGGAAGGCTACATATCTTATTTTCACCTAAATCAAGTTTTTCAAGGGAGATAAGATTACAGAATGATACGGGAAGCTGAGTCAATCGTCTATCTATCGATTTTAAAACTCGTTGATGAAATTTGCTCAATTCTTTAAGAGATGTTAAACTACCTATTGATTGTGGAAATTTATTTATTGGATTATCATATAACACCAGGACTTGTAGGGACGTAAGCTCACCTAACCAATCAGGAAGATCCCATAATTCATTGTCAGGTATATTTAATATTTTTAACCACTTGAGATGTCTGAAAGATTCTGGAAGTTTATAAAAATCTACTTCTGGTTCCATATAACCTCCATAATCAAGATCAATTCGAACAATATGCCCATCTTCTTCCGCTATGTTATATAAATTAGGAGAATCAGAGTATATTTTCTTCAAATCAGTAATAACTTGTTTTTCTCCACCAGTCAATTGTTGATTCAGTTTATCAGACATAAATTATCTCCAAAACAAGCTAATTCTAAATTATTTAAAGAAGCAAATGATAGCTTGTACAGTCTATTATTTATTTATATTCTACCTACCAAATTTGTGTAATTTGTATCGATGCAACGCATAAAAAAATTAGAATTTCTTTGAGAGAATCTTTTATAATATAATCATCTTGAATAATTAATGTTAATTATTGTGGAGATAGTTGAATGAATTCTGAGAATCTTTCATTAAATGAGATAGAGAAATTATCACCAGAAGAACAACTTGAACTCTTTGCTTCCAATTACAAAAACTCTCAATTATTATTAGCTTTTAGTGATCCAATTGCTCATCTTAAATACTTGATAGACGAGTTTCCCATCGGCAATCAAGAAACATTAAGTGGATTGATTTATGAAATTGGTAAAAAAGTGGTTAATGTTGGTATTGAAGAAACGAAAGATAAAACAATCTTCCATATTGCAAAAGATGCAAATTTACCTCTAGGATCACAAATTTTAGAACTAGCACTTACACTCGAAATTTACCCAAATGAACTTATTTCATTTTTAACCCAAATATATATGGAACAAGGAGAATGGGAGAAGATTATTAATATTAGCATTAAGGCTATTGAATCTACTGAAATGGAAGATGCTCGAGCAATGTTTGTTACTGGGCTCATATTTGCAGCTTTCAAGAAAGAGCGTATTGATATCATTGAAAGCTATCTTGACGATTTTCTTAGAAACCCTGAATTATTAGCTAATCCTTATTCTCTCTCAAATATCATCTATGCTTTAAACCGAAAAGAAAAGTGCGAAGTAGCAATCAAACTAACCAAAGCCTATTGGGCAAAACCTGAAAAAGAAATGCTCGAGAGTCTTTATGTTAATCTCTCCGATACGTTCATTGTTGCCAATCAAATGGATCCAGTTTTTGAAGAGATAATTGATGAATCATTAGAGATTTTTAGAGATAACAATAGCTATTTTGGGCCAGTAATGTTCGAAAATATAGCTTGTTTTTATGCGATGTATGGGTTGCTTGATGAAACGCTTCGTTTTCTAAAAGAAGCTAAAAAGCGAAAGCATCCTGGCTTCAAGTATCTCAAAGATTTAGCTTGTTTCACACCCTTTAAGAAGAATGAGAAATTTCTTGAACTTTTCAAATAATTTTTCAGTTCTTGTTTTTATTATCCTTTTAAAAAAGGAAAAAAGAAGGAAAAATTATTTCTATCTCTTTTGTATTACCATCTTACTCAGATTACCAATTTCTAAAAAGGTATTTAATCTCAATTGAGTATAATTTGAACTAGGAGATATATTAATGGCTAAAGTTGGAATTGTTTCAGATTCAAATTGTGATTTACCAGTAGAGGTAATAAAAAAATATGATATTACTACTGTATCTGCAAAAATCATTTTTGGTGATGAAGAGGTTAGAAGACAATATGTTGATTTAACATACGAGGAATTTTATCATAGAATAGTCCATGATAAAGAAATGCCAACTACTTCTGTTCCCTCACCAAAGGATTATATGGAAGCATACAAAGAGGCACTAAAAAAATATGATGAGATAATTGTTTTTTGTACAAGCTCAAAGTTAAGTAATATGTACAATACCGCTGTAATGGTTGCCAAGGAATACTTTGATGAGAAGGTTCTTGTTATTGATACAAAATATGCTACGTTGCCAATGGGGATAATAGTTTTAGAAATAGCTAAAAAAGCAGCAGAAGGCATATCTCGTGATGAGTTGGTAAAATACGTTAATGATTATCTTATGCAAAAGACCCATGCTTTCGGAGGAATTCCCACACTTACTTATTTACAAAAAGGTGGACGTATTGGGAAATTAACTTCTGTAATAGGAAATCTGATGCACGTGAAACCAATTATTAGTATTGAAAATGGTGAAATAGCTAATATCGGAAAAGTTCGAGGAATTAAGAACATATACAAACTATTGCTTAATTTTGCAGAAAAAACACTACAAGAGCAAACACTCAATTCGATTATCGTTGGTCATTCAGCAAATCTTGAAACAGCTGAAAGATTAGCGAAAGAGATTCAAAAATTACCAAACTCACCCAAGAAAATTGAAATAATAGAAATTGGACCTGGTGTAGGAACACATTTAGGTCCTGGTGGATTGTTTATTGCTTGGATTGGTGAATTCAATAAGGATTTATTAGATTTGTAAAGGAAGAAAATTAATAGTAAAATCTTCTTTTTATTTTACTTCTTTGTTTTTAGTGATTCTTAAAATCCTTTAGTTAAATTATTTAGCCTATTAAATCTGATTGTGAATTAATTCCCCAAACTGATAAACCTTGTATAAAGTAATTAGGTAATTCATAATGATTGAGAATTTTCTTGATTTTTCAAATAAACTTACATTTATTGTTTAATTTTATAAATTATAGACGCGAAATTTTTATTAGCTAAAGTATTAAAAGAATTGGACATTTATCCATTACTTAAAACAGGAGATAATTTATCTTGAAAATAAGAGGATTAAACAAAATATTCTTCTCGTTATGGTTTATTGGTGTTATTTCAACTTTACTTACATTTAGTTTGTTAAACTATTCAAGTCAACAATTACTTAATAACCCAAAGAATATCAGTGAAGATGTAAATCAAATTAACTTAATTGATAGTACTGAAAATAGTACCAGTTATCTTTTATTGATTTTTTCTGATGCTATGCGTTTTGATAAATTAGTAGAAGCAGACACTCCTAATATTGATATACTTCGAGCTAACGGAGTAACCTTATCAAATTATCGAGCTTGTCTACCAAGTTATAGTCATGTGAATTATGTTTCGATGATGACTGGTTCGACACCAAATATAACTCAAGCATTTTCTAATAGCTATAGCCAGCTTGTTACATTACCTAATCTTTTCAGCATAGCACAAGATGCTGGTATATCTACTGGTATCGTTTCAGGGAGCCAAAGTTGGGATGATCTCTTTGGTGAATACATTGATAATAAATTAATTCTTAATCATAGTCATGATTTACCAGATAAAAATGTGTTAGTTAAGGATGCTGCAATACCTTATATAACAGCTAATTTTTCAGAAATACAATACATTGTTTTTGATGATGTCGATACTGCAGGTCATATGTATGGTCCTCAATCTGATGAATATTTGACCACAATTGAAAATCTTGATATCTATATCGGTGAATTAATTGATCTATATGATTCCCTAGGGGTTCTTGATGAAACAACAATTTGTGTTATGAGTGATCATGGCATGCATGATTTAGGTGATCATGGTGGAGAAACTGATCAAGAAACACATGCTTCGTTAATACTTTCAGGAAAAGGTGTTAAAGATACCAACCTAACAATTGCTCAAAAAATCAGAACTAATAGTTTAGCAGCAAACCTATTGTATTTGTTTGGTTTAACTTTAGGACCACAAATGAATGGTAAGATAGTTTATGAAGCATTCACCTCCTTCCCAGAGAAACAAGCATTATATTCAATTTTACAAAGTGAAATTATGGCTCAACAAATGGAAACCTCATTAGAAAAAATGGGTCTATTAGGAGGAAAAATCAGATCATATTATACTGATAAGCTACTAGATTATGAAACAGGATTAACTTCTGCAAAATCACTTTACAACACTGCTAATTATGCAGGATCATATTCAGAAAGTTCAGAGTTAGAAGCTACAATAAGAAAAGATTTTAGTGATTTATATGATATCTTCGATAGAAACATAATATTGGTAAGAGCAAGTATAATTATCGGTATATTTGCAGCAATTAGTATAGCTATAGCGATATTATATGCTAAAATTGAAGATAGAATATTAAATAAGAAGTTGATAATTCCACAACTTGTAGGTGTAAGTGCATTTGTTATTGTTCAAACAATTTTCACAAGATTTCATTATGCACCGATTTATGTCCATTCTGTTATGGATTTAATCATGCCTAATCTTTACACAATTATCTTTGGTAGTATAGTAGTAATATTTCTTCCTTGGTTAGTGTTATTTTTGATAGATAGCAAACGAAGGAAAGAGCGAGTTAAATTTAAACAATGGCGACAAGATTTCCTAAAATCGTCAATTGGATCAATGTTCTTTGTAACAATACTAGGTGTAATATTTGCTATTTTCTACATAATAAGCTATGGACCCGTAACGAACTGGATGATTCCAATAATGAGCCATTATTATGGTTTTATGATGATTGGTTTAATAAGCTCAGCAATTGCATTATTTGCTTTAATAATTACAGCTAGTTTTGCAATAAATGATTTCCTTGATCAGAGAAAAAGTATTACTGTATCAGAAGAAAAGACAGTGTAAAAAATAATCATAATGTCCAATAGAACATTACTGTATTTTTCTTTTTTTTTTCTTTAATAGTGACAGAAAAATTCAGATGTAGTTGAAGTAAGAAAAGGAAATAATAAAGAATGAATAGGAAAAGTCCTATTCATTTTAATATAAAAAAGGAACAATTATCTTTGTTTCTTCTTTCTATATATCAATCCTACAAGTGAGACGGTAATTAATCCAAGTATGATAGAGCTATAAGATAGTGGGCCTCTGACAGATAGACGTGGTTCTGTAATTAATACTTGAAAACCGTTCATGCCAGTTCCAAGATAGATATAACCACTTTTTGCGGCTAATCCATAGAAACTATAGTCTGCATCGAAACCAGAGAGGAATTTTGGATGAGCGATATTATCGACATCATAGATTTCTATACCATTTGAAGGATTCATCAAATAGACATATCGTCCATTAACATATAATTGAGAAGGAGAATTCCAATTGAAGAATTGACCTACCTTGACGGGATTTTCAATATCTGAGATGTCTATAATATCAAATCCCTCATCACAGATCAAATAGGCATAATCACCTTTTACACTTATATAGGTATATTGTGCATCTGTTCGAGTGTAATTACTGACTTGTGTTGGCTCATATGGATTAGTAACATCAATAATAAACATGTATTCTTCTGAAGCAGTGAAAAGATAGTTTTCAACCATTGTTAAATGTTTTACATTACCAGCTTCTGTAAATTGTAGTGATTTTTGAGGATAATCTGGGTAATAAATATCTACAATAGCAATACCATCGTTGTCTTGAGCAATATAGGCATATTCTTCTGTAACATACAAACCACTAAAGGTACCACTTAGTGATATATTGCCAACATCAATTAGTGATTGCTTTTGTGTTGCATCTATAATTTTCATACCAAAATTATTTTCTAGAATGTAAATGTAATCATCTCTTGCAAAGGAATAGTAAATATAAGTCCCACCATCGTAGAAACTACCAACCTTTTGTGGATTACTTGGTGTTTTGATATTGTAAATCTCTAAACTAGCAGCATCTGCCACATAAGCATAATCATCCATTAGAAAGATATTATGAGATTCGCCCCAATAAGTTTTAACAGAGACTATTGAAATATCCATTAGATTTGATATATCAAGAGTTTCAATTGCTTCTGCATTTATCATGTATGCATAATCACCTTTCATATAGAGATTGTTCGCAAAGAATCGATGAACAAACCGGCTATAATACATTGGAGCAGAGACATTAGAAATATCAACTACTACTATTCCCTTAGAAGCAAAGGTTTCTTCAATAAAAAGATAATCGCCTTTAATATAAACGTCATTGTTTCCAGTATTATTGAATTCATATATAGATGACTCAGATGCTATTGTAGTTAACTCAGAGGCATTATAGATAAAAGCATCAACTGTTCCAGCAGCAACTAATGCTACTGAATTTAAAGCAATATCTTGTATTGTAGCACTAGGAATAATACTATTAGCTGATGTAGGTGACTCAGGATCTGCTACATTAAGAATTCTTATTCTATCAGTATCCAAAACGGCTGTTAAATTCCCTAATACACAAATTTGAGATAAACCTGTATTTGAGTATGCTGTAACATATGTAGGATTCGCTACATCAGTAACGTTAATGACACTAAAACCAGAATTATCTGTAAAATATACGAATTTACCATTGATCGCAATATCCTTAACATTTGTTGTAGTACCATATTGGCCAACTAAAACTGGATTCAATTTATTATTTATATTCAAGATATTAAATCCTGTAGCATTAGCTGCGTATAAATAATTACCAGACAAAGCTAAATGTGTACATCGATACACATCCCAATGATAAATTACTTGGGGATTATTGATATCAGATTGATTAACAATTAGTAAACCATTATAATCAATTGCGAGATACATATAATCTCCTGAGACAATTATGTCATTAACATAACCATAATTGTCATCCCAAATGGCTAATTCAGTTGTCTCAACTGTGTCAACACTATTCACTTTCATATCATTTTGTTCGAGAATCGATCCCTTAAGGAAATGATTATTTTGAACGATAAAAACTGATAGAAAAAGTGTTAAAAATATTAAACAGTAAAACATACTATGTTTTTTTTGATTAATTAATACCATCGTAAAAATCGACCTTTTCCATGATTAGTTTTTGAAATGTACTTTATTAATTTAAAATTGAATTGAAAAATATTCCTCTATG
>DATKZI010000033.1:0-48862 GCA_035528035.1 Bathyarchaeia archaeon
CTTCATTTGGATTAACTATATGATCTATGCCTACTTTTCTAGCAATTTCCCTTCTAAAATTGCTGATTTCAGTTATTAGAACAGATCGTGCTCCAAGAGCTTTAGCGACTTGAGCTGTTAAATTGCCTATTGGTCCAGCTCCTAAAACAACAACATTCATTCCTTTGAGTTTCTCTATTTTAGCCAATGCTCCGCAAGCAACTGCAACAGGTTCGATCATAGCTCCTTGCTCGAAAGTAAAATCTTCTGGTATTTTTAGGACAAATTTCTCATCAACTGCAAAATATTCAGAAGCTGTTCCAGGTGCTTGAAATCCCATAACTTGTAAATGATCACAAATATGGTATTGATTATGAGTGCAAGAATAACATTTTCCACAAACATGTTGGGGTAAGATGGTTACTTTATCTTCTAGTTTGAAATTAATTATTTTCTTCCCTACTTTTTCGATTACTCCGGAAACCTCATGTCCTTGTGTTACAGGATACTCAGTATTTGGATGCAAACCGTGATAGACATGAATGTCACTCCCACAAATACCAATTCGTTTTATTTTAATTAAAATTTCATTATCCTTAATTTCTGGAAGAGGTACGTTTTGAAACTCAATATTCCTTGGTGAAGTAACAATTTGTTTTTTCATGGATTTCATAATGTTATATTTGGTTTTTTATCTATAAAATTAATTCCTTAATTGAGTTGTCCTCTAACAAATAGCTCAAATACTAGTATATTTCTTCCTTCTTATCTTATAATGAGGTTAAAATATGAGTAAAAAAATCAAATTACTAACTTTTGTTCTACTTCTAAGTTTTCTTGTAAGCGTTAATTATTCACTTGCTCTTCAAGAGAATATTAGTAGTAGTAATTTATCAGCCAATGGTTTATGTATAAGTACTACAACAGTGACATGGGGTGGGAATGGAACTGATTGGGGAGAAGCTGTTGCAGTAGATTCCCATGAAAATATCATAATTGTTGGTTATTCGGAATCAATTAGTGGGAACCAAGTGAGTGTTGTCAAATTTGACTCTTATCTAAATTATCTTTGGAATGCTACTTGGAAAATTAATGAACTTGATGAATCCCGAGATTTAGTAATTGATTCAGATGATAATATCATTGTTATAGGTTATGAATGGCAGGGTCCAACTATAGATAATCAAACAAAAAATGTTTTTATTCTAAAATTCTCTTCCGCAGGTAATCTTCTTTGGAATCAAACTTGGCAAACACTTAGCTATGAAGATCCATATTCTATTGCTCTTGACTTGAATAATGATATATATATTTCTGGAAGCACGACAGGTTCACTTGGATCGATTTTTCTATTGAAATATTCATCGAATGGTATCTTCCAATGGAATAATTCCTATGATGGTTACGAGCAAGCATATGCTTATGATTTGGTTGTTAATGGTACGGAAGATCTTTATTTGACTGGAATGGTTGAATATCCTTACATGAAGCAATTACTTGTTGCTAAATTTAATGCTACAGGATACAATAATTGGACAACAACAATAGGCGGTTTTGGCACAGAAGATATTGGCAAAGGGATTGCCTTATCAGGTGATGATATCTATGTTGTTGGTCAAACAGAATCCTTAGCAGATTATCTTATTGATACCATTTTAATAAAATTCAATTCAACTGGAGATATTCAATGGTTTGAAACTTGGGATTATGAACAAGGTAATAGTATCACTATGAGACCAGATGGCAATATTGTTATTGCTGGTAATCTTGAAAATGCAGCCGGTGTTTTTTTGGTTGAATATGGTCCTGATGCTATGCTTCGCTGGAACACTACTTGGATTGGTGAAGGATTAGATTATGGTATGGCTGTTTGTGCCGGTGAAGATAACTTATATCTTGTAGGTCGAACAACCTCCTTTGGACTAGGTGATTTTGATATGTTGCTTTTAGTTTTCCAACCAGTCATTTATGTTACGCTACCACCTGAAATAATTATTATACCTGACGATGGATCAGATACTATCAATGTAAATGTCAATATCTTTGACGAGCCAATGGTTTGGATCCTTTTCACTTTACTAGTTTTAATATTAATTATTGTAGTAATTTTACTTGTACTTCAATTAATAAAAACTGAAAGAAGACCAAGAAAACCTCGTGAAGTAAAGGAACCAAAAACTGAAACAAAAACAATAATCAAAGAACGTGTTATCACAAAAGAAGGACCTCCTGGTCCAGAAAAGAGACCAGACGCTGATCCATTAACTATGGAGTCTGATATTTATGATGCACCTGAAGTTGGTCCAGCAACTGAACGTCAATTCAAAAAACTTCGTATTAAAAAAGTGAAAGATTTTATGGAAAAAACTCCTGAAGAAATCGTAGCTAAATTAGTTGCTAATAATTACAAAAGATTACAAGTTGAAGACATCGAACGTATGCAAACAGAAGCTCAATTAATGTTGGACATCCCAAAGCTCAGAGTACATGATTCTGTTATACTATTTAGAATCGGTATAAAATCAAAATTAGCATTATCAAGGGCAAATCAAGATGATCTCTGGGTAAAAGTGCAGGAAGTTCTAAAAGATAATCATGTTCGAAAATTCATTCGTTGGTCTAATCTTGAACCAACTTATGAAGAAATGGCGGAATGGATTTCCGAAACTAAAAAATAAGGGATCAATATCCCTTCCTTTCTTCTTTTTAGAACCTATTTTGTGATTAAAACTGTGCGCTCTTTTTTTAAAATGATGTTCTAATTTAATTGCTAAAAACATTTTCAAAAATAGTTGTAGCTAAAAAGCATAAAGAATTGATTTAGTAATTACTATCTGCGCTTAAAATTTTATATTTATTTATCAAGCTCAATTAGAAATATGTGTAATGATCTCGCAAATTAAGATAGATTATTTCTTTTAGTAGTCTTTTTGATTTTAAAGAAATAAAGAAATAAATATTTCCGAAAAAACATTACTCATCAATTTCTCTAGAGAATTTTCTAGTAACCCACTCTTGGATATTCTCACCATCCTCTGGATTTGTTGGATAGGAATCTTTATGTGGATCTTCTATACGTTTCTCTTCCATAATTTTTGAGAGGTCTTTTACTTCGATAATTTTATCATCCTTAATTATAAATCCAAAAACTTTTCTAAAAGCAGTAGGACTTTGGTACCCCATATGAACATACATTTCTTCAATGAAATCTCGTGCAATGTAAATTTCACCAGTAAAATTTGTTTTTAATTGTAGATTTTTATACTCGTGACTAAACATGAATTTTAAAGGTCCTTCGTATTTTTCTGCTTTTACACCATTAATATTAACTGGCTCTTCTCGAGTTCTGATAAGCAATTCATCTAAAATGAATTCATCATTATCACACTTAAAAGTCAATATATATCCATTATAACAAGCTGTACCAGCCGACATAAGTTTTATTCCAAATATTTCTGGGTTAAGTAGCTCATTACCACTTACACCTACTAAATCAAATTTTTCCTCTTTGTAAATTACTTTATCGGGAACTTGTGCTGTCACTTTAATGCCTTCTTGATAGAGTTTAATTAATTATTTAATTTTCTTATTTAAGATTTCTAATTATGTAAATAATTCCTTAAACCACACTTTTAAGTAAACTTTGATTCTTGAAGGAGCAAAAACAGTTATATATTTCTGATAGCTCACTTGGACATTGTCGAAAAGAAGATGAAACTTTTCGAAAATGTTTTATCTTCAAGAAGTAAAAAATCGACGAGGAATAGATGATGATTAAAAATGCTCAAGAATATGGCGCTTTAAATGTTCATATGCGCGCTCAACGAACTGAATTTTTCTCCGCTGGTACCTATAATCTTCTTGCTAGCGCTTCTGATTTTGACAATTTACATCAAATGCTGGCTAACACCAAATACAATGATATTATTGGTTCTGAGATGGTTAAAAAACACCCTGATCTTATTGAAATTGATCGTCGTCTTGTCCAAAATTTTGTAGATCAATATAACCAATTCCGAAAATATATCCCCAAACGTGGACAATCATTCATTGCTGCAGATAGTAAATCCTATTTTCTTAACAATGTCAAAGTAATCCTTTCCGCCCTACATGGTGCTAATCGTTATGAAGAAGCAAAGGGAATGCTACTCTCTCTTACCGAAAATGAAAACATTGAAACCGAACATCTTTACAAATCAAGGGATGTTGAAGACTTAATTAGTCGTCTTTCCAATGAGAAATTACGTGAATCGCTTGAAAATGCTCTTGGTGAATACCGATTTCTCGATTTAGTTTATCCCCTAATTGTTGCTGTTGATCAATATTACTATGGAACAATCTGTAAAGAATTAACAAATCTAAAAGGGGAAGACCAACTTAAGACTAAGAGCTTATTTGCTACTCGTGTTGGATTACAAAATATCGAAATAATCCTTCGAGCAAAGGCATTTAGTACTCAACCAGGGATAATTAAGAAATGGCTAATTGCTACCAAATTCTGTCCTTTAAGAGCTAACATTCATGAAAAACTGATTACTGCTCAAGATTTTGAGCACACTTTCCAAATCCTTAGAGATGAAACTACTTTCCGAACTCTTGCTATAAAACTCTTAACAAATCTTGAGGAAGGTTTTGCTCCTTTGGAGAATTATGATAACTATGCTGATCAAGAAATTGTTCATATAGCTAATTCGATTTTCCGTGGTGCTAGCTTCAATTTAGCAATTTTTCCAGCGTTTTTCATTCTTAAAGAGATTGAACTTCGAAATCTAAGATCCTTAATCTTAGGTGTAATTAATAAAAGATCTGCAAATGATATCCTAGATAAAATAGTCTTGGTTTAGAGAAATCTTAGTAAATATTAAAAAGCATATAATTATTGAACTAGAAAGTAGGAAAAAATTTCCATTAAGGAGGTAACGCTTATTCGTCGTTTATCATTATACAGAAATATCTTCATAGTAATACAAGCACTAATCCTTATCATTGGGTTAGCTGCAGTAGTTAAGTTGGTTGTTGCAATAGGTTTAAATCCAGATGTTGGGTTCTCCATCAATGCTGAAGCTGAATCTGGAATGATCGCTCTTGGTGCAGGATTAGCTATTGGTTTATCTGCAATTGGAGCAGGCGTAGGTTTGGGTACCGCTGCTGCATCTGCTGCTGCTGCCATCACTGAAAAACCAGAATCCTTTGGTAAATTACTTGTGCTCTTAGCTTTAATTGAAGCCATTGCAATTTATGGTTTTGTTATTGCATTTGTTCTTGCAGGTAACATTGCATAGGAATCAAGCTAATTAATAAACTTCAAATTACCTTTGAAATTATAGACGGTTTACCTACCGTCATTTAACTATTTTTTTTCTCTTATTTTTTAACATCTCTATTGTTTACTCTATAATCTTAATTACCAACAATTTTTTTAAGAATGGAATAAATATATCTATGAATCTTTCCAAATAAGAAAAAATATTTGAAAGGTATTTAATAAAAAAAATTGAGTTGTATAAATATGTCAGGAAATACAGGTAGATTTGATTTTGCCGCTTGGACAAAACTTCTCCCTCCATCTGAAATCAGAGCTTTACTATCTTACAAAGTTAAGTATAATTTCGGTGGTGGGTTACCAGGAGCTTTACCTATTCCGACTTTAGCTGATATTTTAATTACAATTGGTGAGGAAAATAAAGCTGATGAAAAAGAAGGTCGTTATAGTGAAGCTATTAATTTATGGAATTATGGTCCAACTGGAGGACATGAATTCGTACTACGAATTTTAGCTGAAAGACTTAGAAGAGTAGATGATATAAATCTTGATAAAGAACTTGGTTGGAAAAGTGTCATACTAACAACTGGTTCCCAACAAGCTCTCTATGCTATTCTTGATACAATGATTGATCCAGGTGATGTTATCTTAACAACCAGTCCCGCTTATCTTGGTTTTCTCGCACCAGCATTCAAGTTTGGTGGAGAAATTGTTACAATTCCAACTGATAAAGATGGAATAATACCCGAATATGTAGAGAAAGCTATCCCTATATGTGAGAAAAAATTTGGTAAAAAACCATCTCTTCTTTATGTAGTTCCTGATTCTGACAACCCAAAAGGAACAACACTGCCATTTGAACGCAGAAAAGCTTTATTTGATATAGCTGAAGCAAATGATATTCTTATTATGGAAGATCAAGCATACAAAGAAATTCAATTTAGTGGTGAACCAATTAAACCTATTAAATCTTTAGACAAAGATAATACTCGAGTAGCTTATTTACGAACTACTTCTAAAGAAGCAGCAGTATTACGAATGGGTTACTCTGTTTTACCAGAGAGCTTAAAGAATGAAGTCCTAAAAGATAAGGGTTATCTGGATCTTTGTTCGCCAACAATACTTCAGAAAGTTATGGCTATTTATTATGAAAAATATATCGATAAAGTTCTTCCAAAATGTCTGCAAACTTACAAGAAGCAATCAGCTGCTATGTTAAAAGGTATGGATGAAACATTCCCAAATGGAGAATATACACGTCCAACAGGTGGCTTTTTCGTATGGTATGAATCAGAGAAAATGTTTAATTCAAAAACATTCTTACAAGAAAAAGGAATACCTAATGATATAACCTTCGTTCCTGGAGCTTCTTTCTATCCAATTAAAGGTTGGGCATTAAACGATTCAGGCAGTACATTGATTCCATCTGTTGCTAAAACAAATACCATGCGTTTAGGTTATTCCTATAATAATGAAACAGAAATCTATGAAGGAATAACTCGATTAGGGAAGCTTCTTTCAAAATACTTAACTTAATAATTAATTATTACTAGAAATTATCTTAAGGAAAGATAATTTCTTTTTTATATCTTTTTTCATATCAATTAGAGAGTAAGAATTATAAGAAGCAAATGCAAAAGTTTTTATCTATACACTCTAGAAAGTTGAGAGACTTCGAACAGGTGCAAGTACCCATGAGTTTATTACCTGATAGAATGAAAACAGTAAAAGTTGTCGTTCCAAAAGATTATACACGAAATACCCTTAGATTTCTATCTACATGTGAAGATATTGAGATTATAGATGTTCAAAAGAAACCTTTTGATCTCTCTTCATTTGACAATGGTATGAAGATAAATGAATTGTCAGAAAAATTCATAAAAGTAATCGAGCATTTCAAGATTTCGGAGAAAGTTGGTAAAATAAAAAAAGTCCAAATTGATGACCGAGATTTTAAAGTCATACTCTCAGACATTGAACGTGTAACAAATGAAGTTATAGTAAAATTGACACAAATAGATGATCGAGTTATCTTAGCGGAACAAGAATTAAAGAAAAACAAATCAGTAATAGAAATCGCCCAGAATTTAATACCATTTGGTTTTAGTTTTGAAGATTTGGACGATGAGCGACCTTATTTTAATGTAACTATTGGAAGGTTAGAAGCAAAACGAGTATCCAGATTTAGATGGAATTTAGATGCAATTACTGATAGCAATTATGTTTTTAAAGAGTCTAAAGTTGAAGGCAATTATTCATTTATTGCTATAGGCACTCTTGAAAGATATCAAGATGATCTCAATCGTTTACTCGCAGCTTATGGTTTCGAAAAATCAGCTATTCCTGAACGAATTTCTGGCGATCCTAAAAAGGTCGTAGAAAGAAGTCAACAAAAAATTGTCGATTTAGAAAAAAGAGTTGCTGAACTCAAAATGGAAGCAAATGAGTTAATAAAAACTCATGGTGTAGAAATTCTTGTTTATGCAGAACAATTAGAAATTGAACAAAATTACCTGAAAATTACTAATATGTTGCGTCATACTAAAAGAAACACTATTTTCTGGGGTTGGATACCAAACAAACGAACAAAACATTTTGAAAATGGTATAGTAAAAACAACTGAAGGAAATGCCTTACTTGAATTCTCAAAACCTGTTTTCGAAGAAAAAGAATATCCTACCAAAACTTCTGTTCCAAAATTTGCTCGTATTTATGATTCATTAGTAAATGCTTATGGGACT
Source organism: Bathyarchaeia archaeon (assembly GCA_035528035.1). GTDB lineage: Archaea > Asgardarchaeota > Heimdallarchaeia > JABLTI01 > JABLTI01 > JABLTI01. The sequence continues at coordinate 7,984 of DATKZI010000033.1, forward strand.
CCCGGTTATAATGAGTTTAATTCAGCAATACTTTTACAGATATTCTTCCCAATAATGTTTGGCATAATGTTTGCTGATGTCGGTCATGGTTTATTATTTATGCTTGTAGGATTTTATGGTATGACTCTTAGAAATAAACAGTTTAGTGGATCAGGTTTCATGACCGAGATTAAAGGTTATTTTAAGAACGGTTATATGCTTATGATTGTTTCTGGAATCTCAGCAATGTTTTTCGGCGTTTTATTTGGGTCCTATTTTGGAGGTACGCATGAGGTAGCTGATTTTATTCCTGCACCCCTTTGGTTCTCTCCTGAAGGGCACGAGTTACACAATGATGCATCACCTGTTATATTAATGCTTGAATTTTCTTTGCTCATAGGTATGGTTCATATGACCATTGGTTATGTTTTACGATTCATTAATAATCTAAGACATAAACATTATTTAGAAGCAATCTTTGTAACTCTCATGTGGATAATTTTCCATTGGGCTTTATTCATTTTAGTCTTTACATTTGGAACAAACTTTATGGAATGGTTCCAATGGGATAATGCGGGAACATTTAATCTGGCATTATTATCAATAAATAATTCTCCAATTCAATTCTTTACAATAAACCATGCACTCTTATTCTTCATTATAGCATTTCTTGCTCCAATGTTGATAATGTCTGCTTTTCTTTTGATACATGGAAAGATAGATGGTTTAGCAGAATTGCTTGAGCTTTTACTTTCAACACTTTCAAACACTGTAAGTTATGCACGGATATTTGCCATGAATGCTGTTCATGGTGCATTAAGTCATATCTTTACGCTGAAAATGTTTACAGGCGAAGAACCAGGTTTAGGTGTCATAAATTACATTGGTATGGCAATAGGTTCCATAGTTATACTTGTATTAGAAGGATTATTCTCATTTATTCAAACATTAAGGTTACAATGGGTAGAATTCTTTGCTAAAGTAGGTTATAAAGGAACTGGTGTAAAATTCCATACTATGGCAATAGAGCGACAATATTCCTCAATGATTCTAAAATAATATAAAAAACAAATCTGCTAAAAGCAGATTTTTCTTTCTATTTTTTTATAATTGATAATTAGAAATTTTTTTTGAGGAGTTTATGTAACTCCTCAAATATAAATAAGAAAAAATGTCTTAAAAACTGAATTCAAATTCTTCTTCTTCAGGTGCTGGTTTGACCCTACGAGCCGCATCAGCGATGATTTGAGGGTGCTGTTCTTTAACGTGATCACGCCAATTTTTCACCCATAACCCACAATAACAACACATATATTTTTCTTCATTTTCTTCCTTTTTCTCAATATATTTAAGATACTTCGGATGTCTGCGTTTCATATGGTCTTCTTCATCTTCTATGAGGCTTTGACAAATTTTGCATATTTTTATTCCATCTTTTCTTCTCACAATGAAGTCATTCATATTTTTTGTCATATTAAAAGCCCCCCGGCTTAAAGCAAGTGCCTCGCATGCACTTTGTCTTATATCAGGGATAATTAGTGTTTTTGCACTATTCATTTAATAGGTGATTAGCTATTATATAAACTCTTTCCCTTATTATTCAAAAATTTTCCTTAAACATAATCTTAGAAAATAATATAATTACCATTATAAACCAACCAAATAGTTCTCTTATTGTTTATCCATTTTAATCCAGAATCCTAGAAAAAGACACAAGATTTTTAAAGCGAACGTAATTGTTTGAGGTTACTGCAACGCTGAACTTCTTTAAGCGTATGCATATTGGGCTCCGACCTTGCATCTAGTTATGCAGAAGGGGAGTCGTGCCTCTCGGAGGTTCCAGATGTATATCAGTACTTTCTGGATTAAAAAAATAAATAAAACGGGTTTATCCCACAACAAAACCGTTAGTCGTCTTTACGATTAGTGTAAATTAAAAATAGTTAGATATGAGGAAATGCAAATGCCACAATATGGATATTCGATTTTCGGACTTGATCCGGATCGTACTGCCATTGCAAGTGCACGAGAAGCTGATATTAGTCCTAAAGCTGCAAGAGAGATTTGCAATACTATAAAGGGTATGTTTCTTGACAAGGCGAAAGAATACCTTGAAGAGGTAATGCTGATGAAAAAAGCTGTTCCCTATAAACGTCATAAGAGGCATGTTGCCCATCGGAAAGAGCTTACAGGATGGCCTACAGGTCGTTATCCCGTGAAAGCCGCAAAAAGAATCCTTGAAGTATTGGACAATGCTGAAAATAATGCTGAATTCAAGGGTCTTGATGTTGAACGAATGAAGATTATACATGCAAGTACTCACAAAGGAATGATCATTAAACGATTCTTCCCAAGAGCTCAAGGATCATCTTCAGCGAAATATAATTACCTTACACATATCGAAATAGCTATTGAAGAGGTTTAGAATTTGTCTGCAATAAATCATTTCATTAAGAAAGGCATTCGTCAATCAGAAATTGATGAATATTTAGCTAGTGAGCTCCATCGCGCTGGTTATGGAGGTGTAGAAATTTCTAAAACCCCTCTCGGTGAACGAATTACTATTCATGCTTCACGGCCAGGTATAGTCATCGGACGTCGTGGTAAGAATATCAGACTTATTACCGATGAATTGGTTGGAAGATTTGGTCTTGATAACCCTCAGATTGAAGTTAAAGAAGTTGATAATCCTGAGCAAAATGCTAAGGTTATGGCTTATTCTTTAGTTTCAGCTATTGAACGAGGTGTCCACCGAAGACGTGCTGCTTATTCCGTACTCCGTCGAGTTCTTAATTCAGGAGCAAAGGGATGCGAAATTCTCATCTCAGGTAAACTTACAAGTAAACGATCACGTCATGAAGCATACCGAATGGGTCTCTTAGCTAAAAGTGGTGAAATTGGTGCTCGATATGTTCAAAGTGCAAATGCTGTAGCAGTTTTGAAGTTAGGAGTTATTGGTGTAACAGTCAATATTATGCGTGGAGATTTCATGCTCCCCGATGAAATAAGTGTACTTAACATTAAGTTAGATGAAGAAACACCAACAACTACTGTTATGGAAGTTGAAGAAGAAATAACAGAAATTGAACCAACAAAACCCGAGAAAGCAAAAGAAGTTCCAAAAGAGAAAGTTGAGAAAATTGAAAAAGCTCCTGTAAAAGCTGAGAAGCTAGAAACGGAAGTTAAGAAGGATTCTGTTTCAAAGAAAACTGACTTGGATTTGAAAGTAGAAGAGCTTTCAGACTTAATTGAAAAAACTCCTGGTGAAGAAAAGAAACCTAAAGCAAAAATTGAACCTGTAGCAAAAACTCCTGCAAAAGACGAGAAACCTACTGCTAAACCAAAAACCGAAACAAAACCAACTACAACTACTCAGAAACCTGCTGAAAAGGACAAAAAAGAAACCACTCCAGCAAAAACTGAACCAAAAGCAAAACCAATTACTCCCGAAAAGAAGCCTGTCATTGACGCAAAGAAACCTGCTACCGAAACCAAAGAAAAGAAAGAAGATACTAAAGCTAAAATAGATGCTAAGAAACCATCCACCACTCAAACACCAGAAAAGAAAGATGATAAAAGTAAAACTGACAAAGCCAAAGCAGAGAAAACTGAAACAAAGTCTAAGGATTCCTCAGACAAAAAGGATGCAAAAGCAAAATCCGAAAAGAAGGATGATAAGAAGAAAAAGTAGGAGAAATGAAAGTTGGCAATTCTTAAGATGCGTGAAATTCGTTATATGAATCCTGATCAAAGGAAGACTCAATTAAAGCGAATGCAAAAAGATCTTGCTCATTTACGAGCAGAAGTTTCTACTGGTGGTTCACTTGAAAAACCAAGTAAAGTAAAAGATGTAAAGAAAACCATCGCTAGAATCTTAACCGTTATGAAAGAGAATGGTGAACTTTGAACCCTATAAGTCCGGATAATATCCATCAACATGAGCTGATTGGTTTGAGTGTAGAAATAATTAATTCAACAAACAAAAAAATGATTGGAAAATCAGGTGTCATCATAGATGAGACTAAGAATTTGTTTGTCATTGAATCATCTCTCCCTGAAACAAATCAATCTCAAAGAATGAAGGTTGAAAAGAAAGTTAATACTTTCAGATTTAGTCTTCCTTCAGGTGAAATGGTGGATGTGGATGGACAATTGTTAAAAAATAAACCAGAAAATCGATTGAAAAATATTATTCGTAAAAGGTGGTAAAAAAAATGTCCAGATATATTGGCGTTGATGTTCCAGATCCTGAAACAGTTTGTGATGATGTAAATTGCCCATTTCATGGCATTCTACGGGTTCGAGGTAGGATTATCAATGGTACTGTAATAAGTCACAAAATGCAAAAAACCGTTGTTGTTCGTAAAAATTCTCTCTTCTATGTAGAGAAATTCAAGCGATATGAACGGCGTAATACAAAAGTGGCTTCACATAATCCCCCCTGTATTGATGCTCGTGAAGGCGATAATGTTCGAATTATGGAATGTAGACCATTGAGTAAAACTGTCGCTTATGTTGTGATTAAAAAAGAATCACCAACGGAGGGCAATCAACCCTAAACTAAATCCGAGGAGAATTGAAGAACATGTCAAGAAGAAAAGTAACAGGAATATCTCTACCAAGAATTAGCAAAGGTGTAACTGTTGGTACAAGATTGAATTGTGCTGATAACACAGGTGCAAAAATTATAGAGATCATTGCAGTTAAAGGATTTAAAGGTCGTCTTAATCGATTTCCAACTGCGTCAGTTGGTGATATGATTATTGTTTCTGTAAAGAAGGGTACCCCTCAAATGAGACGACAGGTTCTCCCGGCAATTGTAATTCGTCAGAGGAAAGTGTACAGAAGACCAAATGGTCTTTGGGTACAGTTTGAAGATAATGCAGCAGTTATAGCAAGTCCCGAAGGTAGTCCAAGAGGAAGTGAAATACGTGGTCCAGTAGCAAAAGAAGCTGCTGAACGTTGGCCCAGAGTAGCTCACGCAGCAAGTACTATAGTATAAAGGGACAATCACGGAGTTTGATAAAATGAAAAAGAATAGTAATATAACCAAACAACCTTCAAAGAAAAGAAAGCAACTTTATACTGCTCCTTTGCATAATCGAAGGAAGATTCTAACTGCTCCTCTAACCGAAGCACTTGCTGAAAAAGAAGGTGTGAAACAGCTTGTTATCAGAAAAGGAGATACCGTTAGGATCAATAAAGGCTCTTTCAAAGGTATTGAAGGTGAAGTTTCAGAAGTTAATTATAAAACTATGAGATTAACCGTAGAAGGAGTAACTTTTGAGAAATCTGATGGTTCAGCACAACACTTTCCTGTTCGAGCATGCAATTGCGAAATTATCAATTTAAAGAACATGAAAGATAAAAGACGAAAAGCAATCGTCACCAGACGACTTCCACAAGAAGCAGTACAACTACAAGAAACTGAAGATGAGGAAGTTGAGGAAGAAGATAATTAAGAGGAATGAATTAAAATGACAAAATCAGGTGGTTCAAAACATCAAAAGAGGGTTGCAGCCCCAAGAAACTGGGTAATAGCTCGTAAACAGCATACCTTTGCTTATCGAGCAAATCCAGGACCACATGGGATAGAAGCAAGTGTTCCTCTAGGAATTCTTTTGAGAGATAACCTCAAACTTGGTAATACTGCGAGAGAAATTAGAATTATTTTGAATAAAAAAGAAATCTTAATTGATGGAAGAATTATTTACAATCCAAAATTCCCTGTAGGACTAATGGATGTTATCCAAATTGATTCTATTAATAAATTCTACCGAGTTCTACCAGATTCCCAACACAATTTGAAAGCTAATGAGATGAAGAAACCAAGCAAAATTACTAAAGCTTGTCAAATCATGAATAAATCTACCATAAAAGGTGGAATAACTCAATTGAACCTTCATGATGGTAGAAATATCATTTTACCTAAAGAAGAGGGAATTGAGCGACGTTACAATACAAAGGATACTCTAATTATTGAGTTACCTTCACAAGAAATCATTCAACACATTCCCTTTAAAGAAGGAATGTATGCTGTAATCAAAGCAGGTCGTAACGTTGGAAAATATGGTATTATCAAGAGCTTTCAATGGCGATTTGGTCCAAGAGCTTCTACTGTAACAATTACTTCCCCAGAAGGAGAAGAAGTTCAAACAGCCCCAGAATATCTCTTTGTTATAGGTGAAAAATCACCTTGGTGGGATGCTAAAGGAGATGGTAACTAATGGTTATGACTAAAGAAGAATACTTGAAAGATTGGAAAGAAAATCCAATGCGAAAACCAAAAGTTGCTACACTTATCATCCATAGCAGTGTGGGACAATCTGGAGAAGAGCTTGAAAAAGTTAGAAAGATTATCGAATCTATCGGTAAAATGGCTACAGTTGAAACTCGCGCAAAACGAACTTACAGAGAATTTGGTGTACGAAAAGATGAACCAATTGGTGCACTAATAACAATTCGTGATCAAAAGAAGATAAAGAATCTTATTCCAAAGTTACTTGATGTTCAAGACAATAAAATTAGAAGAAAAGCCTTTGATAGCGAAGGTAATTTTGGCTTTGGTGTCAAAGAACATATTGATATCCAAGGAACAAAATACGATCCAAATCTTGGTGTTACTGGACTGGATGTTCAATTTAGATTAGAACGCCCAGGTTATCGGGTTAAGCGTCGATTCCGATCCCCGAAGAAGATACCTGTGAAGCACAGGATATCCAAAGACGAAGCGATAGTATTCGCTGAAACCGAATTAGGTATTACTGTAGAATAGGTGAATTAGATGGCTAAAGGTTCAGGTTCGAGACCAAAAGTTACCAAATTTGGTAAAGGCTCAAGAAAGTGTTCCCGATGTGGTGCACGTGAAGGTTTAATCCGTAGACACGGGATAAATCTATGTAGACGATGCTTCCGAGAAGTCGCTGATACAGTCGGTTTCAAAAGATATGGAGGCCATGGGGGATAACCCTCTGTGGTTAAAATAAGTAGGTGAAATGAAAATGCCTCTGTTAGATACTCTTGCAAACGCCATGATTAACATTCAAAATGCAGAACTCTTAGGTAAACGAGAAGTTTATTTAAAACCTGCATCAAAATTGATTGCTTCAGTAATCAAAGTGATGATGACTAAAGGCTATATTGGCGAATTCGAATTCATAGATGATGATAGAGCAGGGATCTTTAAAGTCCAGCTCCTAGGAAGAATCAATAAATGTGCAGTTGTAAAACCACGCTTTCCCGTTAAACACAAAGAATTCGAGTCTTGGGAAGAAAAATTCCTTCCAGCAAGAGATATTGGAATTCTAATCGTCTCTACACCAAATGGTGTTATGAGTCACGAAGATGCGAAAGCATTAGGTATAGGAGGAAGACTCCTAGCGTATATCTACTAAGAAAGGTAGTGATAGAGAATGCCAAAAGCAGTCTATATTGAAAAAACTGTTGAAAGTCCAAAGGAAGTAAACCTTATACTTAAAGGTATGAAAGTAGCAGTTAATGGCCCAAAAGGCACCTTGGAAAGAGATTTCACAGGTGAACCTATAAAGTTAGAGCTAATAAAAAATGTTCTAAAAATGTCTGTTGCTTTTCCAAGGAGAAAAGAATTAGCAATGCTTGGTACAATTACTGCTCATGTAAATAACATGATAACTGGTGTAACTCAAGGTTATACCTACAAGTTAACAATTGTTTACTCTCACTTCCCCATTACTGTAGATATAAAAGATAGAGAAGTCATCATAAAGAATCTCTATGGTCAACGAGATCCTCGTCGAGCAAAGATTTTTGGTGATGTTAAAGTTAAAGTCGAAGGTGATACACTCACCGTTACTGGCATAAATAAGGAACATGTTGGTCAAACGTCAGCTAATATCCAAGAAGTTTGTAGACTTCGTGGTGCCCTTCATAAAGATCCTAGAAGGTTTATGGATGGTATTTGGTTATCAGCTCAGTTTGTTGGCATTGAATAGGAGTGAACCAGAATGACAGTTGATAAACGATTACTCCGCGAAAGAGATAAAATCAAAAAATCACGCCCCAAGTTTAGACGACAAGAAAGTTGGCGTTATAAACGTATTAAAACAAGCTGGCGAAGGCCTAGTGGTATCGACAATAAAATGCGACATCATAGGATAGGAATACCAAAAATCATTACTGCTGGATACCGTGGACCAAAGGCTACTCGTGGATTAACAAAAAACGGCAAATTAGAAGTCTTGGTTCATAATGTTAAGGAACTTGAGAAAATAGAAAAAGAAGCTCAAATTGCTAGAATCGCTTCTACCGTCGGTGTAAAGAAGAAAGTAGCAATTACTAATCGAGCTGATGAGTTAGAGATTAAAATCATTAACAGACCAGAAGAAGCTTTAACCTTTGCAACAATTTCAGAAATATCTGATGAATTGTTAGCAGAAGAAGAAAGCAGTAAAAAGAAAGTCGATGACAAGAAAGAACGTAAGAAGCGAACAAGCTCTGATTTATCAGAGAGTGAGTTGGAAGAATTAGAGAAAATTGAACTTGAATTGAAGAAGAAATCTTCTCCAAAGAAAACCTCTAGTAAAACAGCTGCTAAGAAACCCACAACAACGAAACCTAAACCCACCGAAACAAAAACTAGTAGCACCACAACAGCAAAACCCAAAGCTACTACCACCACCACTAAACCAAAGACAACTACCACTACAGCCAAACCAAAGACAACTACTACTACAACCAAACCAAAAAGTACTACAACAACCACAGCAAAGAAATCTACTTCCACAACAACAGCTTCTAGTAAGAAAACCACGACTACTACCAAAAAAGATACAACTAAGGAAAAAACAAGTTGAGGAATGAAATATCATGACTGATTTAAAGACACAAAGAAGTATCGCTGCTGACATTCTTGGCGTTGGTGTGAATAGAATTTACATTGATCCAGATGCTGCAGATGATGTCCAAATGGCACTTACTAGAAGAGACATTAGAGCTTTGATTCATAGTGGTGCTATCAAAGTACGAAAAGAAAAAGGTGTCAGTCGAGGTAGAGCCCGAGAGCTTCATATGAAACAGATAACTGGTCAAAGAAGAGGGCAAGGTAGTCGTAAAGGACGAAAAGGAGCTCGTACTGATCTAAGAAGAGAATGGATAAACCGTATAAGAAAACAACGTGCTTATCTTAAAGTACTAAGAGATAAAAACTTCATTGATAAAGCAACTTATCGTTTGCTCTACTTACGAGCAAAAGGTGGAATGTTCCGTTCTGCAAACTATCTAAGAATGTACATTCAGGATAATAGATTATCCAAGAGAAAATTACCTGAAGTAGAGGCAGTAATGAGAGAACTCCGCATTGCTGAATCAAAGAAAGAAATTACGAGGAGTACGTGAGAATCATGGCTAAAAGTGCAAATTATCATGTGCCGTTCAGAAGAAGACGCGAAGGAAAAACAAATTTCCATAGAAGAATGCGTCTTTTACGATCTGGTGAGTATCGTCTAATTATAAGACGATCAAACAAACACGTACGTGTAAGTGTTGTTGGTGCAAAAGTAATCGGTGATCAAACAATTGCTGATGCAAGCTCACAACATTTGAAAGAATATGGATGGAAAGCTCCTACCGGAAATGTTCCTGCTGCATATCTAACAGGCTATTTAGCAAGTAAATATGCTCAAGCAATGAATGTTAAAAAAGCAATACTCGATGTTGGTATCAATTCATGCAGGAAGGATACTCGAGTAGCTGCAATGCTTTGTGGAGCTGTTCAAGCAGGATTAAAAATACCTCATGATCCTGAAATCTTTCCAAGCGAAGAAAGATATACTGGACAAATAATTGCTGATTATGCAACCAAATTGAAGAAAGATGACTCTGGGTCTTATGATAAACAATTCTCAGGATATAAGAAGCTCACTGTTAAACCTGAAAGTTTACCAACTTACTTTAAAGCAACACTAAAAGCTATTGATACTGAATTTACAGATGGTTCAATGAAAACAAAATTGGCTAATAGAAATAAGAAGAATAAAATTGCTAGACCTAAAACAGCTGTAAAGAAACCAACCACTACAATCAAACCAAAGACTACCACTACAACAAAACCAACAACAATCAAATCTGATGCAAAACCAACAGCTGCTCCAAAGACAACTCCACCAAAACATGTTGCTCCAACTACACCTGTTGCTTCTTCAACAGAGAAAAAACCAGCAGGAACCAAACCTGCTCCTAAAACAACAGAGAAGAAATCAACTGCAACTACTACTAAACAACCTGCTGCAAAGAAGCCTGCTACTTCTTCAACTACTAAAACGACATCTACCAAAACAACTAGTGATGCAAAAAAAACATCAACCAGTACAAAATCAAAGAAGTGATAAAAAATGTCTGAATTAAGTGAATGGAAACCAAAAACAAAACTTGGAAAAATGGTTAAAAAAGGTGAAATAACTTCCATTGATGAAGTCTTCAAGCAATCCATGAAGATAGGTGAAGAAGAAATCATTGATGCACTCGTACCAAATCTTGAAGATGAAGTTATTAACATTAACCTAGTCCAACGTCAAACAGACGCTGGTGAAAAATCAAGATTCAAAGTTTGTGTTGCAGTAGGAAATCGAAATGGTTTTGTAGGTATTGGTGAAGCAAAAACAAAGGAAATTGGTCCAGCTATTAGAAAAGCAATTACCGCAGCTAAATTACAACTAACACCTGTTAGAAGAGGTTGTGGATCTTGGGAGTGTTCCTGTCATGATCCTCACAGTATACCCTTCAAAGCAAGTGGTAAGACAGGTAATGTAAAAATTACCTTAAAACCTGCTCCTAAAGGTCTAGGTTTAGCTTCAGGAAACATAGCTAAAATAGTATTTGAGTTAGCAGGAATTGTTGATATCTGGTCGAAGACTTTTGGTGAGACAAGAACTACACCAAACTACGCTAAGGCAACCTATGAAGCTTTGAAAGCTACCTATAAGATAATGGTGCCAAAGGATTGGGGTAAATAAAAGGATGTGAAATGAATGTCAAACAAGAGCTCTGGATTATTAGCAATAGTTAGAATTAGAGGCTTTGCTGGTCAACCAAAAGATATCCTTTATGGTCTTAAACTTCTCAACCTCAATAAACCCAATCATGCATGTGTTGTTCCAAATGATGCAACTCATCAGGGAATGCTTCAAAAACTCAAAGATACTATTACTTGGGGTGAAATTGATAAACCCACTCTTACAGCATTGATTGAAAAACGTGGTAGACTTCAAGGAAATAAGAAGATTGATACCCAATTTTTGAAGAGTCAAAAATTTGAGAGCAAAACAGTATTCATTACTGCCTTATTGGAAGGAAAAGCTGATATGAGACGAATTGAAGGATTAAAACCAATTTTTAGATTGCATCCTCCAAGGAAAGGTTTCAAAAGCGTTAAGAAACCTGTCGGCACTGGTGGCGATTTAGGTTATCGAGGAGAAAAAATAAATGCTCTCCTTGAGAGTATGATGTGAAAATGAGGGACGAAAGCAATGGTTCAAAGATTTAAACGAAAAGCAAGAAAACAACGTGGAAGCGTACACTGTGGCTGGGGCATTCAAAAAGGACATAAAAAAGGCGGCAGCCGAGGTGGTGTAGGTCAATCTGGTGGCGATACCCATGAATGGATGAAATCCATCAAACAAGGAAAAGTCTATGGTAAAAATGGATTCGTACTCCCACCACGAGCAAAAATTCCACAAGCAGCAATCAATATCGGTGAACTAAGTGATAAAATTGATACCTATATAACTAAAGGGTTCGCAACCAAATCTGGTCGTGACATTACACTAGACACTACTAAATTAAATATCACAAAAGTTCTCGGTGGCGGTAAAGCTATCAAAATGACTGTAATTGCTCAATCCTTTTCTGCTTCAGCAAAAGAGAAGATCGAAAAAGCTGGCGGAACTGCACAAATAGCTTAACATATTCATTCAAACTCTCAAATAATCTCCGATTTTTTTTCGGGGATTTTTACTATTTTTTTTATCTTTTATGGTTAATTAGCTTGAAAAAGTAATAATACTGGTTATAAGAAAAGTTCATAATTGATGGGAAAATTTAAGAGACACGTTAAATGGATAATTGGAAAGAAGGATGAAAAACCAAACAGAAGTATGTGATATCCTTGACAGATGGTATCGATAAATTGAAAGATGAAATTCGAAGAGTTGCGAAAAATAAACCCGAAGAATTTTATCCTGTGAACTCTTTGCGTGAATTAGGATTTAGCAGAAGTATCTGTAAACACTGTGGTAAACCATTCTGGTCTATTGTTGAACGTGATTATTGTGATGAGCCTATCTGCAGATTAAAAAGTGGACAATTGCCATATGATTTCATTGGTAACCCTCCTTCTACTAAAAAATATAATTATACTGAAACATGGACAAAGGCTTGGGTTCCAATTTTCGAGAAACATGGTCATACTGTCATACCTAGATATCCAATTGTTGCTCGTTGGAGAGATGATACTGAATTTGTTCAGGCTTCTGTATATGGCTTTCAACCACATGTTGTGAGTGGAGAAGTTGATCCTCCAGCAAATCCTGTTTTGATACCACAACCATGTCTTCGATTTAATGATATAGATAATGTTGGATTGTCAGGAAGACATTTCACATCATTTGTGATGGTAGGAGAATTGGTTTTTAATAAACCAAATAAATTCATTTACTTCATGGAAGAAGGTATCAAATATATAACTGATTATCTTACAACTGGTTTAGGATTGAATCCCGCAGAGATCATTTATCATGAAGATGCATGGGGTGGTGGTGGAAATATTGGTAGCTCCATGGAATTCTTCGTTCGTGGATTAGAAGTAGGTAATCAAGTCTATATGACCTATAAAATTGAACCAGATGGTGGTTTAAGTAAACTAGCTACTACTGTTATTGATATGGGCGCTGGTTTAGGACGTTCTACATGGTTAATTAATGGTACACCAACTCAGTATGAAGTTAATTTTAATACTGTTTTACCTAAAGTTCTCAAGAAAGTAGGTATTAAACCAAATATTAACCTCTGGCAGAAATATGCTCGCTATAGTGGTGTTTTAAACTACACTGAAATTGATGTTGCTAGTATATGGGTTGATGTAGCTAAAACCTTAGCTATGGACCCTAATGAATTAAAACAAGATATTCAACCAATGAAATCAGTCTATTCTATTATTGATCATACTCGCTCTCTTCTCTGGGCAATTTCTGATGGAGCACTACCCTCAAATGTAGGTGGTGGTTATAATCTTCGTTTCCTCCTAAGACGTGCTTGGTCAATCATAGCTGAAAATGGTTGGGATATTGATGTTTTCGATCTTATTGATTGGCACATGGAAGATCTCAAGGACCTCTTCCCAGATTATACTAAACATGGTGACACAGTCAAAGAAGTCATCGATATCGAATACAAGCGCTATCTTGCAACTAAAGAAAAAGGAATGAAATTATTAAAGAAGAGATTGCAAATTTCTGATTCAATAGCAACAAATGAATTAGTTCAATTATATGATTCAAATGGCATAGTTCCAGAAATGGTAGTAGAAGTTTCTAAGGAAATGGGTAAAGAAATTCGGATTCCTGATGACTTTTATAGCAAATTAAATGAAATCCATGAACAAACCAGTACAAAAAAACCTCTTGCTACACAAGCAGAAATCTCAATTCCTGAAGATTTACCTGATACTGAAACAGATTACGATATGCTTTCATTTGAAGGTGAAATCATCTGGCAAAAGAATAATATCGTTATTTTAAAGAAAACAGGTTTTTATCCAACCTCTGGTGGTCAGCTTCATGATTTAGGTTCAATTGATGGGATACCTATCCAAGAAGTTCGTAAAGTAGGTGCTGTTGTAGTTCATATACTTGAGAAACCCTTGCCAACGAAACGTACGAAAGTTCGCTGTTCAATTGATCCTCATAGAAGGCAAATTCTTATGAGTCATCATACTGGAACACATATCATTAATGCTGCTGCTCGTGAAGTACTTGGTTCACATATTTGGCAAGCTGGAGCGGAAAAAACCTTAGAGAAAGGACGATTAGATATTACTCATTATGATTCCTTAACACAAGAACAATTTTATGCAATTGAAAAACGTGCAAATGAGATCGTCTATCAAAATCTACCTGTAACTAAAGAGCTTTTATCTCGAGATGTTGCTGAGAAACTATATGGTTTTACAATTTATCAAGGTGGGGTAGTGCCAGGAAAATATCTTCGGATTGTTTCAATTGACGATATAGATATTGAAGCATGTGGTGGAACCCATGCAAATAGAACAGGGGACGTAGGCCCAATAATTATGCTCAGCGCCGAGCGAATACAAGATGGAATAGTTCGTTTAGAGTATGTTGCTGGGGAAACAGCCATCAAGGAAATCCAGAAACGAAATCAAACCATTCATGAAGTCTTGGAACTCTGGGGTATTGAGCTCAGTGCTCTTCCAGGAACAGCGAAACGATTCTTTAATGAATGGAAAGCTCAAAAGAAAGAGATTGTTGATCTTAAGAAAGATAAAGCACTGCTTGAATCAATGCTTCTTGAGAAATCAATAGAAAAAGGTGGTAAATATCAAGTATTAGCTCAGCAATTAATAGGTGATTCCGAGTATATCAGTCAATTAATTTTTACTTTAACCCAGAAATACTCTGATTTAGTTGTATTATTAATAGATACAGAATCGCTTTTCATTGCTATCGGTGCAGGTGAAACTGCTGCAAAAACTATCTCGAGTAATGATTTGATTAAAAAAGTTGCAGAAGTTTTGGAAGGCTCAGGTGGTGGTAAACCAACTTTTGCTCGTGGTAGTGGAAAGAATGCTAATAAAATTAATGATGCTTTAACTAAATTTACCAAGTTAGTTTCTTCTAAAAAATAGAAAAATAAGTAAAAAGTGAAATCCTTATGGGATTCACTTTATTTCTACAGCCTTTCCAGTTTTTGCTGCTTCAATAGCTGCAACAACACACTTTACAGCATCTGTTCCCTCAACATCAGAAACAAGCGGTTTTTTCCTAGTATCAATACAATCCAAGAAATCCTTATCTTCCAAATAAAGCGGTTCTTGATCTTTTCCTGTTGCCAAATAGTGATTTGTTATTTCAGTAGCTCTATAAGCTCCTAAATACTCTGAAAATGAGTTGCTTAAGGAATGTTGTGCCAATCCTTTTTCCATCATTATTGATTGTAAAATAAAATCTAAAGTAATAACATCTTTTGTAGTTTGAACAATTAACTTTCGTCGTTTTAGATTTGGATAAGCTCGCCAGGTTGCTCTACAATCAAATAGAATGGGATTGGTTTCTTGCCCTTTAAATCCCTCATACTCAAAAACAGCAAATAATTCCACTTCATGGGGGAAACCTTCAATGTAAGCAGAAGTTGCTATTACACGTTTAGGAATTTTACCCAATAAACCATTCACAACATCAATATCATGAACCATGAAATCATGACCACATCCCAAATAATTGGGGTCAAGATCTTTACTATCTAATCTTGTGGGACCAGGACCAACTCTTCTACCTGTAAGATGCATGATTTTATCTTCAGTTTCTTCCTTTTCAAGGAAGGATTTTAAGGTAACAATTACAGGATTATACCTTTCTAAATGACCAACTTGAACAATTCTATTCAATTTTTTAGCTTTTTCAGAAATCTCTTTACAATCCTCTACAGTAGGAGCAAGTGGTTTTTCACATAAAATATCACAATGTTCTAACATTTGAAGAGCGATTTTTTTGTGTATTGCAGTAGGAATAGCCAATATTGCACCAGCGATTTTTTCTTTTGCAAGAAGCTCATCAAGATTAGAATATCTATTTTCTACTGGAATATTATTGATTTCACCAATAGATTTCAATTGATTTATATCTTGATCACAAATAACTACTTTATCACAAAAGCCTTCTGTTTGAAGTCTACAAATATTTCTAACATGGTTCTTCCCCCATTTTCCCAAACCAATTATTGCTATAGTTTTCATTTTAAAGCTCCTCATTAAAATGTGTGTGAATGGATTTGTTGGTGTTTTAAAACTTTCTTTATTTTTGTGTATCATTCGTTTTTTTGTGCTTTCATATAATTTCATATGCAATTTCCTTTTTAATTGAACCTCGCATATAATTTATTAAGGTCTATTTTATTATTTGATTTGGATGCGAATAATTTGGAATTTGAATCACCCTTATCTCCCTATAGAGCGATCAAAAAAGCAATGAAATTTTTCGAAACAAAAGTTAGAAATACCAAGATTAAGGAAGCACCTCTATCTCGAAGAGATCAAATGTTACTTGAAGTAGGGATTACAACAATTTGGGGTGAAATTTTTTGGATTAAAATTAGTACTCGCAGATCAAAAGATAAGCAATCGTCTAAGGTCTTTGTTACAAGTAGACCAGGGACAAGACATATGTTCTTCTCTTTGATCGTTATTTTAATGTCGGGTCCCTTCATTTACATGGGTCTTAATAAGGAACCTATTGGATATTTCACATTAATTGTAGCAGCACTTCTTGCTTTCGTTGGGATAGCAAGTATGATAATGCCTGTTGTAAGAATAAGAAAGACCAACAAACAAATCAAAGAAGTGTTGACAAGTGAAGATGAGTTTGAAGAAGAAACAGAAAAAGAGGCTGAAAAGCCAATTACATCGCGTCTTGAATATCAATAAATAAAGAAAAAGACTATAATAGTTATTTTTTATTAAAATATCCTAGAGAATAAAGATTAAATAAAGCTATTACATTCATATAATCAAATAATCTACGTGATGAAAATGCCACAAATAACAACTCCTTTGAAGAAATTTCTTGGAACAGCAAATTATTTAGCAAGATTAACTTTTTACCCAAATCGAAAGTATTATTCAGCTGCAATGGTAGTAAAGATAGAAATTTTCGATGGCAGAAATCTCGATCGAACTTTCAATTGTAATAGTATAGCTGAAGTTGCTCAGAAGGTAATGGTGTTCTATAAAGAAAAAACCGGACAAGATCTTGAGGTTCGAAGATTAGGACGCTGGTTTATTGAATATCTTGATGATGCTCATATCAGATCCCCCGAAATGGGTGTACTACTAAAAGATATGCAATCAACACCCCAGGAAATCGAAGCTAGAGAAGGTTAACAAGAATAGCTAAAACCTCCTTTTTTTTGATTTGTTTTCAAAATTCTTTTTCAATTATTTATAATAATTAATATAAATAGGTGACATGCTCTTAAACGTAACAAGCCGAAAAAAAAATAGCCTAGTAGTGTAGATGCTAGTTGTGGTTACAAATAGCAGCATACCGGTCAATCATCTCGGACTCTGAATCCGGGGACAGCGGTTCGAATCCGCTCTAGGCTACCATTTTCATCCTAATTGCTACTCATTTTTGATATTACTACGGTTTTATACTATTCATGCAAAACATTAAATAATAAATTCTTATCATCTTTAGAGTTGATAACGCTTGCTTGACACTCATAACAAGGTAATTCTTGTTATCAGGAAGGATTATTTTCCGAGCTGTTTAGCTGACAGCTTTGAAATTATTGTGAATTTTAGTCAAGCAAAGAATTAAAAAGAAAGCTAAAGAAGTATCCTTTGAAATAATAAAGGTGAAAAAAATAATGTTTGAAGAGATTCGTTGGCACGGAAGAGGCGGACAAGGAGCTGTCACTTCGGCAAAAATACTGGCTGAAGCAGCTCACCGGGAAGGTAAATTTGTTCAAGCCTTTGCATTTTATGGTGCTGAAAGACGAGGTGCTCCAGTAGAAACATATACAAGGATTTCCGATTCACAGATAAAACGACATTCTGCAATCTATCATCCAACAGTGGTAAGTGTCTTGGATCCTGTTCTACCCAAAATACTCTATTTGAAAGGTATCACAGATTCAACTACTCTCGTGGTAAATTCTAATGCTCAAAAAGAATTTCCCGAACTGAATTGTAAGAAATTCTGGATAGATGCTACTCAAATAGCAATTGATTTGGAGTTACGTGTGGCTGAAAGTTATATCACAAATACAATTATGACTGGTGCGGTTGCAAAAGCAACAGGATTGGTGAAAATTGATTCAATGTATGAAGCAATAAAGAACCTATTGAATAAACGAATATGGGATCAAAATTTGGAAGCCGCAAAAAGAGGCTACAATGAGACGAAACCATATACCAAAGGAGGATGAAATGTTTGACAAAAACAAAAGAAGATGATTTTAAAGTCGAGACTTGGAATTCTAAACCAGCAAAAGGTTCAGCAGGAAAAACAGGTTTATGGCGAACATTTCGACCAGTGATCGATCATGAAAATTGCACCCGTTGTGAAACTTGTATTTTATATTGTCCTGAACCTTGTATAACAATAGATTCAAATGATCCCTCCCATAAGAAAGGGAAAATAATAATTGACTATGAGTATTGTAAAGGATGCGGTATATGCGCAAATGAATGCCCCAAAGAATGCATTGAGATGGTAAAGGAGACTGAATTTTTCGAGGAAGAAGAAGAGGAGGTCAAAAAATGACTATAAATGAAAATCGACCAATATCTAAAGGGCATGATAAACCCATTACTATTATCACCAATGGGAACTATGCTGCAGCTTATGCTGCGAAAATGGCTCGCGTTGAAGTTGTTGCAGCTTATCCAATCACCCCTTCAACAGATTGCATCGAAAAAATCTCTGAATTTGTTGATGGTGGAACCATGGGTGCTAAATATATTAAAGTTGAAAGTGAACATAGCGCTGCTGGTGCCTTAATAGGTGCCTCTGCTACTGGTGCTCGAACTTTCTCTTCTACCTCTTCTCATGGATTGCTCTATATGGCTGAATTAGTTTGGTGGGCTGCTCTTGCCCGATTCCCAACTGTTATGAGTATTGTAAACCGTGAATTAGCTCCTGCTTGGTCTATTTGGGCTCAAACCCAAGATTCCATGGGCCTTCGAGATTCTGGTTGCATCCAATACTACTGTAAAAATGTGCAAGAAGTTTTCGATACTTGTATTATGGCTTATAAAGTAGGAGAAAACGAACAAGTCTATATGCCTTCGTTAGTTTGTCAAGATGCCTTTATTTTATCACATACAAATGCTCCAGTGGATATGCCTGCACAAGCAGAAATAGATGATTTCTTACCAGCTTATCATCCTAAACATTTCATTTTAGATCCAAAACATCCTGAAACCCACAGTAATCTCTCATATCCACAATTTTATCGCGAAAAACGATTTAATATCATGGAGTCAACCCATCGAGCTAAACAAATTATCAAAGATGTTTGTGCGGATTATAAGAAACGCTTTGGTAAATTCCATGGTGACTTGATTGATACATATGGTATTGATAAGAAAACAAAACATATCATCGTTTCTCATTCTTCAATTGCTGAAGAAATTGAGATTACAGTTGACATGCTTAAAGAGAAAGGCTATGATGTAGGTTTGATTCGATTACGTGTACTTCGTCCTTTTCCTGATGAAGAAATTCGAGAAGTATGTAAAGATGCGGAAACAATTCATTTTGTTGAACGTGCACCATCATATGGTTATAAAGGAGTCATTGCTATTGATACTATGGCTGCTTTATATGAAGGAACTAGTCGCCCTAAAGCTTTCCATCATATAGAAGGCCTTAGTGGAATGGATGTCACAGCAGAATATGTTGTTGACTTGATTGAAAAGGATTTGGAATCCTTAAAATAAGGTGATAGAAATGGTTACTACAAAAGAAATAGTAAGTTTACCCGAACCAGTCCTCCCCGGACATTCTGCTTGTTCAGGATGTTCGTCATCTTTGGGATTACGGTATGCTTTGAAAGCATTAGGTGAAGATGTCATTATGTCTATACCTGCTTGTTGTACATCAGTTTGGCAAGGACCATATCCCAAATCAGCAATCTCAGTTCCAGTATTAAACATCGCTTTTGCCGCTGCAGCGTCTGCTGCTTCAGGTATTTCTGCAGCATTAGAAGCTAAAGGAAAAAAGACTACCGTTTTAGCCTGGGCAGGAGATGGTGGTAGTGTTGATATTGGTTTAGCTACCATTTCTGGTGCAGCTGAAAGAAATGATAATATGATCTATGTTTGTTATTCTAATGAAAGTTACAGTAATACTGGAGTTCAAAAATCAGGCGCTACTCCTCCAGGTGCACGGACATCTACTACTCCTTATGGTCGCGTTGGGTCACCAAAGGATATTTCTTTGATTATGTGGACCCATAATATACCCTATGTTGCTACAGCATGCACTTCTTATCCACGAGATTTCATTGACAAACTAAGAAAAGCCCAGCAAATGCAAGGATTCAAATTTATTTATCTTCTCGCACCTTGTGCTGTTGGTTGGCGTTTCCCAGCAGAGAAAACCATTGAAGTTGGTAGATTAGCTGTTGAAACTGGTGCTCATATTTTATGGGAAGCTGTTAATGGTAAAATCGAACTATCCAGTTTGAGCAAGAAATATGAGGATCCTGAAAAACGCAAACCTCTTGATGAATATTTGAAATACCAAGGACGCTATAAAGGCATTGATGAAAGTCTAATCCAAGCTTATCGGGATTATATTACTCACCAATGGTCTATTATTACTTCCTTAGCTAATATCAAATAAGAAAAAAAAACAAAGTGAAGCAATTTTTGCTTCCATTCTTCTCTTTTTTATTCTTACCAACTTTCCATTAATTGTTTAGCTAAAAGGATATTTTCTCTCACATTACCATGTAGATCAGGGCCATGTCCACTATACAAGTGCTCAATGTTTAATTTGGTCAATTTTTCTAATGAATCAATCATAGACTTTCTATTTCCAGAAGGCAAATCGACTCTTCCGCAACCTCCTCCGGAAAAAACAACATCACCTGCAAAAAGCGCTTTATTTTTCTCATCATAAAGAACCGTTGAACCATCAGTATGACCAGGAGCACTTATCACTCGTAATGTTGTATCTGAAAAATTAATAATCTGATTATCTGAATATATTTTCTCAACATTATATGAGATATTGAAATGAAACTTACTTAGTAAAGTAACTCCATCTCGAGAGTTAATATGTCCTGCTGTATATTCACTTGCACAAAAAACAACATTTGGTAATTTATCTAAGTTATCTTCACCTTTGATGTGGTCAAGATGAGCATGAGTTAGAAATACCTCTATTTGGTATTCCTCTAATTTGTTTTTAGTTATTTCTTTTAATGCTTTCTTTAATCTAAAATTAGTTATTTTACCAGGTAATCCGAGGTCGATTATTAGCAGCTTTTTGTTTATCAAGTCACCTAATATAAAGCAGTTTGAACAAAGACCTGAACCACGAACTATCTCTAGTTCCATTAGTTAATCTTCTCTCCAGAGTTTCTTTTCCATAATGCAAACGATATTTCCTTTTCGTTCCATTTGGTCAATGACTTTATATCCCCGGTGTAAGTAAAAATCAACTAGTTGTTTATGATCAGCATATGTTTGTATGATTACTTTTTTTTCTTCCATCAGTCTTATGAGATGCTCTGCAGATTCCATCAGATAGCTTCCTAAGCCTTTATTCTGCATCTCAGCTTTAATTGCAACTTTTTGAACTTCCATGTATTTCCACTCTTTACTCCGTTTAATGGTAAATGTTCCAACAAGTTCATTATCGAAAAGCACTGAATAAATGGCTTTTTCAGCAATACGTTCCAAAACCTTTTCCTCTGTTTCTAACATGCCCCGAGGTTTTCGACCTAAGATTGGTTCAATTGGTGTATAGGCTTCTACAATAATCTGTGTAAGTCTCGGTGCTTCTTCTTCGACTGATAATCTAATATCAACCTTTTTCATCCAATCCTTCTTGAGAAACTCAGGTAAATTCATTATTATGTTCACATTCATTTCAATAGATTAAAACTAAATGATTATTTCATACTTAATAAATTTGTTAGTTTTTTTTGTTAATTATTTGATTAAATAAAGTTTAAGCATAATTTTTATATGAAAACTAAGAAACTAAGAATTGGCAAAATAATATTTTCTAGATTTAATAAAATATTAGGTGTAAAGAATGCGTCCAATTACAGATGAAAAAATTAATCTCTTAACTACTTTTATGGAAAAAGAAGGAATTGATGTAATTCTAATAGCAGACTGGGAAAATGCTCGAGATGTAAACATGAAATATCTATCAGGTCATCCCATGGATGCCAGTATGGTGATTACAGCTGGAGGCGAGACTTGTTTAGCTCCTTGGGATTTGCTATTAGCAGAAGATCATGCTCAAGTGGACTTGATATTAGATACTGCTGAATTTGCTGATAGACTATCAGGTGGAGCAATCCATTATATTAAAGAATTTGTAAAAAAGGAATCTCCTGTAATAGGAGTCAATCAAAACATACCATATAGAATTATTTTAGATATTAAACGAACGTTACCTGAAGCTAAAATTTTTGATGATATACAAAAAATTTCTACAACATTTCAAGATTTACGATCAACAAAAAGCAATCAGGAATTAGATAAACTTCTAGAAGCTGGGAAAATGGGTAGTAAGGCAGTTGAAGATATTCGAAAATTCGCTTTTGAAAAGGATGGCACTGAAAATGATTTATCCTTTATTGTAATGAAAAAATTGAGAGAATACGGTGCTGCTGATAATTCATTTCCATCATTGATTGCTAACACAACTCGAGCACATATGATTCATTGTCATCCATCAGCAGGTAACAATAACTTTTCTGAAAATGGTTTAGCCTTAATCGATTATGGTGCGTTACATGAAGGCTATGCTAGTGATATAACAATACCAATTACTTTTGGCAAGCTAACAGCTGAACAAGAAAAGATTAGAGATACTACCATTAAAGCCTATGAAGCAGCTATCGAATCTATTGATATTGGTGTTCCTTTATGGAAGATTTCCAAAGCAGCGGTAGATATTATCGAAGCAGCAGGATATCATATGCCTCATGGATTAGGTCACGGATTAGGTTTAACTGTTCATGATTCTCCTGGAGTAAGGCAAAAACCAGACACAGAGGAAGGTATGCTTTCTTGGAAAGAACAATTCGTCGAGGATGGTATGGTTTTCACGATTGAACCTGGAATTTACTCGAAAGGACTTGGTGGACAACGTTTAGAAAATGATGTTATGATTAGAAACGGAAAAGTTGTCGTTTATACTAAATCAGAACCAATTGAAGTTGATTAGGTTTTTAAATTTGAGCAAAATAACTTTTGCTCAAACAATCCTTTTTATGTTTTATCAAAAACTTTCTCTAGAATTTCTTTAAAGAGACCTTTAGCTTCAATCATAGCTGTTTTTCCTTCTTCAGTTAAGGTATAATATTTTCTATCAGGTCTTCCTTCAGGATTATCTTTAATGTAGGAAGTGACTAATCCGTCTTTTTCAAGTTTATAGAGAATAGTATATGAAGTAACTGTTGCAGGTTCAAAACCAAATTGAGTTTTAATAGACTCACGCAATTCATATCCATACATTTCCTTATCTTGTAAAAGTCTTAAGATATAGATCCATAAATTATCAATCGATATTTTCTTCTTTAATCTTCGAAAAGCTTTCGAGGTATCTTTAGGTTCTTCTCTGTCTAAATATCCTGAATTCAATTTATTTTTACACCTGCAATTCATTATTTAATACGTTAAATTCTTGTTTCTAGAAGAATTATATGTAGAAAAAAGTTTTCCTAGGGTTTATTTTATAGGTAATTCTATATTCTTTAGTGCTAATGTTCTATTTGGACAAAAAAGAGTTTTCAAGTTAAACGCAAATCTTTAATATAGAGTTTAATCGAAATCATCATAGAAAGAAATCCATCAAAGGAAATCTATTGGTAGTGAAAATAAATTGACAAAGAAACGAAAATCAGGTGGAAGGTCAAAAGGAAGCAAAGGAAAGGGCGGACTAGTTCAATGTTCTTCCTGTGGTAGACTTGTCCCTGTTGATAAAGTTAAAAAAGAAACCAAATATGTAACTTTAATTGATCCCGCACTTGCTCGAGATTTACGAAGAGAAGGAACCTTCATTCCTCGAGAGAGGACCACCAGAAATTATTGTATATCATGTGCAGTTCATCGTGGTCGAGTAAATATTAGATCAAAAGAAGATAGAAAAGATGTTTAAGCAACCTTAAATCGCGAAATTATTTAAGGTTCTTTCCAATCTTTAATTTTTATTTATTCTTTTCAATTACAATAAAAGATAATTGCAGATAGGTCTGATGTTCTATTGATTCACCCTCAAGAAAAAAAGAAAAAAATCCTCTTTGTTTTAATCATGGAAGAAAAAATACCTGCTCAAGATTTTTCTCTTAAAGATCTTCCTGGGGCATCGAAAATTGATGTTGTCTCAAGAATAATACTTTCAATTTTTCCAAAGTATACGTCCATTCTTGAACCTGAGCTTCAAGTATTTTTCACAAAGAGCTCTCATATTTTGACCATTAGAGATTTAATACATAGAAAGCATCCGTATGATGAGATAGAAATAGCTGCTCTCTTAAAAGAAACCTTAATTGATTTTTACATTGAACAAAAATCAATAAATAAAGATTCACTTATCTTTTGGCATACTGTTAATGATTTTGAAAGTTACTTAGAGAAGATAATGAAGGATTATCCCTCATGTTACTATTTACATGAAAAAGGAGATTCGATAAACAACTATTTAGAAAAAATGAAAATTGATAATTCTTCTTGTTTTATTCTGGGAGGACGGCATGATATTTCAGATGAACATGAACAAATAGTTTTAGCTCAAAAGGTAGTAACAATAAATCTTGGTGAAAAATCATATTTAGCTTCTACTTGTGTAACATCGGTAATTTTTGAACTAGAAAAAATATTACCTCATTAAAAAAATAGAAAAAACCTTTTTTTATCTTATAGCAATATTCAAATAAGCTTTAATAATTGCATCAAATTGAACATTTTAAGTGATATTTATAATCTCCCATTAAAAAATGGCGGTGAAAAATTATGTCTGAAGACGAAGAAATGGCACTCAGAATTTTAAAAGATATAAGTGAAGACACAAGTGTTCCAAGAAATATTCGTAGGAGCGCAAGTGACGCTCTAATTACATTAGGCAATGAAGAGCAAGAACCATCACCCGCTATTAGAGCAAATATAGCAACTAGTATTTTAGAAGAAACAAGTTTAGATCCAAATTGTCCCGTTCACGCTAGAACAGTGATTTGGAAAATAATTTCCATTTTAGAAACTATAAGAGATTCAGATGAAGAATAATTTCTTCTCTCTTTCTAATTTCTATTGATCTCATTATTTAAGCTGAGATTTGAGTTCGTAATTCTGCTAAGAGTTTTTTTTCGAAATTCTTTTCTCCTATCGCTAATATTTTTGCTTTTCCAAACCCTTGGTTTTCTATATATCGTTGGATAATTTCCTCATTGATTTTATAATCAATAATTATCAATGCGGTTAAATTATCATTTTTAAGATTGATCTGTGATGTAGCCAATAAAGCTTTCAATTCTTTTTTTTGATCATATGCAAGTGAATAGGTTTTTGTTTCCTCATCTTCTATTATATAATTGCTAATCCAAAGAAGTCCCACAATAGCATCATTAATATAAAAATCAAACCGCCAATTCTTACGGTCTAAACCTAAATCCGAGTAATTAACAAAAGCAATTGATTTTTGATTCATAGAAAGATTATTTTGTTTACAGAATTTTGCTAAATAATTATAGATAATTTTTCTGTCTTCAGTTTCATAAATTGAATAAACAACAAATGGACCTGAAGGAAATGGTATTAGCAATTTATAGATAATATTTGCATCAATAAGGTAACCAATATCTTTCTCTCTAAATTTAGTTTCATTTAAAGCTAATTTGTACAGATCAACTCGATCTCTATCGGTGCTGTTATGATATATCCAATTGTTTAAAGCTAATTCATTGTAAAATTCTCTATGGTGTTCTTTTATGATAGATGGATTTGTTACTTTAACTTTGGTTTTCATTTTTGACTTAGGCATAATTGCTCGAGATAAACTACTAGTATCTTCTTCAGTTTGTAATAGATTTTTCTTAGGAAAGTCTGTTATGGGGTAATCTAAAATAGGTGATTTCTTTTGCTCTTGAGGTTGATCTACTTTTTCTTCCTTCTTCGTCTTCTCCTCCTTCCCCTCTATATCAGCTGAGTCCCCAGTTTTTTTTTTATCAAGAGCATTTTTTACATGATCAATTGCTTCTTCCCAAAGTTTTTCGAATTCAATTTCAGTTTGGGAAACTTCTAATACTTCTGGAATTCTTCTATTTGCCTTTTCATTAGTTACTATTTTTTCTTCTTCTTCTTCTTCTCCGGAAAAAATGTTGGAGGGTGGATGAACGTAAAGTTCACTTGTTTGTTTAGATTCAACAACTACATTTTCATTGTGAATACTTTCATTATCTTCCATAAGGAAATCAAATTCCATTGCTTCATCTACTTCAATTGCCATACTATTAGGTTGGTTATTGGATTTCTTCACTTTAGACCAATAATAGAAAATTAAACAACCCTCGAAACCAAATAACCCTATAATAAGTAACCAACTTTCAGAAAATAGATAAGCCGGGATTGAAAGTATAAAGATAGTATAATTCTCAAAAACTGTCGCTGAAATTAACAGGAAAACGTATGTGACTAACAATAGAACATTGAAAATTGTCATTCCAATTAACATTTTTCTAAGCAAACTTAGACTCAATTTCAGTTTCATTTTATCCCCGACTCGAAACAATTAAACAGTAAATTGTCTTCATTTAGCTTTAAAAACACAAATAAAAATAATAATGAAGAAAACAAACTCAAATATCCTTCGAACTAATTATTATTGACCATAAATACAAATCATTGTTTCAAGGGTCATACCTGACTCATGTTTTCTGTGAAAGGTTTTCTTATATTCACATTTACTACATAAGCTAGATTTCATTGGATTTGCATTCATAGGGCAAAGAATTTCGTGGAACTTGAGATTAGTTTTCTTTTCCAAACCTATACTAGTTTTTCTCTCTAAATCCATGCGTTCGGTTGGTTTTACTAATAATAATTCTTCAGTCATAATTTAACATCCTAATATGATTAAAGGGGCTTTATGTAATGGAAAGTCTCATGTCATACGTGTAGAATAATTTTCAATAGATGCTTTAAAAACCCCATTTCCAACAAAAATGCATACTCCATGACAAGTATCTTTTTCGACAAAAAATCTCTCATAAATGATTTTTTATGCAATAATTCCTTTCTGAGTGTTTTAAATACTAGAGTTTAAACTTCTTTTCAAGTGGGTAAAATGGTTACTTCATTCAATTTATTTACATCTGTTGCTTGGATCGTTGCTGGAGTGATTTCAGCAATCATCAGCATATTATTTCTCTTGAAAAATCCAAAGAAAAGATTGAATCAATTATTTTCCACAGGATTTGTTTTCTGGTCAATTTCGTTATTCTTTAACGGATTAAATTTTGCTGTAGCTTATAGATCATTATTTGCAGCAAATATCTGTCGTGACTTAGCAATATTTACAGGTATCTTTAGTGCTATTTTTCTCTTCATCTCTGCAATTGGGATATACTTTGGTGCGGAAAAATTGCATTGGTCACTATATATAATATCGCTTGCTGTTGCGACCGTCCTAAGTGTCTTTGGATCACTAAATGACTGGGTAGTGGTAGATGGCTTAGGTGGTTACAAAACAACGGATAATCTTTTTGGGAAAACATGTGTTCAACTTATCCCCGCTGTTTTCGTTATAGTAGGTGCCATTTTGCTAGTTATGACTTATTTTACGCTAAAAAACAAAAGTGCAAAGAAACGCATTGGCTATTTTATTATTGGATTCTCTACTATAATAATTGGTCTTCTTATGTTTCTCATAGATTCCCTTGTAAACATATCCCCATATATCTTTCCAACTTTAGCAATCCTTACTTGGGTAACAGGACCAATTTTAATGCTTGCTGGATTCTATGTGAAAGTTGATGTCAGCTTGAAATACCTCCCAGCACCTGATATTAGCACATTAGAATCAAAGACCCTTGATCCGAAACAAATCGAAAGACCCTCTTAGACTCTGGTGGTACCAAATGGAATTAAACAGTTAGCTCGAAAAGCTGTTTATAAACAATTGGTACCACTTATCCCCACTTTTCTCGGTTTTTATTTATTCAAATATAGAAGCAAATTTATTATTAGGGATTCTTTTTGCCAGAATTAATTAAACTCATCTATAATCTTTGGAGGAAAAAAATTTGAGTATTGGATTGAAAAAGAAACTAAAAGGTAGTTTAAATGAAGTTCGTAATGATAATGCTAAAGTTCAGATCGGTAAAAACGGTTTGACACCAGCAGTATTTAAAGCAATTAATGATCAATTGGACATGCATCAACTGATCAAAGCGAAATTTCTCACTAATTATTTAACAGAGGATCTAGATGGTGATATCAAAAAGATTGCCAAGGAAACTAAATCACAATTAGTTGAGAAAAGAGGTAAAACGATAATTTTATACAAACCAAAAAATCTTGATTCGTAAATTTGAGATAAAAAAATCATAAGAAAATATTATCAATTAAATTCGATTAGTTTAATTAAAGAGAAAATAACTAAAAGTATCTTGGTAGAATCCTATGACAACTGTTATTTCGGGTCCCGGTCAACCTATGATTGGCAAGCAATTGGCTGATCTATTAAAAGTAAATCATATAGAAGTACACCATAAAGTCTTTCCAGATGGTGAAAGAGATCTAGTATTCTCAAGTGAAGCATGTGATACGAAAACAATTATTGTTCAATCAATAACAAGACCACAAGATTCTAATTTCCTAAGCCTCCTTCAAATAGCTTACACTGCAAAAGAATTTGGTGCAAAAGAAATATCTTTAATCACACCCTATCTTGCTTATAGTGCGAAAGACCGTCGAATCTTAAAAGGAGAGATTGTAAGCATTTTTAATATTTTTAAAATGATCGAAGCAACACCTGCAAAAAGATTATTCGTTCTAGATATTCACAATCCAGAAGTGCTTAAAGGTAAAGAGAAATTTTATCATAATTTTTCAGCTATGTCAACATTTGGTGAATATTATAAAAAATTAAATTTGAACGATCCATTAGTTTTGGCTCCTGATTTTGGAGCGAAAGAACGAGTGTCAGTCATTGGAAATGTATTAAATGCTGAAACAGATTTCTTTGAAAAGAAAAGAAATCCAGTAAGTGGTGAAACAAATCTTATACCACATGAACTTCCTGTGAAAAATCGCGATGTGATTATAGCTGATGAGGTTATACGTACTGGAGGAACAATCGCAAAAGCTGTAGCAGTTTTGCATGAAATGAATGTTGGGAAGGTTTACGTTGCAAGTACTCATATGATGTTAACGAATGATGCTGACAAACGAATTTTAGCTGCTGGAGCTGAAGAATTAATTGGTACAGATAGTCTTCCATCGGAGTATTCTAAGATACCAGTTGCTCCTTTAATTTATAAAGAACTCCAAAAATAATTTGATGGATCGGATAACTTTTGAAATCAAAAAACGCTAAGATGCACGATAATTCCCAGTATTTTTTTCAATTATCAGGAATACATGATGAATTGCCAGCACATGAATTGATTTCTATTTTTAAAAGTGAACAAATACCACAGCAAAAGATCAAACAATATACAGGTTGTTTAGTCAATCACTGTTCAGAACAAGAAGCATTAAGAGCAACTCAAAGAGCTGCTTATTGTCGACGGTCTGTTAAGCTTTTACTACAAGCAAATGTTGAGTCAAAAACAATATCCGAAATAGCTAATGAAATATCGGAAGAAGTGGATTTCAAAGAACACATCCCAGTAAATAGTACTTTTCTTGTTAGAGTGTATCGAATTCAAAAAGCATCCATTCAATATATCTCGGAAAAATTGGAAAGAGCAATAGGAAGAAATATCTCAATTCAACTCGAGGGAAAAATAAGCGCAAAAATGAAGAATCCTGATGAAACCTTCATTCTACTGTTCAGTGATGAACAATATTTTTTTGGTCAAGAATTATTTGTAAAAGAAAGTGGGTTTTTTGAAACAAGAAGACCTGATATTCGACCATTCTTTAAACCGGGAACACTTGAACCACGTTTCGCTAGATTAATGGCGAATCTTTCCCAAGCAAATAACTCATCCTACTTATTAGACCCTTTTTGTGGGCCTGGAGGGATATTAATTGAAGGAGCGTTAATGGATTGTCCTGTAATTGGCATGGATATTGACAAACGGATGATAGCTGGCGCAAAAAAGAATTTAGCTCATTTTACACCAAATGGCACTTATGAATTTCTTATAGGTGATGCTCGAACAATTCCTTTTGAAAATACCATAAAAGCAATCGCAACGGACCCTCCCTATGGACGTTCCACTTCTACCTATGGAAAAGTAATAATTGATTTGTTAGATCAATTTTTCAGTGGTGCGCATCAAGTTTTAACAAATGATGGATATATTGCAGTAGGTATGTTTCAAGAAATACCAATACAAGATATTGCTGAAGCAAATAATTTTCAGCTAGAGATTTTTGAAAAGATTTACATTCATAAATCCCTTACAAGAAGAGTAGGAGTGTTCAGAAAGAAATGAGTGCCTTCAGAATAGTTTTTCTTGGAACATCGGCAGCAGTTCCACAAAAAAATCGTTTTCTCTCGAGTATAGCTATGCAAAAAGAAAACGGAGAGATCTTTCTATTTGATTGTGGTGAAGGAACTCAATATCAATTTTTAAAATTCAATGTTAATTACCAGAAAATCACAAAAATCTTTTTCAGTCATTTACATCTTGATCATATTTTAGGTATTTTCGGATTATTAAGTACTATGCGTCTTATGAAACGAACGAGACCATTAGAAATATTTGGTCCTATAGGAACCAGAAGATTTTTCCAAGGATTACTTGGAAATGAGGAAAATTTTGGTTTTGATTATACTTTTGATATTCAAGAGGTAGAAGAAGGTCTGGTAATTGATGATGATGAATATAGGATTATTGCCAAAAGAGTAAAGCATTCTGTTTATTGTTTAGCTTATGCTTATCTCGAGAAAGATCGATTGGGTCACTTCAATCCAGATAAAGCCCGTAAATTGAAAGTTAAACAAGGGAGTAAATGGTCTGAATTGCAGCAAGGAAAATCCGTTCTATCAGAGGATAATAAAATAATCACTCCTGATATGGTTCTAGGATCAAAAAGACGAGGGGCAAAAATAGTTGTTGCTTTTGATGGTTTTTATGAAATAGACGATTTTGTACCATTTGCACTTGAAGCTGATGTATTAATTCTGGAGGCAACATATGATGATGATCAAATTGAAAATGCTGTTAAAAAATTACACTCTACCGCAAGTATTTCAGCTGAAATAGCTAAGGCAGCAAAAGCAAAACGGTTATTTTTAACACATATTTCACCAGGATATGATAAAGATACCAGCCTAACAGAGCAAGCGCAAAAAATTTTCCCAGAAGCAATAATTGCTTATGATGGATTAGAAATAACTCTCAATCGTAAAGATATTGAGGAATAAATCAGCTTATGGGAATTTGCTAACTAAAGTTACTTCAACACCATTTTTTGTATAAGGAGTTAACCAATCGATCAATTGTTCAATATTATCACTCTCGAGTTCAATACGGATAGGTCCAAGAGGTGATTCTCCTTCCTCTTCACAAAGATTGATTTTACCAATAAAAGCTACTTGTTTATTAATAAAGAAAACCGTTGAATTACCAAAAATATTATTTCGAAGATATTTTCTTGTAGCATCAAGAATTTTTTGTTTTCGAACTAATTCGTAAAATTTGCCCAAATCCTTGGAATCAGTGCTTTCGATATAGAGATATTTTTCATTACCTATCATATAGGTTTTAACTTCACCCTCAAGAATAGCTGTGAGAGCAGCAGAAACTTTTTCTTGATCTTCTGTCGGATAAAGTTTAGTTATGACCTTGGCTTTGAACATCATTAATACACATCACTAGTGATGAATAATTCTTTTCAAGATTAGTAGCTATTAAAAACTGTTCTATGATATTAGTTTTTTCACTAAAAATTAATTAACGGAAAAAATAACCAATATGAGTAAAGGTGTTTGTTAATGGCTATTCGAGCATTCTTTGCAGTGGAATTGGAACAAAAAGAATTAATTAATCAGATCATAAAAGTACAAAAGGAATTGGATTTACCTGATACAGCAATTAAATTTGTTGCCCCGGAAAATCTTCATCTGACAATGAAGTTCTTAGGAGATATAAATGAGAATATTATTCCAGAGCTACAAAAAGCAGCCGAGAAAATTTCCTTTAAAACATTTGATCTTGAGATTTCCGGTATGGGATGTTTACCTAGTTATAGTTACATCAATGCAATCTATATAGGAATCACGAAAGGTTTTGATGAATTGAAAGAGGTTGCTCAAAAAATCGATTCACTTAGCAGTAAATTTAATTTCAAAAAAGAAGATAGGCCATTTAAAGCACATTTAACCATTGGTCGCTTAAAGAAAACAGGAAACAAGAATCTATTAGTTGAGAAAATAAAAGCTCTCGAGAAAAAAGATTTTGGTACAATTAAAATTGACAAATTCGTTTTAAAGAAAAGTGATTTAACTCCTACAGGACCAATTTATACCACATTATTCGAGGTTCACAGCTCAACCTAGTAAGTAAATAAATTTGTGAGGTCATACAGTGACAAACGAAGAATTATATCAACAAATCCAACTCGAAGTTCTAGAGCGCATTAAACCACAAAAAGGAGAAGAGGATCTCTTAAAAAAGAAATTTGAGGAAGTTGTGCGAAAGATCAAGCTGGTTTTGACCAAAAGTAACATTCAAGCAAAAATAGAATTAACAGGTTCGTTTTCTCGAGATACCTGGCTTTCAGGGAATCGTGATATCGATATTTTTGTTATCATGCCGTATGATAGTACTGTCTCACCAAATGATTTGTTACAGGAAATAAAAAAGGAGATTAAATATCGGTGGGTCAGAAAGCATGCAAAACATCCATACCTTTATGCAGAAACAGATGGAATAGTAGTTGAAATACTACCTTGTTATGAATATAAACCAAATAGGGAATTGAGAAGTGCAGTGGATCGTTCTCCATCACATACACGATTCATAGCTGAAAATCTTCCAGTTGGTTCTAATGATGAAGTTCGATTATTAAAACAATTTATGCATGGGGTGGGAACTTACGGAGCTGAAATAAAAATACATGGGTTTTCAGGCTATTTAGTAGAATTAATGATCATACATTTTGGTGGAAAATTCATCAATGTATTAAAAAATGCTACAACCTTGCTCCAAGAACCAATCGTCTTTAAAGAAAACTTGGTTGTTGATAAAAGTAAATTTGAAGATGATCCGGTAGTAGTTATTGATCCGACTGATGATAATAGAAATGTAGCATCCGCGTTAAAAGATAAAGCACTAGATAATTTTATTGTTGCAGCGAAAAAATACTTGAAGAACCCGTCACTTGAATTCTTCTTCCCAAATAAAATGATAATAAACGGAAAGAATATTCGAGAGATGAAATCATGTCCTTTAGAATACATTGCAATTTTACATAAAGAACCAGATATTGCAGATGATATTTTATGGGGGCAAATAAGGAAATTTGAAAAGAGTATCCAGAGTTTTCTAAAAACGGAAGATATGGACCCAATCTATGTGGATTCAATAATCTCTAATGAAGAAATCATGACTGTTATTGTCACCACTGAGTTTCACACGAAAAGTACCCGCTGGATAAATGGTCCACCAATAGTGTTAGATAGGGATGATGAATTTCTGCAAAAATATTCAAATGATAACACAGTAATTTTTGGTCCAAGCATCTTAGAAGGTCGCTGGAAAGTTTTCGCCAAACAAGAGAAACGGACCTTACAAGAACTAATTCAAATCGGTTTGGAAACAAATAAGATCTCTCAACCATCACATCTAAATTTGAAACATCACACTATTTATTCTCGAGAGGAGTTGTTAGAGAAGATAACAAACGATTCAGATAAAATGAGATTTCTTTATACGTTATTAAAAGGAAAACCTATTTTCCTATAGATTTTTTTTGATCAGGTATGAGATATTAGTCTATCTTTGGATTTATCTGGGAATCTTTGAAGGGATGTTTTATCAGGTCTTTTGCTTTCCTTAAAAGATTCTTGTTGAATTTCATCAAGACCAAAAAGGAATTTATCAGCATGATTCTCCCAGGTGCGATTATCAATTAAGTAATGACCCTGCAAGGCAATGTGATCTCTTAAAGACACATCATTAGCGAGAAGGAGGATGTTATCTTTTATTTCATGAGAGTCTAAAACATCAGTGATGAGTAAAGCATTTTCCTTGTGAATAATGTCGGGGTCGTGATCTTTTTCAGCAGTAATAACGGGAACTTGACAAGACATGGCTTCAAAAACAGTAAAACAACTACTCTCATTCAAAGTTGGGGTAACAAAAATATCACTAAGAGTATAATGACTATGGAGCTCTTTTTCAGGAATAAAGCCAGTGAAAATAAAACGATCAGTATTGGATTTAGATTGACTGATGAATTTTTCTTTATCAGGACCTCCACCAACAATGAGGGCAAAAAGGTTGGGATGTTCATCCATCGCTAAGTCAAGAGCTTGAATGATAGTATCAACATTCTTTTCAACAGAAAGACGACCAAGATACGTAGCAACAATAGCTTCCTCAGGAAGATCATACCGGACTCGAAGATTAACTACAGGACTGGGGTGGAAGGAATTTTTATTGATGGCAAAAGGAGTATGGTAAATTTTCTCAGGAGGAGCAGCAAAAAAGAGCAGCTTCTTTTTGAAACGTTCAGTAGCGTGAAAGAATACATCAACTATTTTCGAATAAAACTTGCTGATCAATTTGAAACAAAAGCGAACAAAGAAAGGCTTTGCTTTGACAATATCATGTAAAATAACTC
The DNA here is from genome assembly GCA_035528035.1 of Bathyarchaeia archaeon. GTDB lineage: Archaea > Asgardarchaeota > Heimdallarchaeia > JABLTI01 > JABLTI01 > JABLTI01. Next base: position 42,941 of record DATKZI010000033.1, read on the forward strand.
GTTCGTCATGATGACAAAATAATCCAACCTTTTTGCGGAAAAGTTTAGCAATTAATCCTCCAGCTACACCGAGAGGCATAAGAGAATGTAGAATGACAATATCCGAAGAACGAATTGCTCGAATGAGACGCCAGTCAGGTAAAGCAAAATAATAAGCATTCACCTTCAAACGGGTATTCAAGGAACGAACAATTTCAAATCCTTCAAAGGGAGATGAGCGACGTTTGCAACCAGGAAAATGAGGGCAAACAAGAGTAACGTGATGACCTTTTTTGACTAATTCAGGGATCAGGTAATCTAAATACCGAACAATGCCATCGAATATAGGATGATAGGTATCGGTCACCATACAAATTTTCATTGCGAGTAGCTCCTGGTCTAATCAAATGTCAAACAAACACTCGACAATTTTATTTAAAAGGCTATAAATCGACAAAAAAGAATGAAAGTATATTAAAAAGAGAATATAACCTTTAAAGCAACATATTTTTATAGCTTGGAAAAAAATAATTCATAATAAGTAGTCAACGATTGACTGAAATTACTTATGGAGAAAATAAAAATGCAAAAGTATGAGTGCACAATTTGTGGCTATATTTACGATCCCAAGAAGGGTGATGCAGAATCTGGTATTGCTCCAGGTACTCCTTTCGAAAAATTACCCGATGATTGGGTTTGTCCTATCTGCGGTGCTGGTAAAGAAGATTTTGAACCAATTGATTAGAAGCTCCTAGTTTTTTCTTCTATGTGTTCAATTTTATTCTTTTTTTCATTTCCTTTTACCATCATAAATTGTTTTTTCTTTTCCGTTCTTCTATCTTTTAATACTAATTTACTTGATAATTTATAACCAAAATAATTTTTGATAACCTAACATTAGTAACTATTTTCTAAAATGAAAAAAGAAGGGGAGAATTATTAATTCTCCTTTAGTAGATTATCTTTAGCGCTTTTTATCATTTATTTCTTCTTGAAATATTTTATGACAACAAAAGCTATTGTTGGTACTGCAATCATTGCAAGTATTCCGCCAAATAATGGTCCTGTTTCTGTAGATGAAGGTGTTGGAGTCGGGGTTGGTGTAGGTGTTGGTGTTGGTTCCTCATTTTGAACATTCACAGTGATAGAGTCCATAACCCAATTGTCTGCACCATCATATACATAGATATCAATATAGTGGTAACCGTTGGTTAGAACAGTCGTGTCCCAAACATAGGAATATGGTGCTGTTGTGATGGTATGCAAGACCGAGTCGATATTGAAATCTACTTTCGAAATCCCACTTCCTTCATCGGAACAATCAGTAGTGATCGTTACCATACCAGAAACCTCAGCAGAATCGCTGGGAAAAGTAATAGTTGCCTCTGGATCAATATCATCTCCTACCCTGTAGTAGAACATACCATCAATAACATAATTGTTGAATTCATCGGTTGCATTGATGTAGAAATTATATTGTTTATCATACTCATCCATGGGGATTTGTCCTCGATAATGTCCTCCACCAAGGTTAACAGTAGTAGTAGTATACCAAGTAACAGTATCCCAATAATAAATGGTCACAGAACCGATGTCACTTAAAGCGTCACTTAGTTGGATATTGACAGTTGTATCCTGATAATAGACTGGAAGGTAATCATACCAAACATTATTGACCTCTGGACCGGTGGTATCAAGTACAAAATAGAGATCATCAAATAACACTGAGGTTATTTCACCATCTCCAAAAGCAAAACATGTTTGTGCAAATTTAGTTATTTCATAATCGTCTACTCCGAAAACTGCACACGCATCATCATAGATATTTCGTACAAGATTATTCCAGACTCCCGTCTGATTGAAATTGTCTGCAAAATAATATGCTACATATGAGCTATTGCTAAAACCTATACTTTCAGATGAACCAAGAACGTAATAAATGGTATAGGATTCATTCAGTATGAGATAAAATCCAGCCCAAGTATTCACATCGGTAATAGTATCTATACGCCACCAAAAGTCCGTGTATAGGTTCTCCTCAACAGGAAGCCAATCGTCACGATAGGTATAGATATACTCCATAGAATTATAGCTAGTCATGTTTAACGCATTATCTCCCGAATGAGCAACTGAAGTTAAATTGATATAGTTATGGTCATTGGATTCAAACCAGCTAATGACTGGGTTACTGCTAGCCCAATAATAATCTTGTTCAAAGGAGGGATCACCATTAGGATAGGTTGTTATTTGGAAATCATCGACTAACAAGGTTGTCTTACAATTTACTTCATATCCAGTATTAACGTTAAAATAAGCATTCAAAACTACCATATTGTTTAACCCAAGAGTAGTAAAGAGCGAATAGAGATCAATGGAAAAGGCATTCCAAACATTACGTGAACCGAAGTTACTTGCCTTCAAATAGAATTCAGAATAAGTAGGACTAGTATAATTACCACCAAGTAAATTATCATTGATTTGCCCTAAATAAAAATAGATATACAAATTACTCATAGTTGTATTTTGTGCTCGAATAAAGAAATAGGCTGCTTGTCCACCACCACCACCCAAAGTATCGGTATATTTCCAATCAAAGGAAATGACAAAATCATCAGGTTTAGTTGCATAAAACCCTAGGTTGGGAAAATCAGTGTAAAAAAAGGATGATTGTACAATTTCATAAGCATTAGCATTATCAAAATCGGTTACAGCAGTAATATTCAAAGCTTTTTCTCCTTCTGTGTAATCATCAGCTGTAAGAAGTGCACTACCCGATCCATATCGATAGCTTGACCAGAAATTACCAGCACCAGTTTCAAAATCGCCATTATTATAGAGATATTCGAAGGAAGTACTATTCACTAAACTGACATCATCAATGATTAATTCAATAAAATCTGTCGCAGCTGGAGGTGAAACTGCTAAGAAGTACAGTTGAATGACATAAGCATTTGCCACAGGGCCATACCCTTGTTCGAGGTCAAAGGTAATATTCCTTTGAATGTTTATCCATGACCCAATCGAATTTCGCACATCAAAATATCTATAATACGTAGAATTGCCATAGGAGGAGAAATCCTCCAGTGAGAGATAATAATAGAGATAATAACTGTTAATATCATTAGTCACTCGTACAACAAAGTAGATGTTTCCACCAATCGAAAAATCAGGATTAGCATTCACTTTATACCAAAAATTGAGATAGATAGACTGATCAATGTACGCTAATTCAGGAATATCTGCTACATACCGAATATTTTGAGCAGATGCACGAGATTGGGGGGTTCCCTTCCCAGTAATTAAGCTCGCATAGGTTCCACTATGAACATCATCCGTATAAGAAGAATTGACTAACTCACTAGCACTTCCCCAATAATTATAACCAGCAGGACCACCATTAGCGGTTTGTTGCTCCATGTTACCATTCTGAATAATGTTGAACAACAGAGGTTCTTCTCCTCCTGCACCGGTGGGAACAAACAAGTCTGGCATGGGGGAAACTTCCTCCTGCGAAACTTCAACTACCATCTGCTGATGAAATGGCTCAGCAGAATACTTAGGGTTACCAATAACAGGCATAAGAAGCAAGATTGGTAAAAAGCAAAGAAAAATTTTCTTTCCTAACAAATTTTAATCTCAAGTCCCAATAATATAATGTTGTAACATACTATTACTAATTATTTAAAGCTGATTGGTATAATATAGTAATGAGAAAAAGGATTTTTTTAGCTTTTTAGTATTATTCGAAGACTACTAGAAACTAATTGTATTAAAAAACGGCTAGCAAGAATAGAGAAAAAAAAGAAGAGAAAGAGAGCATGGAACTCTCGATGAGTAATCCATCTATTGTCTCCTGTAAATAAATCTAGACCAGTTCTCTGGAGTGGGAATGTCTTCTGTTAAACCTTTTCGTTTGCGGATTTCTGCTATAATATCTTTTTCCATGCTAGCAGGAACATTTTCAAAACCAGCAAATTCGTAGCCCCAGAAAGCTCTGCCTGAAGTAGCACTGCGGATATTTTCAGAAAAGTGACCTAAAGTTTGTGCTGTGGGAATGATTCCACGAACGATTACTTGGTCACCTTCATCAACCGTTTCTTCTATGCGACCTCTGTTTTGGTTGATAATGGCCATAAGACTTCCCATGTAATCTTTGGGTGACTTAATATCTACTTTAAGCATGGGTTCGAAGAGATGAGGATTAGCTGTTAAGAAGGAAATATTAAGTGCTGCGGTGGTCATACCAAGAATTTCTGAGAAACCTGTATGAGCAGGGTCAGTGTGGATGGTAGCATCAGTGATAACTACTTTCAACCCTAAGGTAGGTTCTTTTGCAACAGAGGATGAAAAGGTAAAGTCTTTGAAGATTTGGATGACATATTGTTTGATACGATCCATTCTTTGGACACCAGAACTGGCATCAATGAGAAGGTTCGCACCTTCAATGTCCCAGATCTTGCGAGCAAATTTAGCATCCCAACCAGCTTTATCTCGAAGAATGGTGCCTCGTTCTCTATCGGTAAGATTCATGTTAAGTTCACCACTCTTGATCAAAGCTCTCGCTTCAAGTTCAAGAGGTTCGATGTATAATCTGAGCCTATTGTGACCATTGGGTGATTTGGTATAAGCTTCCATTCCTGCCTGGGAAATTTGTTCACGATAAACAATAATGGGCTCAAAAACTCTGATCTTGACTTGCTCGTGAATTCTTTTAGTGAGAATTTCAATCTGCAAAGGATCAATACCAGCTAAAATATACTTGTTACTTTCTTTATCGTGTCTAAAGGTAGCAGAGGGGTCAGCCATGATCCATTTAGAGACAACATCACCAAGTTTGGCAATGTCTTGAGGATCGATAGCTTCGATAGCACGACTAACAACAGGTTCAGCGGCATAGGAAATCTCTTCAAAACCAACAGCAGGATACCCAGGGGTTTTGAAAGATTCACCACTGGGAGCAATAAAACCAAAGACAGCGAAAAGGTTGCCAGCAGGGATTTCGTCAACATCAAGAATATCAGTGATTTCCATAACACCTAAACGTTTGACAGGAACGTTTTTCCTTTGACTGATGAGCTCAATATCTTGACCAGCGTGAATGGTGCCAGAAAAGACTCGACCAATAAGAGTGGGGCGTTTGCTCTTGGGATCAATGAAAACTTTAGTGATCATTCCTAAAAGAGGGCCATTACGGTCACAGTTCACTAAGGATTTACCAACTTCGGATTCCAAATCGCCAGACCAGATCTTAGGGATCTTGTATTTCTGAGCTGTTTCAGGATCGGGTAAATGCTCAATAACCATACGTAAAAGAGAATCCTCAAGATGAAGGTTCTCACGAAGCCACTGTTTGTCGCCTTCATTATATTTCTCGAAAACGATGCTAGGGTCCTTGTAACCAGCCTCTTTCAAGATATCAAGAGTGAAAGCCCAACCGTCCTTGGCAGAACCAACAGCAACACTGTTCTTGGCAAAAGAAACCTGCCAGTCTTTAGTAAACTCTTTGGGGGCGATCTTACGAATAAGAGCATTAACTTGACTGATGATGGTATCGACGCGCTCGAAAACCTTGTTGGGGGGAAGCTTTAACTCGCTGATAAGACGGTCAACCTTGTTAATGAATAAAACAGGACGACACAACTCAGAGCCAACGGAAAGACGAATGTTGGTCTCAGTTTGGGTCATAACACCCTCAAGAGCATCAACAAGAATAATAGCACCATCACTGCCACGAAGAGCACGACTAACTTCACCAGTGAAACTAATGTGACCAGGAGTGTCGTTGATCTCAAAAAGATAAGTCTTACCCTGGAATTCGTAACTAAGAAGAACAACACTAGTGAAAATGGTAATACCACGCTCTTGCTCCTCCTCGTCAGAGTCCATCATAACCTTTAAACCAGCATCCTGATCAGACATCAAACCAGCCTTGCGAAGAAGGTA
>DATKZI010000034.1:0-3190 GCA_035528035.1 Bathyarchaeia archaeon
TTTGGTTATTATAAAGGAATACCACAAGAAATATATAAACATGATATTATTGAAGAAGCTGAAGAAGCTATTAATCAAGCAATAAAAGAATCAAAATCAAATAAAAAAACATATATAGTAAAGGAATATATATGATTAAAATTATAAATGGACAAACAATACTTAAAAAATTTATAAAGTTAAGTTTAATCCTTTTTATGCTTATTGGAATATTAGTTTCTTTTAAATATTGTCAAAAACAATATAATACACAATTTAGAAAAAAAATAGCAATAGAAATGCTATTTATGAAACATCGATGGGAACATCATAGAGATAGAGATTTAACTAACTAAAAAGGAGAAATCATGAAATTAGAAATGGATCGAACAAGTCATGTAGTAACAGTCACAGGTCTTGAACAAGGTAACACAGTTACAATGACATTTGGTAAAGAAGCCCTTGCTGCTGATGTTAACAAAGAAGGTATAGTTACTTTTAATTGCAGTAAATTAATTCCTAAATTTTTAAGACAGGAAATTCCGGTTACTGTTAAACGCAAAGGTCAAAATGACATTGAATCTATCTATGAAGTTAGAATGACTAAATTAGTTCATAAACGAAATATTGAAATTAGAAAGGAGAAGAAAAAATAATGAATCCTAAAAATATAAAATCCATGCCTGGGATGAATCAACCAGTTATTTCTCCTGAAGCAATTAAATCTTCTGTAGATATGTTATGTATGAATGAAATTCAAGCAATAGGAGAAGATGGACAGCCTAAACCTGGGGAATTCATGCAATGTGGTGGTGAAATCTTTGTTGAAGCTCACCGATTAAAATACATTTCTCCTATTATGTCTCCTACCGGACAAAAGACTGTTGCTACTCTTATGGTAGGTAAACTGTGTATTATTTGTGGTAAAATTTTTATTCCTGAAGAATGGCAAAAGCAACACGATGAATTGGAAAAAAAGGAAACTGAACAATCAATTGCAACCAAAGGAACAATATTAGATAAAGATGGAAAACCAACTTAGGAGGAGGAAGCAAATGTGGAAAATGCTAATTAGCATTATTTTTTCAATCCTGTTACTTTCCTGTTCTCATGTACATGTTCAGGTCGATCCAAAAACAGGGATATGGACTGCCGATTATTGGCGGTTAGGGAATCAAGCAATGAATGGATTGGAAATTTCAAAAAAGGGTGGTGATGTGATTGTAGGGCTGGATAGTCAAAAAGCTACTGATGAATCACTACAGGAAATTTTAAAGATAGTCAGACAATTAGCCATAGTTCCATAAATTAAAGAAAGGGGGAAATCATGTTTTTATTAAATTTAATCGGATGGCAACCTGAATATTTTAATTACTGGTTAACTCATTGTTTTTATTTTACAGCATTAGCAATTATAATAATTGCTTTTGGATCAAACAAAATTCTATATTGTAAAAATAGAATAATGATAATGAAACGATTGGAGATATATTCAAATGCCACTTAATAACATGCAAATATATTCTTGTGCTGTATGTGGTAATGCATTATGTGGTATAGAGTGGGAAGATTGTTCTGATCCTGAAGGTAATTATGAATATAAATGTAGATCCTGTGGTCATGCTTTTAATGAAGACGAGTTATATTCAGAGGATTAATCATGCCAGATAAAATAGATCTCAGATCAAACGATTGGAGAAAAGCCATTGTAGATATAGCTGATGCAATTGAAAAAACCCAATTAACCAATAGGGCTTTAGCTTTATTAATATGTGATAGCTGTCCTGTTAAACTTACCCAAGCCCTGCATGTTTTAAATGCTATACCAAAACTAAAAAATAAATATTTAAAGGAGAATTAATTATGGCTCGATTATTTGCAGCAGAAGGATGGGAACATGGTCAAGCAAATTTAAATAATGCTTGGGCTATTCAAGATGGAACATTATTAGGTGCTATTACAGGAATGACAGGTTCATATTGCTTGCGTTATTGGGTTACTCAAGGCCAAAGGATTTTTGCCGATCAAAGTGAAGTTTATATATCTTTTAAATATAGACCTACAGATAATGATGATACTGATGCCTATATCTTTAGCCTTATGAAAGGAAGTGGTACAAGAATATTAGATGTAATTCTTGATGGTAATGGAAAATTAGCTTTTTATATTGGTACTTCCATAAATGGTTTAATAGGATCAACAGTATTTAACACTTCAACTACATATTTAATTGAAGTAAGATTTAAAATGTCAGATGCAGGTGGTGTGGTACAAGTAAAATGTGACGATGTAATGGAAATAAATTATTCTGGAGATACAAAACCAGGAGCAGATACAACATTTGATAGAATAAATTTTGGTAATTTGGGTGGTTTTAAATCAGGACATTTTTATATAGATGATTTTGCTATGGATGATGCTAATTGGATAGGCCCAACAGAAGTAAGGCTTTTAAAACCAAGTGGAGCAGGAAACTCAACTCAATGGAGTCCGTCAGCAGGAAGCAATTATCAATGTGTTGATGAAAATCCTTATAATGATGCTGATTATGTTCTTGAAACTGTTGCTGCACAAAAAGATTTATATGCTTTAGAAAATTTATCTGATACCCCTGATGCAATTAAAGGTGTTCAAGTTATAGGACGTGTAGTTAAAGATGGAAGTCCTACTCCTGCAAATGTAAGATTAGTAACTCGTACAGAATCAACAGATTACAATGGTGATGATGAAGCAGTACCTTTGAATAATCCAAAATTTATAGATAAATATTATGAACTAAATCCAAATACTTCAAGTGAATGGACAGTAACCCAAGTTAATGCCATTGAAATAGGCATAGAAAGTAGGACATAATGGCTGATGAATTAAGATTAACTCAAATAAATTCTCAAGTAGAAGTAGATCCTCCTTTTGATGATGAATTAAGATTAACTCAAATAAATTCTCAAGTGGAGGTATATCCAGATTTTGATGATGAATTAAAATTAACTCAAATAATGATTATAGTTGAAATAGTTCCTGAAGGAACATATCAAGATTCACCAAAGGGATCTATTTCAATTATAACTTAAAAAAGGAGAATTATAATAGTATAAAAAGGAGATAAAACCTTAATGTCAAAAAAATATAAATATAAAATTGGTGATTGGGTAGAATTTAAAAAATACATTAAAGTTAATTCTATGGATGATGAAAGATTTTTATGTGATAG
>DATKZI010000035.1:0-8098 GCA_035528035.1 Bathyarchaeia archaeon
CTCAACAAATAGAACATTGGTGTGGAATATTGAGATATAATACTAGTTGGTGCAAAGATAAATATGGCTAAAGCAATTAAACCTGGTCTCTCTTCGTTTATTGTGGTACGAGGAGATAGCACACCTATCAATGTTATAAAGCAGATTATAAAAATCCCAATGACAAGTGTTATTGCAGCTAAACCAAAAATATCTGTAGTACCTGATCCGATAACACCATAACTGAGGATTAATCCTATAGCTACAGCTATCGCACCAAGAATACCTATTAAAGAACCAACTGTTAATAGTTTTTTATAGTCGTTCTCAGAAGACAAATAACATTTCTCCTTCTACTAATGTATACATTATTTTATAGTACTATATTTTTTTTGGTATTTATTACCTTAATTGTTGTAACCCATAATGAGTGTACAAAGGATGTTATTTTTATGTGTACTAAAGACTAGATGTTATTAGATTTAACTTTTTTGAATTGGGATTATCTATAGATTTTAACATAAATTATATTATAAGCGTAGCAATTTGGAATAATTTAGCATAGAATAACTTTAAAATAATATCAGAGATAGCAAAGAATAATCAGAAACTAATTCGTGAGAAAAACCCAATATATCCAATTTTAAAGGTTTAAACAATGGCATCAGTAAAGTCCTCAAGTAGCACTGCTAAATTAAAAACAACCAAAAAAGCAAGTGCATTTGTAGGCATAGCTATCGGTATTTTTGATGATAATGGACCAATCGTACGATATTATAATATTCGGTTATCTAAGGAAATCATAAATAAAATGGTTATTCATGGAATGTCAGCAGTTCATGGTGGGGAAAATATTTTTGGAGGACTTTTTGGACCATTACCTATTTTTGATGTTCTTGATCTCCGGTATCTAATTTATACCTTTAAAGTAAAAGCTTCAAACACCAAAGATTCACGTATTGCTGAACATGGTCGAGTATGCTCAGTATTTCTAATTCTTAAGAAAAGTCAAGAAAGATATACTTTGAATAACCATTTAACAATTGAAAAATTGATATCTGATTTCATTACTAAAAATTGGAAAAAAGAATTGGAAATAACTAAAGATTCAATGTTGGAATTATATGAATCAATAAATAGCGTGATTAAAATCAAAGATGTTCGTTCTTTTAGCTTTGGTGAAGCGGGTTTAATTGAATATGCAGATTCCCAGATGATTTTAGACGAAGGAATCCTTACTATACTCGACATTAAAACAGATAAAGCTTACATTTATTTACCTCAGGAACGTTTTGATTCAAAAATGCGTATAAAAGCTTTGGAAAAAATAGAAGAATTGAGTTATCGTGAATTTGGTTCCCATCTTAAGATTCAAAAATTTAGAGATTATCTAAAATTCAAGAAAATCTTAGATAAACACTCGATCCAAGTTATAAAATGAAATTTCATTCTAATCTGCTTCTTAATTTTTTTTCTTCTAATTTATCCATTGGGGGAGTGATTTTTCTTTGGATAATTAATCCAGTTGATACTAAAACCAAACCAGCTATAACTATATATGTATGAGGTAAAGTAAATACGGTAGACCAACTCAAATTTACATCAGGTAAGAAAATGAGAATTGTTGGAAGTACTGTTAGAACTGCTCCAATAGCTGTTAAAGTAAAGGCAAAATATAATAGAGCTTTATTTCTTGGTGGTTCATTACTTTCAGATTTTTCGTTAGATTCCTTCTTAGACAAAATAAATCCACCACTATATTTAGATGACTGTTAAATGTGTGAAAGATATAATAAATATTAAGTTATTCATTACAATATAAAAATTATAATACCTATCTTATGATAAAAAAATTCACAGGTAGAACATCTATGGTATCAGATGAACAATTAACTTTAAGTGCGAAAATAGCTGGATCTTTATTAAAACAAAACTCCATTGAAAAGAAGTTTTCAAGAAGAACTAATGAACGAATACAAAGATTAGAAGCAAAAAAAACGAAAAGAAAATTTGATACTATTTCTCTTTCAATTATCACTTCTTTTGTTCTAGCAGCATGTGTACTAATTGTTTTACAAATAACTATAGAGATTTTTCCTGATGACACTGATTTAATTTACATTCCTGTTATCTTATTGTGCATTTTAGTTATTATTGCAGCTATCTTTACTGTGGAATATTTTCTAGTTAAGAAAGAAGGAGAGCAGAATTTAGAGTTAAAATTAGGTACGCTACAGTCTATAAAAGCAGAAATTGCCCAATTACAAAGAGAACAAACAAAAATCTATAATTTTGTTAAAGATTCTTTCAAGTCTGTAGAAAAAGTTGAGTCAAGATTTATGTTAGATGGCTTTATTTTACGATTCTATGTAAATATGATCATAACAGAAATAACTGATATTACACCTGAAAAACTCTATCATTATTTATTTTCAATTTCAATAAAGAAAAAGCTTGATGTTACCAAATTATTGAGTTCGGAGCAAGATTTTGATAAAACTACTAAAATTATTTTTAGTCACTTAATTAACTATAATAAAGTCTTATCTGCTTTCATTAATATTGAATCAATACCAAATTATTTCAGTGATTGTGCAAAAAGATCAAAAGAATTTATTAGAAATTTCCAAGAAATAAAACAACAAAGGGAATAGGACAATGATAAGAATATTATTGGTTCGACATGGTCAAAGTGAAGGAAATAAAATAGGTGTGTTACAAGGTCATAGTGATTATCCATTATCTGAAGAAGGTATAAAGCAAGCAAAAGAATTGGGGAAAAAGCTTCTTCGTGATAAAGAATCTTTTAATGCTATTTATTCTTCAGATTTAAGTCGTGCAGCTGAAACAGCTAGGATAATTGCTTTAGAAACTAATTTTGAAGATATCCACTTAGATGATCGATTAAGAGAATTTAATTTGGGAATTTTTGAAGGTAAATATACACAGTTTATGACAGAAGAGGAGAATGAATTCCTAAGTTCTTGTTGGAAGGATACTGCAAAACGAATTCCTGAAGGTGAAAATGTAGATGAAATGGTTAAGAGAATTAAAGAAGCCTTCAACGAGATTGTAGAAAAACATAATCAAAATGAAACGGTTATAATTGTTGCTCATGGCGGAACCCTTTTTCATATTATGCAAACAATTTTAGGTTTTAAACTAAAAGACAGAGATTGGTTTGATAATTGTAAAATTACTGAAATAATACAAAATTCTGAGTCAAAAAATTGGCAAGTAGTTAAATACAATAATGAAACATTAAATTCATAGTGATTCTTATGAAAAAAATCGGCATTATTGGGGGATTAAGTGCACAATCTACAATAGAGTATTATAGAATTATTGTTGAAGAATACAATAAAATCAAAGGAGGAGTTTCCTCTCCTGAGCTAATTATTGATAGTTTGGATTTGCAAAAAATAAGTGAATTTATGATAAATGATGATTGGGATAAAATTTTAGAAGAGCTTGTAGAATCAGCAATCAGATTGATTTTTGGTAAAGCCGAGATAATTATTTTAGCAACTAATACTCCCCACAAAGTTTTTGATAAACTTGTTCCTAGGGTTGCCGTCCCAATGATTAGTATAATGGATGCCACTACTGAATCAATAGTTGAAAAACAATTGAAAAAAGTTGCCTTATTGGGTACTAGATTTACAATGCAATCTACATTTTATCAAGCTGCTCTTAATAAGTATAATATTGAAGTAATCGTTCCTTCTGAGGATGATCAGAAGACAATAGATGAAGTTATCTGGTCAGAATTGACTCATCATATAATATCTTATGGTTCAAAAATCAAATATTTACAAGTCATTGAACGTTTAAAACAACAAGGAGCTGAAGGAGTTATTTTAGGTTGCACAGAAATTCCTTTATTAATTAATCAAGAGGATTGTGATATACCAGTTTTTGATACTACTTATCTTCATTCCATGGCAGTTCTTAATAAAGCATTAGAAGAATAGCCTTCCAAAATTTTTTCTTTCTCGGAATTGAAATCCTGATTTGAATTTAAATATGCGAAAGAATTCTTAATTAAAGGAAGAAATTCTTTTTCCAGTTTTTCAATAGTATAATTTGCAAAATCAATAATTTCATTTTTACCAAATTTTTCATTGGCTGTTTTTTCTAAATTAAAAGAATCAAATATTATAGGAGTTAATTTTGTTTTCACGATATCTTTTAGATATAATTCAAGAACTAATAAATCAATAATTTCAATATAAAATTCAATTAACTTTTCCAATTCAGGATTATTTGTTTGATCCTCATAAAAAATATACTTCAGTAGTAAGATATAATCAGCAAATCTGTTGAAAATAAATAAATCTTCTTTACTTTCAGGTAGAAGAACAGGAAGCTGTTTTAGATAACTAGAATTAAATCTAAGGTAACCACCTGACATATGGGTACTCTCATAGAGAGTAGAAAAGTATCTGTTGAGTAATTTTGAATTTAGTAATACTAGAAAAAATTTGAGTAAATTTCTATTATTTGGTAAAAACATATAGATACCCGTAGCATTTGAATATTTACCAGGATCGACAGCAACAGTTAATTTTTTAGCTATTTCTCTGATCAATAATTTAGGTTCCAAAAAAATCTCCCATGAAGAAACGAATTTCTCATTATAATTAAGATAGTGCTCTTTTAAACGTCTTTTAGCTAAGGTTAATTCTTTTTTATTTTGAACAAGATACCTAGCAACATTAGCTGTACCAATGAATAATAGATCCTTTTCAGATTTCTTATCAGGTGAAAGATAATCAAGACTAGAGATCCAATCTGTAAAACCTAAAAGTCGGTAAGCGAATTTCCCTAATTCTCCTATCCTAATAATATTGGTGATTTGGTTTATTTTAAGTACTAAAGAAATATCAGGAGATATTATGAAAAGTTTTTGAGGTAGATTATAGAAATCCAATTGCTTAATTAGTGTAGTAGTAGTGCCTGATCTTAACTGCTCAAGGGATTTTACTTTGGGAATTATTTCTATAGTATTATCTAATAGATCGTCTAATTTTGTTTTATTGGATTTTTCAACTGTAAGTATAATAGGATAAGTAGCTATTTTGGTAAAAACTGCTAGATAAGATAAATCCACTAAATTAATGATTTTTGTTTTTGTTAAAAGATGCTCCCTTATTTTCAAACCAAAATCTGAAGCTATAAATTTATTTGTGATAATAAAAGAAAGAATTCCACCTTCTTTTAATAGAGCTAAACCTCGTTCAATAAACAATATTGAAATGTCATATAATTTATAGGCTGCTTGATAGGTTGAATTATAGATTCTCTTTTCAATTTCATTTCTCATTTTTTTAATTTCAATATATGGTGGATTGCCTATAACGATATCAAAACCACCATTTGATAAAACTTTGTCAAAATTATTTTCCCAATTGAATGGTTTTATTTCTATTCTTTCGTGTTCTGTATAATTTTCCATTAATTTTTTTTCGAATTCATTATCCCAACCAATTAGACTATTCCCTACTTTCAAATTAAATGAAGAACTATTGATAATATCTTGAGTAAGCTCTTCTTTTGTTAAGTCTTTTATAAACCAAATCCATAATCTTACTTTGATTATAGAAATAGCTTTTGGAAGTAAATCAACACCAAAAATATTATTTTCAAGAATATTTTTCTTTATTTCCCAATTAGTTTTCTTTAGCCTTAATTTTTCATTTAGATAGGATAGTAACTCATATAATTGCTGTGCTGATTCAATAAGAAAATCACCAGAGCCACAAGCCATATCCAGAATTTGAATTTTAGAAAGAATGGAATGGATCTCTAATAATTTACTTTCAGCTCTAATTTCTGTTAAATCTTTTAAAGCATCTATTTTCATTTTTGTTTTATTTTTAAGAAGGGAAAAAATAGTTAATTTATTCATGAAAGAAGTAATTTTTTGTGGAGTAAAATAAACACCCTTTTTTCTTCTTTCGGTCAGAAATCTATTGATTTTTGATTCAGATTGATTTTCATCGCCTAAATCCTCTATAAAATTAAGATCTCTTTCATAGATAAAAGATAATGAATCTATAGCATTCACACCAAATTTCCTAGTAGTATTAAGCACAAATTGAAAGAGAACAGACCAATCATTATTTAATTTGGTCAAATCTTTAAAATGAATTTGGGAATCAATAATATTCATTTCTTTTAATAATAAAGTATATTGTTTCGTATTAATTGCAATTTTCTTTATTGCTGATTTAGACCTGAAAGCAGTAAAAATAGAATAGAGATTGTGATTTAAAGTACTCTTATTTTCTTTTAGATTTGAAAAAAATTCTTCTGTGGTTAGATCATTATTAGATTTGTCTTGAATTAATCCTTTATTAATTAAAATTGGTATTAGGAATAAGCAGAAGATAATTTGTTGTATATAATTGATAATTTGATAACCAAATACACTTGACCTAATATCTTGAATTAGTTCATTTTTAACTAACTCATAATTTTTGTAAATAACCTCAATATCCTCACTTGATATTTGATTATTCATTTTGTACTAATTTCCTTTAATATTTGGTCAAATTAAAGAATAATCAGTAGATAATAAATGTCTTGATAAAATATAAGAAAAAAGGAGGGTAATTTAATAATTCCTAAATCTAGAAATTTTGTAACTAAATACCCCATCTGAGTTCACGTGGATTTGGATTGATTATTTTTAACATTTCATCTAAACCAGGTTCGACTCCTTGCATTAACATATAACCTTTATTTAATTCACGGTTGGTTATTTCACCAGCAATATTGGTAGTCATAATTTTTTCTACTTCCTTAACATCTCGAGTATGACCTAAAGTCCAAATCATTTTCGCATATGCAGTGCAAGGTATCATATTTGCTCCTTCAAAGACTCCTCGAGCCAACATATCCCTACCAGTCTCGTAAACACGTAAATTGGTGAAACCATATAATGGTTCAACAACAATACAAATAGGAATTTCTTGTTCTTGAGCGCGTTCAAGTGCTGGAAACATAGAAGTATTGACATGACCAAGACCGGTTCCAATAAAGATTACACCATGATAATCATTGTCAATAACTGAGTGTAACATATCAGGATCCATACCAGGGTAGAAATACATCATAGCAACCTTGTGATCTATTTTGTTATCCACCCACATATCGTCTTTATTACCTCTTCTTTTGACATCATCTTTGAGGTAGGTAATCTTTTGGTTAGCATCAATAACTCCTAAAGGAATATCACTTAAGGTTCTGAAAGCATCACGTCGGCTGGAATGCATCTTTCTGACTCGAGTTCCACGATGGATCAAATTATAAGAATCATTTGTACCACCATGCATACAAATGACAACTTCGGCTAGATCAGCATACCCCGCAATTGTGCTAGCATTGATGATATTTAGTGGACCATCACTTGAAGGTCTATCACTACTTCTTTGTGAACCTACAATTACTATTGGTGCTGCAAGATTTTGAAACATAAAAGATAACGCAGAACCTGTATAACTCATTGTATCGGTACCATGTCCAATTATAACTCCATCAGCACCACTTTGAAATTCTTTCATAACTTCTTCAGCTGTTTTAGCCCAAAATTCTGGTTGGAAGTTTTCTGAAAGTAAGGAATAAATTTTCTTTGGAGTTAAATTACAAATATCAATTAATTCCGGAACAGCACTAAATAATTCTTCAGGGGTAAAAGCTGGTAAAACAGCTCCTGTTCGATAATCCAATCGAGAAGCAACAGTCCCACCTGTTCCTAACAATGTAACATTTGGTAGACCTTCTTTAAATTTAACACTAATATCTGGAAGTTTATATTTACCTTCTTTGTATCCTGTTTCTTCGATTTTTGTATCCTTTGTTACCTTTACACCAATATTATAGCCAGTATCTACTTTAAGAACCAAATAGCCTTCAGATGTATGTTCACTTCGAGGTAGGATGACTCCTTCATAGACAGCTTCCCCTTTTTTCACCTTAACCTGACTCCATACACCAACCTTTTCAGCTTCTAATCTTTGTCGTAATTCACCTTTATATCCGATTGGATCTCGTTTGCTTGTTTCTTTTTTGGTACTCATATTAATCACCTGCTGAAAAAATTATTTTCCTCCCA
>DATKZI010000036.1:0-45352 GCA_035528035.1 Bathyarchaeia archaeon
TCTAATACATACCCTTCAACTTCACTTATTGCTCGAACATTTACGACAAAAGCTGAAAACGAGCTAATAAAAATAACAATAAAAAGTAATCCCGCACGTACTTTATTTCTTTTCATATTCACTCATCTCCTTTTCCAAAAAGGTTGTATAACATTATTTAAATGGATTATTATAAACATTACCCTTTTTTGTCAGCTGTATAAATTAGATAACATAACATAAAAAATCTGTTTTTAGCTTGTTTTACAGGTTAATTATAATTGGTTCTTCTAATGGATAGTTATCTTTGTAATTTCCAGGATCAATTGTATATTCAACCCCGGTATACCAAATTAATTCTGACCAATAATTTCCAGTATTAGATGTTTCATTAAACCAATTTGGTAGACCAACATAAAATGTATCATCATAAGTGCAATTTCCTCCTTTAGCTTGTGCATGTATTGTGGTAATATTCATATAGTTGTTTTCTATGAAATTATTATTCCAAATAGTTCCATTCGTTCCCAGAGCTACAAGTCCATATTCAAGATTATGTTCAAAAATATTATAACAGATTTTTGGTATTCTCGAATAATGTATTGCCATCCCTACGGTATTATTATAACATGTATTGTTATATATCTCTGTTGCGTAGCAGACTTCCATCCTTAATCCATCCCCATAGTTTGTATTTATATTATTGTTCATAATAACACTATTGGATAGTCCATAGACAAATATCCCATAGTAATTGTTTTTAAAGAAATAATTCTGACTAACTAGACCACTATCTGTAATACTTAATAGTAGTCCATTGTTGTTTTTTGTGAAATTATTCTTAGAAATTTCAGTATTTTTGGAGTAAGCGATTGCAAAACCTAAGGAAGAATTTGTTACTGAATTATTTACAATAACTATATTAGTTATATATTGAGCCCTAATTCCTACTTCCTTACTATTTATTACAGTATTTCTTTCTATGATTACTTCATTCGAATTTAAAATAGTAAAACCATCTGCGCAAGAATTAAAATTATTTCCCTGTACTTCTATATTATAAAGATCTTCAAGAAACATTCCATCTTGTATGCAATCATTAAAAGTGTTTGCTTTTATGGTTAAATCACTGGTGGAATATGCTTCTATACCTCTATTATTATTTTGAAAATTATTTCCAAATATTAGACAATTGGGACTTGTTCTTATAATAATGCCATAATCATTATCACTAATGGTGTTGTTTATTATTTTTGCAATTCCGTATTCCAATCCTCTTAGATCTATCCCTTTATTGGAATTGCTTAGAATGCAATTTTGTATGATGAAATACTTAGTTACATCGTAGATTTTTATATTGTGATATTCATTACCAGATAATTTATAACCATCTATTAGGTAGGGATTCTCCTCTGTTCCTTTGCCTGGAAAATGATACTTCTGTGAAAAATCTTTATCGTCAAAAATTTCAATGATTTTCACAGGCCGAAACCAAACCCCTAAGAAAACAGCTAATCCTGAAAGTGATAAAACCAATCCAATAATAATTCCCGTTAAAATTTTCTTATTTACTTTTCCCAATTTCCATTCACAATTGTTTAAATTAAATTGTATTATATATATCTTTTCTAACTAATTATTATATGTAATTCTCTTTTTACAATATTAAGAAATCACTCGTACTAATAATTTTCTTTCTTCTTTTTTCCTTTTTAATCTTTTCGGATGAATTGTTTTTTCCGCTTTCTTTACTCTACAGGGTTCTCTAATGGATATTTATCTTTGAAGCTTCCAGGATCGATGCTATATTCCACTCCTGCATACCACACTAGCTCTGACCAATAATTCCCTTGCAGAGTGTCATTGCTGTAGAATTGAGGAAAACCTACATAATTAGTACAATTTCCATCTACTTTTGCTTGGGAGTGTATCGTTGAGATATTTGTATAATCATTATCAATGAAATTGTTATACCAAATTGTTGCATTTGCTCCTTGGGTTACCAGACCATATTCTAGGTTATGTTCGAATATGTTATAGGTTATCTCTACTAATTCTGAGCAAATGACACTCATCCCTATAGTATTATTATAACAAGAATTATTATTCACCGCTATATTGTAGCTGTACCAGATATACAAGCCGTTTCCATTGGCTGATACTACTGTATTGTTGCTGACTTGGGCATTCAAAAGTCCATAAGCACTTAATCCCCCTGTATCACTTAAGGTACAGAAATTTTGTTCTATAATAACGTTATTTGAATAGCTAGCCCAAATACTATCTTGTGTTTTCGTAAAATTATTCTTTCTTAAAGCAACATTTTCGCTATATACTACATTAAAACCGTATCCACACTCCACCGCTGTGTTATCTTGCATTGTTATGGTTTGAATATATTGAGCAATTATACCGATATGACAATTACTGAATGTGTTCCCATCTATTGAAACTAAATCAGAATAAATTATATCGATTCCATTCCAACTACAATTATTAAAAACATTGTTTTGAATTGTTATGTTATAATACTCTGGACCTAGGAGCATTCCATATTTGCCACCATTAAATGTATTATGTACTAAAAACACCTGTCTATTATAGCGTGATTCTATTCCTCTCGAATTATTTTCAAAATGATTATTTTTTATCAGTAAATTTGAGCTCGAAACTATAAGAATACCAACATAATTATTTTCAAAGGTATTATTTTCTATTACTGTCAGTCCATTTTCTAAATATCCTAGATCAATCCCTTTATTAGAGTCTTGTAAAACACAATTTCTAATGACGAAATATTTAGTTACACCATGAATCCTAATGTTGTGATATCCATTTCCTGATAATTTATAACCTTCGATAATGTACGGATCATCTACCGTACCTTTTCCTGGAAAATGATACTTTTGTGAAAAATCTTTGTTGTCATAGATTTCAATAACATTTATTGGTCGAAACCATATTCCCAAAAAAATTGTTATTCCAGAAACTGTTACAATTAAGCTAATAATTAACAGTGTAAATATCCTATTCCTTTTTTTATTTTTCAACTCTATTCCTCAAGCTTAATATTTTTTAATCTATCTTCTCTAATATATTTCTATTAATTTTATACATTCTTAGTTTATCTTATTTTATATAACAGTAATTCTTTTCATATGAATATCTTTTTTCATTTCACAGATTTTAATATAAATTTGTGAAATTATTATTTATTCTATAAAAAAATAAAATCAATTTGCTATATAATATAGCAAATTGTAAATTACATTATTATGATGTTATTGGTAATGTTGCTGATTCACCAGCTAATAAATTAATGAAGTAATCTATAGCAGTATAATCACCTTCAACAAAAGAAACAATCTCATGATTATCAGAACCTTGCTCATAGGTAAATGTTAGTCCTGATTCAACATTATCACCAAGAATTTGTTCATATGTTAGTTTACCATCTTCGTACCATGAACCTAAACTCCTCATACCTAAATCAAATTCATATGTAACTTTAATAGTAATTCATCATTTTCAGTTGTTGTTTCTATTTCAACAGTAGCCTCCTCCTTTGCTTCTGTTGCTAAGCTCTCATTGTTTTTTCTAGCAATTCTTATTTTATTTCGTTTACCCATCTTCCTCATAATTCTAATATAACTTAATACACCTAACAAAATAGCAGCTAAGGTTCCTATGGTTATTAACAAAATTTTTCCTATCCGTAGTATCTGATCAAAATTTTTCAATCCTATTGCTAATGGGATCAGTAGTATACCTGCTAGTATTAGGAACATGTAAAATCCAAGTTCTGAACCTTTTTTTGCTTCATTACTCATATTCATCAAGAAAATAATTCTTATCAGTAAATTTAAGCTCCGCGAAAACCAGTTAGTTTAAAAACAATCTTAGGCAATAATTTTTTGAATCAATAAACATTGAAAAGCTTAAAAGTTATGAAGAAACCTATTAACATAGCAAACGACTCATTAGTTCAAGCTTTTACTATTGAGCTTTGCATCTCTTTGAGGGTATTTTATGAGTAAAAAACAACAATCTTTGGATTCTTTCTTTGCAAATGAAAAACCAAAAGAGGACAAGAAGCAAGACGGTGCTAACTCTAAGGATGAGCCTGTGAAAACCTCTCCCTTAGCTCCCTCTAAGAATCCAAAATCTACCCCAGCTATTATTGATGACGATGATTTAAATGATACAGAAGAGCGACCAGATGATGATGAAAGCGAGGTTATTTTTGAGGGTGCTCCTGTTGAGCATTGCCCTAAAGATACCCTTCCTTGTTGTCTCCTTCAATCAGTCTATGATGGCAAAAGCAGCAAGGCTTTTCTATATCTTTTAGATGAACACTCAAACAAACTCTATGGTTGGTATGACAACACCAATCACAAACCCTATTGTTTATCAGATTTGAAAGAAGCAGAATTAAAGCAAATCACTCCAGTGAAAAACTTCGCAAAAATTACTGGATATGAGGTAGTCAAACTACATAATCTCCTTATTGATAAAGAAGTTGAGATGACAAAGATTTTAGTTACTGATCCACTTGCAATTGCTGGAGGATTTGACAGTCTAAGAGACAAGCTCCCTGCTGCATGGGAAGCTAATATTCGGTATCATCAAAATTATCTCTATGATAGAGAGCTTTCACCGGGAATGTATTATCAAGTAAAAGATGGTAACTTAATTCATGCGTTTCCTGAAGTTGATAAAAAAATTGAACATGATGTTCTAGAATTATTCAAAGACTCCCCTAAAGAAGTCAAAGAACTTATCCCGAAATATCTTCCCTTATTACTTACTAGAATCCCTCATATTAAACGTGCTGCGATGGATATTGAAGTTTACACCAAAGATATGACTCATATTTCTGATCCAACTAAAGCTGAAGAACGAGTTATTTCAGTTGCTTTTGCAGGAAATGACGGCTTCAAAAAAGTTCTCGTTCTAAAACGAGATGATGTACCCTTAGGCACCAAACCAAAGAATTTAGTTGACAATGTCGATTTTGTTTTCTATGATAACGAAGCTGATCTTCTTCTAGAAACTTTCAAAATTATGCAAGAATATCCAATGATCATTACCTTCAATGGAGATAATTACGATTTACCATACTTGTATAATCGAGCTATGAGGCTTAAAATCGATAAAAAAGAAAATCCAGTCTTAGTTATTAGAGATACTTGTAAAATTAGGAATTCGTTGCATTTTGATGCTTATAGATTCTTTAATCAAGCAGCAATTAGGATTTATGCTTTTGGTGCTAAGTATAGTGAGACTTCGCTTGACGCTGTAAGTAATGCACTATTAAATAAAAACAAGATTGAATTGGAAAAAGAGATTGGTTTCCTTGATTGTTATACACTAGCTGAATACAATTATTGGGACAGTAAAATGACCCTTGAATTAACATCATTTAATGATGACGTAACAATTAGATTAATAATTCTACTAATGCGTTTAACTGGAATGACCTTTGAGGATATTACTCGGCAAGCAGTTTCAGGATGGATACGAAATTGGCTCTTTGCTGAGCATAGAAGCAGACATTATCTCATTCCTAGACCTGAAGAAATCATTGGCTCTCGAGGTGATTCAACAACAGATGCAATGATCAAAGGAAAGAAATACAAGGGAGCTATTGTTGTTAAACCTGACCCCGGTATTCATTTTGCTGTTACAGTGTTGGATTTTGCAAGTTTATATCCAAGTATAATTAAAACTTGGAATCTTTCATATGAAACAATGAATTGTACTCATCTGGAATGTATGAACAAAAAAATGGTTCCTGATACCGAACATTGGGTTTGTACAAAAAATAGAGGATTAATGTCCATTTTAATTGGTTTTATCAGAGATATAAGAGTTTCATGGTTTAAACCAAAAACAAAAGATAAAACATTAGATCAAAACTTGAGAAATTTCTATGATGTTATTCAATCAGCATTAAAGGTAGTTATTAATGCCTCCTATGGTGTTTTTGGTGCTTCACATTTTCCATTCTACTGTCCCCCACTTGCAGAAGCAACAACAGCTATTGGTAGACAAGCGATTACAAGAACAATTGAAAAATGCGATCAAATGGGTGTAGATGTAATTTATGGTGATACTGATTCTGTCTTTTTAAAAAATCCTTCAAAAGAGCAAATTGCTGAATTAATTAAGTGGAGCGATAAAAATCTCCAGATTGATTTGGATGTTGATAAAACCTATAGATATCTAGCCTTATCAGACCGAAAAAAGAACTATCTTGGTGTTTATCAAGATGGAAGTGTGGATGTAAAAGGGCTTCTTGGAAAGAAAAGAAACACTCCACCATTCTTGAGAGATTTGTTCAATGAAATTGTTACTATTTTAAGTAATATTCAAGTTGAAGAAGATATAGAAGCAGCACGAGGTCAAATTGAAGCAACAGTGAAAGATAGTTACACAAAATTAAAGAAAAAACAGCTTTCACTTGAAGATGTTACTTTTAGAGTACAATTAAATAAGAATCTAGATCAATACGTAAAAACAACCCCACAACATGTTAAAGCAGCAAGGTTTCTCAAAGATAAAACAGGCAGAATGTTAGGTTCAGGCGATTTAATTTCATTTGTAAAAACAACTGGAGCTGAAAGCGTCATGCCAGTTGAATTAGCTGCAATAGATGACCTTGATGTAGATAAATATCTCTCACAAATGGATTCCACTTTAACTCAAATTTTAGATCCAATAGGAGTATCTTTTGATAAGATAATAGGCATACGATCTTTAGATGACTTTTTCTAAATTTTTCTTAAGATCGCATCTTCATCTTTTTCTCGTTGCTGTTCTTTCAAGTGTTGTTCCAATTCTCTGAAGGTTTTAGAACTAACGATTCGTCCACTTTCATCTCTGAAGTAAGGTATAGCGATTGCTATCAATTCCTCTAAATCACTTTCACGTCTGATTTTATTGATTTCAAGTAATTTACCATACGTTTCAGGACTTAAGACAATGACTTCAAGTTCAGGGATTTCATCAGCATATTGTGTTGCTCGAGATAAAGGTTTAATCTCTATACGATTTTCTGAAACATCAATACTTCGTAAAAATTCTTTAACATCTTCTACTCGTTTCGTATAGGGGTAAATCAATTCTGGTATTTCTTTTCCTCTTCTAGCGAGTTTATCGGTAGTAATACCTATCAATACTTTTTTTGTTAATTTAAAAGCAGTGCTTAAAAGTAATTTATGACCACCATGCAATCTGTCAAATGTTCCACCAAGACAGCCATATTCAAAGCGAAATGAATTGTTATCTATCAAGTCTTTTCCTCGCAATTAGTAATGATCTTCTCTTTAGAATAGGTAATTCTTCGATAATTGTAAACTACCTCTCTTTTTAATTCTTTGTTAATTTTCTAAAGAAAAAAGAATGAATAAATAAGAAAAAGAAGCTAATAAGCTCTACTCTTAGAAGATGCTGAACAGAATAAAACACCAAAGAATGCTACTAATCCTGAGATGAATGATATTACTGTTGGTAAAACATCACGCAGATTCCCTAACGGATTAGATACATCTAATGTTTTTGCGTAGATATTAGCTTTCATTTGCGGAGAAACAGTCCACCAAATAACCAGCACAAGTAAAATACCTATAAATACTCCAGCTGTAACCAAAAATTCAGAGCTACTATAACTCCATTTTGCTCGAGCACCTGCTGCAAGAGCTATAGCACCAATTAAACCTATGAACCAGAAGAATAATAGATAGTAATACTTAGCAAAGTGTATAATTGTAATAATTTGTAATGTTAGGGAACCACTAATTAAAATACCACCAATTATGGCTCCTGGTTTGACTCCTTTTAATTGTTTACCAGCACCTGCAGCAATAAATAATGGGGCAATTGCAACAAGGAAGGCTGCTACAGCTGAAAGCCCAATGGCAATCAAAGTTAACCACCATGGTGCAGTAGGATGAATAGCTAAAACATGATCTTCATAGATTGTTTTACCTTGGAAGAAGCTGAAATAGGCTGTAATTGCTCCTATAGCTCCTAGCCCTATTCCAGATATGGTGAAATACTCCATTTTATCAGTTTCAAAAGAGACTCCCCCTAAATAATAGGTTACTCCAGCAATAAGTCCAGCTACCCAAATAAACAATAGCCAATAATAATTCGCAAGTTCAACTAAGGTAATAACTTGTGTTGCTATGGACAATGCAATAATAAATCCACCGATGATCGAACCTGGCTTTACCATTTCAATATAAGCTCCAATAATTGCTAGTATATATTTACAGATAAATCAATGCTAAAAGGGTTTTCTTTTAGCATTTTAATATGTAACCTCTTCTAAGCTATTTGAACCAAGAGTTTTTCCATGCCCCTATCCAACCAATCCCTAAACAATAGGGTCCCATATGTGCTCCTAGAACAGGTCCTATAAGAACACATTCAACCATTTTTGGCACATTTTCTTTTTGAGCTAAAATGAATTCTTGGAGTTCATTAGCTTCAGTAGGCATTAAAGAATGAAAGATTATAATCGAATCAGTTTTGAGACTCTTAAGGATTTCAGGTACTCGTTTTTTGATCATTTCAATACCATTTTCAAACCCTTTTACTTTGCCTATATTTTTAACAAGGCCATCTTCTGCTACTATTATAGGTTTAAAATTTGCCAAATTAGCAATAACTTGTTTTGCAAAGCTGATTCTCCCTCCTTTCCGAAGATAATCAAGGGATTTTAGAACAGCAACTCCATGCGCATGAGGAATAAGCTCTTGTAATCTGCTAAGAATTTCTTCTTTAGTTGCTCCTGCTTGGGCTAATTTGCCAATTTCATAAACCAACATTCCTTCCATTACAGAGATTGTTTGGGAGTCAATTACTGTAATATCCTTTCCTGGAAACATATCTGAAACTTTAAAGGCAATATTATAACTTCCACTGATTTTACTTGAGTGAGCAACAACAATAAGAGATTGATATTCTTTAAAGGATTCTTCATACACTTTGAAAATATCCCCTTGTTTAGGAACTGATGTAGTAGGAATTTCTTTTGCTTTCAGTAATTTCTCAAAAAATTCCTCTGCAGTGATA
This sequence comes from Bathyarchaeia archaeon, assembly GCA_035528035.1. GTDB lineage: Archaea > Asgardarchaeota > Heimdallarchaeia > JABLTI01 > JABLTI01 > JABLTI01. The sequence goes on from DATKZI010000036.1 coordinate 9,061, forward strand.
TCGATATAATTTCTGTAAGGTTTTTCACGATCTTCCATTATTATTTGTGTTGGTAAAATACCAATATTTAGTTCTCTCACCCATGAAGGTGGAAGATCAATTGTAGCATCTGCTAAGATCCTAACATTTTGTTTTGCCATTTTATTGATTCTCCATGTTAGATTTGTACAAATAAATTTCGATATAAATTTTAAATACTTATTGTCAATTATTGGGCAGTTTAACCAAAAATAAGTAAAAATGAAAAAGTGTCATTTAGAAACATTATTTTATCTTTATTTAACAATATTAATTAGATTAATTACATATACACTCTTCCATTAAGAAAGCTTTTTTTTAGTGAAGGCAGTGTTAATGATTAATAACAATACTAATAAAAGCTTATCAACAAAAAATAGTGTTAGGAGAAAAAAATATGTTTGGTAAATTTGTTCGATGGTTGGGTGGCGGAAAAAGCACCCGTGACTATATTATTGATCTTAAAATGGTTAACAAGCGTTTAGAACGTTCAGCAAAGAAATTAGAAACCGACGAAGCAAAAATTGCTCGAAAAACCCGTGAAGCCATGAGAAAGGGTTTAATGGATCAAGCAAGATTATATGCCTCTAATGTCGCTCGAAACCGAAAATGGGTTTATAGTTATACGAAACTAACTACTCGTATAGAAGGAATAATCTTCAGATTAGAACAAGCAGATTCTGTACAACAATTAGCGGGTGAATTAAAAGGCATGGCTGGAGCTTTACGTGAAGTAAATGCAAGTTTAAACGCACCTGAAATTTCCTCTTTAATTGAAGATTTAGAAAGATCATTTGAAGGCATTGAAATGACTACCGATATGATGGATGAAGATTTTGAAAGTATGATGTCATTAGATGTAGATGAAACTGATGTAGATAAAATTATGGGTGAAATAGGCACTGAAATTGGTTTAGGTGCTGAAACAGGTTTGCCTACACCAGACATTCGTTCAAGTGAATTAGCTAAAGAAATAGAAGAACTTCGAAAAGAAAGAGAAACATAGATTGCTCTTTTTTTGTTCAGCTAGGTAAAGCTGAACAAAACTTATTTTTTTCCTTTACCTCAGCACAAATATTTTTGAATTAAGATTTTTATATTTTAAAGGGAATAGTCAATTTATACAAAGGGTGAATCGCATGTCATTTAGCGAAGATGAAGAAACTAAAATTCTTATTGCCGGGTTACCTGGATCAGGTTTAAAGACAATTAAGGCTGTTGTAGTAGACAATTTACCTCCAAAAGAACTTAAAGAAGTAGTACAGAAACTTGATGTTGGAAATGCTTTAAGAGATCTTCTTCAAAGGAGAACCCTTTTAATTAGGTGTGGAGGGGATAAATCAATTCAGGATATTATCTCGCGAGATAATGATTCGATTTATGAACATGTAGAAGCATTGCTTTTTGTTATTGATATTAATGACCAATCAAATTTTTCGATAGCCAAATATTGGTTTGACACTTTAGTGAAGCATTTACATAAATTTAGCAAAGATGCAAGAATTTTTCTGTTATTAAACAAAATAGATCTTTTATCAAACAAACAAAATATTGCTGAATATCTTAATGCTACAAAATCTTTGTTTACAACAGATGGATTAGATATTTACATTCATGAGACAAGTATTTATGATGCTTCAGTATTTTATGCATTCAAAGATGCATTAAGAAAGGAATTTGATAATCAGATATCTATTAAACAGTATTTGAGTCGTGTTATAAAAGATTCATCTTTTACTGCCTTAGCTGTTTATTCTAAGGATGGTTTACCAATTTATGATGCTGGAACTTTAACACCTATTGTAGAAATTGCTGCAAATATCATGTTAAGCACTGTTGGTAGAATCTCGGGTGAATTAGACCAAGATGATGAAGTAAGTTCAACTATTCTACAAATGAAAAAAAATACTTTCATGATCTTTAAAGCGATTGATAAGAATAGTATATTTGTTGGTATGAGTGTTCGAAGACCAAAACTGGGACAAATGTTAGTTGAATCAGATCAAATTGTAGATGTTCTTCAAAAAGCAATCCAATGATCAGTCATTAGAATAAATAGTTCCAATTTCTTCTTGTTTAACAATGATAATTTCAGGAAGATCAATAGTAATATCTTCCATTATTTTTCTTCTAATGTAACTTAGAACTAAATTCTCAAGATTTCTTTTTCCAATAATAACAATAGATAGTTTCACCAATTGAGCTGCGAGTATAGCTTCATAACTAATATCGCCAACCACTAAAGCATTTATGTTTTGATTATTTTTAATTTCGAAAATTTCAGATTCATTAGTTAATTCACTTAAAATTACTATTTTTTGTAAAGACTGTTTGTTATAACCCAAATATCTAATACTTTCTTTTTCCAGAAGCTGTTGTAGTAATTTTAGAAAATCCTCAAATAATATTTTACTTTTACGTTCCCCTAAACGTCCAAAGAGGTTTTTTTCTTTTCCTTTTCTATTTAAATATAAACACTCAAAAGGTTTCTTATACTGAAATTCAAGCAGTTCAAAAATATAATCGAACCCACTATCCTCAGTAAACAACCACTTCTCACCAAAAGAATAAACAGCTATTTTATTCTCCAGTAAAATTTTTAATAAATCAAGATGGTCATCCATGATTTTTTGACTATTATTTTGAATAAATTTAGGAGGATAAATAGAAATTATTAAATCTATTTTTTCTTGGGCAGCATGTGCTACTACTTTCCGAGTAATTCGAGAAGAAATTAGACACTTTAAATTAATTTTACCATTATTTATGCGATTATTGCTAATGATTATTCCTGAAGAACAAAATTTATCTTTGAAACTTTTCTCACGAATCTTCTCTAATGTTTTAACTAAAGCATTCATATTTCATTCACTCACTCACAATTACAAAATCATCATTACTGAAATAGTTTATCTATAAAATCTGAATTGCATACAATTTTTTCCCAATTTAAACTATCTGTATAACAGAGAGGGGTTACCGAAAGAATTAGATAATAAAAAAACGCTATTAAATTGAAAGTCGAAAAAGCTAAAAAGACCGAAAATTTATATTGATTGATTGAAAACAATTCAATTTGATTAATAAAAAAAAGCTAACTCTGGATGTAAAATAAAAATGGTAAAAAATCCACTACATGACTTTTTTCAAACAAAAAGTATGGCGATTTTTGGTGCTTCCGCATCTAAAGACAAACCTGGGTATGTCATTGCTGAAAATTTCATAAATAACTTTGATGGGAAAACATATTTGATTAATCCCAAAGGAGGAGAAATTTTAGGTAATCCAGTTTATAAATCAGTTTTAGATGTAAAAGAACAGATAGATGCAGCAGTAATTATTGTTCCTGCACCTTATGTTCCATCATCAATGGAAGATTGTGCTAATAAAGGCATAAAATTAGTTACAATTATTTCTGGCGGATTCAATGAAATTGGTGAGGAAGGTAAGCAAATTCAACAAAAAATCGATGAAATTGCTAAAAAACACAATATTAGAGTTGTTGGCCCAAACTGCATAGGATTATTTTATCCTAAGCGAGGACTTGACATGGTTTTTCTTCCTGATGAGAAGTTGAAAAGACCTGGCGTAGGTAGTGTATCAATACTCTCACAAAGTGGTGCTTTTGGTTCAGCTTTTCTTGATATAATGGGATCACTAGGAAATGGTAAATACGTTTCAAAATTTGTGAGCTATGGAAATGCTTCAGACATTAATGAAGCGGATATTCTTGAGTATTTTGGTGAAGATCCTGAAACGAAAGTTATTCTAGCTTATCTAGAGGGTTTCAAGGATGGTAGACGTTTCATTGAAATTGCTCGAAAAGTTTCATTAAAGAAACCAATAATAGCACTTAAAGCAAATAGAAATGAAGCAGGTGCTCACGCTGTAGCTAGCCATACAGCATCTTTAGCAGCTAATGATGCTGTAACAGACTCATTATTCAAGGAAGCTGGAATTGTTCGTACATATACTTGGGACGAATTGTTCGATTGTATGAACGCCTTTAACAGCTCACTTCTACCAGAAGGGAATCGTGTTTTAGTTATAACAGATGGTGGTGGAGCTGGCGTAATGGCATCTGACGCAATAGGTGAAAGAGGATTGGTTTTAGCTGACCTATCACCTGAAATCTATGAGAAGATGAGAAATGATTTACCACCAATTATCTCTGTAGCAAATCCAATTGATTTAACTGGGAGTGCAACAGCTAAAGAATATCTCTATGCTCTTGAGCAAACTATTGATGATCCTAATGTTGATGCTATTACCTATATTATAATTCCTACCCCCCCGGCGATCAATGTTTATGATCTAATGGAAGGCTTAAAACCATATGCAAAAACAATGAAGAAAACAATCACTTTTTGTGCTATTGGTGGGAAAGAAGCTTCTTATATTAAAGAAAAATTAGAGCAAATGAATTTTCCATTCTACCCTACACCCGCAAGATCAATTTATGCGATCAAAAAAATGACCGAGTATTCTGAGTATTTGAAAGCACATGGGCAGAAATTACCAGTATTAAGGGAGATACCTAAATAACTTGGAGGAAGAAAAATGAAAGCAGATAAAAATCCATTTGAAGTAGCATATAAAGAAGGAAGAACTTTTCTTCTAGAGCATGAAGCACTAAGAGTATTTGAAAGCGTTGGAGTAAGATTTCCAGCAAATATTCTTTCGACAAATCTTGATGAAGCAATGAAATTTGCTCAAAAAGAAGGTTTTCCAATTGTGATAAAAGCTATGTCTCCAAAAATACTTCACAAATCAGATTATAAAGCAGTTGTTATTGGAATTAATAGTGAAGAAGAATTAAAAGAGAAATATACTGATATGCAAAATCGTTTAGGAAAATATGATTTGGTTGGCATATTAGTTGAAAAGCAAGTAAAGAAAGGTACCGAGCTTATCATCGGAATGAACATTGATTCAACTTTTGGTCCAGTAGTTGCTTTTGGTATTGGTGGTATTTTAGTTGAAGCATTAAATGATGTTACTTTCAGAATGTGTCCAACTACAAAAGATAGAGCTTTACGTATGATAAATGAAATTAAAACACAAAAAATGCTCAATGGTTTTAGAGGATTACCAGCTGTAAATAGAGAAGCATTAGCTGAGATGATAGTGACTGTATCAGAAATGACTGTAGAACTAGAGGATTATATTAAAGAAATAGACCTTAATCCAGTTATAGCTAATGAAGATGGCATATTTGGTGTTGATGCTAGAATAATCTTGAAAGCTAAAAATTAAAAGAGAGTGCTCGTTGAGCCTTTCTTACTTTTTTTATTAAATATCATTCTTTTTTATGTGAGCAATTAAAGAATGTTTTAAATACTCATTATTTCTGTTTCATAACTACAAAAATACCCTTCTGTTAAAGGTGCAAAAAACTTGTCAAATGAAATAATAAAAGATCTTGTATTGAAATATAGTCTTGAAAATGCTGTAAAACATAATGGAACGGCTAATGATAAATCAGTAATGCAAAAAATCATGGCTTCCCATCCCGAATTACGAAAAGAAGCTAAAATAATTTTAACTTCAGTGGAAGAAACAGTTGCAGTAGTTAATAAACAACCATTACAAGAGCAAATTGACAATCTAAAAAAAATTGCACCAGAATTGCTTGAGAAAAAGGAATCAGAAAAAAGAGAATATAAGCTTGAAGATTTAGAGCAAGCTAAAATGGGTGAAGTTGTTACAAGATATGCTCCTGAACCTAATGGCGAAATGCATCTAGGGCATGCATATACTGCTTATTTTGCTTTTGCTTATGCCAAGAAATATAATGGAACATTTATACTAAGATTTGAAGATACAAATCCTAAACAAGAAAGAATCAAATACATGGATGCACATAAATCTGATTTGGATTGGTTAGGACTGACACCTGATAAGATTGTTATTGTTTCTAATGATATGCCAATTTTTTATGAGAAAGCAGAAGAATTGATTAGAAAGAATCTTGCATATACTTGTAACTGTAAACCAGAAGTAATCCATGAATTACGAAATAATATGGAATATTGCATACACGCAAAATATACTCCTGAAGATTCTATGAAAGAATGGAAGAAAATGCTTAATGGGGATTATAATGAAGGGGATATAATTCTAAGATTAAGAGGGGATATGAATAATAAGAATGCTGTTATGCGTGATCCAGCAATTTTTGCTATAAGAAAAGACTCCCATTGCATTCATGGGGATAAATACAAAACATGGCCCTTGTATGATTTCGCTGTTGCTATTGAGGATCATATTTGTGGTATAACTCATGTAGCTCGAAGTGCGGAATTTGATACACGAATTGAACTACAAAATAAAATAAGAGAACTTTTAGGAATGATTCCCCATCCCTTGATTATGCATTATTCTAGATTCAATGTTGTAGGTAGTCCAGCATCGAAACGTATGATCATTCCTTTAATTAATGAAGGTAAGGTAGAAGGTTGGGATGATATACGATTAGTAACCATTAAAGGATTGAGACGTAGAGGAATACTACCTGAAACAATTAAACAAATTATTCTGGAAATTGGGATGACTCATCAACCAACTAATATTGATTGGAGTCTAATTACAACCACAAATAGAAAACTTATTGATTATTCATCAAATAGATATTTCTTCGTTCCAGACCCAGTAGTATTATATGTGTGCAATGTGAACAAAGCCCAAACCTGCAAAATACCTTTACATATAGAAGATCCAGCTAGAGGATCTAGAGAGCTTAAAGCAGGGAATCTTTTCCTAATATCAAAAGATGATTATGAAAAATTGAAAGAGAATGAGGAATTTCGTTTAAAAGATCTTTTTAATGTAAAACTCATAAATAAAAAGGCAAAATTAGTTGCTAGTGAGCTCAATTTAGTCAACGCATCTGAAGATCTCTTGAAAAAATACAAGATACACGCTATAGCAGAATATACCGGAAATGAACTCAAACCAGGAGCTAAAATTCAATGGCTTCCTGCTGAAAGCAGTCAAATAGTACCTGTTGAAGTTAAAATAGCTGATGTTTTATTCATTAATGATGAGTATAATCCAAATAGCCTGTCTATAGAAAAAGGAGTAGCTGAGGGACCTGTTAAAGAGTTGCCAATAGATAGTATCATACAATTTGAGCGATATGGTTTTGTTAGAATAGATAAAAGAAGTAAAAATAAGATTGCTGTTAATTTAGCTCACAAGTAGACTAGTCTCAAATTACAAAAACAAATATATTAATACATATACGTTTAATTACATTTAAACAGCTATTCGCCATAGTATTAGAAATTGGAGAAATTAGTTTTGGAACCATGGACAATATTGCTTATTGTATTTGCTATTGTAGCACTTATAATAATAATCGCAGTTGCAAGTAGAAAAGGTAAGAAAAAGGAACCCACAGGTACAGTGAATCAATATCTAAATTATGGTGATTATATTTCTGCAGGTCGGATTTATCTTCGTCAAAAAAATGAAATCGAAGCTGCTGACCTTTACTTTAAAACACCACCTGATAAGAGAGCTTTATTTGAGTCAATGGTTGTTCAACAGTTGGGAACCCAAGGAGCCCAATTATTTTGGATTAAAACCGGGAGAAGGTTTGAACGTATTGCACCCGAAAAAGCTAAAATATCCTATTTATTAGCTGGAGCCTATTTTGATGCTGTTAAGATGTATATAGATAGAAATGATAACATGAGTGCAACAGATCTAGTAAGACATATTCCAGCAAATTATCAAGAAGATACAATACGAAGATTATCACAATATAGTTTTAATCGAGGAAAGTATCAAATGGCTTCAGATTTATTACGTGCAATCGGTCTTGTTGATGAAGCAGATGCTATCCTTGCTGCAGGTGCTCATGATTATCAAGAGATAGAACGCCCAGAGGTCGCTGCTAATTTATATGATTCAGTTGGGCGAAAAGATTTAGTTGGTGAATCACAAGAGCAAAGAGGAGAGCAAGCATTAGCAGAAGGACGAATACAGGAAGCAAAAATAGCTTTTGAAAAGGCTGTTAAAGCTTATGATGATTCAAATCAACCAAAAGATGCCTTACGTATAGAAGAGCTTCTAAAGAAGTTTAATTTATTAGACAAATTTAGAGAATATGCTACAAGCGGAAATACCGAAGCAGCAGAAGATATGATTGATGAAATATCAAGACATTTTCCAAGAATAGCTTTATCCGACCTATATGCAGAAATCGCTGCTGTTCTTGAAAGAACAGGGAAAACAACAGAAGCAATAACTTATTACGATAAAGCAGCTGATTCAACAAATAATCCAATAAAGAAGCAAGGTTATGTAAATGCTTTACGAAGGATAGGTTCTCGTATAGCAACACAAGGAAACGAAAATGATGTTTTTGCTCAAACGGATTTAACAGAAAATTGTTTAGTTTGTAGAAAGCAAATTAAGAAAGGAGAAAACTATGTTTCGTGTCCTAATTGTAAAAAATTAGCTCATTACGCTCATTTAATAGAATGGATAAAAGTGCAAGGAACTTGTCCCAATTGTCATACACGTTTGAAAATAGCTGATTATATGGATAATTAATCAATACCTTTAAGCAAATGATTATTTCATCTTTTTATACACTGCAGGGTTGTTTTCATGACTAGCAAAGATATTACCACAACTATTGATAAGATAATAACTGACTATAACTATGCTTCAATTTTATCGGAAGATCAGATAATTGAAATAGCTGAAGCTTATGTAAACTCAGTTAAAGAGCAATCAAATTTAAAGAAATTAAATTTAGGTTCAATGTTAGTTGTAGGAGATATCCATGGTGATAGTGCTCTATTGAATTTGATTGTTGATTTATTTCTAAAGAAAAAGATAGCCGATCATCTTGTCTTTCTAGGCGATATAGTTGATAGAGGAACACATTCAATAGCTTGCATAAATCTGCTTTTAGCTTTACTAGTGAAATATCCAAAAGAAATTCATATAGTAAGAGGAAATCATGAGACTCTTTCTGTAAATAGTAGATATGGTTTTCTTGGAGAGGTTATTTTATATTCAGGATTAGAAGAGTACTATCGAATAAATAGTTTCACTCAAGAAAATTTGCCTAAAATTTACAAAGCGTATAATAATGCGTTTAGTTATATGCCATTAGCATTAGTTCATGAAAAACTCAGGTTTTTCTTTGTTCATGGAGGCATTCCAAAGGATTCTATTACCTTGAAAGAGATAGCTAAATTGCCAAGAGGAGACATTATGGTAGTTGATCCAATTATTATGCAGTTATTATGGAATGATCCCTCAGAAGGAACAACTCATTTTGATTCTAGCATGAGAGGAGAGGGTATATACTATTTTGGCAATCAATTACTTGATGAATTCCTTTCAATAAATAATCTAAAAATGATTATAAGAGCTCATGAAGTATTTACAGAAGGTTTCTCTTATCAATTCAATAAAAAATTATTGAGCTTATTTACATCTGAAGAATATTATACATCGGTTCAGGCAAAAGTAGCTCTGATTGATAATAACGGTGAAATAGAGATTAAATCACCAAAAAACTTCGAGTAACAGCTATTTTCTAAAAAAAAGATAATTGGAGTATAGAATTCTTTTTCTATACCCAAATAAGTCCAAAGGCATACCACAATAGGACAGAGACCGTAGATAGTAATAAAATTCCTATTATGTCCAATACTGCTCCCGTTTTGAAAATTTCTTTAATACTAAAGAACCCTGTAGAATAACTGATCATAGTTGGAGGCGTGCCAAATACCAGAGCATAATCTACACTTGAGCCAATAGCAACAATAACAGCTAACAACGTTGGATCAATATGAAGACTGAAAGCTATGGGAATAACTAAGGGAATTAGCATTGCTGCACTTGCGGTGTTACTCGCAACTGCTGTAACAAGAAGTGATATTCCACCAACAATTAAAGCAACAACGATGAAATGTTTGCCTTCAATTATACCCATATTAGAAGCAATCCAATCAGCAATGCCTGTTAATTCTAGAGCTTGACCTAAAACTAAACCACCACCAAAGAGGAATAAAGCATTCCAATTAATATTTTTTACATCCTTAGGTTCAAGGGTATTAGTACCAAAAATAAGTACAACAGCTATTAATGCAATGATACCTGAATTTAATGAAATTGCTCCGTTTGTCCAAGTGCTCAAAGGTGATGCTAATAGCCATAATAGAATTGTGAAAATGAAAATTATGATTGTTATCCATTCTTTAGATTTCATTTTGCCCATTTTCTTAAGATCATCACGGAAAACGATTTGAGCTTCAGATAAACTTTTCTTAGAAACTTTAGGTCGAAATACTAAGAGAAGATACCCCCATATTACAAGAATCATAATAATAACAAAAGGTAATCCAAAAGCAAACCATTTAAGAAATGAAATTTCTATACCAACATCTGATAAACCTTGAATAGCGATAGGATTGGCAGGAGTACCTATAACCGAAGCAATACCTCCTGTTGTTGCAGAATAACCAATTCCTAAAACCAGCGCTTTCTTAAACCCAGTAGTATCTTTTTCTTTCCCAGAAGTTTCAATTTGAGTTACTAAGGCAATAGCGATAGGAACCATAACAGCAGCACTTGCAGTATTACTCATCCACATCGAGAGAAAGGCTGAGACGGACATTAAAATTATAAGTAACATTGACGGTTTAATACTTGCTCGTCCAACAATTCCTAAAGCAAGTCGTCTATCAATATTGTGTTTCTTTAAAGCTTCAGCTAAAATGAAACCACCAAAGAAAAGTGCTATAACGGGATCAAAAAATGGTTGAAGTGCTACGGATGCAGTAGAGATACCAGATATAACTATAACAATTGGTACTAGAAATGCTCCTACAATTGTTGGAACAATTTCAGTTATCCACAAACCAGCTACTAGTACAAGTAAACCTAATGCTATTCCAGTTTTATAGGGAACTATCATTCTAAAGTTGAAAACGCTAATATTTTTTCCAAGCTTTGAGCTAAAAATCGTTGAATTTCCTATCGGTCTTACTTTTCGTTCCATTTTTGCACCATAAACGGTCCCAAAAACTGAATTTAATTTTAGCTCATTGATTGAATTATTGACATTGTCAACTATACCAATACTAAACTCAACTTTAGAATTTGTAGACGATTTGTATGCAGAATTGGTAACCACAACACTTGAATTCCCTGTTAATCCTATGGGAAGAAAATGTTCTACTTTCGTGGTACTAGCACTTGTAGCCATAGTAATATTGAATTCTATTTTTTCATCTGAAAAATCAAATGAAATCTCAACACGATAAGAACCTGGTTCCATATTTGCAGGTCCTAAAAACAACGCTCCAATTGCTAATACAATTATAACACAGGAAATAATAGATCGTCTGACAATTTTCTTTTTTCTTTGTAGTTTTTCAACAGGAGTTAATAGTTTTTTTTCAGTATTTTCTTCTAACTCACCGTTGGGGTTTTTCTCTTGTTTACTTTTTATTTCTGATGATTCTTCATTAGACATCTAACAATCACATTTCCCATTAATGGATAAATTAAATCTCAAATAATACGGCATTATGTATATCATTTATAATTTTGTTGTAATGTTGTGAAATTAAGTAGCATAAGTAGAGCCAATGTAGTAGGAAATCATTAGAATAGCAAAGAGTAATAGGGGTACCCCTGTTGCAATAGCTGTTTCAACCCAAGAGAAATCAAAGGCAGGTTTAGCAATAAAAATAATATAAACACTAGAAGCTATTATTCCTGCAAAATGAATAACTATACAAGTTATACCAGCAAAAGAATTCCTAAGATTCGACATAGAACTAATAATACCTGAAATATCATAATCACCTGGTTCTTCATAAGGTAACGCTATTAATAGAAAAATTCCATTGAAAATCTCTGCAAAAACAACTGGAAGCATGCCATAACCAACAGCAGAACGAATTTGCTTTCGAGAAGATTTCCCGCCTAATAATCGACTCATAGTACGAATAGTCCAACTGCCTAAAAACCATATAAGAAACGGAAGAAGGAAAATAGCTATCCAGCCGATAAGAAAGACAACTGGATAAAATTTCCAATCTAAAGTTCGAGTATGAATAACGTAAGCTATAAGTTGTGTAGCAAGACCAAGTGCAATAGCAATACTAAATAGAAAACCTGCTTTTGAATCTGGATTATCAGCAATTATCTGTGAAATTTTCCTTGGTTTGATGACAAGCTCTTTTATTCGGAAGAATGATTCTTTGTAAGTTACTGGGGCAAAGATTTTTTGTTCATACACTACAGTAAGATCAGCTCCGCAAAAAGGGCATAAAAGATAGCCCTGGGGAGAGGTTTCACTACAAATGGGACAACGAATTATTGCTTCTTCAGTACTCATTACAATTGCTCCAGTCGACCATATAAATATCAATAAAGAATCTTCAGTAATGAATCTATTATATATTTCGAATTAGACATTTAAATGTGCAATGGACATAATATCTTTATTAATAAAAAAGAAAAACAATTTTTAAGGTGAAAAAAACGAAAAAAGTTATCTTAACAGGGTTTGAACCTTTTGGAGGCGAAGATATAAATCCGGCACTTGAGGTTATAAAAGCTTTGAATATAGAAGACATTCCTAGCATTAACTTAATTTCTCTACAATTACCAGTTGTATTCAGAAAAGCTTACAAAATTCTCATTGAATCTATTGAAAAGGAGAAACCTGATATGGTTCTTTCAATTGGTCAAGCTGGGGGAAGAAATACAATAAGTATAGAAAGATTGGGAATAAATCTCGAAGATGCAAGAATAGCTGATAATGAAGGGAATACCCCAAAAGATGAATTAATTGAAAAAAATGGTCCTGCAGCATATTTTACTACAATTGATATACGAAAAACTGAGCTTGCATTAAAAGAAGCAGGCATTCCAGTAATTGTTTCTAATTCAGCTGGTCTCTATGTTTGTAATGATATAATATATGGAACTTTACATTTTCTTGCTTCAATAAAATCATTTGTTAAGTATGGATTTATTCATGTTCCATTTCTACCTGAACAAGTGGCTCCAAAATCTAAGGATATTGCCTCTATGTCTTTAGATATGATAAAAGAAGCTATTCGAATAACCATTTTAATTAATTTATAAAATAATGGAAAAAGGAAGTTATAGTTGCTTCCTTCAAACCACTAAAGTAACTATTATTTGATCCGTGGTAGTTCCCACAACTGTATCTCCACCAACCAATGGAGCCCCAAAAAGGTAGGAACCATTGTATAGATCTACAGTAGCCCCAGCATTAACCGTTACTTCTGCATACCCAATAAGAATTTCACTATAAACTGTTTGATGATTAAATTGTATCAATGCTGTAGTTGCGGTATTAACATAACTAATAGTATAGTTCCAATTATAACTGAATTGGACATCAATAGACATATAGTTACTTTCCATATAAACATCAATATCCCCTCTGAAACCTATGCGCCCATTAGCAGTTACAAGTTCAACTGGTATAGCGGGTGAAATATATTGATCTATTTCAAAAACTGCTACATAGCCTTTTTGTAGCATTTGCTGCTCTGCAAAATCTAACCAATTTTGTATAATTTGTCCTGCTGTTGCATTTGTAGTGATGATTGAGCCTAGTTGGGTATAATTAGCAAGTAATGAGGTGATAAACAAATCAGTTTCAGTTTTGAAATTATTATATGTAGCGGTAAACTCGCTGATATCACTGGTTCGATTATATTCACTCTGATTTAGCTCATAAATAATGGAAATAAAAGATAACATATAGATTATGATTATAACAGTACAAACTAGGAAAATTTGACCGTTTGTATTATCTTTTAATGATTTTCTTCTATTTAGTATTGCTTTCAATTTCTATCACCCTACTAAACGCCAAAGTTCCAAGTGAAGAACTCTAAATTGATCGAGATTGGTTTCAAAGCCAAATAAGAAATATTCTGAAACTCCAACTGTAGCATCTAAAGAAGGAGTTTTGTCCCATAAAACAGTATAAATTGTTGTTCCAGTATCGTCTTTAATTGACAAACGCCATAAAACATTTGCTGGTAAAGAAGTATCCAAACTATTAATCAATTCAGCGGTTTGTTGATTATAGATCATGGGTTTTAATGTACCTGCTTGATTCAAGGAATCTAAAGTGTTATAACCTATCTCAGAGAGATTTTCTTGATAGGTTGGCATTGTAGTAAATTCAACTTGATATAATGCAATCATTAACAAAATAAGTACAGATAAAGAGATGAATACTTCTAGTAGAAATAATTGACCTCTTTTATTATTTTTAATTGTTACTCTTTTCACTCGGACCAAATATACAACACCGCCTTAAATATACATTCTCGGATTATTACTAAATTCTCAATTTTAATTGATTCTTTATTCTCAGGAACAATACTCTCACCAAAAGTTGTTCCTAAATTATCATTTAATAATGAAGGATAAATGTAAACTTTTCTTTGAACTCCTGCAGTTGAATTTGCGTTTACTAATACAACACAGGTGCCATTTGTAGGCATTCGCACTTCAAAGATTTCATTTGTATTTGGTGAGTTGATAATACTCTCATCATTACTATAAGCTTCACCACCTGGTAAGAAGGGGAATAATACAGTAACACCAAGAGTAGACATACTTTGAGCACAATAAGTTTGAATGTAAGTCAAACCATTATTAACTTCAGATTCTTGGATGCAAGTTTTGAATCCATAATTTACACTTGAACCAATTATAACATTGGAATAATCGACAGCATAGACACCCATCTGGCTTTCTGCAAAAACAACAACAGTATAGTAACCAGTAGGTAGAATATCTGTTCCAAGATTAATTGGTAGACTTAATAATCCCAAATTATCAGTCTTATCTATTTGGGTATAAATAACAGTACTATTTGGTGCAACAACAAAAATCCAAACAGAGCAGTCTCCAAGAGAGGTTTCTATTTCTATTGTTCCAGTTGGTTGGGTTAATGAAAGAGAAGCACTAACACTGAACAATGATTCAATTCTAAATTGGAATCCCATATCTTCTTCTCGAGAGATATTTCGTTTCAGATTTTGATAATTAATACTATAGAGATTGTTTGGTGTTATTCGTGCTATTTTATTAGCATCTAGTGAAGTAGAACCTACTTGTCGTAAACCAAATGAATGAAACTCAGATGTAAAATCGTATTCCCAATCAGAAGGATAACCCGCACTCATAAAGAAGGCATCTGCAACTTGTCCTGCTCGAGTCTCGAAGGCTTCACTATCCAAATTCTGATACTTAGGTTCTAGGAAAGAGAGAGAAAGTACAATTACTTCGGTAAACATGATCATAAATACAATCATTGCTAGAGCAAAATCAACACCTTGAATTTGTCCTTTTTTATTTCGCCAGATGCTTCTTTTCATAATTGAATTCTCCAAATAGACCCAAGGGCAATAAATGTATAATATTAACTCTATTAAATAAGTCATTATATTATTGCTAAAATATTTTCGCTTTGGGTATTTAATATTTTATTGCACTGCTAAACTAGTACAATTACTTTTCTTATGTATTTCGATAGGATATTAAGGGTAGAGTGGAAAAAAATACTAATAATACACATACCAATTGTCTACAAAAAAGTTATTTTGGTATTAATAAATAGTAGAAGACGCCTCAAACATAGAATTTATTTATAATGAAATGTATCAATATCTACCATCAGATAAACTTTTGAGAGTAAGGAAACAATAATTATTTATTTATCAGTTCCTTATCATTTGAATGAGGAAAGCAAAACCAAAATCTGGATAGGAGAATGTAATAGTTATGCCAAAGATCCCACAAAAAACCCAAACAACAATTTGGATTGTTTCTATAGCAGTAGCAGTATTGATGGGTACAATTGCTGTTTTAATATGGACTGGTATATTTTCTTTAGGTGAGTCAATCACAGCAAGTGATTTTATTGCATTAGCAATAATAATAGCCATTGCTCCTCCATCAATTGCGTTTTATATTGATGCACGTTGGAGAGAAGGTATTGATGCTAATTTACCAAATCTTTTGAGAGATATTGCAGATGCTCAAAGAACAGGTCTATCTCTACCAAGAGCAATATCGGAATCATCTAAGAGAAATTATGGTCCTTTAACACCAGAATTAAAGAAGATGGCGGCAAAAATTTCTTGGGGCATACCTTTTGATCAAGCAATGCGTGCCTTTACTGAAACCGCTGATACTCAATTAAATAATAGAGCTGCAATTCTAATATTAGAAGCTCAACGTTCTGGTGGAGTTATTGAAGATATTTTTGATTCAGCACAAAAGCACGTTGAGGATATTCTTGCATTACGAAAAGAACGATTGGGTTCAATGAAACCATATATTTGGATTATTTATGCTGCTTTCATAATATTTCTCCTTGTCATTGTTGTGCTTTTCCAAACATTCTTCTTCCCAATGAAAGAAATGTATCTTAGTTTCCAAGATGTAGGACTGGGTGGAGATACTATGGGTTTAGCTCCACAAACACTGGATTCCTATATGATACTGTTCTTACACATGACATTAATTGAAGGACTTTTTAGTGGTCTTGTTGCAGGAAAAATGGGCGAAGGAAAGGCTAAATCAGGATTGAAGCATTCAACAATAATGGTTGTAATAGGTTGGATTGCCTATAAAATATTCGTTGACCTTCAGCTTATTACCATTAACTTTGGAGGTTAATGAGTATCTACTAAAAGAAAAATTGGTTGGAAAGTAAAGATGGCTAAGATAGAAGATGAAATTAAAGCTATAAAATCATCAGTTGCAGATCTCGAAGGAAAAATAGACAAACTCCAATTCTTCTTGATTCAAATAATGAACAAGATTGGTGAAGGTGTTTCTGCTTCTGGGGAAAGCGCACAAGTAGTTAGCACTCCAGGAGCAATAAATATTGATATTACTCCATTAGAAGAGCGATTAGATCAACTTGCAAAATCAATTATCTCTAAAGCTGATTTAGAACCTATAAATCAAGCTTTAGCTAACCTTCATGATGCCCGAATAAAAGAAGCCGAGGATACTATTGATAATGTAACAGTGCTTTTGGAAAAAGGATTAGCTTTAACAGAATTAACTTCTACATTAAAAGAAATAGAATCTCATTTACAAGAACTAGTTACACCTCCTAAAAAATAAATTAGTTCAATAAAACAAGGAAAAGTTTTATTGTTCTATTTCCTTTTCTTTCCCTAGTTTTTTTAACTCAGAAGAAGCTTCGTTAATAGATAAAGAATTGTGACTACTATGAAAGCTGCTAATTTAAGAACCCAAAAAGGAGTAATAGAAGTAGAATTTTCCACAAAAGAGGAATTAATAGCTGAAATAAAGATTACTGGAGACTTCTTTATTTATCCTGAAGAAGCTTTAGAATCTTTAGAACAAGCTTTACGGGATACACCAATCAAGCCTACTTCACTTGAAAAAAGAATTACAAAAATCTATGAAGAATTTTCTCTTTCTACTCCTGGAATTACGATAAATGATTGGGTTAATGTAATTTTAAAAGCTTATAATACTTAAACAGATTTAAAAAGAAAAATATTACAATTTATCAAAAAAAGTAAATGTGATATCAGTGAAAATTATTTTCGATTTTAAAGGATCAATTTTCGGTCAAAAAGAAAACCTAGCAATAGAAACTAAAGAAGGTATTACAGTATTTGAAGCATTACAAAATATCTCTTTAGAGATTCCAAAGCTTTATGACCTATTATTCAAAAACACTGCACTAAGAAATGATATTTTAGTGTTAGTAGATCGCACTGATGTCAAATTAATGCAATTATTTGATATGCCCCTGAGCGATGGACAAATTATTACTATTTTACCACTTGCTCATGGTGGTGGTCTGTGATTGGAAGGTGCCAGGTAAATGAAAACGTTGGATAAAATTTCCCATTTGATGACAATACCTCAAAAAATACGAAATATAGCATTAGTTGCCCATATAGATCACGGTAAAACAACCCTCTCAGACACATTACTAGTTTCAGCGGGTGTGCTTGCACCTTCCACTGCTGGAGAAGCTCGAGCTCTAGATTTTCTCCCAGAAGAGCAAAGACGAGGGATAACTATGAAAACTGCTAATATTTCTCTAGTAGTGGACAAAAATGGTGATGATTATTTAATTAATTTGATAGATAGTCCTGGTCATGTAGATTTTTCTGGAAAAGTTGCTAGAGCATTGCGAATAGTAGATGGAGCAATAGTAGTAGTTGATGCTATAGAGCAAATTATGGCTCAAACAGAAACAGTTGTTAGACAATGCATTACGGAAGGTGTTAAACCTGTTCTTTTCATAAATAAAATAGATCGATTAATCAATGAACTTAAATTAACTCCAAAACAAATCGTTGAACGAATAGAAATTATCTATAACAATTTCAATACATTAGTAACTAGATATTCTATTGATGCCTCTGTACCAAAATGGCAATGTACAACAAAAGATGGAAGTGTTATTTTTGGGTCAGCCTTACATCGATGGGCAATATCTTTACCGTTAATTAAAGAAAAGAAAATAACTTTTGATAAAATTGTAAAATATTACCAAGAGGAGGATTTAGCAACTCTCCAAGAGGTCTTACCTTTAGAGCAACCATTAATTTCAATGATAATTGATCATTTACCAAATCCTGTAATAGCACAAAAATATCGTATCGGCAAAATATGGAAAGGAGATCTCTCTTCGGATATTGGTCAGGCAATGGTCAATTGTGAATCAAATGAGGAAAAAGCTCCTCTGGTTTTTGGTTGTACAAAAATTCTTATGGATCCACATGCAGGTATACTCACATTAGGACGAGTGTTTTCGGGAACATTAAAAGAAAAAATCCCTGTTCATCTACTCAATACAAATGAATCAAAGAAAATACAGAATATTTACATCTTTATGGGTGCTGATAAAAAACGCATTGATAATATACCTGCAGGTAATACTGTAGCAGTATCAGGTTTAGGAATAGTAAATCCTGGTGAAACAATAATTGAGAATACTTTGAAGGGTATGACGCCTTTTGAGGATATTAAATATTTAGCAAATCCCGTAGTAACAGTAGCAATCGAACCGAAAATGTTACGAGATTTATCAAAACTAAAATTTGTTTTGGAAAAATTTGCTGTAGAAGATCCAAATTTAATAGTAAGAATTGATGAGCAATCAGGAGAAATTTTACTCCTTGGTTTAGGTGAACTTCATCTTGAAACCGTTGTAAAAGACATTTCAGCTGAAATTGAATGTTCAGCTTCAGATCCATTGGTAGTTATAGTAGAAAAAATAAATAAATCAAGTGGAAAGATAACTCGAGAGCTATTTGATACCAAAGTAACACTTGGTATAGAATCAATTTATGAACCACTTGATCAAAAAAATGGGACTACCGAAAACCAGATGAAAAATCATCTAATTAAACTTTTACAATATAAGAATGAAATATTAATCGATGGAACTTTATTCAGCAAATTAACAGCTGAAGCACTAGATAATATTTTAATGGGAGTCAAAAATGCCTTATCATCAGGACCTATTTCCTCTATACCAGTAACTGAAGTGCGGGTTATTATTTATGACTTTGTTGCAATTAATGGTGAGAAGTTTGAATACACTGTACCTTTACTGAGAAATAGTGTTTGGGATGCTTTACGATCTGGAAAAATAACAATACATGAACCAATCTATAAAATACAAATAACTGTTCCAACCTCTTATCTTGGAAAAGTAACTTCAGTTATAAACAAAAGACGTGGACATGTTTCTGATGTTAGGACAAATAATGATTTATTAATAATATCTGGAACCTTACCAGTAGCAGATTCATTTAAGATTGATCAAGATTTGCGTTCAGAAACAGAAGGAAGAGCTTTTTGGCAAATGTCTTTTGATAGTTATAAACCAATAAAATTACAACGGAGCGAAAAGAATAATTAAAGCTAAATGGAGACTAAGGTTAAAAAACAAAAAGAAATCAAATAACTATAAGCTCTAATTAACTATCTTTTTAAATTAAAACAGAACGTTATTCATTAAGAAACGCGCAGACATATCCTCAAAAGCTGGTGACAAAAAAACGAAACGAACTAAAGATGATTTAGGCGGGACAATCGATAGTGAGGATAATCTAGCAAAGATGATTATGATCGAGCAAGCGATTGATGCTGCATATGAAATAGATGAAATAGTTTCAAGAAGTTATGCTTTTAGTGACTGTATTTTAGCTATACTTGATTTTGCTCGTGAAACACATAACGAAGCAACACTCGAACGTGTGGAGATTTTATTAGAACAAGTAGCAAATAAAGGTGCTTATGCTCGATCTTTAAGTTATTTTGCTGTTGCTTTAGCATTTTTTGGTCATGAAGAAGAAGCAGAAAAAACCATGCTTGAAGCAATCAAAACTACAGCATTAATAAAGGATGATTTTGATCGAAGAGATGCTTTATTAGACATTGCTACTTCAGCTGGTGATATTTCATTTCTATTAACAGATAGAAGGATGATTGATAAAGCATTAAGTTTTTCAGCACAATTAACTGATGGTCAAAAAGCCTACCTTTATGGTTATTTATCAACCATCGTATCTGAAGAAGAAAGCACAATATTAATGCAAAACGCATTAGAAATAGCTGAACAAATAGCTGACCCTATAACTAGATCAAAAGTCTTTTTAGAGTTATCAAACTTATTAAGTAGTTCTGAAGAGAAAAACGAAGAAGATATGTAAAGTCTTAGAAATAATCGAAAAAGCGAACTACTTTTCGACCTTCTTTTGGGGTAAAAATAATTTTAATAAAATTTACTATATCATAATGGTCAATTGGTTTCTTAGCAGGTAATGTTTTCTTATTTTTAATTGCTTCGAAAATCGATTTTTCGGATGGTTCTCCTGTTATTTCTACAATACTATAACATGTTCCAATAGCATTGACATAATGAGCGTCAGAACCTCCTAATCGACTAAATCGGTTATGCTTAAAAGAAACTTTTGCCATAATATTTGGGAAGTTAAGAAAAATTTTTGCAAAGCCATTGTAAAATTCCATTGCATCAGCTTGCAAGATATAGCTTTTCCAACCAACACTATTATGCGACATAAATGGATGAGGAATTATAGAAATTCCTCCTAGATCATGAATTAACTCAATTGTTTCTTCTGAAGGTCGATTAGTGGGTATTTCTTCGTCTATACCAAAAGCAATAATGTGTCCATCAGCAGTATCAATTTCTACCCCAGCAAAATATACCTTTTCTTTATCAATCTCTTTGAATCGATTAGTTATTTTTTTAGCAAAACTAAAATCATTATGAGTAAGTATACCTGCACCATCAAGTCCTCTTGCACGTAATATTTGTGGTATTTTTTGGTATTCAACACGTTCATCTACATGAACATGGAAATCAATTGCAAGGTTTTTTGTTTCTAGAGACATGATAAATTATCCCTAATGTATATTATACTTGACTTTATCTTTTTTACTTAAATTTCCAAGCGAAACTCTTTTCAGTATAGGATATCTTGTTAATTTTATAAAATACTTGGAGAGTATCAAAAATAGTAGTAAAAGTAATTGAAGTTATTGGCACTTCCGAGAAAAGTTGGGAGGATGCTGCTAAAAATGCCGTTGAAGAAGCTTCTAAATCAATTAGAGGAATTACTGGTGTAGATGTTATCAATCAAACAGCATCAGTGAAAGATGGTAAAATTGTCAAATATAAAGCCAGTTGCAAACTAGCATTCTCCGTAGAGGATTAGAAATTTTCTTTATAGTTGGGAAGGTTTTTTCCTTCTCATTCTGTTTTTTAATAATTAAGACAAATACTTTAAGCTATCTCTCTATATTCATCCTATAAAGTGTATATCATTTGTCTTTTTGGGTGCTAGTATGACAGGATTTAAATTAGCAGAGGGTTTGATCCCTAAAGGTGACCAACCTAAAGCAATTAAGGCAATTGTTGATGGATTCAATAGAGGGTTAAAGCAACAGGTCTTAAAGGGAGTAACTGGTTCTGGGAAAACTTTCTCTGTAGCAAATATAATTGAAAAATTACAATTATCAACTTTGGTAATGTCCCCCAATAAAACATTAGCTGCTCAGCTATGCTCAGACTTTCGAAGATATTTTCCTGATAATGCTGTGGAATATTTTGTTTCTTATTATGATTATTATCAACCAGAAGCTTATGTACCAAAATCTGACACTTATATAGCTAAGGATTCTTCAATAAATGAAGAAATAGAAAAAATGCGATATTCAACCACCCATTCTCTAGCAACTCGAGATGATGTAATTGTAGTAGCTAGTGTTTCATCGATTTTTGGTTTAAGTGCACCAGAATCTTACCGAGTAATTATTGAATTGAAAAAAAGCATGACAATAAAACGACGGGAATTATTACGACGTCTTGTTGCTTTGCAATATGAAAGGAATGACTTTGAATTAAAACGAGGAACATTTCGAGCTAAAGGAGACACCATAGAGATCTTCCCTCCACATTCAGATAAAAACACCATAAGAGTAGAGATGTTCGGTGATGTAATTGAAAAGATAACCGAAAATGTTTATCCTACAGGTACGAAGGTTCGTGAATTAGATAATTATAATGTTTATCCAGCTACACATTACATGACTGAAGAGGAAACAATTGAGAATGTTTGTTTGAGAATAGAAGCAGAGTTAGCAGATCGAATAAAATTCTTTAGAGAAAACAATCTTTTACTTGAAGAACAAAGACTCTCAGAGCGTACTCGTTATGATATAGAAATGCTAAGAACAGTTGGTTATTGTTCAGGCATAGAAAATTATTCAATGTATTTAGATAATAGAAATTTAGGTGAACGCCCATTTGTTTTACTTGATCACTTTCCAGATGATTTCCTAATGGTTATTGACGAATCCCATATTACAATACCACAAATAGGTGGAATGTATGGTGGTGATCGATCAAGAAAAGAAACATTGGTCAAATATGGTTTTCGATTACCATCTGCTTTAGAAAATCGTCCATTGAGGTTCAAAGAATTTGAGCCTTTTATGAAAAAAATAATTTATACATCAGCTACACCTGGACCATATGAGGAAGATCATACAAATGCTATGGTAGAACAGATAAATCGTCCAACTGGACTTGTAGATCCTGAAATAGTAATTAAACCCATTGATAATCAAGTAGATATCTTACTCGATGAAATCAAAGCTAGGGTCAAGGTTAATGAACGAACGTTAGTAACTACTTTGACAAAAAGGATGGCTGAAGAATTAGCTCAATATTTAGTTGAAAAAGGGATTAAAGCGGAATACCTTCATTCTGAGATTAATACAATTGACCGAGTAACGATTTTACGTGATCTTCGAAAAGGCGTTTATGATGTAATAGTTGGTATTAATCTTTTAAGGGAAGGACTAGATTTACCTGAAGTATCATTAGTCACAATTCTTGATGCCGATAAGGAAGGCTTTCTCCGATCGGCGCGTTCTCTTACACAAATTATTGGACGAGCTTCTAGGAACATCAATGGAAAGGTTATACTTTTTGCGAATAAGATTACTGATTCAATTAGAAGAACAGTTGAAGATAACAATCGTCGTCGAAGAATACAGAAGCAATATAATGAAAAGAACAATATTACACCACAAACAATTCAAAAATCGCTCGAGAATATTACTGATAATCTAGTCAAAATGGAAAAGATTCCCGCAAAGAAAGCTAAGGAATACAAAGAAATGACTGAAGGTGACCTTGTATTGCTAATAGTAGAGCTGAAAGATGAAATGGCTACTGCTGCTAAAAAATTGGAGTTCGAAAAAGCTGCAGAAATACGAGACTTAATTCGAGAGCTTGAAGGTGCAAATTGAGCAATTCTTTAAAAATACTGTAACTTTAGTTAAATTAGTGCTTATCTAAAAGCTATGAATTACATGATTGTGATGAAACTTTGACGAAAAATAACAATAAGGGTTTTGATGAAGAAGACCAAGAATTTAATGACACTGAAACTGAAACTGCCAAAAAAAAATTGGGAAAAGCAGTCTATGCACAAATAAAAGGGACAAATGTCAAAGTTGAAGATCATCAGGATGCTAGAATAATTTATGATAATGGATTTTATGGTACATTAGAGAAGGATAAATCACTCTCTTTAAATTTTGAAGAAACCTTACATTTAATGGAACGCGGTATCATAAAAGTCTCTGATGAAAGAGGTGTCTGGTTGGAATTAGCTGATTGTACTAGATTATTTTCCCAAAAGAAAGAAAATTTTTGGACTGATTATTTAGTTTACAAGGATTTACGAAATCGAGGGTATATTGTTGGGGAAGGTATAAGTGATATAGTAAAATATCGAATTTATTCTAGAGGAGCAAAAGTAGGTACTGATGTGGCTAAAACAATGATTTGTCCACTTTCTGAAAGCTCAACAATAAATCTAGAAACATTAGATGCAATCGTTACTCAAACACAGAGCTTGAAGAAAAGAGTTCTAATTGCTTGTGTGGATCGTTTAGGTGACGTTTCATATTATGAATTACAGCCTGTCTTCAAATAATACTGGGAAAAATTTAGAGGATGATATAGATGTCTGACAATAAAGAAAAAATAATTGAAATGAAAAAGAAAAGCGCTAAAGAAGCATTGAAATTTGTTCGAGAAGGAATGGTTATAGGGGTAGGTAGTGGTTCAACTGTTAGAGAGTTTATTAGACTTTTAAGCGAATCTAAACTTGATATTCAATCTATAATTTGTATACCAAGTTCTTATGATACCGAGCAATTGTTAATAGAAAATAGCCTACATGTAGGGGTATTAAATCAATATTCAGAAATAGATCTAACAGTTGATGGTGCTGATAGGGTTGATGGTAATCTAAATGTAATAAAAGGTGGTGGAGGAGCTCATCTTAGGGAAAAGATAATTGCTGCTGCAGCAAAAGAAGTAATCATTATTGTTGATGATTCGAAAATAGTTGATAGTTTAGGAGGAAGCTATCCAGTACCAGTAGAAGTAATTCCTCATGCAAAAGAATTTGTTATAAATAAAATTAGGGAATTGGGTGGAAAGCCTACTATTAGAAAAGCATCGGATAAACTAGGGCCAACTATAAGTGATAATGGAAATATCATTTTAGATGTTGATTTTCAAGAAATAAAGAATCCTGATGAGCTGGAAAAATCGATTAACAATATACCTGGTGTATTGGAAAATGGTATTTTCCCAAATCGATTAATCACTAAAGTTATAATCGCTTCAACAACTGAAATTAAAATTAAAAAGAAATAAAGGAAATCCAAAATTATTTTGGATTTGCATAAAGGGTTTCACCTTTATTTATCATTTTAATAACTTCTTTAGCTATAGATGTGGTTCGTTCAATTTTTATCTCGCCACTTTTACCAATCGAACCAGAAAATAGCACTTTATTTTCGGATAATACTTCAATATTCAAGCCACTCAAAGATTCTCCAAAGCTTAAAATGACATGCGTTTTGGTAAATCTGATATCAATTGGTATTTTTTCATTTTCCAATATTTTTGGTTGTGAAGAATCTATATCCATATAGTTACCAAAGCTCTTTGTTAGTGGTTTAACATCGATTTTCATTCCTATCTTCTTTTCAAGTTCTGTAATATTCTTACCTTTGCGACCTATAACAAATGGAACGTCATCAGTGGGGAGTTCAATACGAATTGAATTCTTCCCAGTTTTAGTAATGATCAGCTGGGAGCTATTTACATATTTTCGCACAATTCGTTCGATTTGTTTTTTCTCATCTCCCGTTAAAGGTCTAAGAGGTTTTGTATCCTCTTCCCCTACAGGAATGACTGATACTTGTTCACCAAAAACAAAGATATCATATTTTAGGGTGTGAGTTTCAAAATCGCGAACTTCTATAACAGGTCGAGCAAGATCTCTTTCCTGCATTCCAGTTGGAACTTTAACTGTCATACGTAATTCTAAAACATCCTCAATTTGACCATTATTGATGTAGATAACAGTGTCTAAAATGCTAGGGATCATCCCTAAATCTATTCGACCAATAAAGCGTTGAATAGCTTCAATAGCAGCTGTAGAATGGATAACTCCCACTAAACCCATGCCTGCAAGACGCATGTCAGCAAAAGCTTCAAAATCAGGTGTTTTACGCAACTCATCAAAAATAACAAAATCAGGTCGTATAAGAAGCATAATATCAGCTGTTTTACGAAAATCACCACCTAGAGCAGTATATTGCGAAACTTCGGGACCTACTTGTAAATCTCGAGGTTTTTCAACCGTTTTTACTGTTTTATTTAAAGTAGCGTAAAAATCAGCTAATGCTTGTGCGAATGTGGATTTTCCCGCACCTGGTGATCCAGCAATTAAAACTCCTTCTGCACGGTTTTTAAGTCGTTCCCGTAAATTCTCGCTTAATTGGTAATATTCCAAGTCAAGTTTTGTTATAGGTTTAACAGCAGTTATTTCTGGTGCATCAGAAAAAGGTGGTTGGGCAATAACTATTCTCATAGATTCTAGCTGTATAACTTTTACTCCGGGTTCATCCATTTCAATAAAACAGTTAGGAGTAGTTCGAGCTGTTGAGATAATATCAGAAATTAATTCATCTATATCTTCATGTGAAGTTATTTTATTATTTATACCGATTAGCTGCCAATCTCCGGGTTTGCCTTTTTTGGCTAAGGGAATAACTCCTTCTCGAATGTGAACAGACATGGTATGATCATCAAAAAAATCATAAATTTTATTCATAGCTTTCTTCTTAGGAGGGTGTTTTAGATATTCCACTGCTATACCTTCAATCTCGCACATAGAGACAAGTATTTTATCACTAGTATAAAGAACAGCATTATGTTCTCGGGCAACATCTCGAATTTTTGCATCTAATTCTCCAGAGGAAGCTAATTTAATTTCTTCTAAAGTAGGTCTTTCACCAGCTAAAATTATATTAATATTATAATGAGCACATTCAAATCGTAAATTCTTTAATTCCTCTAAACCATCAAATCCTTTATGTTGATGATTATTAGCCATATTTTCAATTTCGCTTATAACTATTTTAGGAATGATTATTTCTTCGATTTTATCTTTCATTGAAAGGACTTCATCAACGATTTGTTTTGAAACAATTACACTAGTATCAGGAACAATTTTCAATATTAATTACACTTCCATATCCTACTTCATCAACCAGTAAGAATTGATTTATGAAATTTCAGTTAGATGTTATTGATTGCTAATAATCACATATCTAAATTTTTTTGTCATTATCTCAATTATTAGTATTTATAAACTAATTTTTCAAGTAATGTCATTATAATTAATCTACATATCAAAATAAACATAATATATTTGTTTATGATAAACATTAAACTTAAGTTAATTTTGTAATGAAAGTGGTTGAAAATTATGATCCATCTTAATTCATCTGAAAAAGAAAGTGAAGAAGATTTAGAAAGCGAAATAATAGCAGAGGGAGAAATTGATTTCAATATGCTTACAGATAGTGAGAAAGATGATTTAATTTTAGAAATGCATGCAGAAGAAATGATGGTAAAACGAAAGCAAGAAGAGGTTAAGGAAGTTTTTGAGGAGAAAATAAGGGTTAAAAAACGTCGTAAAAAAACAAACCCTTCACAAGCACAAACTTATCCTGGTTTTGGGAAAATAGTTATTAGAATGGGTACAGCGCTAGCTTTTAGTATGGCCTTCATACTTATAGGTCCAATCATTTTATTTATGTCATTTTTCGGATACTATAGTTCTCATAGCAATTTTTCATGGTGGATTGATTTAGTATTTGCTTTAATTGGTGTTGGCTTAACAGTTGTTGCTTGGTTATTATTTAGGTATTTAATAAAAGATTAGTAAATTTGGAAAGAATTCTTATTTAATTAACCTTAAATCATTTTACCTCAAAAAAGAAAGAAAAAGAATATTGAGAATTAACCGCCCCTAAGAACAGGGAGCACAATAATCTCATCGCCTTTCTCCAAAGTGAGATCTTTAGTTGTTCTAGAACCATTTACTAAAATAACATGCCTTTCTATGTTTTTTACCCCCACTTTTTGCAAAAATTCCCTTAAATCTATTCGCTTGTCAGGTACGAATTTCAAGATATTGCTTTTTTCGGACTTAAAATTGCTCATTGGGATTTACACCTAGGAAAATAGTAGTAAATATATTGAATAATTAGGAATAATAACTTTTCCTAATATCTTATGATAGCTTTTTACATATGAATTTTATTATTTAATATCAAACTCAAATAAAAATGAAAATTAACCAAAAATCAAGAAATTATCCTGGTTTTGGTAGAGCTAATTGGTGTGAGGTTTTAGGTATTCTTTGTGATTTTGAAGTGATTACCTGATCATAAATCCATTGAAAAGCTTCAAAGATACCTTCACCAGTTAAGGCACTTGTTTTCTGAACATGAATAGTTCGATCAAACATATTTGTTAATTGAAATAAATGAATAATATACGCAAGAGAACAAATATTGGACAAATCTTGTTTTGTAGCCAGAACTAAAATTGGAATATCAGGATTACAATATTTATTTATTGCATTGAAAAAAATCTCTTTTGCTAAAGATAATCTTTGAATATCGCTAGAATCAACAACAAAAATAAGGATATCAGCTCGTTCCAAGTAAGTAGGCCAAAAATATCGGAACACTTCTTGCCCCCCTAGATCCATAACAGACATAGAAAGCTTGCCTAACAAAAATTTTTCATGATTAACGCCCATAGTAGCAATAGTTTCACTAAATTCCCCTTTTTTCAAGAAATTTAGGATAGAAGTTTTACCAGCGTTATCTAAACCACACATTGCGATATTGACCTTTTTGTCAACTTTACCAAAGAGTCTT
This sequence comes from Bathyarchaeia archaeon, assembly GCA_035528035.1. Lineage (GTDB taxonomy): Archaea > Asgardarchaeota > Heimdallarchaeia > JABLTI01 > JABLTI01 > JABLTI01. The sequence continues at coordinate 37,981 of DATKZI010000036.1, forward strand.
GCAAGAAATCCCAAATTAATTACATCCTACTGTTTAATTTAAGTTAGTAATTAGATGTATAAAATTTCAAATATAAACACCCCCAAAAAAACAACTTTCTTCTAAAATACAATTATTTGATAAAGAAAATAAAATAAAAAAGTCTCCAAAAAAGAGACTTATCAATGTTTATCTATCACTTCTTATTAGGATTTTTTAGGAACATGAAGTTTGAAAGTCTCCTCATCTTCTCTACTAAGAATAATATCTTCTCTAGAACGGAATAATTCACGAAGAGTAACAGGTATTTGTAATGCTCCAAAAGCATCACTAAATACTGGTATCTTATTTTCATCAACAAAACCACTTCGAACGCTGGTAATTCGCCCATCCACTAGGAGCATTGTTCGATATCCACGAGCAATTAAACGTCTGTCATGCGTAGCTAAAATCATTGTTACTCCAAGATCTTTGTTAATTTTCTCAAAGAAACTAATTATCTTTTCTGAGGTTTGAGAGTCAAGTTCCCCCGTAGGTTCGTCTAGTACCACAAGTTCAGGTTGATTTGCTAATGCAACAGCTAATGAGATTCGTTGAATTTCCCCACCAGACATTTGAGTAGGGTTGTGATGAGCCCTATCTAATAATTCAACTTCTTCAAGGAGTGTTTTTGTACGTCTCATACGTTCTTCTCGAGGTAAACCTAAAATCCTCATTGGAACTTGAATGTTTTGAGATGCAGATAACTCCCAGACGAGGTTCATTTGTGGTAATTGCCAAACAACTCCAACTCTTCTTCGTCTATAATCTACCATTTCAGCTCGAGTAAATTTAGCAATATCTGTGTCACCTACCATGACAACTCCAGCAGATGGTTTGAGATTACCTGCGAGAATGTTCAAAAGAGTAGATTTTCCAGAACCACTAGGACCAACACATAGAGAAATTTCTCCTTTTGTTACTTTCATTTCTAATCCACGTAGCGCTGGGACACGAATTCTATTCTTTTCATCTGCATAAATTTTGATTAAATCTATGCATTCAACAAATATTTCTTGTTCCGTCATTAATTTTACACTCCTAGGTTAGATAGCTTTTAGAGCTCCTCCAATCTTCTTACGTGTATTTATTATAATTGGTATAATCGTACTTAATAGACCGCTCCCAAATATAGCTAGGGTGGTCCAGATAATTTTAATTACGGGAAAGACCATTTCATGAGTTGGTAAAACAACTTCTATACGTAATATTTTCATCAACATAATTGATGTACCAAACCCTAATGCTATACCTAAAATCATTGTAAACAATAGTATAATAATTGCTTCTGAAATGAAGAACGAAAAGAGTTGTCCTCCATTAATACCAAATGATTTTAAGAGAGCTATTTCTTTTTCACGTTCCATACCTTGAACGATCATCATAGTTATTAGAGCAGCAGATGATATTAATATTGAAATAATTAAACTTGAATTTAATGCTCCAAATAGAACAGTTGATTTAAGGCTTCCTTCTGAGATTAATAATAATTGTTCAATATTTATGGTTTGATGTTGAGTTAATCGTTCTATATCTGAAGCAACTTCATTAATATTATACCCTTCTTTTACTTTAACATATACCTTACCTTCTACATCATAGTCATTTCTTGCAATAACAAAAGGTAGAGAAATATTGCTAATAAGACCAATTTTAAGCTCTTTAGAGGTGGGATTTGGGATATCAGTATAAATGGTAGGCCAAAAAGTATAGTAATCTTTTATAGTAACAGGATATCGTTTCTCGACTACATCACTACCTTCTAAAGCCCAATTTTTAATAAAGAAAGTATTGTTTTCTGATCCTAAATTAAGTAAAGCAATCTGATCTGCTTGAGCAATAACGTCAGAATCGTTTTTAATAGAAGTTAATAATGAATCAATACCAAAACCATCAGTATATTCAGGTTCTTGGAAAGCAACACTACTAAAATTATCCAGTTCAACACCTAAAATGGTAAATGAATAAAGTAAATCACTTTCACTATTGGTTAATTCTAAAACAGCAACATAGGATGATGCTTCTATACCTTCTATATCTTTAAGTGATTCTTTGTATTCAGGAGTCAAAATATCAACATCTTGTACAACAATATCCGCTCCTAAATCATAATAGGAATTTTCAAAATCGAATTCATGATAAGAATCAGGAACTATCATAGTGGCAACAGTTAATGTGAATGTTAAAGTCATTAAAATAATAGTACGAGTTGTGGACCCTTTTCTACGAATAGCGTTCTTGGCTGATACTGCACTAAGCTCTAATCCTTTAATTTTAAAGATCATATTTGCAAGTCTATTAATTATAGCAGGATAAATACGAGTGATAATCATTATAGCACTTATAATGATAAGTATTGGAGCTGGAGCAGCAAAGAAGAACGCAAATTCAAGGGAAGCAGATGTAGCAGCGCTGATTTGGCTAAGTGAGATAATCCACATTAATAAACCCAAAATTAACATGAAAATATCAACATAAAATCGCTCCCAAAATGGTTTCTTTTCAGCTTGCTCTTGTAAGACTTCGTCAACAGAAGTTTTAGTCTTTTTCCAAAGAGAAAAGACATTTGAGAGGAAAGCAATACCAAATCCTATTGCTAAACAAATGATGATTATTCTTGCATCAGGTTTAAAGAGTGTTGCTTCAGCTTTAAAAGAGAAGAATGAATCACTTTTTTGAGCAACAAATGTATATGGCCAACCAATCAGATAACCGATTACTGTTGCCAGAAGAGCAAAAATCACTAATTCAAAAAGCATAAATGAAAAGAGCATTGACCGTGATCCTCCTCTTTGATGATAGGTATGAACATGTAATTCCCGATGTTTTTTCACTTGATTGGTAGCAAATGCTGTTAATGTTAAAGACATTCCTAATGTTGGAAGCATAAAGATTAGCAGAAAGATTTGAAAGATCCTATACTCCCGCCGAAAATTGGATAATAAAGGTAATAAACGGGGATTTATTATGAGATCGTGATTAGTTGACCAAATTTCAGCTATGTCTAATAATGCCCCTTGTAAATTATTTACGAAAACTTGCAAACTGGAAATTTCTTCATCAATCTTGAAGACATTAAATTCTTGAACATCAAAAACAATTCTCCCCAAAACAGAAAATTCTCTATTAGATCGAGAGATGAATCCTAAAAGAAAAGGAAGGTTATTGAAATCAGTAATAATTAATTCTTTTCCTAAACCTAAAACCATTGAAATAAGAGTTTGTAATTGAGCAGGTATAGGAACTTCTCTATAATTAACTTCATCAATGTTAATAATGCCACTGAAACTAATGATTTGACCTGCTAAACCAATACCAGCAGAATAAGAATCCCAAGGATTATCAATATCATTAAGTTGGATATAAACATTGTATGTATCATTTAAAGCTAAATTTGTTTCTCGCATGGTTTGGGTATTAGTTATAAAACAATATTGACCATAATTAGGTGCAGTACCATTAGTAACCAATGAACCTAATAAACTAAGATAGGTATAGTCAACACCAACAATATAGGTGTCATGAAATTCATTAGCATGATAAAGCTCATTATAAAGTAATAGATAAAAGAATCTAAAAGAGAACCATTCTTGGTCAGCCAGTTTATTTAGATCTATCTCAGATTCTTCCATCTGTGAAATTACGGTAGACTCTAAGGTATTTTGTAATTGTGTTCCCGCCCATCGAATATTATCAAGCTCACAGTCAACATAAGTATCAGATATTGCAGAGGCAAATTCATCAAAGGCACTATTTCTAAAACTTGTAAGGAAAAGAACGTTTTGTGTAATCATTGCAATGCTTATACTTAATCCTAAAATAGAAATTATTGCTAGACGTTTACTTGAACTCATAAATTTTAAGTTTAGTTTAAAATGCTCATCGAATTTTCCCATAGAGGCCAGCTCGTAATATAGTAAGATTATTCAATTCATATTAATAAGGAAAAAATCTATTTAAAGAGTTACTATAAAACTTGAAATGAATTTAGAAATAAAAAAAAGTATTTTGAAGAATATTCTTCAAAATAATTCTTATTGTTGTGGATGTATTGGGTAATTCTTAGGTCTAAATTTGAATCCATAAGTAATAACGCCTTCTTCACCTTCAGCGGAAATGCGTCTAAAGGCAAATTCTACAGGCATATCTATTTCTACATCACCCATATCAACAGCAACGATTTGTGTTGTTAATCTAGGACCTTCATCAAGTTCTACGATGGCTAAACAGTAAGGTATCCTACTATTGAATCCTTTTGGAGGAGTATAAACCCAGGAATAACTTACTATTTTACCAAAGCCTGAATAGATATTTGGTTCTAAAGGAGAAGTATTACATTCAATACATCGTTTTCTACTGGGAAAATAGAGTTTACCACATTTAGGACATTTTGATCCTTCAAGTCTGTAAAGGGAATTAATTCTTCGCCAAAATCTTGGAACTGACACTCTTAATCACCTTGAATAAACATTTACTACACAAGTCGCTCCTGAGCCACCTATGTTTTGGGTAACACCAATATCATTTTTTGTTACTTGACGTTTACCAGCTTCGTTTCGCAATTGATGGAATACCTCAATAGCTTGATAGACTCCTGTTGCTCCTACTGGGTGTCCCTTGGATTTCAAACCACCACTTGGATTAACAGATATTTTACTGTTTAAAGCAGTTTCACCATCGAGAGTGAATTTTCCACCTTTACCCTTTTCACAGAATCCCATATCTTCAAGAGTTATTACCTCAGCGATTGTGAAGCAATCATGAACTTCCATTAAATTGACATCTTTGGTAGTAATTTTTGCTGTATCGAAAGCTGTTTTCGTTGCAGTTTTAACTGATTCAAGGGTGGTCAAATCTTTTCGCATATGTAAAGCGATATGATCGGTACCTGCACCAGAGCCTATAATATAGACAGGATCATCGGTATATTTCTTCGCGATACTTTCTTTTGTCAAAACTACCGCAGCTGCACCATCGCTTACAGGTGAACAATCAAACAATCTAACAGGATCAGCAATTATTCGAGATTTCATTGCTGCTTCCATAGAGATTTCTTGTGGGAACTGTGCATCTGGGTTTAGAGCACCGTTTTTATGATTCTTTACAGCAACACTGGCGAATTCCTCTAAAGTACTACCATATTTGTGCATATGAGCACGCATCATTAAGGCAAATAGTGCTGGAAAAGTAGCACCGACTCCCAACTCCCATTCACCATCTGAAGCAGTACCCAAAGCAGTAGTTATATCACCTATATCGATTAGATCGGTCATTTTTTCTACTCCAACCACAAGAACCGTATCATAATAACCAGCCTCAATAGCCATCATAGCTACTCGTAATGCAGACCCACCACTTGCGCAAGCAGATTCAACTCGAAGAGCTGGAGCAGTAATGCCTGAATTAGGTCCGATTAAAGCAGAAATATGTTCTTGTTGATTAAAGAGTCCTGAAGACATAGCACCAACAATTGTGGCACCAATTTCTTTTGGGTCAATGTTTGCAGACTGAATGGCTTTAGAAATAGCTTCATCAGTAAGATCACGAATACTATCATCATACCATTCACCAATTTTGGTATTGCCAACACCAACCATAGCTATTTTATTCATTTTTTTACTCCTCCATTCACATCTTAATCTTTCCTCGATGTTTTGTATACATCGCATAATCAAGGAATTCCTTATGATTGATATAATCTTGAACAGTTGGAATACCTTTTCGTTTTTCAACAATACCCTCATTTACAGTTAAAATAAAGGCATCACTTCCTGCTCCAGAACCATAGGAAACCATTAAGATTTTATCATCAGGTTTTGCTATATCTAAAACAGCTGCTAATCCAATCATTGAAGAAGCGGAATAAGTATTTCCAATATATTTCACAGCTAAGCTAGGAATAACTTTCTCTTTTGGAATTCCAAGCATTTTTGCAGTAGCTAAAGGAAATTTTGAATTAGGTTCATGAAAAACAACATAATCAAAATCATCAGGGGTAGTATTAGTGTTTTTCATAATACTCTTAGCTGCAGAGGTAATATGCTTGAAATAAGCAGGTTCACCGGTAAATCTACCACCATGGGAAGGATAAGTAGCCCCCTCACGACGCCAAAAATCAGGCGTATCAGTGGTATAACTTTCAGTATGATCAATAGTAGCAAGAACATTTTCAGAGCCAATTAATAATGCACAAGCACCAGCACTAGCTGTATATTCAAGTGCATCACTAGGGCGACCTTGAGAGCAATCTGCACCGATAGCTAATCCAACCTTAATTTCTCCACTTTTAACTAAACCATAACACATTTGAACACCAGCAGTGCCAGCCTTGCAAGCAAATTCCAAATCAGCTGCTGTAGTATGTGGAGCTGCGCCAATAGCTTCCAAAACAATTGTAGCGCTAGGTTTGACAGCATATGGATGACTTTCAGAACCAACGTAGACAGCTTTAATATCTTGGGGATTAACCTTAGACATTCTTAAAGCGTTACGAGAAGCTTCAACGGCAATAGTGATAGTATCTTCATCCATGTCAGGTATGCTTTTTTCTTCTACTCCGAGAGAAGAAGCAACAAGTTCACCAGGTTGACCCCATATTCGAGCAATTTCACCAGTTTTAATTCGAAAACGCGGGATATAAACACCATATCCTACAATACCAAATTTCTTTTGTTTGCTCAATATAATCACTTTTTTAATCTTTAACCCGGAATTTTTTCTAGGTACCTAATGGGGATTTTAAGAGAATGAGCATAAAATCCTCAATCGCCTAAGATAATCCTAATGGTGTATTTTAGTTTTACTTTCATATCTTAAAATAGAGTAGACTAAAGGTTCTATTTCAAAAGTCTTATAGGTTGTTTTGCAAATAATTCTTTTAGAATTGTTTCATTGAATGAAAGAGTGAAAACAAGTAATCCCCGAAGAAGACGAAAATAAAATTTAATGCTTAAGCAAGAGGCTTTCTTAATGAATAAAAACAAACTAATCGTTATAGTATTTTTAGGCATCTTCCTAGTTCCACAAGCATTTGGATCATATATTAATACTCAAATGATAGTTCAACCTGTGGGAGTGCAAAATACATTCAATCCAGTAGTAAAAGAAGATTTTACTTATGATGTTAATAAAAACAAAATTCACGATCATTTTGAAGCACAAATAAAAGCTGGATTTGAAAGTGATTTCTATACAGCAATTGCTACTTTCAACGGGCCAATGACAAAAGCAGTCCGTGATAATATTAAAGCAGTTGGTGGAGAAATAGTCTCATCATGGTCAGTAATTTATGGAGCTGCAATTAGAATAAGAGGTTATAAAATTAATGCTTTAGCATCTCTTCCTGAAATTAATT
>DATKZI010000037.1:0-141706 GCA_035528035.1 Bathyarchaeia archaeon
TTATTCTGCAACCATTGGTGCTGATTTTGCTATTAAAAGAATTAATCTTGAAAATTATCGTCTAACATTCCAAATATGGGATCTTGCAGGACAACAACGATTTGCTGCAGTTAGAGAGCTTTATTATCGAGGATCTCGAGGGGCCCTTTTGGTTTTTGATGTTACCAATCCAACTTCTTTCAATAATTTACCAAATTGGCTTGAAGAGCTCTGGAAGAAAGCAGGTCGAGTTCCAATGATTCTTTGTGGTAATAAAATAGATCTTCGTAGTGAAGTACCAAAAAGCATTCCTTCTGAACTTGGTCAAGAATATGCTCGACGTCTCTCCGAAGCTTTAGGTTATGAAGTTCCCTATATTGAAACAAGTGCTAAAACAGGCGAGAAAGTTAATGAAGCATTCTTCCTTCTCGGTTTAAGTATTATTCGTTCTGTTAAACAGCCTAAAACAATTTTAGAAGGATAACCTTCCTTCTGTTCTTATTTTTTTTATTTTTGCTTTTAATTTCGTTTGAATATTTTTTTTAGTTTTAGTGCTATAGCAAATTCTATATATAGGAAATAAAACCCAAAATAACTAGAATAATACTCTTAGAGATTATAATGGAGTAGGAATTATCTTGAGTGATACTCAGAGAAAGTCAGTTTATAAAATTGTTCTCCTTGGTGACGGTGCTGTCGGTAAAACAAGCATTAGACAACAATATTTAGGCAAAGGTTTCAAGGAAGGTTATTCCATGACTATTGGTGCGGATTTCTGCGTCAAAAGAGTTGAATTAGAAACCATAGTTATTACTTTCCAAATCTGGGATCTTGCTGGTCAACAAAGGTTTGATGTTGTTCGTGAAGTCTATTATCGAGGAAGTAGTGGTGCTTTATTGGTTTTTGATGTATCAACTCCTAGAACGTTTGAAAATCTCCCAGCTTGGCTTAATGAATTAACTAAAAATAATTACGATCGAATAGTTCCTATTGTTTTGATAGGTAATAAAACAGATCTAAGAGGAACAATTCCCTGTTTACCCAAAGAAGCAGGTCAACAGTATGCTAAAGCATTAAGTGATTGGACAGGTTTTGATGTTCCTTATTTGGAAACGTCAGCAAAAACAGGTCTAAATGTTGATGAAGCATTTTTGTTACTTTCTAAGCAAATAGAAGCTTTTCTAGATAAATATCAATTACGAGGTTAATTCTCACTCGTTTTTTATTCTATTGTTTTTTGTTCAATCTTAAGAAATCCTTTTTAATAGGTTATTTGAATTAAACGAAATATATAATATTATCCTATTCTAGATATTCATCAAGGAGAATCCAAAAATGTCTAAAACTAGAGATTCTGCAACTAAAACCAGTAAAGAGAATAAACCCTTTTTGGATAGGTTGCCATCTAACCTACCATTTGCTCCAATTGTGAGAAAACCTGATTATCAGCTAAGACAAGTGAGATTAACCGCTCCTACATCTATTCCAATACAACTTATTATTGCAGTGGTTTTTATTGGATTATTCTTTATATATATAGGAGGTTTTTATGACCTCGCTCAAGATCCTGTTCCAGCTTTTGGACAAGATACTGATGGTAATCCAGTTGTAATAATAGCTTCATTAAACCATCAATATTTAGTTGAAGGAATTGCTGCTGGTTTTCTTATGTTTATCGGTGCTGGTGGATTTTTCATGATCCATTATTCTACCCAATATGCTTATTCACCAAAAAATGCTACTATATTATTAGTAATGGGAATGGGTATAGTAGTAATCTGTTGGATTGCTGTAACATTTATGCTGAGGCAAAAAATGTAGCAATAGAATAAAAAGGAATAAACTTCTTTTTTACTTTCTTTTCTTTTAATTTAGAATATGTAATGAAAGAGTAAGAGGCAAGTGAAGTTTAAGTAAAACTTTACTTACCATTATCTATCAAGACTTAGTTTCCTGTTTTAAATTGTTGATTTATCAATTCTATAAAGTCAGTTTTCTTTCTTGCACCTGAGAATTGTGTAACAATTTTTCCATCTTTGAATAAATAGAAGGTTGGTACATATCTTATTTGGAATTGGATTGCTGCAGCGCGTTCTTGATCAGTATTGATCTTAGCAAAAGCTACTTTACCTTGATAAATCTCCGCTAAATCATGTGTTATGGGGTCCATAATTTTACAAGGGGGACACCAAGTTGCGTAAAAATCAATTATGACAAATTTGTTTTTAGTTACAAAGTCTTCAATTTCATTGCTTACTAATACTTTTACTGATCCATTGGCATCTGGTATTGTGTTCATAATATCACTCACGATTTTTTCTTTTATTTGTTGTAATTCTTTATCTTCAACAATCATTTTCTTTAATTCCTCTTTTAATAAATTTCACTATATATTTCTATTGTATACCAATTGAAAATTATCACTAACTCCAATTTTTATAATTATATGTGTTACAATTCTAAGTATTTTATATAAAATTTCCAAGTTATATAATAAGAGTTAATGGACAATTTTTCTAATTTTTTAAAGTTCTAAGTTAATATTTCCAGTAATTATTGCTATGGGAAAAACGTAAATAATATAACTAGATATGGTAGTAGTAATCTAATAATCAGTAAAAGCTTTAAAGAAGATAAAAACTCTCTAATATATATAATAGTAAAATATTAGGTAAGATAATTTCATTTAAAATAAACTATCAATAAAAGGAATGAATTCCAATGGCAGAAATTTGGTATCTTATAGGTTTTGGATCCATCATCATTGTGGTTGTTTTAATATTCCTCATTGACCAAATACGTCAAGCTAGAAAGAAAGGCACACTAGAAACTACCGCTCATGGGAGTCCTTCAAGTTATGATCCGGATTCTAAATTAAAAATGATGACAAGATTGGATAAAAGAGAATCAATGATTAGGCGTGAACGTATTTTAGAGGGAGGAACTCTTCCAGAAATATCAGAATTAATAGTTTATTTTCCAAATATGAATGAAAAAATAACTTCTCCTGAAGTTGATGTTAGAGGTAAAACAGCAGTAAAATCTATTGTTTGGATTAATAATCAAGCATCTTTTGTTGATGTTGATGGTTCATTTATTGGTACTATTAAATTGTTTAAAGGTAAAAATAATATTAAAATTGTAGCTGTTGGTCCTTACGGTGGAACAATGGGTACTGAACTTTCTATTAACTGTACAGCCAAAAATGCCATTTCTCAAAGTTCTTCTGAACCTAAATATCTTTTACCTGATATATCTCTTGATTTTAGACATGAAGATAGGCATCCAATGCCTCCTACTGAAAGCGAAACTCTAGCAATAAATATAGCAAACAGGAAGAAAGTTAAGCAATCTGAAGATATTTTACCTATCCTTCCGCCAAAGCATGCATTTGATGATCCAATAATTGCTTCACAAAGTGAAATAGATCCATCAGTTTTAGCGGTATTAAAAGGCGATGAACTAACAGAAGATAATTTAACAGTTGAAACAGATATATCATTAGAAGAAATCGAACCCGAGTCAATCTTATTAGATATTCCTGAAGATGATATACCTCCTATTCCTGATATCATTGAACCGGAAATTGATCAATCTTTACCATCAATACCTAGTGATGTGATAAAAGAAAACGAGGAAGAAATTATTGATGTATCAATTGATGAAGATGATTTAGCAGAATCAGTTAAACTTCTTGAGGAAGTAGTAGAACCAAAGAAAAAAGACCCATCATTTCAACCTGATAAAATGCTACCAAAACAACCTGGAGAAAAAATAGTAGAAGATGATTCTATTGAAACAAAATTAGCTGAATTTCAACCATTAAAACAAGATGATGCTAAAACACATACTTTAATCGTAGAAACAAAAACACAAAAATTGGATGATGCTCGTTCAACTGTAATTTTACAACATAATGGTCATACACGAAATATAGATGGCGAATTAGTTCAAGTTTTAAAAATCGAAAAAAGGATTGAAAAAATTAAAAATAAATGGTTTTCAACACTTGGCATTGCTAATATCTCTGATGTAGAATTAAGGAAAATGGAAATAAATGAATTTATTTCCAATACAATGGTTATTACCGAAAAATTACCAATTAATGTTGAAGACCCAACTATAGAACATCTCCCCGAAGGAACTCGAATTACTTGGATAATTAATGCTGTAAAACCACAAATGAAATTATTCATTACTTATACTGAAGATGTTAATCCTCTTAGTGTAATTACAGAAAAACAAACTCAACCAAAAATAAAGATAAGAAAATAGTTTTCTTATTGTTTATTTTTCTTTAATTCCTTGTATTTTTTCCAGATTTTATTGAGTACTACATAGTCTGTAAAGACACCCTCTGGTCCAGATTTGACTTTTCGCAAACGAATAGGTACCATATCCATTCTATAAGCTGTTCCTTCTGATTCGACTCCTGATTTTGTCACTGGAAAAACTACTTCACTTAATCTTGTTGTAGGTGTTTCATATGGGTCTAAAGTTATCATGGGTATTTTAGCAAAATGCTCCATAACCTTCTTAGGTGAATTTCCTACAGGATCTGAAGCTACTATAACAGCAGCATCAGCTTCCCCTCGAGACATAACACCAGTTAGTGAAAATTCTCCAGGATTATATTGAGGAAAGCCTTTCAATAATGAAACAGCAAAAGGATAACCTGAAATCCAAGTAACTACAGCTTGAGCGCCAGTTACATTGTAATGTCCTCTTAATGGCATAATATAAAATTTAGTATACTCATTTAAATCTCTAACAAGACTTAAGGCTGCATCAACGTTACGATGATTGCCTTTTGTTGAAGCTATACCCAAACCAAAAAACAATGCCCCATGTTTAGCATTCTTCATAATTTCTGATAATTCAATAATTTTCTCAGTAGGAATTCCAGCAACTTTATCAGCTTTTATCTCATGTCCTCTTACAATAGCTCGAAGAGCGCTTAAAAATTCAAAATCACCATCAGGCTCAATTTGTAAGAATAAATTAGCTAATTTAGCTGTTTCTGTTTGACGTATATCAATAACTACAACTGTTCTTTCTTGAAATCCCTTGTCTCTAAAGTATCCTCGAGGGAAAGTAGTGTAACGACTCATATGTCTAGGATGAGCTTCCATTGGATTACATCCTAGATAAACAATAACATCTGATCGATTGCGAATTTCACCTAATGTGCAACCCGCTAAACCTATTTCTTGAATTGCCATAATTGATGGTCCATGGCAAACTGACGGACAGTGATCCCATATAGCTCCCACTTCTTCTGCAAGTTTAATACTTTCACGATGAGCATCTGCTTCAGTAGAACCGAAACCATAGAATATTGGGAATTCAGCTTTGATTAAAATTTCAGCTGCTTTAGTTACAGCTTCATCATAACTTACTTCAACAAATTTATTATCAATTTTAATCATTGGTTTTAGTAATCTTTTACTATCAACATTACCAGCAATTTTTGCTGCACCTAATTGACAAGCGTTTTTTACTTCTACAATATTATTCTTATCAAGCACAACTTCTATGTCATCACACAAGCTTCCGCAAAAGGGACAGACAACATCAGTAACAGTTTTCAAAGTGAATCCTCATAGATTTTTCTTTAATTTTTATCTTTATGCTCTAATAAAATATTAAGCAAATCATTAACCTCTAAAACCTTTTTTGTAGTTGGAGATATAATTGCGTCAATCCCCTTGTATTTAGGAACACCTATACCAGCGTCTCCAGGAGGAGTAACCCAATTAGCATAAATTCCCAAAGGTATAAACGCAATACCTTCATGGGGAGCATCTTTAGATAATTTAGCTCTCACAACAATGGATCCTTCAGATGTTTGTATTTCTATATTTTGATCTTCAGATAAATGCAATTTTTCCATATCATTTGGATCAAGAAAACATACAGCAGTAGCATCTTTTGCTAATTTAGTTATTTTGGTACCAACTAATGAGACTCCTTGCTCAATAGTTCTTCCTGAAGTAAGGATGATTTTCAATGATTGTACTTCTGACATAATGATTTCCAACTAATTATAAAACTAATCAATTTTATTATTTGTTATCTATAATACTTTATTGTATTATTAGAATTTATCAGATAATTTCTTTTGCATTTGAGCTCTTTGAATTTCTGCATTTATACTTCGAATTACATGATTAAGTATGATAGCTTGAACTCCTGCAGTTAACAAGTCCCAAGATTCTATATATGGTGCGAGATAAAGTGAAATATCGTTATTATCTGAAATTAAATTTAATTGCATTGAATGAATGATTATTTGAGTAAATTCTCTATCATCCTTTATTACATCTAAACATTCCTCTCTTAAATCATCAATAGAATCATCAATAAAATACAATTTCTCTTTAATTGCGGACTTCAAAGTAATTAAAACATCATTTAAGCTATCTATACTTGCTTTTTTTATTTGAAGGTTTTTAAAACGCTCGGGATTTGTTCCTGATTGCTGCAAAATTAATGCTTCAACTAGAAGTGTCGCTTCATCTAGGATATGTATAAATTCCTTTTCAGCTTTTTCAATTCTAGGTTTTAAATATCTTCTAGTTTTGAACATTATAATCACAAGATGGGAAACTTGAGACCAAAATCTGATATATATAACTATGTCTTAAACTGAAAAATATTCAGTTTTTACCGTTTTATTTTTCTTAGAAGTAAAATTCATCAAACAATTTTTAATAATGCAAATAGCAAGATATAAGAGTAACAAGATAAATTATACTGAGATGTGATATAGAATTTGCCCGCTCATGAGAGAATAACATACAGAATAACGATAGACGCTACCAAATGTAATGGCTGCAATAATTGTACAACAGCGTGCCCGGTTAATGCTGAAATACGCAAAAAGGACAATTATGATCCAAATGATCGAGTAATTGCAATTAGAAATGGTGTAGCAGTTGTTATTAATCCTTTTAGATGTGATGGCGATGGTGTCTGTATGATAGTTTGTCCTCAAGATTGTATTACAATAGATTTTATTCCACTCTCTGAATATGAGGATGTACCAATTAACAAATCCCAACAAAAAGCAAAAACTAAAGTATTATGAAAAAAATTTTGGCGTTAGAAAATGACTCGAGTGGCAACTGAAAAACGGAAATCATATACAATAATTACTGAAAGAAAGGAACCTCATAGCAAGACATCCTTAGAGCTAGATTTAGAAAAATGCACTGGATGTAATTTATGTTGGACAGTTTGTCCTAGATATGCAATTGAACGAGGTCCCATAGGAGCGTCTATTAGAAAAAGATCCAAAGCTCCACCAATCAGAATAAATTATTATAAATGTGTTTTTTGTGGTTTATGTGCTTATATTTGTCCTTTTGATGCTCTTAAGTTAATGATTAATGATAAACCAGCAGAAAAAGTGAAAAGGGGTATTTCATTGCCTTTTCTAGAAGGCTATGAAGTTTTCTGCAAACGTACTGGTTATACTGCGCAAAAATTTCTTGATGGTAATATAACAGTAGATAACACTTCTTGTACAGGAGGATGTTCAACTTGTATTGAGATATGTCCTGTTGAGTGTCTATCCTTACCTGTTTCTCCTAAAGACAAACCATGGGAGAAAACAGCAAAAATTGATGTCGATAGAGACAAGTGTTTATATTGTGGTGCTTGTTTATTTGCTTGTCCTGCTCCTGGTGCAGTCTCTTTGGAGAGGACAGAAATTAAACATGGGAAAGAGGGTTCTGACAGTAGAATTTGGTTGAATCTAGAAGAAAAATTAAAGAAGCCTGTAACATCAAGATACTGGTTTTTTGAAGAAAGAGTAAAAACATCTCCAGGTGGTGAAGAAAAATCAGCTCCAAAACGAAAAGAACTCAAGGACTCATAATTAAAAACGGTTTTGTATTTGACCCATTAAATAAGATAGATGGTGAGAAGAAAGATCTCGTTATTATAAATGGTAAAATAGCTGATCCTTCAGAAATAACTACAAGTGGCAAATTCAAAACAATCGATGCTACTGGTTTAGTTGTTATGCCTGGAGGAATTGATATACATGCACATATTGCAGGCCCAAAAGTTAATGCTGGTAGGCTACTACGTCCAGAAGATCATTTAATTGAACATTTCAAAAAGACTCCTTATGCGCGTTCAGGAGTTGGTCATTCTATACCTTCAACATTCTTTACTGGTTATTCCTATGCTAAATTAGGTTATACTTGTGCAATGGAACCAGCAATGCCTCCTCTTGAAGCTCGGCATACACATGAAGAATTAATGGACATACCCATTATCGATAAAGGGGCATACACCCTCCTAGGTAGTAATTGGTTTCTTTTAGAACGAATGAAAGAAATGAAATTAAATGATTTAACAGCTTTTGTTTCTTGGTTGTTATATTCATCTGGTGGGTATACAATAAAATTAGTTAATCCTGGAGGTGAAGAAACTTGGGCTTGGGGGAAAAATGTTTGTTCACTTGATGATAAAGTTGCTTATTTTAATACTACACCAAGAACAATAATACAAAAATTAGCTGAAGTAAATGAAAGATTACATTTACCTCATTCTATTCATTTACATACAAATAACCTTGGTGTTCCTGGAAATTATGAAATAACTAAAGAAACAATTGATTGTGTTAAAGGAATAAAAACTACAACATCCCGAAAAACAAATGTTCATATCACACACATCCAATTCTCCTCTTATGGAGGTAAAGACTGGGGTGATTTTTGCTCTGAAGGAGGGGAAATAGCTCACTATGTTAATAAAAATCCTCATGTTTCATGCGATATCGGACAAGTCGTTTTTACCAATACTACTACAATGACTGCTGATGGCGCATGGGAGTGGGCTCTAAGAGGGATAACTGAACATCTTGCTTGGTCGCCTCGTTCAGGTTCAAAATGGATGAATGCTCAAGTGGAATTGGAATCCTGTGCTGGTATTGTTCCGTATATTTTTAGAAGAAAAAACCCTGTAAATGCAATGCAATGGGCTATTGGTTTAGAAATAATGCTTTCATTAAAAGATCTTACTCGAGTAAATCTTACAACCGACCATCCAAACGGAGGGCCCTTTACCTTCTATCCTTTGATCATTAGTTGGTTAATGAGTAAAAAGGCTCGAGAACAAATGATAAATCGTTCTGATAAAGCTATTGTAGAAAAAACTTCTTTGAAAGATATCACACATGAATTTAGTCTTTCAGATATTGCTCGTGTAAGTCGAGTAAGTGCTGCATCACTTTTAGGATTAACAAATAAAGGACATCTCGGTATAGGTGCAGATGCTGATATAGCTATTTATGATTTTAAAGTTCCTCTAAATGAACTAGCAAATAATCCCACCGCCATTGAAAATGGTTTTTCAGATGCTAAATATACTATCAAAGATGGTCAAATCGTTTATTTTGATGGGCAAATACTTGCTAGTCCTGTTGGTCGTACGTTTAGAGTAAAACCTGAGGTTCCGGATGATTGGTTGGCAAATATTCGAGATGCTCTTGAAGAAAGATTCCAAAAATATTATACCGTTAGTTTAAACAATTATCCTGTACAAAAAACGTATTTCCCTCGAGAAGAATTAATTGTAACAAAAATGGATTAGTGATAAAAAATGCCTACAATTACACTCACTCGTAAAGAATCTCAAACAAATCCAAAAATACCAATTGAAGCAGAAATAATATCTCCAGATGTCTTTCTAAATAAATCAAAAGAACAAATAGCTGAACTAATTATTTGGCGTGGAAATAGACAGCTCCCATTAAATGATCTTTTTACGTTAGATTTGGATAATGATTTAAATTGTAAAATTGATGATTTGAAAATTATTCTTGAAGGGGATTTAGCCAATATTAAGCGTATAGGTCAAGGAATAACGGGTGGAGAGATTTTAATCAATAGTTCAATAGGGATGCATGTAGGTTTTCAAATGAAAGGGGGAAAAATTACCGTTAATGGTGATGCTGATGATTTTGCTGGTGCCAATATGGAAGGTGGAGAGATAATCATAAATGGGAATGCTGGGCATTATTTAGGAGGTTCAATAAGAGGTGATTGGCGTGGTATGTCGGGTGGAAAGATTCGAGTTGAAGGGAATGTTGGTAATGAAACAGGTGTTTGGATGAGAAATGGGATTATTGAAATTGGTGGAAATGCTCCGATGTTTCTTGGTATGCATATGCATAGAGGATTGATTATAATTGATGGTAATGTGGAAGAACGAGCTGGAGCTGAAATGACAGGTGGAGTAATAATCATCAAAGGTATTTTACATAAACTCTTACCTTCTTTTGAATTTAAGAAGAAAACAAATAGCATTAAATTAGAAGAATATGGTGAAATAAAAGGTAATTATCTTGAGCTAGCAGGTGATTTTGCTGAGAGAAAACAAGGGCTATTATATTTAGATGAAAGTAAAAATTCATTTCATTTCAAAGATTAAACTGAAGATTTAATGAAAAGCTATAATGAACCTGTATAGACACTTCTACTAGCAACATCAAATAAAGTTTCCAAAAGATTAAGATTTACTATATCAGATTCAAATTTGATTATGCCATCAATAGAAACAATGAGTTCAATTTGTATATTAACTTCTTTTATTGTTAATTTTAATTGGCAGTTTTTTGGTTTAAATGATATCAAGTTTTTAATAAATAAATCTTCTCTGTCAAAAAAAACCTCTAAGTTTCCTTTAAGGGATTGATCAATTGCTAAATCACTAATTGTTAAGGAAATGGGTATAGTTTGTAATCTTGTTTTTGATAATCTATTGTAAAATTGTTCTAAATCAAAATCACAAGGTGAAAATCGTAAGTTAATTCTTTTTCCTAAATAATCAATTGCTCTTTTAATATATCCTGATGAACCAGTAAAAATACATAAGAAAATTCCTGCAGGAGTATTAAGATCAACTGGTGGATCAATTATCTTTATTGATGTTTCTTCATAAATTATCATTGTTTCGCTTCGCATTGCGGGTAATTTTCTATGGGGAAAAGCAAATCTTTTCTCGTGCATTGAATAATATTTCCCTTGAAAAAAGCTACTTGCTAAAGGATCAAAGGTAATAAATTCAGTATCAATGTTTGGATTGCCAAAATCTATGCTGGCAAATTGCTCTTCAGTTAGATGTTCTTCCCCAATAATATAACCCCAATAGAGAGCAATTGTTTTCATGTAAATCACCAGTTCCTAGTAGTTATATACTAGGAATAGTTAATAAAAATTTCACACAAAAATCTTCTTTTTTAGTGATTTGGTTATTTTTTACATTTCGAAATATCTTTGTGCTGGAGATTTTTCTGCTTCTAATGCTTCCTTGGTCATTTTCTGTCTTATCTTTATAATTATGATAATACAAATCGCTAAAAATACTATTGCCAGTAAAGCTGATACTAACCCAATTGCCCAAGGTTCCAAACCACCTGACTTGTAGGTGTAAGTAATCTCTAAACTGCTAGCAAGTGAATTAGAATTGAAGAATACAAAATATAATGAACCACTCTCATCTGTATTTGTTCTTCCTGAATCTGTTGTACCTTCATAGTATCCTATAGTCTCAAAATATTCTGATCTTTCAGTTAATCCTAAACCTAACATTGTAGTATATTGTGTTGCGGTAACCTCTCTTCCTTGAATTTTAGAATTACTAACCCAAGTATAATCTATGCTAGTACTTTTATTTAAACTACTTTCTTGTATGAAAGTCCATGATAAACCAGGTAAATTATAATTTATAATTATAGGGCTTATCGTGCTTTCTGCATAAATATTGATAATAGTAATTGAATTGAAAAGAAATAGAGTCATATAAAGCAAAACTAATAATCTTTTATTTCTCATTTTTCATTTTTCCTTTACAAATAAAATTTCCTTATTGAACTAAAAAATTTCGGATAATCTATAATTATAAATATTATTTCTTTTTATTTTAACGTTTTTTTGTTTTTCTGTATATTTTTTCGAAAAAAATCATCAAATCCTTTAGAAAGAGTTTTTAATTTCAAAAGAAATAATGAGGCATACAATAAAGTATGCATATCTGACAAGAACTCAATAGAATATTGTAGTATGTCAGTAACAACACTTTAAGGTGAAACTATTATGTCAAAGAAAGATGAAAAATCTAAGAGTCCAGCGAAAGCATCGGATAAAGCTAAGACTACGAAACCAAAAACTGAATCAAAAGCTAAAGAAGCACCAAAAGCTAAAGAAGCACCAAAAGCAAAAGAAGCATCAAAAACTAAAGAAGTACCAATAACAACTGCTCCTTCAAAGCCAATAACTGAAATACCAACTCCTACTATACAAAGAGACAAACCAGAAAATACAATCTTTGTTGGAAATAAACCCGCAATGGTTTATGTTCTTGCTATCATAACTTGCTTCAATGAAAACAAAGCAAAAGAAGTAAGAATATGTGCTAGAGGACGAGCCATTAGTACAGCTGTTGATGTTGCAGAATTAACAAAGAATCGATTCTTACCTGATGTCAAAGTAAAAAGTATTATTACAAGTACTGAACAAGTGGTTCGTAGAGAAGGCGGCGGCGAAGCAAACGTTTCTGCTATTGAAATAATTCTAACCCACTAATCTTTATTTTTTCTTCTATTTTCAACGTTTTTTTCTTTTTATTATTTTTACAAATCCCTTTAATAGTAGGAGAATTAATAAACAACTAATGAAAAAACATCAAACGGATAATATGTCCTAAAATTGTTGGTGTAACATATTATGAAAACAGCAATTTGTACTTTTTGTGCTCAAACTGGAATGCTTTGTAAAGACTGTCAAACTAAATTAAATTCTGGAGAAATAACAAATACTGATGTTAAAATAGCTAAAACCGCTATTGAATTTGAAAAGCATTTTCCAAATGCTTCTAAAGTCACAATTATAAAGGCTATCGAACGACCTAGTTTTATACTTTTATTGGTTACACCTGGAAGTATGAGATTTCTTACAGGAGGATCAGCTGACTTTGATAAACGCTTAGAGAGAGCATTAAATAAACCTATTAAAATAATGGAAAAAAGCAAAAATCTAAGAAAAGTGGCTGATGATGTATTTTCCCCTGCTTTAATTAGCGGGATAAATACTATTTTTGTACCAAAACGCTCAGCTGTTCCAGGTAAATCTTCCGTTGATGAAGAAACTATAGTTCTTTTCGCTCCAACAGAAAAAGAAAAATTTCCTTCTTCTGTAAAAGATTTGATTGAATTAGTTAAGCTAATATCAGGTGAAGATATAAACGTTGAATTTAGATAAGTATAAAAAATTCAACAAGTAATCTTTCTTAAAAATAAATGGGATTAATTTTCATAAATTCCCTTAAAACAACGGTAGCATAAGAGCCTGAGGGTAAAGAAAAACTAGTAATAACCGCATCTTTTTCCTTCATAGTTCTTTCAATACCATAAGTAAAATTACTTGGTTTTAAAATCATATTTCGATAAGAACCGGAGAATTTTATTGACGGGATTGCTTTAACTTCAAAGTGTTCTAATTTAATACCATCTATCTCAAGCAATTGTTTTGTATAGTCAAAAAGACTATTATCTGGCAATTCAGTTTTATACCCAATAATTGGCATAACGGGTTGCTCATTTTCATATACATCAAAATCATGTTTGTGCAAATCATTACCTATAAGCATTCGCTCAGAAAGAGTCATATTCCAAATATATGATTGATATGAATGAACAAACATTCTTTGAAGATTTTTAGGTAAAACATTAAACGCCCCATTATAATCATTTGAATTTTTTTTCAGATATTTTAGAATAGCAATCTCAAAAACCATATTCTTAGGCATAATAGATAAAGCTTCATCCGGATCATTTGTATCTATAAATACTCTTCGAACATTTTTCATTGTATCAGATTCATCTTCAGAAATATAAGTTAAATATTCATTAATTGCACTTTTTAAATCACCAAGTAAAACATATCTGCCAATTTTATGTGAGACAGGTCTTTTTGATCCAAACCTTTGATGGCCAAAATAATTAGGTAAACCATTGAATTTTCTAATATCTTGGAAAATTACTTCAATACGATTAGATAATTCTTCGGTTTCAATATCAATATCTTTTATTCGAATTGTGAAATGATTGCCTTTGAGATTACCAAGATAGGTTTGATAGATTGTTGTTCTTGGAGAACGTATTTTTATTCCTGATATTTGCACTTGAAGTAATTTTTCTGGAGGGACTTTCCAAATGGTTGCTCTTTGAGCTGTATAAGCCATTTTATCTTTTGTTCCAGCAATAGTAATATCATTACTATTTCGATTGAGTGCTGAAGTTATCTTTAGTAAAGCATTATGACTTTCTATATTCTTTTTGATTAAAATAAATTCAGTAAATAATCCTGGTTCATCTGCTCCAAAAGAAAATTTCTCATCTTCAATCGAAATTATTCTTCCATCTGGGATTATTTCTTCTACTCGAAAATCTAATGGTGTTTCTCGAAGTTTACCACCTATTCCTTCTGTTTTTGTTCCATAAAATCGCATACCCATTTTCTGCTCTATCGGGTGGCTTTCTAGTAACATTCCAAATATCATTCCCTATTTAATATCATTTTTCCTACAGTAATTTATACTGTGAAGTTAATTTATCCAGTACATCATTTGGTGTTGGACCAATTGCTACTGCAGTAGCAGTACCAGGAGGAAATTCTGTTAGACCCACATCATTAACTAATGAACAGGGCAAATTATTTCTTTGAGCTTTTTGATATAATGATTGAAGTTCTTGTTCTGTATCT
The DNA here is from genome assembly GCA_035528035.1 of Bathyarchaeia archaeon. GTDB lineage: Archaea > Asgardarchaeota > Heimdallarchaeia > JABLTI01 > JABLTI01 > JABLTI01. The sequence continues at coordinate 14,757 of DATKZI010000037.1, forward strand.
ATTTGAACAGTGACTTTTTTTTGTCCTTCATGGAACCAGCTTTGTACCCATTTGCTGCGATTCCTCTTTGCTTCTTCTACTGCTAGAACTGCAGCATGGGCTGCTTGAACAGCCATCTTTCCTTTTGTCATTTTCAAATCAGAACGTATAGCGATAACCATCTTATATTGAAAATTATCATAGGACATTGTTGAAGCACACATTGAAGAGATGTTTAGTTAGTATTTATATTTCTTTACTTAATTAATAATACACCATTCATCTTTACTAGCATTGGTTTAAAATAGATAGAAATATCAATAATTATAAGCAAAATACTTTAAGATAAATCATTAGTGAAAAAATGAAGTATTTATTTGTAATGGAGCTGTCAATTTGGATACCGATATAGCTATTATTGGAGGTGGTCCTGTAGGATCATTAGCTGCGCTTAATGCTGCAAAAATGGGAGGTTCTGTAACTATTTATGAACAAAGAAAAGAAATTGGTATACCAGATCATTGTGCGGGTTTGTTAAGCATTACTGGTTTAAAACAACTTGGTATTCAAAATCTTCCCAAAGAGGTTACCCAAAATCAAAACATAAAAGGGGCTAGGTTTTTTTCTCCATCAGGAAAATCGTTTGATATACAAAGAGAAAAAGATCAAGCTTGTGTAGTGAATCGAACATTATTTGATCAATATTTACTCGAGAAGGCAACCAACAAAGGGGTTAAATTATATAATCAGAGCAAAGTCTCCAAAATAATTTATGATAAATCAAATCATCAAATCATAATAAAATATCAAGATTTGACAACAAAAGAGTCTAAATCTAATACAGCTTTTGTGGGCATTGTTGCTACTGGTTCAAGAAAATTCATGCTAGAACAAATGAAATTACCAACAATACCATCAAAATGTTTCATACCTGGATATCAATTATTAATTGAGAATATTACTGACCTTGAATCAGAATTTGTTGAACTTTATGTTAGTAATAAAATCGCTCCTGGTTTTTTTGCTTGGATTATTCCTATAGATGAAACAACAGCAAAAGTTGGCTTAGCTTCCAAAGAGAAATTCACTATTGAAAAAATGAATTACTTTCTAAAAAAACATCCTGCCACTAAAAATCGTTTCACTCATTCAAAAATAATTGGAAAATATGGTGGTTTGGTAATAACTAACGGTACCCGTAGGAAAACAACTTTTAATGGTTTTATGTTAGCTGGTGATGCTGCTGGACAAACTAAATCTACAACTGGCGGTGGTGTTATCACAGGTGGTATAGCTGGTATGCTTGCGGGTACAGTTGCTGCACAAGCGGTTGAAAATGGTAATAATTCTAAGATATTTCTGAAAAATTATGATAAACAATGGAAAGAACTATTGTGGAAGCAATTAAAATCTATGGCTAGATTTAGATGGCTTGCTAATAAATTATCAGATAAAGCACTCGATCTTGCTTTTGATACAGTTTTGGAAAATAATTTAATTCAATTGATTGAAAAAACTGGCGATATTGATAAACAAGCAAATGTATTACAATCTCTTCTTAAGCATCCTGCTGTTATTAAATTAGGGGTTAAAATCCTACCTTATTTGCGATGGTAGGAAAAAAATCTTAAAAGGAGAATTAATAGAAATTCTCCATTCAGTTCTTCCAAATATTTGCAGTATTACAGGGTGCAGGTAAATCTTTCATTGTTAGCAACCCAGGTCTAGCTTCTACAACTTTTGGAATAAGATTAACAATCATTGCTGCAGTGCCAATATCACCATGAACTCCGCCAATAATTGTTTGTTGAATTCCAGGACTACCATCAATTTTTACCGAGTCATATTCTTCATGGTCACCTGCATAAGCATAGAAATCAAGAATAATTATTTCTTCATTATTCTTTAAGGCTACACCTCTACTATGAAGTCCCCTTACATAACCTTCTTGTACTCTACCTAAAGGACTATTAATTTCCTTATCTGCTAACATAGGTTTAGGTGGATATTCAACTATCTTATCAACTTTTAATCCTAAAGCAGCAACAATCATCTGCATAGATTCTTCCAAACCTACATGACCTGTGATTTCTTTATCAGAATTTTTTTTATTAAATTCACCTACTGTTAATCCAGTTCCGATTTTCTTTTGAAAAGGAATTCGTCTTTTACTTGAATTCATCATTCGTGTTACATGAATTTTATTAACTGTTTCACAAGGTGCTGTTAAAACTATTGGAAGCAAATCCATAAGATATCCTGGATTTATTCCTGAACCTACAACTGTTACACCATTCTTCTTGGCTGCTTCATTGATTTCCTTAGATAATTCTTCGCGCAGGTCCCAGGGATATGATAATTGTTCACATAAGGAAATAACATTTATTTTCTTTTCAACAATTTGATGAATCATTGGAGCAATTTTTTCGAGAAATGATGATGTTGCGATAATTACTACATCAATCTTATCACTAAGTAAAGGTTCTAATTCTTTTGAAATTATCAGTGATTCTCCTTTATTCATTTTTAATAATTCACTGACAGTTTTACCACTATAAGCTGGATCAATATCTACAATTCCATGCATATTGATATTTTTCCTTTTTAGGAGGAGCTTAGTTACTAATTGACCCATAGGGCCAAAACCTACTTGAATAATATTGAATTTCTTGGCCATTTTTAGTTCACATTAATTTTTAATTTAAAAAAGGATAATTTTGGTGATTAAAATCTTTTTTGTGCCACTTTGTGTCATAAAATGTCAGTAATTTGTGGCTCAGTTACCCCAGTTTAGCTCATTGTCTTGCACAATGACTAGCCAGACCGTACGTTACATCATCGCCAATTCTAGATATACAATTAAAATCAATTAAGTTTATGGATAAATTTTATTTCTTTCGGATTTTGCATTAGCAAAGTTATTAAGAATAATTCCCTTGAACAAATATAATGAATGAACGAAATAACCTCAAACAAAACCAACCTGCTTCTATAGGACATGTTTATGATCAAATAGCAGAAAGCTTCGATTTAAAACGTAAATATCCTTGGAAGGAGGTTATAAATTTCATTGATAGTTTATCATCTGATAATCTTGTTCTAGATCTAGGTTGTGGAAATGGACGTCATTCATCTCAATTATTGCAAAGGAATCATACAGTGATCTGTTCAGATATTTCTTATAAAATTTTACAAATAGCTTTACAAAACGAATTAAAGAATTATCGAAATGTAATTACTGGAATTGTGAACGCTGATGGATTATGTTTACCTTTCCATAAGGATTCATTTGATACTATTTTATCAATAGCAGTTATTCATCACTTATCTACTGAAACACAAAGAACTAATTTTTTGAAAGAGATTTATAGAACTCTAAGATCTAAAGGAACTGCTTTAATTAGCTGTTGGTTAAGAACACACCCACGATTTTCAAAAAAAGATCTTGCAAATGAAATTCTTGCAGGTAAAAAGGAAATCTATGTTCCATGGACAATGCAAGATGAAAGAAAAATAATTCGGTACTATTATTTATTTGATCCCGAGGAATTAGAAAAGTTAGTGAAATCAATCGGATTCAAAATTAACAATTCTGAAATATCAAATCATAACTTATTTTTAACCATAACAAAAGAATGACTTTCTGTGCAAGGTTATGTACTATACAATTAATTTAAGAATGACTTAATAGAATAATTATTTAGAAATATTACTTGTTAATATTACATCTTTCATATAAACTGAAAAGATGGGGGCAACATATAATTGCTTATTAAGAAATTAAAACGATTATATAGAAGAAGAAAAGCAGTCAGTCCTGTAGTAGCAACATTACTATTAATAGCTCTTGTTGTTGCAGCAACTGCGGTTGTATTCATAATTTATTATAAGGTACTTAGGAAATCAAAGCTCGATGCAGCCATTATTGGTATTAAAGACACAAATAAAGATTCAAGATTTGATGAGATTACACTTCAAATAGCAAATACTGGAACCCTAACTGCTGATATTGTCAATATAACTATTTGGACTGTTCCCGCTAGTGTGCAAGGGGATCAAAATTATTGGGTAGCGCATTTGGGATGGGAATTTACTAATCCGAATCAAGCAACACTAAATCCCTCAGAGATAATTAATGCTAAAATAACTGGTGAAGACCAAATTGGGTTAACTTTCTGGGAATATACTTATTACCGATTAGAAATGCAATTCTCGGGGAACAGTGCACCACTTATAACAGATTGGGCAAAACTAAATGATTTTGCTGATTTAAGTGACTTACTTTTAACATTTGAAAACTTTAATCTAACAGCAAATGCGTTTGAAGGAACAATTGATGACCCTTCACGTGCAGCAAACAACTATTTAACTAATGATGATGGGGAATACCAATTAACCGAAAACAGTCAAAATTATTTACCCGTTTTGGATGAAGGTGTTGTTCCATTTTATATTGGTTCACAAGTAGTTGTTTTTCATTCAGTAAATGGTAATTTAACATTACAACCATTACAACAAATATTCGATACAAGTGATAATCCATTCAGATGTACAAAATTCTTCATGCTTGGATTAACAGGCTCATGGGGTGATGAATTCCCTGCAAATGAATGGGCATTGAATGTGACCTATGTTTACACTGATAATAGTTTTGATTCTTACCTTCTCAATAAATCTTACATTGATGATTGGTGGTATGGTTCAAATCCCGGTGGTATTTGCATTTCAGCACCAAATGGTCTTATAACGGAGATCGATTTAGGCACACAGGCAGATACACCTCATTCCCATATTCATACTCACACTACAAGATTTTTCATTGATTACTACAAATATTTGAAAGCAATCATTTTCACAGATCCAGGTGATGATGCTTCAGCAGCTCATCTCCTATCTTTGGTTGTTAGATAGTCCTACCATAAAGGCAACCCTGCATTGCAGGGCAACAATTTTTTTATCTTAATTTGTTAAGTTTATTTAATTTAAAATAAAAGTATCACAAAGCGAAAGCATATATTTAGGAATCCGTTATAATATATTGTCTAGATAATATTTAATTGTTAAAAGTATATACTATCTTATATTTGGTGGATGTTCGATGTTTAAAACCATAAAACGATTGATTCGTCGGAGAAAAGCTGTTAGCCCTGTAATTTCAGCTATTTTACTAATTGCTTTAGTGGTTATTTCTGTTTCAGCAGTTTATTTCCTTATCCTACCATATATGAATAAAGTAAGTTTGTATGCTTCTATTTATCGTGTAAGTGATACCAATAAAGATTCAAGATATGAAAAAATTACTTTATTTTTATCTAATGCAGGAACAAACGCAGTAGAAATAAATGAAGTTTCAGTATGGACCGCAACAGATGAGACTATTGGCGATCAAGATACTTGGTTAAAACATGAAGAATGGATTTTTTCCCGTACATCTGGCAATATTGTTCATCCATCTATCTTCAAAGAAGAAACATTAACCAGTAATAATCAATTAGAGCTAACTATTGAAACAACCACCTATTATAGACTAGAAATCTATTTTTCTGGAAATGATAACCCCTATATCAGTTCATGGGAAGCTCTCGATGATCAAGTTGATTTTTCTGATCTTGTTGAAGATTTTGAAAAATTTGATTTACAAGCATGGGGGATGACTGGAACAATAGATGTCCCTGGGTGGCCATCTAATAATTATCAAACTTATGGTGGACCTGAATATGGTCCGATAATTTCAGGTCAAAATGTTTGGTTACCAGTTATTGGTGAAACCAAATTAGTACAATTCTTTTTCACAGGCAAAATAGTAGTATTTCACTCAGTAAATAATGGTAATATTACTGGGCAACCTCTAATACAACAAATAAATAGAACTGAAGCTCCTTTTAAAGCTCAAAAATTATTTGTTTTAGGATTAGCAGGTTCATGGGGAGATGAATTTCCTAATGGAGCTACAGCTATTACTTTGAATGTCACATATACAGATGGAACTTCATCTATTTGGCAATTAGGTCATGATTACATAGATGATTGGTGGTATACTTCAAATAATCCTAAAAAATGTATCTCTGCACCTTATGGTAAAATTACTGAAATTGATTTAGGTTATCAAGTTGATTATCCTTATCAACACATTCATACACATACAGCAAGTTTCCAATTAAACTATTATAAATATGTGCAATTTGTTTCCTTTATTGATCCCGGAAATGACAATTCTGGTGCCCATCTATTGTCGATTTCAGCAGGTTAAATGAAGAGTTGAAATAATTTTTCAACTTTCTTTTCTATTTTTTTCAGTTAATATTTCTAAATATCTGGGCATTGGTTTTTTCAGAATCTCAAGAACTTTCAGATCTATCTCGAGTGCATTATCTCCTAGTATGATCTTTCCCCATTGTATGGGTTTCCCCTCACTTGCCTCTCCATAGAGCGCTACACGTCCATCACAAATATAGAGGTCAAAAGGAGTAAATTTTTCCACTGCTTGATATATTCCTGCTACAGATTTATGCAAGTCTTTGTGCAATGAATCTCTTTTGTATGATTCATTATCCTTTTTGTATTTGTTTTTTGGAGGTAAACCGAAAAAATTCTTTATAGCATTCGATAGAAAGAGTTTACCTTCATCATCGTCATAAAATTTGATAACTGGCATTGAAATCCTCAAATCACAATCTCGAAGAAATGTTGGTAAAAAATGGCTTCCATCTATATCTGTTTCTATTTCAGTGCTTGGTTGTTGATTTAAATCCATAAAAGTAATTGTGTAATCCTTTAATTCTTCCACTAGCCCATTTTTTTCAAAAACTTCTCTTGCAGAATAATTACTTGTGGTCCCTTCCCCAATGATTATTTCTTTTGGTGAATATTTCATTAAAACATTAATTGTTGTTTTTATTATATCTAATGAAGTGGTATATGGGGCAGGTTTCGGATACCCCATATTTGGTTTTATGAATATTATCTGATTTTTAAGTTTAGATTTTTTATTTCTAATTTTTATACATTCATCCAAATTCTCTTCTAATTTCTCAAGAGATTCATTAATAATGATCAATTTTTTCACTCAATTTTTCATCTATAATTGTTTCTGAATTTCAAAGTCTAATAAATCTAAAAATTTATTCCATTTGTTGTGTTTTATTGATGCTCCAGCAGCTGAAGGGTGGCCACCGCCACTCCCATTTGCTTCTAATGCCGCTCTTCTCGTTGCAATGTTAAGATCAATTCGATCATCTCTTCGACGTATTGATGCAGATATTTTATCACTAGAAGAATTTCCACAAATTCCTACAGGTTTATTGGTTGCTGTTGCAGCAAATAATGCTCCTTTACCTACAAATCCTCCACCTGTTGGGATATCAAGAATGTAACCAAGATTAATTTTAGCTTGAGCATTTTTATGAACATAATCTCTAACAGCATGTTCAACGATTGAACCTCTTAGAGCTCGTTCCACTAGATCATTTAATTCACTTGGTAAAATTCCTAATGCCATCCTTTCAATAAGACTCTTTTTCAAAACATTATCATCACCAATTGGTATTTCACCTAAAGCTTGAACGATTATTGCTGCTTGAAATGTTATGCTCCGATGGTCATAATCATTCATAACTTCTTGTGCAAAAATAGTTTCCATTTTATAATCACCTACAGAACCTACTGCTGCCAAGAATTTATGTTTCCAATTTAGTTTATCTTCAAATAAGAGATATGTTAGTTCTGCAGCACAACCTTTTAGTTCGTGTTGAACAATTGACGCGGGAATATTTTTCTCTGTGATGCCTTCTGGGAAAGGATGATGGTCAATATAGATAATTTCTGTTCCAAGAGTTTTTAACCTCTCCATTTCTTTAAACACATTATTGTAATCCCTTTCATTCAAAGCAATATCTGTTATAATTATTCTATCTAATTTATTTTTGATTCTCTTTAGATCATCATCAAGACTAATCGGTCTTGTTAACCAAATATTAGCACCAGGATTTGCTGCTAAAGCAATTGCTCCTGATGTGAGTCCATCACAATCATGGTGACACATTATTAGAATTTCGTTCATAAAAATCACTTTTTTCATTTTTCAATTGTATTATTATTATATATTATAAGCAACAATTATTTTAAATGACCGCTCTATGCTATCCTTAGTTAAAAATACAAAAAAACTCTTAGGTTGTCACAGTGAGTAAATTCGTTCTACATACTGGATGGAAAATGAAACCAAAACCAATTGCTTATATCCTTTATATCACAAAAGACTCAAAACATGAACAAATCCTAGATTTGGTTCCAGGAAAGCAATTGACCATTAAAATTGCTCCAAATGAACCTAAATTCTGTATTGGTTTTAATAGTCCTCAAGGTGAAAGAATGCCTTGTCCATCTGTAGAAATTATACCTCAAAATAAAGTTCAATGTCAAAATTGTTCACTAAATGAATTTTATCTTTGTCGTGCTTATTGCCAAGGAGATTTTTGTCATCCCTCAAGTGAAGAAGCAAGAGAATATTGTTGGAAAACATCTGCTTCTATTTATCTTACTTCAATCAGTGGTAAAATGAAAGTAGGTTCTTCAACAAGTCCATTAAGAAGATGGATTGATCAAGGAAGCGATGCTGGAATAGTCATTGGTCAAGGAGTTGGTTTGGATCCAAGAGCTCTTGAATATCAAATAGGAACTAAATTATCATTAACTATGGCTGTAAGAATATCTCAAAAAATAAATTACTTAGGGAAATCGATTGATAGAAAGCATATTAGCGAACAAATGAGTGCTGCTATTGAAGAAGTTTATTCCTCAATTAAATCTGAAATCTTGTTCCCTCGAGATAAATTAGAAGAAATAACTTTTCTAGATGAAATTTATGGTGATATTTCAAAAATACAAATGAGACCCTTACTTAAGAAGCGGTCTTCCGAAGGCTTAGAAATAAGTGGTTCAATCGTAGGAGTAAAAGGTTCTATACTTGTTCTAAAGAATTTAGAAACTTATTTTGCTACTAATTTAAATGACTTGATAGGTTCTCATGTGTTAATTACTGAGGAATCTATCGATATGAAAGGACAAAAAAGTCTATTCGACTTTGTTTAATCAATTTGCTAATTTTTTGAATTTTCTTTCATATTTTTTAAATAAACTAGAGTTAATGGTAGAACAATCATTACTATTGAACATATTAATGATATAATTGCTAAAACAAGTGATGTTGTATCCATATTTACAACAGCTAAATAGATAATGGTTTCAATCGTAGTAAGTAACCCTATTAAAATGGCTGCTAATAATCCCCAAAAATAATTTCTCTCAAAATAGACAAATGCTAGAGTACCAGCACTTATGAGAATCATGAGTATTCCAAAATAAAGGAATAATTCTGTGAAAGTATACTGTATTGAAACTAAAAGCATTATAATATCAAGCAAAAGATAAAATGAAATTAAAATTGATATCCACATAGAATAGTGCTTCAGATAATATTGAAGATATGTTTCGCTTTTAATTTGCTGTGGAATGGATTCCTCATTAGACATATGTATAACATCCTATTAATCAATCAAATAGGTAATTGCATATATTTTTTTAAAGATTAGCTAGACTAGCAAATCTCAAGTAACAATTTAGATTAATTAATACCTTTCGATTCATCGTAACATTTTAGTTTTGGGTATCCCCCTAATAAACACATTAATTAATCATATGCTTAAGCGAAAAACAGACATTGTTTGGTGATAGAAGATGTCAGGTGAGAAATTTATTCAACATAAATATATCAAACCTAATACTGTTGAAGCTCGTCTTTATCAACAAACAATTTTTGCTAAAACTCTTAAAGGAAATTCATTAGTGGTTTTACCTACAGGATTAGGCAAAACGATTATTTTAGCATTATTAGCTGCAAAACGAATGGAACAATATCCTGAATCCTTCATTTTAATTATGGCTCCAACCAAACCACTTGTTGAACAACATTTAACAACATTCCAAAAAATCTTCAATATTTTTGAGGAAGAAATAATTATGCTTTCAGGAGGAGATCTTCCTGCAAAGCGTGAAAAATTATGGCGACAAGCTCAAATTATAATCGCAACCCCACAAGTAGTAGAAAATGATCTTATTTCAGGTATTTTAGATTTAAAGAGATGCTCTCTTTTAGGTGTAGATGAAGCACATCGAGCTGTGGGTGATTATTCATATGTTTACGTAGCTAAACAATATATGAAAGCATCATCTCATCCACTAATTTTAGGAATAACAGCTTCACCTGGTTCTTCACAAGAGAAAATACAAGAAGTATGCACAAACCTCCAAATTAAACATGTTGAGACTCGAATGGAAACTTCTGGTGATGTAAAACCCTATGTCCAGGAAACTGAAGTTGAATGGATACATATAGAGCTTCCTGAAAAATTCATGCGAATTAAATCTCTATTAGAAAAGTCATTATCTGCAAAATTGCAACAATTAAAACAATTAGGTTGGATAGACTCATCAAGCGTAAATATACAGAGAAGAACACTGCTAAAATTACCACCCATAATAACTAAAGAATTTGATAAAACTGATAATATTACTGAATTATATGTAGCTTTGGGATTAGTAGGGTCATCAGTAAGATTAACACATGCATTGGAATTATTAGAAACTCAAGGGATTAGTTCTTTAATAGAGTATTTTGATAAAATGATCAAAGAAGCACAAAGCTCGAAAGCTTCTCGTAATTTAATTAATTTACTTAATGAAGATGCATTACTTGTCTCTAATGATATTGCTCATCAAATAGCTGCTGAAGGAATTGAACATCCTAAAATTCCTGAATTGATTAAAATAGTAAACTCTGCTGTTAATGCAAGTCCCGAATCCAGAATAATTGTTTTTACCCAATATCGCAATTCAGCAAAAACATTAGCAGATACACTAAATAATTTAGAAAACATTCATGCTTCAAGATTTGTAGGGCAAGCATCAAAATCTGGCGACAAAGGATTTTCTCAAAAAATACAACTTGAAATAATGCAGCAATTTAGAGACGGTGTTTTTAATTGCTTAGTAGCAACAAGTGTTGGTGAGGAAGGATTAGATGTATCTGAGTGCGATTTAGTTGTTTTTTATGAATGTGTACCATCAGCTATTCGAAACATTCAGCGTCGAGGTCGCACAGGTAGAAAAAGATCTGGAAAGGTTGTCGTTCTTATGACAAAAGGTACTAGGGATGAAGGATATTTCTGGGCAGCAAGACATAAGGAACGACATATGCGACAAAATCTCCATGAACTCGAGAAATTTAATAAACAAAGAATAGATGCTCAGCAAAGATCAATTGAAGATTTCTTCGCAGCAGGAACAGTGGAAGAGTCTATAGAGGAAGATATTGTCTATTCTGATCAACCAGTTGATGATTTAGAAATCTTTTCAGATGAAGCTTTAAGTAAAATGGAAGAGGACATTGAAAAAGGTAAAAAATCCGAAGAACAAATAATCCCTGACAAAGAGAAGGAACAAATTAAACGTGTTTTTACTGAAAACGAAAATGAAGCAGCTACAGACAGTAAAATTCGTATACTCGTTGATACTCGAGAATCAAAATCAGGTATTGCCAAAGAATTATCAGAAATGGATGATGTTGATATAGAATTTCACCAACTAACAGTAGGTGATTTTGTTGTAAGCTCTCGAGTCTGTGTTGAACGTAAAGATGTTGCAGATTTTAGCCAAAGTATAATCGATGGTAGGTTATTTTCACAATTAATTGCATTAAAACAAAATTATCTTGTTCCTTTGCTTATCATTGAGGGAGAGTCTTTGTATGGTCATAAAGCTCTTAATCCAGAAGCAATTAGAGGGGCTATCGCTTCTATAACTTTGAATTTTGATATTCGCATCATATGGACAAGAAATGTTAAAGATACCGCTAAATTTCTGCGAACTCTTGCCAAAAGAGAACAACAACAAGTTGATAGAACCCCACTTATTAGAACAGAGAAAACACCTATTGATCCATCAGAATTGTTAGAATTTATTGTAGCAGGTTTTCCAAATATCAATACAGTATTAGCTAAACGTATCTTAGAAAAGTTTAGTACTTTAGAACGATTTTTCAATGCTAAAATCGAAGATCTTCAAGAAATTAAAGGGATAGGTAAGAAAATGGCTCAGGAAATAATTGATTTAATAAATTACAAATATGAGCCTAAACATTAGAATTAATATCCTTTTGCCTTGTCTAATGCAGCCATTAATTTATCAATAGCCTCAGTTAATTTAATTATTTCATCTGTGTCAGTTGAGTTTTCTAATTGAATTCGCAAAGTTTCTACTTTAGTTGTCAGAGTTTTTATCATAGGAGAATCTTCTTCTTGTATATGATTCTTTAATTTCAGTAATTGTTGGTACTCTTTAGGTAATTCACTTTCATTTTTGTAAATAATGACTTCATTATTGCAGATCTTACAGTAGATTTTATCTTCAATTTTAATAAGAGGATAAGAACAAATCGGACAAGCTGCATTGAGAAGAGTTCCACCAGCTCTTAGAGCTTCAGCTATAGCTTTTATTCCTTCTGTATCGTTTACTTTACTATTTATTTTAGTCATAAATTATACACCCATTTAGAATGATATTTGCTTTTCTATGGTTTTCTCACCAAATACTTTTTCAGAAGCTTTCTTGACTTTCTCTCTATTTTTTATATCTGAGTATACTCGAAATATATACATCATACCCATTAATGATTCAAAGATTCTCGAGACTTTTTGGATTTTAACCTCACATTTCATATTGTTAGGTCCTTCTCTTAGAAACATTGGTATTTCATAAGCAGGAAGATCAATGGAATGTGAGTAAGGAACACTAGGTAATGTTGGTATGTCAATATAAACTAATGAAGAATCTATTTTTGCTTCAAAGGCTATTTCTTCTATCAGTTTATCACGATATTCTTTCTTGCTAAGAGTTGATTGAAGAAATTCATCTCTTGTCATGAATTCTCGCTCAAATGCTACTTTCAATAATTTTCTATTTGCTAAATCTTCCATTATTTTCTTTGAAGATTTGCATTCTATTAATTTAGCCCAAACAGTATAATCATCTAATTTTACATAATCTTCTGGTTTTTTGAAATTTAATAATCCAATTTCCTTTTCTGCAAGCTCCATAGCTCGAACTATCATTAATTGTGAAGCTCGAGAAACCTTGTGAAAGTAAATAGTTCGAAAAGATTCAACTCGAGCAATTAAGAATGCTTCTAAAGCAGGTAATGCTGAATAATTAACAGCAAGATTTTCATTGATGACCCCCATAGTATAAAGAATTCGCATAATATCTACTTGCCCATATTCAGCTCCAGTATGATATGAATCACGTACAATGAAATCCATTTTATCAACATCGCAAGATCCTGAAACTATTTGGTTAAGATACCCTTTATTTGGTTTGGTCTTATTCCCATGAATTAACCCACAAATATCATTTACATCCATATTGTTATTCTTTAGTATATCAGCGATTTCACTTTTTTGAATGATCCATCTTGATAGATCTTCATGATTTTTGTTAATTCTTTCTAATAAAGCTTCAAAAGTATGCGAAAATGGGCCATGCCCTATATCATGTAATAAAGCAGCTGTTCTTGTTAAAGTCATATCTTCTTTAGTGATATCAGTATCCTCATCATTAGTTAGCGAAGTAGCCATTTTTTCAGCTAAATGACTTACTCCAAGTGAATGCTCAAAACGAGTGTGATTAGCACCAGGATAAACAAACTCGGATCCGGATAACTGTTTGATCCTACGTAATCTTTGGAAGTATTTTGTATCAATAAGATTCTTGTCTATATCGTTAAGGAAAATATAACCATGGATTGGATCTTTAATAAATTGTGTTTTAGCCATTTTTCAAACTCCAAAAAAAGAGTTTATTTAAAGATTAGATATTTCTCTTCTTATCGGACTATTTTATTTCAGTCTTTTAAATTATTTGTAAAAAGCATTAAATCAAAAGTGAAAAAAAGGTTTTGAGGAGAAAAATAATTGATTTCTCCTTTATGTTACTATTCTTCAATAAGAATGAACATCAGCCATAATTTGAGATATTTTTGGTGCATGTTGTGAGAGACTTTTAACTATAGCTGGCATTGCTTGATTATCTGTTGAACCACCAATAAGATAAAATCTCCCAAGATCTTTCAAAACCATAAAACCATTAGATCCTCTTAAAATGATATCTTGCATAGGGCTAAAAGATAATCTGTCTACAGCTAATTTACTCGTTGAAGCTAAAGCTGCTGCAACAGCTGAAAGTTCTATAGGGTCAATTGATTTATTTTGAGCAAAGAAAGCTACTCTCTCACCTGCGTCTGAAACTACTGCTAGTGCATCAACTCTTGTTTCGGAAGTAATTAATTGAAGCACAGCTACTAATTCTTTTGCTTTATCTGGTGGTATCTTGATAGACATTTTTTAATCAACACATTATCAGTTATTTCTATATTATATAATATATATTGTCTTTATAGTATTTATTCAATTTCAATTTGGAATGTGCTCATCAAGTCTTCAATATCTTGATCAAGCTTAACTTCTTCATCCTTTTCTTTTGCTTCTATTTGAATCTTCTTTAAGACTTCAATTACTTTTACTACACCATTTTCAATTATAATTCTAGGTACTCTATCTGGTGCTAAAAATACCCCTTCAGGAGGATTTGGTGGAACAAGGAAATCATTGCCTTGCTGTTTATAGACTCCGGTACCTACAATAATTAAATCTCTTTCATAACCAACAGGAACACCTAATTCCTTGATCATAGCAAACGCTTCTTTGGGATCCGACATTGGTAAAACTTTTTGCTGTTGTGGTGTAGGTGGTGGTGTTGGAGGTGGTCTGGGAGTACTTGGTGGTGGAGCTGGTGTGCTTGTGGTAGGTGAAGGTTGACTATAACGTTTAGCTGTGTCTGATCCTGGTGCAGGTCTAATTATCGTCGGTTCTTTACCACCCATCATTTCACTAAGAATGGTTCTTTGTGGTTGAGGGGTAATGGGTTTACTTTCAACTGACTCAGGACGTTTAGGTCTTGGACCATCCATAGAAGGTTCTGGGCTGGAATCTGATCGTGCTCCAGCAAATTGAGTTATATTTGCTTTATCTTTATCAGTATAGATTATTTTCTTGGTGGGTTCATCACCACTTATTTTAATATCTACACCAGTTTCTAAACCTAATTCTGATGGATTTGTAGGAATTCCACGAGTTGTTTCTTCAATTACTCCTACTGTTGCTTCTCCTCTTGAACGTTTAATAGTAAATTCAAATTCCTGAGTTTCATCTCCTTCCTCAATAACAGATAATCGATAAGCAAAACCATAATATGTTTTTCTTAATTCAGCAGCGGCTCGACTGCCTATGAATTTCTTTTTGATGCCAGAATTAGCTCCTTTCCACAAGAAAATACGTTTAAATTGATCATCAACAATTATTAATACCTTAGAACTTTGTTGAGAAAAATCAGTCTCTTCATTAAGGGTGCCATCTTCTAATACTTCGAAAAATTTAATATCCATTTTTAGTATTCTCCATTTCCGACGAATATGTCTTTTGTTATACTACTTAAGTTTTTAAATTTAACTTTTTATTGTTTTCTGAATACTCTCAGATAATATCATAAATAACCTTTACTCTATGTATATAAAATCCCTTTTGGTATGAACAATTTTATAATATAATTAGAATTTATTAGGAATTAAATTTTTTCAATCTAGATTACTAGAGACTGAATGAATTTTTCCACAAGTTTTATAGCTTCAACAAATAATTCCTCATTTTTTTCAGGATAATTTAATGTTAAATAGACAAGTTGACTAGTATTTTGAACAACTTTTTCAGCTAATGCTTTAGCAAACAATTCATTTCTTGAACCAAGAATTGTTGTCGTTGTTATTCCTCTTCTATCTAATATATGAGAATCAATAACTCTCATATTTTGATCCTTCCTTTCAAAGTCGGGAGAATATGGCAAGGAAATAGCTGTTGTTCCTAATTTCAAAGATGTTTTTTCACAAATGGTTATAAAGAAACCATTAACAAATTTCAAAGCGATAAGCTGTAAATTATCGCTTTGTTCCTTGAACAGAAAATCATCATCGGAATTATTATTTGATATCATAATATTTCAACTAACTTAGGATTTGATTTTCTAAACTAAATAATCTAATTGCAAAATATAGTCTGCAATTGCTTCCATAGACGGGTCAATGTCCTTTTTCCAAGTGATTATTAATAATTTCTTATTTTGTTTGATTCTTGAAAAAATTGGAAATAAATTAGCATCTGTTGTAGCGACGCCAATAATATCATAAGATTTGGAATTCATGTATTCAAGAAGATTTAATGTTACATGAATATCAACATCACTCCCAACTATTTCCTCTTGGAAACCATTACTATTAAGGGTGTCTAATTCATCATTTGATAGCTGCTTATCTGTTATGAATTTTCCTGCTCTTATAACACCAATTTCTGAAAGGGATTCTTTTATTTTTCGCAAATTTTCTAATCTAAAGTAAGGTGCTAGAGTTGGTCCATCAAAAATAATGGCTATTTTCTCCTTTTCTTCCTCGTTGATTATTCTTAATGCTTTTCCTACACGACTTAACATTATTATCTACCATTTGTTTTTTTGTTATTTCCCATATCTTCGTTCTCTCTGTTGATAAATTCGAATAGCTCTCCATAGATCTATTTTTCTAAATTCCGGCCAATAGATATCAGTAAAGTACAGTTCTGAATAGGCACTTTGCCATAGAAGGAATCCACTTAAACGTTCTTCACCAGATGTTCTGATGATCAGGTCTGGATCAGGAATACCTTCTGTATATAAGTGAGTATCAATTGTCTTTTCATTAATATCATTAATCATCAATTCATTATTTTGAACTTTTGCTGCAATTTTCTTTACAGCATCCACTATCTCAGCTCTCCCACCATAACTTACTGCGACATTAAGAATGTGATTATTATAATTTTTTGTTTTTTCTTCAACATCTTCTATGAGATTCCTGATCTTTTCAGGTAATTTTTCTCTACGACCAATAATCTTCACTCGAACTTTATTGTTAATAATCATTGGTTCATTGTAAATTTTAATTAATTTCTGAACAAGTAATTCCATTATTTTTGAAACTTCATCGGGTGCACGATTGAAATTTTCTGTTGAAAAAACATAAAGAGTAATTATTTTGATATCAAGTTTTAAGCACCATTTTAATAATTCTTCAACTTTGAGAGCACCAAAGGAATGTCCTTCTTTTTCATCTAATCCTTTTTTTCGAGCATATCTTCTATTACCATCAAGAATAACTCCAACATGATGTGGTTTAGGACCTTCTTTAATTTCTTTCCATAACCGTCGTTCATAGAAGTGATAAATTGGTGCAAGAATTTTCATAACATCAACATCATTTTTTATTTGTTTTTCTATCAAATATATTAGATTTAAATTAGGTTTATTTAATTCTTCTCTTTTGAATGACTTCATTAGACTTTTTATTGATTAGGTATTTTATTTTTTGATATCTTTTACGATCTTATTATTTTGAATTATTCCATAATTTAAAAAAGAATTGCTTTTCCACCTTTCAAAAAGACTCTCTAAATTGTTGGTTTTCCATGAAAAAAACAGGTTAATTATTAAGCCATGTGAAACTATCAAAATTTTTTTATCAAGATATTTTTTATCAATTTCATCAATTTTTTTGATAAATCTCTTTATTGCCTTTACTGGTTTTTCCCATTTTTTCACAGATCGTTTTAGATCATTGAAACAGATTCTCACAGTACTAAAGTATTCTTCTTTAGTTAATTTTGGACCTAGATCTCTATTCAACTCATTTAATGCTTTATCTTTTATAATTGGTAATTTTAGTTTATAATTAATGTTCTCTGCAGTAAGAATAGCTTTTTCTTCATAAGAGGAGAAAATATAATCGATATCTTGAAAAATCTCTATTTCAGATAATCTTTTAGCGACATTAATTCCTTTATCTGTTAAAGTCCATTTAGAAATAGGCTTTGAACTGTCTACTTTTATTTCGGCATGTCTAAGAAAAATAATTGTATTATTGAGCATCTCTAAAATACATTAACAATTATCAGTTAAAAAAATAGCTTAAATCTAGTATCAGCTATCAATTACTAATAAAATAAAAAATTGAAGTTAATTTTAAAGTAAATCGGCTATTTTTCTTGCTGCTCGACCCATTTCGAGGAAAATTAACCCTAATTTAGCATCTTTTCTAGAACTGACAGTTAAAACAGCATTTGGTCCTGCATTCATCGAAATAATGGTTCCTTCAGATCCTTCAACAAATACTCGTTCTATACGACCTTTTCGCATCTCTTCTATGACACGTTCGCCAAGCGAAAGCATTGCTGCTGTCATTGCTGCTAATCTGGTTTCTTCTATATCTCTTGGTAAAGCTGAAGCAATTGGTAGACCTTCGACACTCACTACAGCTGCTGCTTCAATCTCTGGAACAGATGATTCAAGCTCCTTAAGCATGCTATTAAGTTCGGTATTTCTTCCACCGGCTGAGCCGAAACCAATTACTGAGAGTAAGTCCTCTCTTGAAACTTGTTCATCTTTGCGCTGCAATTTGACACCTTCTGTGGTATTTCGTTGTAGGTGATTAAATACTATTCTGTCTTTGTTTGTTAACTATTATAAGTTTATTTAATTGTGCTATTTAACTACAAGACCATACCTACATATTATATAATATGATACATCTAAAAAGGAATATCCCTATAAAAAAACTTCGAAAGAGGTCTTTTTTTGTCAATAAATAAATCAAATAAATAATTTAAATTTTAAATAATTCAAGAAATAGCAAAAATAATAAATGGTAATATTCCAATAGAAAATGATTTGAGTGATAATTTCCTATCGCTACGAATCATTTATTAATAGGCAATTATCCAAAAGAACCGTTTAACAATTGGTGTGAATGAAGCATGAGAAATAGAAAAGCAATGCTTGTAGGATTAACAATCTTAATCAGTTTAACATTATTATTTCAAAGTGTCAGTTTAGCACAATCTACACCTCCCTTGAATACCTTGATCAATTATATGATATTAGATAACGATTCCCCTATAGTGGGAGATAACATCACTATTACTATGTACTTCAAAAATTATCTTGATATTGACCATCCAATAAGAAATATCTCAACAATAATCTCCCCAGGTTTAAATATTGATGATGAAGAAGGATTAAATATAACGAATGTTTATGATGTTCCATTTGAAGATCCTACTTATAACAAAACTGAATTGTTTATCTTCGGAACAAACAGCACATCGATGATATTCTGGAATCATACACATATCGAAATTGCTTGGGCTTTATTCGAAGTTAATACTACTCAATTTATCTGGTTCAACATTTATTGTTATCTAGAGGGCAGTTATCCAATAGCAAATCCAAAATTCACCTATTATTTGGATCCATTAGATGGTGGGGATGGCACAGAAAAGAGTTATACCGGTTCTGGTCTTCAAATAGATGTTGGTGTTGAATTAAATACATCTGCTGTTCCAAGTCCACATCGTGGTGATTGGGAATGGCAATGGTGGTTCGTTGGAGTGTTATTAATTACTGCACCAATAATTGTTATAGTAATAATGAGAATTACTTTATGGAAAAGATAAATGATTAGCTTTTAAGCTAATCAATTTTTAATCATTTATTACTCTTTTATATAGTAATTCATATTGGGGTACAATTTTATCTGGATGAAATTTCTCAATTGCTTCTTTTGAAGCTTGTTTTCCCATTTCTTTACGTAGCTTTTCATCTTCTACAAGTAATGTAATATATTTAGCCATAGCATCTATGTCTCCTGGGTTTATAGTAAATCCTGATTTTTCGTGAGTAACTACTTCTGGTAAACCACCAGCATTTGATGAAATAACTGGTATTGAACACGACATCGCTTCTAATGCTGCTAAACCAAAACTTTCTATTTCAGAAGGTATTAGGAAAATATCTGTATAACAAAGAACTTTTGGTACATTTAATAGACTACCACGAAAAGTAATTTGATCTTTTAATCCCATGGAAATAGCTAAATCTCTACAGTATTCTAATTCAGGACCATGACCAATCATTTCTAATCGGAGATTTTTATGTGTAGCGAAAACCTTAGCAAATGCTCGAATAATATCAGGTGAACGTTTCACTTGTCTGAAATTCGAAACATGCGATAAAACTATCTCATCTTTCACAGGTTTTTTAACATGAGAAAATTTCTCCGGGTCAACAAAATTATATATAGATTCAACATCCTTGGAGATTTTATAATGATCTTGTATAAATTTTACCATGAAATTTGAAACTGTAGTTAAGGCATCATGTTTATTAAAACAGGTTTCTAGAATTGGTTTGTAAGCATCATCTAAACCTAAAAGATGAACATCCGAACCATGAAGAGTGGAAATGATCTTAATTTTTTTGTTAGTAGCTTTAGCTAGGAAAAGTGATACCGAATGAGGAATAGCATAATGAGCATGAAAAACATCAATATCATGTTCATTGAAAATATTAACCACATAAGAAGCCAAAATATCTGTATATGGTTTGTATTTGAATAATGGGTATGAGAGTATATTCACTTCATGGAAAATGAAATCCTCTTCTAACTTCAATCTTTCAGGTAATTGATAGGAAATAAAATGAACTTCATGACCATATTTCATTAATTTCAATCCTAATTCTGTTGCAACTATTCCACTACCACCAAAAGTGGGATAACTAATCATACCAATTTTCATTTTTTCACGTCCAAAATACTAAATCATATTATCTATTTAAAATAATATTTGCCAATCTTTTAGTTTGAAAGGATTCTTCATAAGAAACGCTTCACCATAATCGCTGGAAATTAGTGATCCATAATATTTACATCTCTCAATTAATGGAAAAGGTAAATATTCTTTAGAAAATTCTTTGAATTGTGATTGAAAACTCATAATAGCTTTTTGCTTTATCGGAAATTCCTCACTTATATCCATAATAAATGATGGTGTAAATTGTCCATTAATCTCATAATAAAGAACATTATCAACTGTATGATGAGGATGTTCAAAATCCATCTTTTTTAGCTTTGAATAATGGATTGCTTTAGTTACAATATTTGAAGCTGCTATATGATCTGGGTGTCTATCTTCCCAATAAGGAATTAAAACAATTTTCGGTTCAAATTCTCTTATTTTTTTAGCTACTGTAAAAACAGCTTTTTCATCTAGAAATGATAAAAATCCATCTGGAAATTCAAGATTTTCACGAAATTCCACATTCAGAACATTTTTTGCTTTTTCAGCTTCTTGTAATCGAATTTCTATTGACCCTAAGGAACCCATTTCACCTGCTGTAAGGTCGATGATACCTACCTTTAAACCATTCTTGGTTGCTTTATAGATAGATCCACCTGCCCCTAATTCAGCATCATCAGGATGGGGAGAAAAGACTAAAACATCCAACATTTTAATACCACATGACTTCCTGGTTCAACTTGTGCTAGAAGGTTCTTCATACATTCTAACATATTAATTGAGTACTTGTTAAGATATTGAAATATATTAAAAACTCTTTCTTGTGGTTTATCACTTGGAAAAAGATAGGCTTTAGCTTTCTCAAGTTGATTCAATAATAATTGATTATCATCTTTAATATATTTGAAATACATTTTTTCGATACTATCAATTTCCTTCATTATATTTTGTTTCTTGAATGATGAACGTTGACCTAATTGAGCATCCACTTTTGTAAGATTTTCAATTATTTCATCTATGGTATTAGAAATCCTAGTATTATATTCAGTAAAGAAATCTTGGTTTTCATCTCTGATTAATCGGGAAACTAATCTGTTAGTATCAGTTAATTCAGCTATATTAAAATTATATTTCTCAATGATTTTATTGATATGACGTTCAATAACAGTAGCTCCTAATCTGAACTGTAGATTAGGTTGTGTTAAACCAAATTCTGGATACAAATCTTTAATTTGAATATGATATCCTATTTCAGAAGGTCCTCCAACAAAAATATATGTAGGTAACATTTGGTCTTGAGCAAGAGGTCTATAAATAGCATTGGTACTGAATCTTTCTGGTTTAGAATTAATTTCTTCTATAATTGCTTCTTTAGTAAAAGTTGTTCCATTTGATATTTCAAAAATTCCCTTTTCAGTGATATTTATAGAATTTCTAATGCTATTTTCATCAATATAGAATAATCCTACGACATCTTCCTTTTTATGCATTTTTGGTTGATAGCCAATTTCCTTTAATTTATCCGTGGTTTGTAAAAAGATTCGATTATATTTTATAGGATCAGTAACTAATTTAGTAAAATAGTCTTTCAGATATGGTCTGAAAATCCAAGGCTCCACTAAAATTAAACCCCATTTGCTCATTAATCTAGACATTAATCGGCTGAAGAATTCCCCCCACTTTTCTGATTTAGCTAAAGTTTCTTTGATAATATCATTATAAAGCCCATTTGTATATTCAGTTTCTGGAATTGTTTCAATAATTTTTTCTAAAATGCTATTTATTTTTGATTTATCTAATTTAATTGATTCAAGACTCTTGCCCATTATTATATCTTCATCAATAATTAAAGGCACAACATCATTATTCTTATCGAGAATCCTTATATTATTAACTTCCTCAATATCATGATCTTCTGAAGCATTCCAAAAAACTGGCAATAATTTAATTTTATCAGTACTAAATTTTTCAGCATAAGTAATAGCTGAAAAGGTTTTGAAAATAGTATAAAGTGGTCCTGTAAGAAATCCTGGTTGTTGTCCTGTTACAACGAAATAAACATCTTCATGATCAACTAGACCAATATTTTTGAGAGTTTCATCACTTGCACCAATTGATTTATTGTACATCAACAATAGTTCTTTTAAAATAGTACGATTACCAGTAAATTTCACAGGTTGTAAATTCTTGGGGTCTTTTTTGATAAACTCATACATTGGTGATTTTCTATTCAAATAATCTAATAACATTGTATTAGGATACATTTTATCTTGTTCTAATAATTCTAATTTTACTTGTTCATCCATATATTTTCACATCAACTATCTTATTTATCTATACTAAAAGGAGATGATCAAAAGCTGAAACGTTCATTCATTTGTTTATCACAAATTGGTTATATAAAATAAATCTTTAGTCTATTTTTCTCAATAATCTTAAAAAATCATTTGATTTTTACAAAAATTAATCTAAAAAAAGAAAAAAAAAAACTAGAAATAAGATTTTATTATATCCATAATACTTGGACCATCTAAAATCTTCTTTACTTCTAATTCTCTATTATCGGAATTAACTATTTTTCCTGCTCTGTTTATCCACGCAGGTAATGGGAGTATTAGATCAGCATGCTCATTTTCACCCATAGAAATAGTAAATCCTTTGAATTTCATATCTGAAGAACCAATAACTAAGTAGGTGTCTGCTTTTGGAATTTTAGCGAAACCAAGATTCATCAAACCTACTTCATTTAGACCTTTATGCATGATAATTGTAGGGACATCTTCTGGTTTTGCGGGAGCACTAATGATAGTTAAATCATAATCTTCTTCTACTATTTGAGCACCATTCTTTTTAGCTATATGAATAAAAGGTTTCAAAAGTGGATAATCTTCAACTGAAACATCTAATTTTATTCGTTTGCTTGTAAAGATATTAGCTAATTTAGTAGTAGATATACCTTCATCAAAAATGGCTCCAATTTTATAACCTTTCTTTTCAGCAAAAGCTTTCAATTCTAATGCCTCATCATTGGTAACTTCTGGAGTAAGGATAATTGCTATATTCTTTGTATGATGAGCAAGAATATTCTTAACTTCATCAACAGTTATATCAACAAAGGTTTTACCAGATTTTTGTCTTGGATTGATGATTTTATGTTCCCAGCTTCTGCTAAATCTTGGTTTATCACAAACTAAACCATGATTCCATGAATTTTCATTAGCTGAAATGTTAACTGCAAAACCCATGTAGACATCTACATCCATCTCACAGCCTATGCCACAGTCCTTACAAATAGTTGAAAAAGATTCAACATCCCAAGGACCATTCTTTGGAAATGGTGTTGTCATTGCAAAAGCTCCAGTAGGACAATCATCAACGAAATTTCCTATGAAATCACCTTTAACATCACATAGAGTCATTCCTACAGGAGGACCATTTTTAGTTGGAAATCCTCGATTGAGATTATCAATTAAACCTTCACCAGTAATTTCGTGGGTAAGATTGATACATCGACCACAAAGGATACATTTGTTATTATCTAAAATTACGTGCGAGTGAGACTCATCAATTGGGTCACTATGTAATTCACCTAAAAAGGCATCTTGATTTGCACCATATAAAGTAGAATATTCTCTAAGTTTACATTCAAATGAATCTAAACAACCGCAAGACATACAACGACTAACTTCTTTAATCGCTTCTTCTTCTGATAGGGTTTCTTCAACTTCATCGAAATTCTTTGATCGAATTTCTGGTGAAAGAACTTTGGCCTTAACACGTTTAATTCGTTCCCTATCTTCATAATCTTCTTTGGTAACCTTTTTCCAATGATTATATGGTTTAAGATACAAAATTATATCTTTAAGTTCAGAGTTTTCCTCTATATCATCAAGATGATTCCACGGTTCACTTAGTGTTTGTTCATATTGATCCAATTTTTCTCGTAAATATAGATCGATCATTACAGCGGCTTCTTTGCCTGTAGCAATTGATTGAATAACAGTTGAAGGTCCTAAAGCTAAATCCCCACCAACAAAAACACCAGGAGTATTAGTCTGATAAGTTGTTTCATTATATGCAGCCCATCTAACTTTGTGTTCTAAACCAAATCGCTCTAATAATTCTGTATCTGGTCTTTGACCTACTGCAAAGATAACTGTATCGATATCAATACAATAATTTGAGCCTTCACATTCAACAGGTCTACATCTACCACTTTCATCGGGTTCACCTAATTCCATTCGAATCAATTCTACTTGTTGGACAAATTCTTCGCCTTTTAATTGAACTGGATTAGTTAACTCGTTTAAAATTACTCCTTCTTCAATAGCTTCATCGATCTCTATCTGTTCAGCTGGCATTTCATTGCGAGTTCGACGATAGGAGATACTAACATTTGCGCCTAAACGTCTTGCTGTGCGAGCAACGTCCATAGCACTATTACCCCCACCAACAACCAAGACATTCTGACCAAGTTCAATTTTTTCACCAAGACTAATTCGTCGTAAGAAATCAATAGCATCCATTACTCCGGGCATGTCACAACCTTCTATTCGAAGTTGGGATCCAACCCAAGCACCGGTTGCGATATAGACAGCATCATGTTTCTTTCGTAAATCTTTGAATGTGATATCTTCCCCAATCTTAGTATTGGTCTTAACTTCGATACCTGTTTTAATTACTGTATCAATATCTTTGTCAAGAATATCCTTTGGTAAACGATATTCAGGTATACCATATCTTAGCATCCCACCTAATTTGGGCATTTGTTCATAAATAGTAACTGAATGACCTTTCTGACGAGCATAGAAAGCTAATGAAAGACCTGCGGGTCCACCACCTATAATACCGATGGTTTTTCCAGTTTCAGCTGGTATTTCAGGCATCCAAGGTCCATGCTCTAAATCATAATCTGCTGCAAAGCGTTTTAATTGTCTTATAGCAATTGGTTCTTCAACTAGATTTCTTCTACAATCGCGTTCACAAAAAGCAGGACAAACACGACCTAATGATGCGGGTAAAATATAGTCCTTTTTCATCAAAGCAACTGCTTCATGATATTTTCCCAATGCTACTAATGCAAGATAGTTTTGTACCTGACTTTTTGTAGGACAACCAAAATTACAGGGACCAATACAATCTCCATAATGATCTGAAAGAATTAGCTCAAGAGCTGTTTTTCTAGAGTTAATGATCTCATTACTTTTTGTTTCAATGATATCATTTTCTCGTGGATAGGTGGAGCAAGCTGGTAAAATACGATTATTTACTTCAACTAGACATAATCTACAAGATCCATAAGGATCAAGTTCTTTCATCTTACAGAGACCTGGGATATGTTTATTATTACTTCTAATGTAATCAAGAATGGTCGTTTTTTCTGGAAATTCTATTTCATTTGAATTAACTTTAACTTTCATTTTAAGCTCACTCCACATCAATTGCTTCAAAACGGCATGCTTGATAACAAGCACCACATTTTATGCACAAGTCCTGATTTAATTTGTGCTGTTCTTTCTTTTCACCAGTTATTGCACTTGAAGGGCATTTTCTAAGGCAAGCACCACATCCAGTGCAATTTCCATTTATTGTATAAGTAAGCAATGGTTTGCATACTTTTGCAAGGCATTTTTTATTATTGATATGTGCTTCATATTCTTCTCTGAAGTATTTGATTGTAGTAAGAATCGGATTTGGCGCTGTCTGACCTAAACCACATAATGATCCTGATTTTACTTTTGGCGCAAGATCAAGTAATTTCTCCAAATCTTTTGGTTTCCCTTTCCCTTCTGTTATTCGATATAGTATCTCCCACATACGTTTGGTCCCTAATCGACAATAGGTACATTTTCCACATGATTCGTCAACAGTAAAAGCTAAAAAGAATTTAGCAATATCAATCATACAAGAGTCTTCATCCATTACAACCATACCACCACTGCCCATAATTGCTCCTGTAGCAGTGATAGAATCGTAATCGATAGGAGTATCAAATAGTGAATAAGGTATACAACCACCTGATGGTCCACCCATTTGGACAGCTTTCAATTTTTTGCCACCTTTGGTTCCACCACCAATAGTTTCTAAAATTTCTTTGATAGTTATACCCATTGGAACTTCTACATTTCCACCACGCTTGATTTTACCAGCTAAGGCGAAAACTTTAGTTCCTTTACTTTTCTCAGAACCATATTGAGCAAATTTTTCCCAACCATTTCGCAAGATCCAAGGAATATTAGCCCATGTTTCAACATTATTAATATTGGTCGGTTTGCCCAAATATCCTTTTGTAGATGGATAAGGTGGTCTTAGGTTTGGCATCCCTCTCTTTCCACCTAACGAAGCTAAGAGAGCTGTTTCTTCACCACAAACAAATGCTCCTGCACCTTCCATGATTTTCAAATCAAAAGAGAAACCACTATCTAGGATATTTTCACCAATGAATCCTTTCTCTTTAGCTTGGGCAATAGCTATTTGTAATCTTTTAATAGCTAAAGGATATTCTGCACGACAATAAATGAAACCTTCGTTAGCGCCTATTACAAAAGCACCAATAATCATTCCTTCAATAACACGATGAGGATCTCCTTCGAGAACATTACGATTCATAAATGCACCAGGATCGCCTTCATCTGCATTACAAACAATATACTTTGGATCTCCTTTTGCTTCTCGAGTAAATTTCCATTTTAATCCTGTTGGAAATCCAGCACCACCTCTTCCTCTTAGACCTGCTTTTGAAATAATATCAATTATTTCCTCGGGTGTATGGGTAAATGCCTTTTTCAAAGCTTGATAACCATCTACAGCTAAATATTCATCAATATTTTCAGGGTCAATATAACCAGAATTTTCTAAGATAATCTTAACCTGTTTAGAAAAATAGTCATCAACATCCCAAGTAACTCGGTTAGGAGAGTTAAAAGTATCTTTTTTGACAAGAAATTCCTCTACAACTTTCCCATTAATTACATGATTTTTAACTATCGTTTTAACTTTATCAGCTGTAAGATTTCCATAGGTATAAATAATATCATCAAAAACAATATCAATCATCGGTTCTCGGTAGCACATACCGATACAACCAACATTTTTTACTGGAATATCTAATTTGTTTTCTTTAAGCTGCTCTAGTAAAACGACTTTAATTTCTTCTGCACCTGCAGCTATTCCACAAGAATTCATTCCAACGCAAATTCTTTTGATCATTCTAATTCATCCTTTAAAATTTTCTTAGCAATTTTTCTTACTGCTGCAAGAGTTAGATTTCCAAATACTTTATCGTTTACCATAATCACTGGCGCAAGGCTACAACATCCTAAGCACGCAACAGGTTGTAAAGTTACCAACCCATCAGCTGACGTTTCATTTTCCTTTAAACCCAATTCATTTTGTATTTCTTCTGCTATGTTAACAGCTCCATTAACATGGCAAGCTGTTCCATGACAAATTTTCATAACATATTTACCTAAAGGTAAAAAATTGAATTGAGAATAAAAAGTGGCGACCCCATAAATACGGCTTAAAGGTATATCCAAATATTCAGCTAGTTTTTCCAATGCTTCACTATTTAGATAACCAAGTCTATCTTGGATTTGTTGTAACAAAGGAATGAGTGAATTGTTCTCTTTTTCATATTCACTGAAAAATGCAAGATCCATTTTAGTTCACCTATGTATGACGCAGAAGTTTACATTTATCTGCCTTTAAGATTTTTGTTATGTTTACAAATCAAAAATTTTTAGTTATTTATTCCCAATAGAATTAATTAATTCTTACTTCAGGTGGTTTTAAAATCATAGAAAAAATAGAAATAAAGGGCAATGTGCCCTAATAATCAACGTCGACTATATAATACCTTGAGCAAGCATTGCTTTGGCAACTTTCAGGAAACCAGCGATGTTGGCACCAACAACGTAATTTCCTGGAGAGCCATATTTTTCAGCAGTCTTGTAGGCAGTATCATGAATATTAATCATAATTTTGTGAAGTCGATCTGTTACTTCTTCAAAGGTCCAAGCTAATCTTAAGCTATTTTGAGACATTTCAAGACCGGAAGTAGCTACACCACCAGCGTTAGCTGCTTTACCTGGGGCAAATGAAACACCTTTTTCTATGAAAAGTTCAACACCTTCTGAAACAGTTGGCATATTTGCACCTTCACATACAGCAATGACACCATTCTTAACAAGAGCTTTAGCTTCTTCTAAATCAACTTCATTTTGTGTTGCACATGGAAAAGCGATTTCAATTTCTGGAACATACCATGGACTTTTTAGGTTTTTATCTTCGTTGTATGTATGATATTCTACTCCTTTGAACTTGTCTGCATATTCTGAGATTCTACCACGTTTTACATTCTTAAGTTGCATAACGTATTCCCATTTTTTGGTATCAATACCTTCTTTATCATAGATAAAGCCAGTAGAATCAGACATGGTAATTACTTTACCACCTAATTTTGTAATAAGTTGAACAGCATATTGAGCAACATTACCTGAACCAGAAACTGCGCAGATTTTATCTTTTAGACCTGTTTTATCGCCTCTAGCTTTGATCATTTCTTCAGCAAACCAAGTAGCACCATAACCAGTAGCTTCTGGTCTACCTAATGATCCACCATATTCTGGAGCTTTGCCTGTTAAAACACCATGCCAAACATTTTTGATTCTTCTATATTGACCAAATAGATAGCCTATTTCACGACCACCTACGCCAATATCACCAGCTGGTACATCAAAATCAGCATCAATATATTTGTATAATTCAGTCATAAATGATTGACAGAAGCGCATGACTTCACCATTAGATTTTCCTTTTGGATCAAAGTCAGAGCCACCTTTTCCACCACCCATAGGCAAACCAGTGAGAGCGTTTTTGAAAATTTGTTCAAAAGCTAAGAATTTGAGTATTCCGTCATATACTGAAGGATGGAATCTTAAACCACCTTTGTGTGGACCAATTGCACCATTGAATTGAATTCTGAATCCTCTATTGACTTGTACTTTGCCTTTATCGTCAACCCATGGAACTCTGAAATGAATTAATCTTTCAGGTTCTACAATTCTTTCAAGAATTCCAGCTTCAACAAATTCTGGATGTTGTTCAAGGGCTGGTTCAATTGAATCCAATACTTCTTTTACTGCCTGATGAAATTCAGGTTCTTGAGCGTTTCGTTTTACAACTTGCTCATAAATTGGATCTGTAATCTTTCCCATTTTGAATTACCTCAATAAATATCTATTCGAGGGATAATAATTGACAATAAATCTCCTTTTTGGGGATTTATTTGTACTTCTAGTTGAAGTTACAAAAGCTCAACAAGCGAAGCATATTTAAGAACTTTTTCCAACTTCTGTCAATTACACCTCTAGACTATTTTAAGAAAAATCTTATTTAATTAAAGTGATTCCAAATTGAAATCTTTTTATTTATGAAAAGTCAGTTCATAGTTGAGTATAACTTAAAGCATAATTTCAGCTGGTGAATGGAATACAAAGTATAGATAAACAAGATAGAACAGCCATTATTTTAATCACAATTAGTATAATATTTACTTCCTTGGTTTGGATAGGTGATATAATATCTTGGTCTTGGGTGGGAAATGGTTTCCTGATAGATATTATTCTATTAATCGTTGCTATAATGTTAACAATTATTACCTTTTATCTTTCTCAGAAATTAAGGAAAAATAAGCTAATTATAGATACTAATATTGATGTTGATTTGCCAAATAAAAAAAAGAAAAAAACTGTTTTTTCTTGTTTTAATTGTGGGGAAATACTTCCAGATAAAGAAGGATTGTGTCCTTCTTGTGGATCACCAAAACCAGTTTGTGCAGTTTGTTTTTCGGAATTAACTAAAAAAGATGATGTAGTGAAACTTCCTTGCTGTTCGTTATATGCTCATAAATTACATATACTCAATTATCTTGAGATTAAAGGGTTATGTCCTAAATGTCAACAAGAGTTGTCAAAGGAAGATTTAGAGACAGTTCATTTCTAAATCTCTTCCAAAAATTTTCTTAATTCTAATCTTTATTAGCAGTAATAATTTTATAAGAACCATGTTTTAATTTATTTAATTTGTTTATGTTAATTACTAAAGCAGTCATTTGTTCTGTAGTTCTTGAGTAAACTAATGGTCCTGCATCAAGAACTCTTAATCCCTGTATTTTTCTTATTATTTCCTTTAATTCTTCTTTTGCTTCAGAAGAATCAGATGTAAGAAAAACATCTACATTTAGTGATTCAGTTATTTTATTTAATTTATTAGCTGATATGGTTTTAAATCCTCCAACCAATGTAACATTCTCAGGTATATTTGCTTGAATATATTCACTAATTGAGCGATATTTTTTACCATCTTGCTCTCTTTCTTGATCACAAAAAGCTAAACCCGATTCAAATTTCAAAGGAACAACTACATCAACAAGAATAGTTCCTGGTTGAAATTGTGATTTAATTCCAGATAAAGTATCGCCTAAAAATTCAGGTGGTACCACGAGAAAAATTACATTACAATTTTTAACTACGTCATTATTTTGTTTTCCTATGAATTTTTTTTCTCCTAAAATTGAATTCAATTCATTTGCAATTGTTTCAGCTTTTTCAATAGAACGTGAACCAATAATTACTTCATAACCAGCTTTTCCTAATTGTAATGCTATTCCTTTGCTTTGTTTACCTGTTCCTGGTACCATACCAATTATTCGATTTTTCATTGTTCAATCACTAATGTTCTTTAGTTACGAATATTAATATAGTAATTCATTTCTTAATGTTTTAAAACTATTGTGAAAACTATTTTCTCAATCTGATAGTTCTTTCCACTATAAGAAGACTGAAAATTTATAAATTATCGAAGAAAACGATTGATATAGTTATTAATAGAATTAAAAATAATATTCGGTTTAACGGAGATTTGAATTTAGTGTCTCATTCCGCATCATCATTTGAAAATTACAAAATTAAACAAAGTATTGAACGATTGGAACGAAAGAAATCATTCAATGGTGCTACATGTTTAGTAAGCCTCTATATGCCACATGGAACATCTATACCTGATGTTACACAACAATTAGTAGATGAGAGAGGTACAGCTGCGAACATTAAAAGCAAACAAACAGGAAAAGCTGTTACAGCAGCACTATCTAGCATTCTAAATCGTATCAAAAATATAAGAGAACTCCCAAAAAATGGTTTTGTAATATTTTGTGGTATGACTGAATCAGGTAAAATAGAATATTTTCCAGTAACTCCAGTTGAACCTATAATAAGAAAGATGTATGTTTGCGATTCACGTTTTCATACCGAATACTTGAGAGAGCAACTCGAAGAAAAACAACAATTCGGTTTAATGGTAATTGATAGAGGTTCAGCTGCTTATGCTCTTTTACGAGGAAATCATATGAATTTTCTGCGAAATATTACTTCTTTTGTTCCAGGAAAACATGGCAAAGGTGGTCAATCACAGAGAAGAATTCAGCGAGGAACTGAGATTCTTGCTCAAGAACATTTAAGGAAAGCAGGTGAAGTAACCAATGATCTTTTTGTTGATGTACCAGATCTTCAAGGGATAATTGTAGGTGGTCCATCAATGGCAAAAGAAAATTTTGTAAGATCAGATTATTTAGATTATCGGATACGAGATAAGATAATTGGCACAGTAGATACGGGATATACCGGTGAACAAGGTATTCGTGAATTAATGGAAAAATCAGCTGATTTACTAAAAGATGTTCGTTATTTAGAGGAAAAGAAACTGGTTCAATCTTTCCTCCAAGAATTAGGCAAAGATACTGGTTTAGTAGCATATGGTCAAAAAGAAGTTCTTAGAGCTCTTGAGCAAGGTGCTGTAAAAACTCTTCTTTTAAGTGAAGAATTGGATGTTATTCAAACAAAGATAGTTTGTTCTCAATGTAATTATACAAGGAATGAAGCAATCAAAGCCAAGGAATTTGTTGAATTTGAAGATGATTTACTACGAGCTAAATGTCCTGAATGTGGTCAATCTAAATTATCCGTAGATGAAACAGAAGATTTTGTTGATAAATTAGGGAGGCAAGTTTTAGATACTGGTGCTGATATAGAAATCATCAGTATTGATACAGAAGAAGGAATGATCTTATTCAAATCATTTGGTGGTCTCGTAGCAATTCTACGTTATTCCATTAGGGAAATGTGAAAGAAGTAATCTAGTACCTCTTTCTATATTTCGGTTTATAAGCAGGTTTGTATCCCTCAGGAGGTTTAGCAAACTCGTTTGGGATTTTATCAATTGAAGGAATTTCATCAGCATTCTCAATTTTTAATAATTCACCATATTTACCAATATTTAATCTTAGTTCATCACGAACCACTTTAATAAAACCGTTTTTTACTTCTCCAATATCGCCTTCAAGTAATGTTTCGATAAACTGATCCCATAATGTTAAATAAATTCTCCCAGTATCATCACCAACTTCAACTTCCGATAAATTCAATTCTTTACCATTTTGAGAGGAAATTTCTCGTATCTCACCTTTTTTAATTACACGAAATCTAATGTCAACATTTCTCATATCAGCTTTTAATTGATTAATTTTCATTTTATCACCTTAATTTTTTCATGAAACTACTCTTTCTAAATATTTTGTTTGTTATTTTGTAATAGTTGAAACATAAGAGTATCTTTTCTAATTATTTTATTGTAACATGTTAGTATTAATTTAGGTTAGTGCAAAAATAATAAAAAAATTAATTTTTAATAAGTAAAGTATTCCTATTAAATAAAAGAAAAGTAAAGAAGGAAAATTCATTCAATATTCTCCTTTTTATTTTGATTTTTTCGTTTTTTCCTTCTTGGCCCTTTTTTAACAGCGATTATATTTTCTTCTAAATGCTCTTGATATTTTTCATTGACTTTCTCTTCCAGTGATTTCTCGATACACGATTCACGAAGGAATTCCAACAACTCTTTTTCAGTCATTTTTTCTTTATGTTCTCTATGAATAACCTTTACTTTATCAAAGAGTTTGGGATATTCCTCTAACGTCTTTTCAACCATTTGTAATTCGCTTTTAGCTAACTCCTTATCAACAAATCTCCTTTCTTCGAGATCTTTAAATCTTTGAATTTCTAAACATTTGAGAACATCAGAATTAGAAACAATTCCAATTATATTTTTTGATCCTATTGAATCTAGTACCACTAACCGTCCCAAATCTGATCGATATAATAATCTCATAGCTTGATCAACTGTTTCCTCCGGATATAGAACATATGGTTCTTTCTGAGCAGAATCTAAAACTGTTTTATCCATTTCTTTAGAGGCTAATGCTTTTTTGAGATGAGTAGTAGTTATCATACCAAGAAATTCACCTTGCATATTAATAATTGGATAACCGACATGATCCATTGTATCAATGAAAGAATCAAATTCTCTCATACTCATGTTTTCGGGTACACAAATGACATCTTTTGTCATTATATCCCTTACCTTGTATGTTTCAAGAAGATCTGTCGGACCAGCTAATGAAATATTTACTCCTCTTAAAGCTAATTTTTGAGTGTAAATATTCTCGCGCATAGAAATTCTACTTATGAAATAACTTAGTGTACATGAAATCATTAAAGGAATAAATGTATAATATGAATGAGTCATTTCAGATGCCATAAAGATCATTGTTAAGACCGCTCTTGATGATCCTGAGAATACCGAAGCTAAGCCAACCAACGTAAATAAAGCATAATCTTGTAATGAAAAACCTAAAGTTGGAAATATTCTATTAATTACTACTGCAAAACCATAACCTGTTGTTGCTCCTATAAATAATGCTGGAGCAAATACCCCACCAGAGTTTCCTGTTCCAACAGAGCATGCAGTTCCAAGAATCTTAAGAAGCATTAGCAATATCATTACTAATATAACCCCCCCACCAACAATTGTCCAACCATCTTCTATGGGTTTATTTTCAAATAAAGCAGTAATAGTCTCATACCCCACACCAAATATCCGCGGAATTCCAACAACATTAGGAATACCAAATAACGATTCAGAATTGCTTACAGGTGTAAAATTCAAATCTTGTGCACCTGCTTTTGGACTCAATAACCCTAAAATTCCCGTTGCTGCACCACCAGCAATAGGCCATATAAGTGGGTGAGCTTTAACTTTATGAACAAGTTTTTCTATTAATCCTACGGATTTTACATAAAAAACTGAAACGAGACCTGTTACAACACCTAATAAAGCAAACCAATGTAAATAAGGTACATAAACGCTAAAATCTATTAAAGTTAATTCTTCTGGTATTTTAAAAACTGGTTCAGGACCATTCTCTAAGATTAATCTACCAACTGTATTTGCTATAAGAGAGGATGTAACAATTGGAATTAATTGATCAGCACTGAGTGACACTATTAAAATCTCTAGACCAAAGAGTGTAGCTCCAATTGGTGCATTAAAAGTAGCTGAAATTCCAGCTACTAAACCACAAACAACTACTGTTTTAATTCTTCTTCCACTCAATCCAAGATTTCTTCCCAAAAAAGAACTAAATCCACCACCAATTTGAGCGATAGGTCCTTCTCTACCAAGACTTAAACCTCCACCTATACAAATTCCTGAAAGAGCCATTTTAAGATAAGGAGTTGTGGTTTTAATATAACCATCTTTGTAAACTATACTCTCCATAACTTCAGGAATTCCATGACCTTTTGCTTCAGGAGCCCATTTTAACAGTATTGGTGCAGTTATAGCAGCTGCTATTGCGGGTAGGAGGATTATCATAAGAAATTGTGCTTTTTCAGGTGTAAAATTAAAAATTAGTCCATAAAAGAACATTCTAGTTAATGAAATATAATTACTGAATACCCAAGCTGCTGCTGCTCCAACAAAACCTGATAAAATAGCAACTAAATATACTATGAAAACTTTTTGTTTAATGATCCATCTCATTGCATCTTTAGGATGTCTGAAAAAGAAGCCTATACCTGTTAAGGTACTTTTAAATCCACTTTGTAACATTATCCAAAATGTTTCTCTTTTCCTTTCTTCAATGGATAATTTGGGTTCTATCTTTTCATCTGATGAAAGTTCTGATTCAGTAGATTCAATTTGTTCGATATTTGAATCGTTTATTTCTTCTTTAATGTTATTATTTTCAGACAATCTCCTATCATCTCGAATTCTGTTCTTATATTATGCCTTTATTTGTTAAAATCTCTTCGTTAATTTAAATATTTTAAAGCTATCCGTCATTTTAAAAATTCAATAATCGTTTCATTATTAATATATTTATTTTAATAGTAAAATATTTTACTTAATAAATATTAATTATTTTCAATATCTATCTTTAGGAATTATTTAATAAATTTTTAAATTTTAAAACGAAATTAAAGGCAAAGAAAAGTCAATATACCATTTTTTATCTCTTATATTAAGCAAAGATTTGGATTAATTAATTTTAACTAGATAGAAAAGTTATAAACCATTTATAATAGCACTTACTAAGAAAGTAACTAAAGTGATACCAATGGGGAAAATTAAGTGCCCAGTTTGTCAAGGAACAGGTAATGAAATAATCTCAGACACAACTTGTCCAGATTGCAAAGGTATGGGTAGTACAAAAATTGTTCTTTCATCATATAATCAAAATGATGACTCAAATGCATGTAAAAAATGCAAAGGTACAGGCTCGTTAATTGAGAGTAAAGTATGTAAAAATTGTAATGGCAAAGGGGATTTGATAGTTTGTGATTCTTGTGGGAAACCAATGAATGAAAGTGAAATCACTCCTGGATATGGTGATATTTGTCAAGAATGTAAAACCACTCCCATAGTGTTTGTTCTAAAACCTCCATGTAGTTATAGGACAGTTACCATAGGAACTTATTATCATGCAGTAGTAAAAAATTTCAAGGATTTTGGAGTGTTTGCTGAGCTTTTCCCTGGAGTAGATGGATTAATACGTAATAAAAATCTCAAAGGTCTCCAAAGAAATGATGTTGGTAAAAAAATTATTGTTTACGTTAGTGGAAAAAGCAGAGATGGAAAATTAGAGCTTAATCCAGTTCAATTAAAAGACTATCGTCATGGTGTTAAGCGAGATCCAGTTCAAAGAAGAAAAATTTCTTCAATTACAAGGAAAATTGAAAACAAAGATGTTTTAATTCAAGCAAAAGTCTCTCAGATTAGAAAAACATCGGGACCTATTTCCTACAATTTTATAGATGAGTCGGGTTCAATTTCAGGAGCAGCATTCATCAAACCAACTGAAGAAAATCCGTATATTAATATCGCTGTTGGTGATATTGTTGAAGTTTTTGGTACCATAAACACACATAGAGATATGTTACAGATAGAAATAATGGATATGGTAGAAGCTGGTGATGAAGAAACCAAAGTTATCTTGGAACGCATAGAAAAAACACTTGATGAAAAATCAAAACCACAAGAAATACCTTTTCTTATCAAAGATAAAACTCTTGAATCTATGAAATCTGATTTATATAAACTAGCAAAAATGATTAGAAGAGCTATTTTTGATGGAACACCAATACTGATTCGTCATCATGCTGACACAGATGGAATTACTTGTGCAGTTGCTCTTGAGCAAGCTGTTATTCCTTTGTTGATGCAAGAACAACCAGATTCAGTTAATTTTAGAATTAAACGTTCACCTTCAAAATCACCTTTTTGGGATTTTATTGATGTAACAAAAGACATCGATTTTGCTTTACAAGATGCTATAAGATTTGGTGATAGATTACCCTTAGTTCTTTTAATGGATTTAGGAAGCTCACATGAAAGTTTATCATCAATAAAGAAAGCTAGATTATTTGGTTTGGAAGTAGCCGTTTTAGATCATCACTTTCCAGAAGAAATTGTTAAGAAAAATGTTAGCTTACATGTTAATCCTTATTATAACAATGGCGATTACAATCTCTGTTCAGGTATGTTAGGAGTAGAATTAGCTCGTATTGTAAATCCTGATATTTCTGATAAGATAGATTATTTAGCAGCAATTGCAGGTATGGCTGATAGAGTCCAAGGAACTGCCCAAGATCAATATTTAGCTATAGCGAAGAAAAAAGGATTGAAAGAAGAGCTAATAGAAAAAATTGCTTTAGCAGTGGATTTTGAACAATACTTTTTACGATTTTCTGATGGTAAAAATATTATTGACAGTATTTATGGTTTTGATAATCTTAAAAGCACAACTCATCTTGAAATTGTTGATCTTCTCTATAATGAAGCTAAAACGGCTATTGATGAGCAAATAAATATCTGTAAAGCACATCTTAAAGAAGAAGAACCAGCTGATAATATTGTAATCGGATCTATTGATGTAGAGATTTTTGCTCGACGATTTGAATTCCCACCACCTGGAAAAACAACTGGCGCAATACATGATATTCTCTGTGATAAATATCCTGAAAAAGGTATTATTACCTTGGGATTAGGACCTGACTTTGTTGTTTTAAGATCTAGAGGAGTAGTAATCAATTTTCCTGGTATAATAAAGAACCTCAAGAAGAAATTGCCTTTCGCTGGAATTGATGGAGGAGGTCATGAAGTTGTTGGCTCGCTCAAATTTGTTGAAGGAATGCAGCAAGAAGTTCTTACTCAGTTAAAGAAGTTTTTAATTAAAGTTGAAGTGAATAGAGAAATTGAGGAATAAGAAAATAACAAATAAATATATTAAAGGCAACAAATACTAATCCTTCTAAATCTATCTATTTCATAGGGATTTAAATGAATTCAACTGATAATAATCGTGATAAAGATCCTGAATGGGCTTATGAAACAATAAGACCTAGATTTTATCATGAATATAAATTACTAGAAAAAGTTGAATTCTTAACATATTTTTTTGTTGGTCCGAATAAACGAAAACATAAAGATCTTGTAGAATTTATTCCTAGGAAAACCATTCTTAATGATATCACTCCTAAAATTCGTATAGGGATTGTGGGTGATATTATGAAGATGAAAAATAGGGAATTGATTTTAGGAAATAGTTTAAGGAATTACTTTAGTGATATTGATTATTTTGTAGGTAATTTTGAAGGAATAATTACTAATCGAAAGCATGAGGTAGTTTCTGAGCAAATACATGATGAGAATATGCTAGAAATTTTAAAAACATTACATCCACCTGAAAAGACAATATTAACTTATTCAAATAATCACTGCAATGATTTTGGTTGGAATGAATACAAAAAGAGTTATCAAAAAGTAAAAGATCATGGTTTTATTGTTATCGGAAGAAGAGATGAACCATCTGTAATGCTTGAAGATTCAATTAATCTTGCAGCAGCAACTGCTTGGTCAGATCATCCCTGTGAATTTGTCTCTGGTTTCAAACAAGTAAAAGAATTATATAATCCGGAAGCTAAATTCAATATCTTTTACCCTCATTGGGGTTATGAATTACAATTATATCCTCATCCTTGCCAAGTTGAATATTCCAAAATGATGTTGAAAAAATGGGATATGATCGTTGGACATCATACTCATAATCCACAACCAGTAACTGAACTATCAACAAAAAAAGGGAAAAAATTAGTTGCCTATTCTCTAGGTAATTTTTCATATGGTGTTCTTTGGAAAATATATCATCACTCAGGTATTGTACTAAAATTTGATATTGGTCCAAATAAAGATGGTAAATGGCAAGTTGGTAATGTGAACTGGGAATTTGTTCTATTGTATTTTAATAAAAATAGGAAGGTTCTTTTGGACTTGAATAAAAATTGCCGCTGGTTTAATGGCATCTAATTACAATTGATTACTCAGTAAAGGTTGAACCTTTAGCAATTACATCATGTTTGTGAATACTCTCAAAGCTCTTGGCAATAGCTGTTAATGCTAATTTTTTCCCTTTGAATTTTTCTTTTGCAACAGCAAGAATACTTCTGCATACATCTTCTACAAACATGGGATGCTCATACATGCAATCAATAACAAATTGTTCATCATTAGTTTTCAAGATTGAATAAGTTTCAGCTGGAAAAGAAGATCTAAGAACATCAACCATTGATTCAAATGTTGGCATTTGATCAAGTGTACCTTTTGCGCTTAATTTTCCTAAAGCTCTTTGAACATGGGTTTTCTTATCCGCACTATTTTCCATTGCATGTGGACATACAGTATTACCAGTATATTCAACGGTAATCTCGAGCGATTCTTCTTTATTGATAATCCACGTTTGAACTATTACATTTACAACTTCGAATGTTTTCTTTTTACTAACAGGTGTTTTGGTTTCATAAAAGAAATCAAAATTAAGTGACAAGTGGGCATTTGTATAAGGATGTTTTTCACCCAATTTTTTAAGAACTTGTAAAGATAGATCTTCAACTGAATGATGGGCATTCCTTTCATCATTAATTATCTCAACAACTGATTCACAAATTCGTGACATATGAGCTCCTTTTATTTCAGCTGGTAGATTAATAGTTGCTTCAATTACTGGTGATAAATGAAAAGTCCTACCGTTCCTTGTAATTACTAAAAGAGTTTTGAAGTTAGTAATACCAACATAATCTAATGAAATTTCATCTTTTGGACGTTCGTTTTGTGTTTCTTTCTGAGAATTCAAGTTCAATCACTTATGAAAGATTCATTCTTAGTTACTAATAACCGAAATTTTATTTTATACATATAAATTCTTTCATTCAACTTTCTGAAATAATTACTAATATAGTAATCCAAACACAACTTTTGTAAATGAAGAAAGACTTTTCAGTTAAGATATTTGTTGATATTATAGCACTTAGGACTACTGATGCCAATGACAATAACAACAGTTCTCTTTGATATGGATTCAACCTTGAATGAAATTGATGAAATCGCTTTCAGTAGAAAATACTTTAAGACATTGCATGATGTTTACTTCAATTATCTTGATGCTCAATTCTTCTATGAAACCTTAACAGAAATTACTCGAACAGTTATGCTTAGCAAACTACCCAAAGAGCTCTGTATTAGAACATTTATGAAAGAGATGTCTAAGTATTTCAAACGAACTCCTAAGAAACTGTATGAAACATTCAAAGCATTTTATTCAAATGAATATAATGAACTTGAATCATTTATTAAGCCAGCAAAATTTTCTCGTGAAGCTGTAAAAGCTTGTTTTGATAATAATATGGATGTCATTGTTGCAACAACTCCAATTTTTACTGAAACCGCTATCATAAAACGTCTTTATTGGAGTGGTGTAGCAGATTTTAATTTTAAATTAATAACTCATGCAGAAAATATGCATTTTTCAAAACCTCGTGAAGAATACTATTGGGAAATTTTGAAGAAAATAAAAAGAACACCAGTTGAGTGCATAATGGTAGGAAATGAATTTATGGGTGATATTGTCGGGCCTTCAAAAATAGGCATTTCAACATTTTATTGTCCACATGATGTTGCTGTTGATGATCTCTTTGTTTCACCTGAGCTTAAACGATTTAGTAAATACAAACCTAATTTTGTGGGTTCCTTAGAAGATTTCATAAAATTACTCGAGAATGGTTTTAATCAAAAATGAATTCCTTGATTATTTTTATTAGAGATCGAGTTCAGATATTACTTTTATGTTTTTCATAAGCAAAAAAGCAGTGGTAACTCCTGGTCCTTTAATCAATTTTTCTTCTGAAGAAAAATTATTATAAATGTGATTTACACCACAAGAAGGACTTCTATCTTTCATAAGAGCATATTTTGCACCAAATAATTCAGCTAATCTAAAAGATTCATAAGCTCCTTTAATGAAATTAGCAGTTGTATCTTTATTATCAATATCTATTAATTGGGTTTTTTTTCCAAGAACATCAAATCCCGTTCCTTTTAAAATACAATTAGGATTCCGTGGTGTAGATAAACCACCAAGTTGTTCTGGACAAATAGGGATTATTTTTCTAGATTTAAGTAAAGAAATTACTTTTTCGTTTCTATTATTTGACATTTTATATGTGCAATTAATTCCTAAAAAGCAAGCGCTAACTAGAATGGGTGAATTAAGGTCAGGGAATTGCTCAGATAAAGAATCTGATTCCAAATGAGTCATTTTAGATTTCATCTCTGCTAATATTTTATTTGGTCTTTATAACACTAATGAGATTTATTTAAATGTGAGATTTTTATTATTACTATTAAATCTATTATTTACTAAAAGTTGGTAGAGATTTTGTTCTATAGTCTTACAGCTCACATGTATAGTTATTTCACTGGTCTTCTATATTTTATAAGTGGTACATCTGAAAAATTATTCAAAAGAAAAGTATTAATTGAAAATCTACCTATGAAAGGGAACGAACATGTTTTAGATATTTGTTGCGCTAATGGAAGAGGAACAAAAATCATTAGCTCCTTCTTTAGAGAAGGAAACATTAATGGTATAGATTTAAATCCAAAAATGATTTCTCGAGCGATGAAATATACGGTAAAAAATGATAATTTAAAGTTTAAAGTTGGGGATTGTTCGAATATGCCTTTTCAAAATAATTCCTTTGATATTGTAACATCCTTTCTAGCATTGCATGAACTCTCAACTAATTTATTACCTAAAGTTATTTCAGAAATAAAACGAGTATTGAAATCTAATGGTTATTTGTTAGTTTTTGACTTTGCAGTACCTGCAAAATCATTTGCAAACATAAATTTTGTATATTATGCTTTTAGACTTCTTGAAGATGAATCAGCAGCACGTTTTATGATGGTTGATCAAGGAGAATTTTTTAAGAAAAATGGATTACATGTAGTCAAACATCAGAAATATATGAATGGCTTTATCAATGTATATTTGTTAAAAAAACAGATAAAAAAATACTAAGATAATCTAGTACAAAATTAGCATAATTTTATACTTGATTTTTTTAATTTTATTCTTTTAAGAGTTAAATGTAGAAAGGAGGTTTATTAAACTAAACCTCGTTCAACAAGCATACTAAATTCTTCAAGTGAGAGCTTTTTGCCATCTTTATATTTCTCTAAGGCAGCAGCTGCTTTTGCTTCGATTGTTTCTTTCACTTCCTTGAAATGATCCACACGAGCTTTTTGTTTGATGTTTTGTAGACTCTTTTGATGCTTTTCTTTTTCTTTGATGATTTCAATGAATTTCTTATGTGTTTCATCAGCGAGTTTCTTTGTTTCAATAAAGTCTTTGTGACATTGATCTGCTTCTTTGCGAATTTCATCTATTTCAGCAAAAAGTTTGGTCATTTCATGGTGATGTCTTTGAGATGTTTTAGCTGTTCTGATAACTGCTTTATGATAATAATTCATTTCAGCTTTTAACCCCTCATAAGTACTGAATCGAGCATTTCTTTCTTGTCGAAGAGTTTTGATTGATTCTACTTCTTCAAGTTGTTCTTGTAGAGTAGCAATTTCTTGAACAAGTCGTTTTTCCTCATCTGCAGGGAGAATTTCAGTTTGTATCTTCCATTCCATTTGCTTAAGATTACGACGGAGAACTTTTTCCGGAACAGGAAGCTTTGGTAAAGGTTCGAGATCTTCTTCCTCTTTTATTTGGTCAACTTCCTTCTTTGCTTCTGCAAGGTTTTTTCTAACTTCCTCACGTTTTACCTTCATATCTTGTACTTTGGTATTTTCTTCATCACGAGAAGTTTGATGGTCCTTTACTTTAGCTATAAGTTCAGCCATTTTTTTGTTCAATTCATCTCTTCTATCTGCTTTCTCTCGAGCTTCCGTGTTTAACTTGTCACGTTTAACACGTAAATCACTTGCTTGTCTTTCGAGTTCTGACAGTTTAACGATGATTTGGTCGACTTCTGATATCACTTTGGTTCGCCTTATAAGTTCATTAAAGTGTTATTTAAAGTTAAAACAAACTAGTTTTAACTCGCAATTTTCAAATTTGTCTTTTATTAGACATACTCAAAAAAGAAATAATGAGTTTTATAAATTCTTCGTCAACATCTCTTTTCATTGAATGTTTATTTCGATAATATAAAGTTAAAAAATCTCAAAGATTAACTAATATATGTTAATGATTTTAATATAAAAATCAACTAATAAATCTAAAAAGTTTTCAACGAAGAGTTTTTCAGAAATCCAAAGAATGAGAAATCATTAAAAAGGATAGTTATAATTTTTTCAATCAAGTAAATATAAGATTGAAAAATAAGCTTATTTAAAAGTAAAATGCATAGATTTTAAAAAGCTCAAACTATCCGAAATGCTAAAAAAGCAAAAGATATTCGCCAATATAAAGTAAAAATATTAATAATTAGCAGCGAATTGCATAAACAAAGGCGTGAACCTCTATGACAAGTAGATTCCTAAAAATCTTCAAACCCTTTACACATGTAACCTTTGAAGTTAAGAAACCTGATAGAAATGTTTCCTTCAAAGAGAAATCAATTTGGACTATTGTCTGCTTAGTTGTTTACTTTGTGATGATCAGTGTCCCTCTTTATGGCATTGAGGTAACAACCGGTCAAGCAGATCCATTCTTTGCTATGAGAGCAATCTTAGCCTCACAAAGAGGTACCTTAGGAGAATTGGGTATAGGTCCAATTGTAACTGCTGGGTTAATTATGCAATTACTTGTTGGTAGTCAAATCATCAAAGTTGACTTTAATAATCCT
Source organism: Bathyarchaeia archaeon (assembly GCA_035528035.1). Taxonomy (GTDB): domain Archaea; phylum Asgardarchaeota; class Heimdallarchaeia; order JABLTI01; family JABLTI01; genus JABLTI01. The sequence continues at coordinate 59,149 of DATKZI010000037.1, forward strand.
GAAGAGCGAGCTCTTTATACTGGTGCTCAGAAAGTTCTAAGTGTTTTAATGGTAATTTTTGAAGCTGGTGCTTATCTTTTCGGTGGTGCATATGGTGATAATATTGATGTATTAACAGGTTCATTGATCTTCCTCCAACTCTTAGCTGCAGGTTTACTTATAATGCTCATGGATGAACTGATTCAGAAAGGCTATGGTTTAGGTTCAGGAATTTCACTATTCATTGCTGCTGGTGTTTCATTTAACATTCTTAACGGATTATTTGGTTTCACAGAAGGTATTGGCGCAAAACCAGCCGGAAGATATTACGGAGCAATTATTGCATTCTTCTATGGTCTAACTCATGGAGAAAAATTTGTCAATGTTATTTATCGTCCTCTGAATCCAGATGTCATCGCTTTTCTGGCTACGATAATAGTCTTTGCTATGGTTATTTATGTAGAATCAATGCGGATTGAGATACCGATATCGCATGCGAAATATAAAATACCGGCGCGGTATCCAATCAAATTTCTGTATACGTCGAATATACCGGTTATACTGTCGTCCGCGCTGTTTGCAAACGTATACTTTATCTCACAAATACTGGCAAAGAAAGTAGCTGATAATCCAATTGTCGATTTAATAGGTCGGTGGGATTTCAATGCTGATCAACCTGCTCCAATAGGTGGTCTGGTTTACTTTACTACTGCTCCGCGTGGAATCTCAGAAGTTATAGATGATCCGCTGCGGGCTCTCATTTATATTGCCATACTGGTAGTTGCGTGTATGATCTTTTCAGCTATTTGGCTGGAAACTGCAGGTATGGGACCACGTGATGTTGCGAAACAACTGTTAGATGCAGATATGCAAATACCGGGTTTCAGAAGAAATCCAAAAGTGCTTGAGAAATACCTTGAAAGATATATCCCAATAGCTGCGCTGTTAGGAGGGCTGTTCGTAGGGTTGCTGGCAGGGTTTGCTGACTTTCTGGGTGCGCTGGGTACTGGAACGGGTATTCTGCTGACAACGGGAATTATTAAGCAGTATTCAGAAATAATTGCTAAAGAACGGCTTGCTGAAATAAGTCCCGCAGTAAAGGGATTCCTAGGAATGGAATAATCCCTAATCTTCCTTTTTTTTAAAGGAATAATATGCGAGGGTAGCCAAGTGGTCAACGGCGAAGGACTCAAGATCACCAGAATGAGTTCTGGTTTAATTATGGCGTATGTCGTTGCATCTGCATGGGAAATCCTTTCCTGCAGGGGTTCGTGCGTTCGAATCGCGCCCCTCGCACCAATTCCTCTATAATTTTCTAAATAAATACAAGCTAATTTTATAAATCATATAGATGATTTGTTATGCGATAAAATAACAATATTACGTAAGGGAAACCTATGTTTGCTAATATGAATATTCCACCTCAAAAATTTAAAGATCCAGAATTATCTTTATTAGATGAACAATGGAGAATTTTTAAAAGAAGATCCTTGTTAATGATCATTTTCCTAGCTTTGTTACCAGGATATGGTTGGATTGTTTTAATACCAGTTTGTATTAATCATAAAAACAGGAAAAATGCTTATCTAGAAGCTAAGGAATTACGAGATGAAAAGCAAGAAGATTTATTATTAAAAGATGTAAAATATTCTTTTGGTGCTACTTTTAAAGAAGCATTTCGCTTAGAAGCGAAAATTTATGCCTTAGTGGATTTGAAAAGTAAAGAAATAGGTAAGATTATCTTTGAACGCTTAAATGGATCACCATTACTAAATGCCAAATATATGCGAATATCTCCTCAGAATTTGTCAATTGCCCTTGATGTTTTAGCAATGAAATTAGGTTACAAACATCGTGGAGACTTAATTGAAAAATATGAAATAAAATTACCTTCTAAATCTTCCTCGATTGAATATAGCCTACCAATTACGAAAGTGTTCTATATTGATGAATTTCCATCAAAAACCAAATGTATGATTTCAAGCTTGCGATTGGATATCGAAAAAGATACTATCGTTATTTGCCCCAACTGTAGAAATATGGCAAAAAGAGAACTTCTCGCTGAATGGTTGGAAGAGAGTGGTTCCTGTCCTGTTTGTCGAAGGAAAATAGTTATTGATGATTGTCCTGTAGTAAAGATTCAGTAAATATTGAAATTTTTAATATCCTTTTTTTTATTTCTTTACATTTGATTTGAGCAAAAAATTATTTATGCTAGTAAAGAATACAAAATATGGTGTTATTTAATGGCGAAAAAGAAAGTCATATTCATTATTTTTCTTTCAATGACCTTTCTATTGATTACTGTTCAAGCTTATTCAACAAGTAGTTCTTGTACTGAACAAGCTACCACCAATAGAAATATTAAGGAAGTTTTTAAATCAAACTTCAATATAAATCAAGATTCATTGACAACAAATGCAATTAATTTTACATTAACTGAACAAGTTGAACCAGTGTGGTTTTATGTTAATCTTGTTGTTATAATTCTTACTCCAATAGCTATCATTGTCCCTACAGTAATAATCAACAACAGAAAAACTAAAGGATTTCAATATCCAAATTCTACTGAATCACCTAAAATTCTCACCGATGATGAACTAGGTATAGAAGAACCAAAAATCCTTTCTGGTGAAAACTCTGAAACTAAATCGGGTATAATACTTACACGTATAGGTTTACTAATGTTCTTTGTTCAAAACCTCGCTATACTAATCATGTACATTTTGTTCTTTGTATTAATACCAACCTATAGTGATCCACAAACTCCAGTAACGGTTATACAAATATATCTTATATTATTCGAATTAGATTTCATAGCGGGAATTCTTATCGCAATAGGATTGATAATCCTATCACTAAATGTCAATAAAAGCAAAATTTTTGCCTATATTGCTGCTGGTGCATGGCTCGCTTTTATTGGTTTAGCTATTTATCCTAGAATAGAGATGATAATTAGCTTTACAGGAGATCTTTCATCCACAGAAGGTATAATGGCTTATCTTGAACAATTATTTGAATATCTTGTAACATTTTATGGTGTTGATGTTTTTCTACAGACTTGTGGACATTGTTTCTTAGTAATTGCTCTCTTCTATACATCCAAATTTTTGCATGATAATACTCAATTTACTGCTAAAGGTATTGTAAATTCATTTGGAATTTTCAATTATATAGCTGGTAGTTTGATGAATATTTTATTATTATCAATTTTAACCTTCGGTTTCAATTTTACACCAGAAGCACTTGGAAGTATAGCAATACTATATGTTATAACATTAACAATAAAACTGATAGCTGTACCATTTGTAGGATTAATCGCTGGAATTATGGGTTTCAAAAGAATGAAATTAGTTGAAGCAAAAGCATAAATTAATTATTCATTCTTTCTTTTTTCCCTTTTTTTTAAAAACATTCAAATTATTTCAATATTAAATAGAAATCATGTATGAATTTGTATTATATTCAAGACAAGGCTCTACTGATGGTAGTTTTAATTCTTTAATTGACGCGGGACGTTTAGATACCGTTTATCAATGTATACTTACTTCAATCTTTAAATCGCATGGACACAGAGCAGATGTAAAATTTCATGTATTTCTTTATGGTTCACCAAATCCACCAATTCATTTAGAAGTAATAGGTGAAACACTTTACAATGTACGAGTTGATGAAAGAACATGGACAGATATTTTAAAGAAAGTCTTAAGTGGCGGAACACATCCGGGGATAAATGTAACCAAAAATAGTTTTGAAGCATTTCTAAAATCAAAAGCAAATTTGGTTGAAAATATCTTTGTTCTAGAGGAAAAAGGAACCTTGATACAAGAAGTTGAATTTGGTGAATCAGCAATTTTTATTATTGGTGATCATATAGGTTTACCTCGGGAAAAAGAAAAATTCATTCTAAGATATGGGAAAAAATTATCTCTTGGTAAACAAAAATATCTGGCAGCAAGTTGTATTGATATCATCAATTATGAGCTAGATAATTATGTTCAAAGGAAATATAATTTTACCAGATGATTATTTGTAGGCAACAACTCCCCTATATGAAGATTCAACTCGAGAGAATCCAGCACTATATAATCTGTTGATAACACCTTTCTTGTAACGATGTTTTGTTTTTTCTGTTTCAGTACCAATGTAATGATAGAGTTTACCTTTTTTCTTCAAAATGCGATATAATTGACTGTAAAACCCTTCAGAATAAAGTTCACCAACACGATGTAAAGTTGGAGGATCATGTAAAATGAAATTAACAAATTCGGATTCTTTTTTATGAACATATTTAGAGACATCGATGTGATTGATTTCAATACGTTTATGGTAAAAAATATCTTTAGACCAAGGATTAATTTTTGCTAAATGAATCACTTCTTCAGAAATCTCACAAGTAATGATTTTATCTACAACTGTTTTAAGCATCATTTTTGTGCAATACCCTAATCCCATACAAGTTTCAAGAACAATCCCAAAAGTAGGGTCAAGTGCATTGACTTTATGGGTAGCCTCTTCAAGGGGGGTGGCGGTTACAATAGTGTGCATAAATGATCCATTAATAGATAAAGTAGGAGGCCAATCAATTTGAGGTTCATATAATTTATAACTAGTATTGGTTTCATGATTAAAGGTAGAGAGGAAAAACAATTCATTATTATCGATTAAAAAACAATCAGTCAATTTTTTCTTCTTGAAGTTACGCTCCAATTTCTCTCGAGAAAGCTCTTGACCATCAGGAAATTGTAATGTTTCAGTAATCATTATTTCGGATTGTGATAAACCAAGATCAAGACTAACTACTAAAGGTTGGTTAAGTGATGAAGAGAGAATTTCTCTAATATGATAACCTGAAAGAACAATAGGCAAGAATTACACCTGAAATGAATGGTAGAAGCAAATCAGAAACGAGTTTGCTACTATACAATAACTAAGACTGAAATACTTTTATAAGAAAGTATCCTAAAAAGTTTAAAAGATTATATTTCTGAGTTGGCGTAAGCTTTTTAATATGTAAACTTAAAAAAGGAACAATCAATAGAAATGCCGTCGTTGCACAGCATGGTAGTGCGACTCCTTGGTATGTACCGAGGATGTTTCCTCTCCCCCAAATAGGAGTAGGCCGTGAGTTCAAATCTCATCGACGGCTCCACCTTTTTTCTTACATTTAATCTCCTTTACTTGTTAATGTTTGTGGCTCAAATAACAATACTGCCGCTCCTTCTTCACTCATTGGACAATGCTCTATCCCTTTTGGTATTACAATCATTTCTCCTGCTTTTACTTTTATTTCCTCTTTTCCTTTTATTTTGATAGTAATTGATCCTTTATACACTAAGAAAAGTTCATCTTCTTTTGTATGTTTGTGCCAATGGTACTCTCCTTTGAAAAGTGCTAATCTAATTACTTGGTTATTTATTTCAACAATATCTTTTGGTTGCCAGTATTTTCCCTCTAGTTCCTTTATTTTCTCATCTATTCTTATTGTTTCTATCATCCTTTTTTCCACACTCTTTTTTAGCTTGCTTTTTTCTAATTGACAAATTTCTCCAGTTAACATAATCATGTTAACAAACGGATAATCTCTCTAGATAATCTCTCCTCTGATTAACATGTTCATGTTATGTATACGTTTTATTAAGTAGATACCCATAATTAATTTGGCGAATAAAAAGCTAATGTATCCACATAAATCAGTTAGGGATTATAAACCTGGTTTTGTGGGGGTGCATTAGAAAAAGACGATAAGAAAATAGTTAAGAATTCTCTACCCGGGGAATCTTAATGACTTTCAGAATTGTCGCTTATTCGCCCTTTTTACGTTTTGGCGCTTTGTTTCTTTAGCTAAATTTCTGATCCATATTCGATTATTTTCTCTATGATTCGTATACTTTCAATTGTTTCTCGAACATCGTGGGTTCTGATCAATTTAGCTCCATGAAGTATTGCTATACTTGTTGCTCCTAGTGAACCATACAATCGATCTTTTGCTTCCTTCAGGTCTAATATTTTTCCTATAAACGATTTTCTTGATAATCCTATACAAATTGGTTGATTACAAGCCTTGATTATTTCCTTTAAATGCATTAGAATATGAGCATCAATTTTGTACCATTTAAATTCTTCAATTCTATGAAAGCCAATATCTGGGTCTATTATTATTTTCTCCTCTTTTATCCCTGCTTCTTTTGCCATGTTTAATGAGTGCTTTAAAGATTCAATTACTCTTTCAGTAGGATTTCCTATAAACCGATTTATTTTTGTTGCACCTAAGATTACTGGTACCTTAAATTCTGCTACAATTTCAGCCATTTTAGGATCTGCATTAAATCCTGTTACATCATTTACTAGCGATGCACCACTTTCAATAGCTGCTTTTGCGACTCTAGCATTTGTTGTATCAATGGAAATGGGTTTTTTGATTTCTTCTGTAATGATTTTTATTCCCTTAATAGCTCGTTCCATTTCTTCTTCAGGAGATATCTCTGTCTCGAGATATGGTGCAGTACTTTTTGCTCCAACATCAATAATATCAGCTCCCTCTTTTACTTGTTTAATAGCTGATTGTAAAATATTTCCTGGCCCAGTTTTAATTGATCCTTTGTAAAAAGATTCTGGACTTAGATTTATTACTCCTTGGATTCTTACTGGTTCTTTCGGACCAATAGTTATTCCATCAATTGTAACAGTCTTCATTCAAAGCACCTATAATGGTATAGCTGGTAATAAACGTAATCAAAAAAATACCAATAGTCTTATAACTTTTTTCCATTTAATAGGTGTAAAAGTAATTAAAAAGTGGTTCCGTATGAAAATAAATTCCAAGGATTTACAAAATAGATATAATTATTTTGATGAGACCATACCATTAGAGGATAGGATAATATCTCTGTTAAATCGATTAACATTAAAAGAGAAATTCAAACTTTTATCTGGTAAACATCTTTCTTTGTGGAAAACAAAACCTATTAGACGATTAAAAGTTAAAAGTCTTGGAATGACTGATGGTCCAAATGGTGTAGGATTACATTCCAGTTTCAAATTTATGACAAAATTTCCTTGTACGAAATGTTTTAGTGCTACCTGGAATCGCAACCTTGCTGATATTTATGGTATTACAGTAGCAAAAGAAGTACGAGCAGCAAATCGTCATATTCTTCTTGCTCCTGGGATAAATATTGATAGAACGCCTTTGAATGGTCGAACTTTTGAATATTTTAGTGAAGATCCATATCTTACCAAGGAAATGGCTATTCCTTTCGTTAAAGGTATCCAAAGTCAAAGAATAGGTTCATGTGTAAAACATTATGCAGTCAATAATCAAGAAACTAATAGAAAAAAAGTCAGTTCAGAGGTAGATGAGAGAACTTTAAATGAAATCTATTTGAGAGCTTTTCGAGATGTTGTCGAAGAAGCAGATCCTTGGTCAATTATGGGTAGTTATAATAAAATAAATGGTATCTATGCATGTGAGAACACCGAACTTCTTCGAGATATATTAATTGATCAATGGGGTTTTACTGGTTATATTGTTACTGATTGGTGGGCAACAAGTCCTCTAGAAAAACCAGAAAATTGTATTAAAGCTGGCTTATCATTAGAAATGCCTAAACCATTTGCTTATACAATGAAACGATTAGATGAAGCATTCAAAGAGGGTAAATTCTCGAAAGAAGAGCTTGATTTTGTAGTAAAACGATTACTCCGAGTAATGTTTTTGGTGGGATTATTTGATGCTAAAACAAAGATTCCTAAAGGAGAACGTAATACTCCATCAAATCAATTAATTGCTAGAAAAATAGCTGAAGATGGTATAGTTTTATTAAAAAATGAAGAAAATATTCTGCCATTGGATTTAACTAAAATAAAAGAAGTAGCAGTATTGGGTTCGAATAAGAATAAAAAAATGGGTAAGCTTCTCTATAGTGGAAGTGCTGCTGTTGTACCTCCTTTTGAAATTACTCCATTAAAAGGTTTAAAGAAAAAACTCAAAGGGCGAATAAAAATAACTACTGATCCAAAAACAGCTGATTACTGTATAATTTTTGCTGGGCTTAATCATGATAAATTTAAAGATAGCGAAGATTGTGATAGGATTTCGTTAGAATTGCCTGAAGATCAAATTAAATTGATTAATGAAACTGTTAAAGCTAACCCTAAAACTATCGTTGTTCTAATCAATGGCAGTCCATTAGCTATGAGTGAGTGGATAAATAATGTCCCAGCAATCTTGGAAGCATGGTATCCAGGAATGATGGGTGGATATGCAATTGCAAACATTCTTTTTGGAGGTATAAATCCTTCAGGAAAATTACCTATAACTTTTCCAATAAAATTAAGTGATTCACCTGCTCATAAATCTGAGAGGACTTTTCCTGGAAAAGAAAAAGTCCATTATGATGAGGGAATATTCGTAGGTTACCGTCATTTTGATAAGGAACAATTGGAACCGCAATTTCCATTTGGTTTTGGTTTATCATATACAACCTTCAAATATGATAATATGACTCTCAAATCCTCAAATATTACTGATGGTCAAACTGTGGATGTATTGATTGATATTACAAATACTGGTGAAATTGAAGGCGCAGAAATAGTACAATTGTATATTAAAGATAATGAAAGTAGTTTAGAAAGACCTCTCAAAGAATTAATTGGTTTTGAAAAAATTACTTTGGCACCAAAAGAAACCAAGACAGTAACCTTTGAAATAACTGTAAATGATTTATCTTTTTATGATCCTAAAAAGAATGCTTGGACAGCTGAGAAAGGAACATTTACCGTTATGGTTGGAAGTTCCTCTCGAGACATATACGATAAACAAACATTAACATATGAACCTAAATAAAAGGTTCATATTAGAAATTTTAATAAGAAAGCAAAAACTATCTTGTAAAAAATCTTATAAAACGATAATTAGAAAATCAAATAGAAGATAAGCTGAGGTAGTCAAGCACGGCCTACGACGCTGGTCTTGAAAACCAGTTCTCGCAAGGGAGCCCGAGTTCAAATCCCGGCCTCAGCACCACTTCTAATTCTTTTCTTCTTTTACTTTGAATTATTCTATTCACTAAATTTTAAATTTAGCATTTCTGATATTTTCAGCTGTTTTTTTGCCCCATTCTTCTATTCGTTCTTTGGTATAAACTGTTTTGTTGATGTATTGAACATTATTACTTACACCTAATTCTTCATTCCAGTGTTTCTTCTTTTCATCAGATAATTTTGAATAATAATTATCCCATCTTGATAAAAATTCTTCATAATAAATTTTCAATTCATCTTCAGATGGTTTTTTGTAAGTATTTCTATGAAGTAGACTTTCTAATGGCAATCGTGTTCGTAAATCAGGAACATTCGCTGGATATCCAATTGAAACCATCCCTGCAGCAAAAACATGGTCAGGTAAATCTAATAATTTACGATTATCAGTTGATAAAATAAGTCCAATATAACAAGTTCCTAATCCCATACTTTCAGCTGCTACAACAATGTTATGTAAAGCAACAATAGCATCCCAAACACCAATAAAAACGGAATCTGCAGTATTAAAATGGAATGGTGCATCAAACATTTCAGCTAATTTCTTGTATCGATAAAAATCTACTAAAGCTACAATACAAATTGGCGCCTCAGATATAAATGGGGCACCTGTTTCTTCACCAATAAGTGTTAATTTTTCTTTGTCATCTAAAATCATTAATGAATAATTTTGTAAATTTCCAGATGAGGGAGCTCTAATACCAATTTCTAATAATTTATTTAATAATTCAGATTCGATTGGTCGCTCTTCATATTTTCTAATGGATCTGTGATTTAGTAAATTTTCAAATGTGGTGTTCATAAGATTACACTTTCCTTTTATTTTTTATATAATAAATTTCAATTCTTATGATGTTTGATGGTCAAATTATTTTCTTATATCTAATAGTTTATTAGTTTTAGATATAGCTCTGGAAAAATAGATTATACACGTCCTATAAAAAAAGTATTAAAATTGTAATATGATTTTTTTTTGTGATTAATTTGTTATATAATATAGAAACCTTTAATCCAAAAGAAGCTACTGACGATTTATGGAATCTCTATTTTGATTACTATGAAAGTTATAGACTTGTCGAATATCCAGATGAACCTTTACCTTCTCGTGACCTTGAAAAGGAAGAAATGATAAATCACAATAAATATTATGATGTCTATCGTTGGATTGTTTTTGCTAATGAAAAAAAGGAAAGAATCATTGGCACAGGTTTACTTTGGCATGAAAATAGCCAATCACCGGGATATGAAGAAGTAAAGGACTTTACCATGTTTTTCATTACTGTTGATTCAAATTACCGTAGAAAAGGTCTAGGATCAAAATTATTAGAAATTTTAACACTAAAAACAATAGAACTTAATAAAAAGATAATGAGACTTCAAACTACAAATGTTAGTGGTATGGAATTTTGTAAGAAAATAAAAGGGGTAGTTGTAGCAGAACGTGCTCAGAATAGATTGTACATAGATGAAATAAATTGGAAAATGATGGATAGCTGGCGTGAAGAAGGAAAAAAGAAGGCATTTGGAGTAACTTTAGAAACATTCGAAGAGGTTCCTGAAAAAGACTTGGAAGAATATTGCAAACTCTATACTGATGTTTTTAATATAGCTCCCGCTGAAGATATTCCCGGAAAATTTATTTGTACACCCGAAAGAAGACGAATCGACGAACAAGATGTAAAAGATAAGAAATATAGCTGGATAACGATTGTCTCAAGAGAGCAAACTGGAGAATTAAGTGGTCTAACCGAAATATATTATCATCATTCAAATCCAGAGGAAGTTGAACAAGAATTAACTGGTGTTAAGACAGGTAAGCAGAAACGTGGTATTGGTAAATGGCTTAAGGCAGAAATGCTATTTCTTATTAAAGATAATTTTCCAGATGCAAAATATATTAGTACAGGCAACAATGATCGTAATGCTCCAATGCTATCAATAAATAATAGAATGGGATTCAAACGATACAAAACTGAACTAATTTTTGAAATTGAAATTAACGTTTTGAAGGAAGTATTTGGAATTTAGTTTTCAACTACTTTTTTTCTAATTTCTTTAAAAATTAATAAATCTACTAAAATCTATGAAAGGACTCAAATTTGATCTTAAATTACGGAAAGTTATCTTAAAGAAAATGAAATTAGCTGGCACCTTTTCAATGGTCAAATATAAAGAAAATTGGCCTAAACCTAAAATTACTTTTCAAAATCAAGTTATGATGGTTTAGTGAACACATAAATTCAGAATAAATGATTATAAAAAAGCATATAGAACATCTATGAGTAAAGGAAAGAATCAAGCAATTAAAGTAATCTTTGATTATACCTGAATAAAATAAAAAGAATATAGAAGGAATTCAAAAGAATTCCTTTATTTTATTACTGTTCTGATACTTCAACAATAGAATCAGCTTTAGATAGATTCACAGTCTTTGAAGAAGCAATAGGTGCAATTTTAGTTGTAATCTCTTTCTTCATTTGACTAACAATCCAAGCTTTTCCTTTAATACGTCTCTTCAACCAGTCAGGAAGGATCCAACCAAAGTAACCAAAGATGATACTAATGATTGCAGTTCCACCTCTAAAGGTATGTAAAATACCGACAACAAATGGAATTTCATTTACTCCAGGGATAATATAAAAACTAGCGACTAATGTTGATAAAACCATTAACACAACTGAGTAGAGAATATATGTAAAACCTCTTTTTGTTACTGGATTTTCTAAATCTCTTCTAATTTTTATTAATCTAACAATAATTCTAATGTGAATGAGAGCAAAAATGGGTACATATACTGCCAAACCAACAATCTGACTTGGAAGATATTGTATAACATCGGGTCCATATAATATGATGGTATCAACAAATACTGGATCAACAATATTATTTAACAAATCAGAAAACATGAAAGCGCTAATTAGTGAAACTAGTGCAGTTGAGAAAATAGTTGTTATAGCTTTAAGGAAATCTTTGTCTTGTAGGATGTGTCTATTGGAAAAATAGTAGAAGAACACATAAGCAATACCGTAGCAAAAAATAAATGAAACCTCAAAATAACCAGTATAAATATTATCGCCAATAAAAACGTAAAAGTATTGACCTACAGCAGTGAATGTTTCAGCAATTGAAACAAAAAGAAAACTGATAGTCAAAAGTATCGTTCCTAATGTTCTCTTTTTAAGGAATTGTCTAAATAGAATTATTGTAAAAAGATTGGAGAATACAGCTGCTGTTGTAGATATAAACAAAAAATAACCAGTAAAAGCAGAAACCAATAATATTATACCTCCTTCAATGTTTGAATAAACCATGAAAAGGAATCAAAAATTCCTGATCCAGTTTTAGCTGATGTTTCATAACAAGCCCATGAAAAAGGCAACTCATTTTGTAATAATTCAAACTCTTCAAGAAATTCTGCTCTACTAACTCTATTATCGATATCAACTTTATTTAGAAGTATCAAAACAGGGATGCCTTCGTTAATTTGAGTATTAACAATATTGTAAAAAATTTCTTTAGATTCTTGAAGACGGAATTGATCAGAGCTATCAACAACAAAAACCAAGGCATCAGATTTTTCATTTATTTGGTTCCAGAGACCACGAAAATCTTCTTGTCCGCCGAGATCAAAGATGTTTATTTTTAATTTAGGAAAGTCAATAGTATCTCGATTTACGCCCATTGTTGGGAGCGTTTCATAATATTCTCCTCTAACAAGGTAGTTTAATATGGTTGTTTTACCTGCTTTATCTAAACCGCATATTGTCATATTAACTTGTTTTGTCCTGCTTCTGAAAAGTGTTTTTAAAAATGACATTTTCTTTGTACCTCATGAATTATTTGTTCACTATTACCACATATCATCTGAAAGTGATTTGGCTATTTTTTCTTTAGTATCCATTGGTTTCTCTTCATCTGTAAAGTCAATTTCGACTGTTACAACAGAGCTTATTTTGATTTTAACATTCTTGTTCCCAAAACTTTTGAAAATTGTTGGTAAAATTTCAGCCAATATTGTAATATCAACAGCATTATTATTTCGAAGTTCTGAGATTATAATTGAAAATAATTTTCGCACATCATTGGCACTATAATTTGTATTATCAAATACTGCCACTAATGAACCAATATTATCTCGCCCAAAAGTCGAGGGTATAGAAAAGACATAGCTTGAAAAAGCATTATCTTCTGATATAACATTGGATGTAAAATCACCATCTTTAGCTCCCAAAGGCATGCTTTTTACTACAATTTCATCAATTATTGTTTGTGGTAGTACATCAGGATATGATTTTACCAATTCAAGTCCTTTGTTGCCCATTTGCACTAAACACATACTTGTTGGTTTCATTTTTATAACCTCGAAACAATTCTTTGTTCTTATTTTCGTCGAATAAAAAGCTTACATTAGAGGCAATCTGTTCAATCGGTAAAAAACGTTAAAGTAATATTGAATGGTTTAATTTATTAAATAGATAATCTGTAATAGAAGACTAATCATTTTATAATTAATAGAATAAATTTATTTGAAATAATAATTAAGAGGTCTTTTTATGTCAATTTTCTAGCTACTATTTAAGTAAGAGTGTTTGAATAGGTTGGATTTAATGAAAAATTTAAGCAATCAAACAATTTTTATTACGGGGAAAATTGCAGAGGTTTTTGGCGAGATAGAAATTGAATTAAAAAAGCAAGAAAAAAATCTTTCTAATTTTGTTAAAAACAAATCCAGACCAATAAATGATTTATGGATAGCTGCTCTCTCACAAGCAATAGGAAAAATAGCAAAATCTGTTGAAGATAATAATCAGAAAAACACTCGAAATTTGATTATCAAATATATTGCCCAATTATTAGCATGGTTAGAGCTACTTGATGGTGATAATGAAGATCTAACTCTTAATACAACTAAGATTCATAATCCTTCATTTAATACCATTTCAGTTAAATTGATAGGGGATTTGTCTAGAGAGGTTCTTAAAAATAATAATAATGATATACTGCTGAAAATTTCACTTATAAGATCTTTTTGTGATCAATGGATAGATAGATTAAAATCAACAGAATCAGAACTTTTGCACAAAAAAGGTTATTCCGTTAGTTTAGTTAAAGATTATTGGCATACAGGTGAAGCCAATTTTGAAGATATTGCTGATTTGTTTTCAGAAGTTGAATTAAACAAGTGATTTATGACTTTATGCTATAATAAATTAGTAATTATCAGAATTATGTTTAGCTTTAAAGTATTAAATGTACATATAGTATCTTGAACCTATCTCGGCCAAATCAAGGGTTCCTAGCAGAGTCAGTGTTGGTTTATTCCTTCAAAAAATTCAACACCCTCCCAAGCAAAGAAGGAATAAAATTCTTCCCTTTTTTACCAGCACTGTCTGCTAGACTATTTTATAATGAGCAATACTCTTAAATGAAATTAGATACGAAAGTACTGAGTAGTGTACAAATCTTAAATTAATTGAGGGTTTCCTATTGAGTTATGAATTTCTTGATCATACTGCGGATATTATTGTTAGAGCTATTGGAAAGGATCTAAAAGAAGCGTTTGCTCAAGGAGCCTTGGGTTTTTATGATGTTATAACTAATATTGAAACCATTGAAGAGAAAACAACTCAAAAGGTAAATATAGAATCTGAAGATTTGGAATCACTGCTTTTTGATTGGATAGATCAGTTAATTTACTTATTTGATACTGAGCTTTTTGTCTCAAATAATATTCAAATTCTAAAATTAGCTAAAAATGATAATGATAAATTTGAGCTAGATGCTGAGCTTAGAGGAGAAGAATTTGATAAAACTAAACATCCACCTGAGGGAGAAGTAAAAGCTATGACTTATTCCTTTATGAAAATAAGCGATTGTTCTGTGGAATTTACTTTAGATCTTTAAATTGCTTTTTTCAAAAAGATTGGTGATAAGTGGGTTATAATAAAACTCAAAAGCATAAATGAACGAAACATTAAGAGTGAGACCATGTCCGATAAACGAAATTTAGTGAGTGAATTATTAGATCGCTATTGTTTGATTACTCCTGAAGCTCATGAAATTTTGGAAGATATGGATTTAGATGTAATCGATTTTGATAAATTAGCTGAAGCATTAAAAAACGAACTTGTTGTTACTGCTGATAAATTAAATGAAGTATTAGCTTCTTTTGAAGAAACACTATCAGAAGGATTTATTGAAAAAGATGAACCTTTTATACATCATATAGAAAAGGAAGAAAAAAATACTATTTCGAATGAAGAAATCATTCCTATACTTGAACCGCAGAAAAAAGCAACAATCAATAAAATAGCTGAATTTACACCTTTAGGAAAAACAGTGAAAACAAAACTAAAGATTCTACAAGAGTCATCCGGAAAAACCACAGTAGAAGGAACTATAGAGAATTTTCAAAAGTATTTCAATAGTAGGTATAATCAATTAGCATCTATTTTAAGAAAGAGAGGTGATATATCTCCTATATCCATCTCAGAAATCTATCGTCATAAAACAGAACCAAATGAACAACTTGCTTTAATTGCTATGGTAACAGAAAAATATACCTTAAAAAATGGTGGAATGGTCTTAGAAGTTGAAGATCCATCTGGTCAATTAAAAATAACTATATCGTCAAAAATGCAAGAATTAATAACCAAAGCTGGAAAATTACTAAATGATCAGATAGCAGGATTTTATGGCTCTAAATACGAAGATGTTTTTCTTCTTAAAGATTTTATTTTTCCAGACATCCCGATAATAATGAATCGAGGTGAACCTATAGAGGATCCTATAAATGTCTGTATGTTAAGTGATTTACATATTGGTAGTAAAGAATTTTTAGAAGATTCTTTCCGCAATTTGATTAACTTCCTTAATGGAAAGGTTGATGATCCATACCAGCAATCAATTGCTAGTCAAGTTAAATATCTGATAGTCAATGGAGATTTAGTTGAAGGGATAGGTGTTTACCCCAAACAAGAAGATGATTTAATTATTACTGATATTTATGATCAATACAAGTATGCAACAAAATTAATTGATAAAATACCTAATTGGATTCACATTTTAATAGTCTCAGGTAACCATGATGCTTGTAGAATGGCTCTACCACAACCAGCTATTGGGAAAGAGTATGCTCCTGAACTTTGGACTATGAAAAATGTAACAATGCTTTCAAATCCCTCAACAGTTGAATTGCATAAAAAAGTCTTTCTAATATATCATGGAAATTCATTTGAAGATGTTTCTTCTTTAACACCAGGATTAAGTATGAATGATGCAAATGGTCCAATGATACATACATTAAGACTTAGACATTTAGCACCTACCTTTGGACGTAGAACGAGTATAGTTCCTAGTCTCAAAGATGAATTAGTTATTGAAAGAGTACCTCATGTTTATCATACAGGGCATATTCACATAAATTCACATACACAATATCGAGGTGTGGAATGTATCAATTCTGGTACATTTCAATCACAGACTGATTATATGTTATCTAAAAATATTATACCAACACCCGGTAGAGTACCCATTTTGAATCTCCAAACAAATAAATTACATGAATTAGTTTTCTATCAGAAGGAGGAAGTTAAACGATAGCCTAACTTTCGATTTCAATCGAAACCTTTTTGTTTTTGTTTGTTAGCGAAGAGTTGTTGATTTGCTATGATGAATCCATGGATAAGAATCATGCGCCCATTCAATTGTTTCCTTATAACAATGTGTGCAATTGTAGGAATAATGGTTGACATGGGAAAAGATACTTTTTGGCATTATCCTTCTCTGATTATGATTTTTGTTGGAGGATGGGCTTTAAGTGCCTCTGCAATGGTTTTGAATGATTATTTTGATATTGAAGTTGATAAAATAAATGATCCAACTAGACCCATACCATCAGGGCAGATTAAACCGAAACAAGCATTACATTTTGGTATTATTTTAATTGTTATTGGTGTTCTAATGGGAATTGGTATAGACACTTATGAATGGTTGCGGTGGGAAAGTCAATTTGGTGTTTCGATAGTAACCTCAATTATTTGCGCTATTATGGTAACAACATATACAAATTATATGAAGAGATATTCAGTTATAGGTAATTTAGCTGTTTCAATTGGTGTTTGGTTAGGTTTTCTTTATGGTGATCTCGTTCTTGATTTCGATTTTGAAGCTTTACCTGAATGTATGGCTTTTGCTGCTTTTATGCTTAATTTTGGTCGAGAAGTAATGAAAGGAATAATTGATATTGAAGGTGATCGAGCAAATGGTGTACGAACAGTAGCTACTATAACTGGTCCTAAATGGACTGCTATTATTGCATCTAGCTTATGGTTCCTTACAATCTCTGGTTCAATTATTCCATTATTTGTCGCACAAGCAAGTGTTGTTTACCTATCATCTATCTCAGTAAGTATAATCTTAGCAGCAACATGTATGATTTGGGTTTTATCAAATCAAGAAATATCCACTGTACGTAAAATAAAAACGCTGGTTCTATGGACTATGCTTATAAGTTTGGTTGCATTTACACTTGAAGGATTTCTAGGTAAAATTGTTGGACCACTATTAAATTTCTAAAAAATAAAGAGAAAAAGGGTAAGAATAGACTTCTTATCCTTCAGGTTCTGTTGGGGGTTCAAACCTTGGTTCTGGCTCTGTTGGGGGTTGAATTGTAGGTGCTCCTTCAATAATAGCTGGAGCTTCTACTGGTTTAAAACGGCTTTCTAGAGCGGTTAATCTTTGATTGATTAAATCAAACGCATGAGAAAGTCTGCCAATATCATCTTTTAATCCGCCCATATCACCACCACTGGTAACAGGTTCGCTAACAGAAGTAACTGTTCTACCTTCTAACTGTTTGAGTTTACTTTCAAAAGCTTCTATTGCTGTTAAAATGGAAGGAACACGTTCATCACCTTTGATTTGAGCTTGGTGTTCTTCAATTCTATCTAATCTGCCAATTATGTCTGACATAAGATCTTCATTGCTTTTTGTTTCATTCTTGTTGATATCTGCCTCTAATCTTGAAACACGATCATTTTCCAAAGCATCTAATCTATCAGATATAAGATTGATACTCTCTTTTAATTCTTCATTAACATTTTCAAGAGTATTTTCTATTAAATCTATCTTCTGTTTCAAGTCAGAAAATTCTTCTGTTTCTATTTGTTCTTCAGGTTGTAGTGGAGCTTGAGAAACAGGCAAACTACGCTCTGCTTCAGCAAAAAGTTGATCACAAACATTCTTCAAAGGATATTTATCAATTACCAAACGTGAATTGTTCAATAATTCATTAGCTGCTTTTATTATGCCATTCTTAGAAAAAACTGGAACAATAATTTCATTTTCCACATCTCCTCTTAAAAGCAATGCTAGAATCCATCGTCCTCTATCTGCAGTAAGCTGCAAATAGTACATTGTACCTGGAATTTGTACGTTAACATTATTTATACTGTGGGGCATTTCTGTACCTTTCCTTCTTTTTATTATGCTTTATTTATTCTCTTCAATATTAAATTAAAAATGTATATAAAAATTATCAAGTAGGTAAAATAGAGTAAAAAGTAGAAAAACTATGATTTCATAGCTGTTCTAGATAACTTTGGGCATATGTGGCTGCTGTACAACCATCACCAATAGCAGTAGCTATCTGTTTAATTCTACCTGTAACATCTCCTATGGCAAATACACCTTGTACATTAGTTTCTTGTGTTTCGATTTTACATTTAATAAATCCTTTATCATCAACTTCAACATTCAATTGATTAGCAAGAAGTGTGTTGGGAACAGTTCCATATTCGATAAATACTCCTTCAACTCGAATCTCATTCTCTTCTCCTTCTTCTTTGTATGTAACTGAAGTAACAAACTCATCCCCAGAGATTTTTGTTACCCTACTATTAAAGTGAATTATGATATTATCTTTTCCTTTCAATCGTGCTTCATAAATTGCATCTGCTTCTAATTCTTTCTTTGTACATAATAGATAAACTTTGGATGAAATATTAGCTAAATAGAGAGCTGATTTTACAGCACCATTCCCATAACCTAAAACTGCAGTAGGTTTATTTTGATAGAGCGATCCATCACAAACACTACAGTAAGAAACACCTTTAGTATAATATTCCTCTTCACCTTCTATTCTCATCTTTCGATGGCGAGCTCCCATAGCTAATATTACAACTTGAGCTTTAAATGTTTCATCTTCATCAGTTTTTACAATAAACTCCCTATCCTCTTTCTCAACAGAGACAACATTTGAGTAAGATAATTTTGCTCCATTTGCTTTAGTTTGACCTTCCATTTCTTCCATTAATTCTAAACCTTGAACTCCTTTACTAAATCCGGGGTAATTTTCAATCAATCCAAGTTTGGCTACTTGCGACTCATATGGATTACCGATTACTAAAGTTGATATACCTGCTCTTGCTGTGTAAATTGCTGATGTTAGACCAGCTGGGCCAGCTCCGACGACTATAATCATGAATTTCTGTTGCTGTAACATTTCCCTAATCGCCTAGTTTTTTTGATTTGATCGATTTTTGATAATGTTCTATCATTTTAGAACGTATAAAATAATTATGGTTTAACTATTTACTTATCATTACAAGTAAACATTATTCTCTAAAGTAGTTCAATCATAAAAGATCTTAGTTATTTTACCGATTCCTTTTGTTCGTCCCTCTCGGAAAATTATTTGTCTTCCTTCTTTGAGAAATTCTGGACTATAAAGGAATTGGAATTTTACAATAGCTTTATCTCCCGTTCTAATAATTTCTCTATCCATATCTATGATTTTAGCTGTTTGTCTTATAGTTCCACAATGAACTACTGCTTGATAATTTTTTTGTATTGTAGTTGAGTGATAGAGAACTAATATTTCAGCTTCAAATAAATGAGAGACTTTAGGTTCTAAATGGTCATCTAATAAAACCATTCCTTTTCTGATAGAAGATCTTTGAATTCGTCTTATAGCAAATGTTGCTGTTTGTCCTGCAACAATACGTCGAACAGGAACTCGTTTATTATGAATACTAATTATTTTCACTTTTTTGAATTGACCTAATTCATCAGGTCCTAATTGTAAAGTATCATCGATTGAAACTGAACCACTAATAAGAGTACCTGCTACTACTGTACCAACACCAGTTACAGAAAATGTTTCATCAATATGGAATTCCGCAGGATTTTCTATTTGATCTTCCCAATTTCTATTTGCAGGTAGTAGATTCAAAAATTTCCCCAAGAGGTCTAGATTTTCACCAGTAACATTTGAAATCAGAAAAATAGGTGCTATTCGTCTTGATGTAAGATTTTTTGCACTTACTATTACATCATCAATATTTCTAATTATTATTGGTATTTTATTTGAACCTGGAATTTTGAGAAATTTTGTAATATCATCTAAAGTTTGCTTTAATACATGTTCTGGACAAATATCTATTTTTGTTATTATCACTATTATTGGGACCCTTAATGCTAAGGCAATTCCAAGGTGTTCCTTTGTCATCCCAACAACACCCATATTTGATCCAATAATGAGTAGAACATAATCAGGTATGTGACCTGTGAGCCCAAATAAAGTTGTTTTAAGATATTTTTCATGACCGCCGAGATCAATAAAAGTGAGAATTTTAGAACTAGCTTCAATAACCTTAGCCCAAGAATGACGATCTAATTTATCCCTATTGATAAAATTCCCTTTACTATCTAAACCAATGATTTGTTGACTAATACTTGATGTCCTACCAGTTTCTAATTCATGTTTGTGCCGGAAAACATTTACTCGAGCAAGTCCCCTCCCATCATCAAGATTTCCTTGAGTTAATACACCTATTAATGTGCTTTTACCACTATCAACATTCCCAGCAACAGCTATTCTGATTTCTAAAAAATTTTCTTCAGCTAATTTTCTCACCAAAACTTCTGCTACCTTACCAGATTCCCCATCTCTTTTTCTTAGGACAGTAATATCTGCATTTAAGGTATGAGCCATTTTTTCTATAGTTTTAATGGTCATCTCAAGTTCTTCTTCAGTTACTCCTCTAGGATAACCATTGTCTTCTATACCCAATTCATAAATTGCTTCACCTTGCCCTTCCTGCAATCTAAATTTCATTTGAGTTACAAGATGCTCAAATCTAGTTGCAGTAGGATCTATTAATTTTAATTTATATTCAATATTGCCTTCATCTGATTCATTAAGCAGTTCTTTATCTTGTTCTTTATTCTTAGAAGGCATTTAACACAACCTACCTAAATCTATTAGATATAATAAAAAATAACATCGTGTTATATTAAAATTAACAATCATTTTGGAAAAAATAAGTCTTAAATTATGCTATACTTATTCTTTGATATTAATTTTAACATCTTGTTTAGAGAGTTTTTTCACATTTCTTTGAGTTTCTGCTGCTAGGTCTACAATTTCATTGTTGAGTGATTCTAAAAGTGCTTCTAAATCATTGATTCGACGTCGAACTCTATCTTTGTTCTTCTCAATGGTATCATGTTTATGTTGAAATTCTTCTATCTGTTCTTTCAAACCAGCTTCATGTACTTTAATTTCGACTTGTATTCTTGACTCTACTAAATCTAATAATTCTTTATGGATAGCATGAAGTGAGCCATCAATAATCTCTTCACCTAATGATTTTGCTTTATTATTCATTGATGATTTTAATTTTAATTTATCATCTTTTAAAGCATCAATTAATATTTCCATCAAATTCTTAAGTTGACTGTAACCAATTTCCAGCTTTTCCAAAGCTTTCACGGGGTCATCTCTAAGAAGATTAGTGAAATCAACTAGATGTGGAGGTATCATAATCACTCCATCTTGACCTCTTGCAAGTAGTTTTCTTAATGGTTTATCCAATCCACTTAATTCAAATTTTAATTTGTTACTAATGCTAATTATTTCTCTATTTATTGAATCAAGTTCTTGAAGAATTGTTTGTGATTTCAAGTTTGCTGCATTATTGTTTAGATCCTGAAGTTCTTTTTCAATGTTTTCTAAACCATTCTTCTCATTCTTTATTTCTTCTTTGAGATTCTCTCTCTCTTTTACTTTATCAATAATAGTAGAAATATCATCTGATGTTTGATCGACTTCTTTAAGTAAAACTGACCTATCACTTAAGAACTTTTCAAAGTCTTGATAATTTTTCTGCAAACGGGTTAAAGCTCTATTTAGAATGAATACTCTTGTACGATATTTTTTCTTCAAATTAGGAATAAAACGTTGCCCAAGAGTTAAAACTCTCTGTAAAAATTTCTCAAGAGCTTTGCTTAACTCTTCTGAAGTTTTATAGGTAACCTTCTCCGGGATTTCAAATTCATCCACCATCTCTGTCATTTTTTCATAAATGTTTTGTGAGGATCTAGATTCAGCATCAACCGTATCACTTACTTCGAAATCTTTTGCAGCTATTTTTAACTCTTCCAAATTAGAACTGAAAACATCAAACCATTTTCTGATTTCGATTCTAATCTTTTTTACGCTGGTATCTGTTTCTTCTTCAAACCATGCTTTCATTTTGCTTAACGAAATCAATGTAAACATCCCATAAATTTATTATAAAGCATTATTTAGGTCTTTTTTTGCAATTTTATATCTTGTATCTTTTTGCTATTTTATTTATCTTTCCTATCCTATGAACTCATGAAGATTAAAGATACAATAATTTAATTTTTTCCTCTTCTAATTTAAACAATTCTAATAAAAATAAAAGGACTGTAGAAAAAATATATAAGCTCATTTTTATTTGAAACCTAAGCTAGGATTACATTTAATTAATTAAAATACATTAGTATTTTGGTACAAGCAATATATTATAATAATTGGTCTGATTAATATGCCTACAAAAGAAGTTGATAAAAGTAATTTAAAAGAATCAGTAGAAGCTATCAAAAAGAAGTTCGGAATTGTCGGTCGAACAAATGAATTAATGAAAGCTTTAGCTGCAAAAGCCGCAAAAAAACATATTTTACTTGAAGGTCCTGTAGGAGTCGGTAAAACTGCTATGGCTCATTCATTGGCAGCCTATCTTAATACAGAATTTGTTCGATTTGATGGAGATGAGCGATATCATCCAGATAAACTTGTAGGCCATTTTGATCCCCCTGTAGTTCTGGAAAAAGGATATTCGTATGAATCCTTTGTTTCTGGTCCTTTAATTAGAGCTATGCAAGAAGGAGCAATACTTTTTGCTAATGAAATAAATCGTTGTCCCGAATCCACTCAGAATGTCTTGCTTTCAGCAATGGATGAAGGTCGTATTGTTATTCCTAAATTGGGGGAAGTATATGCTAAAGAAGGATTTTTCATTATTGCTACACAAAATCCTGTAGAATTTATCGCAACAACTCCACTTGGTGAAGCTATTAAAGATAGATTTGTTTGGATTCGATTAGACTATCAAACCGAAGAAGAAGAGAAACAAATTGTCGCTGCTAATGTTAAAGATGCTAACAAAGACATCATTGATTATTCTGTTTTAATTGTTCGTGAATCACGCGCAAATGTCAAATTACGACGAGGAGCGAGCATTAGAGGATCTATTGACCTAGCTTCAATTATAAATGAATTTGATGAACGTACTATAAATACTTGGATTGACATTAGTATAATGGCTTTGGCAACAAAAATTGAGCTTGAAGATGGTGTAGAAGAAAAAATAGAATTAGTTATTGAGGAATTAGTGAGAAAAGTAATTGGTAAGTTTTTTCGGGCCTAGCGAAATAGATATGCCTAAAGGTCCAGGACAAATTCCTCCACAATTTGGAAGGATGACACCTGAGAGACTTGTTCAAGCAGAAATAGTTTCTGGTACGCGTGGCTCTCGAGAATACAACCAAATGACCAAGGGAATGTCTTTTCCTCAAATTAAAAAAATGACTGAATTAGCTATTGAATATGATAATATGGATGCTCTTAGGGGAATTGCTAAAAGCAATCAATATGCAGTGGCAGAAGCTTTGCAATCGAATGAAGGTGTCAGAATGATTGAGCGTCGAGCAACTCGAGGCGAAGGTAGTGCTCCAGAATTATTCTTTATGCTGAGAAGCAATTTAAATCCCTCATATCGGCAAATATATCGACGTTTAGCAAGAATATCTGTGCTTAAATCCTCATACAGAGTTGTTGGTAGAGGTTTAAAAGGTGATATGCAAATCAGAACAGAATATGAACCAGGTATGAGCGATTTTGATATGGATGAATTAATAGAGAAATATCTTTTGAATCGCTATATTCAATATGAGGATATTGTAGCAATTGAACGTCGTAGTAGAGAAAACATAGGCGTTCTAATGTTTGATACATCTGGTTCTCTTTATGGTGAAAAATTTAGAAATGCTGCTATGGCTGTAGCTATTCTATCCTATCATCTAGCGAAAGAAAAGTATGCTGTAATTTTATTTAATACTCAAGCAACTGTCATCAAACATATGGATGAAAAAGTAAAAATTGATGACCTAATTGATCGCGTTTTGGAAAGTGAATCAGCTGGGTATACAAATATCTCTGATGCTTTGAAAAAGGGTTTGGGAGAATTAAATAAAGAAAAACAAACTGAGAAGTTTGGTGTTGTCATAACAGACGGATGTTTTAATCGTGGAGATGATCCTCGAGCATTAGCTAAAAATTACTTCAATTTACACGTTTTAGGACTGCCAACGGAAAAAGAATGGGGTGAATTAGTATGTAGAGATTTAGCAAGAATGGGTAAAGGACGATATATGGCAGTTAAAAGCATGGATCAAATACCAAGAATTTTAATGAAAGTCCTACGTAAGAAATAGAAAATAATTATTAATCTCTTATAGAATAAATGAGAAAAATAAGAAGAAAAGAAGGAAATTATAAGAATTATAAATTGAACATAGAACTATAGTCTTCTTCTTCTTCAGCTTTTTGGGGTTTCTTCTTTCGTGCATAAGCAGCGATAAGTTCGGGATGATTTCCTTGGACATGAGCTCGCCAATCTTTAATCATTCTTCCACAATACCCACAAATACTAAGTGCTTCTTTTTCCTCTCTTTTAGCCAAGTATTCAGCATATTTGGCATGTTTCCTTTTCATATGCTCATCGACATCATCAACTAAGCATTGACAAATTTTACAAAATTTTAAACCCTGTCTTTTGTTTTGGATAATGGTAGATTTTGCGCACAAATTGAAATCCTCGGCATTATTTTGCAACATAAGCTTACTTTTAAGTTTATTCAAAGAAGTAAAACGCTACAACTTTTGTTTTACATTAAAAAAGAGACGGTCATTACTTAAAAATATTGCCCGTGTGTTAACATTTTTCATTGTATGTTGAACATTTGTAAGATTTCATCATAATTAAGTGTCACTATGTTAGTTATTTTAACTATGTAATATCTAATTAGTACCCTTTGCTTATAAAAATGGTCAAAAATTAATGATTTTTTTAAATATTTTTTTGTCAAAAATAGCTAGCTATTTTATTAAATTTTAATTTTGCTATATTTTTTTAAATGAAAGAAATTTAGTTTTTTTTTGAAAGGAAAAAACAAAGAATAACCTTTTTTAAGATGTAAGTTAAGAAAAGATTAAAATTCTACTATATAAAACGTAAAATTGTTTAACGTAGGAGTTTCCAGAAACTAATGACTATTAGAATAGCCTGGGGATTTACAGGCGCTGGCTGTTGGTTGCCAGAAAGTTATGAAATTTTGGGTCGTCTATTAAGGAATTCAGAAATAGAAATTGACTTATTTTATAGTGAAGCGGGTAGAGAAGTTTCCCAATGTTATGGTGTATTTAATACTCCTGTACCGCAAAAAATTCCTTTCATTGATAAAGTTCGAGAAATCCCCAATTTTAATCAGGACATCTTTAAACCTAACTTTATAGAAAAATATCAATGGTTGGGGGTAAATGAAGATACATCAGCTACAGAGTATTTTGAGAATATTGATCAAAGAAATAAAGATGATGATGAAGAAAAGAATTTTGATTTTGATGAAACATTTAATGACGTCATCTTTGAAATAGATGAGGGGGCTAGTTTTCCAACTAGTGCGACTGCTTCTATTGGTAAATATGATTATGTTATCATCAGTCCTGCAACTGGAAATACTATTGCTAAGCTTAATGTGGGAATAGCTGATAATTTGATTACAAACCTAGTTATCATGGCTAATAAAAGCAAAAAAACACAAGTACTTATTACTCCAACGGATTACGAAATAGGCGATGTTAAAAGCTATTTACCAATAATACTTCATCCTGATACCTGTCGAAAATGTAATGAATGCTCTGCGCTTTGGGCATGTAAACCTGGAGCCATTCGAAGAAAAAGAGGAAAAGTAAAGCTAAATCGATTAAAATGTATAGGATGCCTTGA
Organism: Bathyarchaeia archaeon; assembly: GCA_035528035.1. Classification (GTDB taxonomy): domain Archaea; phylum Asgardarchaeota; class Heimdallarchaeia; order JABLTI01; family JABLTI01; genus JABLTI01. The sequence goes on from DATKZI010000037.1 coordinate 85,548, forward strand.
TTGTGTAAAATTCTGCCGATTTACAGTTATATCTTTTCTTGAAGAAACAACCATAACGGTTCAAGAAAGAGAAGCTAAAGCAGTTGCTAATTTAATGAAACAAGAAGGCTTTAAGATATTTCGTACTCCAGAAGATATTTATGATTATTTGATGAAAGACATTAAGTAAACTTTTTTACAAAAAGAATACATTTGAACTCATAAGGTAATATAATGTTTATTTCTAGACGAGAGTGTAATCCTTATGAATGAATCCTACAAATCTGAAAAGAAGAAGATATTATTAGTCACAGGGCATTCAGCTGAGCTTTTGGTAAGAAAATACGCTCCTAAGGATGTTGATATAATAGTAATGCCAGTTGATGTTGCTGCTTTTATTACAAAAAATATGATTATAAAAAACATTTCAAAAAAGATTGCTCAAAAATATGATTTAATTATGGTACCTGGTCTAGTACAAGATGATTTGACTGAGCTAACAGATATTCTCGGAATACTTGTAGTAAAAGGTCCTAAATACGCCAGTGATATAAAAATCGTTCTTACAGAAATAGACCCATTTATTTTATCACCAATTCATGCAGCGGATAAATTTCTAAAAAAACAAAAATTAGCTTTATCAGAAAAAATCCTTTATGATGGATACACAAAACCATTGGATGAGAAAAATGAATTTTGTATTGGCTCAAAGAAAAAATTCCCTATAGGTTTAACAAGACCACCTCTTGTAATGGCAGAAATTGTTGATGCGCCAAAATTAACCTTAGAAAAAGTGCTTGAACGAGCTCATTATTACTTAGATAATGGAGCGGATATTTTAGATATTGGCGCGGTAGCAAATTATCCCAATCCTGATCAAATTAAAAAAATATTTCAGCAATTGAGACCATTACAAGAGAAAACGGATTTTGCTATTAGTATTGATACATTAAATGTAGAGGAAATTCGCGCAGCAATAAAGTCTGGTGTTGATATTATTTTAAGTATTGATCATAGTAATGTAGATGAGCTAAAAGATGAAATTCCTATAGATACTGGTATTGTTTATGTACCTACTAATGTGGTAAAAGGGATCTTGCCAAATAATACAAAGGAGAGAATTGAATCACTTTTAAATCTTAAAAATAAATTAAATGAAGTTGGTCTAAACAAATTAATTGCTGATCCAATAATTGAAATGCCCATTTATCCTGGATTTACTCAATCTTTATCACATTATATTGAATATCGGAAAGTTGATCCTAAAACTCCAATGATGACTTGTATAGGCAATGTAACTGAATTTATAGCAGCAGATCCAATTGGGATAAATGCCCTTTTCGGTTGTATGGCTGTTGAATTAGGAATACAACTTCTTCTTGTCACAGATGTTAGTGTAAAATGTCGTGGTGGAATCAAAGAAGTTGTTACTGCTAGAAATATGGCTTATGTAGCTCAACAAACTAATAAACCACCTAAAGATCAAGGAATTAATTTATTGATGGCTAAAAGTAGAACAGCTGTCGATCTTGATATTATTGAATTAACTGAAATTGAAACAATAGAGCTGGAATTAGCTGATAAAGATTTATTATATAATCTAAATTACGAATTCGATCCAAAAGGCAGTTTTACAATTTGGACAGATTATCATAAACAAAAAATTTTCGTTTCACATTTAGCTTATAAATCAAATAAAGCAGATTTATTATTGATTTCTTCAAAAGCTAAACCTATTTTTGATGAAATTATAAAACGAAATCTCATTTCAAATATTGGTCATGCTTATTACTTGGGTCGAGAACTAGAGAGAGCTGAAATTTGTTTATATCTCGGAAAAACATACATGCAAAATGAACAATCATTTAAGAATACTGAATAAAATCTAGCAATCTTTTTGTAGTGAAATAATTTCATTTGTGTTAGTAACAAATAATAACGTAAAGTTTTAAGAGAATAAAAATATTTGAAATATGGATAAATTCTTAATATCAAAGAAAAAAAGAAACGAGGATAATCTACAAGACTGATATTAGAGGTTGATGTCATGAATATTGATAAAAACGCAAGATATATGAAATCCCATGAATGGGCAAAGAAAGAAGACGATTTATTTGTAATTGGTATTACCGATTATGCTCAAAGTCTATTGAAAGATATCGTTTATGTTGAACTTCCAACAGAAGGAACTACTTTTCAAAGAGGTGATAAAGCAGCTGATATCGAATCAGTAAAAGCTGTTGAAGAATTAAAATCACCGTTATCAGGGGAAGTAGTAGAAGTCAATACTGTTTTAGAAGATTCAGCTGAATCAATCAATGAAGACCCCTACGGGAATGGTTGGTTTATAAAAATAAAACCATCAAATCCTTCTGAATTTAATGAGATGCTCACTCCAGAAGCATATGAAAAATATCTTGAGACAATCGAACATTAAGGAAATGGAGAACTGATCTTTTCATGAATACTACTAAGGAAGGATCAGCAAAGGATATTCAAAAAGAAATGGAATCGTATTTGGAAATCAACAATGTTGATGAATTATTTGCTGATATACCAGACTCCATTCGCTTGAAAAAACCTCTAAAAATAGCTGGACCTTTATCAGAAAGAGATCTTTCACTTTATATAGATGAAGTTCTTTCCATGAATAAACCGGTAATTTCTTTTCTCGGTGGTGGAGCGCAAAATCACTATATCCCTGCACTTGTCCAAGAAGTAATAACAAAACCTGAACTATTAAACGCTTATACTCCTTATCAACCTGAAGTTGCTCAAGGAATGTTACAAGGGTTATTTGAGTATCAAAGTTTGATTAGTGAAATCACAGGAATGAATGTGACAAATGCAAGTATGTATGATTGGGCTACTTCTATTGCTGAAGCATTATTAATGTCCGTTAGACTTTCCACTAAAAGAAAAAAAGTACTAATTACTTCAAGTATTCATCCAGATAGACTTGCAGTAGTCGAAAATTATTTAGCTGGTCCAAAAATCAATTATGAATTAGTTGAATATGATGCTAAAACAGGGGAATTGAATCTTGCTGATCTAAAAGAAAAACTAACTGAAGAAATAGCAGCATTTTATTTTGAGAATCCTAATAGTTATGGTGTAATAGAAAGCCAAGCTGAAGATATAACTAAATTAGTCCATGCTGTAAATGCTTTTGTAATTGTAGGAGTTGATCCTATTTCACTTGGCATACTTAAAGCACCGGCAGATTATGGTGCTGATATAGTCGTAGGTGAAGGACAAGGTTTAGGAAATAGCTTATCATTTGGTGGCCCTCATTTTGGGTTCTTTTCAATTAAATATGATAAAAAGATTATTCGACAAATGCCTGGAAGGTTAGTAGGTTTAACAAAAACATATGATGGAAACCAAAGAGCATTTGTTCTAACCTTATCCACTCGAGAACAACACATTCGAAGACAAGATGCTACAAGCAATATTTGTTCTAATCAATCAATACTTGCATATGGTGCTGGTGTTTATCTATCTCTACTCGGACCGGATGGTTTGAAGAAGACAGCTGAATATTGTTTACAAGCAGCTCATTATTTAGCTACAGAAATTAACAATTTAAAGCATTTTGAGGCGCCTATTTTTTCCGGAGCTCATTATAATGAATTTGTTGTTAGAGTAACAAAAGGAACAATGGCTGAAGTTGAGAATAAATTAATCCAACAGGGATTAGTAGGTGGGTATACACTTGAGAAGTGCCATCCTGAATTGGGTGAAGTAGCAATCTTTTGTGTAACAGAAATGCATACCATGAATTCCATTAACAAATTACTTACTGTTCTAATAGAAATGGACAAAGAGCTTGGAGGAAGATAAAGTGACAGACAAAAAACCATATAATCAAGCTTACTATCCTGAACCTTTAGTTTTTGAATTAGAAGAAACAAAATATCACAAATATTCTGCTCCTCAATTACCAGAAGAAATAGCAAAGAAAGTAAAAGACCCACAAAAGTTAATACCAAAAACTATGATTCGAACAGAACCTCCAAATCTTCCGAAATTAGCTGAATTCCAATTAGCACGACATTACTTACATTTAGCTCAAATGAATTTCTCGGTTGACACTGGTTTTTATCCACTTGGAAGTTGCACGATGAAATATAATCCTAAAATAAACGATTTCATAACAATGGATCGTCGTGTAACAATGATTCATCCATTCCAACCTGCCAGAACAGTTCAAGGAAACATCCGTATTCTTTACGAAATTGAGCAAATGCTTAATGAAGTAGCAGGAATGGAAAGAACTACACTACAACCATCAGCGGGAGCTCATGGTGAACTTACTGGGATTATGATTATTCGTGCATACCACTACGATCATGGTGAAGGTGAACAAAGAACTGAAGTTATTGTACCTGATAGTTCACATGGAACAAATCCTGCAACTGTTGCAATGGCTGGATATAAGACCATAGTAATTAAATCAAAACCAAATGGTTTAGTAGATTTAGAAGCATTAAAAGCAGTAATTTCTGAAAAGACCGCTGCATTGATGTTAACTAATCCAAATACTTTAGGTCTATTTGAACAAGAAATATGTGAAATCGCAAAAATTGTTCACGAAGTAGGTGGATTGTTATATTACGATGGAGCCAATTTTAATGCTATAATGGGTAAATGTCGACCAGGTGATATGGGATTTGATGCGATTCATTTCAATCTACATAAAACATTTGCTACCCCACATGGAGGTGGTGGTCCGGGTGCAGGACCTGTGGGAGTTGTCAAAAAATTAGTTCCATATTTACCAAAACCAATGCCCGAATATGATAAAGCTTCTGGACAATATTACTTGAATTTCGATATGCCAAAGTCTATGGGTAAAATCAAAGGATTCTGGGGTAATTTTGGTGTGATATTGCGTGCCTATGCTTATATACTATCATTAGGACCTAATGGCTTAAAAGAAGCATCAGAACAAGCAGTGCTTAACTCAAATTATCTGAAGAAGAAACTAATGAAATTGGGTGGTTGGACTTTACCCTTTTCTCCTAATACACCAAGAAAACATGAATTTGTTCTTGAAGGTGAAACACTAAAAGAAGAAACAGGTGTAAGTACAATGGATGTAGCAAAACGATTGCTTGATTTGGGCTACCACGCACCAACAGTTTATTTCCCATTAATTGTTCATGAAGCGCTAATGATAGAACCAACTGAAACAGAAAGTAAGAATACTTTAGATACTTTTGCTGAAACGATGGAACAAATCTTACGCGAATGTCGAGAAGATCCTGAAATACTTCACAATGCTCCACAACATACTGCAGTAACTCGAGTTGATGAAGTTACAGCAGCTAAAGAACCAATATTATCATGGCAAATGTATAAGGAAAGGTTATCTCAAGAATAACCCTCATCCTTCTTTTTTTTATTCCTCAATTCTCATAAGAATATCTTCGTGATAGCTAGTTATAACACGAATAAATCCTATTAATTCTTTATCTAATTTTAAATCGCCTGTATCAACTCTAAGTTTTTCAGTCTTTTCAAGTTTAGAAACAGTTGCAATAAGGATGATATTTTTTGTTCCTATCTTACGTATAACTATTGGTGAAAATTGCTGATTTCCTCGACCAAAAATGAATCCTTGATTACCAATTACAGTTACTATTATTTTCGCTTTAGTGTATTTATCAAGTAAATCTAATATTCTTGATTCGTTTAAATCCATTGCAATGATTTGTCGATTATAGATAGCATCAACCCCAAGAAGGGTTTTATCTAGTTTCATATAATCAGCAACTGCTTTACAAGTAGACCCGGAACCAAGTAAATATAGCGTTTCTCGATTCATATCTTCAGAAATCCTTTGAGCAATATACATTTGATCATGCTTTTCATCAAAGGTTGAGGGAGAAGCTATTTTGCCTCCTTGAAAAGCTGCTTTTAGGTAGGGAATAATTACCATGCCTTTTAATTCTGCACTTAATCTACCAGCACGAAAAGCTTCCTCATCTATATCCATTACTTCAGAATGTGTAAGATTTAATTGCCCTTCATTGAATTGTTTAAAAATCATTCCAGCAATTTCTGGGTTTAAAGCAAAACAAGCACTGTGCATTTTCACTCCACTAGGAACAGCTAAAAGAGGTATTTTATCCTGTATAGCTTCATACATATCACAAGCGGTACCATCCCCTCCCACAAATACTATTAATTTCACCCCTCTTTCTAACATCTCTTTTGCAGCTTTTTTTGTATCTTCTCTAGTTGGTCTATTCTCGGTAAAATTACTTAGAACCTCATAATCGAAACCCATCTCTTGTAAAATATTCTCACCCATTTCATCTTTATAACAAAGAAATTTGATTTCATTTTTTTTATCACTAATAGTTGTTAAAAAGCGTCGAGCTCTTTCATTTGAGATTTGTTTACCTTCCCCATTTTCAATTTTAATCCAAATCTGATCAGCATCATCACTCCCTTTGAGACCTATACGACCTCCCACACCTGCAATTGGATTTATTATTAAACCATAAAGTAATTTCTCAGAGTTTTTCATTTGTCCCGTAATTTTCATTTGAGTTGCTGTCATCAGTGTTTCCAAACCAATTATTTTTTGTTTGTTTTTTTATTAAAAAATAAATCCCTAAATTGTAAATTTATTGTTTCATAAAATAATGTTATTTGTAAAAAATCTATTGTAAGAATGAATCAATCATTCTTTATATTTTATTTTAATAACAAAAAAACTAATATCTTTACAATAACCTATCATTATGAAAACAGATTTCGTGATAGAAATGAATTATCCTGAAACTAAAAGGGAGGAAATTAGTGAAGTACTCCATGGTATAACTGTGCATGATCCGTACAGATGGCTAGAGAAATTTGATGACTCTGAAGTTCAAAATTGGTTGAACAAAGAGCATGAGTATTATCATAAAACTATGAACCAGATACCTAATTATAAAAAGTCAAAGAATCGAATCAAAGAATTTCTATCTTTAGGATTTATAGGGGTGCCCGAAAAGAAAGACAATCTAATTTTCTATCAAAAACAAAAAACTGAAAATCAGCCAATTTTGTATGTGCAAGATGAACTCACAAAGGTAACAAAAGAATTAGTAAATCCAAATAAATTGGCAAAAGAAAACCCTGTAGCATTAGATTGGTTTTATATATCACCTAAAGCAAAATACCTAGTTTATGGTTTATCAGAAAGTGGTGATGAGTGGAGTCTTTTACACATAAAAGATATCAAAACAGGAGAAATTTTAACAGATAAAATTCCGAGAACAAGATACTGCAGTCTAGCTTGGTTAGATGATGAGAGTGGTTTTTATTATACTCGATATGTATTACCAGGAACCGTTCCTGAAGGACAAGAAAATTACATCAAACATATATACTATCATAAAATAGGTACTGATTGGAAAGAAGATTCAATTATTTTTGGCGAAGGAAAGGATCCAACTTTTCACTATTCAGTTAATATTTCTGATGATCAAAGATATCTTATAATTAACATAATGAAATATACGAAGAACGATCTCTACCTTCTTGATCTTCAGGAAAACAATAAACTAATAGAAATAACAGCTAATGAGGATTATTTATTCAATGCTTTAATAAAAGATGGATTTTTATGGATTTTAACTAATAAAAATCATCCAAGATGGATTGTTTATAAAACTGAAGTGGACAAACCTTCATTTGAAAATTGGGAAGAAGTAATTAAAGAATCAAATGACATTATTAGCCAAGTATTGATTGCTAAAGAAAAAATTTTCATTAAAATTATGAGAAATGCTTCCGACCATATAATTGTTTTTACTAAAGATGGAGAAAAAATCAAGGAATTAGATTTACTTCTATATAGTACTATAACTGAAATGGATACAGCTGCAAGAATAAATGTAGTAAAAGAAAATGAATTCTTTATTGGTTTGAGATCATTCCTAGAACCCAATATAATTTATAGATATGAAATAAATAATGATAAATTAACAATTTTTGAAAAGATTAAATCCCCTATCAAACCAGAGAATTTTGAAATCAAACAAGTTTGGTATGAATCAAAAGATGGTACAAAAGTATCATTATTTTTAGCTCATAAAAAAGGATTAAAATTGGATGGAAATAATCCTACATTGCTTTGTGGATATGGTGGATTTAATATATCAGTGAAACCACCTTATCTCAAAAATTCCCGATTTTTCTGGTTAGAAAATGGTGGAGTAATAGCTATTGCTAACTTGAGGGGTGGGTCAGAATATGGTGAAAATTGGCATCAAGATGGGATGCTCGGAAAGAAGCAGAATGTTTATGATGATTTTATCTATGCGGGAAAATGGTTGATAGAAAACAAATATGCTTCAAACAAAACCCTTAGTATCTATGGTAGAAGCAATGGTGGTTTACTAACAGGAGCAGCAGTTACACAAGCTCCAGAAATGTTTGGAGCAGTATATATTGGGGTACCATTATTAGATATGATACGATATCATCTTTTCAAGATAGCACGATACTGGATTCCCGAATATGGTTCATCTGAAAATCCCGAACAAATCGGGTTTATCTATAACTATTCACCATATCATAATGTAAAGAAAGGGATTAAATATCCACCAACTATCTTGGTTACAGCTGCATCTGATTCGCGAGTAGATGCAAATCATGCAATGAAAATGACTGCTCAAATGCAATGGGCTAACGAATCAAAAGAACCAATAATACTTTTTGTAGAAAGGAAAGCAGGTCATGGTGTAGGGAAACCATTAGACCAACTAGTGGAAACAGAAACTGATCTTTACACTTTTCTAGGCTGGAAAACAGGTTTAAAGATGTAGAACATCTTTCCTTTTTCCATTAAAACCCCATGAGGTAGAAAAATGATAATAGAGATAGTGAAAGGAGACATAACAGAAATTACTGTGGATGCAATCGTTAATGCTGCAAACAATGAACTTTGGATGGGTGCAGGAGTAGCTGGCGCGATTAAAAGAAAAGGTGGTAAAATAATAGAAGAGGAAGCATTAGTAAAAGGTCCAATACAACATGGTGGAGCAGTGGAAACAACAGCGGGAGAATTAAAAGCTAAATATGTTATTCATGCAGCAGCTATGAGAAGTGATGGGTATATTGATGAAAATTCATTGAAGTCAAGTGTTTTTAATAGCTTAAAACTAGCTGATGAATTAAAATTAAGAACAATTGCCTTTCCTGCTTTGGGAACTGGTGTTGCAGGATATCCTGCTAAATTATGTGCTAAACAGATGATCGATACAATAAAGAATTTTCAACCTAAGATGCTTGAAAAAGTTGTACTAGTTTTATTTAGTGATGAAATATATCAAATTTTCAAAATTAAATTAGAACAGAAGTAAAACAGAAAGAAAAAAGAGGATATATTATCCTCATTAAATTTAGGATTCGTCATCTTTTGAACTAGATGAATCATCTTCTTCTTCTTGTTTCTTATTATTTTCTTCAAGGGCTTTCCGTGCTTGAAGTTTTATTTCTTCTCGTTTAGCATCTTCTTCAACAATTTCCATTTCACGATTTACAAGAATTTCTAATATTTGATCTGAGTACTTGCCACATTGATCGATTATTCGTTCAGCATCTAAAGTATCTGTATAAAATGCTTCTTCATTTCCTTTGATTATCGGTAAAACGGTAGCTGTCCATATTGCTTTAGCTTCTCCATAAAGTGATTGAGAATCTGCTGCAAATTCAGTAAGACCTTCTCGAGATGCAGTATTAATAGTATATTGAGTCATCTTATTTTTTAAAATATCATATAGTTGTTGTCGATAATTCTCTAATGCAGTAATAGCATTTTTCAAGGCATCTCTTTTCTTTTCCAATTGATCTGGTTTTTCAGGTTCTGGCTTTTCTGGGATTTTTTCATCAACCTTATCTGATCCTCCTTTTTCACCTAGAACCATCTTTTTTGTTTCGATTAGATCTGATTGTTGAATCGTTTGCTTTTTCTTTATGATTGCATCTATATTATATCGTTCGTCTTTAAGAGAGCTACTTTTACTGGATTTGGTTTTATCAACTAACTCTATTTCAGTGCGTTCGAGCTCCTTGCGTTTGTTAGGATCTTCTGGTCGGAAACCTCTCACGATTAAAAGAGTGATAAGTAGAAAGAATAAAACTGTTCCAAAACCACTTAACAAACCTATTATTAAATTCCTATAGTCTTTCGGTACTACTGTAACTGGGAAATCTAAAGCATCAAGAGGGTTAGTGCCATGATAATACTCATAACCATCAGAAAAATTATCGCCATCAGTATCCCAGTCTGAAGCATTTGTAAGAATTCTGGATTCTTCTTCAGTAGTTAATAAATCATTGTCTATATCATCTGTAATATTATCTTTAGTAAGAGGATCAAGAACACTATATATTTCGTATCCATCTGAAAGTGTGTCTTGGTCGCTATCAATACTTAGGGGATTGGTATGATAATCATTTACCTCTTGTCCATCAGTTAAAGAATCATGATCAGTATCTGCTATATAGGGATTGGTTCCAGCATTAAACTCTTGCAAATTAGACAATCCATCTGAATCCAAATCATAGCTGGCATCAATAGCATTATTAGGATTGAGCCCATAAAAAATTTCAAAATTGTCAGGCATCAAATCAGAATCGCTATCAGATGAAATCGGATTTGTTTCATAAATTAGTATTTCATCAGAATCAGTTAGTGTATCACCATCTGTATCTTGATTGTAGGGATTAGTAAAATAGGTATTTATTTCATCAAAATCTGATAAACCATCTTGGTCAGAATCAATTATTTCGTATCCCAAATATACCTCTTTTTTATCATCAAAATATTGAGTATAAGAAATATATATTGTACCATAATTATCAGCAGCAATTGCAGGATCAAAAGCATCCACCAAACCTGAGCTTACAAGCTGTGAGTTTTCCCAGCTAGTGGAGCTGCTAAATCTTTGTCGTAAATAGATATTTGTTTTTCCAGCAGAAAATCGCTCAAAAACTAAGAAAGTATTACCAAAGGTATCTGAAATAATATCATAATCACCATTTGGTGCAAGATAAGTGCTTATAGTAGATGGTGATGACCAACCACTTTCAATAGATTTAGCAATTGCTTTTGAATAATAGAGATTGGTTGAAGTTCCATCATCTTTGAAAATTAAATGAAGATTTTTAGATTCTCTTTCATAGGTAATTCTAGGATTAATTGGATTATATGCAACAGTGGTTATTTTTTCCTCTGCAATCCAAGAATTTCCACTTTCTTTATAGGAATAATATAACTCATAATCGTTTGTACGGTTATCAGTCCAGATTAGGTGTAAAGTACTATTTTCATCAATAGTTAAAGCAGGTGGAGAATTTCCTACAGCTGATGCACCGTTGGTAATTCTAGTAAATGGTGTATCCCAAGAACCAACATTTGGATCAAAGAAGCTATAATATAAGTCACCATTTGGGTTATCTGATTTATCTATATGAACGAGATGAACTATACCATTTTTGTCTGTTATACAAACAGGACCAGTGCTATTTCCACTATTTAATAATAAACTAGATTTAGGTTGAATGGTATTTTCATTAAGAAAAGTCACTTCACTCAATTCATAATTATCTGTTAAATATTCCTCAAAAACAAAATGAATAGTTTCATCATCATCTGGTGCAGCAGAATAACCTCTAAGGACTGTACCATCAATTGCTTCCACTTGTAGAATGTTTGATGACCATGAATTAGTTTTTGAACCATAACTATAATACAAAGTACTTACTGCACTTGGGGTATAGGGTTGAAATTGATCTATCCAAGAAAGATAGATATTACCCGTTTCATTATTATATACTAAATTGGTTTGAGTTGAATTCCATCCTGTTGAAGAAACTCTCTCGAGAGATTCAAACTCAAATACTTGAGGTACGAATTTAATATTATTATTAAAATCAGTAAAGCTGCACGTTTGATAAGTTGAAGAATTACTATTAAGTATAGGAATAATTGAGAAAATAATTAGAATAAAAATTAATCCAACAATTCTCTTACTATTAAACTGAGATAGTTTGAAATTACTTATATGTGTCATCAATCTAAAACATCCTACATATACAATATAATTTGTTTAAGGTAGAAAAAAAGCTTTTTATAGTGAACATTCTTCAAGAACAAAAGTTTTTATCAATAATTCTAGCTCGATATTAAACGTTATGATGAAACAGCGAAGTTAGGAAAAACTTATTAAAACATTTCCAATCGACAAATCAATAGATTGATTTAAAAGACAAATTAATTGTGATAGAAGAAAAGGTGCTTCAAAATGGCCGATCAAGAAATTAAATGCCTCATAGAAGGCGGGAAAGCAAGCCCTGCACCACCTTTAGGTCCAGCTCTAGGCCCGACAGGTGTTAACATTGGTTTGGTTATTCAAAAATTGAACCAAGAAACGTCTGGATTTGCAGGGATGAAAGTTCCAGTAACAATTATTATTCATCAAGATAGAACATTTGATCTTAAAGTAGGAATACCAACTACAGCAGGTTTAATCCTAAAGGAAGCAGGTTTAAAAATCGGTGGTAAAGGTTCAACCGAAGAAGTTCCAGAAGAGCCTTTTGTCGGAAATATTACCATGGATCAAATATTAAAGATTGCAGATATAAAGCGATCAGGAAGTTTTGCTTCTTCAACTAAAACCCTTGTAAAAGAGATTTTAGGAACAATGCTAAGTTGTAAGGTAACCTGTGATGGTAAAAATCCTCGTGATGTTCAAAAAGAAGTCGATAAAGGTGTCTATGACAGTAAATTCAAGTAATTAAAGGATTTACTGACACAACCCAAACTTTTATTTTTCCATTCATTTTTGAAGAACCTAGTGCATGCAAGTGTTGCATGTCGAGTGAAAAAAATGTGAATAAAACCATCTAGGAATAAGTCTTAATAATAGCAAACATCTTGGTTGGTTTTCAAGTTTCAATATAAGTTAAATTCATTTGAAACTAGTAAGAGGTGTTGAAAATTAAAAAATATCCCGGCTTGAAATACTTATTCAAGCCACAGAGTATCGCAGTAATCGGTGCTTCAAAAAAACCTGGCAAAATTGGCTATGAAATAATGGATAACATAATATCCTATGGATTTAAAGGAGAACTCTATCCCATCAATCTCAGTGAAACAGAAATCCTTGGTAAAAAGGTTTACAAAACAATAACCGAAGTTCCAGGAGAAATTGATTTCGCAGTTATTTCTGTACCAGCAAAATTCGTTCCTGAAGTTATGGAAGAATGTGGTCAGAAAGGCGTCAAAAGCGCTGCTGTAATTACTAGTGGCTTCGGAGAAGTTGGTGATTTTGAAACTGAAGAAAAATTAGTGGAGATAGCTGAAAAATACAATATGCCTTTTATAGGACCAAATATTTTCGGAATATATTATGCTCCTACAAATCTAAATGCTTCTTTTGGTCCAGCGGATGTTAAACCAGGAAAATTAGCTTTTATTACACAAAGTGGAGCACTTGGTATTGCATTGATGGGTTGGACAATTACTAATAAGATCGGCTTATCATCAATAATTAGTGTTGGAAATAAGGCTCAAATAGGTGAAAGCGAACTACTTGAAAATTACCTCGAAAATGATCCAAACACTAAAGCGATTTTATTATATGTTGAAGGACTACATGATGGCAAAGCATCTATGGACATTTTCAAAAAAGTTGGCTTAAAGAAACCAATAATAGCTCTTAAATCTGGTCGTTCTGTTCGAGGGGCAGTTGCAGCAGCGAGTCACACAGGTAGCTTAGCAGGTTCAGATAAAGTATATTCAGCTGCTTTCAAACAAAGTGGTGTTCTAAGAGCTATAGATGCTTCTGAAGCTTTTGATTGGGCAAGATGTATTACAAATAATCCACGACCAAAAGGTCCTAACGCTCTTATCATAACAAATGGTGGTGGTGTGGGTGTTATGGCAACAGATGCTTGCGAGGATTACAATCTTGAATTATATAATGATCAAGAGAAACTCAAAGAATTATTCTTCAAACCAGATATAATGCCATCTTATGGCTCTACCAAGAATCCTGTAGATATTACAGGTGGTGGTGGTGAATTAGCTTACAAGAAAGCTATTGAAGCTGCTTTTGAAGCTGAAGAAATTGATTCCATTATAGTTCTTTATTGTCAAACTGCTACCACAAATCCTGATCTTCTAGCTGATTATATTATAGAAGTCGATAATAAATACAATAACAAGAAACCTTTTGTTGTTGCTAGCATTGGTGGCGAAGCTGTAGAAGAAATGGTTGATAAATTAAATGAGCATGAAATCCCCACATACGATCTACCTGAAAAAGCTATTTCATCATTAAGTGCTTTATATCGCTGGTCTAATTTTGTTTCACGATATGAAAAAATAGGAAAATCTAAACCACTAAAATTACCATTAGAACAAATAAATGCTATAATTGCTCAAGTAAGAAAAGAGGGTAGAGTTCAAATGCTCGAGCATGAAGCAAAAGAGGTATTCAAATTATGCAATTTAGATGTTCCAGCATTTGGTTTAGCTAAAACGAAGAATGAAGCGATTCAACATGCAAAGAATGTTGGTTTTCCAGTTGTCATGAAAATTGTTTCTGAGGATATCATTCATAAAAGTGATGCTGGTGGTGTAGTAGTTAGCATTAAAGATACTAAAGAAGTAGAAGAAGCATTTGATAAGATAATGAAGAATGCTAAAGCTTACAAATCTGATGCAAATATCAGAGGAATTTTAGTATCAAACATGGCTCCAAAAGCTACAGAAGTCATCATCGGTGTAACAAAAGATCCTACTTTTGGTCCTACAGTAATGTTTGGATTGGGTGGTATCTATGTTGAAATACTCAAAGATGTAGTTTTCAGAGTTGCCCCATTCCCTCTTGAAGATGCTCAAGATATGATTGATAGCATTAAAACTAGAGATATGCTTTATGGTGTAAGAGGACAAAAACCAGCAGATATTGAAGGATTGAAGAATGCCATTTATGTTATTAGCGAATTAGTTTCACAAATTGATGATATTAAGGAATTAGACATCAATCCATTATTTGCCATGGAAGACAAAGCTTGTGTTGTTGATGCAAGGATAACCTTAACAAGTAAAAAAGAGTGAATTCATTAGCACAATTCACTCCTTTTAATTTTTTTTCAAGGAAATAAATATTAAATCATTTTAATTTTATCTCATTCATCTTAGATAAATTAAAAAATAGAGAAAATACAAGTCATCTTGGTAGATAGGTCAACAAGAAAGCACAGGTGAACAAAATTTCCTATAGTTTCTCTTATCATAATGGTCTTCAATTTAATTTTTCTAACAATAAAAAACTGCTTATAGATGGAAGCACAACAAAAATTTCTCCTAAAACAACATCCATTGTTAGTCATGCTCATTCTGATCATTTTTCTGTAATGAATTCAAATATTCCTACTTATGCAACACAAGAAACAATTGATTTGTATTTATGTCAAAAAACAGGTAATACTAGAGGAATATTTCATCCAATGAGATTTAATGAAAAGTTTGAGCTAGAAACTGATTTTGATGACCTTGAAGTAACTTTAGTATCTTCTGGTCATATATTAGGTTCTGCTTCAATTTTATTGGAATTAGCAGGGAAAAAAATCCTGTTTTCAAGTGATATTGGTGGAAAAGGATTATTAACTATTAAAGAACCATTAGCAAAACCCGAAGTTGATACGTTAATAGTTGAAGCAACATTTGGCTCACCTGAAATAAGTTTTCAACCTAGGGAAGAAATTTCTATGGATATTTTAAAATGGGCTGCTAATGCAATCAAAGAAAAAAGAAATGTTGTTATTTCTGCTGGAAGAATAGGTTCTGCTCAAGAGCTCATTAAACTTTTTAATGATTTCACTAATTTACGAGTAATTACTCATGGAGATGTTTCTCCTCCATCTGAGGTATACAAAAAACATGATATAAATTTGGAATTCAAGGATTCAAAATCTGATGAAGGACGAGAAATTGTGAAAAGTGGAGAAGCAGTAATCATTCAATCTCGAGAAAGAAAAATTGTTCCTTATTTTTTGAGTGAACATATAAAATACCGTAGTGCAATTGTTACTGGAATGGCTTCAAGGTTTAGCTATAAGGACTTTGATGCATCTTTCCCATTATCCTCACATGCAAGTTTCGATGAACTATTGGACTATATTAGTAAAGTAACACCTAAAAAGGTCTTTACACTTTATGGTTTTGAAAAGAAATTAGCTAAAGCGATAAGTAATGAATTGCAAATACCTGCGATACCATTAAAAGATAAAAGTCTTGAAGAAGGATTAGAAAATCTGGTAGAAATACCTCATTTGAAGAAAACACAAAACATTAATCTTTTAACTGAAAAACCATTATTACCCGAAGAACAACAAAAGAAACCTAGTCTTCAAAAAGATAAAACGCTAGATGATTTTTTTAGAAAGAGATAATTCATCGATGTGAAATATTGTGTCAAATTGTTTTGAGTTCGATCTACTTGCTATACAGCCAAGTCAACTATATATTAGTAAGAAAAAACTTGCAGCTGTTCAAGAAAAAATCAATCCTAAAAATATTAATTCAATAGGGATTATTCCAATAAAGAAATTGGATGATGATATAATTTTTAGTGATGGTCATACTCGAGCATTTGCTGCATATTTAGCTGGTTATAGAACAATCTTATGTGAAATGGAAACTGAAGAATTAGATTGGGAAATGTATAAGGAATGTGTCAAATGGTGTAAGGAGGAAAGAATTTTCTCTATAGCTGATTTTAAAACTCGTATTATTAGTCATCAAGATTATGAACAATTATGGTATAAACGATGTGAAATAATGCAAAATGAAATAATTGCTAAACGAGAAAAATTGAAAGAAAAATAATAACATACCAATAATTAGTTCCAAAAATTATTTCTCTTTTGTTATATTGTCATATTTTATGTCTCTGGCTTTTACAACTTCTACATCTCTAGTAGAACAACCATCTTCAATAATTTTAATCAAATCAGCGTTTAAACTATTACGATCAATTATAGCCCATTTTACTTTCTCAACTGTTTTATCGATCATTTGTTCAACAATATTTATTGTTAGATTATTTTTATGATATTTAGGTAAAATATGACTGATAGCTACCGGTGTAAGATCCATGATTTCATTGAATCGCGTAGTATAATGACCCCCACCAAAACAAATACTAGGAATGATTTCTGGATTTTCTTTCTGTAAACATATATCCATAATTGTTTTAGCAACAGCCAATAATGCATTTGTGTTTTGATATTCTATTTCGGTACTTCCAACTTCAATATAAATTAAAGGCGTTTTCATACTTGTAGGACCATGATGAGTTGCCTCAACAGTTACATCAAAATCAGGTAATTCTAACTCATTCTGATATACTTTCAAATGTAAATAAGATTCTCTTATCGCACGACAAGAACCATATGCTAGTTCAAAGGGGTTTCCACCATGGCTATTATCAGCTCCTAAATTGCCTGTTACATGAGTTAAAAGACTTGGTTTATTAGCTTCACTTTTATGACGAGAACCAAATAATAATAGATCAGCATTTAATTGGTCACAATGATCTGACTCAATAACATCTTTTCCTGAAAAAACTAATCTTATATTTTTATGTTTTAGAATAGGTGTTCCATCAAATAATTCACCGGTCTCTTCCCAAACCCATCCTTGCAATAAAGTTTCCCTAATATTTCTACCACAAATATTTTGCTTTGTTGTAATTATTACTGGATTCTTAAGATTCAAAAGTGGATCACCAAAGAATAACTATCTCAATTAAGCTCAAACAAATTACATGATAGATTTAATCTTAAAATTATTCATTGTAACTTAAAAGAAAATAAAAAAAAATTAAAATTAGTGGGCTAAAAAGCACCACTAAAAAATTCAGTCACCCATAAGGGCTAACATGACTGCTTTTTGTGCATGTTTTCGATTTTCAGCTTCATCAAAAACAACACTCTGTTTGCTATCAATTACATCATCAGTAACTTCATATCCTCTATGAGCTGGTAAGCAGTGGAGAAAGATAGCATCAGCTTTTGCATGTCCCATAAGTTTCTTATCAACACTAAAATCTTTGAAAGCCTTTAATCGTATTTCTTTCTGAGTCTCATCACCCATAGATATCCAAGTATCTGTATAAACTACATCAGCATTCTTTACTCCTGAAGGAATATCGCTGGTAATCTCTAATTTAGTTCCATGCTTTTTGGCAAGTTCTTGTACTTTTGTTGTAATTTCTTTATTTGGTCGATAAATATCTGGGCAGACTACTGAAACATCCATACCCATTTTCGTACAACCGATCATTAAAGAATGGCAAACATTATTACCATCACCAACGTAAACAAGTTTCAAACCTTTTAGTTTGCCTTTGTGCTCGCGAATAGTTTGAAGATCTGCTAGAATTTGACAAGGATGATAAAGGTTGCACAAACCATTAATAACTGGTATAGTCGAAAATTCAGCGAGAGAGGTAAGAGTTTCGTGCTTATACACTCTAGCCATTATTCCTCCTAAATAGCGAGAAAGGACCTGAGCAGTATCAGCTGGGGTTTCCCCTGTACCCACAAGTTGGGTATCACGAAAGCTAAGGAAAAGTGGTTGTCCACCTAATTCCCAAATTCCAGTTTCAAAAGAAACTCTTGTACGGGTAGATGTTTTCTCAAACATCATTCCTAAACTCTTCTTGAGAGGCTTACGATCTGGATGTCCACCATATTTCTTGTACTCTTCTTTTAATTCATCTGCAAGATCCAGAAGATAAAGAATTTCTTCTGCAGTAAAATCTAGAAGAGTAAGTAAATGACGGCCTTTTAAGTTCATTATTTATTCCTCGTATCATTTTAGTTTCTAAACATAGCAAATAAATTATTGACACAATTCATTCACTAGTTTTTGAATTCTTTTCACTTGGGCCGACCGAGGAAAAGATAAACTCGGGTTCATTTTTGTCAATGATAAGCTCTTTAATAAAATGTTCGTTTTAACCTAAAAATGGATTTTAACTATTTTTTGCTTCTCTTATTGTTTTTAGAGGTTAAACCAAACTCACAGAATAAATTAAATGTGTTTTCAAGGAAAAATTTTTAAGATATTATTCTCATAAATATTAGAAAGGGCTAATCCAAAGATTCTAAAATAAATAAACAATAACATATATCACTTAGGAAGAAATAACATAGGTAGACAAACTATGAACATTAAAAGGAACCTAATACTAAATCTGAGTGTTTTATTCATCTGTAGTATACTATTAAATATTTATATTTCTTATAATCAAATATCAGCTAATTCCAATTTACCAATTCAAAGTGACATTTATTCGACTAACGATACAATAGATGATAAAACCATATTCAATATAAACCAACAGATTGATGGTTCCTACACGGAAGGATATACAACTAATTATGAAGATATAGGAAATTATGGTTTTGAAGCACCTGTACTCATCAAAGAAAGTCAACCTACATTAGATGCAAAAATAGCAGTAGATGGAAGTAATAATGCTCATATATTTTGGGTAGGAAAAACGGGGGATTATTGGATACTCTATCATGTAATGAGATTTTTTGAAAATGGTTCATGGAGTACCATTGATAACTTTGGAAAAACAGATAAAATTTTTAGCGGGGTACTTGATGTAGAAACAGACTTCTTGGGTAGAATTCACTTAGTTTGGCTTCTTAATAGTAATATATACTATATGTTGTATGATAATATATCTAAAACTTGGTCTAACAAAGTAATAGTCGGGTCTGGTTCAGATTTAGATCTCTCTGTAAATGAAAATGGTTTGCCAAGAATTAGTTTTATTAAAACTTTAGAATCATACTACTATGTTTATAGATATGCAAGATTGAAAGATGATTTAGTAAATTGGGAAACAACTGATATTCCTATAGGAATTAGTACTTATGATACGAGGGCTAGAAATTCAGCACTTTTAGTAACAGATGAAAACGGAAAAGAATGTACTTATTTCTTCTTTGGGATGACATTTCGTTCAGGTTCATATTCTCATACAGCCTATTATGTTCGATATGCTATATCTTTGAAAGAAACTTATAATAGTCCTTTTACTATTAATAATAATTTTATTCAATATAATATCCCTTATGCTTTTAATGTCTTGCCAAAACCACAAATACTTGGATCAAATGATGACAATCTTCACTTATTTTATATTTTACCAGGAGATTCAGATACATTATATTTGACATATCAAAGAAGAAATTCTGATAAAGAGTGGGAACCAGGGGAAACATTATCAGATAAAATTGCTTTGAATTGTGATACTGTGTCTGCTATAGATAATGCTACAGGAAAATTGATCTATATGTGGACTCATACAACCTATATAACTGAAACAAAAGCAGCATTGTATCTGAAGACTTTTTCACCGGTAACAGAAACTTGGTCAGATGATATATTATTTTTAAATAATTATAATTATACCCAATACCCCGATTTTGATCTTGATAATTATGGTAATATGCATATGATTTGGTTTGATCAAAAAGACGATACCAAAAGATTGTACTATAAAATGGGTTGGATAGACTCAGATGAAGATGGATTGTATGATTTTGAAGAAAGAGATATTTATGGAACTGATCCTTATAATTCCGATTGTGATGGTGATCAATTTTTAGATGGAGAAGAAATAGCTCTTGGATTTGATCCCTTTAATCCTGATGAAGATTCAGATGGTATGGGAGATGGTTTTGAGTATCATTATGGATTAGATCCATATACAAATGATTCCTATGATGATCTAGATAATGATTTACTTCTTAACATCGAAGAATATTACGCTAATTCATTTCCAAATAACAATGATTCAGATGATGATTTAGTATCAGATTATTTAGAGGTGAAAATTTATTATTCTGATCCAAGAGACACAGACTCAGATGACGATGATATTAATGATGGAATAGAGATTCTTATTCTGAGCTCAAACCCCAATTCAAATGATTCTGATAATGATACAATGACTGATTGGTATGAATGGGAATATGGATTAAATATCAATGTTAATGATACACTTGAAGATCCAGATTTAGATGGACTGATCAATCTTCTGGAATTTGAAAATGATCTTGAACCAGATAATCCCGATTATGAAGGGGACGGCCTAAATGACTATGAGGAAGTAGTAATTTGGTTCACTAATCCAAAGAAGTATGATACAGACAAAGATGGTCTATGGGATGGTCGTGATGAAGTGTATAATTATGGTACCAACCCATTAAAACCTGATACAGATGATGATTTAATAAATGATAAAACCGAAATAGAAAAAGGGTTCGATCCATTAAACAATGATACAGATTATGATTCACTACCTGATGGTTACGAATGGATATTTCATTTAGACCCATTGGATCCCTCAGATGGTTTATTAGATAATGACCACGATGGACTAAATAATTACGAAGAATTTTTATTATGGACAAATCCATTTTTGGTTGATTCCGATGGAGATAGATTTACTGATTTAGAGGAATTATCTTTAGGTTGTGATCCTGCAAAGTGGGATACAGACGGTGAAGGTATTGATGACTATAATGAGATTGTTGTACTTAAGACTAACGTTACGAATCCTGATACTGATTACGATTTGTTAAATGATTATCTCGAGGTTCATAAATACAATTCAAACCCTCTCGTTCAAGACACAGATGGTGACGGTATTACTGATGGAATAGAAGTTTATACTTATGGAACACATCCAAGCTATCGTGATTCAGATCATGACGGTATAGATGATGATGTAGAGCTTTTTATATTTGGTTCTTCTCCAATCTTAGTGGATACAGATTTTGACGGCATGGATGATTATTTTGAATGGCTCTATGATCTTAATCCTGTAGTTGATGATTCTTATTTAGATGCCGATTCTGACGGTATTAGTAATGGCGAAGAATTTCTGTATAATGCAAATCCATTAATTAGTGATACTGATCAAGATGGTTTAACCGATTTTGAAGAAATAGCTATTTATTTTACCAAACCTAACTTGAAAGACACAGATCAAGACGGGCTCACTGATTTTGATGAAATCGCAGTTTATCATACTGTCCCACTTGATTTAGACACCGATGATGATCGTATTTCTGATGGAGAGGAAATAGCACTTGGTACTAATCCTTTATCAAGCGATACAGATATGGATGGTATTTCTGATGCTGATGAGCTATCTGATGGTACCGATCCATTAGATGCCTCAGATAACAAGAAATTTGCTCGTCGTAATAATATCCTAATATCCTTTAGTTTAATCATTGCAGGGGTACTTGTCTACTATTTCAGTCCAATATTAATCTCAAAATTACGTCGTGAAGAAGAAATCAATTGGATTCGTGAAGGTATCAAGAAGCGCAATGCTAAAAGTAATAGATTTGTCTCTAATAATTTAACTGTTGATTCAACAGATACTGTTAATAAATCTGAAATCTAAAGTGATTTTCACTTTATTTCATTTATTTTCTATTTTAATTAAAAAAAGTTTATTATTTACACTCGTAATTTGAATACTTATTGCTAATCACTTTTTAGAATCCCTTAAGAGTTTCCCATTTGAGCCAATATTTTCAGGTTCATTTTCATGTATTATAACTATTATATGTGCAAAATCATCTGGATAACCATAGGCTTCTTTTAATGCTTTATCCATCAATTCAACTAATTTTCTTTTTTGTTCAATATTTCTTTTCGGTCCTTCAATCGTAATTAATGGCATTAATTATTCTTCTCCTCTTAGTACCTTCGATTAATATGTAATCCTTGATTTTTATGCTTTCTCTACAGCTTTTTTCTTTTCTAATTTGTATAATCTATAAATTAGTTGAATCTGACCAAGATGGATTATTTCATGCTCAAGAATATGGTATAGAATCCACTCTATGGTATATTTTTCATCATCAGATTCAATAATCTTCTCAAGTTCATTATCAGTCATTTTTATTAGTCTATTGTGTACTTCTGTTCGTACTAAATTCAATCGATCTAAATAGACTATTATATCATTGTTTTGTATTTGAGGAATATTTACTTCTGGTCGTAAAGAGAAAGCGTATTTCCATCCATCAAAATCCATTTCTTTACCATCTATATCCATAAAAATCCATGACCATTCAACAGCAGCAATATGAAGTAATAATGTTCCAATAGTCTCAATCTGTTTCTTATTTGGTGAAAAATCTAATTCATCAATCGATAATTTACTTACAAATCGCACAAGTTTTTCTCTAATTTTTTCCATTTGAGCAAACCATTGAGCTATTTTTGGTTGGAGAATATTATCCCGAGTGAGCTCTTCTAGTTCTTTATCCAAATTTAATCACAAATAAACAATCTAAAAAGAATAAAAAAAGTATTCTCTTTAGAAATTACTTTTCTGGAATAATTGAATCGGCGAACCATGCAGAATCGAATGGGATAAAGTCTGAATATTTTTGACCAATACCAATGAAAATTATTGGCGCTTTAGTCGCATATACAACAGAGAGGGCAGCACCACCTTTTGGGTCAGCATCTACTTTAGTAAGTATACTAGCATCAATCCCAACTATTCTATCATATTCCTCTGCTTGTAAAGCTGCATCATTACCGGTTAAAGCATCTGCTACAAAAATATTCAAATCAGGTTCAGCTATACGGACAATTTTCTGTAGCTCTCTCATTAGATTCTTATTTGTTTGCAGTCTGCCTGCAGTATCAGCAATAACTACATCAATTCCTTTTGCACGTGCGTGTTGAATTGTATCAAAAATTACTGCAGCAGGATCTGATCCATAGGTTTGCTTTATAATTCTTACACCTAATTTTTCACAATGTTTACTGATTTGGTCTATTGCTCCTGCTCGAAAAGTATCTCCAGCACCAATTACCACAGAATATTTATTATTTATTAGAAATTGAGTTAATTTAGCAATAGAAGTGGTTTTTCCTGAACCATTTGGACCAAAAATTGCAAGTACGGTTGGTTCACCATTTTTCTTATTTTCGGCTATTATTTTTAGTATGTCGATTTTTTCTCTCGGTGATTCAAGAATATCAATAATTGATTTTCTTAATGCCTCATAGGTTATTTTTTTTCTAGAAACAAGTCTTCCAACTTTGGTATTTATTAGTGCATTTTCAACATCTTTAGTGATCTTTTCAGCAATAGGTACTGCAACATTGTTACCTATTAGGGCTAATTGAAGTTCGTATAAAGGCTTTTCTAAATTCTGAGGAGTAAGATCTTTTTGAGTGATTTTTTCAACTATAGAATCTATGCCAATTTTTAATTTCTTAAACATGGTATTTAACACTCATTTCTAGTTATCGAATAATTAGCACTTTCGTAATTATATATTTATCATAATGAAATCAAATTAATTGATAATAGAAAATTAATGAGTTAAAAAGACTGCCTTTAACTCACTAAGCTTGGATCATAAGTTGGTTTTGATGGACCTTGTAATTGTTGATAAATTGCTTGAGCTTTTTGTTCCATGATATTAATTTGATTAATAATTTGATCTAGTTGATCTGCTAAAGCTAATCGTTCTTTTTCAACTTCATCCATCCGTCTATCAACTTCTTTAATCGCATCATCAAGTGATTTCTCAACGATAACACCTGAACCAACATTGTAGAAGACTTTGTCGGTTTGTATGGGCTTAGCTCGAAGCATAATACCTGAACCTAATTGGATTAAAGTTTCCTCAGGATTTGTCTCTTCTTTTAGTCCAGATAAAGTTGCTTTTGATCTACTTAAGTCGATGAGATAATTTTGTAAAGTTTCAATTTGTACTTGAAGTTGTTTACCATAATCATCGAATCTTTGTAATTCATTTGTAATTGACTGGAATTCTCTTCGTAATTCATCTTCGCTCATAATTTACACCACTTTAAATAAAAAGGGTAGTCAAGTAGTTTCAATGACTTTTCTTTTTACAATTTATTGATGAATTTTTATATTTTCATCGGAAGCTATTTCTTTTAGAATTGGATTTTTTAATTCAGAATCACTAATCTCTTTTATTTTAATTACTTCTAAATGTTGACGATCTATACGGTGCTTACTACCAATTCTTGAATAAGCTTGTTCTAAGGCATCTTTCTCTGAAACAGCTCTAACATCAACTTCGTGTTTTTCTTTTCTAGTTAGTGGTTTTTTTTCGAATGTTATTCTATAATTCTTTACTTGCACTTCTTTTGGCATTTTTATCCAACTCTCTATTAACTATTTGAACAAATTTATAATGGGTTTTTATTATTTTTGTATATAATGTTAATTAAGCTACATTCCCCGTAATGTTTGATAAATTCTTTGAAGTTCAGGTCCTGTAGTATCTTTGCCAGTTATTGCTCCTATTGAATTTGCAAAACATCCTATGCTTACATAAGGAACACCACGATTTATTGTGCCAACATTCACTGGAACACCTAAACGTTCGCTAATCCATGTCATTTCCATTTCTGTAGTTAAAGGATGTACAAGAACACCCTTGTTAGTAGCTAATGCATGTGATCCTACTAGAGGTGATTTTATAATATTTCCTCGCTCAACTTCTACATCCAAAGTATCTCGAATGATATCAATTGCTTCTGGCTCCATTTTCTCATGAACAATTGCACCATGATCGTTGAGAAGAATACTATTACCTAAGCAAGTAATTTTACTTTCAATAATACCAATGTTTATTGAGCCATCAAAAACTTCCTTAATTTTATTATATTCTCTTGGAGAAATTATATGAGGTAGAACAATTCCTTTGGAATTTGCTGCTGCAAGAATACCTACAAGTGTTGAATCGCCAATATCAAGTCTAGTAATTGGTACTTCTAAAGCTTTAGCTATCGCTTCTTCAGCTTTTTTCGTCCAAGTTTTTGATATTATGGCAAATTTATCTGTGGTTAAACCAAAGGCTCCTAAAGATGATAGGCCATTCACAGATGTTCTGATAATATTCATTTTCATTCAACCTATAGTAGAGATATACTTTAATTACTGAAACGCCTCGAACTAGAATTAACTATATAAATCATTTCGCAAGAATGAGTATTGTTGAAAAATCATTTTGTTATGGATAGTGAATATTTTAAAGCGTAAAATAATTATAAGTAATTATGGTGAAATTTAAGGTAGTATCAATATCTCATTCCATTGATCCAGACGGTATTGGTTCACAGGCAATTATTTTTAGATATTTCAGAGAGTTAGGTATTGAACCTGTGGGATTTCTTGCAGATTATAACAATTTTGCAGATGTATTAGAAGATGCTATAAAAGAAAATCCTACTGTTTTAATTGTTAGTGATTTAGGATTAAATAGCAAAGTAATTCAAGCTATCATTGAACCGATGAAAAATCTTCAAGCAAGAAAAATTTGGATTGATCATCATAATGCTCCTACAGAATTAAAAGAGCTTATAATAGAAATGACTGATGAATTCATACATGATACTACTATATGTGCAGCAGAATTAACACAGAAACGATTTATGCCTGAGGATAATATCTCAAAGAAGATTGCTCAAATAGGTCATAATGGTGATTTTGATATCAAAGATCGTTTAACAACTATCTTCTATACTTTGATAGACTATTATCGATTTTCTACAAAGGACCTTATTAGGATTCGTGAAATGCTAGTTAAAGGTGATTTTGATAATAAAGAAATCTTTGAAGAATATTTAGCCGCCTATAAAGTCTTTGAAGCTGAACGAGATCGCATACGTAAAGAATTGAAATCCATCATTATAGATAACAAAACCATAGCAATTGCTTATTCTAGTTTATTACCTCGAGGAAAGATAACAAAATTCCTTTCAGAAATCAGTGAAGATGATATATTATTAGCAATAGATACTACTAATTTTAGAATTGGTTTACGAAGCGAAAAATACGATGTTGCTGCAGTCGCAGCAAAATTTGGTGGAGGAGGGCATAAACATCGTTCTGGGTTCACATTTAAAGATGCTTTAACAACTGATAATGAATTGTCTGATGATTTTGTTGAGCTACTTAAAGAAGCCTTAACAGAAACAGATTCATTGTAAGTGGATTTCTGGGAGTAATGTTATTTAAGAAGAAAATTAGTTTACATACTTAAGTTTGGAAATGATTACGATGCTAAAAGAACGTCAAAAAAGATTACAGGAATTAATAGTTGAATCAAAAGCTGATTGCTTATTATTATTCCCTGGAGTAGATTTGTTTTATGCAACGGGATTGAATATTCACCAAAGTGAAAGATTAACACTCTCACTTCTCCCCAAAGAAGGGGAACCAATTTTCATTTGTCCAAGTTTTGAAAAAAGTCGTATGAAAAAAGGTCTTCAAAGAGGAGAAATTGAAACATGGGAAGAGGATGAAGATCCATTTGAATTATTGGGTTCAATCATAAAGGATCGTGAATTGGATAAGAAAAAAATTGCATTAGATAATAAACTATGGTTTGAATGGTTTCTTAAAATTAAAGAACAATTACCAAAAGCTAATTTTGTTGGGTCAACAGATATAGTGACAGCTGCTCGTTTAATTAAATCAGAAAAAGAAATAGATTTAATGAAAAAAGCAACTCAAATTGCTTCAGAAGCAATAATTCAATCTTTTAAACAGGTAAAACCGGGTATGACTGAGACAGAAGTGTCAAATATTGTTAAAGAAGAGCTAGCTAAAGAAGGCACACCTGCATTTAGTTTAGTACAATCAGGTCCCAATTCAGCATTACCTCATGGAACACCTACAGGGAGAACTATAGAGAAAAACGATGTACTACTTATTGATGCTGGACCTGTATATCAAGGCTATTATGGTGATGTAACCATAACATCAGTAATAGGTGAACCAAGTGCTAAATTCTTGAAAATTTACGATATTGTTTATGGTGCTAATAGAGCTGCCTTTGAAACATCCAAAGAAGGAGAAATAGCTGAAAATGTCGACAAAGCTGCTCGAGATTATATTACTAAAACAGGTTATGGAAAATTCTTCACACATAGATTAGGGCATGGAATTGGTATTGAAGGACATGAACCACCATATATGGTAACTGGAAATAAATTAGTTTTGAAAAATGGTATGTGTCACACAATTGAACCAGGACTCTATTTTGAAAGAGAATTTGGTGTACGTGTAGAAGATGATGTTGTAGTAAGAAAAGATTCTTGTGAATTCCTCTATGAATCTCCAAGAAAGATCTGGGAAATGATCTAATATATGAAAATGAGATCAAGTTTAGAATTGAAAAAGAATAGAGGGAGTTATATTCTTTTTCTCTATAATAAAAATCAAATAAATATAGATATAGGTTCCCTAAATAATTTATTTTTTTCGCCAGGAATTTATCTTTATATTGGTTCAGCTTTAAGCCCTGGAGGATTAGCTAAAAGAATTCAAAGGCATTTACAAAAAACAAAAAAAATTTTCTGGCATATTGATTATCTTACAACAAACAATTCATTTTCAATTAAAGCTTATTTTGAGATTTATTCTGAAATGAAGGTAGAATGTATTTTAGGTAATATAATAAGAGAAAGCTTCAACAAAGAAGAGATTATTGAATACAAGGATTTCGGGTCGTCAGATTGTAGGTGTAATTCTCATCTCTTTCAAATAAATAAGAATCTTGATGAAATTATCTTAATTCTTAGACCAAAAATACAGAAATATAAATTTAAATTAGTTGAAATAAAAGAATGAATAGTAGTAGCTTTTTATCTCATAAGGAAAAGTCTTTATTACTCAATAAAATAATGGATTTAATACTTACTCATTCTGTAGTAGTTGGATTAAAAATGTCTGAAGTAGAAACTATAGTTTATTTTAAAAAATCGGGGCCAGAAAATACTGAAAAAGCTTTGAAATTAGCATATGAATATGCTATTGAATACAAAATACCCAAAGTTCTCATTGCTTCTTCAAAAGGAACTACTGCAGCTAAAGCTTTAGACATTTTTGAAAACACAGAAATGTTAGTAATAATTACTCACTCCTATGGTTTTATACAACCTGGAGAGAATGAATTTGATGTCGAGTTATTGGAGTTATTAAAAAAGAAAAATATTGCTGTGTTAACTACAACTCATGCTTTTGCAGGTGTAGATCGTGCAATAAGACGTGCACATAATACTTGGCAAATAGCTGAGCTTATAGCAGAAGTTTACAGAACATTTGGTCAAGGAACTAAAGTTTGTGCAGAGATAACTTTGATGGCAGCAGATGCTGGATTAATTCCTATGAATACCGACATATTAGCAATGGGTGGTACAGGTCGGGGGGTCGATACAGTTTGGCAAATTAAACCAGCAAATACTTTTAATTTCTTGGATTTAAGAATGAGAAAGTGTTTATGCAAGCCTATATCCTCGAGTAAAAAAGATTAATTATCGCAAACGTTTGGCAGCATCTTTCAAATATTTGCGTGCATTGAAACGAGAACCTTGTTTAATTATTAATTTTATAAAACTATCATATTTGGTTTTAGAAAGATTGAAATGAGTTTTCACTAAATCATAAATCTCATTTTCAGATTTATCTAAATTTAATTTAGCGATAAATTCAGCAACATCTAAAATAGAGGCATCTTTTACATATTCCTTTTGAGGAATGCCAAAAATTTCTTTCACAAATAACTCATTTTCTATATTTTTCAATCGGAAATTTAGCTCGAAAAATTCTCCTTTTTTTGGTAGGATATGAATCTCAAAAGATGATTTATTATCCCTTAAATAATATCCCAAGGCTTCATCAAAACTAGCTTTTTTTAATTCAATCTTTTCTTCCAATCTATCGATTAAAGTATCGACATGAGTTTTAGAATCTATACTATAAATTAATTCTTTGACCAAATACTTTCACCAAAGCGATCTACAAAATATTATGTTTTTAATTTCTATAAAATGTTTTCCTAAACAATCTGAAAATGATTTTTGAAAAATAAAAAAAAGAAAAAAGATGATGGAAATTTATTCCATAATCATTATTTTCTCGCTTTATATCGGAATCGCATTATTACTAATACTGCTGAAATAGCAATAACTGTTGTACCAAGAATATAACCTGAAATAAATCCTGAAGGAGCTACAGTAATTATAACAGTTCCTGGATCTGGTGTGTCTGCAACGAAATCCTTTGAACAGTCATTGGTATCGTGATTAGCTGGATCTCTATGAAGACTTACTGTTGCATCCATTGTACCTGTCCAAGGTGTGTGGCCTGAAAGACTACCAGTTCCCCAGATACAAGCATCCTTAATTTCACCAGTTGAGTCTTTTAAGATGACTTCATCACCACCATTGGCAAGTTGCAAATCACTATAGATTAAATCAGGAGTAACACCTGTAATGCCAAGATCAGCCATCTCATTTATGAAAATAGTTTGATCTCGCGCAAGAATTAACATATCTATTTCAGGAATAATTGTTCCTTCTGGAATTGTATAACTATCTTCTTTATCTGTTAAAATCCATCCACCAATAAGGAATTCTTGATCAAATCCATTGAACAATTCAATGAATTCCCCACCAGGTTCGGCTACAGCGTCATAACGAACTTCTGAAATCAACACAAGCCAATCAATGTCAGCATCAATAATGTTAAAATCATTTTCTGCGACGATGGGATCGCCAACCGTAGGAACTCCAGTTGCTGTTATAGTATATATTCCTGGATCATAGGAGCTAATATCTATTATTGCTGTTTCAAGACCATCTGGATTTGTCCATGTATGAAGGACTGAGGTTCCTATTTTAATTGTTCCTGAAGTATAAGTGTTAATATCAAATTTCACCTTAAAAGTATATGAACCAAAGATTGCTTCACCATAACTTGGTGAAATTATTGCTACTGGAACTATAAAACCTACAGGCACATCACTATTTGCCCAATCCCAATCAAAAACAGATTTGAAATATGTAGCAACGCCTGTATGCTTGACTATTGCTCCGGCTTCCCGATTATCAGTAACAGAGTTGTTTGACCAATTTATACTTGATACACAAACATATTGACCGTCAACGTTAATGTATTTATTATGATTATAACCAGTCGCTTTGAAAAATCGCACTTGAGCTCCATTGCTAATTAAAGGTTGGGTTACATTATGTGAAGTTGAATCTGGTTCTGGTATAAGTACTCTTACTGTTACTCCTCTCTGGGTTGCATCTATGAGATCATCATAAAACAGACAATCAAAATTAATATACTGTAATTCAACATCAATTGAAGTAGTTGCGCTTACAAGTAAAGCGTGTATTAAGTCATAGCTATTGTCAGGTGAAAAAACTGGTGTAACTTCCATATCAGCATTTACTGTATATGTGGTATTAAATGGATGAGTATAAGTACCACTTGTTTCAGCAGGCGGAAGGGATCCATTATTAACACCTGAAGTTGGGTTACCATTCAAAATGTCTTCTAATAAAATATCCTCATAATAAGTAGCTATTTCTGCATTATCAAACATATAGCCCATTTCTCTATTAGTTCGGGCATAATTTACTTCTGGAATACTGGATGGAGCCCAATTACCTGAATAAACAAATGTTTTCTGATGATCAACTATCCAAAACTTTGCATGAGTGTAGGCATAACTTGTATTAGCAGTTGAGACATCTATTCCTGCTTGATCTAACATGTATGCAGCTGTTTCAGTATAATCGTCTTCGTATGAATTAACTCTATCAGGTGAAACTAAGACTAAAACTTCAACATCACGAGTGTGTGCTGCGATTAGTTTATTGATAAGAGATAAACTGGAAAGAGTATAAACTTCAAGATAGAATGAGGTTTCTGCTTTATCTAAAGTAGATGATATTAGATCATATGCTGCATCAGGTCCAACAAAACAAGTAACATTTCTAACTCCTGTGAACGTAGTGGTTACAATCGCGTTCGGATTAAACCATTGTTCTTCATCCCAAATAATTTTTCCTTCAATAGTAGTTTTATTTGTTGTAGCCATCAGAAAGGATGGAAAAACCATTACTACTACTAGAGCTAAAATTATTTTGTTATTTAAGTGCTTCATGTATTTACATATAGCATTACAATTATTAAATATGTATTGCTCATTTTCTCAGAATAAAAAAGAGATTACTTATCAAGAATATTGAAAGCAGTCTTTAGTGTTTCAGGCATATTATCTCTACGTGCTATAATACCAAGTATTCGTTTATATTGGTTATATTGTCTTTCATCAATTTCCATAATTTCCATAATTTCTTCCATTGTTTTTTCATTTATACCAGGTATAGCCATCAATTCTGTGGCAAATTCAAGAGGGGTAAGTCGTTCAACAGTAATTTGTGTCGGTTCACCAAAAATTGTCTTTAGATATTCAAGATCTTCTTCAGTTGCTCCCCAAACATTTATAGAATAATTGTCTTCAATAGCTCCCTGTTTAATCTGTAATTTAGGTTTAATCAAAATGTAATGACTAGTATTATCTTCATCGATTTTAACAGTTGTAGTATACTTTAGAGCAATTTCTTCTAATTTAGCCATTATATCGATTTCTTTAGCAATTAAAAATAGTGCTTTCATAAAGAATTGATTCAATTTTTGCTATATAGTTATTTCCTTTATAGCAAAAAGAATCTAAAAATTATTTCAAAATAGATCTTTTACTGAAAGTTCTACTGCTTTAACAAAATCATCAGGCGTAACACCCGGTATATCGACTTTTTCAGATTGAAACACTTGTGAAACAGCTGCATAGATATGTTTGGGATGTAAAAGAGTGCCAATTAAAGAATTTTCAATAAGTTCTGGTGCATTATTTGGTTGTGCTGAGAAATCACCACTAATCATCATATCTTTAATAAATTCTTTTTCAACCTCAAAGAAGAGTCTTATTAAACCACCTGGTGCTTTGTATACTGCTTCATAAATCTGTGTAGATGATGATATTTTTACTTTCCTTTTTTCCATTAATTCTGATCGTCTATGCTCAATAAGATTTAACCAATCTTCACTCAAATATTTTCTTTGAAGTTCATCATCAATTTCTTTTTCTTTTGGTAATAGTTTCTTCTCGATTCTAAGTGAAATATCCAAACTTTCTTCAAATTTTTCAATAAGAATTTTTTTCACTTTCTGCCTATCAGGTAACTTCCCAAGAAATCCCTTTATTGTGCCTAGTCTTTCACGTAAACTTGAAGCAATTTTATCTCTGAATTTTTCATTTGGAACTTTTAAGATTTTTACCATTTCATCAAAATTAAAATCAAAAATTAGATTTCCAGTTAATATACGAGCCCCACCAACCTCTGCTGCGCCATTTCCAGATATTTTTTTACCATTTGCTTCAATATCATTAACAGGAGCATAATTTGCTGGTATCCCTATTTCTCTGTATGTTTTTATTGGTGCTTGAAGAACCGTTTCATATAATTTCGAAACAGAATGAGGTAATTTTTTATTATCTAATCTAGCAATAATTTGGTAAAATAACTGCCCGGCATCCAAGTAAACTGCCCCCCCACCCAAAGGTCGTCTGACAACAGGTAAATTATTTTTTTGACAATATTCTAGATCTACCTCTTCCGAAATGATTTGATGATAACCTACACAAACTACGGGATTCTTAGGCCAACAGATTACTATAGTATTTTCAATATCATCATATTTCTCCATAGCTAATCCAAGTGCATGATAAATAGTTTGAGTGCCAATTCCAGGCAAAGCATCTAATTCAAGTAAACGCCATTCTTCAGTCATAAGAATCACAATGAAATAAAGAAGATTTATTCATATAATAAATATTTTTTCCAATTATTTTATATAAATAATAGAAAATAACAAGAATGTAAAACTTCTAGTGATTATTATGAAAATTGAAAATACTAAATTTGGTTCTATAACTATTGATGGCAAAATATACAAATATGATATTTATATCAATACTGATGGTACCATAATAAAACGGAAAAAAGAGCTCTCAAAACCTATAAGTAAAGGTCATACAGTACTTGGACCTGAAGAACTTAATTTAATTTTAAAACAAAAACCAGAAACTTTGGTCATTGGTCAAGGACAAAGAGGAATTCTCCCAATGCCCGAAGAGTCGAAATTAATATTGGAAAAAACTAGAACTATAATTATAATTGATAAAACACCTGTAGTAATTCATTTGCTTAATTCATTATTTGAGAAAAAAGCAAATGTTGCTGCTATATTACATATAACATGCTAAGTTCGCTAATTTTGTTCCATAAATTTTTTTTATTATTATAACTAAAGTATATAAAATAGTAAATTGATTTAGGAGAGAGCTTTACTAAGATGTCTCTAGCACAAGGAATTGTTGATAAAGCATTTACAAATAGAAATCCTGAATATTCCAAAATACAATCTAGAGCTGTCAAGAAAGCAGAAATTGAAATAAATGAATTCCTAAACAGAAATGATATCGAGACAACAGCAAATCCACAAAATCAAGGAAACATATTGGTAGTTTTTATTCATGGATATTCTTCATCAAAATATAATTGGTTGGATCCCGACATAGGGAATTTAGGATGGATTAAAGATTATACAAGTGAACCTGTATCAATTGATTTTGGTTGGCATACGATTCCTCCTCCTATGTTTTTAGTTATGGATTGGTCCCTCTCTAGAAGACTTGCTCCAAAAGGAGCTTCTCTAGTGATGGATAAAAATGAAATTGAGTGGTTAACTTATTCACAAAAATCCCCTTTCGGTAAGATTGAAGATTCAGTAATTGAATTATTTGAGATTTTAAAAGCAATTAAACGAGTATATGGTCATAGAAGGATTATTTTAATTGCTCATTCCAGAGGTGGACTTATATCTAAGAAATATTTGGACCTTGCAGATAAAACCACCGTTGAAAAACTGATCACTTTTGGAACACCTTTTGGAGGAACATTTTTATCAGCTCTTGATTTACTTAGAATTCCATCAAAATATTTTCTCAAACGTATTAGATGGATAAGAAAATTATGGGATTTGTCACAAGATAGACACATAGATGATATCTCGACCAAGCAAATGTCCCCAAATTCTGAATTCATAAATGAACTTATAAAAATGGGCTGTAGAGATGATGTAAAATATGTTAATGTTGCAGGAAGTTGTTCACATATTAGCAATGTTTACACCTGGCAATGGCAATTTTCATCATTAAAAATAAATCCAAAATTAGCTCTTGAAAAATCAATTGAGCGAGAAAAGCTCGTTGCTGAGAAAAAAAACCCAATTGAATGGTATAATTTACCTAATAACCCAAAATTTCAAGTTTATAATTGGAAACTCAGTCCAAGAAAAATATTCGAAATCTATCCAAAAATAGGTCTAAAAGAAATTTTACAAGGTGATGGTGCTGTATCAATCCATAGTGCATTATTACCTAATCCTAATGTGAAACATTATATACTCCATAAAAATCACATGGAAATTTCCTGTTGTGAGGAAGCCTATGAAATAATGATTCGAGAAATAAAAGAATGTATAAAGGACTAAATCAATTTTTTTCATAAATAGGAAAAAGTAAAAAACAACCATAAACATATATCGTTTTTAAATTATGAATATTCTAGAATATCTGTAATATAAGGTGGGGATTAAACGACAAAAGATACGATAAAAATCAAACGAGTATCATTTCTAAGTCTTTTGTGGTTTACCAATCTAAATCTAGAAATACATAAACAAGATCCAATTTTTAAAAACGCCAATGAATCTTTTTTAAGTAAACTTAAATTTAAATTAAGTTTCTTTTTCAAACTGCTTTCTCAATATCGTTTTGTTATAAAAGAAGGTAAGAAAGTAGCAGGAGCATTATCACTTGAGAAAAGAAAGTCTTCTATGTTTATATATGCAGTTGGCGTAGTGGAGGGATTTAGAAAGAAAGGTTTTGGAACAAAGTTAATGGATTTTGCAGAAGAATTCTCTAAAAGAAGAAATAGAGACTATATTACGTTCTCAGTTTTGCTGGAAAACAAACCAGCTATTTCCTTATATAAAAAATTAGATTATCGACCATTAGGTGTCGGATTAACTCTTATTAGATTTTTTACTTGGAAGCTTAAATCCTCTGCTCTTAAATTTACTCAAATAGAAAATATCGAATTTAAACCACTTTTAAAGCATAAAGAAATAACAGAAAAAACGCTATACTGGTGGTATGAGGAAATAAAGTATTCTACTGGAGAAGAAGGTAAAACACTTTGCGAAAAGGATGCTCTTATAGATTTTGATTTCAAATCAGAATGGATTTATTATGAAATATATCTGAACAATGTTCCTTCAGGAATTGTTTTCATAATTCCATCAGATTTCTTCAATACAATTGTTTTATTTAGTGAATCTAGCACTTGGAAAAAAGAAGTATTTTTACAATTGCTTAATGGTTTATCTGAAAATAACCTACAAACCAACATAAAAGCAAATCTTAACACTACAAATAAATTCCAACTGCAAAAAATATCCATGATTCAAATATTTTTAACTCATCAACATAAGGATGCTATACTTAATTCTTTTGCAAAAGAATTAGTTATGCATGATACGACTGAAGATCGCCAAATTTATTTCAAAAAAATAAATTAAATGACTAAAGACATAAAAACTGTTATGTTATGAAATTAAAAATAATCATTAATAGTCAATAATCTATTTGGTATTTAATGAGGTAAAAAATAATGAACTCTTCATCCTTCAATGCAATATTAAAAGAAATAAATGGTACTAAAATATTCCAACATTCTATCAAAAGAAAAATCATTGAATTATCATTTTTCTTATTATTCCTAGCAATTGGAGTTATATTGATTGTTTTTGGAGCGATTTTTAAAGATCAAGGTTTATTTTTCCGAATATCTTTAATTATCATTGGTTCGATTATTGCTGTTGTATATTTTGAATCATTTCTTTCTGTTTTGGTGAACAAAATTATTCTTTCAGAAAAAGGAATAAATTTTCGTTCATATTTCAATTGGCACTTTATTGATTGGAAGCAGCTTAGTTCAATAGAATATGAAGAGAGACGTGCTCGATTTTCTAAAACTGAAAATCAACCTACTAGAATCATTAATCTAGAATTTAAAATAGATGAGAATAATAGATATTTATTCCCAATTTATAAATTCAGAGCAAAGGAAGCGGAACAAATAGTAAATGTAATACAATTAATCTACCATGAGATACATGGAAACAAACAAGAATTACCTACTAAAAAAGGAAAAGATTCACCTATATCCGATCAAGAAATAGATGCCCAAATTCCTCCAAAGGTTGATGATTCAGAAATTGAAAGTGAATAATTTTTATTCCTTTTTTTTACATTGTAAAACTAGCGCAATTAACTAGCCATTCATGTTGATGATCATAAGCTTTTATATCTTCACTATATTTTACCATGCGAAGCAATGCAGAACGAACCCGAAAACCATTATTAATTAAATGTTGATAGGTTAACCAATAACTGGAATTAATACTCAATCTAATTTCAGTTTTATTATTTTCTAAACCAAATTTCTCACAGGCTAATAATAAATATTCTAATAATTTTGGTTCCTTGATGTCCTTATTAGCTAAAATTATCTTAACAGTTAACGATTGATTTGGAGCCGCTTCTTCATATCTTTCTATTATTCGGCATATTGCATAAGCTTCTATAAATCCTTCATGCTTCACAAAAATAGTTTCTCCATATTTGTATTCATTAGCAATTTTTATCTCTAATGAATGATCTAAACCATTTTCTATTTTTTCAGCTAACCATTTACATCTTGTATATGCATCATCTTTATTTTCTTCTTGGGAAAAATAGCTTATCTCTAAATTA
Source organism: Bathyarchaeia archaeon (assembly GCA_035528035.1). Classification (GTDB taxonomy): domain Archaea; phylum Asgardarchaeota; class Heimdallarchaeia; order JABLTI01; family JABLTI01; genus JABLTI01. Next base: position 123,399 of record DATKZI010000037.1, read on the forward strand.
TTCTCCTGAGCAAACCGGGTAAATTCCTCATTTTTTCGCTGAGAATCTATAATAGGTCTTATAAGACTAATTGTTTGAAAAGCAGGTTTAAATCCTAATTTACTATATAAACCAATATTAAAGCTACTATCTGGCATTGTTTCAAGACCTAGACAGGTGACATTTTTTTTCTTATCAAGGAATTCAATTATTTTTATCATTAACTCCTTACCAACTCCTTTTCCTTGATAACTAGGATCAACTCCAAAGGTACCTATCCAACCGATTTTACCCCAAACATGACCAAAAATCGCTCCTACAACTTTTTTTTTCTCTAAAGCAACTAAACAACCTTCAGGTTCATTTTCAATATAAGGAATGATTCCCTCAGTTGTTCTTCTTCTTTCTCTGGAAACACCACGTCTTTTTATTGAAGAATCATTAAACGCTTCTTTTAAAACTTCAATAACTTCTGGAATGTGTTTTTTTGTCATAGGTATTATTTTCATTTCAAATTCACTCAGCAATTCTTATCATTTAATTATTAGGAAGATCTAAAGATACCCAAACCATTAGTAAATACTAATATTAATCCAATAAGAATCAACATACCACCTAAAATTCTTCCAATAATAGTGGCTTTCCGTAATCCTAAATTAGTTATAACTTGATTGCCTATTAAGGGCATAATTAATAATCCTACTCCAAGGGACATGAAAATCCCAAAGGTAAAAATTAAACTCCAATAAAAGAAGGAAAGTAAAATTAAAACTATAGGCGCAAGAATAACGAAGAACAAATATATAATATAAAATCTATCAACAAAGGAAAAATATCTATTTATTTTTGTTTCATGTTCTTCAGAACAGGTCCAGAATTTTTCTGGTATATCTTTCCCACGGCGATATAATTCTGATTGGAACAAAGATATTTTATCACTTTGAATAGTATGACACCAATAACAATATTCCTCAAAATCAGCTGTTTTTATTAAAGTTAAAGAACCATCAGTAGAAGTCTCAAGATCTTCTTTTGTAGTAGTTAAATTCTCTTCAGTGACCATATGAGCTTGATTCTAACATTATTTTAAAATACTTTTCTAATAAATTGACTAGAAAAATTTAAACGTTTAATTTATTAATCATAAATTGAATGTATTAACAATAAAAATACTATTTAAAATGGTGGAGTATCTATTCCAACAAACTTAAAAGTAAAATTAATTATTAGTAACAACATACTATATATAAAAGGTGATAAAAGTTGCCATTTCAATGTCCAAAGTGTGGAGCAGAAAATATAAAAGAAGTTGAAGATAAATCTAAAGTCTTAGGCTATGCAGGGCATGTACCAATTTACGCAAAAGTAAAAGTCTGCAAAGAATGTGGGAATAGGTTTACAGATTAGACGATTTCTCTCTCTAAACTGTAGTATTTTTTTCTACTTTCAGATATTTTATATACATTTGTATATTATTTTTCTTTATTTTATTTCTAATTTTTTATTAATCCATTTTCCAAATAATTTCTCCCTTAGGAGCATGTTCTATTTCAACTAATATTGGTGGTTTCACAGTAATTTTGAACTTATATTTCATAGCTAATTCATTTAATTTCTCTTTTGTATCTTCTAATGCCGCTTCAATGGTTTCAGCTACGAGAAATTCAATAGTATCTTTATCTAAAGGCATATTTGTATCTCCAATTTTTGATATATAATTATTTGATAAAACAACCTACTTATTATCATTTTGATATTTAATTAAAACACATAGTTACAAGTAATCCGCAAGTCAATCAGAAAGGAATAATTTAACTATGAGGAAATGCTACTGTAATTTGTGAAATAATATTGTCAAGCTATACTAAAATGAGCTTAATCTCTATAGCAGTTACAAGTATTGGGTTATTTCTGACAATCATCCTATTTTTTTTGGTTTTAAATAAACCTATTGTATTTTGGATTTTAACACTGTCAATTTGGATAATTCTAAGCATAATAAGTGGAATCTTAGTTGAATCGTATAAAGAATGTGCGATTACAAGCTCATTTAATGCTGCTATAAACTTTATACTATTATTTTTAACATTACTTATTTTCAGAACTTTAGCTAATGAAATATTGGAATCATTTAATATTTCAACTACAATTACTAGTGATTGGGGATTAATTCTATCCTCAATAACAACTGCAGTTATTATCACAAGTATCATTTTAACGATAACCATCAGTTTTTCAATTCTAAGTTTTCTAATAAAAGATAGAATAAAGAAAACTAAGGGTGAATCATCTGAGGATATCGAGCAAGAATTTTACAGCAAATATGAAACACCAAAGGATACAGGATCTTATCTTCGATCAAAAAATAAAGAAGACTTTCAAGACTAGTATCTATATAAGATTATTTAATAATAAAATCGTTTATAATTTACAAAGCAATTCAAAGGATGATTAAATTGAAAAAAGGACATACCGCTCTTGGAGCATTTCTTGGTTCATTAGTAGCAGCTGGACTATTTGTTCTGGTTATTTGGTTAGGGTCAGCACTCTCACTTGGTTTCTTTATTCCCTTAATGGTAGTAGCTTGGCTTATTGGTGGTTTAGTTGCAGGATTAATAGCAACTTCTCCTGGGAAAGGTGCACTCTCTGGGTTTCTAGCATCAATATTTATGTTTCTTGTTAATGCTGTAGTATTAGTTTTATTAACAGTAATTGTTGGTGAAGGATTATTTACTGTAATATTTGAAATTATTACATTAGGTTTATACGATCCAGTCCTGCTACCTTCAGGTGCTATCGTAATATTAGCATTAATAGGACTTCTAGTTTCATTTATTTTATCTGCAATATCAGCTATATTTATGGTCACAGGCGGAGCAATCGGTGGAGCTATAAGAAATCCAAAGAAATCTCAGAAAGATGCTTATCAAGAGTATCCATCAGATAATTTACGTTAAATAAGAATTTAAATAGCTAATATTTTATGAGCAAATAAAGTTCAAAAAAATATTAGTCATTTTTTTTAAAAAAAATGAAACACAAGTTTATTATGTATAATTCGTTATTGATAACTCGAAATTCGTCAAGAAAACAAGCAGTTGAAAATAAAAAATGTTAGATTCCATAGATAAAAAAATCATTGAAATTCTCAAGGAAGATTCAAGAACAACTAATGTCGAAATTGCTAAAAAAATTAAACGCAGTGAATCAACTGTTCGTCAAAGAGTAATGAAACTTATTGAGAACGGAATTATAAAACGATTTTCTATAGAAGTAAATCCTTCAGCTTTTGGCTATAACACTATTTCTTATATCGGAATAAATACTCATCCAAGTAAATTGCTTAAAGTTATAAAATCCTTAAAGAAAATTAGTGATATAGTTACAATAGCTACTTCTACTGGTGACTATATGATCATATGCAAAATATGGGCTGAAGATGGCGTTCATTTATCGGATATAGTCGATAAAGTTGAAGATATAGATGGTGTAATTGAAGTACTGCCTTCAATAATTCAAGAAAAACATAAAGAATAATCCACTTTTATTCTGTAAAAATATCAAGTGGATAATTGTCTTCTATAAGCGTTTTAAAGCAGAATTTTTCTTCATTAGATAGTTTTCGTGAGATGGTACTATTCAATCTTTTAGTTATTTGAACTGCTCGTGCTGCTGGTTCATTTTCTCCTATAATTACTCCCAAAATGAGATTATTATCTTTAGTCACGAATAATTGATTTTCTCCTACTTGTAAAAGCGTTTCAGCTCGAGGATAATTCTTCATCTGTCTGATAAATCTATCTATTTCATATCGTCCTTTCTTAATCATCTCAGCATGTTTAAACTGTGTTCTTGGCTTGCCTAAAACAACTGTTTCAATTTCAGAACCATCATTATACAGAAGATAACCACCTATTATTTTAACATTTAAAGTAGGTAATGCCATATTTTCCGAAAGTTGTAGAGTTAACCAATCCCAGCTTTCAAATAACAATTCTCCTGTTAAAGCTGAACACCGAGCAAAGTTATTCTTTCGCTGAATTCGATTAAGTTTGCTAAAATCAATTATTTTCATTACTTCCTCAGCATTAGCAGCATCATCTGAATCAATTTTATTTGATAGAAAAAGAACTGGAGCATTTTTATTATAATTTAATGCATTTCCAAATTCTTCAGCAGCTAAATTGAATCTTGTTTTATCTATAGAATCCAAAACAAAAACCAACCCGTCTGCACTCGAAACGAATTTCTCCCAAAGAGTTTCCCTTAAAGGAGTTTGTCCACCTAAATCATACACAATGAATTCTAATGATCTATATTTGTAAATTTCAATATTAATACCAAAAGTCGGTCTTACAAGATTAAATTCAGATTTCAACAGTCTATTTACAATAGTTGTTTTCCCAGCTCCATCTAATCCTACTATTGCAACACTCTTTTTATCCTCTAGAGAACTTTCCCCTTTAATATCTCGAGTTTTCGATAATCTTCTAAATAACGACATTGTGAAATATATCCATCGATTGTTTTTTCTAAAGTATTTTTTTTTGTAGATATGAATTAGCATTTAAGTAAGTTCTTTCTTATTATATACCGAAATAGAATAACAGTCTTAAAAAAGCTTACTTAAGAGGAAAGTAGAAAAATTCTTGAATGTTATTGTGAAAATATAGCAGTTTATCATAGTAAAAAAGATAATTTATAGGTGTAATTTCTTGAACCAAGAAGAAGTGATTGTAGTCTCAAATTTACAAAAATCGATTAACTCAGAGGAAATACTTTCAAGCATTTCCTTTAAAGTACATAAAGGAGAATTCTTCTGCTTTTTAGGTCCAGATGGTTCAGGTAAATCAACCATTATTGACATCTTAGTAGGTTTAAGGAAACCTACAGAGGGCAAGATCACTATTTTGGGATATGATAGATATAATCCTTTAGAAATGAGAGAAATAAAGAAAGTTATCGGTGTTTTACCACAAGAATTTCGTACTCATGATAATTTAAGTGTTAAAGAAAATATTCTCTTTTGGGGGAAGATGTATGATAAGATGTTTGATATTAATGAAATGTTAGATAAATTCAAGCTTGTAGATAAAGCTAATACACGATATCGCAAGCTTCCCGGGAATTTAAAAAGAAGAGTTGGTTTAGCTATAGCCTTTGTAAATAAACCTGAGATAGTTTTCTTAGATGAACCAACTACTGGATTAGATCAATTTGCTAAAAAAGAGGTTTGGGAGATTCTCTTGGATTTTAAAAGACAAGGAACAACAATTTTTATGACGACAAATCAAGCAATTGAACCACAAGTTCTTGCTGATAGAGTTGCTATTATTCATAAAGGTTTAATTAAAGATGTTGGGTCTCCTGTCGAATTAATTGATCGATACAGTAGTAGTGGTAAAATAATCATTAGGTTTACTAGCAGTGATGAACGTTCATCTGCAATTCAAAAACTTCAAAGTGATTGCCCCATAGAAATAATTGATGATAATATAGAAATTTCAAGTGATGAAATCACTCTCCTTGAAATTTTGGCTAAATTGGATAAAGCAAATATCCGGTATAGCGATTTGATCACTCAAAAACCAACATTAAATGATGTTTTCATAACATTAACTGGTGAGAAATTAAATAACACTTAATGGATAGGTGGAATAAGTCTTGAGCAATAAGCCAGATTCTGAAAAAAATAAAGAAATTAAAGAAAATAATTTTAAAAATAGAATAAAGACTTTTCTGCATTCTATACTAGCGAGTATACGAAGAATATCTAATCAAATAGGTGTTATTAGTCTCAGATATTTTAGATCCCCCAGCACAATCTTTTGGTCTGTTGTTTATCCAGTAATTTTGGTTCTTCTATTTGGTGCACTTTTTAGTCGATCAGTTAATCCTAATTATGAATTATCTGTTGCTGATTTAGATGAAAGTGACCAATCAAGAGATTTTATTGAACGTCTAGATAATTCATCATCTCTATCTGTCGAAGTAATTGATGAGCTAGTTATTTCCGAGGAAAATTGGTTAAAAGAAAATAATAAAGATATATTATTGGTTATCCCTACTGATTGGGGTATAATATTATCTCTGAATACTTCAAGTAATATAACTGTTTTTCATGATCCCGCTTCACCGCAATCTCGTGATATAATTGAAATTATCGAGGAAGTCACCTCTGAATTGAATATTGAAATTTTACAAATAGAGGTCAAATTTGGGTTAATAATTGATAATTATCAAATTGAAGGACTTTCATTTATTGATTCATTTGTACCAGGATTGATTATGATCGCTGTTTCCACTATAGCATTGTTTACTGGATTAAATTACGATTTGGAAGAAAAACAAAGTGGGATATTGTATAAATTATCTTTAACACCAAGTTATCGGTATGAATGGATTTTATCTAAACAAATATGGCAAATTTGCTTAGCCCTTATAGCTAGCACTTTAGCGATTTTATTTGCTTTAATTTTTGATTTTAATGCTGCAAATATTCGCCCAATGATGATTTTATTTATTATTTATGGAACAATGACTTTTTCAGGTATTGCAATGATTCTGAATAGGATAATATCAAATCCCGATGGTGTTATGTTTGCATCTATACTAATAATAATCCCACAAATATTACTAAGCGGGTCATTAATTCAATTAGATACATTTCCTACGTTCCTCTTATATATTGCAAGAATTTTTCCATTATTCTATCTCAGTGAAAGCATGCGATTCTTAATGCTTGAAAATGTTAGCCAACAATTTTGGTTATATTATGCAATATCAACTGTGTTAGCATTTGTGTTATTTATAATAGGGATTTTTGTAACAAATTGGAGAAAAGAATAAAGAATGGTGATGAAAAGTGACAAAACGAAGTAATCAAAAATTCAAGAATTTCTTTATTCATATAGGTCATAGTTTTAGACGTATTGGAAATCAAATCAAATTTTCATCAATATTATTTTATCGATCAAAATTAACTATATTTTTGTTCATTATTTTCCCAATTATCCTTCTCCTCCTATTTGGCTCTATTTTTGTAGATCGTCGATCGATGATTTATGATCTAGAGTTACAAGATAATGATTCTTCACCATTATCAATAGAATTAATCAATGATTTAGAAAATACTGGTTTCTTAAATCTCAACTTTATAGATAGTACTGAAAATCCAAAAGAATATATGCAGCAAAATAACAAATATGCCTGTTTAATAATACCTAGTAATTGGCATCAAAATTCACTAATTTATCCCATGTCCAATGTAACTCTGATTGTTACTCCTTATTCCTCTAGTGCTGAGAGGGTTATACATATAGTCGAAAAAACTATTAATGAATTTAATATCAAGAAAAATAACACTATTTCACTTGTTAATGTTGAAACAGAAGTATTTCACTCAGAGACTATAAGCTATATCGACTTTTTTTTACCGGGGATTATTGGTGTAATCATTATGAATACGGGGATAATTGGTACAATAACAAGACATTTACATTTCAAGAAAATTGGTGTTTTAAGGAAATTTTCCACTACACCAATGACAAGAATAGAATATGTATCAGCTGAATTAATATGGCAATTTATTATAGCGTTCTTTGTTACATTACTTTCAATTTTTACATCATGGATAGTATTTGATTTTAGTTGGTATAGTGTTAATGCTATGCTCCTGCCTATAGTAATGATAGGTGTAATATTATTTACTGGACTGGGATTATTGATTAGTCAACTTATCAGGAATCCAAATAATTCTTTATTATTTGGGATGATAGTGACTGTTCCAATGCTATTTTTGAGCGGTATATTCTTTGATGTAACAAATAATACTTCTCTTAGAATTCTATCGAAATTCTCACCATTAACATTCATTGTCGAGGCATTACGTTCAAGTATGATTACAAGAAATTATGCAAATGCTGGCATTAATATTGGGATTGCCTTAGCTATAGGAGCAGTAGCAATTACTTTAGGAGTCATTTTAACTAAGTGGGAAAAGAATTAAAAGAGAAAACCATGTGATTTTTATAAAAATATCATCGGATTTAGGAGTCGCTTTATAGAATGCTTGAAATGAAAACAATAACCTTTGTAACAGCTAATCAGGAAAAAATATCTGATATTAAATCAAAATTAGGTAAAAAATTTAATTTAAAATTTAAATCCGACATTGAATTACTTGAAATTCAAACATTGTCTGTTGAAGAGGTAGTCACGTTTAAAGTTAAACAAGCATTTGAAATTATAAAAGAACCAGTAGTTGTAACAGATAGTGGTCTCGAGATAGTTGCCTTGAAAAATTTTCCTGGTGCCTTAGTTAAATTTGCTAATGAATATTTAGGTCAGGAAGGGATTGTTAAGCTATTAGAGGGAAAAGAAAATAGAAAAGCATTCTTTATTACTGCGATGGCTTATTGTGACAATCCAGATAATGTTCAATTATTTATTGCTCGAGATGAAGGAACAATAGCTATTGAACCCAGAGGAGAAGGTTGGCATTTTGACAGAATTTTCGTACCTATTGGAGAAAGTAAAACCTGGGCAGAATTGGGTAGAAGTAGAAAAAATGAAACTTGGGCATTTGGCCGAGTACTAGATCAGCTATCAAATTATTTAGAAAAAAATAAAAGCTAGATTTCAAGGCAATTATCTTCTTTCATTCTAGCAATTGGTCGTTTTGTAAAAATAACAAAAGAATAAATTAGAAATGAGCCATAAATCAATTTTATTATAATGGTTATTATAGGATGTATGCTAATTTTCAAGAATCTCGAGAAGAATGTGAAATAGGTTGGTACTATTAGAATAATTAATCCAATTGCAATAATAATTTGGATTATAAATTCATATACTTCCATTCGTTTCCTTCGAATTGATGTTTTAACACCTAAGACAATGGACATACCACCTATAGGTGCTAAAATTAACATTGAAAGTCCTATTGGAATAAATAATGCTTTCCGAATTATTTGCTTAATATCCCAATAATATTTCCGCAAATCCTCAAACTGCCGATTAATTAGCGTTCTCGGATCTACAACCTCCTTTTCTTTACGACGGAAGAGGAAAAACCGTTGCTTTTTTTTCTCTTCATAGGTTTTCATCCTTGGTATATATTCCTTTGAAGGATCTTTGTAAATTCGAATTGAAGGAACTATATAAAACATAACTATACCATAAGCAGCAATAATTCCTTTATACCATTCATTTATGATATCAAGTTTATTCAAAGATGGTATTTCAATGCCATTCGCCCAACGAATTATAGGATTAATTAAAGCAATTAAAGTTAGAACAAGACCTACTATTAACATCACATATAAAGGTAATAGCATAATTAACTTGAATTTCCTTGGCGCTAGTTTTTCTTGTTTGTTTATCACCAAATCTGTAAGTTTTCCACGATATTCCTTTAATAATGATTTAATCGTTTTCTTTTCCTTCTCATAGATCTCTGCTAATTTCACCTTATTTTTTTCCAATTCTTTTTGTCTTTTATTGATATATCTTTGTTCCCTTGAATTTAACCACGAAAACCCTTTCTTTGAAGCTAATTTTTCATCAAGTGTAAGTTGTCTTTTATCTAGAACTAAAGTTTCTTTGTCTATTTTTTCTATAGCGTTTTTATCGTCACTCTCTAAATCAGCTAATTTTTTCTCTAAATCTTTAATATCGTTAACATTGTAAGCTCTTTTCTTAGCTGTTTTTGATAACCAATTAATTATATCCATAGCTACTGGAACATAACCTGTGATAAAACCAAATCCACTTAACACTTGTTGAAAAGTAAAATAAATTAATAATGGATAAGCAAAAATCTCTAACCAAGGTGTAGTGCTTCCTTTAAAGAAATGGATTAAAATAATAGTAGTTATTAGAACAACTAAACCAACACAAGCACTGATTAGATATTTGTAATCAAAGTTATCAAACAGCTTACCTTCAGCCTTATTGATTTCTTTGTCGGACCTAGTATCATTCATAGTTAAAAAATTGGCACTAGTTAAATCATAAAGATTTCGATATTAGTAAGCTATTATTATTTAATAAAAGTATAATAAATAGATATAATAGATAATTGTATACATGGTAGAGATATTTGATGACAATACAAATAAGATATGCAACAATCCATGATATGGATGCAATCTATTCAATAGAGAAAAAGTGTTTTGATGAAAATTTAAGATATGATAAAAGTCTCTTTTTCTATTTTTTATTAGGTCGAAAGGAGGAAATTTTCCTAGTAGCAGAAGACATAACTGATCCTGAAAGAAAATTCATCTTAGGATTTATTGTTGCTTTCTTAAATGATGAATCAAATTATGAAATTGCAACCTTAAATGTGCATCCAAAGTATCAGAATAAAGGTATTGGGACTAAATTAATGCTTGAATTAGAGAATATTCTCATCCCGAATTTGAAGAAGATAAAGAATTTGGATGAATTTGTGATAGAGTTAATGGTATATGAGAATAATTTATCAGCAGTACATCTCTATAAAAGGTTAGGTTATAAAGAAATAGGTCAAAAAAAGAATTATTACTCAAATAATCGCACAGGAATTCATATGTTAAGGAAAATTGACTTGAAAGATTAATTTTCTAATTGAAAAAGATAAAATTCTTTATGGGTAATCGTCTATACACATACATTTTTATCTGAGAGCTTGAAATTAGATTCATAGGGTAAAATACGGAGAAATGTAAAAGAATGAATCCTGAAGTTGAACAGGAAGACGATGATAAAGAAATAGCTGAAAAAGATCGAAGCTATCTTTTATCATATACTCGTCACTTAGAACGTAAAATTCGTACTCTAGAAACAGAGAAACAATTAATTGATAATGAACGTATGCGAATGGAACGCGAAATTGCTTCTATGCGAAATGATTTAGAACAAATGAAGCGAAGTCCATTAATTACTGGAACAATCTCTGATATGTTAGATGATGGCAGAGCTGTAGTAAGAAGCTCTAGTGGTCCGAGTTTTGTTGTCAATGTTGTAAAATCAATCGAACAAGATCTATTAAAACCAAATTCAAGAGTTGCCTTAAATCAAAGGAATTTTGCCATAGTAGAAGTTTTACCACAGCAAAAAGATCCAATGGTTTCAGCTATGGAAGTTGAAACAGCACCTGATGTTTCCTATGAGGAAATAGGTGGACTTGAAGATCAAATTCTTGAGCTTAGGGAAACTGTAGAATTACCATTAACTAAACCAGAACTTTTTGAAAGAATAGGTATTACTCCACCCAAAGGAGTTATGCTTTTTGGTCCACCCGGTACTGGTAAAACACTACTTGCTCGAGCAGTAGCCCATGAAACCAACGCAACTTTTATACGAGTGATTGGTAGTGAGCTAGTCCAAAAATTCATTGGAGAAGGAGCTCGACTAGTAAGAGAAATTTTTGAATTTGCAGAAGAACGTTCTCCATCAATCTTATTTATCGATGAACTAGATGCTATAGGTTCACGAAGACTTGATATTGCTACTAGTGGTGATAGAGAAGTGCAAAGAACTTTAATGCAGCTTTTAAGTAATCTTGATGGTTTTGATGTTAGAGGTGACGTTCGTGTTATCGCTGCAACAAATAGACCTGATATTTTAGATCCCGCATTGTTACGTCCTGGAAGGTTTGATAGAGTTATCGAAATTAGTATGCCAAATAGTGTAGCAAGAAAAGCTATTTTCAAAATACATACAAGAAAGATGGCTGTGAACGAAATTATCGATATAGATATTCTTGTTAGTTTAACTGAAGGTGCATCAGGCGCAGACATTAGAAATATCTGTACAGAATCGGGTATGTTTGCTGTAAGAGCTAATCGTGATCATATAACTTTTGAAGATTTCAGAAAAGCTGTTACAAAAGTTATGGGTAAAATAAAACAAGATACTGGAATGAAAGGACAATTCTATTCATAGAATTAATTTCATTCTAAAATTCTTTTTTTATATAGAAATCAGTTATCTACTTAGTTGCTCAGTTTTTGCTTTGGCTTTTTTCTCAAGTTTTTCCTTTATCTTCTTTAATTGAGCAAATTGTTCTCTTTCTTGTTCTTCAAGAGTAGTTTCAATAAAAGTTATTTGATTTTTTAATCTTGGAAGAAGGATAAATCGCAAAGCATTTACACGCCTTTTTGTCTCAGTTATTGCTTGACCAAGAATTTGAAGCATAGCAAGAGTTTCAGCTAAAACAACAATCTTTTCAATCGCTGCTCTAAAAGCATCCACAGTTTTATCAATTTCTGAACTTGAACTAGCAAAACCATAAAAAAGCTTAGATTCGGAATCATCTCGAATTTTATTGAGATCTAATTTTGGAACAATTACCCCTGCGACATTATTCTCATAAGTTTCAATTTGCCAAATTTCAGGAGCAGCAAAGGATATTTCACGCAAACGAAGAGGTCCAACAACCATTTCAGCGTCTATCAATGCTTTTTGAGCTTTTTTAGTTACTTTTGTAGTTTCTTCACGCAAACCACGAATAGTATCAACAACTTCAAAAAATCTAATCACTAAAGAATCTAATTTTTCTTGTAATAGGTCATGTCCTTTTTCAGCTAGTTTCTTCCTTTCTCGAAGTTTCAATAAATTCATTCGTGTTGCTTGAACGCCTTCACTCAATGTTTCAACCTGCCTATGAGATAATCTATATTATATTAATAAGATTTTATCAAATCTAAAGATAATAGCTGCCATAAAAAACTTTTTACATATTTCATCAAAAACGATTCTGTGTTGAATTAATAGTTATGTGATAAAAATGTCAACGAATGAAAATAAACCAGAAGCTAAACAAAAATTTACCTTAAAGAAATTTTCACTAATAAGTATCTTTACCTTAATAATAATATTAATTCCATTGCTTGTATTGACATCCCTTGCAATTGGTGGTGAAGCAATTTTCATTACATTTATTACAATTATAGGAATCACTGCTACAACAATCATAATTTACATTATAGTTGATATAATACAGATTATAAAAAGGAGAAAAAATTAAGCGAAATAGAATTTTTATTCTCTAATTATAAAATAAGTTTAAAAATAACTACAGTTTTCATACAAATGTTCCTTATTTAGTGAATTTATTTAAAAAAACGGGATGGATATTACTTTGACAAAATTATTGGAAAATCTTGACAAAATTCTTGGTAAACACAAAGAAGTAATTGTTAATCCAAAGCGGGAAAAACTTATAGAAGATTCTGTTAGATATAGAGAAGCTATTCTAAGTGCAAATGGAGCATTAGCAACTTGGACACCTGTTGAATCGACAGGTAGAAGCCCAAAAGACACAGTTTTAGTTAAAAGAGCTGAAAGTGAGGCGAACATTGATTGGACATCTCCTAATTGTATTTCTATAACAGAAGAAACGTTCAATATGGCTTGGGAAGATGCCTTGAATTTTTTAACTGAAAAAGAGCGCATCTATATTTCTGAAAGAACACTCATTGCTGATCCAACTTATGCATTAAAAATACGTACAATAAGCGATAAAGCTGTTTCCATACTATTTACATATAACATGTTTAGACCAATGATTAAAGAAATTGAAAATAGTATTCTTAATGGAGCAGGATTTACAATTCTTGCTTTACCTTATAATAAATTAGATAGTAAGCGGTATGAGGGATTGTTAAGAAAATTACCTGATGGTAAAACAAGCAATATGATTGTTGCAATGGATATGGACCGCCGTTTAGGTTTATTAATAGGTTCTGCTTATTGTGGGTCCATTAAGAAATTAATGTTCACTGTTTTGAATTATATGTTACCAGAAGTGGGGATTTTACCCTTACATTGTTCTGCTAATGAAGGACCTAATGGTGATATTGCACTACTTTTAGGATTATCAGGTACTGGAAAAACCACTTTATCAGCTGATCCATCACGTGCATTACTCGGAGATGATGAACATGGTTGGAGCGATAATGGTATTGCAAATTTTGAGTATGGTTGTTATGCAAAATTAATTAATTTGCGCGAAGACAAAGAACCAGAAATTTATCATGCAATGTTACACAAAGATGATTATCAAAAACATGGTGCAATATTTGAGAATACAATGATGTATCCAGATGGTATCTTTGATCTTTTTGACGACCGATTAACACCAAATTCAAGAGGTTCTTACCCATTGTCTTTCTTATCAAATATTAAAGAACCTCCTGTAGGTGATCACCCAAAAACAATTTTATTCTTAACTGCTGATGCAAATGGTGTATTACCTCCAGTTGCAAAGTTAACACCTGAACAAGCTATGCTTTGGTTTTTAATGGGATATACAAGCAAATTAGCTGGAACTGAAACCGGTATAGTTGATCCTGTTTCAACATTCTCGAGATTCTTTGGAGAACCATTCATGCCAAGAAATCCCAATGAATATGCAAAATTACTTGGTGAGAAAATGAAGAAGCATGGAACCAAAGTCTATTTAATTAATACTGGTTGGAGTGGTGGTCCACACGGTATAGGCGAAAGAATGGATATCAATCTTACAAGGAGACTTGTGGATGCTGCTTTGATTGGTGAACTTGAAGATGTTGAATATCAACAAGATGAGATTTTTCATCTATTTGTTCCAAAAACTTGTAAAGGAGTTTCCTCAGACATTTTGTGGCCAAAAAACACTTGGACTGATAAAGCTGCTTTTGACATTCGTGCGAAAAAACTTGCAGAAGATTTCAGCAAACATTTCGATAAAGCATATGTCGGGAAAGTAGATGCTAAAATTGCTAAAACATGTCCTGGAAAGTAATCAGTAAAGGTACCAGTTTTATTGGTAACCTTTTTTCTATATTTTTATCATGAAATTATTTAAAATAACAATAAATGATAATTTTGTGTTAATAATTTATCAAAACGCTTAATATAGTAGAAAGAAATTAAAATAGAAGGGAAGCATACTCAAAATAATAAGGGTGCATTTTCATTGTCCTACAAAGAAATTCAAGAAACAATAGAACAACTGAAAGATTCAGATGAGAAAATTCGCAGTCAAGCAGCATTATCATTAGGTTGGATTGGTGATAAAGAGGTTATTCCTCATCTTATTGAATCTATGCAAAAAGACTATTCAGCTAGAGTGCGCGCAAATGCTGCTTTATCTTTGGGACAATTGAATGACAAAAAAGCTGTATCTCCATTAATTATTTCTTTAGCTGATGAAGATGCTTTTGTTCGTGGTATGGTGATATATTCACTTGGATTAATGAAAGCTAAAGAAGCTCTTGATGCACTTATCAATGTCCTTGAAAACGATAGCGATAGAGAAGCGAGAATGGCTGCAGCAGAAGCATTAGCTCAAGTTGGTGTTGAAAAAGTTATTCCTGTATTAGTAAGATCTTTTGTTCATGATCCAGAGGAAACAGTAAGAAATGAAGCAAAGCATTCCTTAGATAATTTGGGGAAAAAATTACACATTTCTGATATTGATGAATTAATTGAAGAAGAAAAAAGTAAAGAAAAATTTCCTCAGCAATTAGAGGCAAATAGAGAAGAAATACATAAACCTATTATTGTTGATGATTTAGAGCGTAAAAAATTCTTAGATTCAATGCATCAACAAGAAATTAGTCATAAAAGGGATGAATTAATAGAATATATGTCTGATGAGCTACCAAAATTACTTGATTATGCAATTCATAATGAAGTAATATCATTTGATAAATTATGTGAACGTTTCAATTGTGATGATTTTACATTAGAATTGGCTTTAACAAAATTAGCTGAAAACAATATTATTGATGTATCAGTAAATCCAACGGAACGGAATTTTACTGTTTATAAATCTCATGCTAATTTAAGTGAAGAAGCAATAATTAAACTAAAATTAATTAGAAAGAAATTTGGAATTGATTTTTAATTTTTATATTAATCACTTTTATTCAGTTTTATTAGAAAAAAAGATAAGCAATAATGATTTTATTGAATAACTATCTGATTAAAAATATATAATTACTATTTCCAACTATGAGGATTTATTACATGAGAAAAGTAGCAATTGTAACTGATGGTAGTTGTGATCTACCAGAAGATCTTATAAAAGAATTTAATATTTTTGTGATACCATTTCAAGTAATTTTTGATACTGAGAGTTTTTATTTGTATGGTGATGAAGGAACCATATCAAAGAAAGAATTTTATCGTCGTTTAACAACAGAACCAATATATCCAACAACTGCAATACCAACACCAAAATTAATTCTAGAAGTACTACAAAAAGCCATAAAATCAGCTGATTCAGTTTTAACAATAGTCATATCAGAAAAATTATCAGGAACTCTTAACAGCATAAGAAATGTTCTTAAATTGATGGATGGAGCAGATATAACTGTTTATGATTCTAAAGTTTCTGCTTCATGTCTTGGTTTGCTTGTATTAGAAGCAGCAAAACTAGCCAATCAAGGAGCAACTAAAGATGAAATTGTTTTGAGGTTAAATGAAATAGTTGACCATAATCGTTTAATTGTAATAGTCGATACGCTGGAATACCTACACCGAGGCGGAAGAATAGGACATCTAAAGAAATTATTTGGCCAAGCACTAAATATGAAACCGATATTACATTTCGAAGATGGTTCAATTGTCTCAGGTGGCACTATAAAGGGAAGGAATGAAGTGATTAAGCGATTAAAGTATATGGCTCAATTCATTTCTAAAAATACAATAACTGATTTTATATTCATATGGCAAACTCAAGATTATGAAGTAGCTGAAGAATTAGAACAAATAATACATGAACATAATGGCAATAATAAAAAAATCCGTATAATAGAAGCAGGTCCAGTTATAGGCACACATGTAGGACCAAAATCACTTGGATTTGTTTATATAGGAAATTATAATAAAAATTGGTTAACAAAAATGAATGATAAGTTAATTTACCAATTAACTTAATTTTTTCTTTTTTTATTGAAAATACTAGTTAATACTGCTATAGTAAAAATACCACCAATAGTTATAACATATGTATAACCTGGAATAAAACCTGGTATAAATTTATAATTAGGCATATCATAACCACTTATACGACAAATAACATAAATTTCTTCGTAAACATTTTGGCCTAGATATTTACCAGTTAAGTAAGATGAAATTCTATATCCTAATAAAACACCAGTAGTTTCATTCCAAATAAATTTGAACAAATGATCAAATTGAATATTTGACTCATCTGATTCATTAGTATATGTTCCTTTAATATCATAGTCAAAGATTATTTCCCCCTCAAATCTTTCCAAGCTTGCTTGAAAGCTTCCTTCTATATATTGATTCAAAGGAATATTTGCATAGTAATCTTCTGTGGTAAAATTATCAAGGAAATTCCAATTTGCTTCAATTGGTTGAATAAAAAACCAGTGAGTAATTTCAGGGCCAATTTTTATTTTATCAATGTCAAATTCCTCAACGATTCTCTCACTTTCAAAAATTGGATAATAAATAAAATTACTAAATTCATACTTAAATTGATCATTTGTGAGGTAATCAGAGGTTGAATGTGTTGAATTTGATATTTCAAAATCTACACCCCATTCTTCATCAATATCAAGAACTTCTACGGTAAAACTACTTCTACTAGAAATGCTAATATCATTATATCTCCCATCTGTTCCTACCTGGGATAAATCTTCAAATTCTACATACAAGTCAGAACGTTCTAAAATATAATCGTGAGTCTCACCCGGTATTATTGAATATATTGCATTTAAATTTTGGAATTTTATTAAACAAAATCCACCTAAAATAATTACTAATAGAAGCATAGTACTGGTAAATTTATTCTTTAAGTTAATATTCAATTATTTCACCAAATTGGAAGATTAATAAATTACTATATTACTCAAATAGAATAGTACAGTTTAAAATATTCCTTTAGGTTAGAAACATTATTAATGAAAAATCGATTTGTTGAAATAGCATTTATTAGAATATTTGTTTTAGAAGGAGTAAAAAATTATGAAGGAAATCAATGTTGGTGAGATAAAAGGGCAGCCTGGAAAGATTATTTATGAGTATTTAAATGTATTAGAGCATCCAACTGGCACAATAGAACGTTTACCTATAATCATTGCTCAAGGAAAAATCGATGGTCCCATTCTTTGGCTTACTGCAAACATACATGGTGATGAATATACCGGTATACCTGTTATTCACAATATAATTAATAATTTAGATTTAAATCAATTAAAAGGAGCTATTATTGCTATACCAACACTTAATCCAGCAGGATCAAGAACAACTTCAAGATATCCTTATTATGATAAAAAAGATCCGAATAGATTATTTCCAGATGGAAATCCATTCAAAGAGAA
>DATKZI010000038.1:0-49493 GCA_035528035.1 Bathyarchaeia archaeon
TAGTTTGGAGAATATTTTACTCATGCGAAAGCTCTTACAAAAACTTGGTTGGTCTAAAATTTTTATCATAACAGGTTCTGGATTAAGGCACTATATTGACGATCAGGTACAATATAATAAGCTCATAAATGATGGTACTATACAACAATGTCCATCTAAACGAGATGATGATATTTTACTGGTCAATAGTGCCATGCTTAAAAATGGGTTCATAGTTTCAAATGATAACTTTGAGCAATTCTCTCGAGATACTCTCATCAAGAAATATCTCAAAAAAAATCAAGTAAAATATACATTCTTTGATGATGATATTCAATTAATTATGTCGAGGAATTTTTATTTGAAATAGTATACCAAATTATTTTTCTTTTATTTTTATACACTAATTTTTTACTCCCTAACAATTACTAACATTCAAACGTGTTTTTGCTGAACTGGACTTCTAGACTTTAAAGAAGTAGTGTGTGACCTGTTGCATAAGAAGTGCTTGCAATGAAATCTAATTATCTGTAAGCTGATGAAAAATTAAGAAAAATAGTGCCTACCGTTAGGTAAACGATGGAACACTGATTAGGACTACAAGAGTTATTAACACAAGAATCATTAGCGTAATAATGGTAATCGTTAGTTTCTTGTTTTGCTTCTTGGTGGAAGTATCTTTAGGTCGAGGTGCTTGCATTAAATATAATGAAATCCAAACACAAATGCTAAAATAAGCAGAATGCCATAACAGAAATCCCCAATCCCAATCACCATACATTCTAGATACATTAACATTCATGAAAGCATCAATTATTGCATTTAGCCCTGTTTGAATGGTTGGGAAACCAGTCTGTAATTGATTTACCACACTAACCCACATTTCATACATATGGAAGACTAGTCCATAAGTACAATAGATAATGCACCATGCGAGGATAATTATCGCTGACGTTCTCAACATCCGGAATTGTTCTTTTAGTTCTGGTTCTTTGATCTTCAACACTCGACGCAATTGTATGATTGCCAGTGGAAGTATCGATAGGAATCCTAGTAACCACAGCGTTTCTTCAATTGCGCCTAATAATTCAAATTTGGTAATAACTGCAGCAGTGGCTGGGAATTGAGCTAGAAAAATACAAGTGATCAAAATATAAGGGCTTTTAGTTTCTATGAATTTCCTGAATTTGTTTCCATTCTCACCTTCGTTTGCAGGTAAATAGGTGTTAAATTGTAACATCGAAAAGGTAATTAATCCACTGAATGAAAGCTCAGCAAAAATGGCAAATAATCGTATCAAAAGAGAGCTATTCGCAACCGTATTAAACCACGCACGTTGTGGGTAATAGACTGACACAAAAATTGAACGATACAAACCAACCACTGTAAAAATTACTCCCATAATTAACATCCATTTTTGATATCGCGTTGTTTTTTCAACCTTAGGTTTCATTGGTTGTCTGAATATAATTGCACAAACCACAAGGCTTACAACATTAATACTTACCATTGTCGCCCACCAAGGCCAAGCCCATAAAGTACTAAAATCACTCATTTTTTATCAGCTCGGAAGATCTTTATTTATCATATTTTTTTTAAAATATGGACAAATATAATATGTCTCCAGTCTTTTAATTCTACCGCTAGATTATGTCTTTGCCGAACTGGACTTCTAGTCCTTAAAGAGGAAGTGTGTACGGTTACTCTTTTAATATCTATTTTTTATCAAATTTTTTCTGATTTAATTTCGTTCACTAATTCAATTATTGTAGTGAGTACTAATTTTGGGTTTTCAGCTACAATCATATGGCTATTTCCTTTCGCAATTAGTAGTTCATGTTTCTCAGAATTCTTCACTATCTCTTGGTGACATTCACTCCAAATATTATTTGAAAGTGGAGGATTTCCTGCTGTAATTAGCTTTATCGGAACTTCTATTGGCAGTTCCTTACCTCTCATTGTCTCTAAAGCTATTGGAAAACAATCAACCATTCTATTTCCGGCTTTTTCATCATTCTTTGTTGGGTTTTCAAAATATGGCGTAACTGCATTTAGGTTATCCAACCCGAATCTATCAACAAATTTGACATTCATTGGATCAATCAAAACAAGGCCATTCACCAACTCGGGGTATTGCAAAGTAAATAATTGTACTAATAATCCCCCGTAAGAATGTCCCACAAGAATAAACTTGTTTTTAAAACCAAGTATTTTTAAGCATTTTTTAAGAGTCTTTACTTCATCTAATGCAGTAAATTTGTCTGGTCCGAGTTCGCTTTGACCAAAACCCGAGCGATCATAACTCATAACCCGAATTTTCGTTTGAGCTGCAAGAGTATCTTGTATTTCTTGATAAGCTTCTGAGCTCATTCCCCCACCTGATTCCAAAACTATTGTATAATCACTTTCAATATCTGATAATATCACTCGTAACTTATGCGTTCCAATATCAACAAATTTATCAGATTTCACAATTTCTGATGCTTTTTTATTCATATATTTCCCCTCAATTATTTAAGTTCAATATAACTTCTTTTGTTAATAGTTTTTAGACAATTTAATACCTTCTAAAACTCTAGATTATTTGTGAATTATAATATACAAGGGACTCTACAGTTTATTTTTGATCACTCTCCATAGAAATCATTGATCCAGAGGGATTACCTAAAAAAAGGCAAAGAAATAGTTGAAGTTATTGAGAAGCTCTACTAACAGAAACGTGCTCCCTATGACTATCCTTCCCGAACTGACCTTCTGACCCTTAAAGAAGACGTGTGTCCTCTTCACACAATTTTTCCAAAGACAATTCCTTTAGATCCGTTTGAGTTTATTATAAGATAAGAAATGGCTTTATTTTTTCGATGGAATTCTAGCTGTAAAAATCCATTTCTGAAGATATCCTCACTAATTGGCTTCATTAATTGTTTTCCACATTTAAGGTCAAAACTTAAGGTATCTTCTAAAGTGGTGATTTGTAGTGTTTGATTGAATTTCTCGTTGTGATACTTTCCGCTATATTCCTCAAGTTGTTTTTTCTTAAGTTTAATTGGAATTATTTTGGGAATTTCTGCAGTATAGAATTCATTTTCAATTATTATTTTCTCTCCTTTCGTCCGTACAAGTAGTAAATTTGATTGATTTACTGCTGTGAATGTATCATCTGCAACAGCTTTTACTTCTGCTTTCATCCAATCATTTTCTACCTTTAATTTGTTCTCTTCTCTATAAATTGAAAAATAAGAAATTAATTCTTTCTTTACAAGATATGGAGATTTATTCTTTCAATACATAATCTAAAACAGCTTTTGCATGAAGATACGTTGTATCAAATAATGGTAATGAGTAATCCTTTTCTTTTATTAACATTGGAATTTCCGTGCACCCTAAAATAATTCCTTTTGCACCAGCCTCTCTTAATTTGTCCATTATTTGTATATATTTTCTTTTTGATTCTTCAGTAATGATATTCAATATTAACTCTTTTTTGATTATTTCATCGATTAATCTTTTATCTTCCTCTTCTGGTACAATTATTTCTATCCCCATTTTGCTCAATGTCTTTGAGTAGTAATCAGCATCCATAGTATTCTTTGTTCCTATTAATCCTACTTTTGTTAATTTTTTATTTTGAATTGCTTTTCCAGTTGCTTCCATGATACTGATCATTGGTACATCCACTTTTTTAACTAATTTATCAAAAATAATATGTGGAGTATTTGCAGCAATTATTATTACATCTGCTTTTGCTTTTGTCAAGTTTTTGGCAGAATTTACCAGCTCATTTAATACCTCATCCCAGTGATTTGCCGTTATCAATGTAGCCATTTTCCCATGATTTAAGCTATCTATTACTAGTTCTGGAGCCATTGTTCCAGGGTGAATTTTCCTATATTCATCAATGATTATCCGATAATAATCAATAGTTGAGTAAGCACTCATTCCGCCAATAATACCAATTTTTTTCATAACAATCTTCCTTTTATAACTTGATTTTTTTTGTTAATATTGTTTTTCTAGAGAATATTTTATGTATAGTTTTCTAAATAGTGGGAATTGAAAATTGATGAAAGATGAAATAGAGTGTTTTCTCCATCACTTAAAATCAACAAGCCTTTAAGAAGAAGCAAGCATTGTACATTCAAGAATACGATTCATTAAAAGCATCAAATAATTATTTAATTAGTAATTCTTATTAAATACCAATTATTTAATAAGTGAGGGATTCTTATGGAAGAAGGAATTTTGCATAAAAAAGAATCATCAAGTTTTTTAGTGATAGTAAAGTACCTTACCATAATTGCTAGCATAGTGTTAGTTTTTGGGTTTAGTTAAATGATATTAGCATTTGTTTTTTGGTTTGAGTTTCTTCATAATGATGCTATGTTTGATTTATTTAGACATATAATAATAGGTGGATTTATTACTGCTCTAGGTTTAGCAACGCTAATTTATGTTGGGGTTAAGAAGAAGAAAAGTAACTTGTGACTTGTTTTCAATTTTTCTCTTTTTTTTTCTAACATTTCAAAAAGCAATGTGTGATATGAAGCCTTCCATTACTACATTATTTCTTTATTTTTTGTTAAATTTAGTCTTTATTAGTTCAGTTTTAGCTTGAAGAAGTACTTTTAACAAAAATGGAATATCAAAAGTAGGTATTGGTATTTTTTATAAATCTAAAATCAATCCAATTCAAATGAATCTAAAGAAAAAGAGAAAAATCTTGAAAAATAGTTATTCCAAGATTTTTCATTCTAAATTAAATGATTGTGCTGCTTTATTCTGAGAAATTTGTATTACTTTTTAGATAATCTGAAAATCTCTAGGCCATTGAAACCGTTAGTAACGTATGCTAATCTACCTTTGAAAAAGATGTTACTTACACCAGTATATTGCGTCAATTGCTGTATAATTATTGGATTAGTTACATCTTTTACGTTGATAATATGTAATCCACCTGAAGAACAGCAAACAAAAGCATAATTATTCTTCAATTCTACTCGAGTAGCAAATCCTGATAGTGAACAACTAATAACAAAGGTAGGCGCGATAGGATTAGTGATATCTAAAATCATGAATCCTTGTGTGCCAGCTGCTAAATAGAGATATTTGCCATGTATTACTAAACCATCGACACGACTTGGAGTACTGTATAAATTGACAAAGCTGGGATTAGCAGGATTAGAAATATCTAGTATTACTACACCAACTAATGATGTTAGATAAGCATAATTTCCTCTTAGAACTATATCTGCTGTTTGGTAGCCCCCACTATAAGCACCAACAAATGTAGGCGAAGTTGGATCGCTGATATTATAGATATACATTCCATGGATAAAATCAGCAATGTAGATTAAATCGCCCCTAAATACAAAATCACAAGCATCATTGAAACCATATAATGAATAAACAAGTACTGGATGAGATGGATCACTTATGTCAAAGATTGGTAATCTATTATTCCAACCGGATACAAAGCAATAGTTATCACGAACAAAGACACCAAATCTAGCTGAACTAACAAAATTACCTTGCGCTAAGAAAGTTGGATTACTGGGATCACTAACATTAACTATATGTAAGTCTTGATGTTGATCGGCAATGTAAGCAATTCCATCCTTTACAAAAACACCCATCGCATAATCATAAGTATCATAGTTAGCTATGTGAGTCAAAATAATTTCCTTATCTACCTGTTTCGCTTCAGTAAATGAATAGTTAAATGAAATGAAAAAACCACCAACAAGAAGAATTAGCACTATTCCTTTCACAATTTTTTTCGAATGATTAATTTTCAATTACACCCCTCCTTATCATTCTTAGCTCAAGTTAAACATAGAAAGTATTTTAAGTTTGTTCTCAATAAATCATAATTTCATAACAAATAATCTTTAATTGATTATTCGTTATTTGGTTTGGAATTTTTACAAGTCAAAATTATTGCTAGGTTATAGTTTCTGTTTTTTATTTTTTAAATGATAGATTGTTTTCTCGAATGATTTATAGATAATTAATCCAGTAGACTAAAACTTACCACCTAAGTGTATTATTACCGAAATGGACTGCTAGACCGTAAAGAAGTAGTGTGTAACCTAAATATCAGTTATTCTTTTATTTCAAAACTGTTTCATAACTGTTGAACTAGATTATTAATATACAATTAGGACCTAATTATTAAATAAAGAAAAATTGAGAGATTTGGGATGAACGAAAATCAATCAGCAAAAATTTTTAAAAAAACAGGTTTGATCATATCACTATTATTCACAATAGTCATTTCCGTAATGTATATTTGGATTTATTTTGATGGTGTTTTTTTACCATCATTAGGTTGGACTATGTTCCGACTCATATTTTATTTTATTTTCACAGAATTTCTTATATCTTTACTACGAACCTCTATTCTAATAAATGAGAACTTTAGGAGCACAAAAATTTATTTTATCACCAGTTGGATTAGTTCAATAATTGTCCTTCTAAGCTTTATTGCTGCTTTATTGTATGTTATGCCATTAAATTTTGGGTTAAATCAATTTTTGATATATTTACCTCTTTATCCATTTATTCTCACAATTCCTATACAACTAACGTTATTTCTCAATCGAGAAACTTTTCTTAATTGGAGTGGATTATTAGATAAAAGGTGTGCAAATTTTGATCCGAAAGTTCATAAAATTAAAAGAATAAATTTGATTATTTTTTCATTAACATATATTGGACTTGTTCCAACACTATTGTTATCAATTCTTTCTAATACTATCCCATTTATAGTTATGACTTCAATTTTTATTCTATTACATTATTGTTGGTTTATATTCATAGAGTTAATTTGGAAAAGAAAAGCATTAAAGAAAATTCAAAAGAATATTTGAGTTCGAGAATTAACTCTAGTTATTTTTTTATTTAATAAATTAAATAGATCTTTCAAGAAGCAGTGGGTGACTGAGCATCATTACTGATATTTCTTATATTATTGATAATCTAAACTTATTTTAGAAAATCATAGAAGGATAAATGGTTTGAATTTATTATTGATCAAAATTCCCTTCTACAGATATACACAGATATTTCAAATTAATTTAAACTAATATTTCTTTGGTGTGATTATTTTGTCAGTAGAAGTAGAAAGGGATTACTCGACACTCAAGAGTACTTTAAAGTAAAAGCACATGAAGAGTCTGAAGGTTAATTATCACCCTTTAGTTTACTACTCTTTTATTGTTTATTTGCGGAATAATTAAATGAGTATGAGTTTAAACTGTATGCATGTCAAAAATAAAGAAGTACACCAAACGAAAATATTCAGTCAATCGACTGATCTTATCAGATTACAATCATGTTGCATATGATCTACCGAATGTATTCGGACTGATCGAAGTTGATGTAACAGATTCACTAGCGAAGATTACTGACATAAAGAACAAACAAAAGTATAACGTCTCTTTTACTGCATTTGTAATGAAATGTATTGGTCAAACGGTAAAGGAGAATAAGGAGCTGAATACCTATCGAAAAGGTCGTAAATTGATCGTTTTTGATGAAGTAGATATTAGTGTCATCATTGAAGTAACCACCAAAAACGGTAAGAAAATTCCATACAATTATGTCGTTCGCAATGTGGAAACAAAAAGTGTAAGAGCAATTACTGAGGAAATTCGCAATCATCAAGAAAGTGTCCTCTCCGAGGAAGAACAACTTCGAAGAAGTGGCTCAAGTCGGTTCACACCATTATATGCCATAATACCAAAATTCCTTCGACGATTCATTGTCCGAAAGCTTTTAACAAGTCCATTTAAATATAAGAAATTGAATGGCACGGTTGGATTAACCTCAATGGGAATGTTCATGCCTGGACAAGGTGGATGGTTGGTTCCTTTCCGTGATAAAACGCTTAATGTTTCTACCGGTGGTATTAAACAAGGTGCTATTGAACAAGATGGTAAGATAGTTATCCGGAATTATTTGTGCACTGCCTTCTTGATAGATCACGATATTATCGATGGTGCTCCGGGTGCGCGATTTATATCTCGAGTTTCAGAATTGATGGGTAACACACATTTCTTAGATGATATAGATAAAATCTAAAACGAAAAAAATAACTCAAAATCACTTTGAATGATATTACTCAAACAAATTCATATGTTGATGAACCATAAAAGTCATCATCATTCACCTTTTTTTTCATATTTGACTACTTAAAAGAAGTGTTTTTTGTAGTATTATTAAAATAAATGTGGTAAATAATAATTATTTTCGTCATATGACGAAAACCTTTTTATATTTTTACGAGAAACTGATTTTGTAACGATTGTGTTACACGGAGGCGAGTAAGCTAATGAAACGAAGTAAAATACTAATTGTTTTAGCTTCGATCATAATGGTTGGATCTTTTTTAGTACCTATGCAGACACATGCAAAACCAGCACAAAAACTAGATTTTTTTGTTCAGGATTTAATGACATATGAAGCCCAAAACGATGTTGTTGTAACAGGCAATGTAATCCATGTAAATGATTATCAATGTACTCACATAATATTGGTAGGATATATAGGTGAGTCACCTATCAATGGTTATTTGGATTCATATTTTAAAGTAAATCACAATACTCTAACCAATAAAATGACAGTTAACGGAATATCAATCTTCTATATTACTTGGAATGACTATGTAGGAGGCTTCTCCGGAGTTAAAGCCATGAAAATTGATATGAATGCAGATATCGATGCTGGTGAATATCTCCTTACTGGTATATTCAATATGCATGGATTTGGAGATTTTGAAGGTATGGAACTTAACGGCATAGTTTATGGCTATGTTCAAATAAACTTCTTCGAAGGTACAGTATTGATTCCTAATTAATCAATTTACATTCTACCATTAGATCAGTGAAATCCTTCAACCTCTTTTTTTTTATTTTTTCAATTGTTTTAAGTAATTCATCTTTTATATCAACAAGCTTTATAACATTTGGATAAAAAATCATTTTTTGTGCTAAAAGTATTAATTCGTTGGAAGGTTTTAAATCCTTTTCCTTTTCCACCTTCTAATAATAACGATAATTGACGTTATTGTTAAAATAGAAATGGTTGCTAGATAAGTAAAACCATTTACAGTTTTTGTACTTATTTCTGCTCTAAGAATTTCCAGTCCATCTCCTATATCTGCAACAATGACAAGGTCGTTTTTTATAGCAATCTTTTTTGTATGACCACCATCATCAAAACCACCAATTTTTGTAGGATTTGTTGGGTCCGAGACATCAACAACCTCTACACCTTTATTATAATTAGAAATAAAAGCAATGCTATTATTGAATGCGATTGAAAAGATAGATCCGCCTTTATCATAGATGCTAACTAATGAAATGTCGGAAGGCTCGGTGACATTTAATATCTGCATTTCCCCCCCATTTATTGCATGGTTGCCGACATATACATACCCATTCTGAATAATGGGGTCCCAAAAATCAGTATCGGTTTTAACATATTGAGTGATATATTCTGGTGCAATTGGATTTGTGATATCTAAAAGCACTAAGCTTGTATAATCATTTCGATGGTCAGTTACGATGGCAAGATTATCTTCAATAGTAATCTGCATGCAGTTTAAAGAATTAGAATCATAGCGAGCAATTTTAGTGGGATGCTTAAGATCGCTAATATTGAATATTTCTAAACCATAATGCCCATTTCCGGCATATAATAAATCACCAACAAGCTCAACATCGAAACAATAACTATTGACGGGATAGTGATAAATTTTAACCGGATGTTCTAGGTCGGTGACATTAAATATTTTTAACCCATCCGAACCATCAGCAATAAAGACATAATTCTCTCTTACAGCAAGCTCATAGCAATTGCCTCCATCATAATAAGAAGAGATTTTATATGGCATTGTAGGATCTGAAATATTTATAATAACTAATCCACCAGGATTGATATCAGCAGTATCTAACGCAAAAGCAATATCACTCATTATTGCAACATTTATGGTTTCACCATTGGTATCAATAGAACCTATTTTCTCAAAATTATATGATACACTTATACCTGAGCACTTGCCCAATTCAGCTGACAAAAAAGTTGTTACTACTAAAGTAACTATTACTATTTTTTGTAAAAACCTTTTGTTGACCATATCATTTCCTATTCCAAGTTACATAAATAAAAGGATAAACCTATAAAATTTCATATATTATTGAGAATAAATTCTGTAATTCTATCCCTCCATATAATATCACATCTAATAGATTAGTGGATATTGTAAGTTCAAAAAATAAAGCTAACCAAATTAGTCCTGCAAGAGGAAGTGCTTGGAAATCTCTTCCATTTTTAGACTAAATTGTATTTTCATTGGAAAAAAAGCAATAAAATTATAAATTTTAATTTAAAGATAATATGTACAATGAAAGCCTTAAGTATCTATTATACAATGAGAGGAAGAACAAAGAAAACAGCATTAGCAATAGGTGATGCATTAACAAATTATGAAGTGACTTATTTTCCAGTGGAGTTAACAGGTAAATTTATCGAAAAGATAAAGCAGTTTGATAAATTTGAGAAAGGAGATTTCTCTGCGATAGAACCCGGATTAAGTACTCTTGATGCAGCCGGTTATGATTTACTCCTGTTTGGAATGCCTACCTATGGCTCAAAACCGCCTAGTACTTTTGATGAAATCATCAAACGAATGGCTCATCTAAGTGGAAAAAAGGCTATTATCTTTGTCACTGCTCGCTTCAGTGGTGGGAAAGCACTTGAATATATGAAAGAGAGCATTGAAGCAATGGGCGCACAAATAATTAACAAAATAAAATTCAGAAGACTTTTTTACCTTGGAGTAAGAAAAGCTAAAAAATTCGGTCAAGAAATTAATGAGAACAAGTAATTGCTAAAAAAGATGATTGATATATTTCTTGTTTTTGTATTACTATTTTTTTATTATTTTATTTTTATTTAGAGTTAAAATAATCTTTTTAAAAAATATTGTATTCCTTTAATCAAAATATATAGGACCTTTATTATGTCAAATAATATAATTGATTGCTATAATCTTGCGGAAAATAATTATTTTTATAAATATAGAGTTCTTTCTGTTAAGTATTTAGAAACCATGAAAGAGGATATGGCTAAATTAAAAAGAGCTAAAAAATTAAGCGACCATGAAAATTTTCAAAGATCCATGCAAAGGAGAGATTTGGATATACCATCTGATTTCCAAGAAGCGAAATATCTTATTATATTAGCTAGATCTCGAAAACTTGCTTTTATTAACTTTCACTATAACGATAAGAAATATGAAATTACTGTTCCTCCAGATTTTCATGATGATAGTGCTGCTGATGAGGATGTTGAAAAAATAGTACAAAAACACATTATTAAAAAACCAGGCTACAAACTTATAGAAACAGAAAAAATACATCTAAAACTAGCTGCAGTTCGCAGTGGTTTAGCGAAATATGGACGAAATAATATTTGTTATGTAGATGGAATGGGGAGTTTTCTTACATTATCTGCTTATTACACAGATTACGATTTTCAAGATGAAACGATCCATGAGCTAAGAATGATGGATAGATGTGAAACCTGTAATATTTGTATAAATAACTGCCCTACAAAAGCAATTAGCAAAGAAAAATTTGTTATCGATGCAGGAAAATGTATAACATTGTACAATGAAAATCCAGGAGAATTTCCAGATTGGTTAAATAAAAAATATCATAATGCAATTGAAGGGTGTTTACATTGTCAATCTCATTGTCCAGCAAATAAGGAAGTTATAACCAATACTGTAAGACTTGAAGATATTACAGAAGATGAAACAAAAGTTCTGTTGGATGATCTTGAAAATCCTGAATTGCTACAATCATTAATAAAAAAACTGAAGATGTTTACGCTCGAGAATGCGAGTGAAGAATTACCAATTATTAGGAGAAATTTAGAAGTTCTAATTAAATGATTTTTCGCTTTGCTTTCAATTTTTTTTCTTACTACACAAAGTTTATGTTTGGTTAAAGATTGTCATAGTTTAAATGGTCTTCTAGACTACAAAGATGTGAGAACCAATTATTCTATGAGATTTAACCAAATTTTTGATTAAAGTATCTTATTTTGTTCTTTTATAATAGAAATTTACAAACAAATTTTTCTTAAAAAATCTTAAATACATTTCATAGTATCAATTAGTTCATTAAATAAAGTATCTTAAAAATTGTCGAAATATCAATTCCATCGAAGAGTTTCATACTGAGGCTCACAATGTTCTTTGTCCCAATTTTAAAGGGTATGGCCGAAATTGGCATGCGTTCAATGATATTTTACGAGGAGATTTTGGTTCTTTTGCTCCTAGTGAGAAAATCATTTTACTATGAACAGAATTTTTTATAAAGAAGTAGGGAAAAGACTTATTGGATGTAGTACTATGGGAAAATTTCCTTCATATCTTGGTGTTAAAGCTTTTGGCGTCAAAATTGGGGCTATCCTCCCAGGCGATGATATCGTAGAAGAGGTTAGTAAAGCTGTTAAAAAGTGCCATAAGGATGAGCTAATTGATGATGGTGATATCATCTGTGTCAAGGAGTCTATCGTTGCGAGAGCACAGGAGAATTTCATCTTAAAGGAAGATATTGGTATAGAGGTTAGAGAAAAATTAAACCTCACGGAATCGGATACACTTGGTATACTTTTTCCGATAGCAAGTCGAAATCGTTTCATCCCTCTCTTGGAAGGATTTGTGACTGCTATTCCTAAAGGCAAATTGATTATCCAATTTTCCTATCCTCGAGATTGTGTGGGCAATCAAATTGCTCCCGAGGATTTAGAGGAGGAGCTTGGCATAAATTTGAATAAAGAAGAATTATCTGCTGACCAATTACGAAAATATGATTTCCATCACCCAGCTACTGGTGTGAATTATTTAGCGGTATATGAAGAGATTATTAAAAAAGCTAATGTTGAAGCAGAGATTTTCTTGTCCAACAATGCTAATAAAATACTTGATCATAAGCCAAAGGGTATTATTGTTTCATCTATCCATGATAGAGATAAAGTAGTTGAAAAAATCAAGAAGGTTTTTGAAAACGCTATCACTATGCAGGATTTATTTAATGACAGCAGTAAAACTACTTGGTCAGAATGGGGTCTTCTTGGCACCAACATGAATTCTGATGACAAAGTAAAGTTACCTCCCAGAGAATCTTTTTCTGTTTCTAAGGCTATCCAGAAAGCAATAAAAGATTCCACTGGAAAAAATGTCGAAGTGATGATTTATGGTGACGGTGCTTATATGGACCCTTCAACTGGGATATATGAGCTAGCTGATCCAGTTGTTTCCTTCGGGCACAGTGATGGGATGAATAAAAGACGGGTAGGGATAAAATATAAATTCTTTGTTGGTACTTTACATGCTCAAGGAAAAAAGAGGAGCGAGATAGAAGAAATCATTGATGAACAGAAACAGAAAATGTATGAGATAGATAATATTTCTATGGAGGGCACCACCCCACGAAAACTTGTAGACATAACAGGTAGCTTAGCTGATCTTGTGACCGGTTCCGCAGATGCTGGCACGCCAATAGTCATTATTAAAGATCTCTTATAATAAGAGAATGGAACAAAGGACAATTTAAATTGCTGTTCTCTTATTTATTGTACCAGTGTTATAAACGACTAGCCAACCCATCTGTTAGGAGAACGATTGTTTGTAAGAAGGGAATAATCTTTCCCTCCGAACTTTCCTTTTTTAGATTACTCATGGCATGAATATTGGTATATTGCAATATTGATTGATTCCTCCACAACAAAGAAGTTCGCACAAATAACGATGACAAAGATAATAGAAATCATTTTCTTCATGTAACATAGCAAATGCTTAACATTGAGCTGCTGTTATGAATAACATATCAAAAGTACATCGGCCCCAAATATGACCATCCTTTATTTCGCCAGAAAAGGGTGGAATTTCCCAAGCATCAAGATCTTCAATTGGTACAACATCAATATGCGAAGGACCAAACATCATGGATTCTCCTTCCCCAGTTCCTTCGATTTTTGCTATAAGATTCCCTCTGTTCGGTGCGGATTCAAAAACTTGACAAGAGATTCCTTTACTGGTTAGAAATTTTTCAATAGTTTTGATGCTCTTCATCTCATCGCCAGGTGGATTGACACAAGCATTTTTCACAAGTTCTTGAATTAATTTAACGGTTTCATAGAGTTTTTTTTCTTCCATAAGTCATCCATTGGATTATTACATGAGGTATTGACTAGCTCAAAATAAATATTCTGTATATTTGAAAATTAATCGTGAAGTAATTTCTCATTCAGTAATTGATAGTTTTTTTCGTTTTTTCACAATAAGTAAACTTGCTAACATAGGTATAAACAAAAAGTAAGGTGAAGTATTTTCAACTTCATCAGTAACTGCATTTCCCTCAAAGAAATTGTATGTTAATTCTGAAGAAATGAGTTCATCTAAAGAAAAAACATCTCCAAATCCAGTAGGAGTATCAGGTGACATTAAACTAGTAATGACATAAACATTGTTAATATTTATTCCCTCAACATAAATTTGAATTTTATCAGTATCTTCATGATAGATTGTTTGAGTAACAGTCCAATTGTTATCATCCTTTATAACAAGAGAGACTCCTAACGCATAAGGATAAGGATTATCAATTTTAAATGTAAAACTGTCTCGAGGAACATACATTCTTTTAACATCAAAACCATAGAAGTAATGTGTTCTGGTCATTTCAAAATCAAAGAGAATTGCAGTTTGAGCTTGAATTGTGTAACTAACAGATTCAAATCCGTATATTCCCTCATAAATATCTGAATTATCCAAAACGCAAGCAGTAATCCAATCTAAGTAAAGATCATTAAACGTAAGGTTATAACCAAAACGATCAAGAGCAACATCTATCGCGACTGTGCCATCCTCTGGAATAAAGACTAGTTCTTTCGTGAAATTATTACCAAAACGATTTGCTAAATAAGTAACGAAGAGATAAGCTTGCCCATAACTAGCATCCCATAATGAACCGTAAAATCGATTAAAGTAAAGCAATGAAATTTCTGGATAATAAGTAAATGCATTTGTAACTGCTGTGGTTACCCAAAAATAATATTCTGCGTAATCAATTGCATAATTTGCTAGTCCTTCATTGATGAAGTCAGCATCATTCCAATCATTATTATACCAAATCAAATGGTTAAATTCGTGTATTGTTATACAAATTGTCTCATAAACATTCTTCTCTGAATCGCAATAAACCATTTCTCTAAGATTTGTATAAGGAAAACCAGGATCTTCATTTTCCAAGTACATAAATCCAAGGTATCCAGTTCCCATATATCTAACCGTCGGTGCTAAGAAAATAGTTACATGAGGATCCCCATCTATATCACCTAAAATACCGTTTGGGTGACCTGCAACCTCAATTGCCTTAGGATATACATCATCGTCAAAAGCATCTCTAATAGAATTACATTTGCTAATAGAATTATTTTCACCTAGCAAATCAATAGTTTCATTAGCCATGTATACATAGCAATAATTCCCGACAGCTAGAAGAGTTGCTCTCATTTGAATCCAATCTGGAAGAGGGATCCAAAATAAATGTTGTTCTCCGAAACTTTCATTTGAGACAGCTTTAATCTGGACTTCATTTTCATATTGAACTAAATTATTCTGGAAATCAATACTCAAGTTTTGACTTAGATTGTCTTCAGGCATGACTAATGATCCATTAAAAAGAAAGTGAGTTAAAACAATAAATATTAGTAAAATGGAATGAGTTGATTTATCCATTATCCTCAGATATATTATTAGCTTTTGAATTTATAAAAGATAATAAAAGATAGGTAAATAGTTATTCAGTGTTTTTAGTTTAATATTATGTATAAATGGTATTGTTAGATTAGATTTATTCCCAATAGATCATAAGGAGTATACTGTCCATTGTTTAAAATCGATATTCTGTTCTTTGGAATATTCATTAATTATTGTCTCAATATCCTCTCTTTCAAGATTGGTTTTTCCCAAAATTATAGCCATTCTGATTTTTAGCATTAAACTCTATGAGTTCTTTCTGAGCTTTTTCTAGTCTTTTAGTATGTTTTTGTGCATTGGTAATTTTAGAAATTATTTGTCCAATTTTTGTTTGGAAAAAAATGTTCATGTTTTTATCTTTAGTATATTTGGGATTTATTTTAAGTTCAGATAATAGTTCTTCAAATTTTGGCAACCAAGAGATTAGAAATCGATTATTATTTATGATTATTTCACATAAATAAATACCAATAGAATTAATACAATAAATTCGTGGTTTCAGATATTCTTTCTTTGTTATAGCAGCATAATCTAGCTCCCAATAACTTCTAAGATTACGAGAAATAGTACTTCTAGAAAGGTTAGTTAATTCAAGAAGTTTTTCTTGATTTAAACTCTCTCGAGTAATTAAGTATGTTAAGATTTTGTTAATAATTGGATCGTTCTCTACAAACATTTCCATGCGAACAAATCTATCAACTAGGCTTGTTTCTAGTTTTTTAATTTCAAAAGGATAATCGATAAATTCATCTAGTTGCAATAAACCAGAAACGTCTTCATTTAGAAACGCCTTTTTCTCAAATTCTGTATATATTCTTCTTTGTGTTTCAATAAAATTCCTAATACCATTAAGTCTTCTATGTAAGAAAGTAGTCTTGAGAGGATACTTTTCCTTTAAAAATTCCAGTTTACTTTGAAGATCTTTTATGAAATTATCGTGTTGTTCCTGATTTGTATTTACTTGAGCTCTAGGAGTTATAATGGTAAAAACATATTCGTTATTGATAGAGTATATATTTGTATGACTTTTCGGAATAAAATTTCTAACAACAATTGAAGATTGTACAAATGATTTCAAAATGATAGAAATGAATCCTGAAGAAAAATCGGTCAAAAATTTTAATTGTTTTTGAGTCAAAGAATTATATATCTTCAAGTAAGCAAAGATTTCTGTTGTTTTCAAATCCACTTTACTTTTTTTCGCAATCTCTTTATAGAATTCAACTATTTGTTGTTCAATTTCTTTGAACTCACCTACCGCTAATTCTGATAAGACATTTTCTATCATTACTTCTCTTTCCAGTCTTTTAGCTACCATTATTGTCTCGTAATTATTATTATAAATTGTGTTTTAATTGTTTTTCTAAATTATGAAATTTAAATAATCATTTATATATCGGTTTGACAATATATAATATGGGGTAGAAATATGGATTTCTCTCAATTAGTAGGAAAAATTATTGCCGATAGAAATAGTCGGAAATTAGGCTTTGTAGTTGACATACGAAATGTTGTTACTTCAAGTTTTGAACGAGAAAAACCTACAGCAACAATGCTCGTAAAAATCGAAAGAGCATTTAAAGAAGCAATCACGGTTGAAGCTGAAGTTGTAGAGATCCTAAAAATAGATGGCTATTATGCTTGGTTAGATACAACCAAAAAGGAATTCTTTGAGTCAATAAAAAATACCAAAAGCATTACTCAAGAAAGAAAAGAACCTAAAATAATCGATCTTTCTATTCTTAATATTAATCCACCACAACCTGCAACTGAAAAAACGAGTAACAAAAATCAAAACTCTAAAGGAGAACTAAGTGAGAGCTCTGCATTTATGGAATATACTTCAGGCAGAAGCCGAAAAATCAAGACTCCTTGGATTGCAATTGTAATTTTAGGACTTTCAACAGCTATACTTTCATTATTAATCTACATATTCAGTATAGTAGCTTTTGACAATCCGTATGCTATGAATATGATCATAGGATTACTTGGTTTGCCAGCTGGATTCATTATTGCTTTTAAAAATAAAACATTTGATATAATGGTTTCTTGGAGATATTCAACTTTAACTGGGATTATTTATACAGTTATTTATTTTATTATAGGTGCTATTATTTCTTCTATAAATTCATTAGGCTTGAATAATCTTTTTGGTGGCATTACTGCATTATTATTAAGTTGTCTTTTAATTGGTGTGTTTTCTATATTAGTAACTTTTGCGGGAGGTGCTCTTTTAGGAACAATGATTCATGGGTATATGGATAATAAACGATGAATCAATGTCTATATATTTGGAACAAAGGATTATCAAATCAGATGATATGCTGTTTGAAGATTATCTATAACTTCACAACCATTTTTCGTAAACTTTACAAGATGCTCTGTTTGTCCCTATCTGTATTTCAGTGTAGATGCAAAAAGTCTGTTTGATACTCTATGGGTTGTATACAGCATTGGTGGTATTCCATGTAATGAAACTACCTCTTAGCTAAAGTAATCATCTAGTTGTGAATTGATAGAATTATCAGATATCCTTTGATGTACTGAATTTCCAATCTATTTTCCCTTCATTTATCCCCAAATCTATAACAAAATATTTTTCTGTTGTGAAGAGATTTATACATTGGTGTTTTTTCTTGGGAAGTAAAAGTCCACTTTTTAAAATAATCCTCATAGGACAAATAACTGTGGGAAAAACATCACTACTCGAGAGAATGGTTACAGGAGAATGTGATGAAAAACCAAAAATGATGATTGGCGTTAATTTCAAACACCAGGAAATAGAACAAGTTGGTTCTCGTTTTAAAATACTTTATTATGATGTTGGGGGGAATGATCATATTACCAAATATTACCCTTTTATCCAAGAAATGTCACTCCTTCTATTTGTGTTCAAGGTCGATAGTTCATCCAGTCTTGATTTTATACAAAAAGTCTTAGACAAAGTGCCACTAAATAACTCTCCGAAAATTTTAGTTGGAAATAAAATTGATCTTGTAAACCAAAGAGAAATTAGCACAGAAACAGCTGAGAAATTCGCTGTAAAACATAATATGAAGTACATTGAAACTTCAGCAAAGGATGGATCAAATATCAATAAACTAAACACATTAATTCTTGATTTATTAATATAAATTGATAATTTAATAAAACATCAAGTAAACTGATTTTTTGTTATAATCCTTTACCTCTATAACTTAATCTCTAATTCAATCTTTTTAATGTAAAAAAGTCACTATAAATATCCTCTTTCATCAATGTTTTATTGAAGAATACTTTTTTGTTTATAACTCACTTCTAATATGTGATCTCAATTCAATTGCTATTAGATTCCTTATTAAAAAAGCAAGAAATAACGTCAATTATGAGAGAGTAAAATTAATTAAGGTTTAAAGGAATGAGCTTTTGGGGTTTAGTTTTTGGCAATTAAAGAGCAATTGGACAAGGGTGTGCAATTATATAACAATAAAGAGTTTGATAAAGCACAAGTAATTTTTGAGCAAGTTTTGAAAAGTGAACCAGTGAATCAAACAGCATTATCTTACCTTTGTTCTATTAAAATAGATAAAGACGAATTTTCTACTGCACAAAAAATCATGTCATCCATGAATGAGCAGACAAAAAAGTCTAAGGTTTATTGGAAATGGAAAGGATTAATTGAAGAAGGATTAGGAAATAGTGTTGAAGCAATAGCTGCATATAAAAAAGCAATAACAATAGACCCTAAATTTTCTCATCCCTATATCTTGTTACTTCCATTATTAGACCAGAGAGAAGATTATACTACTGCTTGTAAGTTTTTATTTCAAGCGATAAGACATTTGGGTTTAATGCCAGATTTTGAACAGAAATTAAAAAAATATCAACAATATTTCGCTGGATTAGGGGGTATACAAGCACCTGCTCTAATTACTATCAGTAAAAATCAGGGATCAATTACTGCTCTATTTAAGAAATTAGAATCAATTGAAGAGATTCAAAATTTAGATGTTACAAGTCCAATATTGACAAGTTTAAATTTAGGCGGTAATAAAATACGGAAAATAACTGGTCTTGAAAAATTAACAGAATTACGAGTATTATATCTTGATAGTAATAAAATTCAGAAAATAGAAGGTTTAGAACAATTAACAAATCTCCAAAACATTATACTAGCTCATAATGCCATCCCAACAATTGAAGGTTTAGAGAACCTAAAAAAATTAACCTCAGCAAATTTTAATAACAATGAAATAACAACAATACAAGGATTAGATCAATTATCATCACTCAGAAACCTAAGTCTAAATGACAACAAACTTGATTCATTAGATGGAATAGAATCCTTGGTTACTCTTAGACAGCTATATCTAAAAGGGAATTCTTTACACAACATCAAAGAACTGGCTAGCTTGCCAGAATTATTTATCCTTCATTTAAGTAACAATAATCTTACAACAATGGAAGGACTCGAGAAGAATACTAAAATTGTAGATCTATTATTGGATAATAACAATTTAAATACGGTGAATAATCTCGATAAATTACCTCAATTGAAAAAACTAGATTTAAGAAATAATCCAAACCTTCCATCTTCCTTAGCTCAAGTTTTTGATAAACAAAATTCTCTAACTTTTATTAAAAAATTCAATAATTTGTCTCCTGAAGAAATAATAGAAAAGGTTGCTGAAATTGAAGAAGAACGAAAATTACGAATAAAACAACAATTAGCAAGAGAAAGTTTTGATAACAAATTTTATGCCATACCTGCTGGAATCATTCGGATTAAATACAGGGAATTGCTAGAAAGGAATACCAAAGATACTTGTCTATATTGCAGTCAAACTATGCCTTTAAATACGAACTGGGTGGATTATTGTAGTGAACAAGTTAAATTAGTATTATTGGAAGCTAACAAAGCATTACCTAAAAATCTACGTTCAACAATAACTTGGGATACAGAGGAAAAAGAGCAAACAACTAGATATAAAATGGAGGGTCCTTCAGGACAAAAAACTTGGCAAGCATCTGGTTTGACGAGTCCTATAGCAATTAAAAATATTAGAAAAGAGAAGCATAGTAGAAAAATTTTCACTCAAAATGACTATACAACACCGCTAGGGACTATCTGTAAACAGTGTGCAGATGAATTTATTAGAAATGTAGCAACTGTTTTCAAGTCTGTTTCTTCAACAAAATCAATCAAACAACATGAAAAGATGCATAAAACGATTAAA
This sequence comes from Bathyarchaeia archaeon, assembly GCA_035528035.1. GTDB lineage: Archaea > Asgardarchaeota > Heimdallarchaeia > JABLTI01 > JABLTI01 > JABLTI01. The sequence goes on from DATKZI010000038.1 coordinate 21,028, forward strand.
GAAGAATATTATGAGGTTTTTGCAACATTGGTCATCAAAGCGCTAGCAAAGTAATGGTCACTACTTATTACTATAATGCGAAGAAATGCATAATTATTGCATACACAGAGAAGGCTACTTCCTTGTTAACAGGTAATAAAAGGAGAATTAAGTGAGAATACTGTATTTAATGAATATACTTCGAGTATATTTTGCGGAGGTACACTTTTAGGAACAATGATTCATGGGTATATCGATAGTAAACGATGATATTTTTCACTATATCTAGAACAAGAAAATAGTAAATTTCTATTTTCCTTATTCTTTTTTCATTTCTTCTATTACTTACACTAATCTTTTTTATTTGGTTTATTTTTGAAAAACGAAAAAGATTTCGCGCAAAATTCACTTCCTTAGATTCCCCTGTACCTTCACCTAAACTAGATTCCTAATCTTATCACTCACTTTTTTTGAATAAAATTCTTAATCTTAAGAAGTGTGTAACTTGTTGCAACAATTAGTTTGTTTTCTCTTTTAATGCCAATCAATTTTACACTTTCAACAAGATTAAAATTAAGGTTAATTTCAAATCTAATTTAATAATTATTTTTCAATTTTTTTTAATAATATTATTTGCTTTTTTAATTTAAAAAGGAAAAAATATTAGGAATTCTAGAAAATTCCTAAAATACCTATCTTTAAGATAGATAAAATTACAACACCTACTAATAGCAAGACTATTGTAATACTAGAAATTATTAATGCTGCCTGGTTAGTCTTATTTTTACCTTCATTTTTTCGAGCTGAAATTGACAATATTAATCCAAAAATACTCACTAAGATGAATAATACTGAGCATAGACCTACAATGGATATAGTCAATGCTAATCTTGAATCTCTTTGCGTTAAATCTTTCGTTTTATCCATTTGACTAACAATGCTAGCTTTCTCATCAAGTTTACCAGCTAATACTGTATCTGTACTACTGGCATCAATTGCACCACTTGGAGTAGGTGATAAATTTACCCAATCTACATTATAGAAACTTGTTTGAGCATTTATTTGCCCACGCTGCCACCATTTTGTGTCTTCAGGAAATCGTTGCCGACGAATTGGTACTATATTGTTAGTCATTGTCCGAATAAACCATTCCAGTGAGAGTATATAACCAATTTTTTCCCAAAGCCAAAGAATCAGACTATAGAATGCTACGGTGAGGATCGCTATTACTCCCATACCAAGCCAAAGAGGTTTTTGATAATGCGTACCGAAAGCAACTAACGAAGTGATTTCCCACATTATGAAGAAAATCCATTGGTTGTTGTAATTGGTAAAAGCAATTGTACCAAAACGTCGAATGATTTTCGTACGATCAGCGAATTTATGACTGATACCTCGGAACTCAATTACTCTCAACAAAACAGCAATCAGAATAATGCTGAAACCATTTACACCCATAAACTGAGCCAACCACGAGAAAGGAGGGATTGGAAATGAATAAGAGGGATTATCTGCAGAAAGAAAACGATGAGAACCAAATTCCAAGTATAATGTAAAAGCATTATCAATACCATTAGCTCCACCTTGAACGATCACTGTAGCAAACATAGCTATAAGCCCTATTACTCCTGCTATAAACATTCCAAGACCAGCTAAAAACAACTGACGTGGAAATTTCTGTTTTATTTCATCCTTTGGTCTGGATAATACAATACCAATTATACTACCAACAAATGATATTGCTAGATATGGGAAAAGCGGTTCTATATAACCAGCAAAAATGCCTAGGAACGGTGTTCGAAATATTTGCCAAAAAGTTTCAGTTCCAATATATGGTAAATCTATGCTGTGACCACTCGGGAAGGTTCCAAAAGGAAATCCAGGCACTATTTTTCCAACTAACCACCAGACCGGTTGTGTAAGTGCAATAATAGAAACAGCCAGAACAATATAGGCTATGATCAGATTGCGTCTATTTTTCCAATTACCCTTCAAAGATAATAGACCTTGAACTAGGCCATTGAAAATTAAGCACCATGCGATCGTGTGGATTGTTTCAAAGGTATTCCAACGCCAGAGTGGTATAGACCAATTTGTATTCCCGATATTATTCAAATTTCTAAAGAAACTACCTGCTAAAGCACCATATCCTGTTATGCCTTCGCATATCATCGCAAAAACGAGTAGTAGAACTCCACCAAAAACCTGTTTGAAAACTAAACTTCTGATTTTACTACCATGTTCTAAATCACGATACATGCTAATCATATTGCTTGCAGATGAAATTAGCAAGAAGAAACCTGCCAACCCTCCAAAGAACGGAGCAAAGAACATTACAACAAGTGCAATAATTGGTTGATCATTAATATTATTCATTAGTTGATCAATATCTAGCACATTTTGAAGAACATGAAGTATTAACATCATGAAAATTGCTAATCCTCGAGCGAAATCTAAAGTAATGAATTTTCTAGGTGCTGTTCTTTTTGTCTCATTAAGCGTTACATTTACTGCCAATTGAATTTCCTGTTTATAGTTTGTTAAACTAATTTTGATTAACCTTAATGTTTAAAATTCTTTTGAGGATTCATTTCTAAAATTTGTTTTCTTTTTTTCTTTCAATAATCCTTAGAATACCTACTAATTGTGCTAGCATTTAGTTAAAACACTAAGGTATTCATAACCAAAAAGAAGTGTGTAACCCATTGCATTAATTATTATTTCATAACTTACGATTTAATTAGTCTAATCTATTTAGCAAATTATATAAAAAAAGCTGTGAGTAACCAAGATTTAATATTTGTAATATAATCTTTGTATTAAATACTATAGATTATAATTATTTAAATAATTAAATAATGGCTATAAATATAGTTGATTACTAAAAATCAAACTAAGAAAGTGAGGATTTTTAATAGAAAAAGAGATTTTTGATGAAAAAGAATCATTAATATTTTAACGATAAGATATTACCTTTCAATAATTGCAGGAATAGTATTAGCTTTTGGAATCATTCATATGGTATTAGTATTTATTTTTTGGTTTGAGTTTCTCCATAATAATACAATGTTTGAATTGTTTAAACAATTGCTAATTGCAGTATTTATTACTGCACTTGGTTTAGCAACACTAGTTTATATTAGCGTTAAGAAGAAGAAAAAGAAAGAATGATTTTTTTTCCCTAGCTTTTAGTTTGTTTAAATTTAGCAAAAATAAAATGATATACTTATTCAAAATTTCGATTGATGTCCCAAAAAAAATCTTTAAAAAGTATATTATATTATCTTAGTAATTGGATTATTTTCCAAATTAAATGAGTTGATTATATAATGTCTATGGTAAAGAAATGCGAACGTTGTGGAATTCAAAACAACGAATACGTAAGAATTACTGCAACATGTAAAAAATGTGGCAAGTCTTATCTAATCTGTACGACCTGCAAAAATTCTTGGCAATCTCAAAAATGTCCTTCATGCAATGCATGGATTGGTAGTGGTACTTGGAATTTTGTGGAGATGGGCGGTAGTGAAGTAGTAACAGAGGATACATCTAGTGATTATGTTGCTGCTGGTATTAGCTATATCAAAGTATGGGAAAATGACGCGGAAAAAAGAAATGAACAACGTACAAACGATGGCGATTCAAAACACAGAGGAACTGAATTAGACCCCACTGAGGTTTCATTTTTAAGAGCTCTCGAAGATATCCTTTACGAATCAATCTCTACAGTTGTGGGTGAACAAGGTAATTATGTTATTGTGGAGAATGGTCATGTTACAACATTACGTCTCAGAAATAGTAATTTGACGGATAATTTCCCTGTGACTATTAATACCCTTAGCAAATTGAAAGAATTAAGAGTTGAACGAACGGATAGAAATAAACCAGTTTTATGGGTGCTTCCAGATACACTCGTTGATTGTAATGAATTGGAATCTATTGTATTAAGAAGCGTTTCATCTAAAATAAATATAGCACTATTACAAAAACTACCAAATCTTAAACGTTTAAGTGTTCAAGGTACATTTCAAGGTGAGAGTGGTGAATCAGTTGCTGAGATTTTTAACATTACCTCCCTAGAAGAATTGAATATGCGTATTTGTGTCATTGCTGAAGAGATTTTGGAAGGCATTGGGAAATTATCCAAATTACGAAAAGTGAATATGTCTTGGATGAAAGCCCCTAGATCATCAATAACCCATCTGCCCAATTCAATGCAGAACTGTAAGGAACTTGAGGAAATTGATGTTATTGGAACTGATATTGGATACAGATATCCTGGTCAACCATGGCCAGATTGGATTACATCACTACCTAATCTTAAATTAGTTCATATTAAGCACCGTCAGCTAATGAATAATGCTGTACCTCTTTTTGGATTATTGGAAAAAAAATATCCGGAAATATATGATGTACCAGACGTTACTCCTGAAATGCGTCGTAATTTTAGTCAATCTAATTGGGATGATTGGTTTGATAAAAATAAGTCAGAAGAACTGAAAGCTGGTTGGACTGGTATAGAATAAACCTTTTTTTCTATTCTGTACCTTTTTGACTCTAAAGAAGAAATGTTGGTTGTGTTCTGCTTTTTCTTCTTGAATTTTTCAAAACGAATAAATTTGAGATGGTCTTAAATAAATCTAGATTTCTGATAATTTTTATAATATATCTTTCGCAAAAGAAAAAGATGGTTAACATAACAAGTAAAAAAGAAATAGAGTTTGAAATTAAGATTTTTGATAAAGATTCAATCTCTGAAGAAACGGTTACTAAATATTACAATTTAATTCATTCAATGTGGAAAGAAATGCATCCTCTTGAACCTATACCTTCACTTGATAGCATGAAACAACATTTCATACTCATTTCTCCTCTAAGTACAATAAATTTTTAAGAGAACTTGTTTATTTTTTGCTATGACAAAGATAACTATACCAACAGTAAAATATACGTGCCCAACTTGTGGAGCTTATGCTCAAATAATTGGTACTGAACCAATGACCTGTCAAGCTTGTGGTATATTTGTTTGTGATAAATGTGCACAAAAATCATTTTGTGGTCCATGTTTATCATTTCTAACACAAGAAGAATATCAACGTTTTCAACAAACACGACTTAAGCATGGAGCTAATTTCTTTTCTGGTTTTTGTGGTATTGTAGGAGGTTTTAGCTTTCTACTGGTTGCTTTTATAACGGCATTAGCAAAACATTGGCTCGTAATGGGAATTTGTATAGCTGGGATTTTACTATCTATTATGACTTGGTGGTTGTTAGAGAGAAAAAGAAAAAAGGACTTTGATGAATATGGTAGAAAATTGCAAGAATTCGCCAATTTGATTCTCTCGAGAAGGACACCTAGGGTTAGCACTATTGTAGACAATAGCTTAAATAAAGTAGAAATGTGAATGTCCTAATCTTACTATAAAGAATAAGGATTATGTGGAATATTGATCGGAGTTGAGATGGTTATCAAACGTTATTAGAAACTTTCATGTGAAAATATTCCACCTATTATAATTGAAAAATTATTTCTCACATTAATAGTTCAAATGCATCAGAATCTCTAATATTGTCAAATGCTGGGTCATTATCTTGTTGACGGAGAGTTGAATCTAAGAAAAACATATTTAGATTTAATTGTAAATGAATACCTATGAAAAGACGTGGTAAAATCATCCTAGGTATCATTAGTTCATTGGTGGTTATTTTTGGTACCACGATTGTTGTCACCACTTTTTTGAAAGATCACAATGACAATAACATTTTTTCATCTGAAGGACGATATAACGATACCAATCTTAACTATATGGGTGTTATTTTTCTTAATAAAACTGATATTTTTGATCTTGTCTTTCATTGTGAATCTCACCCTGATCATCCTTGCGAAGATAGTGGTTTGCAATATTTCGCTGGTGATTTCTTCTTCAACAACCAGACTCCTGTCATCGCCTGTGCTCCAGGGTATGTGGAGCGTATTGATTGGCTAGCTGGAGATGATCCTTCAAGTGAGAGTGTCTATATCATTAATATTGGTGTACGGTTTAATGAAACGGTCTTTGTAACCTATTGTTTTGAACCTTTTACCAACCTAACAACTCACTGGGAACTCCAAGGTTCATGGCTAAATGTCAGTCTTGGCGATTGGGTCGAGAAAGGTGATTTGATTGGTACCTTTTTGAAGATTGGTAACTATGCCCACATCCACTGGGATATTGGCGTTCCATGTATGGAGAATGATTATCCTCGCCCAGAACACTTTTATGATACTGAGGGTTACACTCTAATGGTCGACCTTATTAGCTATCTTAATATTACTCGTAATGATGGTCGTGATCGTGGAGGCTGCTATTTTTAGATTTTTACTACTCATTCTTTTTGACTATAATATTTGCTTGATGGATATCATTGTATATTTAAATTAATAATTCTAAATATTTGTTATCATTAAAAAAGAATTAAACATTTAAAAAGATTTTAAAATGATGTTTTTCTTTTAGAGCTATCTTGAATAGAGGAAAGTGCATTGAATAGACGTAAAAAATCAAAAGAACAGAATGGCTATGTAAAATGGTTTTTTGTTCATGTATTGAATCATAAAATGCTTTTTACGCTAAATTTCATAGGAATAATTGCTGTATCCTTCTTACGCACAGTGATTCCTGTATTCATTGGTGATTTAACTGATTCTATTATAAACAAGCAATTTGTTTTGAACCTTTTCTTTAAGGAATATGCAACAACTATTTTAGTTATAATATTAGTTTTGGTCGGATTTTACTTACTCAGAAATATTGTTGAATATGCTACGTGGATGATTGGTCATCAATTAGGCTCTAAAACTGAACAATCAATGCGTAGTGAATTCTTTGAAAATGTTCAGAACAAACCTCTCAGTTTTCATGATGGTATTAAAACTGGCGATTTACAAGCTTTAGCTACCAATGATTTACGAGTGGTAAATACCCTTATAGCTCATGGTTCTTTCTACATCTATCCCTTTGTGCAAACAATTATCACTTTTGTTCAAATTCTTATTCTTAATTATATAATCGGTCTACTTCTTATACCGATTTTAGTATTCTATGTCTTTTTTGTTTTACGTTATCGCAAGAATTTACTTCCTTATTCAAAAGCCTCTTTAACAAAACATGCTGATGTGACAGTTTCTTTACAAGAGAGTTTGAATAGTGTCCAAGTTACAAAAGCCTTTTGTGCAGAGGATTTTGAATTTAGAAAGTTTAGACAATCTGTTCAAGCATTCAGAGAGAATCGTTTAGGCGAAATAAGAATTCAAGCTCGTTTTTATCCCTTATTATTACTTTACGCTGCTATTGGTGGTTCTTTAGTTTCTGGCACTCTCTTAATCGTTTATGGATTTGTGTCTATAGGTGCAGTAACTGCTGTTCTTTTACTATTAACCGCTCTAATTGATCCTACCAACATGATTTTTTGGGCTACAAGGGATATGATCAGAGGTTTTGGTGCAAGTGAAAGGTTGTTTGCGATCATTTCAAAAGGCAAGGTCGAGCTCTTACCTGCTAAAAGAACTGATTACACAAACATTTTCAAAGGCGCTATTGAATTTCAAAATGTTTCCTTTTCTTATAACAATAGTAATCATAAAAATATACAAGTTCTGAAGAATTTAAACTTTAAAATTGAACCAAATCAACGAGTAGCTTTGGTAGGTCCAACTGGTTGTGGGAAAACAACTATTGCCAAGCTCTTATTAAGGTTATACGATCCTCAAGAGGGGACTATTTTACTTGATGGAAAACCAATTCAAGAGTATCCTTTAGATATGGTCCGACAAAGAGTATCCTTAATTGAGCAGGATATTTATTTATTCTCTCAATCAATTGCTGAGAACATTAAATTTGGTTTTCCAAACGCTTCAGAAGAGAAGGTTATTGAAGTAGCTAAGTTAGCTGAAGCTAATAACTTTATAACCAAATTTGACAAAGGCTATGAAACGATTGTAGGTGAACGGGGAGCTACTCTTTCAGGGGGAGAAAAGCAACGTATTGCTATAGCTCGAGCTTTCCTTACCAATCCTGATGTATTAATTCTCGATGATTCCATGAGCGCTATTGATAGTGAAACAGAGGAAAAGATAGGGGTAGCGATTAAAAACATCCTAGAAAATCGTACTACTCTGATAATAACTCACCGGTTGCATACTATACGAACCTCAGATTTAATTCTAGTAATGAAGGATGGGGAGATAGTAGCTCAAGGAAAACATAACGATCTACTACAAAGTTCTCAAGATTATCGGAAAGTTTTCGGTATGCAGTTAGATGAGGTAAAAATAGGTAAGGAGGTAAACTAAATGGGACTCTTTAGAAGTGCAATGAGAGAAAAGGAAAAGCGTAACTATACCGATAGAGAATTATTCAAAAAGTATATCAAACGACTTGCTCCTTACAAAAAGAATATTGTGTTTATAGCTTTACTTATAGTTTTTCAAGCAGTAATAGCAGTGGTCACTCCTCAACTAATGCGATATATAATAAATAAATTTGAAGAAGGAGATCCAAATAAACTCTATGTCATTCTAGCAGCTGTGGGATTTTTGCTTTTGTACTTATTAAATTGGATAGCATTCTCCTTACAACAAGTACAAACAGGAAAATATATTCCATTTTTCTTAGAAGATATGCGTTTGGAATTATTTAAAAAACTTCAAGAACAAGACATGGCTTTCTTTGATGAGCATATGAGTGGGAAACTTAATAGTATAATTGTAAATGATACTTTAGACTTCAGTGAAACAGCTATACTCATTAGTAATACAATAGGTAGTATAATCATTAGCTTTAGCACCTTAGGTATTCTATTTTACTTTAACTATATTCTCGCATTAATCATTATTGCCGCTATCCCAGTGTTGTTCATATTGATGTTTTCTCTTCGTGGTCTCTCTAAACGAGTAAGTAAATCTTATCGAGAAGCTATTGGGAGTGTTAATTCAGCAATGGTTGAAGCCATCGAAGGTATTCAAGTATCCAAGAGTTTTGGACAAGAGGGTAACATTGCTAATCAATTTGATGACATTAATAAAAACTATTTCCGTTCATGGATGCGTTTAACTGCTACCACACATTTCTGGAGACCATTACTTAACACCATAACTGCTGTTATCATCTGTCTAGTATTGTATTTTGGAATAGATATGAATTTATCAGCAGATATAATGGTAATGTTTGTTTTATATCTTGAAACATTCTTTAGACCAGTGATGCAATTAGCACAATTCTTCCCAGAATTAAGCGCTGGTATGGCTGCTTTTGAGCGTATCGTTACGATAATTGATAGTGAGCCAATCGTTCAGCAAAAACCAGATGCTAAACCAATTGATGAAATAAAAGGAAATATTCAGTTTGTAAATGTCAATTTTTGGTACGATAAAGATAATATAGTTTTTGAAAATCTGAATTTAACCATACCAAAAGGAGAGAAATTAGCAATAGTTGGCCATACAGGTTCAGGAAAAACTTCGTTAGTTTCCTTACTCTCTCGTTACTATGAATATCAGGGTGGTGACATCCTAATAGATGGACAGAGTATACGCGAATACACCTTAGAATCATACAGAAAACAATTTGGTAAAGTAGAACAGGACGTTTATTTATTCCCCGGAACTATAAAAGAAAATATACGATTCGGAAGAGAAGGAGTAACAGATGAAGATATCTGGCGGGTATTAGATATTGTCCAAGCAAGTGGTTTTATTCATCGACTACCAGATGGTTTAGAAACGATAATCGGTGATCGAGGACGAGACCTTTCAGTAGGGCAAAGGCAGCTATTGAGTTTTGCACGAGCAATACTTATAGATCCCAAGATACTCATTTTGGATGAAGCAACCTCGAGCGTGGATGCCTACACAGAAGCGATGATTCAAGAAGCTTTAGAAAAAATACTCGAGGACCGAACAGCTATCATTATTGCCCACAGATTAAGTACTATTGTTAATGCTGATCGTATTGTTGTTATGGATAAAGGTGAAATTGTTGAAGAAGGAACGCATGATGAACTTTTAACTCAAAAAGGAAAATATGCCTTACTCTACAATCAATATTTCGTTCACCAAAGTCTTGAATGGCAAGAACAAGCTTTCTCAGAGTAATTATAGATTTATAATTGCAAATTTATGATTATCATTAATAGTTGCTGCCTAAGTGTGTCTTTGCTATCTTGGTTTCTAGACCTTACAGAAGCATATGGTGACCTGAATCTCTTTATTGATGTTTTTTTTGTTTTTCATCTAAAGAAAAGTAACTCTAGCAATTTTCACAATAGCAATATTCACTAGAGATCGTAATAGTTAAATGAATATGCAAGTTTCTCCTGATATCCTACTTAAAAGGTATTTAAACAATTCACTTGAAGTGTGATTCTTGAGCTTAATTTTTGTCGCTATTCATTATAATTTCAAGAGGAATAATATAGTAAAAAAGGAAAGAAGATATTACTAAGGAAGAATTACTCATTGGACAAAATCAAAGGCTGGAAATACCATTATGAAACAATATGAGAAAATGATGATTAATCTAATGGAAGGATTTGATCAACACCTTGAACCTGAAAAAAAGATACTCTTACTAGAAGAATGTGGACGAAAATGCATTCATGATAGGCGCGAAAAACTCATCCAAGATGCTAAACTGCTCTATAAAAATTCGAATGATTTGAAAGATTTTCTTGTAAAATTAAGCAAAATATATGAGAGTTTCCATGTAACTGATGAAGAGATTGTATTTATCTGGGATAAATGTTATTGTCCAATAATAGGTAAAATCCCTGTTGGAAAGATTTCACCTACCATCTGTCATTGCTCTCAAGGTTGGGTGAAAGAGCTTTTTGAATCGGTAACAGAAAAATCTGTAGAAGTTATTCTTGAGGAAACCATTACAAAAGGCAATAGTAGATGTAAACTTAAGGTTATTTTGTAGAAAAAATGTTTAAACTATCCAACTTTCTAATTCTTTCCGTTATAGAAATAAAGGGAATTAAATTCTATTGGATTTGATGACACTATACATTATACTATTTTTCTCATTGTTATGAATAATATTAATAACAGTTTTGAATATCTAAAATTATGACTTTTACTGAATCACACCCTAGAGAGATACCTGATAATGTTATCAAATTGATAGGTAGAGAGTGGATGCTTATAACCTCAGGGTCAAAGGATAATTACAATATGATGACCGCTTCTTGGGGTGGTTTAGGTATTCTCTGGTATAAACCTGTTTGTTTTATTTTTGTCCGACCAAGTCGTTATACTTATCAATTCCTTGAAAAAAACGATTATTTTAGTATAGGTTTCTTTACTAATGAATACAAATCTATGCTAGATTTTTGTGGATCTAAATCGGGACGTGAAATAAATAAAATGAAAGAAGTGAATCTCACTCCTATAGAAGACTCAAATACTCTTTATTTTCAAGAATCACGTATGGTTTTTATTTGCAAAAAATTGTATATGCATGATATTAAGAATGAGAATTTCTTATCTGAGATTAGAGAGGATATTTACAAGGATGATAATTATCATCGAATGTATGTTTGTGAAATCGCCAAATGTTTAGTTAAGGACGCCATATGAAACCTAAGTGAAGTAAGATAATTTTGTAAAGAAAAAAAATTTTCTAGTTCATTAGCTCAGATTATTATGACTATTTACACGAGAGTAAAAAAAGCCATGAAAGCTACTGCTTTCCCTTCAAAGATAAACCATTTTTATTAAAAAAAATTAGATTTAATTTCCATAAGATTTACTTTTTTCTATGTAAAAGAAAATCATTTTCTATTAATATCTAATAATGGTCTCCCGCAAATTTGACATGTATTATGACATTGACAATAAACTCTTTGAGGGTGATTTTGGCAATATCTTACAGGTGGACAATATTTGAATAGATCTTTAAATATATTCTTGATCATTATGTATCACAAATACGATATATCGTGAATATGATATATATACTTTTGTCTAACACTTAATTTCATATTAATTGATAAGATAATTTTAGAATCATTTTGAAGGAGATTTAAATAATAAGTTTAGTAAAATTATATTTTAATTCTAGCTTTAACTGACAAAGTATAAGTGCAATTTTATTTAATCTTGTAAATATGATTAATGGTTGAGTATAAAATTAGTAAATTAAAAAAGCATTTTTTTTATGACTTAATTTTAATAAATATTTTATTAGTCACTTCTATAAATAAAAAAAGGAATGCCTGTATATGGAGAAAAAAAGAAGCTCCAGAGATAGCTAATGAAGCTTCATAGATTAATATTTCATTAGTGATTTACCAAAAGCTTGTGCTTGCGCTAACTCTTCTTCAGTAGGATGACCAAATCCATCTATTATTTTACCATTTTTAAAAATGCGACTAGCTCCAGCACTGTAACAGCGTTCTGGAAGAATTGTTAGTTTTTTATTTTTGTGGAAGATATTCTCCATTTGTTCAAACATAAGATCTTTAGTTTTTCGAGGATTTGTTGTGTTCGCTGTTGTGGGATGAATTACATCAGGTGTTCCACTTGTAAAGAATAATGCCACTTTCTTCTCGTTTTTGCTTTTTCGGGTAATTTTTCTTAACATTCTTGTTCCAGCAAAGCTTATCTTGCCAGCCATCATCCAAGAACCAACTACAATAAGCTCATAATTTTCTAAATCAGGAATGTGTTTATTATCAAAACATTCTATACCTAAACCTTCAGCAATTTTCATTGCTATTTGTTTAGTATTTCCTGTTCGTGAATTATATAATACTATAGCCTTAGACATAAAAGGTACCTTAAAATAATTGAAATATTTTTTCTATTAATATAATTTGTGTTTTTATTCATCTTTGATGAGTATTGGTTTTTTCATGAGGGTAGCTCGAGAGCCGATTACAATACTACTGATATAATATAATGTACCAGCAATCTCTGATCCTCTGCTGATTTTCACATCCTACCCCTTAATATCTCCAGCAACATAAGTCCTTTTGATATTAATCTCATTCTCAGCAATAATGTTACCATGTACTTTTTATGGGTCCTTGATAGGATGCATTTCTACTGGCATGCCGATAAAAACATTTTCAGCTTTAATATTTCCATCTACAATTACAAATCCAGATAAATCTACATCTTTTCTAGAAAATAGATTTCCTTGGATCTTTGTAGAACCAGAAATTTTCATTTTTTTATCTCCTAAGTTATTACTTAAATTAACTAACCGTTGTAATTAAGGTGTGTAAATCATTATTTTCCATAAGATAGCTATTAAATCTTATACCTAGATGCTTTTCCTAACTAATACTTCCAGTTTTAATTAGGAAGTGTAAAGGAAATCTTATACACTTTTTGTTTTCTAGTTTTGTCATGTTTAGACTAAGTTCATATGAAAGAAGTAATATTAGCTGAGTTACTCTTTTTCTTATTGTTATAATCCTTATTATTTAAAGGAAGAATCTTTTCCGAAAAAGAATAACAACTTAATAGAAAAAGCTTATTTTTGAAAAATAAGTTAAGTAGCTAGTATTATGGTGAGTGAAATGATTTCTGAAGAAGAAATAACTCAAATTATACTAGATTTTATTCGAAAAGAAACCGGTTATACGAAAGAAGCAACTTTCAATGTTGGATTTGATGAGCTCACTATCAAGTCAAAAGAAGAGATAGATGAAAATACAATTAAATTTACATTAAAACATTTCTTTGAGGAAGATGGTTTCTCACAATATCCTAAATTTCATGAGCTTGAAGGATATGTAACACTTGATAAAGAGGTGAAAATTATCGATTGGTACTTGGAAGAAGTTTATACTGGACCTAGTTCAACCTTAGGACTATATAAACAAAATGCCACTAAAGATTAGTAATACGCAAACTATTCTAAATGTATTTTCTCATTATTTTTTTTAATTTATTAAAGCGCTAAAAAAAGGTGTTTTTTTGATTAGTTATTCTACCAGAAATCCTCCATTGAAAGTACATTTCCAATATGGGCAATTAATGCTATGCTGGGTTTAATTGTTCTTATAGGGATATTTTCATTTGGTGCATGGCAATTTAGTTGTTCTACGTAATTTTGTATTATACATATTGGAACATATGGTGTAAAGAGATATGCTGGACCAGATCCTGCTGCATAAGGATAAATTACTGTTGAATTTGATTGACCAATACTATTTGAAATTTTTTTTACCATTTTAATAAACTGATGACTAACTTTTGTTTTACCGGGATTATAGCCAGCTAAACGTTCTATTTTTATGTCATTAAATCCTTTTTTTAGAAGATGATTTTTTAACAATGTTTCAACTTTTTCTACGGTTAGATTAGGAACCAAACGAAAATCTAATTTTGCATTTGCAGTTGAGGGAATAATTGATTTTGTTTCATCCCCATCCTGTCCACTATGGATGCCACAAACAGTTAAGGATGGTTTTAATATTAATTCAATAAGTAATTCTAATCCTGTTCTACTTAATAGCATATTTTCTAAAAGATAATCCTCTTTAAATTTCAATTCATATGAGATTCCAATGTTTTTTAATTCCTCTATATCTTGATTTGATGGTTTTTCCACTAGTTCGTTAAAACCTTCGATAAGGATATTTTCTTGTTGATCCTTTAATGTTGATAATGCCCAAATCATCCTCCAAGCAGCATTGGGACTACTTGCAGCATGACCGGAATGAATATCTGTTCTTGGGAAAGATGGTGGACCAGTTGTGGTGAGATTAAAATCAATATTTCCTTTTAATCCACATAATATTTCAATTGGAGACTCTAGTTCAAGTGAATTTCCATTTTTGGGTGTTATTGTTGCCCCTTCCCAAATTCCCCCGTCAGCACGAATTAATTCATTATTTTTTTCTATAAATTTAGGTAGGTTTTGTGACCCAACTTCTTCCTCACCTTCAACAACGAATTTTACATTTACTGGAAGCTCGCCATTCTCTTCTTCTAATAATAATAGTCCTATTAGACTTATTAGCAATTCACCTTTATCATCTGATGTACCACGACCAAATAATCTGTCATTTCTTTCAGTCAATTTCCATGGAGAAGAATTCCATAACTCGAGAGGATTTTCAGGTTGGATGTCATAATGATGAAAAAACATCAAAGTTCTTTCACTATCGGAATTTTTTTCCGCATAAACTACAGGAGAACATTTTGCTGATGTGTGAAATATTTTGGATTTGTAACCATACATTTCAAAAGTAGTCTTTAACCACTCAGCACAATCAATGATATTTTGATAATCTCTATTAGCAACAGATGGGAACTTCACAAAATTCTCGAGTAATTTTCTATAATTAGTATAATATCTAGTAGACTTTTTGAAATAATTAAGAAATGATTCATTATTCAATTTTAACCCTTCATTTTGAGCCTCACAAAAATCTTTTCAAGAAAAATTTAGCGAGTTTTATTTCTCTTTCTCACTTACATTATTTTTTAAATGTAGAATGCTTGAAATAATATTTTTGACTACATTGTCTACATCTCTTGAGCTATGCCCATCATTATTAATTAAACACTCAATCGGAAGGAAATTTTTTTTGGCATACTCCATTAAATCTTGTAATGGTTCAATAGGTATTCTGGAATCGTTCTTTCCATGAATTATTAATGTTGGTGCTTTCAAATTTCTAATGAGTGTTTTTGGTGATCGTTCCTTGTAAAGAAGTGGTTTTTCTTCTGGTGTACCTCCCAAAAAATTTTTGTAAAAAGATTTGTAATGAGAATTTGCTGTCTGATAAGCATATGTTAAATCTATATTTGCTCCCCAAGCAATACCTGAAGACCAATCAAATGGATATTCAGAAAGAGCCATAAGTGCAAGATATGCTCCATATGATTCACCGAAAATTCTTATCGGTTCTTTTACACCTAATAAGCTCTTTACAAATTTCACTCCATAAATAACATCTAATAAATCTCCTCCACCCATATCTCCTAAATTAAGATCGCGGTAGTGAGCTCCAAAAGTTTCACTTCCACGATAATTTATAGCAAATATCGTAAAACCGCCTAGTGCAAGTGCTAGTAAAAAAGGTTCAATACTATCTCTCACAGCGTATGTAGGTCCACCATGGAGATATATTAGTAAAGGGGCTTGAGGGTTGGGAGTTCTAACTAACCAAGCATGAATATTTTGCTTATCAAAAGATGAAAACCAATAGCTTTCATATGAAAGATTGAATATTATTTCAGAATCAATAATTTTAACTAACACATTATTGCTGTACAACTCTAATGAAAATCCTTCATTTAATTGACTACCAATCCAAGTTATTTCGTTTTTTGTTACAATGGCTTTTTCTATTGATAAATTAGTTAATGGTCCTTCCCAACTTCCTTCCTTTATGTTTAAAATATATGGGGAAATTTTTGCATTCTTTGCGATTTTTAAGAATAGTGATTCGTTATCTATCCATTGAATTGCATCTTCATCAAAGATTGAATTACCAACGGTCCCAGGAATTTTAAATTTATGAATTAAATTACTTGAAGTAATATCTTTAATAACAAGCTCATCATAATCAGGTAAGTCACTTGAATATGCAATATAACCATTCGAATTAATGGTTGGAAAATTAGATCGCTGATTATCTTCTTCCATCCATTTGATAAATACCATTTGTTTTATATCGAAGATTGCTATTTTAGTGTCATTTCTACCAATTGCTGCAGCTAACAATGAATTGTTATGGTCATAATTCATGTTCAAAATTTGTTTTTCAGTAGTATAGATACTAATTATTTTTCCATCATGCTTTAGTATACTGATAAAATAATGAGTATTATTAAAACCAGAAAATAGAAGATCATCATTTTGCAACCAAATAATTTGGGTAATATTGTCAAGAGAATTATTACAAAGTTTTTTGGTAGTATTTGATTCATAATCAAACGTATAAATAAAATAATTTTCATTACCATCTGTATCTTGAATGTATGCAATTAATGGTTTGTGAGGATGGAGACTCATCATAGTAAATTTAAAACTTGTTGTTAAAACTCTTGTTTTTCCATTCCAATTAATTAATTCAATTTTTTCTCCTTTATTTACTAGATAAATAAAATCGCTTCTTTCTTTATGACCATTTAAAGCTAATAGAAACCTCAGCTCTAATAAAGGCATTAATTTTTGTAAAACATTTTTTTCATCATTTTGCTCTATCATAATTCCATCTCATTTTCATTCTCTAAAACAAATTCAGACTCATTGTTTGTTTTATTACAATTTTTTACAATAATTCTATCAAGATTCTTTGACCCAGTGAAAAAATAAACAATCAATATTGAAATCAATCCCAATATCCCAGAACTCACAAATAACCAATTAAGTGAAATATATTCACCAATTAATCCCGATAGAAAAATACCTATGGGCGTAATTGCATTGGCTATAAAAAACACTGTAGAAATTACTCTTCCCAACTTTTCTTTAGGAATAATTATTTGAATCGCAGCATAAAATGAAACGTTCGCAATTGGATTAAATATCATTGAACAGAATAAAATAATCCCTATTAACCAAAATCTCATTTCTAAAGTGGTGGGAATGAAAATTACCAATGATTGTATAAAAAATAGAAAACAAATAGAAATGACAGCTGTTTTTATTTTATTTTTGAATCCCTTGAAAAAGCACATAAAAATACTACTAGCAATAATACCAATCTGCCATAAGATGATAGCTATTGCATATTGATTCTCTGATCCATGATGTATTTTGCTTATAAATAGCGGTAATAAAGACATCATTGGTGAAAAGAAAAAATTAACAATTGGTACCAAAAGGATTGTAGCAAAAAGACCTTTGATTTCTTTTATTGTTATTAATCCTTCTCTAAATTGATTAATAAAAGATGTTTTGTTTTCTTTTTCCAAATTGTTGTTTGGAATTTTTGAATACAAAAGTGGCACAATTGTTATTATGAAAGTAATTACATCAAACCACAAAATATATTCAATTGGTATAAAATTAAGTAGAAGCACTCCTGCGATTCTAGCAATGCCTCCTCCTAAAAATATAATACTATTAAATCTGCTAATGTATTCCTCATCAACTAAAAAAGGAATTATTGAAGTGATAGTTATTTCATGGAATACTTGCATAATTCCTCTTAACCCAAGTATAATTATTACAGAAATAAGTAAAATAACTGAATCAGTGCTTTGAATTTTTTTGAAATAGTAGAATATGACTATTAGTATTGTTGTAAAGATCGCTTGTAAAAAATCAACTATAAAAAGCATTTTTTTTCTATTTATTTTATCAATTAAGATTCCTGATAACGGTGCGACCATTAAATATGGAATGAAAATCATCAATGTAGCAATGCCCAAAATAAGTTCACTATGAGTTATTTCAGAAACCCACCATAGAAGTACAAAAGAAGTTAATGTGGATCCAAGAAGTGAAAGTTGTTGGCCGGTCCATAAAATGATTGTTCTAGTTGAAATTTTTTTTCTTTTGTTTTTGTTATCTAAATTACTTATTTCTTGTAACAATTCATTACCACCATTTTTGTTTAATGATGATTAATAACTCTATTTTTTTCATTGTGAAAGTTTTTTCAAAATGAAATACGTCATTGTACTATATAAGATTTTTCATAATGAGAAAATTTTTAAAATGAAAAAACTATATCTATTTATAGAATAGGTGTAAATAAATGGCAAGTAATTCAAAAGATAAAACAATTGGCGAAATGTATGAGCTAGCTATAAAAGATCCAATAAAATATAGTATAATAACTTCTTTGAGCTGGTATAAAAAATTAAATCTTACCAAGCTATCAAAATTGATCAATAAGCATGAAAGCACAACATTCAGGTTTATCAAAAAACTCATAGAAGATGGATTTATTGAAATCGATTTGGAAACAACTACGAGTGAATGGGGGAAATATTACAAATTAACACATGAGGTAAAAAAAATCTATGATAAAAAAGCAGAAGAGATTGAGAAGTTTGGGGAGTTAATAATTAATAATAATGAATTCAGAAACAAATCAGAAGAGGAATTAAATAGCCTATTTCTCAATGAGCTTTTAACAAAAAATCTTCAAAAAGAGAGAGCTGAAGTGCTAAATTTTCTTTTACTACAACAAAATGTTCAAACAACTATAATGAATGAAATTTTAATTAGAAGACAGGATTTTAAAGAATATTATTTATCAAATAAAGATAGTATTCAAATGAATGATATTCATCTAAAACCTTGTGATTTTGCTTTATTAACTAATACTTTTAAAATTAGCAAATTCATACATTTATTTAGACTTTATGAAGTGCTATATAAGTTTCAAAATGAGATAAATAATGTTATTTTAGAAATTGAAAAAGATATGGATGCTGAAAAAGTTCCTGACTCTGAACGCATTACTCAAATATTACATTTATTTAGCTCTAATGCCGATTTTATATATACAATAAATACATCGAATCAAAAATAAAGAAATAAAATAATAATAGATTTTTTCTATTAATCTTCGAAAAGTCTCCATTTGTATTAGTAAAATCTTTATGTGAAATTTAATTTAAATTTTTGAACAAAATAATTAAAATCTAGTTTGTTAGTTTATTTTCATAAATGATAAACAAAGAAAATTGAAAAAAAGCTTCTTGGAAAATGCTTTGGATTTGATAAAATGAATATAAAAATAATTGAATCAAAGAATATTATAACCAAAAGCAATATTCCGGGAATTGATTATGTAATAAATCCTTTTGTAGGATGTCAACACGGTTGTATTTATTGTTATGCTGAATTTATGAAGCGTTTTACTAATCATGGTGGTGATGATTGGGGGAAATTTATTGATATCAAAAAATTTGATTTATCAACAATCAAACCTGAAAAATATACCAATAAAACTCTTCTATTTAGTTCAGTAACTGACCCTTATTGTCCAATTGAAGCTAAATACAAAATCACTCGTTCTATATTAGAGAAATTGGTGGGGACAAAAGCAAAAATCGATGTGTTGACCAAATCAAGGCTTGTTGAACGAGATATTGATTTATTTCAATTATTTGAAAATATTCGTGTAGGTATTTCTTTAAGCACTTTAGATACTAATCATGCAAAAAAAATCGAACCTCTAGCTTCAAGACCAGAATTACGGATTAAAGCTTTAGAAAACATAGCAAATAAAGGGATAGCTACCTATGTTTTCATTTCACCTATTTTTCCTGAAATCACTGATTGGAAAGAAATAATACTAGCAACAAAACACTTTACGACTGATTTTATGTTTGAGAATCTTAATTTTAGAGCTCATAATATTCGAAGAATAATGAATTTGATTATAGAACAATTTCCTCATCTCTTTGACTTTTATGAAGAAATAAGAATAGATCCAACTTTGTGGGATCCTATTGAAAATGAAATAGTAGCTTTTTGTAAAATTCATAAACTTAATTGTCAAGTAGCATTTCATCATGGTGGTTTTAAGAAGTAGTTATAGAAATTGTTGAATCATTTGGAATTTATTGCATAACTTTCATTATTTTTATTTTAAACTATTGAGCTCACTCATGTTAATTCAAAAAAATAAGTCTTTACTTCTAAAAAGAATGAAATACAATTAAATGTAATCCAAAATTGTAATTAAGAGTTAACGGAATTCATTTAATATTTACTCAAATATACTTACAAGTTATTTGAAGAATCACAAATAACAGAATGATTCAGAAAGAATTGGATATGGATTATTATCCAGTGTAAAAAGAATTACTAATCACTAATGGAGACTTGTAAAATGACTAATGATTATATGAACCAATTTAAGCGAGATATTAGTGAAATAATCGAGAAAGGCCTTAAAGAGAGAAACATACCAGGATTATCGATAGCAATTATAGATAAATCGGGAATCATTTGGTCTGAAGGTTTTGGCTTTACTGATAGATCAAAAACAAAAAAGGTAACTCCTAAAACATTATTTAGGATAGGGTCATTATCTAAAGCTTATACAGCAACAGCGTTCTTCCGAGCAGTACAAAAAGGATTAGTAAAACTTGATGATCCAATTCGTAAATTTTATCCTGAGTTTTCGATCAATACCACCTATGATAAAAAGGAAATTGATAAAATAACATTTCGTCATTTATTAGCTCATAGAGCAGGTTTGCAGCATTTTACCTTAATGTCTGATATTGAAGGTTACCCATTGTATTCATTTGATAAATATATAGATTCTATAAATCAAAGCTGGCAAAAATATCCAGTAGGAGAAAGTCATTCTTATTCTTACTCAAATGCTGGTTATGATTTGGTTGCTTATATATTACAAAGAATTACTGGAAAGAAGTTTGAAGATTGGATGAAAGAAGAAGTTTATGAACCTTTGAGGATGAATTCTTCTCTTGTCGGTACTCAAAATGTTTTAGATAATGATAATTGGGCTAGAGGTCATTATGATGAAAAGGAATATCATTCAGAGTTACTAATAAGTCCCAACTTAGGTGCTGGTGCTCAATATAGCTCAGTTAATGATATGGCTAATTTTGTGAAAATGCATTTAAATAATGGTTATGTGGACGATAAGCAATTTTTAACTGAGGAATCATTAAGTGAGCTTTATTCGATACCATATGCTGATGAGCATCAATTGGTAGTTATTGGAATGGGCATGGGAGTAATTAAAAATAAATTTGGTGGAGAACTAATGCTAAGCTTCATGGGTGATGGAGATGGTTATTTCGCATTACATCAATTTTACCCGAAATTAGGCTTAGGTTTGCTAATTGAAACCAATCAAATTGTTGATACCTTTCCAGTTTTCTTAGAAATCTCTAATTTAGTATTTTCCAAACTATTAGAGAAAAAATTTGGTACAATGCCAGCTAATATAACAATTAATGAGAAGTTTATTTTGCCAGCTGAAATTACTCTTGAAGATTCCTATTTGAAAAGATTGGCTGGTAAATATATTTCGAGAATGATGGATATTGACATAGAGTTCAAAAATAATGGTTTGAGTTTTAATCTCCAAGATAAAGAAATCAATATAAAACCACATACTAGAACACTCTTCTCTAGTGAAGAGACTCCAAAGGTTGAATTTTCATTAGACGAAAAGGATAAGCCCATTAAGGTTAAAATTTTAACTTCTGAAGGACGTGTTTTGATATTTGATTATGATAGTGGTCCAGAAGATGATTCAGGTCCAAATAAAGATATTTGGAAGCAATACATGGGATATTATAGAACATTTTATGTGGACAAGTATCCATTATATACTACCTTTTATACGAAAAACGGTTATTTCACTCAATTTACTACCATTGGTAATAAAGAATTCAAGCTTGAGGAAAGAGCTGAGGGATTATTCTTCACTGCTGACGGTCAAAGTATAGAATTTAAAGATGGTTTATTATTTACTCCTGGTTATATCTGGGAAAAAATAGAACCATCAGTGAATGAGATTAAACAGATATTGGACACTGAATCTGATAATATTCTTGTTAATAAAATTGGTTTGGAAGAATTTATGACAATTTTAGACTATTCTGATAGGAAAGACGAAGCGTTAGAAATAAAGGAATTGATTGAGAAATATTATCCAGAGAAGTCTTCAAATTAATTAAAGATTATAGAATTATTATCTATAATATCATATGGTAAAATGAAGAAAAAAGAGAATTAGTTCTCTTCTTCTGGGTATAGTTGAAATAGTATTTTCGCTATTTCTTCAGCCTCACCATTTCTACCGAGAAAATCGAGATTGAAATAAAGTTCCTTGATTTTCATTTTGGAAAGAAAACGATTATTTGGATCTTTCTTTACTAATTCACTAATAGGTGTTACAGGATTATCTAGGCGGTTCATTTTAATATTATCATAATAGAAGAATTTCTCATGAAAAATCACTGCTCGTTCATCATTTGTGAAAAAGATATTATTGTTATATTCGGTTAATATTTCTCCTTGATTGTTTAATAATATCTTAAGATGTCCATTATCTACTTTAACAGCAAAATATATGGGATCTCCTAAATAGGTAGTTGAATATAGTCCTTCAAATTTCTTCCAACTAATTTTATTTGGACCAAAAACCTCTTCTTCATTTTCTTTTTGATAATTAAACCTGTGAACTACTCCTTCTGGGACTAAAACATCTGCTGCGTATGGTTTGTTTTTTTCATCAAGCAAAAATTTCATTCCTATGGGGATATCAGCAGTAAATTCTACTTCACTATGAGTATATAATGGGATTTGTCTTCCAAGATAAAATGCAATAGGTTGATCATTTATTATTTTAAACTCAAATTTTCCACCAGAGATTGTATAAAGTCCTTCTAACTTTTTAAGAGAATTAATATCTATTGTAGTCTTAGGTTTAGTAATAAAAGTTGCAGGAGTGTTCGCTATTGGTGAGGAAATTTTCGCTCCTTTAAACTTTAAGAGTGATATTAGTGCTTTATCACAAATTCTCATTGCATTTTGTGAAGGATAAGAATTTGTTAAAACAATTACTCCGATTTTATATTCAATATTCCATGCTATATGAGCGCTATAACCACAACCTCCTCCAGAATGATAACGGATTTCCAAACCATCGATAGTTTCCTTATCAACAAATAATCCAAGACCATAATATTTCTTTGTCTCTTTTATTTTGTTGAATTGAATCCTAGCCATTTCATCAAGCAAGTCTTTTCTAACATGAGTTACACCATCGACTGTTCCCTGTTTAAGTAAGAATTGAACAAAACGAGCCATATCTTTCACTGAAAGAAATTGACCACCAGCTCCATAAAAAATGAGATTTGAGTATTCAGCTATATGACCAAATTGATAGCCTATTGCCCTATTGGGATTTTGTAAACTAGCTTTTTTCCCATAAACCAATGAAGTTATATCTAATGGTGAACAAATTTCTTTTTGAATATAATCTGGAAACTTTATTCCACTTACCTTCTCGAGACAAAATGCAGCTAATGCCATCCCAAGATTTGAATAAAGAAATCTATCACCAACAGGATAACGCAACCAAGTATCAGGAATGCTTTTAATGTATTCTTCCCAAGTTGGTTCAGTATGGTCATATTCTCCACCAACCTTTGAACGATGAGTAAATCCTGCAAAGTGTGCTAATAGATGTCTAAAAGTAATTTTTTCTACTTGAGGATCACCATATTTACTATTAACTGTAAATTCTGGATAATAATCTATTAATTTATCATCGATGGAAATTAATCCCTTGGTAACTGCTCGCATAAATCCCACTGTAGTAAAAACTTTCCCGATAGATTGAATGCTAAAAATAGTATCTGGGTTAACTTTAACCTTAGCCTCAAGATCACTATATCCGAAACAATCAAGCCATAAAATATCCTTATCATCTACTAGTGAAATAGCAATTCCAGCTAAATTATTCTCTAGAATTGTTTTATCAATCTCGCTTTTTAATTCACCAATAATCTCTTCAATTCCTGTCATAGGTTGTATATTAAAAACTTCATTTATAAAACAGACACACAATATGAGAACACATTATGTTACTTTTTGAATTTTAAAAAGAAAAAATAGACAAGAAGAAACTTCTAGTCATTCTTGTGCATATATATTATAGCTACTAAATTTCTTTAATGCTTGAATAATCAAATCAAGTAGTGAATTACTATATTGTGATATAGTATCATAAAGAATTTTATTAGTGCTGGAAATTTGTTGGATATCAAACAGTAACATAAAATAGAGCCTAGTAAGGAATAATCGGACATTAACTCGAGCATTTAATCGAAAATTAAATGTGCTTGGATCTGGTTTATCATCGTACCATGCAACATCAGCAAAAGGAGCAATAATTTGTTGTAACCATTGTTCATAATCTTCAAGGGAAACCAAGTTTCTTGTTTGTATAGTTGCTACTACACTACAAATACGAGCCTCTTCATAAGCTGAGAAAACGTGTTCTGCTGGTTGTCCAAGTTTCTTGGCAATTGTTTCTAGAATCTTTATATGTTCATCCCTTTCAAGAAGTGGATGGTTTGAGAATACTTTAAAAAGATCGCTTCCATGGGCAATCGCATGAGCCCATTTTTTAATCTGTATATATCCCCGTAAATCTTTCTCATCAATAAAAAATTCTATTGCTCGATTCAACCAATCAATCAACAGATCACGTGTTAGAAAAGGTTTGCGATTTTCTATCTTTCCTTCCAAGTAATTACTATCAGTACGAATAACACCTGCGAGAATTAAAGTTGAAAAAGAACGTAAGAAAACACTATCTGTATCCACCTCACCAAGACCAATATGCAAATTAGTAACCAATCTATTACCAAGTTCTATTAGCTCTTTATCAGTTAATACTCCTTTAGTCACCCAAGCCCAAAGAATTTCCAAACTATTTTCCCGGATATCAGTATCAGATGAGCCTAAATTTTTTTCTAATTCTGGGACAATCTTATGATAATCTTTTCCTTCTGGAACAGCAAATTTATTCTCTACAATTGACAATATTTCTGTAAGTTTCATAATTAATCAACTCATCATTTCTAAAATAAGTTATGAAGATTTAGATTAATCCACTATGCTAAACTGTTAAAAGGGCAAAAAGAAAATATGTTTGAGATTTAAGGTTTTCAAATGAATTGTTGTTTCATTTAATATCAAAAGATTTGAAATTATTGTTTCTTTGTTCACAATCTTTTTTCTAAATCAGATAACTTGAACATATAGGTTTTTTTATGTTCGTATTGCTTAAAGCCCATTCTAGTATTGATAGAAAGCATAGCTGCATTTGAACTTGCATTACCAGTGATAATGTATTGTACATTTGGATAATTTTCTTTAATATAAAACAACATTTCAGCTTTCAACCATTTACCAATACCCTTCTTTCGGAATTCAGATTTTACACCAGTTAATTCTTGGTAAATTCTATGACCTCTTTCAGGAATGTAGGTAACATCAGTAACACCACTAATTTGATCATCATTCTCTCGAGAAATAACCGTATACCAGATATATCCTAAGTTAATATAATCTTGCTCTTGTTTTCTTCTTGATTTAGGGGTGATTTTTGCTCGAGTTTCAATTAAACCTAAAGGTTGCTGATTCATCGTTTCAGTATACACTTTAGTATATTCTTTGATGATTTCTTCAGGACATTTTTCAAACCACTGCAAATATCTCCCTTCGAGCTTTCCCTTTTCCTGCCCTTGTTTCCTCCAATCGTCCATCATTTCCCAATTTACTTCCTTTAAATAACAACGATTTTCTATAGATTCTAATGCTAATATTCCTTGTAATTTCTTACAAAACTCAAAACCTGATTCGTAGGTTGTATTACATTCCAAAGTTGTTATAACTCTATTTTTTTTAGCTTGTTTGATAATTTCAAGTAAAATTTTTGATCCTATTCCTTTTCTTCTATATTCTTTTCTTATCCTAATAGTAAAATAACAAACATGTTTATTTTTTTCATACGAAACTGAAGCTTTTGTTCTAATAGTTAACCCACTGAAACCAATAACTTCGTCATCCTTCCATACTAACCAAAAATGCTCATCAAAATCTGGTTCTTTGAATCTAAAACTCTTTAATCTATATTCCTTGGTTGGCAATGGTTCATCCTTATCTTTTTCTCTAATAAGCAAATTTAGCAAATCAAATAATTTGACAAGCTCTTCATCTGTTGCTTTTGTTGGATCCATTTTTCTTATTGAATACTCTTCATTCATTTTTATCTCTCTTCTTTCAAAACGTTTTCAATAAAAATCTATTACATTTTTATGTAATTTAATCACAATTATATTTTTAAATATTAAGATTACTCCAGAAGATTTATGAGTTTAAAATAAATTCAAAAATATATTTGTTAAATTAATCTCCCTGTTCTGATTGAAATATGTACTATTGAATTAATTGATTTTATTTGTTAAGTCAAGTAATTACCTAACAGATAGAATTTTCCTCAAAGATAAAGTATTTAATTACTTATATTGAAATTTGTTCTTTATGGCAGAACTAGGAATGATAATTTCATCAGTTATTTCAGGATTATTCTTTATCCTTTTCTTTTTATTAGTTTATCAAACGATTAGAAAGAATAGGACTGCCTATGTTTTAACTTTCAGTTTATTATTTGGGGGAATTGGTGGAATAAGCAGTGCTCTACAGTATGTAATATCCACACCTTATAGTTTGCTCTTGCATCTTTCACTAATATTATGGAGCTTTGTATATTTTATGATCTATATTTTCTTTGAGAAATTATATACAAATAGACCTCAAAGATACCGTTTAGTTCTAATTACAATTATTCTTTTTGCTTCTATTATTTTTAATTTACTAAATATGTTTATACCTAGTGCTGGGGAGCTTGGATTAACAGGAACTGCACTTGAAAATTACCAGCAATTTTACTTGATAATTGAATGGAGTTGGGACATATCCTATAATTTACTTGGTTTAGTTATCTTTGTTTTTGGAGCTTATGTTCATCTCAAATCATACAAATTTACTAAAGATAAAATTATTCTTATGCAAACAATTTCGATGTGTGTATTAGCTGTTGGATTCATCATTGGTTTTGTTGGTGGAGATATAATAGACAATACTATCTTTTTCGATATTGGCGATGGGGTGAAAATCTTAGGGATGCTTATTTTCACCTTAATCTATGCTATATTCCCAGACTTTATCTATCGTTTACCAGTGAATGTTTATTTCATTCTAATTTTCTCAAAAATCGGATTAAATATTCATATTGGGAGAATTCAAGGAACAATTATTGATTCAAATACAGCTGAAGAAGAAGAAAAAAAGGCGATTTCTGAGAATTTACTTAGTTCATTGATTTCTGCTATATCTAGTTTATTAACTGAGTCTTTGGGAAGTAAAAAAGATCTAAAAGCAATTATAGCTGGCGATAGATCTTTAATTCTTGATAATGGTGAATATGCTACCTGTGCTATCCTTAGTGATAATTCAACATATTTCCTAGAAAAATCTTTGAATAATTTACGAAAATCAATAGAAACTCGCTATAAAGAAATATTAATGAAACCAGTTATCATAAAGGAAGATTTCCAAGATGCTGGAAAATTGATTAGAAAATCATTTCCCTTTTTAAAACTTGAATAGAAATTCATTAAATATGAATGTCAGTTTCTATTTGACCTAACCTCAGATGCTAATTTTCTTCTTTCTGTTCTTTTCATTTATTTCCTTTTAATATATTCTACTAATTGTTTACCTAAATCACGACAAGCTTCCAGTACTTTATTATTAGGTTGTCCATATGATTCAATTGTATTACCAACCTTTGAACCAATTCGCATCATCTTAAAGAGCTGTTCAAAATATTCACGAACTCTTCCTCCACCACCATGAGAGTAGAATAATCCATAAGGCTTATCTACCAATCCTTGACGATTATTTTTTCGTATAATATAGAAATCATCTACAAAAACCTTCAATCCCCCAGCT
>DATKZI010000039.1:0-111594 GCA_035528035.1 Bathyarchaeia archaeon
AAAGAATTGTTTGGAGAAGATAAGAAATTAGATGAAGCAAGAGCACAAATGATGGTCTATGGGATAAATCATTATTGGGGTGCTTTTGAAAAGATAGGTACAGTAGGAATGTCTAAACTAGAAAAATAGTATCTAACTAAACCTTAAAACAATTATTTTTTTAAACTTATTTTCTCTTTATTTCTACCATACATAATAAAAACCATAAAGAATCTTCCAAATGAGCAAAAATTTTATAACTAAAGGAAAAAAAGCTCTAAACTGCAGATGATTTGCCTTAATTAGGAAGCTATACAAAAAATTCATAAAGGGCAGACTAAACTCTGCAAATATCAAATTAAAAATGAGAAAAAATTTCTAGGTGTAAAAAACTATGGCCGATGAAAAACCCCATCTAAACCTAGTAGTAATAGGACATGTCGATCATGGTAAGTCAACTATGACTGGCCACATGTTATTCTTAGCTGGTGCTGTTGATAAACGTTTGATCGATAAATATGCAGAGGAATCTGAGAAGATCGGCAAACCTTCATGGAAGTATGCTTGGGTCTTACAAAAACTCCAAGAAGAACGTGAAAGAGGTCTTACCATTGACGTTTCTTTCTTCAAATTTGAGACCAAGAATACTGTTTTTACGATTATTGACGCTCCTGGTCACAGGGACTTCGTTAAAAACATGATTACTGGTGCTTCTCAAGCCAATGCTGCTATTCTTGTCGTTTCTGCTGAAAAGAACGATCTTGAAGCTGGCCTAGCTACTGAGAGAATTGAGAAAACACCAAAAGGTGATCGTCGTATCCCTGGTGGTCAAACTGTAGAGCACTTAACTCTAGCAATCACATTAGGTATCAGCCAAATTGTCGTTGCAGTCAACAAGATGGATCTTGTTGGTTTCAAGGAGGAAGGTTATCAAAATGTCGTTGATCGTGTGAAAACACTCATCGATGGTTTTGTTAAGAGTGGTTTAGTCTCCGCTGAACGTGTAGCAAACATCAAATTCGTACCAACAAGTGGTATGACTGGTGATGGTCTTGTTGCTAAAGGCGATAACTTAAGCTGGTATAAAGGTCCAACTTTAATGGAAGCTCTTGGTGAATTTTCCGCCCCTGAATTACCTACAAACAAACCTCTCCGTATGCCTATCCAAGATGTTTATGCAATCAAAGGTGTTGGTACTGTTCCAGTAGGTAAAATTGAAGCTGGTATTTTGAAACCGGGATTAGAAGTAATTTTCCCAATTTCAAAGAAGCGTGCAAAAGTTCAATCAATCGAAATGCACCACGAAACCCTTTCTCAAGCTATACCTGGTGATAACGTTGGTTTCAACATTAAAGGTATTGCTCGAAATGAAATTAAGAAAGGTGACATTGTTGGTTACCCAGGTGCTGATGAACCAAAATTAACTGACACTTTTGTTGCTAGAACATTCATTTTGAAAAATCTTTCAAAACCAGGCGCAAATCAACCAACAGGCATGTCTGTAGGTTATGCTCCAATTATCCACCTTGGTCAAGCTGCTCAAGCTTGTCAAATTGTTTCCTTCAATATCTTGAAGAAATCTGCTCAACGAAAATCCTTGGTTGCTACTGGTGAATATAATCCAGATACCTACTTATTACAAGGTGATTTC
Source organism: Bathyarchaeia archaeon (assembly GCA_035528035.1). Lineage (GTDB taxonomy): Archaea > Asgardarchaeota > Heimdallarchaeia > JABLTI01 > JABLTI01 > JABLTI01. The sequence goes on from DATKZI010000039.1 coordinate 1,631, forward strand.
GTGGAAATCGTCTTCCAACCATTTGCCCCATTCATCTGTGAAGTATTCGCTGAATATCCAGCTTTAGGTCGTTTCGCAGCAAGAGATATGGGTCAAACAGTTGCAGTAGGTGTTATCACAGAAGTTAAAACAAAATAAGAATAGAATTTATCATTCTATTCCATCTTTTTTCTTATTTTTTCATGATGTTACACTTAATTAGAAAAAAACCCATTATAGTGTATTTTGAAACCAATAAATATTAAAAGGTACTAATAAAAGTTGTAAGTATTAATGTATTTTTATTATATGATGTCGTGAGTTCATTGCCAGAAAAGAGCGAGAGTACTGATATGAGTGATGCAAATGCTCAAAATGATGATGGTCAAGAATTAATATCAGGTTTAACTCAAATGTTAATTTTATTATTGCTTAAACGTGGACCCCAACATGGTTATGAACTAGCAAGTAGACTTGAACCCATCTATAAACGTCGATTATCACCTGGAACAATTTATCCTCTTTTGCAACGTATGGAATCAAAAGAATATATCCAGAGTAAATCATTAGTTGTATCAGGTCGTACTCGTAAAACTTATGTAATAACACGTTTAGGACGAATAGGTTTAGAAAATGCTCAATCAACACTTGTAAGCATAGTAAGAAATGAAACACCAGACATAGATCAAGAATCCTCGGGCATTGAGCTTTTGAAAAGTCTTGCTCAATATCGTATATTACTCATTCTTGATTTATTTCCCCTTCATGGATATGATCTTGTAGAAAAATTAGACGATCAATTTGGAAAGAAAATTGCTTTAGGAACAATTTATCCATCTCTTCATAGACTTGTTGAAAAGGGATATATTGTAAGTAAATCAGAATGGGAAGGCGACCGTGAAAGAAAGGTTTATGAGCTTACTTCCTTAGGAAAAACTGCTTTGAAAAAGGCTCATCAGGAAATCACTCAAATAGCAGAAGATACGATTTTCGAATGAATTCCTTATAGAGAATATGTTTATATTTCAAATTTTTCACACAAATCTATCAGTCAAAAACACTTTAATTTAATTATGAACTTATAATAATCCTCAAGTAAAAAATAATAACAAAAAAAATTCTGAAGGTAAGAAAATGCGACAAACACGTCTTACTTGGTTTATCATCAGCGGAGTAATAGGAGTAATTTTCATCATCTGGGGAGCATTAACTCTAAACAGATTACTTATACCAGGTGATATTTGGTTAATTCTTCCAGGAATTTTAATGTTCTTTATTGCTCTTTTTGGTATCTTAGAGGATATTTTTACAGAATGGGAAACAGCAAACTATCTTTTATCCGAAAGATCAGATAATAAGACTTTGGAAGAAATAGCTTCTGAGCTAAAAATAACTGTTGAAAAAGCTAAAGAAAAAATATTCGCTCTTCGAGCAAAAGGAAAGTTAGCTAAAATATTCGACTCAAAAACAGGTTTTCTAATTTCAGCTGATCTTGATAGTATTTATACATGTTTATCCTGTTTTCACTCAGATGTTATTAATGATTTTTGCCCCGTCTGTGGAACAAAAATGGTCCATATCTTAAAGGAAACAGATATTAAAAAAAGTGATTAATGGAAAGAACAAGTGAGCTGAACTATAATGGTTAAAAAATTCAAAGGGATTGGTTGTCCTTGTGTAACTCCATTTAATGATGATGAATCTCTAAATCTTACCTCTCTTAGAGAATTAATTGATTTTTTAATTAATAGTGAAATAAATGCTATTATTCCAACAGGTAATTGTGGAGAATCTTATTCACTTTCAGATGAAGAATATAATCAAATAATTGATACTGTTGTTGATCAAGTAAATGAAGCGGTACCAGTTTATGTTGGTCTTCCATCAGAAAATGTTCATAGAATTCTTTCTATAGCAAAATATGCAATTGATTGTGGAGCAGATGGTTTAGTTGTTTATCCCCCTAAGATTTCTTCTTTAAATGTGAATGAACTTGTAAATCATTTTGAATTTCTTAGCTCAAATATTGATGGAAATCTCCTAATAGTAAATGATCCAGATTCAACAAAAATCGATTTACCAGTAGAACTTATATCCAAATTATCAAAACAAAGTTCAATCGTAGGGATAATAGAAGTAAGTAATGATTTCAAAAAGATTCCCCAAATAAGTTCATCTGTTCGTGATGATTTTCGAGTTTATACTGGCAGAGGGTTACTCGTTCCTCAAGCAATTAAAGAAGGTAAAGTTGAAGGAGCCATTGTTCCAAGTGCAAATGTTGTTCCCAATTTACTTGTTGAATTATATGAAGCATATAATGTTGAAATGAAGGATCGATTTGAGGAACTTCAAACCAAATTAATACCTCTTGAAATAGGATTAAAGCTAGGTTCATTTCCTACAGCAATAAAAGCTAGCTTAAATATGTTAGGTGTTAATGTAGGATCACCTCGTAGACCCATCTCAAAATTACAAAATGGTGATATAGAAAAATTACGTAATATCTTAATAAGTTTAGGATGTTTAAGACCTGCTATAAAAGAAGATGAAGAAGAAAAGCTTCCCCCTGAAGAGAGCGAAGAAAAAAAACAGAAAACAACCAAAACTAAATGAGCTGTAAATTATGGGTTTCTTAGAAGTCTATTCAATAATTGTACCAATCGTAGCAATCCTAGCTTTACTTTATGCTGGTATTGAAGATATATTACATCGAGAAGTTCGAAAAGAATTTATTTGGCTTTTAATGATTGGTGTGGGTATAATTCTGGATATTCTTTACTTAATATTATATGAAGGAACTCGTGTAAAAACAGACATTCTAGCTGAAATGTTATTATCAATTGTAATAGGATTTATTTTGGGATTTCTATTATTCTATATTGGTGCATGGGGTGGCGCTGATTCAAAAGCTCTCTGGGCGATTACCATACTTACCCCTCTACATCCATTCTTAGAGACAAGGGGAACTTTAGTAAATTTATCATTTCCAATAATTGAACCTACTATCTGGGTTCTAGACTCCTCAGTTATATCAATTCTATTGAACAGTGGTTTATTAGCAATTTTTTATCCTCTTATTTTAATTATTTTAAATTCAATAAATGCTACTCGTGGTACTTTATTTGATGAAGTAAAAGGTTCAACTGCAAGTAAAGTACGTTGTTTCTTTTTTGGTTATAGAAAAAAAGTAACGAAAATAAATCCCAAAAAATTACATTATGATTTTCTTGAAACCTTACTTGAAAAGTCATTTAAAGGACTTTTTGAAGGGGATTACAAAGGTCGTTTAGATGGTAAATTTATTGGCATTATTCAAGGTTCAATTAATGGAGAATTTAGTGGTTCAATTTATGGTAAATTACTCAAGAATATTGACAAGGGAATAGAAGAGTTTGATCTAGAAGAAATACTTTCACAAGCAGAAAAAATAACCAAAGGTATTAAAATTGAGAAAGAAGATGATGAAGAAGATATTGATTATGTTCTCAATAAATACCAAGAAATATTTACAAAGGATAAACGAGAAACCTCTTCAAATGATGAAGAACAATTAATTAATTTTAATGGAAGACTAAACATCCCGATTACTAGTATTTTTATTGGTACGATTGATGGTATATTTGATGGTACTATTTCAGGAAAATTATTAGGAAATATTGAAGGTTATTTCTCTGGTAATTCATCAAAAGGAAAACTATCTGGGACAACAGCTAAGGATGGTTCATGGATAATAAAAATGCGTTTAGGTTTAGATGAAGAGAAAGCAATGGAAAGAAGACAATTACGAACATTATGGCTCCTCCAAACAACTAACAAGAAAACAGTTTGGGTGACACCTGGGTTACCCTTTGTTACCTTGATGTTATTTGGCTATATTCTATACATTTTATTCGGTAACTTCTTTTTATTCCTTTTAAGGATCTGAATATAATCATAAATTACTGTTATATTTATAATAATAAGCGAAGAATTTTTTATTAAGTAATAAAATAACAGCTGGGTAAGAATAAATGGACGATTATATTATTGTTGGTGCAGGCCCTGCGGGGATTCTTTGTGCATATGAACTAGTCAAAAATGGCATAACAAATATCACACTCATTGATCGTGGTAAAGAAGTTTACAAACGTAAATGCCCAAGACGAGAAAAAAATACTGAATGCACTGCTTGTAAAATTTGTGATATCACAAGTGGTTTTGGTGGTGCTGGTGCTTGGTCAGATGGTAAAATAACCAAAGATACTTCTGGTACAGTGGGCGGTTGGATGAGTGATTTTGTAACACTTGAAGAATTAGCAACCTTAACTGAATATATTGATCAAACCTTTTTATCCTTTAGCAATGGTGGGGATAGATATTTCAGCCCTGATCCTGAATTCGCTGATAAAATGAAAAGTAAATGCCGAAAAGAAAACATGAAATTAATAACTTACCCTATCCGTCATTTAGGCACAGATAATGCATCAGCGATAATGGATAATTTTTATAATTACTTGAAAGATAAAATCAATATTGTCCTAAAAGAACAAGTAGATAAAATAATTGTTAATAATGGTATTGTAGAAGGAGTTTCTACCACTAACGGCAAAGTATACAAAGGAAAAAATGTGGTTATGGGTGTTGGTAGAGGTGGTACCAATTGGCTTAAATCGGAATGTTCTAGATTAAACATTGCGTATTCCAATAATGCTGTAGATATTGGTGTGCGTGTTGAAACTTTAAATGAATATTGTGTTGAATTTACCGAAAACCTCTATGAATTCAAAATCGAATATGTAACTAAAAATTTTGAAGATCATGTGAGAACTTTTTGTGTTTGCCCCGGTGGTTATGTTACGACAGAACGTTATGATGAAACTACTTGTGTGAACGGTGAAAGTAGAACTGACATTAATAGCCCCAATACTAATTTTGCAATCTTAGTCACTTGTAATTTCACAGAACCATTTAATCAACCCATTCAATATGCAAAACACGTTGCTAACCTTGCAAATATGCTCTCAGGTGGAAATTCTGTTTTAATACAACGTTTTGAAGATTTAAAGAATGGTCGACGTTCAACTACTGATAGATTAGCTCGATCTGTTATAAAACCAACACTTGAGAGTGCTGTTGCTGGTGATATTAGCTTTGCAATGCCTAGTAGAGTTATGAATGATTTACAAGATTTCATAACACATCTAAATGCAATCATGCCAGGAATAGATGGCCCAAATACTTTGATTTATGCACCTGAAATTAAACTCTATAGCATTCGTATTGATATAACTAAAAATCTTGAATCAAAAACAGTTAAGAATCTTTATTTCATTGGTGACGGTGCGGGTATAACTCGAGGAGTTATGCAAAGCGCCATGTCAGGTGTGGTTGTTGCTCGTGCACATCAGAAATAATGTTAATTTTCTTTTTCCCTTTTTCTTTTTATCTTTATTTCCTCATTATACTTTTTTCGTTCATTTTGCAAATCTCGTATTGTCCCTAGTAAAACCCCTTCTAAAGTAAAAACCTCTGCTTCTTCAAAATTAATAGCCTCTTTCATAGAAATAGTCGTTTTAAAGTAATCACCATCAACTGAATATCCTTCAATATAGCTGTTAAAAGCCGGAATAATGATATGCAATCTTTCTTCTCTCCTTTCTGTGTAGAGCCATTTTGCTTTTACCCAAACCTTTTCTGTAATTTTTGCTCCAATTTCATCTCTAAATGTGTACGCGGGATGACAATGAGCTGTAATAGTTATATCAGCATTAAAAACATCTAATGCTGGAGTAGCATGCCCATGCCATAATCCTAAGGTTTTCCCATCTTCTAATCTCAAAAATAATCCTGTTGGAGGTATGATTTCAACACTCTCAGGTAAAATTTCTTCAATTTTTCCATCATGATTTCCTTTAATAATAGTTAACTTAGTAAGAGATCGAATTTTCTTCATAAATTCAAAAATTCGTCCAACGAGTGGATTATTGGTACCATATATTTCATCTTTGAAATCCCCTAAAATTATAACATGTTCAGGTTTTATATGTTTAACTAACTCAATTAATTCCTCTTCAGGTCTTTTTGATCGAGGTAAGATAATGCCCTTTTTATTTTTCCCATAAATAAAACCCATATGCAAATCAGCTACTAAGAGTGTCTTGCCATAAGTACTGGAATCAAAGATTAATGCGGGTTTGTTTGGAACCATGTAAGTAGATGATTCAATTTTGTTAACTTCTTCATCCAACAGTATTTACCTCTTAATTGAGCTACTATTTTTGTTTCTCATTCTTAAAATATTGCAATAATTTTAACAAAAAGTAAGTCAATTAAAAGTTCTAATCCTTCTCTTCTTAATCCTGTTAGCTTGAAAAATTCTATTAATCTTTTACCGTCTAAATCTAATCCAGATAGGGACTTTATCCACTCCCCATGAGTTTCTTTAAGATTTTCATATTGTTTTTCAAATTCTTCAGTTTTGAATTCTGTTATTGTGAAATTTTCCATAGAAATGAAATATTGTAGATAAGGTAGGAAATATTCCAAATCAACTTCTTCATATAATAGTCTATCAAGAAATTCAGCTATTACTAAGATTCTCTCATTTAAATCAATTTGAGTAGGTAAAACATCGATAATTCTTAATAATATCTCAAGACTGTCTACAGTTCCTTCTTGAATCATTCGTCGAACATCTATTTCCAAATGAAATCTTTCAGAAGTGACTTGAAATAGGTAGCCCATACTGGTATTTATTTGACTGAGTTTATTAGCAGCACAAACAATACATGTCTTATTTGAGAATTTATCAGTAATGGTTATTTTATTTAATATATTTAATCGATTACTCATAAGCATGAATCTAGTTTCATTATCCTGTATTTCTGAATCAATTGATACTTGGGATACTTTTTTATCATCTTCTAAAAATATTGGTTGTATTTCTTGCTCTGTACACTCTGTAAATGTCTCATTAGTAAATTCATCAATTTTGCTCATTATAACCAGAAGATTATCTAGCATTTTAAAATAGGGTTTATTTTCTCCTTCTTGGTAACATCTTTGGATAATTTTATCCAACGTTTCTTCCATTTCCTTTAGTTCATATGTAGTTTTGGTGATCAGTGCAATGCCAAATTGTCTTTTTTTTCGGGTAAAATTAGGATCTCGTAAAGTGACAGTTTTTGCATAAGCTGTTTTGTCATTAATCTTACGAACTGAAAAATCTAAAGCTCTAATTATCCACATAAGAATATTATCTGCTTCACCCATTTTAGGTATCACTAAATTAGTAGGATTTCTTTTGCGAATAACTGGACCCTTCAAAGAATCAAATTCAACTAATACTGCCGAAATATTATTGTTTTGATCCATATTTTTCTACCTCTATTTTATTAAGTGTTAAACCATCCTCATGGTAAATCAATTTTGATAGTTGTAATAAACCTCTTGTAATTTTTCCAATCCTCTTTTATTGATCAAACGGGCCATTCCAAGATGAACAGCTGGGTTTCCAATGAATAACGCTAGATAATCATTTTTGGAGCAATTTATTCTTGATATCAAGCTATAATTTCTCTCATCATCATCTTCTAAAATGACTATTTTAACCCCATCTTTCACTAAATCTTCTTGAAATTCTTCAGTAGCAGAGAAAATTTTGGCTACATAAGCTGCATAAATTAATGATTCCTCTTTACCTATGAATGACTCCCCTACTAATAATCCATGTGGATCAGTGATAAGTACAATTTTAGCACTAACTTGTTCTCTAATCCAATCAGCTAATATATCGAAATCGATTTTTATTGTTCCTATATGACTAGCTATTGCTTTTAGAAAAGGTTCATGTATAGACTCGGGAAAAAGTATAGATGTTTCAAAAATCTTGAATTGTTTGATTATTCCTGGAAATAAATGAGCTAAAGGTTCCAAAATTTCTTTTTGAATAGCAATAGCGTTACTAGCATCTTTCAAATCTTGTTTGTGAGCAAAAAAAAGAAATTTATTACATTCAGGGGATAATTCTAAAAGATCTTCAATAGAATGTTGTAACTCAATTTGTGCTTCTCGAAAGCGTTCTTTATCTGAGGAATCTATTACAAAGATAAATGTACTAACTTCACTAAAATATTCTATTTTCATAGAACCATGATATTCATTAATTCGCAAATCTTCTTGTCCGGGTGGAATGAAGAAAACATAATTTTTCTTTAAGAAATTTTTATTGAAGATTTCTATATCTCTACTTGGTGCTCTTCGTAAAGCTGCCTCGGTTGAAATGAATCGCAGAGTATCTTGTATTGAGCTCTTCCCAGCATTATCTATTCCTGCGATAAGTATCTTATTTGTTTCCATATCTAATTCTTGATTCTGTATTTGCATTATACTTCAACCTGCTAGCAATTATTACTTATGATGTCTGAATCACAATATTAATTCAAGATTTGAGGATTAAAAAACCACGATTTTATTTTTCATAAGAATGAAAAAATTATTGAACCAGAAAAGTTACTATTAATTCATTGAAACAAAAAAAATAGTCATGTCATAAAATTAAAGGTAATAAGAATTCCACTTTAAATCATAAAAATAACCAGTAAAATAACATTTGCTTGTCAACATCACTTACAGGTAGTATTAAGTGAACTTTTCATCCTCTTTACTTATTATTTCAAATGTAAAAGTGGATGCTATATATAGCATCTGGATATTAGATACTGCTAAAAATTACAATAAAACCGTTTCTAGTAGTAAGATTTAAAAGAAGATAACATACGAAAAAGGATGTGTTGCTCTTCCAGCTGGAAAAATAATATTAATAATATTAGCTTTTTGACATGAAAAATTGTCCTAGAAGTCTGTGTCAGTGAGGCTATAACTGAATGTCTGAAACTTATAAACTAACAATAGAGGATAGATGGATTCTTATAGAGTCAATGGTTAAGGAACTAGGGCTTGTGCGTCAACATCTTGACAGTTATAACGAGTTTATTCAAAATGGTATGCAAGATGTTGTAAAAGAAATTGGTAGCATAAAGCCTGAAATCCCCAATTATTATGTAAGAATTAATAAAATTGACATGGATCCACCCAACATTCGTGAAGCGGATGGGTCTTTAAATAACATTTATCCTAGTGAAGCCCGAATTAGGAATCTTACATATACCGCTCCATTATATCTTGATATGACTCCCATCAGAGTTGATGAAGCAGGTAATGAAATTCCTCGAGAAACTTCCCGAGTTTTTATCGGGAGAATGCCAATCATGCTCAAATCAAAGGTTTGTCCTTTAAGTCGCATGACCGATGAAGAATTAATAAAAGCAGGAGAAGACCCTAATGATCCTGGTGGATATTTCATCATTAATGGTAGTGAACGTGTTCTTGTTACACAAGAAGACTTGGCTCCAAATCGTATTTTAATTGAGAAAAAATCTGGTAGTGTAACCAGTATGGCTAAAGTCTTTAGTACCGCACAAGGTGTAAGAGCACCTGTAACTTTGGAACGTTCTCGAGATGGTAGCTTAAATGTGAGTTTCCCTTCTGTACCTAGAAAAATTCCCTTTGCTGTTTTATTGAAGGCTTTAGGTCTAGAATCTGATAAACAAATTGTTGATGCTGTTACAGATAATCCAGAAGTTCGAAAGGAATTAATCCCCTCTTTAGATGAAGCTTCAGAAATCACTGATGGGGAAAAAGCTCTTGATTTTATCGGTAAACGAGTTGCTGTTGGTCAAACAATGGATTATCGTATTAAACGAGCAAGAGAAATTTTGGATAGATATCTTCTTAGACATATTGGTACTGATGAAACCCATCGTATAGGCAAAGCATTTTTCCTTGGTCAAATGGCTCAACGTGTTTTAGAATTAGAACTTGATAAACGTCAAGTAGATGATAAGGATCATTATTCCAATAAACGACTCAAATTATCTGGTGAATCTTTAATTTCTTTATTTAGAGTTGCTTTTATGAGTCTCTGTCGAGATATCAAATATCAGCTTGAACGAACAGCTGTTAGAGGTAGAACACCAAATATAAGAACAGCAGTACGTGCTGATGTTATAACCGAACGTTTACGACATGCCCTAGCCACAGGTAACTGGGTAGGTGGAAAAGCTGGTGTGAGTCAATTACTTGATAGAACAAACTATATTTCCACTCTAAGTCATTTACGTAGAGTTGTCAGTCCTTTAAGTCGAAATCAACCTCACTTTGAAGCACGTGACCTTCACCCTACACACTTTGGTAAAATATGCCCTAGTGAAACACCAGAAGGGCCTAATTGTGGATTGGTAAAGAATTTGGCGATGGATGCATATATCAGTGTAGGTGCTGATGAGAAAGTTGTTGAAGATTTTCTTTATACTTTAGAATTAAATAAATTAGAAAATATGAAATCAACGGATGCATGCAAAGTATTTCTCAATGGACGCTTATTAGGTTCACATCCAGATCCAAATGGTTTTGTAAATGATATTAGAAAAGCTCGAAGAAAGGATATATTAAGTTCTGAAGTAAATGTTAACTTTTATGAAGATATCCAAGAAATCCAGATAAACTGTGACCATGGTCGTGTTAGAAGACCTTTACTAATAACTGAAAAAGGCAGACAAAAATTAGACCAAAAACACATAGAAAAAATACGAACTGGTGCTTGGGGTTGGTCTGATCTTATCCGCAGAGGAATTGTTGAGTATATCGATGCTGAAGAAGAAGAAAGTTCTTACATTGCAATGGTACCAGATGACCTTGAAAAAGAACAAACTCACACTCATCTTGAAATCGCTCCAAGTTCAATTCTCGGTATCTGTGCATCACTTATACCATTTGCAGAACACAACCAATCACCTAGAAATACCTATGAATCTGCGATGGCAAAACAAGCATTAGGTATGTATGCTGCTAATCATCGATTACGAGTAGATACTCGATCTCACATTTTATTCTATCCACAAAAACCATTAGTAAAGACGCACGGTATGGATATCATTAATTTTGATAAACGTCCTGCAGGTCAAAATATGGTTATTGCTCTTCTTAGTTATGAAGGATATAACATGGAAGATGCAATTATCTTTAACAAACATTCAATTCAACGTGGTTTAGCTCGATCAGCATTCTTTAGACGTTATGAAGCTGAAGAGCGACGATATCCAGCAGGTCAAGAAGATAAATTCGAACGTATTAATAAAGATGTTCGAGGTTTCCGACCACCTGAAGCCTATGTTCATTTAAGTACTGATGGTATTGTTGAACCAGAAAGCAAAATAAATGGTGACGAAGTAATTATTGGACGAACTTCCCCTCCAAGATTTCTTGAAGAATATAGTGAATTTGAGGTTAGAGCACCAATTAGGCATGAAACAAGTATAAGCATGCGTCATAGTGAAGAAGGATTTGTTGATACAATAATTCTAACAGAAACAAGTGATGGCAACAGACTTGTAAAAGTTAAGATGCGAGATATGCGTATACCTGAATTAGGTGACAAATTTGCATCAAGACACGGTCAAAAAGGTGTTATAGGTTTAATTGCTCCTCCAGAAGATTTACCATTTACTTCTGAAGGCATCGTTCCTGATATTATTGTTAATTGTCACGCTATACCTTCACGTATGACTATCGGTCAAATATTGGAAACAATGGCTTCTATTTTAGGAACCAAGAAAGGAACAGTAATTGATGCTACACCATTTGAAGGAATATCTTCCGATGAATTAGTTAAAGGACTGAAACAATTAGGCTTAAACTATTATGGAAAACAAGCCATGTATAATGGTATTACGGGAAGAAAATATGATGTTGACATATTCATGGGAATTGCCTATTATCAAAAATTACATCATCTTGTAAAAGACAAAACCCATGCAAGATCAAGAGGACCCGTTCAAATTCTTACACGACAACCAACCGAAGGTCGTGCAAGAGAAGGAGGTTTACGTTTCGGAGAAATGGAACGTGACTGCTTAGTAGGTCATGGAGCAGCTCTCTTATTAAAAGAGCGATTATTGGAAGAATCTGATAAAGTCACGATCAATGTTTGTGGTAATTGTGGTGTAATCGCTACCTATGACCGAAATAAAGACAAATACTTCTGTCCTGTGTGTAAAGGTGAAGCTGAAGTATCCCAGGTAGTTATGAGCTATGCATTCAAGCTTTTACTACAAGAGTTAACTTCTCTGGGAATGGCACCAAGGTTAGTGCTAAAGGACCAAGCATAGAGATGGAGGAATAAAAATGGCATTTAAACTACCCAAAATCATAAGTAAAATTCAATTTGGTCTCTTATCCGCAGATGAGATAAGAAAAATGAGTGTTGTTCGTGTTATCACTGCAGATACATATGATGAAGATGGAACAGCAATTCCATCTGGTTTAATGGATGGTCGTTTAGGCACAATTGACCCGGGACAAAGATGTAAAACATGTGGTAATCGAGTTGGTGAATGTGAAGGTCATTTTGGTCATATTGAATTAGCTCGACCAATCATACATGTAGGTTTCAATAAGAAAATCTATAAAATTCTCAGAGCAACTTGTTTTGAGTGTAGTCGAATCTTAATAACTGAAGAGGAGATTTACAAATATAAACAAGAAATGGTTCGTTACCAGAAACGTTGGGATCAAACCAACATTCCCCTAATAAATGATTTATTGAAAAAAGCAGCTAAAAACGAGAAGTGTCCACACTGTCAATCAATACAAAACAAGATTAGACTTGAAAAACCAACTACTTTTTATGAAGAAACAAAAGCAAATAAAAAGGCAAAAACAGGTGAACGCAAAAAACTTTCTCCATCAGATGTAAGAGATCGTTTAGAACGAATACCTGATGATGATTGTCCTCTTTTAGGTGTTAATCCTACATATGCAAGACCAGAGTGGATGGTGTTAACTGTTCTTCCAGTACCACCTGTAGCAATGCGACCTAGCATTACTTTAGAATCAAGCATTCGTTCAGAAGATGATTTAACTCATAAATTAGTTGATATCATTCGTATTAATCAAAGATTACGTGAAAATATTGAAGCTGGTGCACCACAACTTATTGTAGAAGACCTTTGGGAATTACTACAATACCATGTTACAACCTACTTTAATAATGAAGTTTCAGGTATTCCTCCTGCAAGACACCGTTCAGGTCGTGCTCTTAGAACATTAACTCAAAGACTAAAAGGTAAAGAAGGCCGATTCAGAAGCAACCTTTGTGGTAAACGTGTTGATTTCTCATCTCGTACTGTTATTTCTCCTGACCCCAATTTAAGTATCAATGAAGTGGGTGTTCCAGAAGAAATTGCTATGCAACTTACTATCCCAGAACGAGTAACTGAATGGAATATTGAAGAATTGAAAGAACTTGTTATGCGTGGTCCTGCTAATCATCCTGGAGCAAATTATATCATTAGACAAGAAGGTTTGCGTATTGATTTGCGTTTTGTTAAAGAAAAACGTAATGTTGCAGATTCACTTGAACCAGGTTTCATTGTAGAACGACATCTAAAAAATGGTGATATAGTTCTTTTTAACCGTCAACCCTCTCTACACAGAATGTCTATAATGGCTCATAAAGTAAAAGTTATGCCTTACAGAACATTCCGTCTAAATCTTTGTGTTTGTCCTCCTTATAACGCTGATTTTGATGGCGATGAAATGAACTTACATGTTCCACAAAGCGAAGAAGCACAAGCTGAAGCAAGGATATTAATGCTTGCTCAAGAGCAAATATCTTCACCCAGATATGGTGGTCCTTTAATTGGTGCAAACTGGGATTATATTTCTGCATCATATCTTTTAACTAGACACGATACTTACTTTACAAAGAAAGAAGCTATGCAAATGATAGTATCAGCAGGTTCCAGTAAAAATTTACCATCTCCAAAGATAACTGAACCAGTTGAACTCTGGAGTGGAAAACAACTCTTTAGTATGTTTTTGCCTGAAACTACTCATTATACAAACACTGCTAAGATTTGCCACAAATGTACTGAATGTATGAAAGAGAATTGTCAATATGATGCCTATGTTACCATTAGAAATGGTATCTTGGAAACAGGTGTTATTGATAAAAAAGCAATTGGTTCACAACAAGAAGGCAGTCTTCTAGGTAGAATATTAATTGATTATGGTACAACAGTTACCAGAGAATTTCTTGATGGAGTAACCAAGCTCTTCATTAGAGTTCTCTCGTTCAAAGGCTTTTCAATGGGCTTTTGGAATATTGACATTCCAAAAGAAGCTAAAGCTCGTATTGATGAAATATTAGATGATGCGGAGAAGGAAACTAAAGAGACCATTGATGCTTATCGACAAGGAATCCTTGATAGATTGCCTGGACGATCACAAGAAGAAACTTTAGAAATGAAAATTATGGAAATTCTCTCAAAATCAAGATCCACTGCTAGTGATGTAGCAGGTGAATATCTTGGTATGGAGAATGAAGCTGTTATCATGGCTAAAACAGGTGCTAGAGGAAGCATGCTAAACCTTGGTCAAATGGCTGCTTGTTTAGGTCAGCAATCTGTTCGTGGTGAACGAATTAAAAGAGGCTTTAAGGATAGAACCCTACCTCATTTCAAACCAGGTGCTCTAGATGCTCCATCAAGAGGATTTGTTAGAAATAGTTTTAGACGAGGTTTAACTCCCGTAGAATTCTTTATGCATGCATGTGGTGGTCGTGAAGGTTTAGTAGATACTGCTGTTCGTACATCCACTAGTGGGTATATGCAAAGAAGGTTGATTCATGCCCTATTGGATATTAAGGCAGAATACGATGGAACTGTTAGAGGTGCAGAAAGCGAAATTATACAGTTCAAATATGGTGATGATGGTATTGATCCAGCTAAAACTGAACATGGTAAATCAGTAAATATTGATGCCATTATTGACCGGGTGTTAAAAACACCAATTGAAGAATAAATGAGGATGGAAAAAATGGCAACAACAACCGCACAAAAGAAAACAATTGTAACACTTGATGTAATTGAAAAATCCATTAAGAAAATGAATGAAGATGAACTTCTTCCTCATTTATTGGAAGATGAACTCCTTAAAAAGCTCAAAGATCAAGAGATAACAAAGAAGCAACTAAATGAAATTCTTAAAGAAGTTCGAGAAACTTTTGAAGATGCTTTAGTAGAACCTGGAGAAGCTGTTGGTACAGTAGCTGCACAATCAATTGGTGAACCAGGTACCCAAATGACTCTTAAGACTTTTCATTTTGCAGGTGTTGCAGAATTTACTGTAACCCAAGGTTTACCTAGATTAATTGAAATAGTAGATGCAAGAAGGAATCCAAGCACACCTATGACTGAAGTATATTTAGATGAAGATCATCGTTTTGATGTTGAAAAAGCTAGAGAAGTTGCTAGAAAAATTGAACTTACTCGAGTCGAAAACATCGCTTCAGGTGTAAGTCTCGATCTTTCAGAAATGCAAATAATCATTGAAATTGATCTTGATTTATTGCATGACAAAGGATTAGATATTGAATCTGTTTCTGAGATTATTTCTCGAGGTCGAAAAGTTGAAGTAAAAACAGAAGGTAATTTAATTTACGTTAATCCCAAATTAGAAACTATTAAAGACCTCCAAAAAGTCGCTACAAAGATACGCCAAATGCCTATAAAAGGCATTTTAAATATTAAAAGAACACAAATTAGCAAAGACCCTGAAAAGGGTGAATTTATTATTTATACTGAAGGAACCGATTTTGTAAAAACACTACAGAGACCTGGCGTTGATTTAACAAGAGTTTATACTAACCATACTTATGAAATTGCTGAGACCTTGGGTATTGAAGCTGCTAGAAATTCAATTATTAAAGAATCTATGGAAGTATTGAAAGCTCAAGGTTTAGACGTAGATATTCGACACATTACTCTTGTAGCAGATTTAATGACAGCAAATGGCGACGTAAGACAAATTGGTCGACATGGAATCAGCGGTGAAAAAGCAAGTGTCTTAGCTCGTGCTTCCTTTGAAATCACTGTTAAACATTTACTTGAAGCTTGTTTACAAGGCGAATCGGATAATTTGAAGGGTATCACTGAAAACGTTATTGTTGGCCAAATGATCCCCTTGGGAACTGGTGCTATTGATTTAATGATGAGTCCAATGACAAAAAAGGATAAATCTGAAAATAAAAAGGATTAGTTTTCAATATAAGGGAATAATTTAAATTCCCTCCCCTTTTGGGATTAAACAATTAAATGTTACTTTGAGATAACAAAATGTTGGAGTAAAGTAATATGTCATATGATGTTAATAGAGAAATACAAATTATTGCTAGAACCGGCAAAAAAGATTATGGTTTGAATAGATCAATAAAAGCTGCCAAGCTTGGACGAGCTCAATTGCTAATTCTCGCTGACAATTGTCCAGAAAGCAAGAAAACCCAAATAGAATATTATGCAAAATTAGCTGATATTCCTATTCTTAATTATACACGAAATGGCTACGAATTAGGCGCACTATGCGGTCGAGGGCATATTATCTCTGCAATCGCTGTATATGAACCCGGTGATAGCAAAATACTAAAAATGTTAAAGAAGAAATAATTGATATTATTTTTCACTATTTTAAATGCAGGTCGTGGAAAAACTGTCCAGTAGTATAAAACTAAGCATTGATGAAATGGAAACAATGACTATCTTCAGTAATGTAACAAAAATCAACCCAAAAGATTGTATCATTGATAAAAAATTAGAAAGAATAATCTTTGTTGTAAGACGTGGTACAGTAGGAACAGCTATTGGTAGAAATGGATTAAATGTTAAAAAATTAAAATCAATGCTAGCAAAGGACATAGAAATCGTAGAGGATGATGAAAATCCTGAAAGATTCATCAAAAACGCTTTAGTGCCCGCAGCCGTAGAAAAAGTAGTAGTTGTCAGAAGAAGAGATAAAGCTGATTTGGCTTTTGTAACAATAAAACGTGGTCAACGAGGTTTAGCTATTGGTAAAGATGGTAGAAATATCGAACGTGCTAGAGTTTTAGCGAAAAGACATTTCGATATTGAAAATGTCATCATCAGCGACCAATAATCTTTCTTCCATCCTTTTTTCTTTTAATAAAAACCGAATACTTTCGGTGAACTCTTAAGCTTTTTCTTATTAAAACAAGAAGCTAATAAGAATGTAGTTGAAGAACGATTTGACTTTTGGGAAAAAACCTCGGCAAAAATCATCTCCTCGGCAAGAGAAAAATTTTAATCGTTCTTCAAACTCGTGCATTCAGCGCACATTGCTACCATATATTGGGGGCGTTTTTTTGCCCCTTTATATTTTCTTAAAGAAAAAAATCCATTAACTAATGAGGATGATTCCTTTGTCTAAAATTGACAGAAAGATTACACCAAGAGGATACCAAAAACTGATATTAGATCTCATCAAGTTGCACACAGATAAACAAAAAAGTGTGTTATTAGAACTTGATTGTGGTATGGGTAAACGTGTGGTAACATATGAATTACTAACATCAATTTTTCCTTCGAAAAAGATTCTTTTGATTGTTCTATCTTCTTCTTCATTACATGAAACAAAGGATTTCCTTGAAAATGAATATGGTGGGGTTAATGGGTTTAATTGGCTTGGACCTGGTACCAGTAATACTTATGCCCAAAAAATTATAAAAGAATCTCGAGTAATTCTTTGCACTCCTCAAAAATTAGCTAATATATTAAACAAAGCACCAGTTGCGGTATATGAATCATTTGATATAATTATTATTAATGAAATCGATAAGTTAGTTAGAAGAATGGGTTCATCTAGAGTATTAGTGTACCCATGGTCAGATTTATTGGATAAATTACGATCTTCATTAATTATTGGAATGTCTGGTACATTAAGAGATTCACATTATGTTCTTGATGAAGATCAATTAGAAATTCGCAAAGAATTAGATACGATAGTTGAATTCATACCAAATGTTGAAATGATATATATGGATTATTTAGCAGGAACAGATGTTACAGAATTTACCAAAATTACAACAATTGAAACTATAGGTGTTGAAGATCAATCAATTTCTGAAATATCGGCAATCATTGGTGATCAACTGAAAGAAGCTTATGCTGCAATTAGAGCTGAATTAGAAGCAGAAGATCCTGAATATTTTACCCAAGCTCAAAAAATTGGACCTCAAGCACTTTTACAAGCTCCAGTATCAGAATCGCTACGAAGCCGTGCACAATCATTAACATTATTAAGAAAATACCTGTTCTCTATGATGCCTAATCAATTGAAAAAATTCCTTTGGAAAGTGCCTGGCATAGACCCTAGCAAGTTGCAAGTAACACCACAAAAAGTAAATCAGGTCGTACAAATTGCCAAAAGTTGTAATAAAACTGTCGTTTTATGCTCCTATATTGCAACTGCTAAAATGATTTGTAATTATCTTACTCGAGAGAAGATAAAACCATTTTTAATTACTGGGCAGATTTTTGATAAAAATGCAATTTTACAAGAATTCAGAAAATATAATGGGAGAGCAGCCTTAATAATGTCTCCTGTTGGTGAACGGGATATTGATTTACCAGAAGCGGACAAATTAATTATTTTTGATTCTGTTCGTACAATAAAAACTGTTTACCAACAATTAAAGCGTATTAGAGGTGGTAATGGTATTTTTCTTTATTATGAAAATTCCTATGAGGCGAGAAAAGTCCAATCTATAATTTCAACTCTTTTGGAGAGGTATCCTTGGAGCACCAAGGTAATTTCCAAAGATATAACCTAAAAAAAAGCGAATGAAGACTAAACCTCAATTTTTATTTAGTCATTCTTCTTTTTCTTCTTTTTTAGTTTCCTTATCATCATCTTTTGTTTCTATTTGATTAGGAATATCATTTATTAATTCAAGCTGTAATTGGATAAGTTTATTCCAATTCTTAGCATTTTGAGTTGCACCGACATCTACAAAACCTTTAGCTTGTTCCAATAATTGATCAATTATTTCAAATAACTTAACAACAAATTGTTTACCATTTTTCTCAGCAAAAGGTAGTAATTTTTCTTTATACTTTTGAAGATCATCTTTAGTGATTTTTAACTCCATAATAAGCTGATCTTGTTCTTTTGTACTGGTTGTTGTAAAAGCTATTGGACTAATAGTTATTGTTTGACGTAGATTCTTCGCATCAGAGAAACTTAAACGACCTGAGAGATTTATTTTTTGATTTTCTTCCAATAAGTTTTCAGATTTAACAATACAGCGCCAAGCAAAAGCTACTGCTGCACCTGGTGGAAGATCGTTTGCTTTTAATTTGCTAAATTCACGTACAATTGATACTTCTTTTGAGGGAACCATTTCTAATTCTATTTGATAGGCTGAATCTTCTCCAGTATTTCTAATTAAAACTTCGATGTCAAATCCTTCATCAACTTGGACTTCACCCTTAAGTTTTAAATCATATTCCAAAATGGGGAATTTTTGAGAGGCGGTGATAAATGCTTCAACACCATGAATAGTCCTTTCAATATAGGAAATGAATTCACTCAAGCCACTATTAGTCATTGCTGGTATCAAACTAGAATATATCATTGTTTTTACATTATTTAATAGTCTGATATCAAATTGATTTTTGGCATAGAGTAATTGTATAGGTAAATCTATTAGTGCATTTGCAATAGAGTCTTGTCTTAAAGCATCTACACGAGTTCGAACCTGATTAATAACATTATTAGCTTTATCTTCTTGTGAAACAAGGATAAATAAAATGGATGAAACAGTATAACAAACACCAGCACCTAATGGTTGTTTCCAAACAATATACTCCTCGCCAGCCATAGCAAGATCTTGAGCTGCTAAATCGATTGCTTGAGCTGCTTCCATATCCACACCTAAACTACTAAAGATATCAGCAGCATGAGCTAATGATTTTGCAGAATTTTTATGGGTTCTATTATCCCTTTGATCTTTTGACCACTCGAGAAATAATCTAGCTGCTTCTATCCAAGATTCTCTCGCTTTTTCCTTATCACCTTTACTTTCAAAGTAATTAGCCATTTGTTCAGCTTTTGCAACTGCATTTTGATACTCCTTCTCATTAACAGCAGCTCGTATTTCTTCGCGAAGCATTTTCTCATTTTCTTCAGACATTTTTTAGCCTCCTAAGGAAAATAGATTAGGGATGAATCTTCATTTAATTCATAGCAAATATTCATACCATTTAATAATTAAAGAAATCCCTTTTTAGATGTTTTTTTGTAGGAAAAAAGGGATTGAATGTAAATAAAAGGAGTTTGGGAGGATTATTTTTCACGAAATCTATCGTTATATCCGTAAATGTGAAGCAACTTCTTTAGCCACTTCATCTCGTAAACGTGCAACATCACGTATTTCTAATTCTTCAGCTTGTTTTATAGCTTCTTTTAATTGTACTACTCCACCAACAGTTAAAATAGAATCAATTGGTAATTGAATTTCGATATCTAATCCTTTGATGATAATAAGTACTTTAGCTGGGGGAAAAGTTAGTTTAATATTACGAATTATACCAATTTTTCTAGCTGAGGAATCAATTACTTCTTTCCCAATTAATTGTCCTGGCATTCGTAATTCATATAATTCTACTAAAATGCTTTGTAGTTCTGAATTCTTATCATTCTTTTTTGGCATCTTTAATAATCCTCCATAATTATTCCTGAGATATGTTCTAATTATCTATCAAATAAGAGGAATCTATAACTCATATTTAAGCACTTTTGTTATTTAGATATCATCATTAATTAAACAAAAAAACAATAAAAAGAGGGCAAGATTCTGTTATTTAAAATCTTGAGCCTTCATTTTAGAGAAAATATTTTGATTAGTTAGATCAAAAAACATTTTGAAGAATATTGGGTTGGTAGTATAAAAGCCAATATTTTTTTCCTTGTGAATTTTTGGAGCATATAATATTTCTTCATTATCACGAATTGCTATCCAGAAATCTGATCCTTTATAATTCATTGTAGTAACATTTCCTCTTTTAATCAATGAGGAGAGTAAGCTTACATCTTCTTCTTCAATGTTAGAAATGATCTGAAAATTAGCGATTTGTGGTTGCTTTTCAATATCATAAAGATGATCTGTGTAGATTTTTGGAGTTATTAGAATTAGCTCTTCTCGAGTACGCAATAGCATATCCCTCAATAATCGTTCTATACTCCCATTACCATAAATTAATTCAAGATCAATTTCATCTATGGGCATTATTTTTTCAGACATATTAACAATACCATCAAAGGTTTTCCCAGTATTATCAAGAAGATAAATAGTATTGGCAATAGTATTTTCGAGTGTATAACCAGCTTCTGTGATGAAATAACTTGTCTGCTCAATTTTCGAGGAATTTTCATTTATAACGTTTTTAATTAAAGTTTGTATAATATCCTCAATGTCAATTCTTGATAATGCTAAAGTATCTTTTACTTCAATCTTAGATAATTCAGTTCGCTCTTCAGCTTTAACTAAACGATCTTGAATGGATGCTTTGGCTATTTCATCTAGCTTAATAGCTTCTTTTATGATATTATCTGCAAAAAGATGAATATCCTGAGCGATATCACCTTTCATTTTTTCCAATTCTTTAAATGGATCAGTTATCTTCTGATCAATAAATTTCGCTGATTCATCACGACTTTCTTCAAGATGATTTGTAACAACATCCAAAACTTCTGGTATAGATGATTCTACTAAAGTGTTAACATATCTTACAAGCATAGATGTTTCTTCAGAATTTTCTTCTAATAGATTTTCTAATGTAGTTTTAACTTCATTTTGCAAAAAGTCAAATGAGCGGAAAAGTGGTACTAATGAATTGTTAATCATTTGAGCTGTTTCACTACTAATATCGCCACTTTTTTCACGGGCAAGAATAATTATATTATGAATTAATTTGCTAATAACATTGGCAGCATTTTCTCTTGCTTGAACATCCTTCTCATCTAGATTTTGACTATAGCTTGTAGAAGTAGTGAAATTCTTCTTTACAATATTTTCTTTTAGCTCGATAACAGATCTCTCAATATCAGCTTTCAATTTCGCTAAACGTTCAGCCACTAGTATTTTATGATGAATAGTTGCTTTTTCCAATTTATCTCTCAAATCACGAGAATCTATAACAAGGGAATCAGCATATTTAGAAATTGCTGAAACAAAACCATCTTTGCTTTTAACCAAATCTTGTTCAAAAGCAGGTAAAGTTTTTTCTATACTTTCAGAAGGCCAATTTGTTAATGTTTTTCCTAAATGTTTCAATTGTAAATAACTGTTCTCTATTACTTGCTGAGTACTTTCTTCAAGACGGTCAATTCTTTTATTTAATTCTTGTAATTTAATTGATTTCTCTTTTTCACAAAAATCAGCCAAGCCAGGTACAACTGTTCTTATTTTTGCATTAAACTCTCCTGCTTGAGATTGAAAATTATCTTTAATATTTATTAATCCTAATTTTGTTTCAGATGTTAATTGAGCATAATCTTTTAGGAAAGGTTCCATAGCAACATATCTTGGAATTTTGCCTGAAATTTGTTTAACATATCCTATTTCTTGTAATTGTCTTACTTGTACATAGATTTCTGGTAATTCCATCTTGATAGCAAGGTTGATTTCCCCTATTGTAGCACTACCTAACCCTAGAATAGTAGAATAAATCAAAATCTCATTTTCACTCAAACCTCGTGCTCTTAAGTAATCAGAACTTACTTCCTTTTTTGACATTTGTTAAAATCCTCAATAGAAATATGATTAATTAGTTCAAAATTATTACGGTATAGCACTATGAAAAATAATTAAATAATTAGGTAATAAAAAGCGAAGAAATGGAAAAAAAGAGTCTAAAGACCCTTCTTTTCCGAATTTTAATCTGAGGGGATTTATTTTCTTTTGCCATTGGCTTTAAAGTAGATAAGTATGGCTACACCGGTAACAGCAATAATGCCAGCACCATAGTAGTATGCTTTAATACCTAGTCCAGATAAATCATAGAAAACGAGTGACAAACTATCAGAGTAGGACCCCCATGAATTGGTTGAAACCCATTCATCACCAATATCTGGTTCTGAATTAATAGTAAGAATTTGTGTATTTTGGAGAGCTGCTATTGATGAACTTGTACTAGTTGTTGCTGCTTCATCTCTGGGTATATCTACCTCTTCATTCACTCCGGAAGTTCTGGTCATATCGTAATTGCTGTTAAATCGAACTTCAGCTGGAGGAATATAGATACCTATTAAATCATCTATTCCTAAAGATTCCCAATCAATATAGTCAATTCCTCTACTACGAAGTATAGTAAAGTCAGCTTCTATAACTAATGTTTCGTCAACATCGAGAGGAATGCCAATTAATTCACCGTTTTGACGGTCTCCATAGATTCTTACAATAGGCATATATGGATTATATCTTGGACGGGTGATATCTGATTGATAAGCAAACCATTCTAATTCATAATCAGCTACTGGTTCACCATCTATTGTTATGCTTAAGGAATCTACGACATAAGCTAATCTTCTAGGGATTCTTTGAATGTAAATGATATTAGTAGCTTCATCACCAGTGTTGGTTATTGTAGATTTTAAAGTAATAACATCACCGACAGTTGTCTCATTCTCAACATAACCAAGAACCTCAGTAGAAACCTCTACCTCAGGTGTTGGATAAGTTGGTGCTGTAGTGCCTTCCTTAGTAAGAGGTGGCAATATAATTCCAAAATCCATTGAGGAGAAAACAGCAGGATGTCGAACAGAGCTAAAGATTGCATGGACAGGATCAACTGTTTCATTACTCGTATACCCAAAAACAGCGAATACTGGATGTATACCCACGTCAGTACGAGCTAATGAAGTTTCTTCAACAATTTCTGTATGACCTGGTTCAATAAGAGGGATTACACCATTAGTATCACTAATAGCTTGAACATATTTCATATTATAATCTTCATCAACAAAACCATGGAAGAGTTGGTATTGAACGTTAGTTGCATTAGCATTACCAATATTGGTAAATTCTAAAGAGAAAGTAACTACATCATCAAATCTATAGACAGCTTTGTCTAAAGATAATTTACATATTAAGACCGCTTCATCATCATAGACTTGAAGAACTAAACCATTTGTTATACCCAAATAATCTTTCCCATTAGCATCATTATAGTAGAATGTTGCTCCAACAACTGGTTGTGGGAACCAATTGGTTAATGTGATTTGATCTTCAGGAAAGTGGAGTGAAGAAATAAATTGTAAAATAAAAACAAGCAAATCTTCCCAATCGTATGTATTTTTAATCGAGAGCTGAATGTCATTTGGATCATTTTCAACAAGTTGATATTCAGTGAAGGTTCCTGTAGGTAGATTTCTTATAGCAAATTGTAAAGTTATATTTTCTCCAGGATTGAGCACAGGAATTGTTGCACTTAAAGCTGCCATACCGGTATCTGTACCATCTTCATTTGTAATATTTTTGTAATTAAAATCTATAGGATCCAATGATAGGAAATTCTCTTCTACATAGATTATTTCTTCAGGATTATTGAATTCTTCTGGCAAAACTATCTCATTATTTCTCAACCAATCGCTTGCTGTATTATTATAAAACCAACCAGTAATAACAATGATATCATCAGTTAATGGTACAGCTGTATCATTTAGTATTTGTGAAACAGTATTATAATAGACTACTTTACTTTCATCGAAAGTTAGCTCTGGATTATTCACATAAATAGGCATACCATCTGTTTGTGTGAGATTAAATTCTCCATATCTTAGATTTATATTATAAGCAGGTTCATTACCAACGTTTTCAAAGGTAAACTCATAGACAATATCCTCACTACCGTTTATAGGTAGAGTGTTTGCCAAAGACATTTCACCAATAACTTGTGGGAAATGAGTTAATCCTGTAAGATTCAAATCATATTTTACATAGATATCAGAGTATGATTGAGTAGAATCAACGTTTAATGTTGGAAGTTCTAACTTGATAATCCATTCAAATTGACCTTTTAGATGAGAATACATATTATCCGGTTTTGGATCAACTAAAAGAACGTCTACAACATAAGGTAGTTTCATTAAGACAATGCTTATTTTTGAATCTGGATGGCCTTCAATTGCAGTTAAATCAGGCAAAACTGATGTTAAATTCATTTCCATTATTGTACCAGTTTTAACTAGCGCATTTGGATCTATCCAACCACATTCTACAACAGGAATAAATGTAGATGCTACACCAACATTTGGGAAAAGAAATCTTAATTCTGCTGGTAAAACATATCTGAATACTGGACCTCGATATAATGAAAAAGCCATTGCTTTTACAGGAGCATTTGATAAAGTTGTTGTTGTAACGCCTCCACCAAAACCTTCATCAGATATATAATTGGGATATACATTTATAAAATCATTAAAACTATCAGTGCGTAATAAGCCTTGATAAACCAAAATTGTTGTATGTCCCGTACTATCCCATCTCCCATAAACTAAAGATAAGCTAAAATTATAAGCTGTTTCAATCATTAATTCAATGGATCTTCCAAGACCAAGAGCAACATCAGGATCACCAGTAAAAGCTAACATTAAAGTTGCACCATCTGCAACATCCCAGAATCTTTTTGTAGCAAAACTATTCCACAATCTTTGATTTGAAACTACAAAAGATAGTGCTAATAGGTTATTATATTGGGAACCAGTTATATCAAAAGGTAAATCAATTGTACCTCCAATAAAACCTACATGTACTCCTGCTGATTCATTTCTTAATGGGAATATTTCTATCCCCTCAGTATAGAAAGCTGAACCATAGGTTGCTTTTGTTAAGATTACATCAGCTGGTCCTACTGAGGTAGCTTTTATTTCCGCTACTGAAATACTACTCATAACCATGACCGCTGTAAAGATAATCATTAACGAAATTTTCAACATTGACTTTTTGTTCAACATTTTCATTCACGTTTGGTCTTTTTTTCAATAAATACACTATTGAGTCTGTTTTAATAGATAAACATCTAACTATTTAAGTATTTATTTAAAGAAAACTTGAATTTGCAGTTCAAGAAAACTTGAACTAACAAATAGAAGAAAAGTTCGTTTACATAGAAAAACTTTAGATATAAAAAAGAATTTTAGCGAGTGTTTAGAAGTAATGTAAGAGTCGGATATTGTGATCTATGATGATGGATAAATTAGAAAAAATCATCAATTCAATTGAGCTAAAGAAAGGTGATTTTGTCGATATTCGATTACAGAAAGGGAGTGGTATTCTAATAACAATTCAAAATGGGCGACCTGAGCAAATAAATTATGAAGTGGAAAAAGGGGTTGGAGTTAGAGCACTAATTGATGGAGGATGGGGATTTGTTTCTACAGTAGGATTTAGTTTAGATGATATTGAAAAAACTTTGAAGAAAGCAATGAAAATTGCTGCTGCTACTGCTAAAAAAACCCAAGATAAAGGAATAATGCCTGAAGATTATGTTGTCGAAGGTAAATATGTAGCTGAGTTCAAGATAAATCCTCAAGATATTTCAATAGAAGAAAAGTACAAATTTGTTGAAGAATCTGAAAAAGTAATACGCGAATATTCAGATAAAATTGTTTCAACAAATTCATCTATGAAACAATGGCTTCAAAAGGAAATTATCATAAATACTCTTGGAACAAAAGTCGAAACTGAATATGGTAATCTAAATATTGCTAGTATGGCTACCTCTCGAGAAGGGGATATAATGCAAAATGTCTATTCTGCACTAGGAACAACAAATGGTTGGGAAGAGATAACCAAATTAAATGTTATAGAAAGCGGAACAAAGCTTGCACAAAGAGCAATTGAATTATTAGAAGCAAAAATTCCTCCTAGTGGAAAAGCAGACATAGTAATGGATCCCTCTCTTGTTGGTGTTTATGTCCATGAGTCTTTTGGTCATGCAGAAGAGGCTGATTCAGTTCTGGCAAAAGATTCCATCTTGGAAGGTAAAATGGGTGAAAAAATAGGTTCCGAATTGATTAATATTTATGATGATCCAACTATCAAAGGATTAAGAGGTAGCTATTGTTATGATTCTGAAGGAACAAAAACTTGTAAGCGTCAATTAGTAAAAGAAGGTATGCAAGTGGGATATCTTCACTCTCTCGAAACAGCTACAAAAATGGGTACGCAACCAAATGGTGCTGCACGAGCTATGAATTTTAATTCACAACCAGCTGTAAGAATGGGGAATACCTATATTGATGTTGGTAATTATACTTTTGAGGAATTATTAGAAGAAATAAAAAATGGTGTTTATCTCGAGAATTCTTATGGAGGTTATGTTGATACAGCTAAAGGGGAATTTTATTTCACAACTCAAGGAGGTTATATTGTGAAAAATGGGGAATTAGCTGATCCTATACAAAATGTTAGTATGAGCGGTTTGTGTCTTGAAGTGCTTCAAAGAACTATTGCTGTTGGGAAGGATTTACGATTTGATTTTCCAGGAAGTTGTGGAAAGTTAGCTCAATGGATTCCTGTTCATGCTGGTGGGCCACCTATTGCTGTCCGAGATATTGTAATAGGAGGACAATAAAATATGGGAGACTTC
Organism: Bathyarchaeia archaeon; assembly: GCA_035528035.1. GTDB lineage: Archaea > Asgardarchaeota > Heimdallarchaeia > JABLTI01 > JABLTI01 > JABLTI01. Next base: position 29,152 of record DATKZI010000039.1, read on the forward strand.
TATCAAAAAGTAATTAATATGGGCTTGAAAAAAGGAGCTGATCAGATAGAGCTTTTTGTATTAGATGGCTTTACAGATATTGTTCAATTAGAAAATAATGGTATTAAGACATCAGAGTCCAAAACAATTACAGGTATTGGAGTGAGAGCTTATAGCGATAAAGGATTAGGCATTGCTACTACTTCATTACTTGATGAAGATTCTATCAAGGAAATTGTCCTTAAAGCTGTAAAACTTAGCAAATTGTCTCCCCCTGACCCTTTATTTAAAACTTTACCAGGTCCTTTTGATTCCTATCCAAAAGTTGAAGGTTTATTTGATGACGAAATAATAAATCTCCCCGATGATAAATTAGCTGAAATGGCTATTGAAGCAATTGATTGTGCAAATGAAAAATACAATAATGTTATAGCAAGTGGTAATTTTACTAGAACATATGCTAGTGAAACAATTTACAACAGCTTGGGTATAGAAAAAAGCCAAAACCTTAATTCACTTTCTGGTGTGATTTTTATTAAAGCACAAAAAAAAGATGATATCTCTACTTCATGGGATTACCAAAAAACACGTAATTTGAATGATTTCAAACCAGATAAAATTGGACGAGAAGCAGCAAATAATGCTATTTCTTTATTGGGATCAAAGAAAATCAAAACTACTGAATTACCTATAATCCTAGATTCTAGAAGCACTATGGATACATTGTCTTCTATAGTATCTAATGGTTTAGATGCTTATGAAGTAATATTAGGAACAGCTTATTTCAAGGATCATATTGGGGATCAAATTACTAATGAAGCAATTACTTTAATTGATAATCCTCTCTATCCTGGTGGTGTTGGATCAGCTATTTTTGATGACGAAGGTGTTCCTCATTCTGAGCTTACATTAATTGAAAATGGCATAGCAAAAGCTTATTTTTCTAATTCATTTTGTGCAAATGTTTTAGGAATTCGAAATACTGGGCATGCCTCAAAAACTAGTTTAAGTAGTAAACCGCACCCAGATTTATCACAAATTCAAATAAAGCCAGGATCTTGGTCAATTGATGAAATAATCTCTGAAACTAAAAAGGGTTTATATCTAAAAGATAGCTCTTTAGAAGCAACTTCTGGTTCTCAAAATATCTCCGTTTTAGTTGATCAGGGATTTATGATCAAGAATGGTGAAATAGACCACCCTCTAAAAGAGACAATGGTTGGAACTACAGTTCTCAAATTGTTGAAAGATATAGATGCTATTTCAAAAGAAACATTCAATGAATCAGGTTCGATATCACCAATCATTAGAATTACCAAAGCTAAAATTGCTGGTGGAGAATAAAGTTCGATACATAATTAAAGTATTAACTCTTTAATACTATTAAGTATAAGATTTTCATATAAATCAAATAATTATTTGGAAGTTAAAGAAAATGCCAGAAGATAGCGCTTTTAGAATGTTGGGACCAATAATGACTGGTCCTTCAAGCTCTCATACTGCCGGTGCTGTGAGAATTGGTAGATCGGCTCGATTATTGTACGGAAAAGAACCCAAGAATGTTACAGTATATTTTCATGGTTCATTCGCTGAAACTTGGAAAGGACATGGAAGTGATAAAGCAGTAATAGGTGGATTATTAGGATTTAAAACATTTGATGAGAGAATAAAAGAAGCTGATAAATATGCAAAAGAAGCTGGCATGATAGTTACCTTCGAGAAAATCAACCTTGGTAGAAGTTATCATCCAAATAGTATAAAAATAATAGTTGAACCTAATACTCCTGAATCTGTTAATTTAATTGCTGAATCAGTAGGTGGAGGAGATATAATTATTCGAGAGATTTTAGGTTATAAAATGGAAATAACAGGCGAACATGTTACAATTATTCTTAGGCATAGTGATTTTGTTGGAACTCTCTCGAAAATCACTGGTGGGATATCTCAATATGAGTTAAATATTGTTTCACTAAGAAGTAAAGACATTCCTGAACAAAAAGAAGCTCTTACCACTGTTGAGATAAGCCAAAATTCCCCAGATGGTTTGCAAGAAACTTTGGAAAAAATAAAAGGTATGAAAATGGTTAGGATATTACCTAAAATATCTGAAGGCGAAGAGATGTTTTAATCTCTTTTCTAACATTTTTATGTAAAAATTGTTAGATATATAGTCTATGAAAAATAAGATTTTAAATTAATACTATACTTTCCATTTCTGATTGTCATAATTATATAGTTCATGAAAAGGAATAAATCGACTCTCTTGTAATCGAATTGTATAAAACAAGGATTCTAAACCATTCTTATCAAGGACTTGTTTAATAAGATTTGAAATGGGATGTGTATGATTAAGTCCAGGAATAATATATATCTCTCGATCAGCAATTTTTATCTGTGCTAAAAATGAGAACTTTTGTAATTGTTGAATTGTTTCAGTTAGAGTTTTCCTATAATCTTTATTCAATGTGGGAATTTCAAAGATAAGCACATCGGGAGCTCGTGGAGCAAAACTTCGAATGAAAAAGACATAGGTAAGCAATCCCTTTTTCAATGCTCGTATCTCTAATTGATTTAATAAAACTGAACCTGCTAGATTATCATTAACATCAATATTGTTTATTTTGTAAAGATGTGGTAATTCAGCCACAAATACGTTATAACCTTGTTTCAATAAATATTTACTTCGTAAAATGGATAGAAAATAAAGTAAATTATAATCAACGGTTTGATCTTCATCATCAAATTCTAAAGAGAAATTTTCTATCTTTTCATGAGCAGTTGTTATAGGAATAAGCTCCTTTATTTCATCTTTATTTAGTAAGAGCTTCTGGAAATAGTCTAAGGTAGGATTTATAGAACTATGAGTAATTGTTCCATATTGAAAGCGTTCTCTTATTTGTTGAATATTAAAGTCAACAATTTCATTTTTATTCATTAATTTTGTCAATTTTGCATTTAATTGTTCACTAACTAAATGTGGGCAGATTAATGATGGACAATAGATTATTTTGTAAAGGTCTGATTCACCAATATAAACAGATTTATTGTATGGGATTTTTGAAACAAGATTATAGACATCATCAAAATTCCCATCTTTTATTATTACTTTTAGGAAATAATCATGTAATTTTAATTGATCAGAATTAATAATTGGTCGCCAAATAACAATGTATTTTTCGAGTATAGAACGGAATTGTTTTCGAATAGAATTTGGATGTAAATTTAGTATTTCTGCGATGCTTTCAGCATTTGCATCTTTATGATTTAATTTTGTTAATAATTCAAGGGTTGGTAATAATCTTTTACTAAGAACAATGGGGGCAATTACATCTAAATCTGATATGTAGCTAAAGGTCCATTTTCTAAATTCTTGAAAAATTTCACTTTCAGATAATTTTTGTAAATGTTTTAATTCATAGAATTTTGCAAAAGCTTTTTCGAATAATATATTTTTAATGAAAAGAATATTTGAAATATTATCAAATTGCAAGTAATGTTTACCTGCAATATCTTCTTCTTGATATATTCGATGATTTACTGCTTTAATCATTGGATTGTCTAAAGTTTTGATTAAAAAGAAATGTTTTATCCAAAGTATCGTTATTATGTTTAATATTGCCTCATCTGTATCTGTTAATGTTTCTTCAAAAAAATTAACTAAACTTTCTTTTACTATTAAAAAATACATCAGATATGATGTTGATCTTGTTTTTAATGTATCTATTAACCATTCCCCTAAAATAATTTCATTCTTTGTTCTTTTTATTCCTAAAGTTACCCCAAATGATTGATCAAGGGGTTGAATTAAAAAATTATTAGTTGGTAAAATTTTTTTTAATTTTAATTTTAGTGCATTGAATTGTATTGCTTCTGTTAAAAGAGAATTAAGTATATTACATATATCATTATGGTCAGTCAAATTACTGATATTTTTTATTTTCTCTTTTAAATTCTCTATCATAGTAATTTTTCCAGATTATTTTTTTTAGTTTGTTATCCTATTTTTACTTTACATTTATAAGATTATATTAAATTCACCTTTATTATAACACTAAATACATTAAATGTATCCAAAAAAGTGTTTAAATCTGTTAAAAAATCTATTAATAAAAATTCGTTATTCTAAGAATCAAAAAAAACATTATTTAAGCTTTTAAAATATAAAAAAATAATTTTTAAACCTCTCAAAATTGTTCTAGACAATATAAATAGCACATTAGCACATTAGTTAAATTAACTCAAATAAATTTTATAACCTTTTAGAAGAAATGCAAAACAACCATAGGATTATGGTAGTAATTGTCGAGGTTTAAAAAATGAAGAAAATAAATACAAAAGTAGCAAAAGTGGTCGTTACATTATTGACCATATTAATAGCAGGTGGAGCTTCTTTAGCTATTAAAGAAGGATTTGGTGATCCTGACACAGGTACAGGAACAGGCGCTGATGACACAGGCTTAGTTTAAAATAAAAATGTAGTATAACATGAATTTGTATAAATAAATAAAAAATTAGTTTGCATGAGAGGTGAGTTTTCTCTCACTCTCTTTTTATTATTTTAATTTTCTATGAGTTATAATCGAAAAAAAAAAAAATCATATTTAATTTTCACCATTTTAGAATTTTTAGATAAGCTTTTCATTAAAATTACTTGTAAAATCATATAACTTAATATGTATTCTTACAATTCAATCATAAAATAAAGATGAGACAAATATAAGAAAAACCATTTGAGATTATAAAAAAGTGTTTAAATCTTTGCTCAAAAAAATCATTTATTTTTATGGTTTTTTAAAATTTAAAAAAAGCTATTCTTGGCGCTTAAAAAAATGAAATTGACTTTTTAATGCACCATACCTTTTTTTCAATAATCTAAATATGGTTCCATTGTTAATGATAATAAGAGATTAAATACCATTAGAATTAAACGTTGGAGATTAAATTAAGTGAAAATCTTACTTGCTGAGGATGATAAAAAAACAAGAACTTTATTTAAAGAGATTTTACTGCGAGAAGGATATGAAGTAATAGAAGCTTCTACAGGAAAAGAAGCAATTCACAAATATGAAAATGTTATGCAGAAACCTGAAATTATTGTTTTGGATCATCATATGCCTCAAATGTCAGGCCTAAAAGTAACTGAAGAAATACTTCGACGAAATTCTGAGGTAAAAATCTTCATCCTAACAAGTGATTCAACTATTGATTTGAATGGTTTCTCAGGAGAAAGAATTACCCTTAAAAGAAAACCACTTAGTTGTCAAGACTTTCTCCATGAGATCAACAAAATTGTTCAAACAGGAATTATAGGAAAAATCGAACAATGAACTGATCCAGGAAAAAGAAATGGGTATAGATTAGAAGTAGTAACAGAAAGTTCTATTTCTAATCTCAAATTTTCATCTATTTTTAAAACCTTTTTTAGCCTGACTGCCTATATAGTTAATTTTGGTAGCTTATCCTAATAAATAATCAAAAGGTTTTGAGATTAATCCAAAACATTGAAAGGAGTATAAATAAGTAATTGATATATTGTTAAAATAGATATTAAAGTAGGATGTTGTGAATAATGACCATTGATAGTGTTGAGCCCTTTTTAATTAAAGCAAAAAATGAAAATAAGACTCTTGGACAAATAATGATAGAACATGAAGCAGAAATTCAGGAAACAGAACCTGAGAAAGTTATTACTGCTATGAAGAGGATTTGGATTGTTATGGTAGATTCAATTATTCGTGGAGTTAAAATAGACCAAAAATCTCCAAGTGGTATGAGTGGAGGAAACGCTAAAAAAATCCTTGAGAGGGAAAAGAAAGGAAAAACGCTATCAGGATCTCAGATACTCAAAGTTGCAGCAAGAGCGATTGGTGTAGGTGAATATAATTCTTCAATGGGAACAATTGTTGCAGCTCCTACAGCAGGTTCAGCTGGGGTAGTACCAGCGGTTGTTTATACAGTAGCTGAAACTTGTAAAGCTCCCGAAGAAGCAATAATTCGTGGTTTATTTGCTTCAGCACTAATTGGCTTAGTTTGTGATGCTAAAGCTTCTACAAGTGGTTCTGAACATGGGTGTCAAGCTGAAATCGGTGTTTCTGCTGCAATGGCTTCTGCAGCAGCTGTAGAAATTGCAGGTGGTACAGCTGAACAAGCAGTTAATGCTGCTGCTTTGACATTAAAAAATACCTTAGGATTAGCATGTGACCCAGTAGCTGGTTTAGTTGAAGTGCCTTGTATCAAACGTAATGGTCTATTAGCTGCAGAAGCTATGATTGCTGCTGATTTATCTTTATGTGGTGTAGAAAGTATTATTCCCTTTGATGATGTTGTTTCAGCAATGGATGAAATAGGACAAATGCTTCCAACAGCGATTAAAGAAACTTCAGAAGGTGGACTTGCAACAACAAAAACAGGCCGTGGTTATAAGAATTGGCTTAAAAGAACAGGTTTACATCAAATGAGTGGTGATGAAGAGTAAAAATTTTTTTTTACTCTTTACTATATGCTTTACTTAAAAGGCTTAGAGTATCACTCAAATCACTATATTTTCTTTTGACTATTTTTTGAATTAATTCAGTATAATAGTCGTTAACTTTGCTATCACCATATTCAATTTTCTTCAAAAATTGATTGATTTCAAAAAGTATATCTAGGAATTCTTTTGAAACATCTCTAATTTCTCGAGTAAATTTAATTATTTCTTTTTGAAGATTGATTATATTTTTAGCATCTTTACTTTCAAGAAATAATGAGATTAATTGAGCAAAATCACTCATTGCTTTCTTTTCAGCCATAACCTTCAAATTGAATCCCTTAAGGCCTGAGTGAAGCAATTCCATGGTTTTTATCTTGTTATATTCTTCATAATTAAATGATTCAATAATTTTTAATGTCTGTTCTTTAATGATGTTATTTATTTTGATTTTCCGTAAATCTTCTAACATATGTTCTTTAATTAATTCTGAAATATCACTTCGCATTTCAACTGCAATGGAATTAATTAGTAAAGCAATATACTTGAAAATGCAATCTTCAATTCGTTCTTCCCAGTATAAAAGATTAGCAGTAGATATTGCTTCTTTATACTCAAATTCAATATTCTTTAAACTAATTTCGAAAAATCCTTCGGAAATAGCTTTTACCAATTCAGAATTTTTTAATCTTACAATATACATGGTAGCTATTCTTAATAAATTCCATAATATCCTATGGAAAGCTTTTTCTTGATTCAATTTATCAACAAGCATTTCAGGAGCTAATTTTTCTTTTAATTCAGGTCTTAATTCCGCTGCTTGAAAAACCATTTTAATTATAAAATCTTGAGTATTTTTACCTGCTAATTCAATGCCTCTAACAAGACCTAATATTTCGTAAAATGTTAATGTTTCTCCAGAGTCAACTTTGTTAAGGATATCATATTCATAGTGTTGAAGAGCTTTTTTTATTTCTTTTGTTTCTAAATGTTCAATAATTAACCCAAAATTATTAATTATTAGATTAGTGAAAATAGTAGATGCTCCTCTAAGAAATGATTCAAATTCTGGAATAACATAAGCACTTTTCTTTTTAATTAAACGTCCAGAAGAATTAATATCTTTAACTAGGGATAGGTCCAAGGCAACGGATTCAGAATTTGTAAGCTCCATTCTTGCTAATTTTTCACTATAGATTTTTTTTATAACACCTATTTCTACGTTGTTTTCGTTAAGTATGACCGTACCGCTATCAGCTTTTTCTTGACTCATGTCTTTGACCTCTTAGCTTTCAACTATCTCACTATTTATAATCGTAATCTATGTAATCAATATTAGTGTAAATTTGAGATAAACAGAATTTCTCATGGAATCCTAAAAAATCTTTCTTTAATTTCCAATTGAAATATTTTCATCTTTATTTATTATCGGTAAACCAAGAACAATTTCTATTTCATCATCAAATTTATTTTTAAGACTTTTTAATTCATTTAATTTTTCAATTGCAGAATTCTTAGCATTATTTAGAAGTCTCAAATACTTATTTTGATCATCAGATAGTTCCGTAACTGAAAACAACTCAATTGTAAGTGAAATTGTTTGTATATCATTAGCAAAATCGTGTCGCATATTTTTAGCAATATTTCTTAAAACTTGGTTATGATTATTTAAAGCTTCAATTAGCAAATATGATCTCAAGGAATTAACGGTGATATATCCTATAGTTTCAAGTAAAGCTTTTTCATTATCTTTAAAATCATATCCAGATTTTAAACCAATACAAAGAAATCCTAAAATACGATTTGCTGTTATAAAAGGCAGTAATACAACTGTTTGTATAATATCAGAAACAAAAAATAGTTTTTGTAACTCTTTTTGATCTTTCCATTTTTCGATTATTTGTAATTGTTGTTTATTGAACCTACTTTGTAATAAAAATAAATTAGTTGGTGAATCTGAATACATATCTGAATTAACATCAATTCCAGATTTCTCTTTCACTACAAGTTTTTCAGTAAAATCAAACATATAGAATATTGCTAAATCATACGGTAATTTATTTTTAAATAGTGCTATTGTTTTCTTGTAAATATCTTCAAGAGAATTAATATCTTGCATTGTTTGAGTAAAATCATAAAGAATTTTCGCTGCATTGATCTCCTTATTGTTGATTCGCATATTAATCGCCTTTTAATTTAATCTATTCAAAATATTTAGTGTTTCTATCATAGATTTTATTCATTAGATAAATTATTTCCTATTAGAGCATTACTCGAAAATTGTTTTTCTATTTCTTTAGGTTTAACAAAAATTAGCATCAAAATTATGCTTATTAAGAAAAATCCCATAGATACTAGTCCACAATAAAAGTAACTCAAAGTTCTATCATAAATAATCCTAACTATTATGCCAACAGCTAAAGCTTGACTTATTTGTCCAAAAGTATTATTGATTGATACTGCAGTTCCTCGTGATTGTGGCATTACCTCTGCAACAAAAGCATTATAGCTACCCATTGATATTCCCCCAAAGAAATTCAGTAGAATAAATCCAAAAATAGCTAATCCTAATGTTTGTGCAATTAAAGGAAAAATACCAATCCAGATACCAGTTAGTAATGTTCCAATGAGGATAATCGCTCTTTTTCCTTGCTTCTTATCCGCCAACCAACTAAATAATGAATTGCTAACTAAAGCAGCAATCCCTGAACCCATCAAAACTAAACCTGATCTATTTGTGGGCAAACTAAATTCACTTAGTAACCAAGTCGAGAGTATTTGTGTCATAGCGAATAATCCACCACGTTGAAAAAGTGTAATGAAAAAGGTTCCAACAGCAAATTTATTCTTTAGTACAATATTTATTCGCTGAATATAACTTAGGTCTTCAGTAGTACTATGGTTATCTATTTGATTATCAGCTATCCCTTGCTTAGCTGATTTGAATTTTGGTATAATAAAAATTATCAAAACCACTACAGTTCCACCAATTATTCCCATAATACCAACAGCCCATCGCCAATTGAGTAAAAGTGCTATATATGAATTAACAGGGACAATGATAATTGTTGCAACATAGAATGATGACATAATTATACCAATTGCTGTAGAAATTCTTTCTTTTGGGAAATATTCACCAGCAAAAGCTATTGTAGCTGGACCAAAAAAAGCAGCTCCTATTCCAGCAATTCCTTGAGCTAACCCCATAACCCAAAACTGTGAAGTAAATGTTGTTATAGCTATTCCTATAACAAAAATAAACATTCCAGTATATAGAATGATTTTGTAACCTATGCGTTCAGTGATTGGTCCTACAAAAATTGAGAAAAATGCTGCTGTCATATTATAAATTGTAAAAATAACTGCTAATCGCGATTCTGTCATAATGAAATTTGCTGAGATATCAGGAACAATATTTGGCAATAATACTCCTATAATTGTAACAGTTGCTCGCATCGTAAACATTACTAAAAATAATACCGCTAATACAAGATATATCTTCAGAAAATCTTTCCATCTACTTTGGTTATTAGCCTGAATGGAATCATTGATATTAGCGACAGGTTTTTTCATTTAATAATCCTCTGGATTTATTTATCTAAGGGTGGAAAAGGGTTAAGAAAACACTGTATTTCAATCGTAATTCCATTTGGATCTGTGGCAAAAAAATTGTATATTTGAAATTTGGTATTTTCTTTGGGTGGGTTTTTTACTTCTACATTATTCTTCTGAAGAAAATCAAACCACTCATTAACTTCTTTTTTTGTTTCACAAACAAATGTTAAGCAAACAGAATTTTTTCCTTTATCTAGAAATTCATGTAAACAAAAACCCAGATAAGATCCTTGTGTAGTTTTAAAGATTCTACACAAACCTTGATCTACTACTAATTTACAATTCAATATCTCAGTATAAAATTCAGTTGTTTTCTCAAGATTATCTGTTTGTAAGAATGTTATAGTTGAATTGAATTTTTTCATAGCACTAATATACCTTTCAATATTATATTTCTTTTTAGAAAAAAATAAAAAAAAGGAATTTTTCAAGAAGAGCTAATTATTTTTCAACTTCAAGTTCTTTTGTTTTGAAAATTCCTTTCAAAGGAGCCCATTTAATATAGGGATTTGCAAATAACATAAAGAAAAACAATAAGGGAAATCTTATTCCTATAAATAAATAAAACATCAAATCATTTAACCATAAGAAAGTATTCAATCCCACAAATACCAATACTAATACTGCCATAATAATAACTAAAATAGACCAAATCATTTCCTTTTTCTTTAATGGTCGATGTTTCACCCACATTACAATAGCAAAGATTGCTGATCCACCAAAAAAGAATGGACAAAACGAATAAGAAATTATATGTGTTTGTGAGTCGATAGTACTTGCAAGAACATTCAAAATAAATGTGATTAGTTCATACATCTATAATTTCACCAAATAGTATCTAAACTATGATTATTTTCATAATCTATTTAATTTTCTATTCCTAATATTCAATAGAATATAGACTTAATGAGATGGTACTGTGATTGATGAATTTAAAAACCAAGATAAATTTGACACTAAGAAAGCAACACAAAATAATTACAATAAAATGAGCAAATGGTATGATCTTTTTGGTTCATTTGAAAATCGATTTAGAAGAAAAGGATTACAATTATTGAATGTTTCATCAGCAGAAAAAATTCTTGAAATAGGCTCTGGAACAGGGAGATCAATTAATGATATTTCTAAAAAACTTGATCAAACAGGAATGATACATGGAATCGATTTATCAAATAAAATGATCTCAAAAGCATCAAACAGAGCTATTAAAAGAAAATATTCAGATAGAGCATATTTTATTTGTGGTGATGCGGAACATCTACCTTATAATTCAAATATCTTTGATGGTATTTTTATTAGTTTTACAATAGAACTTTTTGAAGACCAAGAAATTTCACAAATTCTAAATGAATGTAAGCGAGTACTAAAGCATGAAGGTCGTATTTGTATAGTTACACTTTCAAGAAGGAAAGTTAATTGTATGGTCAAAATATATGAAAAACTGCATAAAAAAATGCCAAAAATTATTGATTGTCGACCAATTAGAATTGATGATTATCTTCAAAGAACAAATATGTTGATTCATACAACAAAACAAATGATGATGTGGGGTTTACCTGTAGATATTGTTATAGCAATAAAAAATGGTTAATGTTTTTAATTCAATTAATTGAATTTGGTTATAGATATATCAATGTGATAAAGATGGTTGTAAAATATATAGAACAAGAATGTAAATCGATTCTTCATCGTATTGATAGTCCTCGATTACCATTCCATTGGGGAGCCAATCCATATAGAGGTTGTTTTCATTCTTGTCTCTATTGTTATGCTCGATATACTCACAGTTATTTAGAATTAGATCCGGAACATGATTTTGAATCAACCATTTTCATCAAGCGTAATGCACCTCAAATTCTAAGAAAAGAATTATCTCATCCTAAATGGCAAAAGGAAATAGTTAATCTGGGCTCTGTTTGTGATCCTTATCAACCAATTGAAAGAAACGAATTTATTACCAGGAATATGTTGAAAGAATTTAGAAGGTATCATAATCCTATAATTATCGCAACAAAATCTGATTTGGTTACACGTGATAAAGACATTATTGCAGAAATGTCAAGAGATACTAATGTTGAAGTAGCAATTTCCATTTCAACTTTAAATGATGATTTAAGAAAAGAATTCGAACCTAGAGCTTCTTCTACCAAAAAACGTCTTCAGGCAATAGCTGAATTACGAGAGAAGGATATTACAGTTGGTGTTCTATTAATGCCTGTTTTTCCTTATTTAAGTGATTCCTTTGAAGAATTGGATGAATTATTTAAGGTAATTTCTGAAGCGAATGCTAGCTATGTTATTCCTGGCATACTCTATTTGACAGGTGCAACAAAGAAGCGTTTTCTTGAGTTTATGGAAATTAAACACCCAGATTGGAATGAAATTCATCAGGAATATTACAAAAATCGTTCACCACCTAAAGATTATAGGGAAAAAATTAATGGTTACTTTAATGAGCTAAGAAGAAAATATCGATTACCCAATGTAGAAACCAAAAAATCCGCTAAAATCATTGATCAACAACAAACACTAGATTTTTGGGTTTCCGAAGAAAAAGAGTAAAAACATCCAAAAACGGATGTTATTACAAATTACTTCACATATTTATTCTTTTTGAATTTTCTATATCCAGCAAGCAAAGGTAGCAATATAATAATAGATATCATCTTAAAACCACTGAATTTATTTGTAGATAAATGATTCACAATATACTCGTTAACATAAGAAATCAAATTTCGAGTTTCAAAAGCTAAAGAGGTTGAAGCATTATAATCCATTTCAATATAGTAGGTAGGTATTAATTCTAAATTAGAATAAATATGAAGAATAGTATCTTCTAATAATTGTGGTTTCTTAGCAGGATCATAAGTGTCATTATACAATTCTAACATGATTTGCAATTCATCTAAAGCTACTTCATAATTTGCATCTGTATGTGCACGACCAATAGCGTCTTTATAAAAAGAGCTAAATTGACTTGTTGTTGAGAAATAACTCATAACATCATCAATGAAACTTGATCCCCAACCAAATGCACCTGTATGTGGGTGAGGTAATCCAAGCGAATGTCCTAATTCATGGATCATAACTGTTGACATTCCTCTTCTAGGTTCAAGAGTCGTAGTATTTTCAAAAATTGAATTCTGTGTACCAAGTAAGATTTCCCAACCCATACCGCCTAATCCAGCGAAAGATGTACCATACCAGCTAAAGGAAATATCATCTGTTAAGAAGAAATAACATGGCAAAACAACATCAGCTGCATTTAAATCAAAAGTTTGACTTAATCTGTTTTGTAATAATGTAAAAAGTCCTTGCTCTACTGGTACAAACCTTCCCGTTAAAGATTCAAGTACGTTATTTTGTATGTATAGGAATATATCAGGATAATCCATTAATTCAACCCAATCAATATCAATCAACCAATTGACCCATGGAAAATCATTATCCAATTGGTTCTGTATTCTATATTTTGAAATACACCATTTCAAACTCTCTTCTGCGAATCCATTAGTAGTTAGATTATTTAATACAATCACTTGTAAAGAGACTGATTGACTATATGGTAGATTTTCATAAACAGGCCCTGAGAAAACATTACCAAGGTAGGAATTTATCCATTCGTTAAGATAAGTTGTTAATTTTTCTTGTCCTAAGGTTGTTCTTGGATCAAAAGTTTGGGTGAAATTATCTAAATCGGGGTATTGATAAAATAATTGAGAGCCACTTCCACCTAAAGCTGACCATGTATTATATACGTAATCCAAATACCAGGATCTTGAAGAGAGATCTAAATAACAGAAACGATATTTTCCACCCCAACCAATAGATGCTCTCTTTTCGAGATTACGGTATCCAGAATACCACCAAGAAATTGATGTATTTCCATCCAAATCTGTACCATCTGTATCGTACCAATGTTCTAACGAATGGTCTGGTGAATCAAAATTAGAGAAATTCATTATATAGAAGGTATAACCAGGTCCAGAGGTAGGTTCTTCGTATAAATTTTCATAAAGGTATTCAGTTATATTATCAGCATCAATTGACATACCATCCCTTGGAATGAAAATATCTGATCGATTGCCTGATGAGAGATCTTCTTTTAATAAAGTGACATTGATATCATAGCCAGTCCCAGTTCCATTCACAGCAATAGTTTGAATATAATCCTCCAAATCTTGATGAGAACTATTAGAAACATAATTATAATCAAAAGTAAAATCAATCCAAGGTAAAGGTTCAGTAAATGAATGTTTAAATGTACTAACAAGATTAGCGTTTATAGCAGTCTCATCAATCAATTCTTGATCGAAGCCAATAAAATCAAGTTTTAAAGTTAGTGAGGTTCTTCTATTAGTAGTGCTTTTTGTTTGTAATAATGCATTATCAGTATTTATCCCGATTCCTAAGGTATTCATATCACTTGTGTGTTGAAAAGCTAAAATTATTACAAATAACGATAGAATAAAAATACCATTAACTAAATTACTTTTTCTCATTTTAACCCTATCCGTTTTATAAATATAAAGGACTATTAGTAATAGACTTCTAAATAAATGACCTATCGTTTTATATTCCAACAAAATAAATAAACGTTTATTTTAGTTCTTATATATGAGAATAGTCCTTAAGAATAATTGAACGTATTATTTCATTTAATTCTTGTAAGTTTGACTCAAGACGAGTATTATCAAATAACTCATTAGTACTTTCCAATTTTTCAATGAATTCCTCTAAAAAGAAATCGAAAATTTCAATTCTTCCAGAAAAATCTTTTTCATTCAAATCTAGTTTATATTCAATTATCTCTAGAGATTTATTCACTATGAAATCTGGTATAAGATCGGGAATCCCACTAAGAACATCTTTTATATTTAAAGGGGGAATTTTTTTGTGTTTTAAAACATAAGAAGCTTTGAAGGCACCCATTAAGGGATAAAGGTATTTTTTAAAATTAATCTTGCTTTCATTTCTCATCAAGTGGAAATTTTTTTTGCAAATATTATAGTAATGATGAAATAAAGCAATTGGTTTAAAATAACTATAAGCAAATTCTTTCAACACGAGAGGTGTTTCACCATAATATGTTATTGGAGAAAGTAACCATTCAATTGCCATAGGATTTGATTTTCCAAGAAGTTCAGCGTATTTATAGATATGCCATCCCATAACATCATAAACTAATCCAGCTTTTTCACCTTTTATTTCTTCCAATTCCCGATTGAACATTTTTTCATAAGTCATAGTTTGAGAAATGAAGGTAATATATTTTTCAAAGGGATAAACAAATGGATCATAATAAACAAATCTAATATCTCTATCACTATCCTTTGAAGGAAAACCATAAACTAAGCTACCACCTTCAACAGCAAAGAGAATTTTAATTTTCTTACTCAATTCTATACTTTGACATAGCTTTCGAATTTTCTCTCGTTCGTTGTTTGAAATATATTCTAACAAACAATCACCAGCAAATAATTACCGTTACATCATAATCTATATCTTGAATAAACCTTTTGATTTCATAAAAAAACTTTTTATAAAACAACACCTAAATTAAAGGGATTAATGAAAAGTTTAAATCTCGGTAAATTCAGTTGGTTAACTCCAGAATATTGAGTATTTATTTTGGAGTTGAAAAAAATTGGAACAAAATATCTCTAAAATTTTATCTGAAGTTGATTATGTACAATTTCAATTTACAAATATCCTAGGACAATTAAAAGCTGTAGAAGTACCAAAAAGATTAGCCGAAAAATACCTTGAAGAAGGTTTAGGTATTGATGGATCCTCTATAGGTTTTCTATTAACAGAACAAAGTGATATGCGAATAAAACCTGATTTATCTACTTTACAAATTATTCCATGGGATACAAGAGCTGCTCGAGTAATTTGCGATATTTATGATCTTAATGAGAGACCATTGGAATGTGATCCAAGAAGTATTCTCAAACGAGCAATTAATAGTGCTAAAATAGATTTTAATTTTGATTTTAAAGTAAGACCAGAATTAGAATGGTATGTAATGAGTCCAGATGGTGAACCAGCTGATATAGGTGAGTATATGGATGCACCTCCTCATGATTCTGAATATGAACTTCGAAGGGAAATTGTCGATTATATGATGGAGTTAGGAACATTTCCTAAGATGCTTCATCATGAAGTAGGTCCTGGACAAATGGAAATAGAATTTGAGATGACTGAACCTCTTTTAGCAGCAGATATGGTTCAAACAACAAAACAAATAATTAAAATGGTAGCTTGGAATAATGGTCTTGTAGCAAGTTTTATGCCAAAACCCTATACTACAGAAGCAGGAAATGGTTTACACGTTCATCATATGCTCTTTAAAAACAATGAAAATATTTTCAGTGCAAAAGGTGGTGTTTCACAAACACTCAAGTATTTTGTTGGTGGATTACTAAAACATGCTCCGGGACTTACAGCAATCTTTAATCCAACAATAAATTCCTATAAGCGAATAGTTCCAGATCATGAAGCACCTGTATATATATCATGGGGAATAGCAAATAGAACAGCATTAGTTCGGGTTCCAGGATATGAGAAGACTGCAAGAATCGAATACCGTGGTGCTGATACCACCGCAAATATTTATCTCCTTACAGCGTTACTTCTTGTATCTGGTTTAGATGGCATCAGAAATAAAATTGAGCCAATAGAAGGAACTTCTCTAAATGTTGATCGTTTAACTAATGAAAAACGAGAAGAAATGGGCATAAGAAAAACACCAAGCACATTAAAAGCTGCAATTGAAGCGTTGAATGCAGATAAATTTTTGTGTGACTTTTTAGGTCCGGCATTCATTGAAATCTATAATAAAATTAAACGTAATGAATGGGAAGCATATACAAAACATGTTAAAAACCCAGAATCTATAGAAGTATCTGAATGGGAATTTAATGAAATGTTTGAAAGAATATAAATTTACAAAAAAGTTCCAATTTTTATTGTAAGGTACAATTGTACCTTACCTCACTTATTTGTATTTAATATCTCTTGATTAAGTGATAAGAATGACAAAAACAGAAATGCTATACATGCAGGATAATTATATTCGATCTTTTACAGCAAAAGTTGAGGTAAAAGGCGATTCATACGTTGTTTTAGATCAAACATCTTTTTATCCTGAAGGTGGTGGCCAAGAATGTGATATTGGTACCCTAAGCTATAAGGATATCACTTTAACAATAAATAAAGTGCTTCGCGATTCTGGTGAAGTAAAACATTTTATCTTAGAAACTGATAAGATGCCTGAAATAGGGGAAGTAGTTAAATGTGAATTAGATTGGGGGAGAAGATATATTCATATGCGATATCACACAGCAATTCATATTTTAAGTACCTATATGAAAGAAAAATACAATGCTGATGTTGTAGGAAATAATATCTCAACTCGTAATGGGCGAGCTGATTTTAACCTTGTAAAGGCACTAACAGACGATCAATTAAAAAGCATCGAAAAAGGAATAAATGAAATTATTGCTCAAAATCTTCCTATTCACATTAATTTCATGCCACGTGAGGAAGCTAAAAAATTTTTGGCTGAAAAAGGGTATCAAATTGATTATATCGAAATGGTACCAAAATCTGTGAAGATTTTTAGAATCATTTCAGCAGGTGATTATGATCATGCTTCTTGTGCAGGAACTCATGTAGCAAATTCAAAGGAAATAGGAAAAATACAAATTGTGAAACGTAGAAGTATAGGAGTTGAAAAAGAAAGAATATTTTTAGCATTGGAATAGTAGAAATAAGCATAAAACTTGAAAAGGTTTTTTTCATAGTAATACCTATTATAGCTGGATAGCTATAGCTTCACTATACTAAATCAATGGGTTGTATTCTATTTATAAAAACTGGAGAAAGCATTCATGTCAAAATCATTAGAATATTTAGATGATCAGGTTGTTGTCGATTTAGCAAAACGATTAATAAAAAATCAGAGTATAAGCGGTAATGAGAAAAAAATTGCCACCCTAATGGCAATTGAAATGAAAAAAGCAGGATTTTATCGAGTGCAATATGATGAATCAAATAATATTGTGGGAGTTATGCCTGGGTTAACAAATGGGAAAACTTTAGTTCTAGCAGGAAACATTGATACAGTACCCCCTGGAGCAATGATTAATCCTTTCGATCCTCAAGAAATAGATGGTTCAAAATTAGGTACAAAAGGGAAAGTGATTACTGGAAGAGGTTCTTGTGATATGAAAGCTGCTTTAGCTGCAATGATTAGTGCAGGAGGTGCTCTTAAAAGGGCTCGTGCCCGATTAAAAGGAGATTATGTAGTTGTGGGTTTGGCAAATACTAAAACGGGGAATTCTACTGGTTTGAATGCTGTTTTGAAAAAATTTGAAATAAAACCTGATTTTGTTATCTCTTGTGCTCCTACTGATTTAAATATCAATACAGCTCATCCTGGACAAGCAACCTTTGAACTTATCGCTAAAGGGAAAATGACTAATATTGGAAATTCTGAAACCAGTGAAAATGCTATCTTAAAAATGACTAAAATTATTAATTGTATACAAGAGAATACTATCCTGCCAGAAGACAAACAATTTGGAAAAGCAAATATGATTATTAGTTCTATTGCTTCTCAACCTATTGGTGAGTCACATTCCGTTCCCAATTTATGCCAAGCGCTACTTGTCAGACAATTCTTTAAGAATGAAAATCCTGAGAAAATTAGAAATGATTTTTTGAATCTTTTAAAGGTTAATAATTTTAAAGAACAAGATGTCGAGATAAATCTTAAGAGAAGTTTTAACCCTCATGAAGTTGATCCTAATACTGATATAGTTTCATTAATTCAGGAAGCAAATGAAATAGCTGTTGGAAAACCTGCAAAAATAAGTCATTGGGGAAGTGGAATAAATATTTCTGAAATGTTGGATGTTAGTTTTCCAGTTGTTGGTATTGGTCCTGGAAATGAAAATTTTGCCCATACACCAAATGAACATGTACCAGTTGATCAAGTCATTAAAGCAGCGAAGATTTATACAGCACTCGCTGAGAAAATTTGTGTTCAAATGAAAGTAAAAGCTCAATAATTTCATATTTACCTATTTCTTTTATATTTTCACATAGTATTTTTGGATGACCCTATATGATAGATATTCTAAATGTAACCTTTCAATATATTAATTCAGAAAAGCCTATTCTTAAGGATTTTACTTTGCATGTAAATGAAGGTGAAATTATTGGCATTATAGGACCAACCGGTTCTGGTAAAAGTACAATTTGCTATCTTTTAAATGGATTAATTCCTCATTATTTCAAAGGTGAATTTAAAGGGTCGATAAATGTCTGTAATCAAGACGTTACTAAAAAACATGTAGAATCTATGAGTAAATTTGTTGGTTATATGCTCCAAGAACCAAGTTTTCAGATAGCTTCTCCTTTTGTTGAATCAGAAATAACTTTTGGCATGGAAAACTTTGGTGTTTCAGTAGAAGAGATGGATAAACAATTAGTTTCAATTTTAGAAAAAATGGGTATATCTTATCTTCGATACAGAGCCACATCAGAGCTAA
The DNA here is from genome assembly GCA_035528035.1 of Bathyarchaeia archaeon. Lineage (GTDB taxonomy): Archaea > Asgardarchaeota > Heimdallarchaeia > JABLTI01 > JABLTI01 > JABLTI01. The sequence continues at coordinate 48,775 of DATKZI010000039.1, forward strand.
GTGAAGGAGAAAAACAAAAAGTGATTTTAGCTTCGATTTTAGCCATGAATCCTTCTCTTTTAGTTTTAGATGAATGTTCAAGTATGATAGATTCCACAAGTAAAATTGAATTGAGCAATATTCTTCTTACTTTAAATAAAGAAGACAAGAAAACTATTATTTTAATCGATCATGATCTTGATTTCATCGCTAGAGTAACTAGCAGGATATTAGTAGTAAAAAATGGACAGCTAGTAGCTGATGGATCTCCTAAAGAGATTCTAACCGATTCAAAACTCCTCTTAGAAAATGGTTTAACACCTCCGTGTCTAACAGCATTATTTCAATCCTTGAAAGAAAAAAAATTTCCAATAAATGATATACCGATATCCTATAAAATAGCAGAAGAAATCTTAAAGGAGATGCTTAAATGAATTTTATTTCTATATCAAATCTAAGTTTTAGTTATTCAAAGAATTATCCCCTTTTCGAAAATTTAAATCTATCATTTATGAGAGGAGAACAAATAGCAATTATTGGTAGAAATGGTGCAGGGAAAACAACTTTAGTAAAATTGATTCTGGGAATGTTAAAACCAATAAATGGTCAAATAATTATTGATGAGGAAAATATAAAAAATAAATCAGTAGCAGAAATTGCCTCAAAGGTTGGTTTTGTTTTTCAAAACCCAAATATTATGCTTTTCACAAATTCCATTGAAAAGGAATTAGAATTAAGTTTGATGAGATTTAAACTTTCAAAGGAAGAAATTAACCAAAGAATAACTAATATTCTTGAATTTTTTAATATGACATCATATAGAAAGTACAATCCTAGAAATCTAAGTCGTGGTGAAAAACAAAAAATAGCTATAGCGACAGTATTGATTCAGGAACCTCAGGCAATAATTTTAGATGAACCATTTTCAGGAATAGATGTCACTCAACAATTACAGATAGCTAATTATTTGGCTGAATTAAAAAAACAAAATAAATTAATCATCTTAATTTCACATAATTTAGATATGCTTTTTGAAAAAAGTTCTCGTATTATAGCTTTGAAAAACGGGAAAATAATTTCCGATTCTGCCATCGAAAAATTCCTAGAAGATATGAATAATTTAACTGAAGTCGGATTGAAAAAAACAAGCTTTCTGGAAATGATCGATAATTTACGAAAAAATAATTTGCCTACAAATGTTTATACTAAAAATGATTTAATTGATTATATTATCCATTTGAATCAGCTAAAGTAAACTATTTGCATCAATAGCGTGTTTCTCAATTAGATTTACAAGATTTTTGATACCACTAAAAGCATTGATTACTTGAATACCTTTAAACTCAGTATATTTATTGCTAATAACACCTGATATAGCAAAAACAGTTTCATCAAATCTGTGATCAATTTCATCTAGTGATTTAGCACAGAGTATTTTAGGTATTTGTTTTTCACTAGTAAATCCTTCAAGAATTAGATAGTCGCCTTTAAAGAAGGGTATTAACTCTTTTACAGCCATTGCTTTTTGATACATAATAGTTGTTTCTATATTAGAGCGAATGCCAACTGTAGATGCACCCGCTTGTTTATGTAACCAGGAATCTTTTCCTTCAGTATCTACAGTGAACCCTTCAATATGTATCGCTTTCACAGTATTGACCTTCTTATCTTGAGACACTAATTCTTTTACAATTTCCACTAATGTTGTTGTTTTACCTGAATTAGTATAACCAATGATTGTAAAGAGTTTCATAACGATTTTTCACTTGATTTTATTCTTTAATATTTTGTTATTTTTTTCTTTCAAAGAATAGATTTATAGAAATTAAAGATTTTGTAAAATAATTTCTCACTAAATTATCAGCAAAATTTTTCATTCAGTATGCATAATATATACGTAAGCAAATTTTTGAGGGCAATAATTTGACATATGATGATAAACAACTTACTCAACTTATGAAAAATCTTCAAGATAGAGATGGTTGGGTTAGATCTAAGGCAGCAACTCGTTTAGGTGAACTAAAAGCAAAAGAAGCTGTTATTGAATTAACCAAACTCTTGAAAGAAGATCGCGATTCACTTGTTCGATCTCATGCTGCAGCAGCTTTGGGTGATTTAGGTCCCGAAGCAAAAGAAGCGGTTCAAATTTTAGTAGAAACTATGAAAAAAGATCAGACAGTTGGTGTGCGATTGGAAGCTGCAGTAGCATTAGGAAATATTGGTGATTCAACTGCTATCCCAGAGTTAACTAAAATAGCAATGGAAGATGAAGATATTAGAGTACGTTCTTGGGCAGCGGATGCATTACGTAAAATCAAAAAATAGTGTTTTCTATTATCTACATCAAACTTAACAGTTAAAAGCAAATATTAGAGCCTAAATAAAAAATTTAATCTTTTTTATTATAAGGTGATACATATATTGTAATAGATAAAACTCTCTTGATTTAGTATTATGTTTTTGAAATAAAAGAAAAAATCCTTTTAAAGCGTAAAAACAAGTTCGAGTTAGTATTTATAAATAAATTATAATTGGAGAAAAATTCCATGGCAGACTATTCTAAAAAAATACCAATAAGACAAATCAAGAAATTAAATGAAGGTACGAAAGTTTCAATTGGTGGTTGGGCAGAACACCTTATACATAAAGGGAAAATTTGTTTTTTGACTGTACGAGACGCGAGTGGCAAAATTCAAGTAACAGGAATTCAAACAAAAGTTTCAGAGGAGCTTTGGGAGAAATTAATAGGATTGAAAAATGAAACCATAATTTGGATTGAAGGAACAGTTAAGAAAAATGAACAAGCTCCTAATGGCATAGAAATAATACCAAATGAATTGTTAATATTAAATCCTGTTTCTGGTTCTTTACCAATAGATATAACGGGTAAAGTTCCTATGGATGATGGAACTGTTTATACTTTCAGAGAATTAACTATCAGAATGCCGGAATATAGTCTCCCATTAGAAATAAAAGGTCATGTAGCTCAAGCAACAAGAGATTTTTTCAGAGGAAAAGGATTTACAGAAATATTCACTCCACTATTAGTTGCAACAGCAACAGAAGGGGGAGCATCATTATTCCCAGTAAAATATTTTGATCAAGATGCATTTCTAGCTCAAAGCGGACAATTTTACAAGCAAGCAGCTATAACAGCTCATGAGAAAGTTTTTGGTATTATTCCTTCATTTAGAATGGAAAAATCAAGAACAAGAAAACATGTTTCAGAGTTTTGGCAAATTGAAGTAGAAGCAGCTTTTTATGATCATATCAGTATTATGCAAGTTTTAGAAGACATGCTTGTTGATGTTGTTAATAAGACCATTAAAATCGCTAAGGAACCTTTAGCTCAATTTGGCGCAAAACCAAAGAAACTAAAGAGTGGATTCCCCAGAGTAACATTCAAAGAAGCAAAAGAGCTATGCACTTCATTTGAATTAGAAGATTCTGTAGACTTTAATGAAGATTTTACTTCACAAGAGGAAACAGCGCTCTCACTTCATTTCAAAACACCATTCTTCATAACTGACTGGCCTGTTCAAACTCGAGGAATTTATTATCGCGTTAATGATGATGATCCAACAATTTCTAACAGTTTTGATTTGATAGCACCAGATGGTTTTGTGGAATTATGTACTGGTGGACAGCGTGTTCATGAATATAATAAAATGGTTGAAGTTATCAAAAAACAAGGTTTTAGTTTAGATAGCTATGCTTGGTATTTGAACCTCTTTAAATTTGGCATCCCACCACATGCAGGTTTTGGCTTAGGTATTGAACGCTTGGTATGGTGGATATGTGGATTTTCAAACATTAGACAAGCAATAATGTTTCCTAGAACCGTTGATATACTGAAACCATAAAGTCTTAAACCGCAAATTAAAAAAGCATAGAAGATTAAGATTTGCTAGAATGGTAAAGTATTAAAGAAACCTAAAGAAATGAGGCATAGAAAAAAGAATTGAGAAAAAATTTTGGTAATTGATCCAAAATATATCCTTCGTTTACAAGAGGTAAGTATATTACCTCCCCGAAAAACAGGTGAACAAATTCGGAAAAAAGTGAAGAGGATGTAGTAAAAAAGGTCACTTTTTTATCTACATTGAGGTGGCTAGTAGGTAACAAAAATGATAGCTCGTGAAAAAATAATAGAAAGGTCTGCTGCAGAATTCTTTGAAGCCAATAAGGCAATAGCTGGATTTGATAATCCAACAAGATCAACATATACAAGTATTCGGGAATTGGTGGAAAATGCTCTCGATGCTGCTGAAAAAGGAGGCATACTACCTGATATTGAAATCCATATTGAATTGATGCCTGCAGAAGAAATCGGTGAATTAATGGGTATAAAAAATTATCAAATCGACGAAGAAGCTACTAGTGAATTTATTCGTTTATCTGTAAGAGATAATGGTATAGGTATCCATCATGCTGATATACCCAAATTGTTTGGTCGAGTTTTAACAGGTTCTAATTATGGTGAACGTCAATCTCGAGGTCGTTTTGGTTTAGGAGCGAAGATGGTTCTCATTTATTCACAATCAACTATAAGAGTACCCTTTGAAATTAAATCCCGATTAGCTTTATCAAAAAAGAAATCAGCTGATTTTACTAGTCATTATAAATTATTTATTGATATTGTTAAAAATGCTCCAGAAATTGTTGATGAAAAGAAATATACTGGTCAATCTAAAAATCAACTTAATGAACATGGTACGGAAATATCTGTTTGTTTTGCAGGTACATGGAGCCGATCAAAACGTTATGTTTACGAATATCTTGAAGAAATAGCTGTTATTACACCATATGCAAAATTCACTATTTTCACTCCTGATAATCCAGAGGAACCAATTATTCACCCACGTAAAGTGGATGCGATACCAGATCCTCCAATAGAAGTTCCGTTACATCCAATAGGTACAGATATAAATCAATTAAAGAGTGAGATTACTCGAACTTCTTCTAAAACAATGCAAGAATTTCTTAAAACACACTTCCAGAGAGTGGGAGATAAAACCGCTTTAGAAGTTTTGAAAATATCTAAGATAAATCCTACCAAGAATCCTGAAAAATTGGATGAAATGGAATTAAGACGACTAATACATGAAGGATTTACAAAGGTTAGGTTCCTACCACCAGATGGTAAGTGTCTATCCCCACTTGGACATGAAAACCTAGAAGTAGGTTTGAGAGATGTCTACAAACCTGAATTTACTTGCTCTGAGGGTAGACCACCATCAAGTTATAGTGGGCATGCTTTTCAAGTTGAAGTAGCTGTTGGTTATGGTGGAGAAATTATTTCTCCTCCCTACAAATTAGTTCGTTTTGCTAATAGGATTCCTCTTCTCTTTGGTGAAGGAAATGATTTGATTAAAAAAGCCATTGAAAGTATAAATTGGTCCAATTATAAAACAAATTTAAATAATGATCCATTAATTTTTGCTGTTTCATTAGTAAGTACAAAAATACCTTTCCCAGAAACAAGCAAAGAATATATTGCTGAGGTTGATGAAATAAGAAAAGAACTTCGTCTATGTTTACAAAAAGCTGGACGAAAATTAATGAGGTTCCAAGGGGCTTTAAAGAAACGACAGCAAGCTGCTCGTAGAATGAAGATTTTTGAAAAATACGCTCCTGTAGCTACATCAATTGTTGGTGATATGCTTGGTAGAATGGAAGAAGAAGAATTTCAGTATATGTTCAGTTCTACCCAATTCTCAAATTGTTTGCAATTACGTGAAGGTTCAATATTCCTACCAAAAAATCCTATCCCAGTTGAAGCATTACCAATGGATTCGATTGAAGGAGTGGATTTAGAACGATACGATATTCAAACTTTACAAGATTTAATACTTCTTGATGATGAACAATTACAGGAATTATTTTCATTAGGGTTATCTGAGGAAGCCATGGATCAAGCTCAACAAATATTATCAGCAATTATGGAATTACCTGAATTAGCAAAAGATGAATTAGTAGAATCAGTCAGTGCTAAAGCCCTTGATGTTTTTGCTAAAGAAAGAGGAATAGTTGCTGGTATGGATATTTATGGAGCAATTGATTCAGTTTCGGTTTTACCAGGGATTGGTCCAGCTACAGAAAAATCACTAAGAGCTCAAGGAGTCCGAAATATTAAGGAATTCTTTCTAACTGATAATAATGACTTAACACTAAGTAGTTTGCCTATGGGCGTAATCATCGAAATGAAATCTAAATGTAATGTTGATGTTTTACCCAACATTACAGTAAAAACTGTTTCCGAATTGCATCAAAAGAAAATTTTCAGTGTTTTAGATTTCTTAGAAGCAAGTAAAACCTCTTTGAGTAAAGTATTTGGCTTATCAGAAGATAGAGTTGAGTCACTTTTTATTCTAATACGCAAGAACCTTGATCTTGAACTTGATTCATTAAGAAAACCAATGAAAACAGAGAAAGTTAAAATCTCCATTAAAGAGGAAGATGATAAGGAAATAGAAGAAGATGCTGATTATGGAGATGAAGGGGGAGATTTCGAAGAAGAGGAATATGTAGAGGAATTTGCTGAAGAAGATAAAGGGAAAATTATTACTGAACCTATAAAAGTACAAGTTCCCGATCCCCCAACTTACTTCCTTGAATTAGATGCACCAGTAAGCAAAATGGAAGGTATTGGAAAAACTATGGCTGAGAAGTTGATAGAAAAAGGCATAGAAACTGTTGGGAAATTCTATATGGTAACGAATAGTCGATTATTAAAAATAAAAGGTTTAGGAACAAAAACAATTGCTACAAATAGAGCAAACACAGATGTAATGGTACTTCCAAGAATTAATTTTGAAAGTGTACGAGATTTAAATTTGATGAGTATATTTACAGTAGGACAATTCTTAGAAGCTGAAGATGATAGTTTAACAAATGTAAGAGGAATTCGTTCACCAACTATTACTAAACTAAAAGTAAGTATTGAAGAAAGACTACTAATGACACCTGGTTCAGCTACAACACCAAAACCGAAAACCTCTAAAAAATCAAGCCCAAAACCAAAGACATCTGTAAAAACTCCAACAAAAACGACCACACCAGTAAAGAAATCATCACAACCCAAAAAAGAAAAACCCGAAGAACAAAAAGATCAGTCAATAGCTGAATTTTTAGGCACAAAGAAAAAGCCCAAAAAAGAAGCTGATGATGAAGAAGAAAAAGTTTCTCGAGGTCCTCCTAAAGGTTTATTGGATCCTAAATTAACGATCAGTAAAATGCCTGGGATGGGAAAGGCTACAGAAGAAAAATTTGCTCAAGTTGGAGTGAAAATTTTAGGTGATATTTTCAAGAAGGATATAAGTAAGTTAGCTCAAGTAAAAGGGATTGATGAAAAGGATATAATTGAAATGAGGAAAATGCTCTCAGTAGAAGTATTACCTCATGTTACACCAGCAATACAAACAGAATTGAATGCTGTAGGAATCTATACTGTAAAACAATTTCATAACGCAAAAATCGCTAAAACATCTGCTGTTAAAGGTTTGGGCGTTAAGACTGTTAAAGTTATTAGAAATCATATTATTCGCGCGTTAAAGACTAGCGCTGAATTAGAAAGTAAAAATTAATGATTATTTGCTAAAAATTATTCCCTAAGATAAAAACACATAATTTAGAAGAAGGATCAAAATGTCAGGCAATTCAAACCAAACACGACAAGTATCACGAGATAAATTAAAGGCAATCCTAGCTGAAAGAGAGAAACTAAAATTAACAACTAGAAAGAATATTGAAGATCTTCCAGAAGGGATTCAAGAAATTACTGATATATCTCGAGATGAGGGGATGAAACGTATTGAAGAAATTTTTAGAAAGGTTTTTGTAGAAACAATTAATGCTGGAACACCAAATTTGAGGGTTCCTTCAAGAAGTGCAAATAATGTTATTTATGATGAGGAATCGGATTTACTTCTCTTGGGAGAAAATTATACAGATAGGAAATGGGATGATATAAGTACGGTTAAGAAATTTACCGCCCAATTAAGAGTATTACAGATCATCCATGAATTATTAGAGCAGAATATTCATGGTAGCAAAAGAGAAGTCTTTTACACCGATGTTTCACTATTTGAGGATCAAAATCGAGGTAGTGACCCGCTTATAGAAGACTGTGCAGTAATGCTTGGAACATATAGGAAAAATATCCATGTAACTGCTAATGATAGAGGATTAGTAGTAGGAAGATTATCATATACAGATCATGGAGATTTAATTGATTGCACAAAACAAGGATCAAGTGGTAAGAATGTTAATCCTATGCAAGATCATATTCAAAACATGGAATCTGATGCTGAATTCATACTACTTGTAGAGAAACAAGCTGCCTTTTTAAGATTAGCAGAAGATAAATTCTATGAAAGATATCCTTGTATCATTTTAACTGGCAGTGGTCAACCGAATGTAGCAACAAGGATATTTTTGAGACGAATGAGTCATAATCTTCAATTACCTGTTTTAGCAGTAATGGACAGTGACCCTTTTGGACTTGATATTTTACGTGTATATGGTTTAGGAAGCAAAGCACTATCATATGAATCTTACGAACTAGCTACCCCCAATATTCAATGGCTTGGAGTTCGGCCATCTGATTTGGATAAATATAATCTCCCCCAAAATACTCGACTACCAATGAGTAAAATGGACATTAACCGCGCGAGACAAATGATGGAGGAAAGATTCGTTAAAATCCGACCTGATTGGACTAAAGAGCTTAAGTTGATGATTGAAACAAAACAAAAAGCGGAAATTCAAGCTTTGGCCAGCAGGGGAATTAAATTCTTTACAGATGAATATCTCCCTACAAAAATTGAAACTGGTGATTGGGTATAAACTATACCCAACAAATTGCTTAAAGAAATCTAAATAGAAATAGATGGTTTTCTACATCTAATTTCTATAATATTTTCTTAATGAACAAATATTTTTTCATCTTGCTCATTCATTGATTCTAATTCTACCCAACAAAATATCTTACAACATTTTGAACAATAATATGCTTTATTACTTCTAAGGTGTGGTTTGATATGGTGATAACTTATATCACAATCAGTTAATTCGTTATGAAATTGCGGACAATAATAATTAGTCATGTTGTACGACTCCCTCTTGAGTTTCTATCGATTGATTTTCCTTTTTATTCTTAGGTCTTCCTTTCAATAGGATAATAATGAATCTTATTGCTAATTTCTTTATCATCAAAAGTTTTTTGAGCTAGTATTTTTTGGTTGATAGTAAATATAGGTGATGTTAATGTCCGACTTCGAAAAAACTTTTGTTATGGTAAAACCAGATGGTGTTAAACGTCGTTTAATTGGTGATGTTATTTCTCGTCTTGAAAAAGCTGGATTACGTATTGTTGCTATGAAAATGCTTCAATTATCAAAAGCTATGGCTGAGCAACATTATGCAGTTCATAAAGGCAAACCTTTCTACGCTGGACTTATTAAATTCATTTCTAGCGGTCCCGTTGTAGCTATGATTGTTGAAGGTCAAAATGCTGTTAAACGTGTTCGTAAAATTGCTGGTGCTACCAATCCTATGGAAGCAGAAGTTGGAACGATTCGTGGTGATTTTGGTATGGTTATTGGTAGAAATATTATCCATGCTGCAGATTCACCGGAAAACGCTAAAATTGAATATTCCATTTACTTTACCAAGTCAGAAATTGTAGATAACCCAATGCTTGATGAAGAATGGATATATGAATAAGTTATTCATATTTTTTATTAGGAGGCAGTTAAAATGTCAAAAGAACCACCCCCAAAAGACCTTGAGGAACCAATTGACTTTCCCAAAATTGATGAATCTAAGCGCATCAAAGCTCCCATAGCAGTTATTTTAGGACATATTGATCATGGGAAGACATCTATTTTAGATGCTGTTCGTGGAACAGCTGTGCAAGCTCGAGAAGCAGGGGGAATCACTCAACAAATTGGTGCTTCATATTTTCCAATTGAGACTATTAATGAAATTTGTGGAGATATGATGAGTAAAGGAGTCATTAAACTTAAGATACCTGGTATTCTAATTATTGATACACCCGGTCATGCTGCTTTCCTCAACCTTCGTACACGTGGAGCATCTGTTGCTGATATTGCTATAGTTGTTGTTGATATTCAGGCTGGATTTCAACCACAAACTTTTGAATCAATGCGTTTACTTAAACAAAGGAAAATACCATTCCTTATTGCTGCTAATAAAATTGATCGTGTTGCTGGTTGGAAGAAACATGAGGGTCTTTCCTTCCTTGAAACTTTCAAAAAACAAACTGTTGATACACAAACAGCATTAGATAAGCACTTATACGAACTCATGGGTGAATTATCTAAATTAAAATATCCTTCAGATAGGTATGACCGTATTAGAAATTACACTGAAAACATAGCAATTGTTCCTACAAGTGCTAAAACAAAAGAAGGAATACAAGATCTATTTTTAGTTTTATCTGGTCTTGCTCAACAATTTCTTATGAAAAAATTAGAATATAGTGAAGGGAATGGAATTGGAACCATACTTGAGGTAACTGATGAACCAGGTATGGGAACTACTTTAAATGTAATTGTGCATAAAGGAACTTTCACTAAAAATGATCATATTGTTTTCGGAGCGAAAAATGGTGCTCAAGAAGCAAAAATCCGAGCTTTACTTGAACCAAAAGCTCTTGATGAAATTCGAGATCCTCGAGAGAAATTCAATTCTATCGAAAAAATTCATGCAGCTGCAGGTATCAAAATTGCTGCCTCTGGTTTAAATGATGCATTGGCAGGTGCTCCAGTTATAGTTGCAAATACTCACGATGAAATACTTGAAGCTAAACATCAAATTGATGAAGAAATTAGTGTTATTAAAATCGAAACAGATAAAGAAGGCATTATCATCAAGGCTAATACTCTTGGTGCATTAGAAGCCCTAGTAAAAGAATTCAGAGAAAGAAATATTCCAATCAAAATTGCTGATATTGGTGATATCACCAAAACTAATGTAACCGATGCGATAGTAGTTAAAGAAAATAAACCTTCCTTAGGTGCTATTGTTGCTTTTAATGTAAATCTATTACCCGATGCACAAGAGGAATTAGAAGTTAATGATATTGAATTCTTTAGAAGTGATATTATTTATACTCTGCTTGATGATTTTGTTCGTTGGAAACTTGAAGTAGAACAAAAATTAAAAGCAGAAAGCTTAAAAGATCTAACTTATCCTGGTAAATTTAAAATCCTTCCAGGGATGGTTTTTCGAGCTAGTAAACCAGCTGTTGTTGGAGTAGAGATTTTGGCAGGCAAAATAACTCCTCGAGCAGGTATCATTCGTGGAACGGATGGTAAGAAATGTGGTTCTATCCAACAAATACAAGAAAATAATCAATCAATTCGAGAAGCTAAAAAAGGTATGCAAGTAGCAGTCTCTATTAAAGGTCCTACTGTTGGTCGACAAATCACTGAAGCTATGGAACTTTTTATTGATTTACCTGAGAGGCTTGTTAAACGTATTAAAGAGAAATATTTAGATGACTTAACTGTTGATGAAAAGAATGCACTTGAAGAATTTATTAAATTAAAGCGTAGTCTTAATCCTGAAAGTAAATATTGGGGATACTAATTTCCTCCATTCTTTTCCTATTACTTTTTTTTTCAGCTAAAAGATAATAATATCATTTTTCTTCTTTCAACACCCTTAAAACTTAAATTATAACTCATTACTTAGAAACTATCATATACTTATGTATGTATTAAGAGCTCAAGTCAGAAAAAAAACATCAATTGAAAAATATGGATTGATGAAGGGTAAAAAGTTCATGATTCAATTTGTATGGATTATTATTCAAGATATACCCGTTTCGGGAATGCGGTTCATAAAATCAACTGACTTAGAGGAACGCAATCGTTTAGAAAAATTTTATGGATGGCTAGGTGTCCCCATAACTGAATTAGCTGAAAAAGTGCAAGATATTATTATAGAAGGAACCAAATATTATTATCATTCACGAAATTCTATACTTTTTGTTGTTGGGGTTGATTTAGAAGAAACAAGTATCCCCTCCATCTTCCTACCTGAATTAGAAAACAAATTTTTCAATCATTTTAATTTAAATACCATCTCATCTTTTGATGGTAAAGATACAACACCATTCCGATTATTCGATAGTAAATTACTAGAATTAGTGAAAGCTTTTGATCAAAGAAAAATCGAAGCAAGAGGGAATCGAAGAGATTTAGATGCTTTTGAGGTTTTAAATCTCCCATCTGATTTACAAATGGTAGCACTAGTTTTAGTTAAAATGCAAGTTGTCACACCTGAAATGATTTCTCAGGTTACAGGTTTAGCTACTAGTGAGATTGAAAGGCAATTAAGAGACATCTACCAAAGAGGTTATCTCTATATCACTGTAATATCAAATAAATCATATTTTTCAATCAAACCTTTTGAATCAGAAAATGGTACAAAAACTATAACAAGTAAACCTGATGAAACAACATCTAGGATGCAAGATATTGATTTTCAACACTCTGATACATCACTAACCTCTGATTCAGATACAACTTTCACTTCTCCTCCACCAAAAGAGGCGAAGCAAAGTAAAATTGATATAAATCAAGCTGAATTCAAACCTTTAACAGATCAAGAAGCTACTGATGGTAATGAAAGTGCAATGATGGCTCCACCTAACTGGGAAGCTACCCAATTAGGAGCTGAAAGTTCATTTAGAACATCAGACAATATAGATGATGAAGAGGATGGAATATCACAAACTCAGCAACTAGATTTATCATCTGATGATAGAAGAGAAGCAAAAGGTATCAAAATGAAAATTGATCCAATTGCTCGAGATGTTGATAGGTCTCTAAGAACAACAATAGTTATACCTAAAAACGGATTTTTGCCAGCTAATTCCCTTCGAAGAGAAAGAGGATTTGTTACAGGAAAAATTCGTATTCCTAATGATAAAAATAAAGATTCCTTTTTACTAAATTCTTTGTTCAAGAAAGATATTGAAAATCTATATGAAGCACTCTTTATGGGAGATTTCATTATTTTAGCTAGTGATAAACAAACCTTATTTGAAGATGAACTGGTGGATCAACTCTTTGAAACAATGAACATATTAACCCCTCATAGAGAATTGAAATTTATTAAAACCCCTATTTTTGTTCATCCAAAAGATGCTGATGTAATAGCGGTTCATAAAGATTTATTGAAATACTATTCTTGGGCAACAATTCTTGATTTAGATAATGGAAGAATAATTGGTGGTACTGCTTCTGAATATTCCAAGAATTTTATTAAGAAAACAAAAAGAATGTCTGATCCCAAAGAATTTTTGCGAGAGTTAACAAATACTGCTTCCATTCTTTTGAAAATTGGTAGGGATATTAATACTCTTAAAATTGAGGGAAGACCACCCGACCAGTATCTTAATGAAGTTCGTAAAGCTTATGGTGCAGCTGCTTTAGATGTTGGTTTAACTCTTTCTGAACGTTTAATCCGTTTGCATAAAGATTGTGCATATATTGCTGGCTTCTACATTCGCAAAGGCTTAGATATTGTAGTTCGTGCTGTTCTTTTAGGTGAGCCTATTGTTGTAATTGGTGATGATCCAATGGATGTTTACCACATTATCGAAGCATTATCGATTTTTGCACCAAATAAAGCAATTAATGCTCAGATATGGACAACTAATTTAGCTGAAATTAATACAGATGAATTTGATATTATGGGTGCACAAGAAGGTACAGATAGATTATTCAAAAGTGCGGTGAGAGTAAATCTTCGATCAATGAGTGCTTATGGTGGCCAACGATCAGAATTCTTACATAATTTCTTACATCAAATGTGGCGACGCCGTTCAAAAGATAGGCCTAAATTCATTAGAGAAAATATTATTGAAATAATTGGTAATACTAATAAAATCATTCAAAGATTTCAAGCCTTTGGTGATAAAGAACCCACTAAACAAGAGATAAAGGATTTCTTTAATGATTATGAACCTTTCTTTGCAGAATTTGCAACGGAGTTAATCTATAAAGATCATCAGGATATCGCTTTAAATATCAAAAATTCTCTTTAATTGATGGAGATTTTTTCCTTTTAACTTATCTTGAACTTTTCATCACAACCTTTTAATTTGGTGATGTCTTAATTAGAAAAAGATTCAAAAATATTAGGAAAAAATCTTTTTTAATTTACAAACAGGATGTGAAATTATGAGAAAAGGTCCATTAATTGCCGCTGGTATTCTGTCCGGTATTAGTATAATTATGGTTATCATTGGTGGCGTTATGTTCATCCCTGGATTATGGTCCGATTGGCTCTTATGGTTTGGCATAGTTGTGTTCAACATTGGATTAATTATTTTGGTAATTGCTTTTATCAAAAAACCCGGTGCTGATGAAGAAGAACCTGCAAAAAAAGCAGCAGAAGCTAGTGCTTAGGTTCATTCTTTTTCTCTTTTTTATTTACTCACCATAAGCAAATATTTTTTGCTTAGTAATTGAAATTTAAAATTAGTAGTAAAAGTAATTCACAAAAAAGTAGGTTAAAACATTGAGCTATGCAAGTCAGTTAGGAACTTTTAGTATTACATTAAGAAAACGTTTTCTATCCATATCTTTACCAATTCTCATTTGTTCGGTTCTGAGTGGAATTTGTAGCTGGATCGTTTTCGGTTATTTTACAGGTGATTTCGGTGGAAGTGAAATGCCTCAAGCTGAGATTGGTAACAGTCCATATATTACTGCTATAGTTTTTGTGGCAATTGCTTTTGTTGGTTCAACAGGAATCTTTCTTATAATCAAATATTCTGGTATCAAGGTTCTTAAAGCAATTTTTGCAGTAGCAATACTTGTAACATCATTTTTCTTTGTTTTCTTGATAATTTTCTCAACACCTTATTATGTATTAGATTTAACAACTGAAAATACTGTTTTCTCTTATAGAACAGAAATTATAATTCTAGTCTTGAGTATCGTAGGTGGAACAATTTTTGCTATTATAACTGTTCTATCAATGGTCTATCAAATTATACCAAAACCAATACCACAAGTTATGGCTTTGCTTTTCGCTGTTTTAAGCGGAACGTTTTTAGCTACTTTCCTTCCAACACTTGCAGCTATCCTTGTAATGATTGGTTTGAGTATTTACGATATTATTTCTGTCTTTAAAGGTCCAATCAAAAAGATCGCTGAAATAACTGAAGAGAGGTACAATGAGGAAAATAATATATCAAAGACTGATGAGCAAGAAATTACAGCTGTAGAAATATCCTCAGAAGAGGGTTCAGCTTCTGAAACTAATGATACTGAAACGATAACAGACCCAAGAGTTGATGATTCACAATACATTTACGTTGATTATATAGAATTAGGACTTGGTGATTTAGCCTTCTTTGGTATGTTATTTAGTTTTGCGCTAATCAAATTAGGACTTTATTCAGCAATTGCCGGTTTTGCTGGTGTTGTCATAGGTTCAATTTTTACCATTCGACTTCTTAACAAAGCTAAAATGATGCCTGGGTTACCAATCTCAATAGGTTTAGGTTTAATCTTTGCCTTTGGTGTATGGGGTATTCTAAAATTAGTTGGGTTCACGGGTTGGGGTTGGATTGATCCTGTTTGGTTCTAAGAAAAAGAAGTGAAAAGTTGAGGTACATAACTTTTCATTTTAATATAAAAAAAGGAGATTAATATTCTCCTTCATATTCATCTTGTTCATCAGCAGTAATTTGCATATTGCTTGGAAGAACTTTGAATGTAAAGTCTTCAACACCTTCTAGGATGGAACCATCGGGAGGTATTTCGCCTCTTGCGCGTTTTACTTCTCTTGCTAATAACCAATATACAAGTGCGAGAGCTCTTCTACCTTTATTGTTGGTTGGAATACAAAGATCAACGCCTTTTAATTCATTGTCTGTATCACACATAGCTACAACAACAATACCAACTTTATTAGCTTCTTTTATTGCTTGCTTATCAGCACGAGGATCTGTAACAAGAATGACCTCTGGTTCAATAAAGCCTGAAAATTCAGGATTAGTTAATGTACCTGGGATAAATCTGCCTGGAACACTCAAAAATCCGCATGTTTTAGATAATTTACTTGCGGGGACTTGTCCATATTGTCTGGCAGAAAACACTGCTACTTGATTTGGTTCATATCTTGCCAAGAATTTAGCAATTGTTCTAATTCTTACGTCTGTAGACCTTATATCTAAAACATACAATCCATCGCTACGAATTAGATAAATGAATTTCTTCATTGATTTTGTACCAATTCTAGTGCCTATATGCACACCAGCAGCTAAATATTCATCAAGACCTGTTAATAATTCTTCAGTAATTTGATCTGGTTCTATTGCCAATTTTATGTACCTCAGATATTTCTCAAATTAATATGTTAATAATTTCTAATGAAGCAAAATGCAGAATATTTACTTTAAAATTCTTTTGTTCGAGATGAATTGTTGTTATATATGTTACTTTAATTGTATTTACTTTTGTTATCTTTCAAGTATATTTTCTAGGTTCTTAATTGCAGTATTTGAACTATGAATCATATTTCTGACAGTTGCACGTACCTGTCCACTATTTGCTTCCTCACCACAAATAGTAACAATCACTTTTTTCGCTGGTCGGCCATCATCCATGAAACTATCATATATTTCAAAAATTAATTTTAATTCACCGATAATCATTTCTTTTATTTCTAACATGTTTACAACTGAAAATAGGATGGAAATTTCACGCTCATTAAATAAAGAATCGGAAGTATAAGGTGAAGCAATGGATTCAATTACCGGGCCCATTTCATTAACATCAATGCTAAAAATGCTGATAATTTGTTTCCGTAGTCCAATTTGAGCTCGTTTGTCATTTATAATAGGTAATTTAAATCTCGACAAGTATTAATTCCTCAAATAGCTTTTTGTTAACCCAGTAGTAAATCTAAGTTAATTTGTTAAATGCTAATAAATTAATCGCTAACGAATAATAAGGTTAATGGAATGATAAAAATTTTTTGTTAGTTGTTTGAAAAAGAGAAATTGAGGAGAAATAAATCTCCCAAAAAAAGAAATTATTTCAATGGAATATAGAGACTTGATTTTGTAGCACCCATACCTGGTGAACCATGTCTAACTAATTTTGTACTGAGAACAAATTCACCAAAAACATGGCCTACTTGATCTGGATGAATGATCATTTCTACAAAATCCTTGCCATTATGAACTGCTATTTTTGCATTAATCATTTCAGGTAGGATGATCATATCTCTAAGATGTGTTCTTATTGCTATGATTCTCTTTTCTCCATCTTTTATCATTCTTATTTGTTTTCGAATATCTTCAAGTAATTTCTTTCTTCTAGTGGTCCAATAAGATGGTCTTGTTAAGCTTCTTCTTTTTCTTGAAGGGAGCATTTTAATGAACTCATCCATGGAAATAGCTTGGAGTTCTTCATAAGTTAACCCCATATATTTAAATTTACGAATTTCTGCTTGAGTAACTTCTTGTACGGACAATTTTATCAACCTAATATTCTGTATACAACACAATAACAATTATTATTTTATGTTTCAATTGCGAAGCTTAGCTATTAAAAATCTTCCTTTTTTAATGAAAAATGGGGTTAATATTATATCTAATAAATGTTATTTCCAATTGATAATATGAGAATTTAGGACGATTAAATAATGATTTATTGGGAAAACGATTCATTTTTGTTTAGCACAGGATTGCCTTTAAAAACCATTAGTGAATTATTAGTCAATTCCTTAAATGAAACTGAACTTAAAAAAGCTCTTAATCTTTTAGGAAAAAAGTACCTATTTCGCTATGAAACAATTAAAGAATATTATTCATTAAGTAAACAAGGATTACAGAAACTACCAATAATTATCATTATTGCAGGAATTCCTGGAATTGGAAAGACTGCGTTAGCAAAGGAAATATCCATAGCTCTTAATATAAGTCTGGTAATCGGAGGCGATGCTCTACGATCAGCAATACGTTCTCTCCTCCCTAAAGAATCTTCTGAAGTATTTTTTACAAGTATCTATAATACTTGGAAATTTTATGGCGAAAATACGTCAGATAATTTATTACTGGGATATAAAGATCAATCGAAAATTATGAATCAAGCAATTGAACGAATGATTGCTGATCGTGGGATACGTGATGGTGAAAGTTTAATTGTTGAATATTTACAATTTATCCCTTCGCAATTTGATAATGATTTATTAAAACATCCAAGTATTATTCCAATTATTTTGCGGATAAATGATACTCAAATATATCACCAAAGGTTGCAAACACGTTCAAATTACTCACATCTAAGGAGCTCCGGGGAGCGATTAATTTCTAATATAGATAAATATCTTCTACTGCAAGAGAATTTGTGCAATGAGGCTAGTAAATATAATTTATCAATAATTGATATTGATGATTTTTCAAAAGGATATGATCAAACACTTGATATAATTATTAACCAAATTAGTTATTTAAATAAATTAAAAAAATATAATAAAAGACTGACTTACATAGAAAACCTTGAAGAAGAAAGAAGGATTATTGAATGAAGAAATTATCCATTGCTGTTGCATATCCTACAATTCCAATCATTTTTTTAGGGGGAATTAACTCAGATAGAACACCTCTTTACGATACAATGGGTCTAGCAGTAACAAATCAAAATGAAACGACTCGAACAGAGACAATAATTGAAAGCTCTCTTTCTCATAAAGATCTAAAAATAAATTTCATTCTTAATGGACAACAAATTGCTGGGCTTAGGGGTGAACAAATATTAACTGCTGTCAAGAATTTTGTAGGAGCGCCGGAAAATATCAACTTGAGTATAAAGTCAACAAATTATTATATATTCAGTGGGAGCTCTGATTCTGGATTAGCAGCATTATTCACTGCTCTTAATGATATTTTAGAATTAAATTATACACAAGATGAGCTATTAGAATATGCAATGAAAGGATCTGAAAGTGCAGGTCGCAGTCTTTTTGGTGGTTTAACTTTAACAAAGGTTTATGGAAACAAAATTAGTGTTTCTCAAATTGCTACAGAAAAAGATTTGGTATCTTTGAAACTTTTCTCAATACCATTTCATTATAAATCAAGATTATCAGCTGATGAAATTCATAAAGGAATTATCACTAATCCATTGTTTCCAGAACGCGTGAAAAAAATACCTGAATGGGTTAATAGAATAAATAATTCTATAAAGAAAAAAGATTTTCTTAATGTATTGGCAGTAGCTGAAGAAAATATTAGAAATGCTCATGAATTACTAGAAGGAGTAGGACTCAATATCCGGAAATCAGCGATGATGCAATTGTGTAAAGATATTGAGCATATGCGTGAAGAAGGTATTCTTGCCTATTATTTAATTGGTGGTGGTAATCTAGTTACAGTCGCAACCACAAGTGAATATGCAAAAAAGGTCGAAGAAGAATTAACAAAAAGAAAATGGATCTATTATAATTTTAAAGTTGCAAGTGCACCAAAGCTAATTAGCAATTTAAAATGAATAATATTAAATAAAAACAATGAAGTTGTTCAAATTTTCACCCAAAAAACTATTTTCTGAAGGAATTATTTAATTATCTGAATTTTATTCATAAATATAGTAATATATGATTTGTAAAATAAAAACCCTTAAAAAATATGCGCGAGGTAAAAGTCTATGGTAGAAAAAACAGAAATCCCAACAATAACAATAGCTGAAATGTTACAACTTGTTCCTAATCAATCGTTAAAATTATCTAAAGAATTCCTTTTAGCTTTAAAACCAGAAAATGGAAAATATGCTATTATTATTTTAACACCTAATACAAAAATTATTAGAATAATTCCCACAAGTTCAAATAAAGTCTATAAAATAGCTATTGATATTGGAAAATTAACACCTGATTTCTTGCGAAAAATTGGTAATTTATTTTTAGAAATGGGCTTGAAAGCTCTTTATTCAACTGGTTTGTGTTTTATAGAAGAGAAATGTGTATTTGATGGATATATTGATGCTGAAGAATTTAATAAAATTGATGTAGAATATTTGAAAACACAAGTTTTAGCAGTAGAAGGTATTACTGGGATCGATATTAAAATATTGGAAATAGATTGAGCATTATTTAACCATATTTGTCAATAATTTTCCAAATGACTTTATTATTATGTTCAGTCCTTTCAACTTTCCCTTTATTAGCTAGATTATTAAGCTTAGAAAGAAAATCGTTTTTAGGAATGGGAACTTTTGCAAGCTTCATTAAATCCATAGTGAATCTTGCATACAAAGCATCTTCGTATTCAAAAGTTGTACCTGAAAATAGATCTAATATCTCATATTCAATTTGGGATAACTCCATATTTGAGTTTGTTGCATTTTTAGTTTCAGGTTGACTATTTTTAACAGGAGATGAAGTAATTGGTTTAGTTTCAGTTATTGCCACTTTTTTATCAGAAAGTACATCTAATAATGATTTTCCACCTTTTGATGTTGCTGATAAACCATAAAGTTGAGCAATTATTTCTAAAGAGCATCGAGCGAAATCCTCTCGATTCTCGAAAAATCCCTCTGTTGTTAATTTATCAATAAATTCAGCTAATTTATTAGGGATTTGGATTGTTATTTCTTCTGGCAAAAGATTTTTTCTCCTGAAACAATGTTTTCATCAAACTAAATAAAGATAAATATTATCTGAATATTCACCTAACAAATTATAAATAATTTTTTTTAATTTCTCTTCAAGCTTTATAGAACTTTTCCCATTTTATGATATTTCATCAATATTTTATTTTTGAAACTCTTTTGAAATCAAAGCCATTTCAGTAAGGATTTGTTCAGGATCTTTTGCTTTTACTACACCTGATGCTACCAAAATACCTTTAGTTCCTAATTCTAGTGCTTTTTTAACATCACTATTATTGGTAATTCCTGCACCACATAAAGGAATAACTTTTGGATTAATTTTATTGATGATTTCAACAGTTTCAGAGATAATTTCTGGTTTAGCAGTACTAACGGATATTCCCGAACCAATTAATTCTGGTGGTTCTATTGCACAACAATTTGGCTCTAAGACAGCTACAGCACCAGCTATTTTTGAAGTACTTGAACATACACATGAAAAAAGATTATATTCCTTCGTAAAATCGATAATTTTAGCTATACTAGCTAGTTTAATTTTCATTTCACTATGATTGATTAGTGTTCCAACAGCACCAGCTTCTTTGATAGCCTCAATAAAGATTTGCCCTGTATTGCTCCCAGCTAAAATAGGATCAACATGTTGAGCAAAAACAGGTATTTTTACTTCAGACGCAATCATTCGGATATCTGTTGCTTGAACAGCTATTGCAATACAAATATTTGTCTCATTAGCAACCTTTTCACAGGTTTTCGCTAATTCTAAAGCTTTTTTCCCAGTCCCTTCTCTATAAGTTTTGAAATTAACTAATAGTAATGGATAAGATATGTCCATGTTTAACCAACTCATGTTTTCATAATTAAGATAATTCCTTTTTATTTTAGTTAGTATTAAATATTTAGTAGAAAAAGTATATTTGAACCTATTAGAAAGAAAGAAAGCTAATATACACATACACCAGTCAAAGTAATAAGACCTTTAAATAACTTAGAATTGTTAATATTAGGAGAATCTCTATGTTAATTTCATTAGCAACAATGAATTTTCGTTTGTGTCATCTTTTGCGCGAGAAATTAATAAAAAGTGGTTTTTCCATAGAGCAAATTATACCAGGAGAACCTCCTTCTAAAGGATCTATTTTAGTCGTGACAACAGAAGAGGAACATAAGACTTTACAAACAGATTATAAAAAATTAATCGTTTTAACGAATAGTGAGATATTAGATATTTCTCGAGCTTTCCCAAAAATCATGTTGGGAATTGAAGGAAAACGCATTTGGGAATGTTTAATCATAGGAGTAGATCCAGGTCAAACCATTGGAGTAGCAGTAATAACTGATAGCTGTTTACGAAGTACTTTAGAGACTCGAGATATTGGTGAAGCGATTGAATATATACTTGAAGTTATTGAAAAGAATCCCACAAAAATGGCTATAATTAGAGTAGGTTCCACTGGTGGTTATAGACGGATATTAATTTTAAACGAACTATTAAACGTTAAACCAGATGATGTTACTTTAGAGGTAGTGGATGAAGTGCAAACAACACCCGCAACATTCCAAGATGTAAAGGAAGCCATTGAAGGAGGAACTAGGGATGGGATTTCTCTTCAAGCAGGCAAAGATGCATCAGCAGCAATGGAAATTGCATTTAGAATTGGTGAAAGTGTAAAATCCCCTGAGACTTGGACTGTTTCAGATGGTGAATTAAAAGAGATTCAGATTCTCTCAAGGCAATATTCTCGAGGTAAAGTTACTATATCTAGAGAATTAGCTAAAAAAGTTGCAGCTGGACTTCTAAAATTAGAAGAAGCTATCGAACAACAAAAATCTACTATTAATTAATAAAAAAAGATTCCTTTAAAAGGTAAAAAAAGAAAATGAGAATTAGGAGACTTTTCTTCCTTGAAAGAAAACATTGATTCAAAAATAAGCCCGAAAAAATCATTTGCTGGTTTAAAATCATTTGAAGCTTATCCAAAAATCATTGAACATATTACTATAGGAAGTAAATTATCTATAAATGATATAAAACAATTAGAGGAGTTTTTTGGAGATCGTTTACAAAAAGCATTGGAGATAATTGCAGAGAAAGGGGTTAAAAAATATATCTTTCGTCCTACGGGAATTATTCGCTGGATAATTATAGGTCATGAAAGAAATTATCTAACAATAGAGCATTCTTTTTGTTCATGTCAAGATTTTTTATATAGAGCGTTACTCAAACAAGATACTCCGTCCTGTTATCATCTTTTAGCACGAGAGATAGCTGACAGGATAAATAAATATGAAACAATAGAAGTTGATGATAATTTATATGAATCATACATGGATCAATGGTTATAATAGCTTTGATTTTTATTTACTATGTAAATGTGTTACATCAAGTTTCACACAGATTGCTTTACAACCCAAAATTTCTGCAAAACTTGGTTTTGTTCTTCCATCATCACCAGAGATTAACTCCTTAATATAGAGACCTCCTTCTCCTACAATCACTGCTACAATATGTGTTTTATCTATTGTTCTAATTTTCACATCAAAAACTGTCTTGATTCTTTCCAAATCAGATCTCCTATGTAAAACTCTTTGAGGTGTTTTCTGTTTAATTTTCAAACCATCAAATTCATTTTCAATTTGCTTTATTTTTTCGTTATCTACTTCATGTTCAAGTTCTATTGTTGCTCTGTAAGTTTTTTGAGTTTTTATTGCTGACCCTTTTAATTCTTGAACTTTCTTTTTATCAGCAAATGATAATTCTGAAACACTAACCTTTTTCTTTGCTTTTTTATTCACTAATTTCTCTATTTTTTTTAAATTGATATCTCTAATATTTGGTTCAAGAATTTCCAAAACAAATGGTCTGCCATTACCAAGCATCAATGCATTAATATCCTCTCTACCTGCACCATGAAATTTTGATCCTTTGCTTTTAGTGATTTTTAAAATTGGTTCAGCAATAATTTCCTCGACACTTTCTTGATATTGTTTTCCAGTAAAATTGCATTTTTTACAACCTTTACCTTTACAGTCATAACAAGGCCAACGTGTTTGAGGAATGGTTCTGATATATTTCTTATATCTACCATATATGAATAATGACCTTTTTTCTACAATCAATTTATTTTTATTAAAATCAATAATTACTGTTATATCTGGAATATTAAAGTCAGGTTTTTTCTTAAGTTCTTCAGATACTTTTTTCCCTAATTCTCGAGTAAATTCCGCTTTTATACTTTCACTAGATGTTATCTTGTATCTTCCATGAAGATTATCTTCTTTATCAAGTAATTCAGAAGTAAATTTTGCTCCAATTAAAAAAGTATTATAGTCTTCACTTTGTAATCTATTCCTGATTTTCATTGTATACTCATCTAATCTATCAAACATCCCCTCGCATAATTCACAAACGAATGTAGAATAATTTTCTGATTCAGTAAAAAGATTATTGCGTTTGAGTGTATCGATAGCTAGTTTATTACCTGATCTAGCAATTTTCAATAAAATATTTTGATTTTCTTCTTTATTGATATCTACAAGAAGTTCCATTGTTATAGCATTTCTAAGTATAGATCCCCTCATTTGATTAGTTATACCATAACCAATTAAAGCAAATTGTCTACCTAAACAATGATCGCATAATTCTGTTTCTTCAAGTAATATCTTTGCAAGTTCAAGCATGAAATAATTCTTCAATTATGAGATTTTTAATCTTCCCATTCATTTAATCTTTTATTTTTTGAGGTTAACGAAATGTTCCCATCCTCGAGGTTCAATTACTTTTATTTCATCATTACTCTCGAGCAATATTCGTTCTTGTTCGTCAAATACTATCCTTCCAATAATATAAAAATCAAGTGATTTGCTTAATGATTGCACATATTTTTCTGGAAGGGTAAAAATTAATTCAAATTCCTCACCAGCAAATAGTGTGAAATCTTCTGCTGAAAAATTATTTTCTTTCGCGAATTCCATAACATCTTTATGGATTGGTAAGTCTTTAATTCGAATTCCAAGATTTTTCTTGTTCCGTAATATTTCTTTGAAACACCAAGCTAAACCATCACTACTATCAATACAGCTAGTAATTCTTCTAAAATTAGCAAGAATTATCCCTTCTTTTACACGAGCTTTGGGTGAAAAAATTGCTTCTTTGAATAATCTTCTTTGATTTTCTGTAGCATTTATATTATCTAAAAAAACTTTAAATCCAGCTCCTGTTAGACCGAATAAACCTGTAGTGCAGATAACATCGTTTTCATGAGCTCCTGAACGTTTTAATAACAATGATTTTTTGATTTCACCTATAGCAACTATTGAAATAATAACATCTGATGCTGCATTTGTATCCCCACCTAAGAATTTACATTTATACAAATGAGATGTTTCTTGTATACCTTTTACTAAAGCAACAGTTTGTTCAATTGAAAAATCATCTGGGAATGCACCAGAAGCTATGATATATTGTGGTTTAACTCCTTTTGCTGCCAGGTCACTTATTGCTGCAGTAACTGCTTTAGCTCCCATTTGATATGGCGACATGGTCGGTGGAGCATCTGTTTTTGCAACAAAAGTATCTATATTAACAACCATAGAGAGATCTAAAGATATAGGGAAAGCAACAGCATCATCATTATAAGGTAGATCGCCTTCATCAACTAATTTCTCAAAAAGCGCTAATAATCCTCGTTCACCTATGGATTTAATTGTATTATCCAAATTGTTTCACTTAAATCTTTTATCTATTAGAAGTTAACCAATTAAGACTAAAAAATTTAGCTTAAAAGTATAAGTCTAAATGAAAAAAAGGAATGTAGAATAAAAGAAGGGTTAAACATAAAGGAGTAATTAATGAGGAACTTCCTCAATAGTTACATCTTGAACTTCTTCAATTTCTTTTAAAAGGCTCTTGACTTCTTCCACAGAACGAGTAAGATGGCGCTTCTCTAAAAAGCCTTCCCAAACACAAACATCATCAACTAAACATAATCCTGTTGAATAAGTGATTTTGTTGGCGAATTCATTTATCTTTGCCATTATCTTAGCAACTATTCTGGAAGTCAATGGGTAAATCTTTATGCCAATCTTTATTACTTCAGATTCGACTGTAAAGAAGTAAATAGCTTTTACATTTGAAGCATAAACAATCAATAATTTTCCACTGTCGCCACTCATTTCTGCAAGATCAGTAATGACTGAATCAGGAAAAGCTATCTCTTTGGGAGACGAAACAAGTTTTGAAGCAGTAATAATGCCTTTCAATAAATATCATCCTCTTTTGTTGAACGTTTCATTCTTATATTCATTCAAAAAGATTTCTCTCTATACCATTTAAGAGTTTATTAAATTTTGAGTGAATTGATTTTTTTGTAATTTATTCAAATATAAATACTTGAACATATATTACAAAATTTCATAAGATTATTATATTTTTTTGTTTGGATATAAACTCCAAGGATATCTATCTTTTAATCGATTTTCATTTATAGTAAGTGAATTTTTGTGTGTTTGCCAGTATATTTTCAGCTATTTCATCCAGATTGAGCATCATTTCAGCTACTTTAATCCGTTCAAAAATCGTATGCGTTGCAGGTTTATTTGGTACTGCTGCACAAGTATACTTAGCAGCCAATTCCGAGTATGTATTTGTTCCAATTGATCTAGAAATGTTAATAACTTCTTCTTTATTCAAACCCACAAGAGGCCTAACCAATTGTTTGGTTTTAAGAACACTTTCAATATTTCGTAAGTTGTCAATAGTTTGGCTTGCTTGTTCACCCAAAATTTCTCCCGTAACAATGAAATCGGCGTCAAGTTGAATGGCAACTTGTTCTGCTTTTCTCAACATTAATCTTTTACATAAAACGCAGGTTATTTGTGGATCTTTTGTATGGTCTACAATATCTTTCAAGTCTTGTCCATTTGGAATTATATATAAATTAAAACTATCTTGTTCTTTAAATGCTTTAACTAAAACAGAAGCAATATTTGTTATTTGGCTTTTTATTGGTTCAATCTTTCTGCTTAAATTTTCCTTCTTTGTAAAAGTAACCATTGGCTTATTATCAAAATTTATACCAATAACCTCTAGACCTTTCTGTTCAATGAGAAAAGTTGCGACGGGTGAATCTAACCCATCGCTAATTAAACAAATTGCTTTTCGTTTTGTCATTTGAATAATTAACCTTTAAGCTTTGAAAAAGCATTTCTTAATTCATCTTCAAGATCAAGTTTAAGTTCACTAGAGGTTGATTCTTCTTCTTCAGTTGAGGAATCTTCAGATTTCAAACCTGAGAAATCATCATCTAATTGTTCTTGAACCTTCTGTCTTCTCCTAGCTAATTTTTCAGCAAGTTCTCCTCTGAAACCACCCGCTGGTCCTGCTATTCCTCCTCCTTCTCCTAAACTTGCAGGTGCTGATGCGTCGGGTTCTACCGCTGAAGGCATACTCTCATTAGATACAGTAGAAGCTACTGTTGGAGTAGTAGTATCTTGACTAACAGTACTAGTTAGAAAAGATGGACCTGAACTAGATGAGGGTGTAGTAGCTGTTGGTGCTTTCTTTAATGTTACTCCTAACATTGAAGCAGCTTCAGAAACAGAAGGTGCTCCTATAGAACTTTGCACTGGTGCAGCAGTTACAGGTGGAGGTGGTCGGGGAGTTGTTACAGGTGCTGTTGGTGCGCTAAAAGGAGAAGCTACTTTTGGCATAGGTGCTGGAGTAGATCTTGCAACAGGGCTTTGTGTTGCAGGGGGTGGTGGTGGTGGCAGTGGTCTAGCAGGTGTTGTTGCTTTACTCATTCCCATTTGTTGTTCTATTTTCAAGACTCGAGCTTCAAGCTGGCCAATTCCTCTCAAAAGTAATTGAGAGAGATTATTAATTAGATTCGCTAATTCCTTAACACCCTGACTTTGACTACTTGACGAATAAATTTCTCCTAGGAGATTATCTAGATTATCACTCATTTATTTCCACCTTAAATTTACTATCATAACATAATATATTATTTGGTTTTTAATTAATAATTCCACGTATTATTATCTAATATAATTTTTAATAGCAGACAATTAAGTTGTATTCTGGTTATAATCGTTAACGGAAATGATAAAAAACATTTCTATTTTAGCAAAAATCATCACAAAAGTTCTTTCATTAAATCAAAAAGGATTAATACATTTGTTATCGATGAAGTTCTGATTGGTTCACCTACTTTTAAATCCAAATCTTTGTTTGAAACACCCACCCAAGGTCCAACCATAATAGGAGAAGTTTCATGTCTGTCCATAAGCCCTTTTGAACCTTTAATAACATCGCTTCCTTTAATCGTTAATTCGCTTAGGCCTCCGAAACCAGTAACTTCTTGTGGAACTTTAACAATTAAACTTTGAAGCTCATTAGGAAATGCTTTAACAAACTCTCGAATTACCATAGCATTAACTTTCAATAATTGTGTTTTTACATTAAAAGCATTCTCAAAAACGCTAATAAATTCCTTGGTCGCTTGATCAGTTCTATCTTGAATGAGTATAAATTTTTTAACAATCGAAAAGTAAATTCTAAAATGCTTCGGTACCTTAGTCTCGATTTTTGATAATATAGTGTCAGCAACAATTTCTTTTTTCCATTGTTCTAATAAGAGGAATAAAGTTTGTGATTCTTCATCAACAATTAATAAATCGATATTTACTAAGGAATCAAGATTCTTAATAAAATCTTCAATTTTCTTTTTAATTTTATCGGGATAAAATCGCGCTATACTTTTATCATAAGTAAAAAAATTCCATTTGAACTCTTTGATGTTACAATGCTCTCTCAAAGTTTGGATCTCACGCAATATTCCTAATGTTAAATTGGTTCCTATGTACTTCAAAAGATATTCTCTTTTTGTTTGATCATTTTCAAAAGGAGGTCGTTTAGTTTTCCAACCTTTCATTGTAGCTATTTTTTCTATAAGAATATCAATTGGTATAGGGTTTAGCAAATCATCTAGTGCATCGTCCGAAAGTTTTATGGTATTTTCACTGTTAAAGATGACTTGCGAATCCATTTTACTCACTTGAAATGTTTTAATTGCACATATTATTTTGTTGTTCCTATCAAAAACTTTTGGTTAAGGCATTCCTAAAACAATTCATCTCACAGCAATTCATAGTCTCATCTAATTGTAATTAAAAAATAAAAAATAAGAAAAGAAAAGAGATCTGCCAAAGATAAATTGCTTATTTGATCTCAATGGCGTCTTCAGGGCATTCTTCGACACAAATTCCACAATCGGTGCAATCATCTGGTCGAGTATTTACTGGAGCACCATCATCAGCTTCATCATAAACTTCTTCTGGGCAAACTTCTATGCATGTTCCACACTTAGAACATTTTGTTAAATCAATTTTTGTTGGCATTTTAATATCCTCATATTTATTTGGAAGTACACCATAATTGGAATTATATTATTTTAATATATATATTTCCTTTCTAAATGGTTGCTCTTCAAGTTTTTACTTCAAAAGAGTTCCTTTTATATGTTTTTTCATGAATTAATGAAATAGATAAAAAAGAAAACAATTAACCTGAGCTTCGTCTTACAACTAAGCGGTAGGCAATCGTTTCCCCAGTGACATCGCTTTGACGATAAATTTTAACTACTTGTCCTGGTTTAGCTCCGATTGCTTTAACAGCAGGATCGCTTGCTAATATTTTTGGCAAATGTCTTCTTTTAATGCTATATTTATCAAGTAATTCCTTAAGTTCATCTTCAGGACATATAATATGTTCAGGTACAATGTTGTGAGTAAAAATATCAAATCGAGGGTCTTTGCTTGTAATTATCCAAATATTCTTTTCTTTTGCTTCTCTTCGTGCATAATGGGTAAATCTGTTTGAAGCAACAAGTAATCCTTTAACGTTTTCAGCGCCTTTTTCTTCTTCTCTTTCGGCTAATTTTTTGAAATAATCTCGTAAAACTGACACACCAATTTTATCCTCAAGAGCTATTCTAGCATACATTTCTTGCCCTGGTTCAGTTTCACTATCACATTGTATATCTATATAATTCTCAAAACGTTCTTCTTTAATAATATTAAATTTTCTTCGTTTAAGAATTGCTTTGATACCTTTCAATAGATTTTCAGTTTTTAAATCTTGATTTGCACTCATTCTTTTGCACTTCTCTTAGATAACTATTTTTACTCAACTATTTATTGAAGACTTTCAATTCATTTTTAAAGTATTGGCATAATAACGATTTTTTATTTATTTTTGTGTAAGCATTTTAATCGTTTCATCTAATGCAATCATAGTTTTATCAAAATCATCTTGTGTATGTTTAATTGAAAGCGTTCCAAATCCAGTTCGTGTAAGGATATTTCTATTAAGCATAAGTAATTGGAATTGATTTACTTTTTCATTATCGCTATTTAATTTCACGTCTGAACTTGAACTTACTTTAGCTAATGGTTTTTTGAACCAATGAATACAAGTAATTGAACCAACACCTGTAACGCATGCCGGAGCATTATAGTCATTTATAATACCTTGAATCTGTTTTCTAATTTTATCACCGGAAGCATTTAAGTCTTGATAATATTGCGTTTGATTTTTAGCAAGTATATCTAATGTTGCCACTCCAGCAACCATACTCATAGGATTGCTTGAAAAAGTTCCACCACCAATCCAAACTGCTCCTCCCTCTTGAAGGTTGGCTTGCTGCATTATTTCATAGTTACCTCCAACTACTCCAATGGGCATTCCCCCACCAACGATTTTTCCCATAGTTGCCATATCAGGTATAATATTGAAATATCCTTGACCAGAGTGATAACTTAAACGAAAACCAGTAATTACTTCATCGAAAATTAATAAGATGTTATTTTTTTGTGTTTCTTCTCTTATAGTTTCTAGAAAACCTTCTCTTGGGGGGATTCCTCCTCCAGCACCAAGTATTGGTTCCATTACAACAGCTGCTAGCTCATCTTTGTGATTTTTGATCAAATCCAAAAAACCATCTATATCATTATAATCGAAACTGAGTATTTCCGCTTCATGTTGTGTTTTCATTCCTTGAGATTCCATACCACTTTCTACTTGTTGTACATAGTAAAATAAAGTATCATTTCCTCCATGCCACCCTCCTCTTACTTTAGCTATTTTAGATTTCCTAGTATAAGCTCGTGCTAGTCTAGAAGCGTACATAGTTGCTTCAGTACCAGTAGAACAAAATCTTAATTGCTCAAAGCAAGGGGTCGCATCAATTATCTTTTCAGCTAAATCCAGGGCTGATTGATTAACCATACCAAAATGAACACCTTTGTGTAACTGTTTAGCGAGTGCATCAGAAATTGCTTCATGGGCATGTCCCAAAATTGCTGCGCCATGGGTTAACCAAAAATCAATGTAAGTATTTCCATCCACATCGAAAAGTTTAGCATCTTTCCCACTTTCTATAAAAGGTGGACTTAATTTGAAGGGACTCATATGGAAATCTCTAATATTGTGGGAAACTCCTGCTGGAAATAATCGTTTAGCTTTTTCCCATAATACTAATGATTTTTGGTGATTTTCTCTATACATCGAAATTTCTTTTTCTAACCAATTAACCAAGTAATTCATTCTCCATTTTTTTAACAAATAGCTAATGTGCTATAAAATCAAACAAACTTGTTTGTGTTTGTTTCTGGATTTCTAAAGGTTTTCCTTCAAGAGCTTCATAGAAACGATTCACTCTTGTTGCTACAATGAAATTTATTTTATTTTTATGAGAATTAAGGATCTTTGCTAATAATTCTAATCTTGAGGAATCTAATGCTGCTTCGGGGGAATCAAGAATTAACAAACCTTTTTTCATAATGTTATTTTCGACAAGAAAGTTGAATATAGCAATTCTAAAGACTACATCTATGAAATATCTTTCAGACCATGACATAGCTGCAAAATCTCTATTAGAATCATCTTTGGATATTGTTATTACTCTGGTATCTGTATCAGCTAACATACTATAACCAAAAATGTCTTTAGTATAACGAGTGAAGTTGTTTAGAATTTGTTGTAATTCTTTTTGTTCAGGTAATTCTTTCTCAAGACGATCTAGCTGCAAAGAATAATTATCCAATTCATAATTTACCTTCTCAAGATTTACTTTGAGCAAAGCTATACTTTCATCTTGATTAACCATTTTTTCTTGTGCAGTTAAACTTCCTATTTCCATGCCTATCCTTTGAATCTGCTGATTGGTTTCCTCATTTTTTCTTTGAATATCTCTTTTACGAGTATTATTTGAAGCTAATTTATCACGGAGGTTTTTTAGATTTGTTGTTATTTCCTCCTCTTCTTTTTTATATTTAGAGATATCTTCATCTATAGCTCGTAATTCATGCGAGGTCTTATCAATTTCCTTTTGAATATCTCGAGTTTCAGTTTCAATTTGTGAATGGCTATTGGACACAGCATCTTTAACAGTGGAGTGAATATTTTTCCAATCTGTACCACAAACAGGACAACCGGAACCAATTCTATCAGTCCAATTCTCGTAAATACCGCTACCACAAAGTTCGCAGTTCTGTTTTTTCTCCCAATCATTTTTAATTTTTGGATAATTGATATTCCCAATTTCTTTAAATCCATCCAATTCTCTTTCTAATTTCTCTAAATTAGTTCGAAGAGCATAATTATTTGATTTTAGCTCATCACTTTTTGATCTAATAACCAAAAGTGTTTCTTGGCTTTTTTCTAGTTGGTCTAAGATTTCTTGATCATCTTCCTCTAATTTAATTAATTCAGATCGATTTTTATCTATGATGTCTTTGAGATTTGCACTATCGCGCTCAAGTGTTCCTTTTCGTGCACCAAGATTATCAATAGCATCTGCTGATGTTTCTGCACTAGCGAAAATTATTTCCATTTTTTCTAATTGGGTTTCAATTTTTCTCCGATAATTTTTTCTTAAATCAATTTGTCTTTTAATTTCACCAATTTGATTTCGTAATTTTATAGTAGTAGGACTTTCCATTCGAATGGTTTTATTTAGAAGTTCAAAGAAATCCATTAAAGTTTCTTCGCCTGGTGTTCCCAAAAGATTCAAGTCATTTTCTCTTTTATAATAAACACTTTCGAAAAATTTCTGAATTTGTTCAAGACTCAAATTAGTTTTATTATAGATATAATCAGAATACATATCACGTGTATGTGCCTTGTTGGAAAATTTAGCAGAAGTAACTCTAGTCCTGGCACCAGCATCAGTAAACTCATGTGTTATAGAATTAGCTTCATCTCCAAAAAACCATTCAGATTTGACATAAGCATTTCTATCAACTCTTTTCTTTGAAAAAATATTCCAAGCAAAAGCGTGAGCATCTCTAACAAGAGAATGTTCAACAAGATCAGTTAAGGTTGTCTTTCCGGAACCATTTTCAGCAAGGAATTTGTTAATACCATCATGAAAAGTTATTATTTCAATTGATTTATCACTCAAAGGAATGATTTTTGAAAATTCTAGTGATTGTAAAATTGGAAGCATGAACCCCACCATTTAGTATAAAATAATTAATTCAAATATTAATTATTTGTTTTATATATCAGTTCTACTAATCTACATCTACTGTTTTTAGTTTTTTTGCTAAAAACCTATTACAATTAAGTTTTTTTGGTTTTTTTTCTATTAAATCATTTAATAACAAATTACTGAAATTTTTTAAGTTAAAAAAATCCTTCTCTAATTATGAATTTCTCCGATAAGCAAAGTAAAAAACAAAAAAGGATTGAAAATCTTAAATCCTTTTCAAAAGCATTGGGACTAGGTGTAGTTCAAGGAGGAATCTGTAGTCTAATAGGCATTCTGTTAGTGATGTTAAATTACTATGCTATTTTTAGTGTACTAGCTATTTGGTTAATATTTGGTTGGTTTTCTTCCTATATGATCAGTCTTCGAACATTAGAAATATTAACCGTTTTACTAACAAGTGCTATAACTTCAGGTTTAGTTTATTTTTTGTCAAATATCCAATTTTGGTTCATATCAGTACTATTAGGTATTTCAATAATTTTCTGGAGTATTAGTTTCATATCAAAGATATTATTATATCCAATTAAAAAAAGTCAAGATCAAATAGAAGAAGATTCGAAAATCAATAATAAAACCTAACCTAATAAATATTAAACTAATTAATAATAATTAGTTCAAAATATGGTGACGAGCATGGTAAATCTTACAATTAAAAAAGAGGATTTTTGGCTTTTCAAAGGATTTCCTGTAATCCCTAGACTTATTACCGGTTTCCTAATGGCAATCATGGGAATCGTCTTCCAAATAGTGTTACCCATTGGAGGAATATTTCCTTTTGAACAAAATAAAGTTTCATTAGGTTCTTTTTTAATTGGATTATTTTTAATTATTGCAGCTGTAGTATTGCTTTATCCAAAAAGAATGAAAATCTCTGAAGAACCAAAATTATCAGAAGAAAAACCAATTTGGGTAGATTCAAAAATGAAGGTTCTTTCCGATTATTTTAATCTCTTAAACAATCGTGAACGAAAACAGAAAAAAATTGCTGCTATGTTTGATCTAAAAAAGCCTAAAGGAAGATGGTTATTTGTTACAATTCTTTTTGGTGTGGGATTGTTATATGTCATGTTTCTAGTGATTGCTAATCGGTTATTCATATCAACTTCATTATTTTTAATTGATATTTATCTTCTTGTTCTTCCCTTGTGGTTTATTATTAGAATAGAATATTGGGAACCTGAAGTTGTAAGGAAAATTCTATTTTATTATCAATTTACCCAGCAAGAGGAATTAGAAGAAATAGAATTTATTACCACTCCAGCTATACAATTACAGCAATTAGCGGATAGTGGAGTTGAAGGTGAAGTTATGCTCCCAATAAATGTTCGTTTTATGGTTGACTTTGCTGATCAACCACCTTCTTTTGATTCACTTTCCGCTCAAATAATTATCAATGAAAGTATGGGTAATAAGTTCCCTTCATTTGTTTGCTTTTTACGAATGAAAAAACCTAAAAATTGGCAACCATTAAAGAAAGACATTGCTTATGCAGATAGAATTATTAAAATTCAACATACCGTTGAAGAAAGGAATCTTCACTTATTTGTTCTATCAAAATCATCAAAAGTAGAAAATCCAAATCATACCTCGCCCAAAGAAGCCAGTAAAATTTTCAAACGAGCTTACAAAATGATGCTAGACTTTGCCAGTGAAAGTGAACCAACGAAAAAATCGGAAGTACTTACAGATGAATAATTTTTCTTTTGCTAAGGAAAAGGACCATAATGTTATTCTAAACGTATCTGTAAAGCCTAATAGTAAAACTCAGGAAGTACTATTTGATTCGGATATAGATGCTCTGGTATTTTATCTAAAATCTCCTCCCGATAAAGGTAAGGCAAATAAAGAATTGGTAAAATTTTTAGCTAAATTACTGAATATCTCTTCAGCTAATGTGCAGCTAACCAGTGGGCAAACTTCTCGAGATAAAACAATAACTATTCAAAATACCTCAATTATTGATTTGCAAAATCGTTTGAACGAAATAGTTGAAAATAAAAAATAAATCGAGAGAAGTAATTTGATCTTTAATATGATATTCTCTCATATGAACCAATTAATTTTATTCGATCTTCATTTAATTGAATCAATTTGCCAAGAATTCTATTGAGTGTTTCAAACCACAAATCAATATCTTCAAAGTAATTAAACTTACACATTTCCATGAAAGCTTCGGTACGTTCACGAATTATTCCTAAGGACCAAAGAATCTCATTATCAACTAAATATAATTGAGATATATCCATTTCTAATAATTTGGGGTTTTCAAAAAATGTTGTGAAACCAAAATCACCTTTAACTACATCACGCAAAAACAATCCTATATCGTTAATTAGAGCATCAGCTGAAGCCCAAGTAGACATTTGTTGCTTTTCGATTAGCAATGAATGGATTTCCTTAATTTTATCATTTGTTTTTGTTAGATTAAGGATTACAAAATCACGGAAATATTTGTCTGTTTTTCGTCTACTTTGAACAGTCACATAATCTTCATATTCGTTTACGACACTTCGAAGTTGCTTTAATGCTTTCTTAGGGGTCATTTCCTCTGCTGTAAGAATTGTTCCACTAATCTCAACTTGAGATCCCTTAGGCTCAGTTTCTTCCCCTTGTTCATTTATTTCTTTGTTTAAATCAGACACTTGTAATCCACCAACTATAGGAATGAAAATCTCTTATAATAGTTACTAAATCTTGTTATTATTAGTTTCGCTTTAAACATCATGCGCGAGTAACCGTTGTTTTTTATAAGCGTCAATCACTTCTTTTGTTGTGGTTGCTTGTTCAGGTGCTTTAGCATCTCTAAATCTAATAAAACGTGGAAATCTAATAGCTATTCCAACATCTTTCTTTATTTCATCCATACCACAAGTATGGATAGGGCTTGTTGAGAGATCAGCTCCTCTAATTTCATAAACCGTTGATGGATAGAACCATATATCTGCATCCATTCTTGAAAAAACATCTTTCGGTTTTTCTAACACTTTTATTTTCATAAGATCTTCTGTAATCTTGTTTAAATCATCATCTGAAAACCCGCTACCAAGTTTGCATACGGTTTCATAACGTTCCTCTTCTGGATTAAAAGCAGCGAGTAGAATGGTTCCTATGGTACCTTTTCTTCGTCCTTTACCATAAAATCCTCCTACAACAACAAAATCATAGCTGTCATTAAATGAAGAAGTGTAATCAAATTTATGCTTAATCCATAAAAAGCCACGATTACCAGCTTGATATGTTGAATTTTCACGTATATCTTTTGCCATAATCCCTTCACATCCACTTTCAATTGCAAGCTCAAAAAATCGTTCAAATTCATCTGTTGCTTTTACGATTTCTCGTGATGAGAGAACAATGATATTATTTTCTTTAATGATTGATTCCAAGATTTTCCTTCTTTCGGGATAGGATTTATTTAAAAGGCTTATACCATCTTTATAGAGAATATCAAAAAGAAAAACTCTAACAGGAACTCTCTCAATTGCATCATTTATTTCATATTTTCTTTTTCTTGACATCAAAATTTGAAATGGTT
Source organism: Bathyarchaeia archaeon (assembly GCA_035528035.1). Lineage (GTDB taxonomy): Archaea > Asgardarchaeota > Heimdallarchaeia > JABLTI01 > JABLTI01 > JABLTI01. The sequence continues at coordinate 85,506 of DATKZI010000039.1, forward strand.
TTAATTTTTCTGTTTCAAGATCCCATGCAGTAATCTCTCCTTCTACTATTACATCGTTTGTTGTTATTGCTCCCTTTAAAGCTTCAATTACATCAGGATACATGGATGAGATTTCATTTAGATTTCTAGAATATAATAAAATTTTATGTTTACTGATATGAGCTTGAACTCTTTCACCATCATATTTAAACTCTAAAGCACATGATCCTCCAAGTTTCTCAAGAATTTCTTCAGAGGTACTCATTCTTTGTGCAGCCATCATCCTTATTGGTACACCTACAGTTATACCAATTTGCTTAATCCCAGAAAGCCCTTTTTTGGCTAGCGTTTCACCAATTAATCCAATATCGCTAGTTACATTATAAGCATGTTCTATAAGTTCTCTGGATTTTTCATCACCAGATCCAAACTTTCGTGATAATGCTTCTATTATTGTGAGGTCTTTCACTCCTAACCTTAATTGGGAAAGAATTATCCTGGTAATATATTTAGCTTCTAAAGCAGAGGATTTTGAGAATAATCCTATAAGATAATTCATTTTCTTAGAACTTGATCCTTTTCCTTCTAATTGAGCAATTTTGATTAACGTTTCCCAAACTTCATGGACAGTCAAATTACTTTGATTAATACTCGCTGACGCACCAAAGAAAACTCCCAAATTTTGTTGACCAGTATTACTCTTTAATTCCTGAACAACTTCTCCTAAATCGCCTTTTCGTTTAAATAATTCAGTTACATCATCTTCTGATTTTCCAACTGCTTTAGCAATAGCTTTAATTACCATCTTATCCGCAAAACCGAGTTCTATGTCGTTATAATCAGCAGCAATCTTACCTGATGTAAGATAAATAACGATCTGCATATCATCTGCTGATGTTTTTTGGAAAAGGTCCATTAAAATATCTATCATTTCCAATCTCTTGGAAGTTGCATCTAATTTTCCATAAATTTCTGCCAAAGTAGAGAATTTCATAATTACTCCTCAAAGATATATGAATAATTCTGAATTAAAAATACATTATTAGTTAATTAATTTGTGGAATAAAAAGATAAAAAAAATAGGAAAAATGGAAAGAAAGGATTATCCTTCTTTTGTACGAATATAATCTAACATTGATCGAACTTCTTCTTTCATTTCTTGGAGATATCCTAAAGAATCGGAATATAATCTTGCAATAATTTCACGCATTTCCGAAATATCAGATCTTAGCCGTTCGATTTCCTGTAAAACAGAATTATCAGTAGCTACTGGTTTTGGTTGTGAAGAAGCAATAGGAGTAGTAGTTATTGGTTGTTGACTTGTAGAAGTTGTTGGTGGTCGAGGTGGAATAGCTGAAGTAGCTCCTTGCATTGGTCGAGTTTCTGGTGGTACCATTGCTGTTACTTTTTGCATCGGAGGAAGACTTGTTTGAGAACTAATTCCAGAAGGAGCTGATTCTGCACTAGTATCTGTATGTGCTAACCATTTGAAGATATTTAATGCGAAAGTTCTATTATTTCGCAAATTAAGTCCTGCACCATAATTTGAAAATAAACGATAGGACCCAACAGCAACTATTCTTCCAGATTTGTATTCTCCTGCAACGACTACTGGTACATTGGGAGGTTCAGCAACTGGAGAAGTATATGCTATTCCTTTCATATTAGCAGAACCCCTAACTGTGCCACCAGCAACAATAACTATTTCGGAAACTCCTCTTGTTGTTGGATGACTTTTTATGTCTTTTATAACTGGATGAGTAGGCATGTTAAATTCATTATTATTTTCATCTTTTACTTGATCGGATAACATCTCTATACCACAAGGATTCAAGATTTCATTCATATTTGTTCTTAATCCTCTATCCCCGCCTGCATTACCAATAACCAACAAGCTACCTCCTCTTTCAAGAAAACCTAGAAGAGCATCAATTTCAGTTTTACCTAATTTTGAACCATCAGGACAAGCAAAGACGAATACATTACATCTCAATGTTTTTTCAGATATAGGAAAATCATTATACAATTCAACTTCGAAACCTTCGCTCCTAAGGGAGTCACGAAGCATTGAATAATTGGTATTTATTTTCCCTCGTTCTTTTTGAGTTTCATCGAAAAATATCTTCAATTCATTTAACCTTCACATTAAGTCATTATAATATAATTTAGATACGGTTATTTTTTTTAACGTTACGGAAAGACCATTCTTTTTCTTTATTAAAGTATTCGATTTTCGCATTTTTAAACACAAATCAATTTGAAAAAGAGTTAAAATATCAAAATGAGTAGTAAATATTATGGCAGAACATACAAAATATCAAATTTTCAAATTATTTGTAGATGATACAAATCATCCCTTTTCAGGTTGGGATTTTTCATACATACGCGATCGTATGGTTACTGAACCATTTACTTGGAGTTATTCTAGTGAAATATTGCCATATGTACGTACAGTTGATTCGATGTTAGACATGGGAACCGGTGGTGGAGAATTCCTTCTTTCAATTCTACCTTTGCCGAGAAACACTCATGCGACAGAATCTTATGAACCCAATATTCCTGTAGCTCGTAGGAATTTAGAACCGATAGGTGTTAAAGTGATTGAATTTACTGATGAAAATAGTTTACCTATTGAAGATGAAAAATTCGATTTAATCATAAATCGTCATGAATCTTATTCTGTAAAAGAAGTAAAACGCATTCTGAAAAAAAATGGTTATTTCATAACTCAACAAGTAGGCGCAAAGAATGATTTAGAATTGAATCAATTAATAAAAGCAAAGTTAGATTTAGATTATGCTCATTGGAATATGGATTATGCTGTTAAAGAACTAACTGATGCTGGATTCACAATCATAAAAAAAATGGAATGTTTCCCTAAAACAAGATGCTTTGATATTGGTGCAATAATCTTCTATTTGAAGGTTATTCCATGGCAAATACCTGATTTCTCTATAGAGAAATATCAAACTAAATTAAAAGACATTCATCTATTAATTCACGAGAAAGGTTATATTGATATCACAAGTCATTATTTTCTAATAGTGGCAAAAAAATAACAAATCAATTATGAGAAATTTTCTTATTATCTTAGAGTAAAATAGTATAGGATTAAAAGAAATTCGGTGTAAGAAAGATGCTTGATAGAAATGAACAATATCTTCTCAGTATAGATATGGGTACAACTGGTGGTCGAGCGATTCTATTTAATCAGAATGGTGAGATAATATCATCTTCCTATGAGGAATATCCTTGTTTGTATCCATCACCAGCATTTGTAGAACAAAACGCAAACGATTGGTGGAATGTAACCAAAAATACTGTGAGACAGGCACTTAAAACATCGAAAATTGATTCATCACAAATAGCTGGTATAAGCTGTACAAATCAAAGAGAAACAACTGTGCCAGTGACAGATGAGGGAGAACCATTAAGTAATGCCCTTGTTTGGCAAGATAGAAGAACAATAAAAGAATGTAATGAAATAAGAGAGAAACTTGGAAAGGATAAAATATACCAATTAACAGGATTAACAATTGATCCATACTTTTCTGCTCCGAAAATTCTTTGGATAAAAAAGAATTGGCCAAAAGCATATGATACTGCGCATAAATTCATGCTAGTTCATGATTTTATACAAATGAAGTTAACAGATGAATTTGTAACTGATTTTAGCAATGCTTCAAGAACAATGCTTTTTGATATTAATACCTTCAATTGGTCCGATGAAATATTGAATACCCTTGAAATTCCCAAAGAAAAATTACCAAAACCACTCCCATCAGGAAGTAAAATAGCTGGTTTGTCAAAACAAGCTGCTAATGAGTTGAGTTTACATGAAGGTATTCCTGTTATTGCTGGAGGAGGAGACCAACAATGTGCTGCAATTGGTGTAGGAGTAACGAAAAACGGTAGAGTTAAAGCAACAACAGGAACAGGAACATTTCTATTAGCTTTTCTTGAAAAAAATCAAAGAGACCCTGAAAAAAGAGTTCTTTGTAGTTGTCATGCAATACCTGGGAAATATGTTTTTGAAGCAAGTATTTTCACAACTGGTTCAATTTTACGATGGTTTAGAGATAATTTTTCCTATGCGGAAAAAAGTGTTGCATCATGTACACATCTTGATCCCTATGATTTATTAGGCATGCAGGCAGAAACAATTCCTCCGGGTTCTGAAGGAGTTATGGTTCTACCACATTTTGTAGGAGCTGGTGCACCTTATTGGAATCCTAATGCTAAAGGAGCAATTTTTGGTTTAAGTTTGGGACATACTAGAAATCATATTATACGAGCTATTATGGAAGCAACATGTTATGAAATCAGAAATAATTTGCAAGTCTTTAAAGAACTAGGAGTTTCGATAAAAGAATTAAGGATAACAGGCGGTGCGTCAAGAAATTCATTTTGGAATCAAATTGAAGCAGACATATGTAATTTGCCAGTAATCAAAGGGAAAGTAGAAGAAGCTACTGCCTTAGGAGCAGCAATTTTAGCTGGTGTAGGTTCAGGATTATACAAGAATATTGAAGATGCTGCAAAACAGATGGTAATTATTGATGAACAAAGAAATCCAATAAAAAATAATAGTTTAATATATGATAATTACTTCGAGATTTACAAACAATTATATCCAGCGTTAAACGATAAAGGTTTGTATGACGCATTAGCAAAACAAACATAATTATTATTTTTTAGAATTCTTGAACAAAAAAGTAATATTCTATTAATGATATTTTCACAATATATAGTTTATATTAGTGAAAAGAAATTCCTAATAGAGAAACCTATAATGTGATTAAAATGTTCGATAAAATTAAAAGAGCAGTCAAAAGAGGCGTCAGTAATGCCGTCGATGACGAAGTAGATCGTCAAGTAGATAGACAGGTAGACAAAGCAACTTATAAGGTTCAAAGTGAAATTGATGAATCTGTTGATGGGGTAGTTGATAAATCATACGAAGGTGTAAGAACATCTGCAATGAGAAGTGCAAAGATGACAAAATCAAAAACGATAACAGGTTCAATAATAACTGACTTCAAAAAATTCAATGATGCATGGGAAAAGAATGCTGGTGACCCCGCTCAATCAGTTTTCTATTTTGCAATCGCTGCTTATAACTATAGTGTAAAAGATGTTGATATCGGTGATGCAATGGCAACTGTAGTCTTGTCGAAGAAACATAACGAGAAGGCAGATTTCTCACCATCTGGTCTTAAATTGGGACCAACTAATAGAAGTTTATTCAAACATATGCGAGAAGATCCTAATATAGCAAAATCATACCTTGGAGCAAATTATAAGAACGATTATAAATTTGATGAGAAAAAATTAACCATGCTTGTCCTTACAGTAACTTCTGATGAAAAAGAAGCAAATGTAATTATTCAAAGTGGTGGAAAAGATTTTCCAACACCAATACCTTTAGCTAAGAACAAAAATGGTCAATGGAAAATAACAGAATTTTCTTCGTTTGCAACAGGTGTTCGAAAAGCTTCTTCTGTGGAAGAAGATTTCTAAAAAATAAAGAAAAAGATGCGTTAGCACACTTTTTCTCATTTCTTTTCTTCTTTTTCAATTTCTATTATGAATTCTTTAATAGCGTCAATTAATGGTTGTTCATGAGCTGCCTTATTACTATCTAAATCCATATGCCTTGATTTTGGTATGAGTTCATTTGCTCGAATTGTTTCTTCAGATGCATGCATTTTATCTTTTGAAGCACCAATTAGTAAACATTTAGTATTTATCTTTGGAAGCATATCCCAACAATTGTATCCTTTCATTTGTCTAAGAGTTCTACGCATTCTTCGAAGTACACCATCTTCTAGAGCTCGAACATATTTATCATATTGCTCGGGTTCTGCTTCTTTATCAACATAAGCTCGTCTCAAAACCCATTTTGTAAAAGGCATAACGAGCCATTTTACAAATTCAGGTAAGACTGAAACCCCAGCTGAAATGAACCATTTTATATGATACTCAACTGTAGGACCTACCATTACAGCACCTTTTGGTTTTAACCATCCTTCACTTAGAGCTTCAATCTCAATAGTACCACCAGTTGAAGAACATACAGTAATATAATCCGTATCATCAAGGCCTAACTGCTCAATAACCTCTTTAATATCATGAGCCATATTATGAAGATCCGTTTTTCGTTCTATTTTACGACTAGAAAATATGCTGGAAAATTTCTCTCGAGATTCAAAATAAAAGACTCTAAATTCTTTTGTCAAAATTTCCAAAGCTTTTTGCCAGCTTTGAAATACAGTAATAAAACCTGGAATGAAAAACAAAGTATATTTATTTGGATTCTCAGCTAAATTAAAATCTAAGACACGAACTTTTGTACCATCAGCCATTTCAAAATATTTTATTTCAGCTTGCTTTTCCAATTCAGTCCTCATATCTCTCTTTTTTTTTGTCATACTAATCATCTTTCTATATTATTTCATATTATTACTATTTTTTTCTAATTTTTCTATAAAATTTTTCAATTCAATAACTAAAGGATCTGAATGTGTTTCTTTATTGCTACCAAGATCAATATATAATGAATTAGGCATTAAATTATGTGCTTTCAAAGTTTCTTCTGTAGCATGCATTTTATCTAATGAAGCTCCTACTAAAAGTGTTTTTGTCACCACATTTGGTAGTTGATCCCATATTTTATATCTATACATTCGTCTAAAAGTTGGCAAAGCCTTTCGCAGATTACCTTCTTCTAATGCTCGAATATATTTTTCTAATTGTTCAGGTTCCTCTTTTTTATTTATATACACTCTAGTCATATACCTTCGTACTAAAGGTATAAACACTCCTTGAATCATGAAATTTGGTGTAATTGCCGATAAAAAAGTAACTAACCCACTTATGTGAAACTCAATCGCGGGTCCTATCATAATTGCTCCTGTAGGAGAAATCAATTTATTGCTCAATGCTTGGGTAAGAATGTTTCCACCTGTAGAGCTACAAAGAGCAATATATTTTTTATCTGATAAGTCAAGTTGTTCTACAACTTCCTTGATATCATAAGCCATCTGTGGGAAGGTTATTTTACGTTCAAGTTTTTTTGGCACTTTTGAAGTAACTTTTTCGCGTGATTCAAAATAAAGCACTCTGAATTCCCGAGTAAGTAATTCTATAACTCTTTGCCAGCTTTGAAATACAGTAAGAAATCCTGGAATTAATAAAATAGTATATTCATATGGTTTTTGAGAAAAATTAAAATCAAGTACCCTTACTTGAGATCCATCTGTCATATTGAAATAACGCTGTATAGCCATTTTTTCAAGTTCTGTACGATAGTCTTTCACCTGTTTTTTCTTATGTGCCAATGATGATTCTCCTGTTTAGCTATTGTGAAACAATTTCACGTTTTAGAATTGATAATAAAAAGAGGATATAAATTTTTTAGTCATAATATTAATTTAAGCAACTACTTTTGAATTAAATTGAAGCCCATGATCTCCTAAAACAATTAAGAGTGTCTCTTTTTCTTCTTCAGTTAAATTCACTAATGGCGGTCTAACAAAAGTTTCTCTTCCAGTGATTTTTGAAAATAAAAATTTCTGAGCTGCTCGCGAGGGATATCGTTGCATAAGAGAACGCACACCTGTTAATGCTTCTTGTTCTGACCAAGCTTTATCTACATCCCCAATTTTATAAGTTTCATATATTTTCAAAAGATGTTCAGGAAAAATATTAGCAATTGCACTAACTGCACCATCACATCCAGCATTTAATCCATTGTAAACCATTCTATCACTCCCTACCAAAATAGATAATTCTTCAAATGTTCCAGTATATTTCAAAATGATATCTGTTGAACCACTCAAATCTTTTATGCCTACTATGTTCTTATATTTCATTAAGAGTTTTTCAATAAGTTCTGTACTAAATTCCATAGGAGTATAAATAGGAACATTACAGAGAAAAATAGGAAATTTCTTAATTTCATTAAAAATTCGGCTAAAATAATTATACAATCCTTCTTCAGCTGGTTTTCGAAAGAAATAGGGTCTAGTAATAATTGATGCTGTTGCACCATTTTCTTCAGCATATTTTATTAGATCTATGGTTCCTTTATAGCTATTTGAGTAAGCACCAGCTATAATAGGAGTGCGACCTTTTACTGCATCAATTGATGTTTTTATTACTTTTTTTCTCTCTTCAATGGTTAAACTTGAAAATTCTCCATTAACCCCACAAGCAACTATTCCATGAACTCCTTTTTCAATTACATAATCGATTTGATCTTTAATTGTTTCATAATCGATTTCTAAATCCTCATTAAATGGTGTTAGTATAGAGACATAAATCCCAGTATATTTTTGAATGGTTCATACCTCCAATGGGCGACCAAATTCTCCTCGGTAAATTGCATTTAACTTGTAATTATCATTATTAGAACATAAGGTATTATATTTTTTTAGTAGAAATGGAGATTTTTGCCATAAAAAAGAGCAAAAATAAAGAAAAAATGTGTACAATAAAAACTAAAGGCTACACATATTTTCAATTACTTTTTTAACAATATTCCAAATGATTTCGACACTTTTTATTTCAACATATTCATCCGGACTATGAGCATTATGAATGTTCGGTCCGATTGACGTTACTTGCAATTCTGGATTTAAAGCAACAAATAGTCCACACTCTAAACCTGCATGAATTGCTTCAAGTGCAACAGGTTTTTCAAGAACTTCTTCATAAGATTTCTTAACCATCTTAACAAAAGGCGAATTGGGATTTGGCATCCAACCAGGATAAGCTTCATCCAAAGTTACTTTTGCCTTATATTTCTCACCAATTCCTTTAATTTCATTTCTAACTGTATCTAGCTCTTCGTTAACAAAACTTCTTGTACTAACATGTATCTGTATATTTTTCTCATTTGACTTTACAACAGCTAAATTACTTGAAGTTTGTACTAGACCAGTAATTTCTTTACTATATGTAATCGGTCCATGTTCTATATCATACAAGATATTTAAAACAGAATTAGTTTTTTCAGTATTTGTTGCATGAGCGATTTTTGTCTCTTTGAAGTCAATTTTGATGTTTGGTTCTGAGATTTTAGCTAGAAGTAAAGTAGATTTTTTCCATTGTTTCAAGTGTTTCAAGACTTTACTCGCTTGTTCTTTTGGAACAATAAATTCACATTCAAAATCTCTAGGTATAGCATTATGAGCAGAGCCAGCATTCATTGAAACTAACAATATAGAATCTTTAATATCCATTAAAGAATCAATTCCTACTTTAATAGCATTTAAACGTGGTAAATCGATATCTAAACCTGAATGCCCACCAGTAAGTCCACTTATTACTAATTTGAATCCTCGATAATTCTGTTTCTCTTCAAGAGTAATAGGTACAACTATATCTGTTCCTCCTCCACCAGCACTACTAATGGTAACTTTTCCAATCATTTCACTATCAACATTTAATAGATAATTGCCTGAGAAAAACCCTGATTTGAGCCCAAAGGCACCTGTCATTCCTGTTTCTTCATCTACAGTTAGGAGAACTTCCAATGGTCCATGCTTTAGATTATTTGAAATTAGTGCTGCTAATCCATAAGATATACCAATGCCATTATCAGATCCCAAAGTTGTACCTTTTGCAGTAACTTTTTCTCCGTCAACAAATGCATTTATTGGATCTTTTTCGCAATTAAAAGTAAAGTTAGGTTCCTTTTGACAAACCATATCTAAATGAGCTTGGATTATTAAAGTAGGATATTTTTCACACCCATTGCTAGCTTCTTTTCTCAATAATATATTTCCTACACCATCCTCTTTTAAAGAGCTAATTCCATTCTGTTTTGCCCAATTTTTAACCCAAGTACGAATTTTATCTTCTTTCTTAGAAGGTCTTGGGATATTTGTTATTTCCTCAAAAATAGACCAAACAATCTTTGGTTCAAGATTTCCAATATTTTTTTCTGACATGATTTTATCTCTGTTTCTGTTGATTATAGATGAAATATTCTTTATGTAAAAAAAACTTTATCTAATATCATTACAATCAAACGTAAAGAATTATTAAACTCAGAATATCTGTTATAGACCTTAATATGGTTAATATTATGTATTAGAAAATACTTGATATAATAGGTGAATTTTGTGGAAGAATTTAAGGAAATTCCTATGGATGAAACAGATGAAGAATCCCTAAAAACAATCGATTCTTCAGATGAATTTGGTGAATCTCCAGAAATTTATAAAAAGCGAGCCCAGGAATTATCAAATTCAATATTCAGGTTATTTGGATTTTTACTTCTAATATTGGGAATAGCTATTTTACCATTTGTTGTTATTTCATTTTTTTATCATTTTGGGCAATCAAATGAGACTGCGTTATTAATTGAACAAATATTTGGTTTAATTCTTTCAGGAGTAGCAATTATTGTGGGATCTGCTCTGATCTATAATACTAGAAAAACTAAGAAAAAAGAATTACTTTTAGAACCTATATCAAATGAACCAGAGGAAGAGGTTCAGACGAAGAAAGAATAATGTAATTAGTGGAAACTCCTACATATAGCATTTTTTGCATATCCCTCAGCAACAAACTGTTTGCAAAGATCGCGAATATTACATTTACATTTGGAAATATCTGCAACCACAATCCATTCAGCCAATTCACCTTTCTGTATAGTTCTTGCTTCGCTAGCAACAAGGTTAATATTATAATTTCCAAGAAAAGTTGCACATTTAGCTAATGCTCCAGGAATATCTCCTAAAGTAATTTTAAACTCTACCAAATCTACCTCATCAGCTGTAAAAGGGGTTATCTGAATTACTCTTCTTTCAACATCTGCTCGTACTATGACATGCATTCCCTCAACAATACCAACCAAATCTCTAATATTTTGAGGAATATATACTTCCCCTTTTTCATTCACTCTAATAATTTCATTTGTATCCACTTCATAACTGCCTCCCAAGCTAGATTAAACTGATTCATATTGAATTGTATTAATATATAGTACACTTTTTTAATTAATTTTGCCTTTTAAAAGAAGGTAATTACATTCTTATTTAGAAAAAATTGGTTTACACAAATGAATCCTGTTGAATTATATGATAAATTATTTATCCATTACGGTTCTCAAAACTGGTGGCCTGGTGAAGGTTTTGAAATAGCAATAGGAGCAATTTTAACTCAGAATACCTCTTGGAAAAATGTGGAAAAAGCTATAGAGAATCTACGAAAAACAGATTTATTAGATCCTCATAAAATCGTAAAAAGTAATTTGGTTTTTCTTAAAGAACAAATAAATCCTGCAGGATTCTATAATCTAAAAGCCAAATATTTGAAAAACTTGAGTGAATTATGGATAAAGAATCCCAACCCATCGCGAAATGAATTATTAGAGATAAAGGGAATTAGCGATGAAACAGCTGATTCAATTTTATTATATCTTTTACAAAAGCCTGAATTCATAATTGATGCTTATACAATTAGAATAAGTAATAGAATAGGAATGGGTCTATCAACTAACAAACATTATTGGAAAATATTTTATCAAGAAAACTTACCAAAAGAAGTTAAATTATATAATGAATTTCATGCCCTTTTAGTAAAGCATGCTAAGAGCTTATGTCTAAAAAGAACCCCTCTCTGCTTATCTTGCTTTTTACATACTAAGTGTGCTTATGCGAAAGAGAAAGAAGGAATTCTCACTTAAGATTGAATCCCTGCTCTCTTATTATGTCTAATAACGACTTGTCTGACCAAATACCTTGGGTTATTTTCCGACTAATGTGTTCAGACCAAGAATATTTATCCATGTCTATTTTGTCCTCCTTTTGATACAATGGTATCTTAGCATTAAGTTTAATGTAATAACCCTGTGTAATATAGCCTTCATCCATTGCTTTCATGCATTCTAGGATATCTGATTCTGAATAATCTGTATATTCATCCTTAAATGTACAACGTTGTAGAGGGAATCTTGGACGAACATCCATTAGATGCTTTGGATCGGGATAGCCTAAACATAAACCTACAACTGGTATGACCTTTTTAGGTAGTTTGAAAACCTTAGCTATTAATTCAGTGTGTAAAGGAGCATTCCCAAGTAAAACAGATCCTATACCACAAGCTTCAGCAGCAAGAATGAGATTTTCTGCCACTAACGAAGCATCTTGTATTCCTAACCATAATAACATACCATCATCAAAATTATAGGTATAACCTTTTTGTTGAACGATTTTTTCAAGTCTATTAAAATCAATAAGGAAAATCATAAAGAGTTTGGTTGAAGGATATATACCTAATCGTTTTAGTTTTTCCATTTTTTCTTTATCAGAAGTATAAACAATGCTAGTTGCTTGATAAGCAAATGGAGCCCGGATGCCTGCATAGAGGATTTTTCCGATAACATCTTCAGAAATATCTTTTCCCAAGAATTTTCTAATGGATCGCCTATTATTTATAATTTCAAATAAATCATTTGAACCAAGGTTTTTCTGATCAATCATAATACATTCACCAAAAGTATTAGATTATCAATTACATTTACAAATAATACTTTTTTGTCAATTGTCTCAAGATAAATGAATTTATACTAGTAACTCTAAGTTATAGCAATAATAAGGATGGATTAAAGTGAGTGAGGAAGCTTTAGCTAAAATTCCTGGAACAACATTTTCCTTAAAATTTGGTGAAGAAGGAAAATATTATGCAGTACACCTATGTAGAGGCACACAACCATTTCTATCTAAACAATTGAGTATTCTCAAAGGAACAACTCTTTCTGATTTGCCTGAAGAAGTAGAAAATGGTTTACGATACCTGTTGACGAAAGAAGATATTTACCTATCACCTGTTATTATTAATAGAGTAGTAACTGAATTAATAGAACAAATACCGAAAGATGGTCAAGTATTCGTGAAGGAAACAGAAGAAAAGCATTATGTAACTCCAACAGTTAGTGTTCAAGAGATGATAGCACAGAAAGAAGAACACGCTGGCAAGAAATCGATGATTGAATATACGCCTGGAGAAAAACCTAGGTATGATGCAACATCTGAAACCATTGGAAAAATCCACCTACGCGAACCAAGATTATTACCAAGTCGTGATATGTCATTGGATATTACTCCAACATCACCAGCAAGTAGCACAAAAGATGACTATTTAGCTTTAGAAGAGAAAGTGAATTCTTTACATAATGAGATACAAACAATGCAAGAAATAATCGATAGTAATAACAAAGAAATTGCCTCTTTAAAAAAACAAATAACTTCTTTAAAGAAAGAAACTAAAGAATTGAAAGTTAAATCAATCAATAAATCTGATGAAGAATAATTTGTTCTGATAAAATTTTTAAAAAAAAAGAAAAAGGCTGACTAAAAGCCTTTTTCTAAAATTTTCTTCCGGAAAACATATTCTGAATGGGACGCAATGCTCCTGAAATGATCTCATTCAGATTTTTTCCATTTATAGTTAATCCGTTGGTTGAACCGGCGCGAATAATTTCACCATTATTGTTAGAAACGCGAACTCCATCTTTCTTCGATACTTCAACATAAGTATTTTTCTTCTTATCACAAACAATCACTTCTCGATCATCCTTGGATAATGCGATCAATGATTCATTATCTTTAATAAGTATGAATTCTTCAGGTTCGAACAAATAGGTGAAGAAATCAAGAGTATCTAATCTATCAGGCCAAGACAATCGATTACCATTTAAAATCAAATTCCCATGACTAGTGAATTCTGATTTATGTAATCTCTCAAAATTGCGATAAGCTTTGAGCTCGATATTCCTGAAATCTTTTTCATTGATATCATCGGATTTTGTATTCGATAAATCAACATTGCTGTATTTTACAAATGCTTCCCTAGAGAGTTTTTCAATAGCTTCACCTACAGCTCCTTTGGCGGTATTGACAATTGTATCAGCTCCTAGATAGATTTCACCAATGATATAGAAACCCAAAGTTTCATAGGACCGAGTGTCAACTACAGGGAACATTCGAGAACGTTTGCCTATAGTGATCATAGTATCTTCTAGATCAACAATAATAGTTGATTGAATTACTTTTAGTGGCTCATTTACTAGCTCAAGTTTCACAACAATTCCTCCAATTATTTGATTTTAACATTAAATTCTTCATCAGAATCGTCGTCGCTTTTACCTTGAGTCTTTTCCTCTAAGTAGCGCATAAATTGAATTTCAGCAAGTTTAAGTGCTTCACGTCCACGAGTTGTCAATAAATAACGACCACGAACAACTTCTTGTGTGACGAATTTCACTTCATCTTCTATGAGTTTATCCATGTGATGTTTGAATGTTCCACCTCGAAGATTGGTTATATCGCTAAGTTCTTTCTGATACATAGGTCCTTTTTCTAATTCCTTAAGAATTCTAAGTCTGTTTGAATCTCCAATAGCAGAGACAATTGCAGCTCCTATCTCATAAAATTCCTCAAGCTGATCATTTGGTATAGACGAAGTTCCAAAGGTGCTATGAACTTCTTTAGAAATTTTATCACCTATTTCTTTGCCTATTTTACCAAGATCTTTTCCGACGTTTTTTAGTTCATCACCAATATTACCTGCACTATTGATTGCAATGCCCATGGATGATTTAAGACTATCAGCTACAGATGAAAGTATTGAACGAGTATATTCACCTAGTCTTACTTCTAGATCAGAGGTAATTCCTTCGATATCTTCATCCAAATCAACATCGAAAGAATAGCTACTTTCATATCTTTTCTCTCGTAAAACACGTTCTCTTTCTCTAAGTTTTCGTTCTTTTTCACGAAGATCCTCACGTTCATTATCGATATCTCTTTTTTTCTTAAAGAGATCTTCTCGTAAACTACGAACTTCTTGGGTAACTCTTTCACGTTCCTGTCTAATACGCTCTTTTTCTTGTTGTATTCGTTCTCTATCTGCATCTGAAAGTTTCACGTTGGGTCTAACTACGATTCTATGTGGAGGCATTGGAGGCATAGGTGCAGCTGGTAGTTTTGGTGGTAATGGTGGAAGTGGTTGAGCGAATTTGACTTCATCATCATCATCTTTCACGTTAATAATTCGTACTCTATTCTCATCGAGTTCATCATCATCATCTTCAATATCATCCAATTTTCTTTGAAGACGCATTATTTCTTTTTCGATTTCTCTTTTTCTTTTATCTCTATTTGACATGTTATCTACCTCAGTTTGATTTTTAACTTCTGAGACCTGCTATTAAAGCCATTTTAACACGAGTCTCATCAAATTCTTTCTTTATTTGTTCCTTGATTTTTGATTTCTTATCTGTCATTTTTCACATCACTTTTGTTAAGTTATTACACTTTTCTATACTTTACTTACACCAATGAGTATATAAATATTTGTAACTGTGTTACATTTGCGTGTATGTCTTAAATTATTCTTGAAAAGGAAGGTAAAACTATTAGAAGTCTATTAAAAAAACTTTTTAAAAGAGAAAGTCAATAATACTTTTTGAGAAGAAAAAAATCTAAAAATATAAATAATCACGCTTCTCGTGTCCATCGAAGAGTACACTCACCGCCTTTGGATAGGCGCTTTAAATCAGCGGGTTAAGCGCTTATAGAGCCACCAAAGAAACTTGAGAAATCTTCTTCATTGCCCGAGAGAAGAGAATGGTGCTCGTTTAAGATGGAACGTTAAGAGCCAGGAACACAATAACAAAATTTAGATGAGTCCTAGAATGCCAAACCGTTTAGTGTTATTGTGTATATGGATGGTCGGATCCTAAACCCAAGGCATTTTTTGGTGTTTAGCCCGACCATCTAGCTGGTTTAATTCAAGCAATTTCTCTATTCATTACTTTAAGGCAGAAAATTTAAAGGGAATTGTTTATTTAGGTTCTTTTTCAATACTGAATAATACAAACATGCAGATTTGATAATTTATAAATAAGATAAGATTCCATTAAAGATAGAAATAAAAAACTGATTGTTACATAAATACTATTTATATTAGTTGAATATTATAGGTGGCGTAAAAACTGACTGCAGCACGTAAATTTCCTATTGGAAAGTTGATTAGCATATTGTCGTTTTTAATGTTAATTTTGTTAGTTTTACCCATATCAATAAATAATAAACAAATTACTCCAAGTGTTAATTTTGAACCTAATATTGATTTTCAGGAATCTAGATCTATTATTGTTATTACATCTGAAATAATAATAGACGAACCAAAAGTAAAAGCTAATCCTCCTATAAATGATGATCATTATGAGCCTAAGGATGCTACTTTGACCCCTACCACAATATTAAGAGGACAATCTTTCACTGTCAAAGGGCAGCTTTATGATAATATCACAGGAACACCGCAACCAATTCCTAATGAGGAAATAATAATTTTCTGGAATGTTTTTGATTGGGATGATTATGCTGTAAATCCTACTGCCTATAAAAATTTATATGCAATTAGTAGTGGACAAACTAATAGTAATGGTAATTTTTCAATTAATTGTATAGACACAAGTCGGACAAAACCTTTTGGTCTCATAACTGTGCATACAGTTTGGGCTGGTAATCCACTTTATGGTAAAATAGAAGATATAAGACAAGATATACAAAAAACAATAGAATGTTATGCTACCACTAAACTAGATTTCCTTACAGTTGATCCCTCTGTTGTAAGAGAAGGAAAGTCATTTCTTTATGGAGCAGCAATCCGTTTTGATAATGGAACATCTTTTAGCGCTGCAAATGGACATTCAATAGCAGTTGAGTGGTTAGGTAATACAACCAGTTCTCTACCTTTTGTTAGTAGTATTACTGGTGGTTACTTAGATGTCCCCAGTGGAACAACCCTTGGTAATCATATATTGAAAATTTCATATAATGTTTCAGCATTAAATATACCTTATGTTGTGGGAAGTATCACCACAGAATCCTCATTGGGGTCAACAGTTGCTGATTGGTGTAATAAAACATATACTGTAAACGTTTTTAGTGGTGCTGGTGTAACTTTTAATATTGAGGAACCTATTTCTGTAATTCCAGGGCAATATCCTGAGGTTTTACGTGGGAGTACCCAAATGAATATTACTGGTGTATTGACCGATTCAAATGGTGATCCCTATGGTTATGGTGTTGACTTAATTGTTAAAGTAGATAATTCAACAGAAGTGGCTTCTGTTACTACGGAAAATTCAGGAGATTTTAGTGTTTTATTCCAGATAACTCCCACTTTAATTGTTGTTGGTGATCATTATCTAAACATTGTAGTTGATATAGGCCAATCAATAATTGCTATCAGTGAATTAGAAAATATTACAATTGTTGGAAATTCTACTTCTACAATCCCTAAAGCTAATGGTATATTTGTAAATGCTACTACTCCTTTTCTTCTAGCTGGAGAAACAATCCATGTAAATGGAACATTAAGGGATTTATTTAGTTCAGTTCCTTTAACCAGTATAACGATCTTTACCCAAATAGGAAGCTATGGTGCACCTTTAAATACAACCACTTCAGGAACAGGTTATTATTCATTTTATATTCAAATACCGCTTACCATTGATCCAAATAGTAATAATGAAACAATAAGAATATGGACAGATAGTATTCAATATTATACAAGTTGGAATACCAGTTTCAAAATAGATGTATTTACCAGTGTTCTATTTTCTGTAAATTTGGATCAAACATCCGTGGTTAATGGTTCTACAATATCATCATTAGGTGGAAATCCTATTTATAATACGACAAATTTCATTTTTAATTTAAATATAACAGATAATTTTGGGCGAGCTCTAGGCCTTCGAAATGTAACAATAATTATATCTATTTATTCATATTCAAGAGCTGTAAATAGCAATGGTAATCTAGTAATTTCAATCCAAAATATTGGATTGATTTTACAAAATGGAAGTTATGCTGTCATCATTGAATTTACTGATAATCCAACATTTAATTTTGGTTTTACATTAGTTGTTTCTGAACAACCAATTACATCATCATCAACACCACCTGGAGGTTTTAATTTGTCAAGTCAAATTGCAATTGGAATCCTAATATCTATGGTTTCATTAATAATAATAATATCAATAGTCTATGCTTTTGGAAGATATAGAAAATCCAAACAACAAATATCAGTAGGAGCTAGTGGTGAAATTTTGGATTTACAAACCATTATTAAACTAATAGCAGAAGCTGACACGGCAAAAGACTATCAACGAGCAGTGATACTTTGTTATCAAGCTTTTGAACTAATCTGTATGCAAGATCTTAGAATCCTTAATACTCGATCACAATCACCTCGAGAGCTTGCACGTTTAGTTGCTTCAACTAATCGCGTACCAGTTAGAGATGTCACTATGTTGGTAATGCGTTTTGAAGAGTCAAGATATAGCGATCATAAAATAAGTAAAAATTCATTTGCTCAAGCCATCCAAGCATTAGAAAATATTCAACTTGCTTTGAAAAAAGAATCAAAGATAACCTAACTTCAGAGGTCAAAAATAATGGCAAATAACAAAGATAAAAAAGGATCAAATAAAATTGAAAGAAATAACTTCATGTTAGCTGTTATTTTTATTATCTTTTGTTTGCCAATTATTCTCTCAGTAACAAGAATCGGTCAAGAAGGTTCAAGACAATTTTCCATCTATAATAATGACTGGGATGGTACCAGCACATTAAAAAATAACTTGGAAAGTGAAGGGTTTGAATTTCAACCAATAGTTTCAACTTTAAATACTCTAACGAGGTTGGAAACAGTTGGGACAGTTGCACTAATAGGTCCAACTAGATTCTTTGATCCAACTGAAACAGCTGCTTTAGCCTATTTTATCCTTCGAGGAGGAAGTGTATTAATAGCTGACGATTTTGGTAGAGCTAATGATATACTTGGTATAGTAAATATGGTTTTAGCTCCCTTCTTGGATAATATTAATCTTTCAGCAGTTGGTTTCTCAAGTGCACCATTAGCAGGTATTAAAATCAATCAATCAGTTTTGATGGATCGTGATTCTTGTTATTATCATCCGGTAATGCCCATCCTTAAGAAATTCTATAATTTTCCTGGTGGTCCTTCTATGAATGGTATCAGCCAAGTGGTAACTAGTTATCCATCCTCTATATCTTTTCTAGGTTATGATGCTACTACAGGAGAAAAACAATGGGTTGCAGGTTTTAATTACCAAGGTGTTCCTATTCCTTCAGGAATAGCCACAACAACAGTAGAAAGCTGGCTTGAAACAGATATGGCATCTATTAGAAATGGCGATGCAAGAGTTAATGATGGAGAGTGGTCTGGAGTAGAATTTTCAGTAATGTTTCCTATACCATTAGGGGTTATTGGTGTCGGTAATATTTTGATCTGTTCTGATCCAAGTATTTTTATTAATGAATTAATGGATCTATCTTCATTTGATAATGGATTACTAGCTAGTAGATTATTTAACTGGTTAGACGTTAATAATACAAGAATAGTCTATTATGATGAGTCTCATTTATCCTTAGCATCAGGGGGAAGAGCGTTGTTAAGTATATTTGATCCTTTTAGTTATGTAAGAATCTATTTACGATATGTAGATTCTTTTACTATGTTTCCACTTTTAGCTCCAATGTTTCCATTGATTATGTTTTTAATGCTTAAGAGAAGATTTCCAAAACGAAAAGGTCCATCACCATTACTTATGACTAAAGTAAAACAACAACGTTCGCGTTCATTTTTCGCTGCAAAGATGACTTGGTATATGAACTACCAGCAATTTGAGATTGCGATAAAGCTTCTCTATAAGAGACTTATACGCCAAATTCAGAAGAAATTTATGATAACTGAAGATCTAAATTCTGACTCAATTATTGGATTATTAGAAGCAAATTATCCATCTGAATTTAATATAAAAGAAATCGATACAACTCTCAAACGTATCGAGTTAATAATTCAGAAAAACAGGAAATTAACTGAAGAAGAATTTACTCGTTTAGTTTTTGAGATTAAGAATATCGAAGATATCGTCACACGACCTAATGTGTGAAATTAAAAAAAACACTATAAAATAAAAAAAACAAAATTCGGGGTATGAAAAAAAAATGGCAGAATTTGTTCCACCACCACCTCCACCTGAGAAAGTTGCACAAGGAAGAGAACTTGTAGATGTCTCAGATGTGGAAAGAATAGCGAAAAGTATCGCAGATGAATTATCAAAACATATAATCGGTATGAAAAATACCGTTCAAAATTTAGTTATTAGTCTATTGTGTGATGGTCACATCCTTTTAGAAGGTGTACCAGGAATAGCTAAAACTACTTTAGCAAAACTTTTCGCTGCAACACTGGGTTGTAAATATAAACGTATACAATTCACACCTGATCTACTCCCATCCGATGTGCTTGGTACAAATGTTTTTGATCAAAGATCTGGAACATTTAAATTACGACGAGGACCTATTTTTACAAATATTCTACTAGCAGATGAAATTAACAGAGCTCCACCAAAAACTCAAAGTGCTCTTTTAGAAGCTATGGCTGAAAGACAAGTATCAATTGAGGGTAATACCTATGAGTTGACATCACCATTTATAGTAATTGCAACACAGAACCCAATTGAACAAGAAGGAACGTATCCTTTACCTGAAGCACAAGTTGATAGATTCTTAATGAAATCTGTTGTTGGGTTACCTAATCCTGCAGAGGAAGAACGAATTATCAAATTAAAACATCAACCAGAAAACAAGCAGATAAATGAAATAACCACACCAGAAACAATAATTCACTTACAGAAAATTGTCCGTGATCAAATTTTCGTTGATCAAGGCATTATAGAATTTATTCGTGATATAACAATTAAAACTCGAACCGATCCTAGATTACTTCTAGGTGGGAGTCCAAGAGCAAGCATTGCTATGTTGAATGCATCTAAAGCTTATGCTGCTATTTGTGGTCGAGATTATGTTGTACCAGATGATGTGAAACGTGTAGCTATCGATGCGGTATATCATAGACTTATCTTGAAACCTGAAGCTGATTTGGAAGGTATATCTTCACAATCAATTGTCAAAGATATTATTCGGGATATCCCAATTAGAGAAACGCGATAAAAAGAACATCTAAAGAGCTGATACAATGATTTCAAAACGGGGTTCGTTTATCCTTTTCGGAGGATTGTTTATGATATCCATAGGTTTAGCCTTAGAAGGGATCGTACCTGTTTTTGACGTTATTGTTTTAATTCTCCAACAGGAGTTGCTCTATAGTGTCTCCGATATTATCGTTTTATATTTCCTTTTAATAGGTATATTAATGGTTATAGGAACAACCTTTGGATATCCAATATTTCGAATCCAAGCAAATACTGAAGGAATAACAGTTGAAAGAATTCTTGATAAGAAAAAATCTTTTGCAGGCGATTATATTTATGTTCGAATATTTGTACATAATAAAGGACCAAACGCCATTGATCATCTTGAAATCTATGATGCATACCCCGAAACCATGGATCTGGTTTTAGGTGAAAATTATCTTTATACTCGAATTGGTGCGGGAGCAAAAGTTGAGTTCTCCTATATTGTAAGAACACCTGTGAGAGGATTATATAAAATTGGTCCAACAAAAGTTATCATACATGATCGCTTAGGTTTTTATGAAGAAGAAAAGATTAAGGAAGATTTTGATGAAGTACTAGTTTATCCTTCATATGAAGATATCAAGAAATTGAAAACGCTTGGGGCTAAAAGACAATTAGGTAGGATGTTTGGAATCCACAAAACAAAATTAAAAGGAACTGGTATGGAATTCTGGGGTATCAGGGATTATTTCCCAGAGGATGCCTTTAGATATATTGATTGGAAAGCATTTAGTAGAACTAATAAATTACAGATACGAGAATTCGAGACTGAAAAGAATATTCGAGTAATGATTCTTCTTGACACTTCTCAAAGTATGGAACAAGGATTGATTAGAAATACTAAATTAGAATTTAGTATACGAGCAGTTGTTCTATTAAGTCATATGGCGCAAGAACGAAAAGATATAATCGGCTTGGCGACTTATAATAATCGTGTTAATACCTTCACAAAGCCAGGCCAAGGAGTTAGCCACTTTAATAAAATAATAGAAGATTTAGCCTATGTAGAACCTAAAGGACCTTCTAATTTAACAAATGCTGTGCAAGAATTGATCATGAGAACCAGAGGTAGGGGATTATTACTGATTATCTCAGATTTGGAAGGAAAAAGAAAAGATATACTAGATGGAATACGAAAAGCATCAGCTGCTGGTTATGATGTAATAATCGTTTCACCATTTGGCCCATTTTTTGAGATACAGAATACACGATTAGGTGTTACTGAAAAAGCATTGGGTGAAGCAATAGCTGAAGAATATTATGAAATTAGAAGAAAATTAAGCAGAGATATACAACGCTACCGTGCAGGAGTAATCTCAGTAGGTCCAGATGATTTCCTTGTCTCAATTATTAATGAATATATAGAAGCTAAAAGAAGAGGTATTGGTCTTGTCTGAAACAGATGTATTAAGAGTCGAAGGAACTAAAGTACGAAGAATGCGAAATCTTCTAAACATAAATAGAATATTTGCTGCTATAGTATTTATCAGTGGATTTGCTTTAGTTATAAGCTCAATTGATCCAGTAGTATGGAATTTCCAATCATTTTGGTTTGGATTGAAATTTATTGTTTTTGTATTTGAATTATTTTTCCTTCTGTTAGGATATGGTATAACTCTTTTATTAGGTTATGATGATGCTGGGGCAGTAGCCCTAATGGCAGCAATACATTCAGCTATTTTTGGTGGGAGTGATACAGTATTAGGTATACCAATACAAGATTGGATATTGAATCCACTACAGATACCTACAGACCAAAATATTGTGGATGCTTTTTATGCTTTCTTTATAATAATCACTATAATCATTGCATTAATTGCAGGATTAGGTTTCTTAAGAGAATGTAATCCTGCATTATCAGCTACATCATTTTTTGCTATGAATATCGTTTTAGGATTAGCTTCTTTAAATGGAAAATTATTAATCGAACTAGACTTCAGTAGTGGAAATATTATAGAAATGATTTTCTCAAAATTAGTTATAACAGCCTTTATGATTTATTTCTTTCTGGAATTAAGTTTTCAAGCAAGTTATATTTACAATGTAATTGGACCAAACATTCAAAGACATCGTAGAATCTCGAGTAATATTAATCGATTAAAGAATTTCAAAATGCCTATTGTTCAAGAGTTTAAGCGCGTTCTTGATGATGAAGAAGAAAATGGTCATATCAAAGTAAAAGGGAAAGCAACATCAGCTGCAATGCTGAAAGTAACTACAGCATTCTCGAGAGTGAAGGGATTAGTAGGTAAGAAGTTGTTCAAGATATCTGCTGATGAAGATTGGGATAAAATGAATAATAGACTTAAGAATTTCTATTTGAATCTTGAAGAAGATGATCCATTCTTATCAATGTCACTATCAGCCTCAGCTAATACTCCTTCAATATCGAGATTAATATTTATAATTTCGACAGGAACTATTTTCAGAATTGGTACGTTGTTTATTTTATCATGGCTTGCTTTGAATCCTCAACCAATTTTGCAATTTCTACATATGCCTGATTCAATTATTAATAGTGTGGAAGCTGGACAACCAGAAATGATCATGTTAGTGCTTGCTCCTCTCGCAGTGACATTTTTACTTATTGGATTAATTGTTCAATTCATTCAAAAACGAGTAGCACAAAGGATGCAAAAAGCGGAAAATGGTCCTGCTATTCATTCCATTTCGGAAACAAAAGAAATGGATAAGAAAAGAGTTAGAAGACGAAGAAGATCAGAATCATTACCAGAATAGCTTCTTTTTATAATAGAATGCACTATTATTAAAGTATTTAATTAGCTGTTTTAATAGTTAAAAAAGCACTATAAACTATAGTAGGGTGAATACTTTGTCTAAAAAAGAGGAAACCATCGCTATTGGTATAGATTTAGGCACAAGCTTAACTAAATTAGTTGGACCTGGAGGGGAAAACACAATCAAAATCCCCAGCCTTGTAGGTGATCCAAATCCTGGATGGAAAGGATTAGGAACAGATCAATCATGGATAAATAACCTCGTTCTGCAAAACGATGATGGGAGGAAATATTTCATAGGAGAACTTGCAAGATTACAAAGTGAAATTAAACGACCTTTAGCTGAACATGGTAAAATGAAAAGCTTAAAGGACGCGATTACAGCCATAAAAGCAGCAATGTCAATTTTTGTTGAATCTGATTACGCTAATTTAACGATTGCCACGGGAGTTCCCGTTGCAAGCCCACAAGAAGAGATGACAACTTTAAGTTCCGGTTTAAAAGGTGCAATGACCATTAATGTAGCAAATGATGCTACTGGTGAAGAAAAACAAATACGACTCAAGATCGACCAGTGTTTAGTAATGCCTGTATGTTATGGTTCATATTATGAGATACTCAAACAATCAGGAGAAAATCGTGCAGTTGATGCAGTAGTTGTTGATATCGGTGCAGGAGCAACAAATATTCTAACAGTCTATGAAGGAAGATTAATGAGAACAGCAAGTGGGAGTGTGCAAGAATCAATAACAACATTAGCTGATAGAATAGCTAGTAACTTAAATCAACAAACAGGAAAAATACTGCGAGCTTTCGAACTGATAAAAGCTATAGAAGTAGGTAGACAAAGTGTTATGATTGCTGGAGAACAATATGATATCTCTGATACCATCAAATACTATGTAGGAACAATTTCAGATATGGTGGTCGATGAATTAACTACTCTCTTAGGATCACTTCCACCCGATGCATGGATCGAACGTGTTATCCTCACCGGTGGTGGGGCTCAAGTATTTGGTGAAGTTATGAAGAACAAATTAACAGAGCATAATATAGTACATTCACCAAGTGAAGTTATTGTACCAAAAGATCCAGTATTAGCAAATGCTATGGGTTTCCAAAAAATAGCTGAATCGAGAAATAAATAAAATCTCTGAATAAAAAAATCTGATTCGCTAGTGCGAATCATTTTCATCTTTTTCTTTTTGTTGCTTGTGTTTAATAAAAGTGCCATTTCTATATTCTTGGAATGCTAGCTCTAATTCGCGTTCTGTGTTCATAACAATTGGTCCATACCAAGCAACAGGTTCACCTATTGGTTTGCCCGAGATAAGAAGGAAACGAACAGAATCATCTAATGTATGGATTTTTACTTCATCACCATTTTTGTATAAAACACATTGTCCTTCAGAAATAGGTTCTTTTTGTTTTGAATCAAAATATCCTTTTCCTTGATAAACAAATGCAAAGACCGTATGATCTTTTTCTACTTTATGAGTGAATTCACCATGAGATTGTATCATAATATCAAGATATTCAGGTTGTGTAACAATATCTTGTACTGGTCCTTTAACACCATTTACTTCTCCACTAACAATTTTAATAGTAACCTTATCGCTGTAACAAATTTCAGGGATTTGATTTTTCAAAATATCTCTATATCTTGGTTGCATCATTTTATCTTTACCAGGAAGATTCGCCCAAAGTTGAAAACCACGCATTGAACCATTAGTGTTTTTAGGCATCTCTTGATGAATAATACCAGACCCAGCTGTCATCCACTGGCAATCACTTTTTCCTATAATACCACTATTACCAAGACTATCCTCATGTTGGACTTCACCATCGAGCATGTAAGTAATAGTTTCAATACCTCTATGGGGGTGCCAAGGGAAACCAGCTAAATAATCATTTGGATTATCAGAACCAAAGAAATCGAGTAGAAGGAAGGGATCAAAAAGAGGAACCTCATTAAAACCAAATACTCGTTTTAACTTTACTCCTGCACCATCTGAAGTTTGACGACTTTCAATAATTTTCTTAATTAAACGTTCTTGCATCATAAAATCAACTAAT
Source organism: Bathyarchaeia archaeon (assembly GCA_035528035.1). GTDB lineage: Archaea > Asgardarchaeota > Heimdallarchaeia > JABLTI01 > JABLTI01 > JABLTI01. The sequence continues at coordinate 111,390 of DATKZI010000039.1, forward strand.
AATAGTAAATGATTAATAATAGGGTGTTGTTCGATTATAATCTTGCTAAATAGAAAGTAAATATTAGAAATAAGTTTAGCTTATTAAATAATAGAAATATTGAATTTCAAGCAGAAAATCATTAAGGTTAAATTTTAACCACCGATCTTTTCTTTGACTAATTTATCTGCAAGAAAAACTGGCAAAGGAAGTTTGACTTGATAAA
>DATKZI010000040.1:0-22099 GCA_035528035.1 Bathyarchaeia archaeon
TAACTCAAAAAATAATTTTTAAGGTGAACCAGTAAATGGCAGAATGTGACTTCGAGGGTTGCCCAAATTTTGAAACTTTACCATTCACTTGTAAATATTGTGGGAAAACATTTTGTCGTTTCCATCGTTTGCCTGAAAATCATGCTTGTGAAAAAATTCATTTGAGTAAATCACCTTTAAAAGAAACCAAGAATATTTCTTATAAAACAAATGATATTTCAAGTTCTTCATCTGTTCAAACTGAAAAATCTGCAAAGATTGAAAAACCTCCTAAGAAACTAAGAAAAGTTCGTATTAGAAAGGATAGAAGAAAACACTCAAAGAAAGAAAAAATTTATGCTACTTCTTATGAGGATGAATCTGATCATCCATATTATGCTACTGATGGTTTTGATCGTGTTTATACTCAAAAACCAACAGAACGTCAATTCCAAGATAATCGTTTTCTCTCTTTATTAGGGGACTCTTTTACTGTTGGTCGCGAAATATTTGACTTTCTAATAGGGTTAGCTGTAATAGCTATTTCATGGTCACTTTCATCGATTTGGATGTCAGATTTTACTTATTGGTATTATACTTGCTTTATAATTTTAGTAGTCATTTTAGCGTATACATCATTAATTCTTCCTCAAAAAATATTAGCTAAAAGAAATGGCTATACTTCACGTTATATTTTATCAAAACTAGGATTACTTTTTACACTCCTAACAGCTATTTCTCCTATCAGACTTTTAAGTCCTGGAACTATAGTTATCCCTGAAATGGGTATTATGTCCAAAAAACAGAGCGCAATTATTAGTTCGAGTGGTATAGTGCTAAATCTTTTTTTTGGAATTATTTTTCTATTATTAGGTGCTTTTCTCATTACACCAAGTTTTCCTGATATACCAAAATTAATGTTAAATGGTTCCTTTTTCATTTCGCAGCTTGTTCTTTTTAGCTTACTTCCATTTAGAAATACATTAGGTAGACGCATTATGGATTGGAATTGGTTTCCCTATTTAATAATGGGTGTTATAACAGCTGGTTTACTTACAGGTTCGTTAGTTTTAGGAGTAATTCCTTTTAGGTAATTATCCCCGAAGAACCAATGCAATATTCTTTCGAGTAAATCTTACTATTGCTGGTAAAGCGGCTAAAATACTTATACCTATTAAAGCTATTAAGAAAATCGCTATACCAAGATATGCAAAAGTAAATTGGAAGGGTATAATGTTATGTGTTGTAAAACTAGCTGTGTTAAAATTAATGCTAAATATAGTAAAAATCATTCCAATAATAAATGAAACTACAAATGATATTAGTTCAATTACAAATAATTCAGAAATGATGATTTGTAAAAGATTCTTATTTGAATTTCCTAAAGTTTTCATAATAGCATTGCTTTGATCCCTTTGTTTCAAAACAAACTCAATTATTATTGCTATTAATATTAATCCAATAAAATTCATTAGAATTATTTGTATCAATAAAAATGTTTTAACATCAGGAATATATTGGCTTATATACCTCCCAACAAATTGAGAATTAATAATATCAGGATTTACATCAATAACATCACTCAATTTTAGCAGGTCTTGTTTTACATCATCCGCTTTAAAATTATAATTCAAGCTTGCTAAAATCAAATTAGTATCAGTTACTCCATAATCTTCTCTCATAACATGCTCATTAATTATCAAGAATTCCTCATTTGGTTGATTCAATTCAATATTTAAACCATAAGCTAGTCCTAATCCTGGAGCTGAATGAAGTATTCCTTGAACAAAGAAATTTTCAACATAACTACTATTTGGTAAACCAGTCACTGTTATTCTAGAACCTATTGAGAGATTTAGCCTAGCTGAAACAAAGTCACTTATGATAGCCCCTGTATCTGTTTCACCTAAATTCTTCATCATATCCATTATTTCTGATTGTGGTCTCAGTACTCCATCCCAACGACCAATTCGAGAATAAATTGTTGGATTAATGCCATAAACTGTAACACGATTGTAAATTAGCTTTCCATCAGCACGCAATACTGGCATTGCTTCATTAATACCTTCTATATCAGTTATATTATTAACATAATTAACATCCACAAAAGAAGTATGGATTCTAAGATCCGCTCCATTATTATAATAGTCCTCTTGTTGAGCATTATTTGCTAAAGTTGCATATAAATTAAAAGAGAAAACATTGAAGCTGCCTATTAAAATAAAAATCAATAATAATGAGGTTAATTTACTCTTGGATTGTTTCAAAGAATTATTTACGAAAAATGAATTTCTGAAAAACAGTCGATTGTAAAACCATTTCATTTTCTTTAAACTATAATTAACTCCAAAAGTGGCAATAACTGAAAATAGTATAATTAGAAATAGCACTAATAAGAATATCAACATACTTTTTCTAGATTGAAATAAATTGAAATTGGAGGTATTTAGAGTATCATTATATTGTTTAATTGTAAGTATTATCAATAATATTAACACTAAAATTGAACTTGCTGCAAGTGTTACTATTGAAATAATTCGAAAGAGTCTGTCTTGTTGCTTTAATTGTCGTTCCTCTACATTCGAATTTAATATCAATAATAATTTAGTGATGGTAAATCCTATAGTTATAATAAAAGTGCCTAGTATTACATATAATGTTAGCATATATGGAAATTTCATTGTTGTTAAAAATTCTCTAAATGTTGCTCCAGAAAAATTACCTGAAGCAATGGTAGGTATGAATGAGGCAAGAATAAATGAAATGCCAATTGCTAGAACAATACCAATAATTGTTAGAATTTGAAATTCCAATAATATTAAACCGATAACTTGCCAATTCAAACCACCCCGATCTTTGAGAGTCATTATTTGATGTTTTCTTTTTTCAATTACGATATTATTAGCAAAAAGTGTTAAGATCATGCTTGTGGCTACTACAGGAATCACAAAAATAACTGCTGATTGAGCAATACTATACGATTGAAGTAATTCTATTGTAGGTGAATCAAGGATAATGTATTGAGATGATTGAAAATTAATTTTTAATCGTTCAGCAAGATCATTTAATTTATTTAACATTTGATCAATGCCATCAGCTTTTAAATTGTCTATATTCATTTTGATCAAAATTATTGGATGAATACCATTAATGTTCATTTCTAATAATGTTTGATCATCTACATTTTCTCTCAAGAAGATCACTGAATCCCTTAAAAAACTTCCAGAAAATGTTTTTTGTAGCATAGAAATTGAAGGAATAGATCGATAAATTCCTTTTACAGTAACATTATAATAGTGTTTTAATTCTAATTGACTGATTAATACTTGCCCTAATTCAGGACTATTTCTTGCCAAGCTAAAAGTTAAATTCATACCGGGTTCTATTGCATAACCAAATACTCTTTCTAGTTCTGTTGCTTCAAATTCACTTATAAGACATTCATTTACTCCTAAATCGAAAGAACCTCTCACAGAGAATTGTGTTTCGATTCTTTTAAGTGAACTTTTGGCAAACAATCCCATTGCAGTAATTGATATAGGGTCGCTTATATTTTGTTGCTGATCCTCAGGAAACCATTGATAGTTATCAGGTTTATTCTCAGCATTAAAACAAGCCAAATTATAATACATCTCAAAAGTAGTCCCAACCAATGGATCATATTCTAACCATTCTACCATCGCTGGTAAATCTTGAGGTATATAAGAAGTGACTTTCATTTCAAAATCTTGATCCTCTAAAAAATCACGGGCTGCAAGATCCTCAGCTGTTGTTGACCAGGCTCTTAAAGAGATTATTAATGAAATAGATACAAAGATACCTAATATATAAAGTAATGATTGCTTTTTTCCGTAACGGATATTCCTTGTTGCAGTTTTTAAATAGAAATTAAAGCCCAAGTGAATCACATATATTATGTCTGTCTAGAATGTTTTACATTCAATAGTATAAAAAACTAATAATAAATCTCAGTAATTGCATCTCATTTAATTTTAAATTTATTAATCAAAAAATTATTTTTCAAATAAAAGAGTAAATTAAGACTATTACAATAATTAATATTGTATTAGAAAAAATCTCGGATAGATGGTTATTACTAATGTCTTTAGTAAAAAAATCTTACAAAATAATAGGCCTTGATTGTGCAAGCTGTGCTAAATCTTTGGAAAGAAAAATCGCAAGCATAGAGGGCGTTGAAGATATTAGTATAAATATTGCTTATAAAAAATTCAAAATTGAATATTTGGATACTATCGTCACTAGTGAAATTATTATAGAAAAAGTTAGAAAATCAGGATATTCGCTATTTGAAGATGAAGATGATAAAGAGAAGGTTAAAACTTCACAAAATTTAGTTCATACTATCTTACATAGAAAAGATTTCTATACTACTTTAGTTTCTGGTATTCTTTTATTAACAGGTGGTTTACTAGAATTTATTTTTAAAATAGAAATAGGAGCTCAAGTAATCTTAATTTTGGCAACAGCTATTGGTGGAGTTTTCATTTTTATTAAAGCATGGTATTCAATTAGAAATCGTCGTTTAGATATTAATATATTAATGACAATAGCTGCTATTGCTGCATTAGCTATTCAAGAGGAAATTGAAGGTGCTAGTATTGTCTTTTTATTTTCTGTTGCAGAAATAATTGAACAAATTAGCATAGATAGATCGAAAAAATCTATTGAAGATTTAATTGATTTTGCTCCTTCAAAAGCAACTGTAATAACCAAAGATGGTGAATTAATTGTTCCTGCTGATACTATACCCATTGGCGAATTAATTATTGTTAAATCTGGTGATAGAATACCATTAGATGGTATTATAGAAACAGGAAATGCTCATCTTAATCAAGCATCTATTACAGGTGAATCTATGCCTGCTTTAAAGGAAAAAGGTGATGAAGTTTTTGCTGGGACTTTGTGTGAGGATGGAATTTTGCGAATTAGAACTACTAAAGATTATAATAATATCTTTCTCAAAAAAATAATTGCTTTAGTAGAAAATACTGATCAAAGAGCACCAATTGAACGTTTTATTGATATTTTTGCTAGATTCTATACTCCTATAATGTTTTTAATAGCAATATTAACAATAATTATACCTCCATTGGTAACTGATGACTTGTTTATTGATTGGGTATACAAAGGTTTAGTAATTTTGGTAATCTCTTGTCCTTGTGCAGTTGTTTTATCAACACCTATCACAATTGTTGCTGCAATCAGCCGCTCTGCTAAGAATGGTATTTTGATTAAAGGAGGAACTTATATCGAGAGCTTAAGTAAAACTAAGGTATTTGCTTTTGATAAAACTGGAACACTTACCATAGGCCATCCCCTAGTCAAAGATATTTTTACAACTGATAAAATTTCAGAATCAAAATTACTTCAAATTTGTGGTTCGTTGGAGGCAAATTCTAAGCATCCTATTGCCAAAGCTATTTGGGAGAAAATGAACGAAAAAGGAATACCTGAGCTTGAAATTAATGAATTCAAATCAATAACTGGAAAAGGCATTCAAGGAAAAATAAATGGTGATATATGGTTCGTTGGTAATAAACGGTTTTATGATGAAAAAGAAATAGTAATGAATGATGATTTAGCTACTGAATATGCTTTAATGGAGCAAGAACAGAAATCAATTATTGTCATTGGTTCTATGAATGAAATTTTTGGTCTGATTTCAGTTATTGATCTATTAAAATCTCATGCAAAAGAATTGATTCAAGAATTAAAGGACTTATCAATTGATAAAACAGTTATGCTAACAGGTGATAGTTCAAAAATAGCTCAATTAATTGCTAGGGAAACAGGTGTAGATGAATATTATGCTGAGCTTTTACCTGATGATAAATTAAAAATAATAGATGAATTACAGAAACAATATGGTCTAATTGCTATGTTGGGTGATGGAATTAATGATGCTCCTGCATTAGCACAAGCAGATGTTGGGATAGCTCTTGGTGCAAAAGGTTCAGATATAGCTCTAGAATCAGCTGATATAGCTTTAATGACTGATAGTTTTGATTCACTACATTATTTAATGAGTATAAGTAGAAGGTCTATGTTTCTCATCAAATTTAATATTATCATAGCACTTCTTGTAAAATTAGTATTATTTGTCCTTACTTATTTTGGTTTTATCGATTTATGGATGGCAGTATTAATTGGTGATATGGGTGTTTCTTTATTTGTTATTTTTAATGCAATAGTCCAAGTTAGAGGGAAAAAGATGACACATTTATATTGCGAAGATGACAAATGTGATGTCAAACAACAAAGTATTATTAAAAAACACTAATATATTTATACAAGCACTTTAAAGTTTATATCAAAGTTTGAAGGTTCTAAACATTGACTCAAAGTTTTAAACGATCCGATTCTATTGGTTACAAATTATCAAAATGGAATGATAACATACAAGCTAAAAGTGATGAATATTTACATTATCTCCAAACTCTTTATACTTCTCTTGATCAAGATACTGTACCGAAAATTGTTGAATTACAAAAATTCCAAGGTAAAATAATAACTCATTCAGCATTAAATATCAAAGATAGTTTGATTAAAGCATTCAGTTATTATGAAAACCAAATAATCGAATTAATTGAATTTATTAAAGTTTATAAGGTATTTATTCAAGAACAAGGTGGTCTAGAATTTAATTTCCAAACAACTAAAGCATTAATAGATTTATTTTCGTCTGATCTTGAAACACTAGAATCTCTCAAAATTTTAATGAACGATATTGGTAAAGGAATTAATGTTGTTTATAAATTATCAATGAAATCACCGAAAAAGTATGATGAACAAATAGAATATAATTATCGCTCATATATTAGATTGGTAAAACGTCTTAGCAAAGACTACATAACATTCTCAAATGGATTTAAATCGATAATGAATCAGTTAGCCAATGAAGTTGAAATTAAAGTCAAGTTAGAACAAGAAAAAGAAATGTTGTTAGAAAAAGAACAAAAAAATAGCCAGATAAAAATCATCATAAATAAGTGAAACTAAAATGGTCGCAACAGCAGAAAAAATTCGGATAATAGATATGAATAGCGAAGAATTAGGTATAGATGTTCTTCAATTAATGGAAAATGCCGGATCAGCTGCTGCTCAAGTAATAATTGAAAAATTTCCAAAAGCAAAAAAAATTGTGATTTGTTGTGGAATGGGTAATAATGGTGGAGATGGTTTTGTTGTAGCTAGACATTTGGCTTCTCTAAAAAAAGAAATAAAATTATTTTTATTTGGTCATGAATCTAAAATTCGAACTCGTTCAGCATTGATCAATTACCATATTTTAGAAAAAATGGAACATTCAATTGAAATAATAAGAATAACTGATTCAACAAGATTATCTCAATATGCAAACTATTTTACTGAAGCTGATTTAATCATTGATGCTCTTTTAGGTATTGGTATTACAAGTGAACCATATGAGCCTATCAAAAGTGCAATAGGGGCAATTAATAATGCAGGAAAACCTATTGTCAGCCTTGATTTACCATCTGGAATGTTTTCTGATATAGCAGAGCGACAGAAAATTATGGTAGAGCCAACTCTTATTGTAACATTTCATGATGCAAAACCTTGTTTGACAATAGAAGGTTTGAAAGAAAAGACAATAATAAAGGAAATTGGTGTTCCCCCTGAGGCAGAATTTTTTGTAGGTATTGGTGATTTATTTACCGCTATACCAAAAAGAAAATCAGCATCTCATAAGGGAGAAAATGGAACAATTCTTTTTGTAGGAGGTAGTGTGAAATATTCTGGAGCTCCAGTGCTTTCCTCGAGAGCTGCTTTACGAACTGGAGCTGATTTAGTAATAACATGCATACCACAATCAATCGCAACCTCAGTGAGATCAGATTCCCCCAATCTTATTGTGCGAGCATTGGATAATGAATACCTTACGGAAACGGATATTCCAATAATTTTAGAATTATTTGAAAAATTTGATAGTTTAATACTAGGACCCGGTTTAAGTGATAATCCTGATACTATGAAATTTGTTAGATCACTTGTAAAACAATTACCTGATAATAAACCATTGATCATTGATGCCGATGCAATTCGTGCATTAAAAGATAATTTAGGTCTCATAAAAGGAAAAACAGTAATCATAACACCTCATCAAGGTGAATTTAAAGCATTATTTGGTGAAGGTCTTCCTGAAGATTGGAGTTTGCGTCCATCCTATGTAGAAAAAATTGCTAAAAAATATTCGTTAACTATACTTCTGAAAAGTAAGTATGATATTATTAGTAATGGAAAATATACTAAAGTAAATCGAACAGGTCATGAAGGAATGACAAAAGGTGGCACAGGAGACGTTCTAACAGGTATATTAGGACTAATCTCAGCAATCAATACAGATTATTTCAAATCTGCCTGTGCAGCTGCTTATTTATCTGGAAAAGCTGGTGAGTTAGCAGCAGAAGATTTTGGTAATAGTTTATTAGCTACTGATGTAGTTGAAAAGATACCTGATATTTTGCTTCAAATTGAAAAATTACGTAGTAATCATTAAAGTGATTTTAAAATAAAATTACAAACAGGACATTCATCTTTGTCATTTAACCATTCGTTCAAGTGCTCTTCATGGAAATATGATTTACTTTGAGGACATTGATATGCCAATTGTTCATTTCTTAGTTGTAATTTACATATCATACAATTGGAAATTGACTTTCTGATTAGTAAGTTTATTTTTAAATAAAATGATTCTATTAGAATCTTTTTAATTGGTTTTTCCTCTAGCTCAGATTTTTCTTCTAAAACAGAAGAAGAAGTATTAACTTGTCTGGTTCTATAAAGTAAATTAAAAGGCATTTGAGGGGTATCTCTATTATTTATTCGCCTCTTTCTTGTTTTCTTAGTTACTTTAGTTGAAATCAAATATATCAATCCTATAGAAATAAATCCACCTACAAGTATAATTGATCCTATAACTCTAGATCCAGAAAAATCTGAAGCAATTAATAAAATACCTGAAAATACACATATAGGAATAAGAATTAAGGAACAAAATTCTCCTTGTTTATTGTTGTTTTTATTCAATAATTCTACTTCCTTTAAGTTTCTTAAATGCACTATTAGTAGTTTTAAGCCCAATTCTTTGGATAGGGTATTGAATAGATCATTTCAAGGAATAAATCAACAGTATTCTCTATTTGTTCTTCTTGATATTCAAAGATAGATTCAAACTGCATACCAACATCCTTAACTTCCTCTCTCATGGAAAGCCAAAGAACGTTACTTCTAGTTTTTGCCAATAATCGTAAAAGATCTTCGTTTGAAAACATCTTTGTAGCCATTTTCAAATTATTGGTTTTAATAATGAAATATTCATTTAGGAATCCTGTGGTGGTAAGTTCTTTTAATTCCATAAAATAGTCTTGATCTCCTTTGAGAACTTTCTTTCGCTTCTTTGAAACTATTTCTATAGAGAAAGGAGGTCTTCTTTTTAAATTTGCAGAGAGTGTATATTTATCTTTATTTTTTCTAATCTTATCCCATATAAAAGCAATAAAAAAAGGTCTTCCTAATGGTATCCCTAGAACAACCATTGATTTCATTGGTGCTTCTGTTGAAGGTCTACAAACTAATTGATAGCGTTCTTTTTCTTGGGTTACCTTTTCAAATGAGTCACATAGATCATTTAGAGGTACAGCAATTTTTGATAGCATTTCTAAAGCAAAATTTTTGTTACGTTTTTTACCTATCAAATAACTAGCAAGATATAACCCTAAGATGACTATAGATGGTGATAAAGCTATTACATACGTATACCATTCTGCCATACTAACCACAATGTAAGTTGGATTCTAAGTCTTTTTAAATATATCAAATAGTCCTTTATTAATCTAAATGTATGAAAAAAAAAAATAAGAAAGGAAAAAGATTGGTTATTGGTATAAATTACTCCAACCAGATTTTTTAATATTAGAAGCATATACAACACGCAATCGTCTATTGAGAACGCCATTGTCATCTTCTTTTGGCTTGAACTCAATTACTCCATCAACAGATGCTTTTATTCCTTGAATGACTTTTTCATCCATTATTCCTTCATGGGCAATAATTATACCACTATGATTTTTCTGTTTGAGTCTTGCAACTTGCATCTGAATGAAATCAAGTAAAGCAACACCAGAATTATAAATGGATATTGTGGTAATAGTATTAATGACAAGTCTCAATTTTTGTTTTGTATCGATGAGTTTCTTTAACATTACACTAATACCCGTTAAGTCACGAATATTATCCACTGCATAATTTTCTATATCGACCTTTTCACCTGTACGATAAGAAAAAGCATCAATAAATTGGAGTTGTTGTTTAGTAATAAATGGTGTAGGATCAGTTCCTAGATCTTTCAATTTCAAAATGATATCCTCGGGAAAATCATCTGTTGCCAAATAAACCCCATTGTTATTTTCGGAAAAACCATCAAGAAGGTATTGTAGTGCAAAAACTTCCTTGCCTGAACCTGGAGGTCCAACAACTAGAAATATTTGAGCATCCGTTTGTCCAACAATATCTTTGAGATGAACCAAATTATTACTATAAGCCATTTTGTCAACCTTCAATTAATTTCCTAACATATTCTCTAAGACTTTCCAACAAAAATCATAGCATTTTTCTACAAAATCGGATATATTATCGATCTTAGCTCCCAATCTATAATCACGCGCATCAATGACAACTTTAGGATCAGCTTTGATTTTAGCTATTTCAGCAAAAAGTTCAGGAACCATATATCGATTGAAATTTTTCACTTCATTGTATATCAAAAATGCTTGAGCACAAGCAATTGCTCCATCACTAGCATAAAAAGCTAATTCATCGGTATTTCCTATTGGTGCATTTAGAAGTCCTTCACGCATTGTATAGAAACCTTCAACACACATTTTTGTAGCACCTATCTTGAGTTTCTCATCAGTTAGTTTCAATTTATTGAATGGATTTTCTTTGCCTATTTTTAGAATGCCTTGTTGTCCAGTCCAAATGTGTACCCAATTGATGTTGCTTGAGGCATTAATAGTAGCTTCGGTTAAATCTTCTTCAAAGAAGACCATAAGATCTAGAATTGAAGAAAACTGTGGATCATCTTCAAACTCTGTTTTTACTTTGCCAATTTTTTGCAGAATTTCAGTCTGTTTATCTCTGTCCTTTTTGATGACTAAATAAAAGTCACAGTCAGAGTCTCCCTTGATATAATTCTTCTGTGCAACACTACCTACTAAAAGAAATGCGCATATCTCAGTCCCTACTTCTTTCTTTAATTTAGCAGTCATTTTTAGAATTAGTGAATCATATTCATCTGGCATATTTCTTGGTGGTGGTGGTGTTGGGGGTGTTGTATCCATTTTTTTTGCCTCCAATTTTATCCATATTGTTTTTTTATATTCGTTAAACACATTACTAATTACCAAATAAAAAGTTTCTTTTATCTGATACTCTTAATACTTTCTATTTCTTTTTAGTTAAATCCTCTATTTCTAATTTCTTTTCTTCTTCTGGTATTTTCTCTTCCCATTTTTCTTCTTTAATATTCTCTTTAAGTAGACATAAACGTTTGGCTAATATCAATTGTACGTCGATGTCTCCTGCATTGAATAATTTTAATAAAACATTGTAAACCTGATCTTCTGTAATACCGTAATCTTCAGCTATATCAGAAAAGGTGACTTCAATTATTCTTTGCATTTCGTAATCTTCTATCTTCTCTTTAATTGATTCTTCAAGTAAATCGATAGGTAAGAATTTACTTTTTGATTTTATAAAATAGCCATCAATTTTTTTATCAGCAACAAGTGAATCAATTAGTTCTCGAGTAATAGCTTTTTTCAATTGTAACTCTTCTGCAACATCAGCAAGATCAATTTCAATATTTTGATTAGCTAGTTGATAAACAGCATCTAAAGCAGTGTTACGGGTGATAACTTTACCATCTTTCCGTTCAATAAGGTTAATTCGATTTTTAGCAATTAATTTTACTACATCATTATTCCATTTATTTTCCTGTGCTAAGACTGTCAAATCACAAATCCCTTTAGCATTGATGAGTCGCATAACATCTTTTACTTCTTTGGAATTTAATGAGATATAAACACCTTCAGGAGTAATTACTGTGCCTGATATTTCCTCATTATCAATCATTTTACTTAATTGAAAAGCTAAATATCTTCTAGCATTTTCTCCAAATGGTTCACCTAAATCTAAATATTCAACATCTTTAATTGCTTTCAAGATATCTTTTTTAGGGATAGTTTTCTTTTTAGTGTCCTCTTTTTTATTTTTCTTGAGAAAACTCATTTGAATTAACTCCTAGTATTACAATGTTTAGTGAATTTATATTGAAATTACTTTTATTTCTTTTTAAGCTATTTTATTTGTTAGAACAATTACTGATTTATAAATTAATCTTGAAGTAGAAATAAGAAAAATTAATTTTTTTGGTCAACATAAGATTTTTAAAAGAAATAGGAACCATCTCAAGATAGCGAATAAAAGATTATAATAAAGTCTAAAAAAAAATAAAAAATTGGAGAAAAACAAAAATGGAATACCTTCATGCTTCATTAATACTTCATAGCGCTGGTAAACAAATAACTGAAAAAGCTATTGGTGATATCTTAACTGCTGCTGGTGTTGAACCAGATAAGAATCGAATTAAAGGTCTTATAGCTGCACTATCTGATGTTAACATTGACGCTGCTCTAAAATCTGCTGCTACTATGCCAGCTGTTGTTGCTGCACCTGCTGCAGCATCCCCTGTTGCTGTTGCTGCTAAAGCACCTGAACCAGAGGAAGAGGAAGAAGAAGAATCAGGTTTAAGCTCACTCTTTGGTTGAGCAACCTTTTTTTTTAATTTTAATGAATAATTAAGTCAACGTTTATTGTAACGTTGACTATTACTTTTCTATTTTTCAATTCACTAGTAAATCTCCATCTATCACATTACTAGATTTTTAAAAACTAAAATTGTTGGATCATAATACCAATGAGTACCTTCAAAGGTTTCATCTAAAGTTATATTTCGATAATCAAAAATTCTATTCAGATAATCAAAATGTTCATCATAAATTGGTTCTGAAACGATTATATAGTATTGTTCATGTACATAGATTCCACAATAGTAATCTACGATAAAAGAAGCATATATATAGCTAATATTATTTGTAATGTAAGCAAAACCAGGAGTATTATAGAGATTATCTTCAACAATTATTAAATGATTAATATCTTCTTGTTCACAAACCCATTTAACTGATTGACAAAGTTGATTGTGAGGTTGAAAAGTTCTAAAATAAAAGGTATTTCCTAAAGAACAACCTAAAGTGAAAATCGTGAAAAAAACAAAAATACCTTTTCTAATATTATTATGATTGATTTTAATTGGATATTCAAGAAATCCTTTTGCCGCAAATATAACTAAAAGTGGCATTACAGGTAAGATAAACCGATATTCCTTATGTCCAATAAAACTAAAAACAAGAATGAAGGAAAGAGCTGAAAATAAAAACCAGAGATTTTTCTTTTCTTTATTTAAACCAAAAAAGAAGAATAAAAGGAATATTATAAAAAAATCGCCATATGCATCAAACATCAATACTGGATAAGTAAAAAATGGTGATATACCATGATTTTCACTTTGTCCAGTTAAAATATTATAATTAAAATAACCGATGGGTGATTGTAAAAATGATCCCCAAGTAAACACATCTACAATTCCTTGAACTACTACCATAATTCCAATACCAATTACTAGGAAACTTACAGCAGACCATTTCTTCTTAATTAGCAACCATAAACCAAAAGGAAAAGCTAAAATTATTGTTGGGAATTTAAAAATAAATGATAAACCAAACATTAATCCAGCAAGTAAACCAGGAACGATACCTTCTATTTTCTTATTTTTTGATATTTGTTCTTCTGTTAGATTGGTTTTTTTGGGTTTTGTTATATAATGAACTATAATATAAATACCTAATATAGCAAAATGCATTGTGATGCTATCTGTCATGGTTCTAACTGACCAAAAAACAAAATCACTCCAAAAAGAAACAAAAATAGTTGCAACCAGTCCTACTCTTTCATCAAACAAATCCTTCCCTAAAAAGTAAATAGTAATAACAGTTATCATAGAACAAAAAGCTGAAAATAATCTGACGAAAATTAGTATTGTTTCAATATTTGTTACTCCAATCCAAATCATTAATTTGAAAATTAATAAAACAATTCCCGGATAAACCCATGACCTTACACCCTCCTCAAATTCCCATGGAATGTAACCTTCACCATAAATCTCATAATATGCTATTTCAATCGATTGATAATGTTCATCTGGATGAATAAAACCTTTACTAAAAATACTCGCAAGGATTCTTACAACAAAAGCAAGAAACCAAATCAAAATAATAATCCAGTTTTTTATTATGAATGATTTTATCCTGCTTTTCATAAAGCTCATCTATCCCAACTTCATTAGATAGCATTATCTTTAATTATTTTGCTTTTAAGGTCTTTTTTCTTACTCAAAAAAGTATCTAAAAATCATCACAATGATTAAAAATTAACAAATACTTCATTGTAAGATTGTTATAAATAAATACTAATAATCTAAATAATAAACAAAATTGGAAGTATCAAAAATGGTTGAGCTAAAAAATGGTCTCTCGGATTGCGCATTAAGGGTTCCTGGAAGTGGAACTTTAAGAATGGCTGCTTTAGCCAAAGACTTGGAATCTAAAGGAAAACAAATAATTAAATTAGGAATAGGCGAACCTAATTTTAATACCCCAATTGAAATAATTGAAGCTGCTTACAAAGCAATGTTAGATGGAAAAACAGGTTATACTCCATCAAAAGGTATTGCACCACTTCTTGAAAAAATCGCTCAAATCCATTCTACAGAAACTGGCGTAGAATTAAATCCTAAAGAAAATGTTATTGTTACACCTGGAGCTAAGGCATCTCTCTTTGCTGGAATTGTTTCAATTTTAAATCCTGGTGATAACTTGATTGTTATTTCACCTTATTGGCCAAGCTATGATGGTATAGCCAAATTTATTGGAGCTGAAACAAAATCTGTTAATGCCCATTATGGTGATTTTGAATTTCCATTCGAAACAATAAAAGAAGCCATTGATACAAAAACTAAGATTTTGTTAATAAATTCACCTAGCAATCCAACTGGTGCAATTTATGAATTAGATGCTTTAAAATTCATAAATGATATATCTCAAGATCATAATTTAACTATCATTTCAGATGAAATCTATAAGGAAATCGTTTTTGAAGGCGATTATCATCAATATTTAGCTGTATCACAAACTCTCGATAGAACATTAATTATTGATGGTTTAAGCAAATCACATGCAATGACTGGTTGGCGTTTTGGCTATGGAATAGGTCCTAAACATCTTATTTCTGCTATGGATAAAATCCAACAAAATGTAAACACTTGTGTAAATGCTCCAACACAATATGCCGCATTAATAGCATTAGATTTAGATGCCCCAACAAAGATGATGGTTGCAGAATATAAAGAAAGACGAAACAAAGCAATGGAACTTATAGAACATTGTGAGTTTCTTTCTTGTAGAAAACCCGAAGGAGCTTTCTATCTTTTCATAAAATATAAGGGTAATATACCTTCTGATGAATTAGTGCTTAAAATTTTACAAGAAAAAGATGTTGCAGTTACAAGCGGAATGACCTTTGGAGTAAAAGAAAATTATATTCGATTATCGCTTGCTAGTGAATTGTCAGATATTCTTGAAGGTATACGTAGAATAAATGATTTGTTAGAAACTATTAATAAAAAATGATAGAGACTATTTCAACTCTCTATCAATTATTTTTTCTGTTATTTCTATACAAATGACTTTTTGAATAACTGAATCAATACGTTTTTTACCTGATGTTTCTATTGAAACTTTCATTCGTGATAAATGAGTCATAATTAATTCTCGAGCTCTTTCTCGATTTATTTTGATATTGTTATTATTGAAGACCCCATAAATGATTGTTTCACCAACGCTGATTTCATTAGGAATAATTGTTAATAATCTTTGATAAAAGGTGAGTACTTGGGATTCAAGAATTTGCATAGCTTTGTTTTTATCTTTAGTTCGAATACCCCTTTGTACTGCTGCATCTATCATATCAACAATATCTCTTTCAGGTATGCTAAGGTCTAATTCTGAGAGTTCATCTGGTACTGTAAGATCATTTGGATTTGCAGACATTTTTCCTACTATATATTTATCAACAAACTGAATTAGATAATCTAAAATAACTGCTTCAAGCATTTCTGATTCAGATGGTTTGGAACCTTTAACTTTAATACGTTCTAAACCACGATTCAATCTCATTTTATCATTTTGATAATAAGTAGTTATGAATTCAAAATGTCTTGGAAGTTTACTAATAAATTCAGAAGAAAGATTACTATAATCCATTAACATCGCTAAAATTTCTCGTCCTGTTTCAAGAGGTTTAGCTAAAATAAGTGACTCTTTCCATGCATCAATTATTATTTTATCACTTAATTTCTTCTTTGCTAATTCATCTTTGTATGATAGTGAGAGTAGATTATATTCAAGTTTTGCTTGAGGAGTAGCAGTAGACAAACCTAAAGCTGATTCTAGTTGAAATCTGGTAATTATTTTACCAATATCTTGTTTAGTTATGTAATCACCAATATTTTTCTCATATTCTAATGATAAAATCCAGATAAGAATATCAGCGAGTGCTTTCGAAGTCATTTCCTCAATTGGTTGATTCATATCTTCAAAAAGTATTTCAGCCTCAATTAATGCTCGAATTATCCAATTAGATTGCTCTGCATTTGTTAATATATCACCTAATAATTCAATTTGAGAAATAAGTTCTTTTCGTGCTTCATTAATTGCTTCTTTATGCTTGTCTGTAACAGGTTCGTTTAACAAACTAGCAAGAATTCTAATTGCTGCATCAATATCAGTTGATTCTTCATGATCTTCTTTCCATTTCTCAAATATAGGAATTAATTTATTGGCTCCAATAAATTGACGTTCCATCATTAATTGCGTTGCTAGTGTTATGAGGTCTGAACCACTAATCTTTCCTAGTTTATTAAATGATGAATAAATACTCTTAATGTCATCTCTCAAACTGTTAAATAATGATCCTCTTAAGAAAGCTATCCACTTCCCTTCATCAATAGCAAAATTATACATATAAGTTTCAACTTCTGGTTTGGGATTCCCTATATCAGCTAATCGCTTTAGCTCAATTGAAAAATCACTTAAAATTAATTCTGGATCAATATTCATTTCAGTAGAAAGTAAATAAATTATACCACCAAATTGCTGGGAACAATTAAATTGTGCTGCTGTTTCAACTACCTTTTCTAATGGAATCTTATCTACTCGTGTAATTAGGTCAGCAAAGTTTTCTCCAATAGAATTTTCTGTATTATCCGATTTAAAGGTCATAGATAGACTACCTCTGATTCTCTTTACAAACAAAGTGTAAGTTAATTTATTAATATATTACTTATGACATTTTATTCATTCATCTTTTAAAAAGTGTGTTATCAACAAAAGCAACAATTAATTATTTTTAACGATAAAAATATGATATTAGCAAATACTTAATATTAATATGTGATTGGGAAAATATATTATTTAATCCATTCATAAAAAAATGAGAATGTTCTAAATGGTGGAATTAACTACAAAATCTGAAAATAATTTACAAGAAGATAATCTGGAATCTAACAAGGAAACAACTATAGAACAAAAGATACATGAGGATTTTGAAATAATTGCACGTGAGAATGTTTTCAAACGTATTTGGAAATGGTCAATGAAAGATAAAAGCCGTATAGGATCTATTATTTTCTTATTTTTATTCATGGTCCTGGTTGTTGTTTTGGCTATATTTAACCAAAGTATTGGTGATTGGTTAATTTTCATTATTGAATATTTTGAAGCAAAAATAGGACTAATAGGCATTTTCATTGGTGTTTTTATAATATCTATATTTGCTAATTTTACAGTAATCTTTCCAGTACCATACACTTTCGCATTGGTAGCTGTTGCAATAAGCGAGGGTGTGAGTGCATTAGATATTTTTATTATGGGATTATTTGCTGGAGCTGGTGCTGCAATAGGTGAGACTTCTGCATGGTTACTTGGAAAAGCATCCAAAAATGTAATAAAAGATGGTATGGAAAAACAAGTCTCTCAAGCAAAGAAGTGGATTGATAAAGGTCTTGCACCATTTATTATCTTTATTTTCGCTGCTACACCTTTACCCGATGATGCAATATTGCTTTTCATTGGTTTATTAGGTTATGCTCTTTGGAAAACAATTATTTCTTGTTTCATAGGAAAAATAGTTCTGACAACAGCAACAGGATATGCCGCTAAATACCTTGCAAATACTACCTTTGGTCAGAGGATTTTATGGTTGTTTGGTTTAACATTTGAAGGGGGAACAGTAAGCGCGCCTGATCCTAATATTTGGGTTTCTGCAATTGTATGGATAGCAACTATCCTTGTTATTGGTGTAGTTTTATTTGTTGATTGGGGTGACCTTTGGAATCTCTTATCGCGTTCATTTAATAAAAGACAATTAGCTCGATTAGTAACAACTGATAGAAATTATATTGATAGGACTGAACTAAAAAACATGGATGAGAAAACTAAAATAATTGATAATAAAAAAACTAGATTTGTGAAAGAATCATCTTTTTGGCAATGTTCTGTTATTGATTCCTCCTCTAAAAAAAAGGAATCTAATTTCCATGACTTATATGCAACATCCTATGTTTTAGAAAAACCAACGAAAATTATGTTAGATTCAGATTGGCATCAAAAAATAATGACAATAATTAATAGTGATCTAGAAAATTCAAAGATTAATATCTACAGATTAGATAAGATTATTCTTCCTAAAAAACTCAGAGAAGTTTATACCAGTAATGGAAAATTAGCTGAATTAATTCAAAATACAATGTTAATCGAATTTAAAAGTAAACTTATTGAATCAGAGAAAATGTATAAATTTAAATTTCTACTCGAGAAAACACCAAAGGATCTATTAGTAGTACGATGTATGGGTGAAAAAGAAGCTTTAACTATCAAGCAGATTAAAACAATAGATGCTGATATTATCGTATCTAAGATTGTTGAAATTCTTAATAAATTACCGGATAATATATCTGACATGGAATCAGTAACAATAGCTTATTCTTATGAAGATCCTATCACTGATGAATCTATCATAGAAGGAAAAATAGACTGAAAAATTAGTATTTATTGTTAATTTTTCCTTTTATTAAATAAAAATAAATCTGAAACCAATGTTAGAAAATAAAACGGGCGTCTTAAGAATAATTATGAATTTAATCTTATAGGGATAAAAATGAGAAATCAATTAGGAACGATTACAGCTACTTTACTTACTATTATCGTAATTTCATCAATAATTCAAGAATCAGTGTTTCTTAGAGCATCACTAAATAATCAATTAGAGGGAGATTTTGAAATAAAATTAAAGCCAGTTGGGACAGCAGGTATAGATTGGACACTTGAAAACATCCTTACGGATACCCAAATTACTTTTTCAAATTATAAGGGTAAAGTAATCTTGATGGACTTTTTCGCTACATGGTGTGCACCATGTCAAGAATCTATGGCTGAAATAAGAGAAGTGAAAGCTGCCTTTAGTTCCAGTACTTTAGTGATAATAAGCGTTGATTCTGATACAGAAAATGATAAAGAAGCTGACATTGAGGAATTTGCTTCTACCTATCAAATGGATTGGAAAATTGTTCGAGATACTGTTGACCTTTCATCTTTCTATGAGGTTTATTCTATACCTACTTTTTATCTCTTTGATCAAGATCAGAAAGTTTCTTACTCCAGTGTGGGTAGTGTTAGTTCTTCAACGATAATAAGTAAAATTCGCAGTTTAATAAGTGGAACACCAACTACTCCTTCATCAAATCCAGAACCACTTGGATTTTGGGTGAAAAATTGGTATTGGTTTGCTATTTTAACTATTTTTATAGTAATTTTTACTGGGGTGTTTTATCAACGAAGTAAGGTTATTAAACATAATAAAAAGATATAAGAAGAAAATATCGTTCACATAAAATCAAAAAAACGTAAAAGTATGAAATATTACAAGTAAATTATTCTTTTTAGCTATTAGAAATTACTAATTTTAACGAAGAATTCTTTATTAAAGAATTAGAATACTTTAAATTTAACAAAAAAATTAGTTTTGATACCGTTATTAGATGGTAAGACAATGAAAAAAGAGCTAATTAATTTATTAATTGAACTTGAAAGAATTGATACTGAAGAACGTCAAAAAGGATTGCCAGTTTCAGTTCGCATGAGAAATATTACTCCAGATGTAGGTTTATTCCTCAATATGATGGTAAAAACATCCAAAGCAAAAACAATTTTAGAGATAGGTACATCAAATGCTTATTCAACCATATGGTTAGGACTGGGAGCAAAAGAAAATGCTGGTAGAATTATTACTTTAGAATTAGACACAAGAAAAATAAGGTTAGCTAAAGAAAATCTAGCTATAGCAGGACTAACTGATACTGTCCAAATAATTGAAGGTGATGCAAAAGAATCTATAAAATCATTAAAAATAGAATTTGATTTTGTCTTTTTAGATGCAGAAAAAGAAGATTATATTGAATATTTCGATCTAGTTTTCCCAAAAATTAAACCAGGTGGAATTATTATTGCTGATAATGTTGTTTCTCATTCAGAAGAATTGAAAGATTATTTAGAACATGTCAGATCTAATCCCAATACTCAAAGTATTCTCATTCCCGTTGGTCGTGGTGAGGAATTAACGTTAAAATTAAGGTGAAATACCTTATAATTCTATTTTTTCAAGTTAAACAAAATGTTAATATTTAAATACAAATGGTTTTGCCTTAAACCATGGTAAAATTCATATGAGGCTTTAATTTGCAGAAACGTAATTTTCTTGTTTTAGGATTGGTCCTATCGGTTAGTTTAATCGTAATACAAATTAGCTTAGTTAATGGGGTTAATTTTGTTGAAGATGATATTAATGATGTAATGAAATATGAGGATGGAATTTTTGTAGGAAAAGGCGATTATAGTGATGAGGTTGATATTGTTAGTCTGGCATTTATTGAAGAAAATTTAACATTAACTTTACAGGCTAATCCCGTATTCATAAACAATGATCATCTTTATGAGGTAATTATTATTTGGGATAGCATTAGCACCTACCAAAACAAGACAATTATTTCTATGGGTAGTCTTAATGGTAATCCTATAATTGATGTAATAACTCATACGGTTGTAAATTCATCTGGTGATGTATTGGCAACACAACCAAGTCCGATTTATAATAGCACTCTTGTAAAAGATAATACTTTAATTTGGCAATTGGATATTACTCTTTTCAATAATATGAATACTCCTGAGTATACAAATGCTACAGCTCAATATACCACCAGCGAAAGTGGATTAGATGTTCTCTATTTAGATACTCATTTAGAGGGTGAAGTTCCAGGATTGGTTTGGAATTTCAATACGATATTGTCTATTCTTGGAACTATTCTAGTCTGTGGTTTTGCAGGCTATACCTTAGGGTCTATTACAGTTTACTATCTTACTTCCAATGTAAGAGCTAAACAAAATAATACCATTTTTATGGCTATTTTTGTTTTAGGATTGGCAGTATTAGTGAATTATTGGTTCTGGTTAACACCATTGCAATTAATTTGGAATATTGGTATATTCTTTCTAGCAATAGTATTTGGATTCTATTGGGCAACAAGAGGAATTATGCGATTGAAATTTGACTCACCATTACCTGATAATTTACCAATAGATACTGATGAAGAATTAGCTGCAGTATTAGTTTTAGCTAAAGGTGAAGCTGAAGAATATAATCCATTAGCATTGATCCGTAAATACTATAAGAAAGAGGAAACTGGTGTAAAACAAAAACACAAACTTCTTCAACCTTTTGAGTTTTTCAAAGTAAAGCGAAAATATAGACAAATAATCAAAAGTCAAACAAAAGGCACAAAGGATGAAAT
>DATKZI010000041.1:0-11673 GCA_035528035.1 Bathyarchaeia archaeon
TCTTCAAGAATACCAAGCTTGATATAAAGAGGAATGAACATAGTAACAACACTACAACTAATTCCAAATATAATTGATAATAAGCTCTCACAAAAATACAATTGATGGGTATAACACATTCAATATCAATTCGTCTTACTTTAGATATATTTTCAAAATAACCAATTAATAAAAAAATAAATAAAAAAGCAATATTTTTCCTATTGAGTTTATTATGAATTGTTTTTATGTATATTATTTATCATATTTAAGATTACTAACCATTGTATTGCTAAAAATTAAAAAAATAGATGAAAATGCTTTTCGTTAATCTATGTTTATACCTACCAATTCTAATTTATTATAAAAAGGAATAACTCCTTCAATTTTATGTTTCTGTGTGGGTACCTAAGAAGATTTTCTTTTATTCTAATCTTAATTATTACAAAATTAACTGATAATTTGTCCATCTTTTAATTTAATCAAACGCATATCCTTATCAATTAAAGACTCGTCATGGGTAACAAAAACTATAGTTATTTTTTGTGATAAATTAATTTCTTTAAGAAGCTTAACAATATCATGTGCAAGAAGAGAATTAAGATTACCTGTGGGTTCATCTGCAAGAAGGATTTTTGGTTGATTTACTAAAGCACGAGCAATGGCTACTCTTTGTTGTTCCCCGCCACTTAGCTCGTAAGGATAATTATTGATTAAATCCTCTAATCCAAGTGTGGATAAAATTTCTTGAGCAGTAGTTCTTCTCTTATCTTTCTCAACACCATTAAACAATAATGGTAACTCAACATTTTCAAGAGCTGTAAGACCAGGATGAAGATTGAATAATTGAAAGATTATACCAATAGTTTCTCTCCGTAATAAGCTTAACTGATCAACTGATAAACCAATGAGTGATTGACCTGCGATGATAACATCACCAGAGCTAGGGGGGAGTAACCCAGCTAATATATTTATTAAGGTAGTTTTTCCACTACCACTCCTGCCCATGATAGCAACAAATTCTCCTTCATGAATTTCAAAAGAGATGTTTTTTAATGCATGTATTTTTTCAGAACCAAATAGGTATATTTTTGACAAATCGAGACAACTTAAAAGAGATGAATTGTCATTAGAAGGATTACTATTCATTGTTTTTTACTCCTTTTTTGCTTTTGGCTTTAGATTTCTTTTCAGCCAATTCTTCAGAAACAATTTCTTTAACTGTTTCTTCTTGGACATGTGGGAAAATTTCCAAATGGTCAGAATTACTTTTGATCTTAACGTAATTTTGAATCCCAAGCTCCTTAATAAAAGGTAAAGGAATACGTAAAAGACCAAATTCATCTATATAACTAACTTGCTCTTTGACTTCTTCAGTGATAAGTGACCGAGTAAGGTCGATATTCAATAAAAGACCATCAGAAATACGATAGACAACATCTGCTTTTTCTTCTAGATAATGATTATGTGAAACAATTATGATTGTTTTACCAAAATATTTGTTCAATTCTTTTAATAAGGTGAGAATTTCAGCTGTTGTTTCAGAATCAAGTTCACCTGTGGGTTCATCCATGAGCAGAATCTTAGGGTCATTAGCTAGTGCTGTAGCAATACCCAATCTTTGGATCTCTCCACCTGAGAGCTGTGTTGGTTTGTGATTGAGCCTATGCCCTAAGCTTACTGATTCTAAAAGCTCAAGTGCACGTTTTTTTTGCAACTCTTGAGGGATTTTCCCACCAATCTTCATTGGAAGGAGAACATTATTAATAGCTTTTTCAGTAATGAGAACATTGTTAAGAGGGTATTGCCAAACAAAACCTACCCAGTTACGATGATAATCAATTATTTGTGAAGTAGTAAAGGTATTGACCAATTTACTGCCAACATGAAGCGTGCCACTTGATGGAAATTCTAATGCACCTAAAATTTTCAGTAAAGTGGATTTACCAGCACCAGAGGGACCAACAATAGCAACAAGCTCTCCTTTCTTAACTTTCAATTCCACTCCTCGAAGAGCAGCAATTTTAATCTGTTTAGTACGATTATAGTAAATTTTAATGATATTTCGACAATCAATCATCCAACTCATTTTGTATTTCCAACTCCTGAATAAAAAATGATATTTTACGTGTAGAAGTGTAAAGAGCACCATAAATATTAGCTATTAAATTAAGAATAACTATTCCCAATAACACTAATCCAACATACCAATAAACATTAATGGTCTCAATTGGAATGGTTAAATTTGATTGTAATTTATTGTTGAGAAAAATAGAACTCGGTAATCCGAGAGCTATTCCAAAAATGAAACCGAAGAAGAAAATAATAAACTGCTCAGAAAATGATAAGAAAAAGATTTGTCTTTTACTTAAACCCAAGGCATGAAATAAGCCAATTTCAGCTTTTCGGTTATTTTCTAAGGTAATAGTAGTAATAATCGAGAAAAGAATGAAGAATAGACTAATCAAATAAACATTCACAATGGAAAAAGTATTTAAAACAATCCAAAACGGTTTATCCCAAAAAATTTCATAACCGTCATTAACAGTAACAAGTTCTTCATTTGAGGTTAAAATCTCATCTTTCAGATAATTAGAAATGGATAAATAATCTACATTCTCGGGAAAATTCAACAATAAATGGTAACTTGTTGCAGTACTATATTCTTGTAAGACTTGTCTTGTGTCCTCACCTATTATAAAATGAAATCCTCCAGTATCCTCGTCAACAAAGAAAGGCCAAGCAAGGAAATAATCTACTATTTGAAGTGAAGTTCTATTAGTGCTACCAGAAGTAAGTGTAAAGCTATAGTTATAACCAATATTCCAGGACTTTTCTTCAGCAATACCACGAGCTACTAAAAAGGACATATTCAGAGCTATCTTTTCCATAAGGTGAGAAGGATTGTCACCAACTATAAAATTATCATTGAAATATGCTGCTGAAAGAAAAGTATCAGTATCGATACTGTAAAAAACTAATCTGTCACCAGTCAGTTGATTTTCTAACTGAAGCTTAATCACTTCAGTAGAATGAATTGAAGTGGGAAGAGCAGAGGATATGGCAGTAATGTTGCTCTCAGAGCTAATAAAATCAACACGTGCATCAGCACCAATAGTGAAGTACGCTTGCTCAGTGCTAAATTGATTGATCGCTGAAATCATCTGAATGAGACTCAAAAGGTAAGAAACACATAAAACAAAAAATAGGATATTTCTTGCAAGACCTTTTTTGCGAGTATTAAATAAACGTGTCGTAAAAGAAAAGAATCCACCAAATTTCTGCCAAAGATAATTACCTATTGATGAAAGAAGATTTGGAGTAAAACGTAAAAATAACAGTGAAACAGCGACGATAATTACAAGAATACCAAAAAAATAAATAAAAAATTGTGTTATGAAATCATCGCTGGAAGATTGGAAGAGAATACGTTCTAAAAGAAGGATACCAAACCCCGCAAAAAGTAAGAGAAAGTCAAAATAAAATTTTCTCCAAGAAGCAATTCTTTGTTCAGATTTATCTTCGATTTCGAGGTCTTTTGGGACAGTTTTCTGAGAAAGAATGGGCTTAAAGTCAATGAAAACCAAAAGTAAACTTAAAATCGTTATTATTTGCACTATCCACAAAATCTTGATAGGATTAATTGCAAAAGAAAAATCAATTTGAAAAGTTGTTACTTTTTGAATGCCTAAAAAGCTAGGAAAGTCAACCATCAAAATTGTGAGGGGAAAAGAGAGACCGACGCCCACCATAAGAGCTAAAATCAAAGCTAGAACATTTTCTGAAAAAACAAAAAAGAATAATTGCTTAATGGAAGAGCCCTTAGAATAATAAAAAGAGAAAAGTTTAGAACGTTTGGTGGCAAAGAAATCATTGCTGAAACGGAGAATAATGAATGAAAAAAGAATTATTGGAACAGTAAAGATTAGAATTAAAATATTGATGATGAATAAAGTATTATTTAAGTCATTTAAAAATGAAAGGAATTTTAAATCGATAGAGAGTTCAGCTGATAACGAGTACTCCTCGTAAATAAAATCTTGGGCATAAACTAGAAATTGATAAAGTTGATCTTTTAAGAGAACCTCATTATCAAAGCTAATGGTTGAATAATCAATATCAAAATGAATGCCAGAAGAAACCTCAAAAAGCGAGGTTGAAGCATTGATAAACTTCAAATAATCTTTGAAAATGGCATCAGAGACAACTAAAGCACTATTAGTTTGTCCAATAATTTTGGTAATATTATCTGAGAAACTATAAGCACCAAAATCATAAGAGATTTTAGAATGAAAATCTAATGTATAGTTGAGTGTAGAGATATCTGCAAAACCATTACTTAAAAGAATACTACTTTTATTAAATAAAGCGCTCACAGAAGGCGAATATTTAAGGAGACTCTGACTCAAAATAAGGATAGCACCTTCAAATAATGAAACACTAGAATTTAATTCTGAAGAAAAGGCATCTAATTGTTCAAGGGCAAAATTATTGACATTAACAATAGTAATAGTAGAATCCTCATCTTCGAGATGATAAAATCCATAGGTGCTTTCTCGAGTGGTAATATGTAAAAGAGAATTATTTCCTAATATCATTTTAAAGTGGAATGAGAAATTATTAGCAAGTTGCTCTGCTGAAAACAATTCATCAATATTTTTACTACCATTTCCTAAATAATCTTCTAGGGGAAAATCAAAGGATAAAATAAGATCATTCTGATTTGCTCTCAAATCACTCATATAGCTGCGAGAAAATTGAGGTCTGAAAGAATCCAAAAAGAAAAAACTGCAAGTTATTGAAATAGTTACCAAAGTCAATGTAACAGCTTTCAATAAAAGAGATTTTTTATTAGCATTAAGGAAAGAGAATATTACTTTGATATTCATTGCTTTTTTAATTCCCAATTATCTTTTCCTCCTTAGAAAAATGGTATCGTTTTAGTTTACTGTTAATAATCCCTTTAATAGCTAAATAAATAATGAGTAGAGAAAAACCGCAAAGAACAACAAAAGTAGTAATAAGTATTACAACCATAATTAAAATCTCAGGATTGAAATCAGTACTTAGAGCTATATCTTTAAGAGTATTGAGTAAAAGCAACCCCAATCCTGTTCCGAGCAATATAGCAGGAAGAAGTATAATTAATAACTCAAAAAAGAACAACCGAGTCAGTTGACTTGTTGTTGCCCCAAGGGAAAGGTAGAGGTGAACTTCTTCACATTGTTCATAGAATATTTTTTGTGCGAAAAAGAACGCAAAGCTTAAAAGTAAAAGAAGAGTCACAAAACTACTGAAGAGTGAAAAGTTAATAACAATTCTAGTCATTGGTTCATTGAGATAATAATTGAATTTTTCACGAGCAACAACTAGCTCATCAAGCGCTTCTGACTCGGTAACCAACTTGGTAATTATAGCAAGATCATCCTTATAATTAGTAAAATCTAACAAGAGATAGCGATTAACAACCACTTCTTCGAAGGTGTCAAAAAGGTACTTACCAGTAGTAAAACTAACAATAATTTCTAGTGGTTCATTAATATCCATTCCAGAAACTTTGATTAATCGTTCGGAAATGAAGAAAGGCCAACCATCAACAAATGCTGCTATCTCGAGATCTTGTGTAAAGATTGTTTCTCCTTCTTGAACCTTCAAGGAGTACGTTCCCCCTCTTTGAAGACTCAATTCATTAGCGCGTTCACCTTCAATTAAACAGGAATTAGTTCTGTCTAGGTAGTTCATAGCCATTTGTAAACTTAAACCAATTTTGCTTTTTGAATGATAAGCAACATCAGTATAGGAACTGGTGTTAATATAATAAAATGAAAGCATTTGTTGATCCAAACTATTACTGATACCTTCGAGCTTAATCACCTCGGTACCATGTATGGTAGAGGGAAGAGCTGCCATAATCTGTGTAGTGTCAATTTCAGAAGTAAGGGAAAGACGGGCATCAGCACCAATATCATATCTTGCATCAGCAAGTTTTGTAGATATAAGTCCAAAGGATACACTTGTAAACAAAATAGCAATTAAGGCAGTTGAAAAGAACACAAGAAAGCCTTGTTTGAATTTGTGATTGTTGAGAGAGATATTTTTAAGTGAAAAACTAAAAATTTGCGGATGTTTCTGCCTGAAACCTTGAGAAAAAACACTAGAAAAGAGCTGCCCAACGATAGAGAGTGTAATAACTATTGAGCTAATTGTAAGTATGACTATGAAAAGATTAATTGAGGTTGAAACATAAAAGGAATGAGCATAGGTTGTACTTGGAACTAACAGAGTAACAAGTAATAATGTAAGAGATATGATAAAACTTACAATAAAAGCAACCAACCTCATTTTTCTGGATAATAGATTTTTATCTTTTTTTTGTCTTGAAAGAGAGAGTTGGTTAGTTTGATTGAGTAAGAGAGGAATACTAACTAGGAAGATAATACCACAATAAACAGCCAAGGTTTGAAGAAAAGCAGTGCCAGAAAAAACGAGCGAAGTAGAAGAAAAAGAAGTTATAAATCCCACAGAAGAGTAGCCTAAAAGTACTATTGGGATAGCTAAAAGCATACCTATTCCCAATCCCAGTAAAGCAAAACAAAGAAAAAGCACTACTTCAGAAAACAAGAGCTGTTTTCGGGTTATTCCATGTAAGTTTAAAAAATTTGTTAGTGTGGTTTTATTTGAAAGAAAGAGCTGATTTTGCATATAGATTAGAATGCCTAATAGAAGCACTAATGGGATAGCTAACAGAGTAAATTTTAACTGTTCTATGTGTAGCTCAATATATAAATTCTCATAAGCACTCTCACCAGTAGGACCATGCATATGCAATTCAGTTAGCAGAGGTGTTTTGAGTATTATTTTATTTTCAATCTGGTTTTTAAGGACTTCTAGCTGTTGATATTCCTCAAAAGTGTACTCTCGCTTAGAAATATCATCTATCACATGGGCATTTACAAAGACTCTTTGACTGGCAAAATTTTGGGGATATTCAATTGTTTCCAAAGTGCCATAAAAGGACGAGAGAAGTTGTTTAAATAGATTTTCAGTAATAATAATCCCTGAATCACCATTAGAGAAAATATAAGAATTTAATGCAATCGCTACCTCATTAGTTCCGTAGGATTCATAAAGAATTTTATGGCTAAATTTAATAGTAATAGGATTTGAATAGACCATTTCATTATCAATATCTGCTACAGTGATATTATCATGCTCAAGGATAGACCAATAAGGCAAATTACCATAAGGACCAGAAGGTATCAAATCACTGCTTTGCACAAATAAAATAGCATAGGCTTCTGAGGAAACATTTGTATTCTCCCAAGTTGCATAAGGAGTGATATATTGGAAGATTTCATTGGGAATAACATGAAATCCAATACTCCCTAAAACATAATCCTCACTAATAGTACTTTCATTTATGATAGCTTCATAGGAAAGCGCACTAAAAGTATATACTCGGAAGTTCGTTGTACAAAGAGGTAATTTTTCCCTTAATGGACTCTCCTCAATTGTTTCCATAATGACATTGTTAAATCCTGAAGGAAGAGGATATCCTTCGAAAGAATCATTGTTGGTAAAGTAATAATCATAATAGGATAATTGGGCAGAACAAGATAGAGCATATGTTGCCCAAAATTGATCAGCCATATATTTTCTCATAGAAGTAAGATTAGATTCTGTTACTACAAACACCTGCGTGAGAAACATGCTTGTCAAAATAAATCCTAGGAGTATTAATAAGTAGCTCTTTCTGTTGTTTCTGAATAATACAGCTGTTAAATCCCTAAATGAAATACTAACCATCCACCACAAATAATTTGCTAATCCTAGTTTTTTTCAATAAACTTTATATGATAAGGGATATATATATATATGCCTTTTCTTGAGAGAGGAAAAATCCAAGAAAGGAGGAAATAAGGAATGAAAAAAAATGATTGTTTTTTATTAGTTTTTGTTGTTTTTAGCTTAGTATTTATTTCACAAATAGCTCTTGTGGAAGCAACAACACGTTATAATGACTATGATAGTTATGACGATGGTTATTTAGATATGGATTGTGAAGCAAGCATTTGGGCAGCTCCAAAAGCTGGCGGTGGTTATTTTATGGATCAACAATATTTCAATGTTGACATAGACTCAAGGACTGGTTGTGGTATATATTGGGTACATATAATCATATATATACAAGGAGACCTTTTTATCGATGATTATCCTGTAAATAATGGTCTTTATCCAAATTGGGGTCCAGATAGTGTTTATGATGACTATTGGGATTATGATGAATATTATACATCTAATTATGCTGTTTGGGCGTCAATCACAGTTCAAGTTTTGTGGATAAGATCAGGTGGTTCACCACATATAACAACAATTCAAGCTGAAGCATCATATGGAGCATAAGATTGTCCATTTTTTCTTTTTTTTTCAAAAATTATATTTTTATAATCTATGAAGTACTAATATAATAGAAAATGGCTGGTTGGTGGAATTATGCATTCTGGAAAAAGGAAACGAGTTATAAAAATTACTATCAATATATTGATTTGTTTATTAGCTTTGGTTAATTTTCAAACTGGATTTCAAATCACTCTTTCATCAATAAATCAAGTTAGTATATCAGAAATTGATGAAGAAATATATAATATACAGCTAGAAGACACTTGGACGCACAATTTTGGGAAAATTAAGAACATTATAATTGAGAATAATCTTATGTATTTAACAGGGGGAGACAAAGAAATATTCATCCTTAACATAAGCAAATCCAATAATCCTACTATTGTAACAAGTTATAATGGCAATTCTAAGGGGGTAACTATGGCTAAGAAAGGTAGCATACTTTTTATTGCTTTACAAGACAACACAGTCGATATTTTAGATGTTCAAAATTTGAGTGATGTAAAACGAATAGGTTCAATACAACTCTCCAATAGCATTAAAGATATTTGTGTTATTGATAATACCATTTTCTTTGCTCAAGGAAATGTTGGAATTGATATCTGGGATATTGAAAACACCTCCGATATATCATATCTTACTACTCTCTATGATGGTGGTTCAGCTACGAAAATTGAGTATAAGGAAAACCTTCTTTTTGTAGCTGATGGTAGCGATGGTTTAGAAGTTTTTAACACCACTAATCAAAATAATCCTTTAAAAATAGGTAACTTTACTGATGGGAGTAGCTTTCAAGATTTGGTTCTTTTTAATGATGCTGTCTTAACAATTGATAGCTCTGATTACCTCAAAATTTTAGCTGTTAGTAATATTACTAATATCAAAAAGCTTAGTGAGTGTTTTATTGATAATCCTAAAAGTATTGTTATGAAAGAGAATTATTCCTTTATCACACATAATAATCAAGTCACTATTATTAATTGTACTGATCTTTCTAATCCAACCCTATTGCTTAATTATACTGCCAGTGATACAATAACCACTCAAACTCTCAAGAATAATTTCCTTTATTTAGGTCTGGATAAAGGTCTTGAGTTTGTAGAGATACAGTCTTTTAGTAGCTTACACCGAATAAATAAATTTGGATATTATGAGATAAATACTTTAGCTATTACTAATGAATTATTATTTATTTCACTAGGGACTGAAGGATTAGTGATTTTTGATATCACTACACCAACATCAATAATCAAAATTAGTAATTATACTACTACGGGGAACATTGTTGATATATCTGTAAACGATAACTTTCTTTACTTAATCATCGAAGACAAAAGTGTCGAGATATTGAATATTGAGAACCCCTACCAACCTACAAAAGTCGGTGAATACTTATCAGAAGGAGTAAAAGATGGTTGTATAAGAGACAGTTATCTTTTCTTAGCTGCTGGTGCTGAAGGATTGAAAATATTAGATATAAGCAATATCAATACAATAACACAAATAAATAATTACCTAGAATCATATTTCGTTGCAGTAAAACTAGAGCTTTATGAGAATAATCTATTTGTATTTGATGAAACTGGTGATGTATCACTATTTGACTATACAGAGATAATCGTTCATGAAAATGAGATAAAGGAGAAGGCAAAGGCTACTTATGATAACTATGTAGATGTTGCTGCCATGAATGATTTTGTTTATTTAAGCACGGGGAATGACCTGGTAATAATTGATATAACTAATCCTAATGATTTTTCTAAAGAGGAGACCTATGTCACTATTACAGGAGTTTATCGCGATTTAGTTTTAACTAATAATCTACTATATGTTCTTGGATTAAATACAATCCAAATACTTGATATTACAGATCCTAATTCAATAACGAAAGTAGAATATTTGCAAAATGATACTTATCTTACGAAGTTAGCTATTTTTCAAGAGTTTATAGCTATTTCTAATGTTGGCTTTGGCGATGATTTATTCTTATTCACTCACAAGTATCCAATCAATTTCAAATGGTATTATATTGCTATACCTGTAGGAGGGGTAATTCTCTTAGTAAGTCCTGTTATTATTGTAGTAAGTAAACATCGGAAGAAGAAAGAAAGCATGGAAAAAAATGTTAAAAAATTAAAGTAAATGTTTTTCAGAACATTATCTAAAGAAAGAAAAAAGAATTTTTGTTTTTTAGATTATATGCTATAAATCAGTCACATTTTTTTTTCTTAAATTGTATCCTTTTTACTTTTTTAGGTTGTAATAATCATATTATAAAGAAACTAAGAATTAAATGCTCAATAAAATAACAAAAAATAAGAAAACAAATAGAGCTAACAAAAAAATGAGGAGGATTAGTTAACTTCAAAATATTATCAATTGTATTTTTCAACCACAATTGAAGATTTCAACCAATGCTTAGATTTAAAGAACCATTATGGAGGTATTTGGATATTTGAAGCGATGATATATATCAATGACAACTATCATTTGATATGTTTATTCGAAATTTATTATTCCTGAAAATAGCTACTAGGAATTTGATAAAAGCACTATACAAGTAATGAATTGCATTGATGTAAATGTGCAAAATGAGATCATTTATATCACTACTGGAAGCGATTTAATTGTTTATTATAGAAATGGCTTAGAGAAGAGGAAAAGAAAATTCATTTGGAAAGTGAGCTCCAGAAAATTTTGAAAGAATCTTGAATATAAGGTATTATCTTATTAGATATAAGATATCAATATATAAAAACAAAAAAGATAATAAAAAGAAGATTCTACAAAGAATCTTCAAAAAAATCATTTTCTTGCACCATTCTTGATGACAGCGTGAGCAGCAGCTAAACGGGCAACGGGAACTCTGAGAGGAGAACAACTAACGTAATCCAAACCAATGCGATAGCAAAAGTCTACTGTCTTTGGATCGCCACCTTGTTCACCGCAGATACCGATCTCAATATCCTTGTAGCCCTTATGACCGCCTTCGACAGTGATTTCCATCATTTTACCAACACCGGTCTGTTCAACAGAAACGAACGGATCTTCTTCAAGAATGCCAAGCTTGACATAGAGAGGAATGAACTTACCAGCGTCATCACGGGAGAATCCACAGGTCATTTGGGTCAAATCATTTGTACCGAAACTAAAAAATTGGCAGCCTTTCTCAGCTAATTCTTGTGAAACAAGCGCTGCACGTGGTACTTCGATCATTGTGCCTATCTTGAACTTGTCTAACTTTACACCAGACTCTTTCTCGACTTCTGCTTTGACCTTCATGCAGACCTCTTT
>DATKZI010000042.1:0-35938 GCA_035528035.1 Bathyarchaeia archaeon
TCTAATACATACCCTTCAACTTCACTTATTGCTCGAACATTTACGACAAAAGCTGAAAACGAGCTAATAAAAATAACAATAAAAAGTAATCCCGCACGTACTTTATTTCTTTTCATATTCACTCATCTCCTTTTCCAAAAAAATGACTACTACTATTCAGATTGATCTTTATAAAGATTATCTTTTTTTGTCAGCTGGGTAAATTATATACCAAATATAAAAAATCCATTGTTTATTCTGTTTTACAGGTTACTACAATAGGTTCTTCTAATGGATAGATATCTTTGAATGTCCCTGGATCGATGATGTATTCCACTCCTGCATACCATTCTAGTTCTGACCAATAATTCCCTTCGAGGGTATCATTATTATAGAATTGGGGAAAGCCTACATAATTGGTGCAATTCCCTGCTACGTTTGCTTGGGAATGTATCGTTGTGATGTTTGTATAATCGTTA
This sequence comes from Bathyarchaeia archaeon, assembly GCA_035528035.1. Taxonomy (GTDB): domain Archaea; phylum Asgardarchaeota; class Heimdallarchaeia; order JABLTI01; family JABLTI01; genus JABLTI01. The sequence goes on from DATKZI010000042.1 coordinate 459, forward strand.
TCAATAAAATTGTTCTTCCAGATGGTGGCATTTACTCCTTGAATTACCAAACCATATTCTAGGTTATGTTCGAAAGTATTTTGTGTTACCTCTACTTGTTCTGCGCAAATAATACTCATCCCTATAGTATTATTATAGCAGGTATTGTTCGTTACTACTAATTTGTAGCAATACCAAACATATAATCCATTTCCGTATGTTGTTATTACAGTATTGTTTTTGACTTGACTGTTAGCACAGTTAGCAACATAGATTGCTTTTGAAATACTAAGATTGCAGGTATTTTGGTCTATAATGACATTATTTGATAAACCTGCCCATATACAATTTTCTGTTTTCGCAAAATTATTCTTGCTATAAACAACATCCTGACTATAGGCAACATTAAAACCGTAATCACAATCCACAACAGTGTTATTATGAATTTTAATTCTTTCATTATGTTTAGCACTTATAGTTCCAGAACTTTTGATAAATATATTCCTCTCTATTGAAACCAAATCAGAATAATCGACACAAATTCCATATGTACAATCAGAGAAACTATTATTTTGAATTCTTATATTATCTACTGATTCAAGGTTCATACCCCAATAGTTATTATTAACAATATTTTGTTCAAAAAACACATTGCTATTATAAATCGATTCTATTCCTTTAGTATTGTTTTCAAGATAATTATTTCTTATCTGGAGATTTGAGCATGCATCAACAAGAATACCAAACTCATTATCTCTCAGAGTATTGTTTTCTACTATCGCCAATTCAATGTCTGAATTTTCAAGATGAATCCCTTTATTAGAACCTTCTAAAAGACAATTTCGAATGATGAACGATTTAGTTACCCCTTGAATTCTAATATTATGATGGCTATTACCAGATAACTCATACCCCTCGATTATATAGGGGTTCTCTTTTGTACCTTTTCCTGGGAAGTGGTATTTTCGCGAAAAATCTCTATCATTAGTTATATCAATGATTTTTATAGGCCGAAACCACAATCCCAGATAAATTGCTGATCCAGAAGCTGTTACAACTAAGCTGATTATTAACATAGCAACTAAACTAGTCTTTTTTTTCCTTTCCAATTCTATTCCCCAAGTTTATTTTTATGTTTTTTATTTTCCGATAGTCTGTGTTACATATTCTAACTTCATTGTATATTGATTGTTTTTATATGTTAATTTTTTTAATATATGAGTCAATTTATTTACTTTTAATAAAGATTTATATGTTTTTTCAATAGTTAGTTTAACTAGCTCATTTCTTACTGTTATCATTTTTTTATTAATTTAATAAAAAGGTATACTTAATAAACAATTAATCATTTTTAGTTTTGAAAAAGTTTTACTTATTTAATTTCATATCGCCTCATATATCATTTAATTATTGATTATGACTGTACTATGAGAGGTTTAGAATTGTTTTTGAAAGTTGTAAGGAATAGTACTTTTCAAAATGACAATTAATAAAAAAGAAGCTTAAAAACAATCATTATAAAATGTATACAAAATGTGTTATACAATAAAGGTGTGTTAGTTGAAAGATTTAGAAGTGTCAAAAGACAATGAAGAGATAAATGACGAGCAAATAATTAGTAAAATAGAACTATCTGACAAGCAAATTTCAAATGAGTCAATTTCTAAAGAGGACTTTCAATTAATATTCCTTAGCCTTTATCAATTACCATTCTGGAATCAACTTAGAAAAAAAATCTTTGAAATTATTGAAGAGAGATTTATCCAACAAGTGATTGAAAAAGGATTCAAGAAATCAGAACATAAACTAATTATTCAAAATAATTATAGTGAATTCTCAAAATTCTTTCAGAGTAAATTACGTTATTTTTTGGCTGATTTAGTTAAGTTAGGAAAATTGAATCCTTTAATTAAAGAATACAATCTAGAAACAAAAAAAGAAATCACTTTCAATATAGACAATTATATGAATATGAAACAGAAGTCTTCTGAAAAAGATAACTTAGTTAAAATAATCAATAAACATCTTGAACAAAAAATTCTTGAAAAATTCTCTTTTAATACCGCCAAGTATTTACTTACTGAAAATTCTTTTTTGGAAATTTTTGTTAATTTCATTGATGAATTTATTTATTACCTTTTAGTATTCTAATTATATGTAAATTATTAATAGCTATTTGAACAAAAATTCAAATGAGAAGAGAAGCTATTACTGAGATGGTTACACATGAAAGATGAAATGTACAAATCCCTAGCAAAATATTATGACAAAATTTACCATTGGAAAGAATATAGGAAGGAAGTAAATGAATTAAAGGAATTAATCAAGCAATACAAGAAATCTTCAGGTAATGAGTTACTAGATGTTGGTTGTGGGACAGGTAATCATATACAATATTTAATGGATGAATTTGATTGTACTGGAGTTGATTTAAACCAAGGGATATTAGATGTTGCAAGAGAAAAATTACCAGCTGTGAAATTTATACAAAGTGATATGATCAATATGGATTTAGCTAAAAAATTTGATGTTATAGTTTGTTTATTCAGCGCTATTGGGTATATTACTGAAAAGGAAAAAGTAAAGAAAACTCTAATCAGTTTTTCAAATCATTTGAAAGATGGGGGAATAGTTCTAATTGAACCATGGTTAACAATTGACATGTATAAAGCAGGTTCTCCTCACATAACTATTTATGAAGATAAGGATTTGAAAATTGCTAGAGCAAATATTTCAGAGCAAGATGGTGATAGGTCTATTTTTGATATGCATTATCTTATAGCTGAAAGAGATAAACCTGTGCAGCATTTTATTGATAGACATGAAATGATTATGTTTCCTCATGAGTTATTCCTTTCTTTTATGACTGAATCGGGATTGAAAGCTTGGAAGTTTTCTGAAGGAATATTTGAAAGTAGAGGATTGCTTATTGGAGTAAAAGAATGATTAAAATTAATTTAAATATGAATGCTAAGTTTTCTACTTTTTTGTTGAATTTGTGGTCTTTTTATTCTGAAAATAATTACTAATTACTAAATGAATCGAGGATTGACAATGGCTTCAGAATCACAAAAACCAACTGATAATATTATTAGAATTAATATCAAAGAAGATATTACCTATTTCCTTAATGGACAATTAAAAATGCGTGTGACAACTACAGAAGTTGAAGAGGAAAAGACCTAATTAGTTTCTTTACTTTAATTCTTTATTTTTATCATTTTTTAATCTAAAATATTTTTTAATTTAAAAATAATCTATTAATATGATTCACATGGATGCTTTACATGAGATTTTCCCTGAACTAAAAAATTTATTTGAAAAATTTTCTAAAGAACCAAATATCCAAATAGCGAATGAAATTGGACAACTACTTACATTCTCTTCAGAATCAATAGAACATAAAAAAGAATATTATGCACAATTATTCAATCTGCCTTTAAACGATAAAGTAGATGCTGTATTTAATGCTTGGGCTGTAGCAACAATGATAGAGGATAATATATCAATCCCACAAAAAGTTCAAGCTGTAAGATTTATGTTGAATGATCAAATGGTTCCAGAAGAAGTTTTAGAGAAATGGATAGAATATGTTTGGGTTGCAAGAAGAGCTCCAATAGACCTTTTGAATTTCTTGGCAATCGATTTTACTAACTCAAAAAGAATTTCAGCAAAATATAAAGAAAAGATAAAGTAGGTTGAACGTACCTACTTTTTACATATATTCTTCTAAACCAAAAGCTGTGCTCATTAATTCCTGTAATCGTGCACAAAAACGTACTGCTGGTGCGCCATCTACAATATCATGATCAAATTCAGCTGTAAGATGAAGGATTTCTCTTGGTTCAAGTTTATCATCGATATAAGTTGGTTTTTTTATTATTGCCCCTAAAGCGAAAGTTGTAGCATGAGCGGTTTTAGGGATAGCCCAACCAGTTATTCCTTTACCGAACATACCCATAGAGGTAACACCACAGGTACCAATATGCTTTTTAATATTCTTGGGATTGGTCATAACAAAATGCAAAATTATTCGACGAATGAATTTGGGAAACTTCATTATAGTCAATTGATTTTGCTTAATTTTCTCTTCATTTCCTCTTTTATCTTCATCGTTCGATTGAGCAGTACGTATTTCTTCGTGTATTTCTCTGAAACTTTTATTTTGTGCTGAACGGATGATATAAGCAATTGGATATTTTACCCCATCAATCACTTTTTCAACTACACATTTAATATCTACATCTTGAAATTGAATCATTTTTCTTCTTCCTTTCCTAAAAGTAATAAGTTCAGGAAATTCAGAAACAGCTTGAGCAATACATTTCATCGCCCAAGAGGTGAAGGATAATCTTTCGCCATTTTTTTCGCGATGTTGTGCAAAAATCTCTGTTGCTTTAGTAACATCATTTTCTAAAATACCAACTATATGCTTATACCGTGCATTCTGGTCTAGTAGCTCAGCAATCATTTGCCTTCGCTTATTGAATTTTAATACTTTATATTGCCCGAAATCTTTCATTTTTGTCACTTTTTTAATTTTATAATCTTTTAAATTAATAACTAATTCACATTTCTTACTATAAATAATTGACAAGTAAATATATTTTATGATAAATTTTCTTCTTTTTTCACAAAAAAGTATTAAACTTCATTTAGTAAATATTTTATAAGCTAAAGTCCCAATTAATATTATGGGGTAGAGAAATGAGTTTGGACAATAATAATCAGAGATTTCGTACAACTAATGAACTTGAAAGCAATCAGTATTTAGTTTCTGAAGGATTTATTATTTCTATAATATTATCATTAATTGCAGTAGGATTGCTAACTTTACTTATTCTTATGATTCCAAATTATCCTTTCTCAGCAACTAATACTGATGCACAAACAATGTATGATAATTTCTTCTATAATATAAAATATGGTTATTATGGTAGCTATAGTAGTAATGCAAAAATATATCCTTATATCGGTTATTGCATTTTTATGCCTGTTATAGTTATTCTGTTTATAATCTCAGGAACAGGAGTATTAGTTAAAGGTCAAAAACAAACTAAGGCATTGATATTTTCAAATTGGTTATTATATTTAATCCCTATGATAACAGGCATCATTCTATATTTTAATTCAGTAAATATTAATTATTATAATTATTATTGGAGAGAGATAATTCAACCATTGGGATTTTATCCTATTTATCTTAACTTAGTTATCCAAACTGTTTTATTAATCGATAGAAATTCTTTTCGAGGTTGGACAGGTTTTGACCAGAAAAATAATCATAGTGTAAAGGTGATAAGAAAATCAACTCGACAAGCTATTGCAATAATATTCTTTCTCTTCTATTTAGCAGTAGCAATGGTACCCATTATTTGGATTGCCTCTCTAAAAAACACATTTTATATGTTTGCAGTAATGTGGTCATGTTTAGGACCCTATTTAGGATTGTTTTTCTTTGCATTATTACCTGCTGCATTTGGTAAAAATCTTAAAAAGAAGATAATGGAATTGGTCTCATCGGGAGAAAAATCAATTCCAACAATAGCTTATAGTCTTAATTTACAAGAACTATATGTTCAATCTATTATTAAAGAAAAAATCGCTTCTGGTGAAATCTTTGGTGATTTATCATCCGACGGTTTGAATATAATTACTAAAGATCCAAAATTACTTTTCGCAATTGATAATGAATATTCAGCAATATCTCCTGGTATAGAAGAACGAATCCAAACTAAAACTGGAGAACTAGGTTTCTGGTTGTCTATTGGTTTAACTATAATCGCAGTAGGAATCTTTACTTTATTGATCATCATGGTTCCGGCATTAGATGTAAGAACAATAGTTCCTGGAGAATTAACAGGAGAAAATTACTTCTACACATGGGAATATGAACAATATTCAGGGGCAGTTTTTCAATTGACTGGTATCTATCCCAGCTCTGGGTTTTTCATATTTGCACCAATAGGAGCAGTAACTCTTATGATATCTGGTTTTGGTCTCCCAATTTGGGATAAAAATCAACTTAAAAAATTAATTTACATAAATTGGGGTTTATACATTATTCCTATAATTGCTACAGTATATACCACAACTCAAATTTTAGGGAGTGCTTATACATATGGATTTAATTCACAATTTTATATTACAAGAGGAATTGAATTTAGTACTCTATTAAGTATCTTCTATTTCACACCATTTATTTTCATTCAAGGCTCAATGTTAGTAGAAAAAACAACTTTTATAGAGTGGACAGGTTTCTCAAGAAAACAAGGTAATTTTAAGCAATCATTAGAAATTGGTAGAATAATCAATTCAGTTTTATTTCTATTGATTTTCATTTGGATGTGGTTCTATGCTATAGCTTTAATCTTTATCGAAAACAAACTTGGTTTAATGATTACTCACTTGTCATTATTATTAGTCTTATTTATTTGGTGGTTTTTTGGTGAAGCATTAAAACTTATCTCAAATAAAAATAAGCAATCAAAAATAATCAAATATATTGTCCAAATGGATATAACTGATTTGAAGGGATTAGCTTCAAGATTAAACTTACCATTAGGACAAATTCAAGATATTGTATATAATTATGCAAAAAAGAATCCTTCCTTTGGTTCTTTATCAGCAGATGGGTTACAAATCATTCCTTGGAATATTAATGATCAATTAATATGTAGAAAATGTAATTATCAAAATGACTCAGATTCTAAATTTTGTTCAAATTGTGGAGAGAAATTTGATGACTATTTAAGCGCACTAAAAGCGGGAAATGAAGCAAAAGATTTGGAAAATAAACAATTAGTGAAATTACCTAAAAGACAACTTCTAGGAATATTATCCTTTATTATAGCAATAACATCATTAGTCTGCTATATCTTTATATTAATAAGTTGGGTAAAATTATTCTTTTTGCTATATATAATCTTAGTACTATTATATGCAGGTATAATTCTTGGAATCTTTTCATCAGATACTTCAATGGGAATATTTGGCTATCTAATTAATACTCTAAATATATTAGTTGTAACTATTTGTTTATTTATTATAATAATAGGAATTTCATAGAAATATCGGAAAGTTATACTGGATATTTCAATGGGTATAGATCAGATTTTGGATTATAATAACCATCTAAGACATAAACAGCTTCTTCTGTCCAAGAGAGATCAGACCAATAATTTCCATGATTTGTTGAGATATCATACCAGGTGGAACTACCGCCCTGATCACTTGCTTGTTTGTGTTGATTAATTTTAGGGATTAGTAAATTATTAAAGAAATTATTGTGATGAAAGGTACCTGTAGTACCTTCTGAATAGATACCATATTCTAAATTAAACATTATATTATTATAAACAACCAAAATATTCGTAATGCTATGAACTTGTATGCCTATAGTGTTATAAAAAACATTATTTTGTGTTATAACTAGGTTAGCAAAATTATTACAATAAATACCAACATTAAATGAGCTGATATTATTTTTACTTGTTAGAAAATTATCTGAATATCTAACATACAATCCATATGATGTTCTTTCGTTATTGTTTCCTTGTATTTTATTATTGACAATGGTTACATTATTGGTGCTATTTATTTCTATACCAGTATAAGAGGTAACACCATCCAAAGTAATAGTATTATTTTCAATTTTAGTAGTATCATCAGCAATATTGTAAATATAAATTCCTCGACTAACTCCTGATATTGAACAATTATTTATGATGAAATATTTTGTTGTATCGCTAATATAAATACCATATTCCTTAGAGCTACTGATTGTTAGATTTTCAATTCGAAAAGGATCCAATTCTGTTCCCTGACCTGGAAAATTATATCTTAAAGTAAAATCATTATTACTACGAATAACAATATCCCCAACGCTGTAATGGGAATAGATGTTTCCCCAAACAACTAAACCTACAGGAACAGCTACAATTGCTGTTAATGATAAAGTTAATACTATAGCAAATTGAGCTTTTGTAAAGAATAAATCCTTCAACATATTTTTCTACACTCTATATAATCCTCTTTCTCATATATTCTTTGTACCTATTACTATGTAAACATTATTTTATTTAAAAATTATTTAATTAAAATTTTTTTGATATCAAATTTTGTTTGATATTTATCAAAATGTAGGAATTAAAACTTGAATTTATAGGAGCTTGACTCATTTCGAGTTATGACAAGGAAAATATGGTGTATCATTAATCATTTATTGGAAGTCAAATTTTCTTAGTATTTCTCTCTTATTTTTACCCATCAATTGCTAGCTTGCTGCAGCTTAAAAGAAATATAAAGATTCACCTTTTTTAAAGATGAAAATGTCTACATCTGAATTAAAATTATAAAAGGAACTATGACCAATAAATTAGATAATAGTTAAATATTAAAATTAATCTAATTACTATTAAAAGGAGTTATTAAAGAAGTAGGTAGGGGTATAATTGTCGGATAATTTGGAACACATAAGAGTAAACTTGAAATCTTTTGAAGACGAAAATAAAAAACCATTTCAATCAATTAGTTTTTCTTTGTCTTTACTGGGATCGTCTATTGCTATTGGATTGTTATTGCTTTTAATCTTCTTTTTACCAAATGGTTATCCAAGTAGTGATACTAGCAGCACAATACAAATCATTTATGATAATTTTATATTTAATGTAGTTTACTATTTCAATCAAGTATATTATGTATCACCTGAAATAAATGGAACTTACTTTTATTATATTATAATAACTATTATTATTTTATTATTAATCATCTGCGGAACAGGTTTTTTTGTTACAAATAAAAAAGCGAGAAATGTTCTAATTCTATATAATTGGATTCTCTATATAGTTTTGATGATTGTTTATCTAATATATTTTAAATTATATGTTTTTTATTTCACCGAAAATGAATTATTTCATTGCTTTGGAACAATACCAATATTACTAAACGTACCAATCCAAATAGCACTACTTATTGATGGGAATTCTTTTTTAGATTGGACCAAATTTAAAATATCAAAAAATGAAGAATTTGTTAAAAAAGATTTTATTTATAGAAGAATTGTTGCTAGCCTCTTTCTACTTCCTTATTTTTTCATAGCTATAATACCTATATTAATTACCTCAAATCTTCAAGCTTTTGATTATCATGAATACTATTTCTTTGGTTTTGCTGTAGGATTACCAATCTATTTAGTTTGGTTTTTTGTGGGTGAAGTTTTAAGAATAATTGTAACTAATAAAGAAATAGAGCGTAGAATCTTATTTTTGATCTCTAAAGGTGAATTATCAATTTATTCAATTTCATTAGCAGCTAATGCGGATATAAGGAAAATTCAAAGAATAATTACAAACAAAATCAATAAAGGAGAAATAATGGCTGAACTATCATATGACAATATGCAGATAATTCCAAGAGAGCCTGAATTGTTTTTTAGTGAAGAACGTTCTTTAGATAAAACAGATAAAGTAGAAAGCAAGATTGAGAAAAAAATAACTTACTCATCTAATTTTTGGTTTACCATTAGTACTACAATAATTGCGGTCTTTGCATTTTCTTTTATAATGGTAATGATTCCGAATAAAGAATTCCAAACTAATGATTATTCTATTGTAACATCAGGTTCAAATTTCTGCTTTTCATGGCAGTATTATGTTTATGATCACACTGGTTATTATAGATTAGATTATTTTAGATTAAATATTGGATTTTATATATTAGCTATCATTGGTATAATTTCTCTAAGCATTTCCTTTTTTGGATATTATGAAAACAAAAGCATAGGAAACATAAATAGAACTCATTCGATATTAAATCTAGGGTTATATTCTATACCTGTTATCATTTCTATTATAATGACAGCCATTGTAGTAAGTAATGGTAGAAGTTATTCCAATTATGTTAAAACTGTTGGTTTAGAATATAGCACAATTGGTTTGATTTATTTTGTACCCTTTATTTATTTACAAATTTCAATGTTAATTGAAAATAAATCTTTTAAACAATGGTTTGGAATATCAATGAATGAAAATCGAACTAAAAAAATAATTAATTATGGAAGGTTGATAAATGGCATTGTTTTTCTCCTTATGTTTGCTTGGATGTGGTTTTATCCAATTGCTTTAATGATTCCTATACGACCAAATCGTATAATTTATTCTATAACATTGCTAAATATTTTCATGGTTGCTTGGTGGTTATACTCAGATCTACTTAGAAATGTTATAAATATACAACAAAAAAAGAGTATACTAAAAGGAATATTTCAATTAAATGTTACAAATACCGATGGTATAGCATCTAAACTTGAAATGCCAAAGGAATTTGTAGAAGATTATATGTTAAAATTAGCCCTTAAAGAAAATCAGAAAATTAGGTCACTTGACAGCTATGATGAAACTGATATTTCTAATAATGTTCCAAATACTGAACTTCAATCTCCAAGTTATATTTCCAATAAAACGAATCCTAAAATAATTAGGAAAGGAATTTTATCTTTATTTTCTATAATAATTTCAGTATTAGCTATATCACTAAATAATTATCTGATTGCACATTGGTTTGGTAGATTTGTTTATTTGTATATGATATCATTCTTTATTGTGTTAATAGGCTTATACATAAGCGTTCATACATCATATTTTACAAAAGGAAAAATTGGTTATGTTCTAAATGGTTTAATACTTCTAGAATTATCAATCATAATGAGCATTATATTATATTAACATAATGAATTTAATTATTTAAAGCAAAATTGAATGTTTAGAAACATGATAAGTGAAGTTATAAGAAATAATTATAATAATCTAAATCTTATACTTCATTAACAAAGAGAAAAATTTACCCCTTCTAGAAGGAATATATGAGGTATTACAGTGACATTAAATAATTTCATAAGAATTCTAGGGATGGCATTCAATAGAAAGGTTAGACGGCTATTAGGTAGAATACAGAGAATTTACAGAAAGGATCCAAATTTTTCACGCAGAATTTCTTTGAAGTCAACTAAAGTAATGTTATGGGGAGAAAAAATCGTTAAACATAATGATCAGTATATTATTTCGTCATTTATTCCCCCTATTCCCTCGAGAGCCTATTTTGAATTTGCTACATCCACTCCTCAGAAGGAACATGTTTATACCCAACAAAGTCTTTCTATCCGTTCAGCACCCATCTCTTGTTTCTTAGCTTTAACAAATGCATGTAATTTTAATTGTAAACATTGTAGTGCAAAAGGTCGAAAAACAGGTGATGAATTAACATCAGAACAATGGATTACTGTCATTAGTAATCTACAAGATATGGGAGTATCTGTTATAGGTTTCACTGGTGGTGAACCTTTAATGTTAAAGGATCTTGAGAAAATCATTGCTGCTGTTGATGACCGAAGTGTATCAATTCTTTATACTAATGGTAAAGGATTGACCTATGAACGTGCATTAGAATTTAAGAAGAATGGATTATTTTCTGCTGCTGTAAGTTTGGATTCACATTGTAGGGATACTTTCAATGATATGAGAAATAGTTCCGAGGCTTTTGATATTTCTGTTGAAGCAATAAAAAACAGTCGTAAAGCAGGTTTGTATACTATGATGCAATCAGTGTTTACAAAGGAAACAGCAACTGAAAAGAATCTTTTTGATTTGTTTAAATTGGGAAAAGAATTAGGTGTTCATGAAATAAGAGTCTTAGAACCAATTCGAAGTGGCTATTTATTTGATAGAGATGATCTTGAGAATTTCTTTTTTGATAATGAAACTCGACAGAAGATTATAAATTTCCAGTTAAAGATTAACAAGAAATTAGGTTATCCAAAAATGACCTCGTTTGCTCATACAGAAAGTGATGCCAAATATGGTTGCGGTGCAGGAACACAACATTCCTATATAACACCATCTGGTGAGCTTCTTCCATGTGATTTTGTTCCTTTATCTTTTGGAAATGTTCTAAAAGACGACTTGAGTAAAATCTGGATTGAGATGAATAAAGCTATAGGAATTCCTAAGAGTGGTTGTTTTGCAAATAAAATTAATCAGGAATTAAGAACCTATGATAAAAACATGTTTCCTTTGGACAAAGAGCTTTCTAAGGAAATTTGTTTGCGACTTCAAGATAAAACATTCCCAAGAATTTATCAAATAAGACAACAAGCAATTAAACATCAATTGGACAATTAGTTAAAGAAGAGGAAAGAGAAACTAAATCGATAATGGGAGGTTAAAACCATATTTCTTATAGGTACAACAATTCGTATCTGGTTTAAATTATTGTGGCAAAATAAATGGAAGATTAGCCCCAGATATTGGCCTAAAGCCATTCTTATTACATTCACTGTCTTCCTTCTAGCACCTTTTAGGTTTTTAGAACAAATCTTCTATAATCGAAAGATCAAACGAACAAATATTTCTAAATCTCCAATATTTATTATCGGTCATTGGAGAAATGGAACCACTCATTTACATAATATGATGTCTATAGACAAACAATTTGCTTATTTCAATATGTTCGAAATGATTTATCCCCATTTATTTCTAGGTTTTGAAAGATTATTCAAACCTTTTTTTGCTTTAACCTTACCAAAAAAAAGACCAATGGATAATGTCAGAATTAGCTCAAATACACCACAAGAAGAAGAAAATGGAATCGCAAATTTATGTGGATTATCTATAAATTTAGCTTGTGTGTTTCCAAATAATCGTGAGCGATATCTCAAATATGGTAGTTTTGATTCAGCTTCAGAAAAGGAAATTCTTCTTTGGAAAACAACTTACATGAAATATCTAAAAAAATTATCAATTAAAAATAAAGGAAAACAACTATTGATAAAATCACCTGCTCAAACATTTCGTATTAAATTACTTCTAGAATTATTTCCTAATGCTAAATTCATTCATATAAAACGTGATCCTTATACTACTTACTTTTCGATTAAGAAATTATATCAAAAATTATTCCCAATCTACTATTTACAAAAACCAAAAGGCGATGATGAAGAAATTATTTTCCACATTTACAAGGATTTCTATGAACATTTTCTTCGAGATAAAAAATTAATCCCTAATGAAAATTACTTGGAAATTTCTTATGAAAATCTCGAAATTAATTCATATGATAATGTTAGACATATCTATAATTATTTTCAATTAAAATGGGATGAAGAGTTTTCCGTTGATTTACATAACTATCTTAAGAAAATAATTGATTATCAAAAGAATGTATTTGAAATAACTGATGAAGATAAAAAAAGAATTTACTCTCATTGGAAGGAAATAATTGATCTTTGGAATTACTAATCACTATAGAAATTTCTCGAAATGTTTTTCGAATAATTTCAAGAATCTTCTTTCAGAAGCATTAACGATCCATATTTGAAAGAAAGCAATAACTAATAATCCTGCGAGTAATCCTGTCCTAACGTTTGGATAGATATTTTTTGCTGAAAAAGTGATAATTGAAACAAGATAAAATAGTGACCAAATTAGGTTTATCATCCAGAGTCTATTTCTATTAAAAGTTATATTACAACTAATCCTTTTGTTTATTTCTTGTATTCTAATGTCACCCATAACCAAGAATCCTCGAAATCTACCTATATTTATGAATCCTGCAGGTATTAATGCCCAAGCATTCCCTTTTTCAAAATAAAGAATTTTTTCACTTGGTTCTTTAGTTTTGAATTTATTTTCTGAAAAATATTTTCTTAACTCCTCTTTCAATAAATCTAAACTCTCAATGTTAAAATCATAACTCATCATCTTTATCAATAAACAATTGACTAACTCCGTTATAAAAAAATTATCGGATTATTTTACGTCCTTCTTTATCTAAGAAACTTAATTATTGTAGTTTTCAACATAATAGAGTATATTACAGCAGAATGAGTGATAGATTTGGATTCAGAGAATAATCAAATACTATGCACTTGGAATGACCAAGTAAATTGTATAGAATGTTCAATTAATGAGAAATTATTTTGTAAATATAATCGAAAAAAATGGTTATCCTTTGTCTGGGTTCTTACATTATTGTTGGTTACAGAAATTCTTGGAGTAATAACAATAGGATTACAATTGAATATTTGGTGGCCATTAATCACTTATGAAGTTGTAACAATAACATTCTTTATCCTTGGAATTAAAACCTTCATCCTCTGTCGCCATTGTCCCTTTTATGCAGAAGAAAGCAAAGTACTTCATTGTTTAGCTAATACTGGTGTACCTAAAATTTGGAAATATAAATCATCACCAATGAATCTTTTTGAAAAGATTCTTTTATTGATCTTCTTCTTTTTTATCTTTATGTGGGGAATTGGTTGGGAGATTTATAGTATCTATTATTTTTTCAGTAACTATACATCTCTAAAATTAATATCAGGAATCCTAATTATAATCTTATTAATTTCAAATTTCACTTTTGTGATTTTATTTATTATTAAATTGCAGAAGCAATATTGTCCATTCTGTCCAAATTTCTCTTGTCCTATGAATAAAGTATCAAAAGAAATAATTGATGAATATCTTGAGAAAAATCCTGTAATTAAAGAGGCTTGGTTAAAAAAAGGATATAAATCCAGAAAATAAAGTGTTAACAAGTAGGGAAAGAAATGATTGAGTATAGAGATATTTTTTGGGGGCTTTGTGATCTAAGTGAACGTGAATTAGTTTACTATATTATTTCTATTGTAATAGGTATTGTTGGCATAATAGGAGCAACAACTGTTTATTTATTAGCAAAAAGGAAATTACGGGAAGTAAAATCTGATGAAGAAATAATTTCCCTTAAAGTTACGTTTAAAGAAAAAATGAAAAATAAGCTTAATCTTTCTTTAGCGATTATTTATGTCATAATTATGATCTTTACAGTAACTGCTTTACCTTTCATTGTTTATCCTAATGATTTAGCAGATGCTTGGATACAAATTGGTTTATTTGGCCTACTTGGTTTAGGAACGCCTTTTACAGTTATATTACTAATAATAATTTTTAATCAAGAAGTAAAAGAAATGAAGGATGTCTATTCCCCAAAACCGTTTTTTAGTTGGTTTAATTTTGGATTATTAATTTTAGGATTATCATTACCTTTAGTTTGTTTAGCTTTGATAACTCTATTCAGGAAGGAGCTTAATTGGTGGAAAAAAACCTTATTAATTATTTTCTTATTCGGAGTGCTTATAATGTGGATTTATCTATCTATATGGTCAGCAAAAGCATAATTCTTCAAAGGATTTGATTACATGAGCCTTTTCTCTAAAGTAGCACACAATTACGATAAAATAGTAGGACCTTTCGATCTAAGCGAGATAATGGAGTATATTGATTTACATCCTGAAGAACTACTTTTTGATCTTGGTGGAGGAACTGGTAGAATTGCCTATCAACTTACAGATTATGTCAAAGGTTGTTTAGTATTAGATGCTTCTTATAAAATGCTGCTAGAAGCTAAGAAAAAAGGTAATGATCTCTTTTTAATTCATGGATTTAGTGAATCTTTGCCTTTAAAAACAAATTCGTTAAAACAGATTTTTCTTAATGATTCTTTACACCATATCAAATTACAAGAAGAAACTCTAGTTGAATGTTTTAGAGTTCTCTCCTCTGGAGGACAATTAATTATTAGAGAATTTGATAAGAAATATTTTTGGAACAAATTTCTTATTTTCGGTGAAAAAATTCTACGATTCAAAAGCAAATTTTTTTCGCCTGCACAGCTATCTGAATTGTGTCAAAAAATAGGTTTTGAAACTTCTTGGAAGAGACCATCAAAAGCAACTTTTATTTTAATTGCTAAAAAAACCTAATATACAATATTCTTCCATTAAATAATGGAAATAATGAGTAGCTATGAACGATTAAAACCTAAATTATATTTCATTATATTATGTTCACTTTTACTAGTAACTACATTATTCTATCTTGAAATCCAAATTCCTAAACAATTAGAACTTAAAGATGAAAATAAGAATTGGTTTATTTTTCACTCAGCAGAGGTTAATGATGATTTTAAAATTTATATATCTCTACCTGATAATTATAATACAACACTAGTCGCTTTTCCTGTGATCTATCTTTTGGATGGTGATTGGTATTTTGATGGATCAAATTGGCGAATGGGAAATGGTGGTGTTAAAAGAATTATAACTGATTTAGCAGAAGAAGAGCTAATAGAGGAATCAATTCTTGTTGCTATAGGTTATCCTAATAAAAATCATCGATTAAGGGATTATCTTTATCCTCATGATTTTTGGATAAGTCCTTCATCTGGAGGAGCGAATGAATTTTATTCTTTTTTAAATAAAGAATTATTGCCTTATGTAGATACCCATTATAGAACTTTAAATGAAACAGATAGAACATTGATTGGTCATTCTTATGGAGGTTTTTTTGCTTTATTTACACTTTTTAAATACCGAAATGAATATCCTATTATGTTCTCAAAATTTATTATCAGTAGTGTAACAGCTTTTTATGCTGATTATTATCTTTTGACTCTTGAATCACAAATGTTTGAAGCAATTAACAATACGTTACCTTTTCAATTAAGAATGTCTGTAGGTTCAAAAGAAATGAAAAACATCCAGCTTGGATATGATACCATCATCTCTCTATTTACAATGAGAAATTACACTGGATTCAATTTTGATTATCAAAAATATCTAAATTATCGTCATACAACAATTGTTAGACCTAGTATTATTGATGGACTAACTTGGTTAAATATTAGTTAAATAAGATTAAGGAAAAATAAAAAAAGTATTAAGTTGAAGAATTTTCAACTTAAGGCTTAACTCGACTCATAGTTCTTGGGAAAGCTATTGCATCTTTGATTGTATCAAATCCACAAATCCACATGACAACTCGAGAGATTCCCATACCAAATCCTGAATGAGGTACAGAACCATATCTTCTAGTATCAAGATAGAAATCAACATCTTCAGGATTTATTCCTTGTCGCTTTAAGCTCTCAAGTATTTTATTTAAATCGTCTTCTCGTTCCGAGCCATCAATGATTTCACCAACTTCTGGTGCTAAGAGATTAGCATTTAAACAAACTTTTGGATTTTTGGGATCAACTTTCTTGTAAAAAGCCATTATATCTTTTGGATAGTGTGTTATTAGAACTGGTTTATCAAAATGCTTACCAATTTCTCGTTCTTCACTTTGACCTAAATCGTTACCAAAAGGTAAGTCCATACCATCTTTCTTTAATAATTCCAATGCTTCATTATAAGTTAATCTTGGGAAAGGAGGTTTAATCTTTAGTAAATCTTCAGGATTTCGTCCCAATATTTCAAGCTCATACTTGTTTTTCTTAGCGACATTTTCACAGATGGCACTAATTACTTCTTCCATGAGTTTAAGCAATCCTTCAAAATCCAACCAGGTCGCTTCTACTTCATAATGCCAATATTCAGTTACATGTCTAGCAGTTTTAGATTTTTCAGCTCTAAATGAAGGAGCAATGGTATAAGCTTTTTCAAGAGCGTAAATGAAGTTTTCAGCATATAGTTGCCAACTTTGACTTAAGTAGACCTTCTTGTCGAAATATTTTAGTTCGAAAAGTGTTGAACCACCTTCTGAACCTTCAGTAGTAAACATTGGTGGTTGTACTTCCGTATAACCATTTTTTCTCATATAGAGATGGATTGCCTCGAAAACAGATGAATTAATTTTAAGCATAGCAGTTAATCTTTGCGAGCGTAATGCTAAGTGTCTGACATCTAACAGAAACTCTTGACTTTGATCTTTAGTTATTGGGAAGTTTTCTGAAGGACCTATAACTTCAATCTTATCAGCTTTAATTTCAAAACCACCTGGTGAACGGTCATCCTTAACTAATTTGCCGGTAACAATGACAGCTGCTTCATAACCTACAGAATCTGCAATATTGTAATTTTCCTCACTATTCTCACGATTAATTGAAACTTGGATTCTTCCAGTAGAGTCTCGGATAGTAAGAAAAGCAATACTCTTGCTACTTCTTTTTCTGGCTACCCATCCTCGAAGTTTAACAGTTTTATCAACTGATTTACCTGTGAGTAATTGATTAATTTGAGGAAATGTCATAACAAATCACCAGTATATACATCAGTCGAGATGTAATTATTCTTAAAACTTTTTGCTACTAATGATAAGTAAGGAATATAAAAAATAATGGTTAAAGAATAGAGTGCTAATCATTTAACTATTGATTATATTGATTGTAATCTTCGTATGCAAACATCACGCAAAGCGACCATTTCACCAAAAATAGCTAATTCTTTTTCACTGGGAATATTACCATTAGGATCCTTCTTGAGGATCTCTTTAGCAAGCTCAGCTAATTCTTTATATCTGGTAACAAAAGTTTTTGTTCGGCCTTTAGTGTCGTCTTTTATGATTACATCGAATTCTTTTGTTACTCTCTTATAAGCACTCTCTAATTCTTTGAAGGTTGCTGCTTGCGTGACTTGAAGCAAAAAGTCACTTAGTGGAGTATTATCTGATTCGATTGTCATAAACGTTCACATATTTTTCTGCGATTTCATTAAAAAAGCTCTAAATAACCGCGCTCAGGAGCTTTTCCAATACATATTTTTACATACAATAACATATATAAGACTTTCTTTATTGAATTGAAAGTTATGGTTTATTGCACAGAACACCAATATCTTCAACGCGAGCAATCCATTCATCCTCTACGATGAAATTATTTTGATCGACAACTTCGCGAAGTCTATCTTGTGTCCAAGTTTTTCGGAGAATTGATATTGCTAATAACGCTTTGTTCTGGGCGATTCTATTCATTTCATTTACTGTAGTATTTGGATCCGGTAAATTTTGCAGGTGAGTTACTGAGAATATTCTATCAAAAGAATTTTCTTTTAGTGGTAGATTATCAGAATCTGCTACTATAAAATCAACATCAGGAAATTTACTATGGGCAATTTTAATCATTTCATATGAAAGATCAATACCTACTAGTGGTTTAAAATAATCCTCTTTCATTAATTCTGTAAGTAAACCTAAGAAAATACCTGTTCCACAACCAATATCTATGATTTGATTATTTTCAAAAACCGCTACTCGAGAAAGTATTTCACTATATTTCTGATGTTGAATATCAGTATATCTTGCATCGTATACTTCTGCTGAAGCATCATATCTACTAGCAATTTGCTTCTTCTCTGTCACGTAATTTTACTGTCCATTTAAGATCATTTTTAATTTAAACTGACAAAATTTAACGTCAGTTAGAGATAATACACGCAAAACTATCTATTAACAAAAAAATTATCGCTTTAGAATCTAAAGAAACGATTTATTTTTCAGTCAATATTACTCTTGCATCAACTGTTAGGAGCTTATCATCGTAAGCGAATATTGGATTTAGGTCAATTTCTAATATATCGTCCATATAGTCAATACTTAATTGTGAAATTTTCATTAATACGTCTACAATTAATTTAAGATCGACATTTGGTCCACCACGAAATCCTTGGAGCATAGGTAATGCTTTAATTTCGGAAATCATTTCTTTTGCATCTTTTTCTTCTATAGGGGCAATTCTGAAAGATACATCTTTTAATAATTCTACAAAAATACCACCTAATCCAAACATAATAGCTGGACCAAAAGTTGGGTCTCGAGTAACGCCTACAATGATTTCTGTTGATGGTTTAACCATTTTTTCGATTAAAATTCCTCTAATTTCAGCATCTTTCTTATACTTTAAGCAGTTCTTAATGATTTCTTCATATGCTGCTTCAGCTGTTTTTTCATCTTTAATATTTAATCTAACTCCACCTGCATCAGTTTTATGAATAATTTGTGGAGAAACAATTTTCATTACCACAGGAAAACCGATTTTTTTAGCAACCTTTTTTGCTTCCTCTGCGGAGGTAGCAACTTGAAATTCCGTTGTAGATATACCAATGTTTTTCATTAGTGTTTTTGATTCTGGTTCTAAAAGAAATGTTCGATTTTCTTCTCGAGCATGATTGATGATTTCTTTTATTGTAGACAAGATACTCAAATCCTTTCTTTTAATTGATTTCGAAAACTATTAGCTTATAAAAAATTTGGTTTAGTTCAAATGAAAAAGAATCTGCGAAATAACCGCAAATATAAATAATAAGAAGTATGCTAACCTTGTCATACTCCGAAATAAAAAAATCAATGGCCGATTCAAATGAAAAATCTTATCAGCAATCACCCTATTCTTCCTGATAAAGAAGGTAAAATAGTTACATTTACTTTTGATGGTAAAGAATTGAAAGCCTTTGAAGGTATGGCTGTATCTTCTGCTCTTTTCATGAATGACATAAAGATATTTGGTGAGCATTATATAGACCACAGTCCTCAAGGTATTTTTTGTGCTAATGGTCAATGCGCTCAATGTACTCTAATAATTGATGGCAAACCTCAAAAATCTTGTATGATTCCATTGGAAGAAGGAATGATCATTCAAAGTTGTAAAGGTGTACCTGAACTTCCAATTTCAGACGAGGAAGTTAAAACATCAAATATTTCTACTTTAAAGAAAGATGTAGTAATTATTGGTGGAGGACCATCTGGGCTTTCTGCAGCGAAAATTCTAGGTGAAAATGGTATTGAAGTTTTATTAATTGATGATAAGGATCGACTTGGAGGAAAATTAGTTTTACAAACGCACAAATTCTTTGGCTCCTCAGAAGATGTCTATGCAGGTCACCGTGGTATTGAGATTGCTGAAATTTTAAGTAATGAAATTTACAATTTGGAGACTGTTGAAGTATGGTTACAAAGTACGGGATTAGCATGTTTCAGTGATAAATTAATTGGCGTTTTAAAGAATAATAAGGAATATGTTTTGATTCGTCCAAAACACTTACTGGTTGCAACTGGTGCTCGAGAGAAAATGCTTACTTTTAAAGGTAATACTTTACCAGGTGTTTATGGTGCAGGAGCTTTTCAAACGTTAGTTAATAGAGATATGGTTAAAGCTTCTAGCAAAATATTCATTGTAGGAGGAGGAAATGTTGGATTAATAGCAGGTTATCATGCACTTCAAGCGGGAATTGAAGTTGTTGGATTAGTAGAAGCTCTTCCTCAATGTGGTGGTTATAAAGTCCATGAAGATAAACTCCATCGATCTGGTGTTCCAATTTTCACATCACATACAATTATTTCAGCAAACGGCAAGGATAAAGTGAAATCTGTTACTATAGCTAAACTTGATGATACTTGGCACCCCATACCTAAAACGGAAAAAACATTTGAATGTGATACCATTCTCATAGCAGTTGGTTTATCTCCAGTAAATGAGTTTTATAATAAAGCAAAGGATTTTGGTTTAAGTGTTTGGGTTGCAGGTGACGCAGAGGAAATTGCTGAAGCTTCAGCAGCTATTTTCACAGGTAGAATTGCTGGCATTAAAATATTAAAAACTCTTGGAATTGATACTGGAGATGATATCAATGAATTGGAAGCTAAAGCACAAATTATGAAATGCAGACCTCCTCCTCCAACTATATTACCATTACCAGAAAAAGAAGAAGGAATATTCCCTGTAATTCATTGTACACAAGAAATCCCTTGTGACCCATGTACAAAAGTCTGTGCTCGGGATTTAATAAAAATGAATGGTGACAGTATAATGTCTTTACCATTTTTTACAAATGAGTATGAATGCACTGGTTGTGGAAAGTGTGTTGCAGTATGTCCAGGGTTAGCAATTACTTTAGTTGATTATCGCAAGGATCCTAATCTTGCTCACGTCACTTTTCCAGTTGAATTAGGTGAAAAATCCATTAAAAAAGGAGATATCGTTCATGTTATGTCAAATATATGTGAAATAGGCGATTATCCTGTTGAACGTATAAGAAATCTCAAAGATTTTAATAAAACTGGGCTTGTAACAGTGAAACTCCCAAAAGAACTTGCAAAAGAAGTAACAGGTATTCAAGTACAAAAATTGGTTGTTCATGAGGAACCAATGGAAATCTACCATAAAGAAGCTATTACTGATGAAGCTATTGTGTGTCGTTGTGAAAGAGTTACTGCTGGTGAAATTAGAAAATGGATTCGTAAAGGAGTAACTGATATGAATGAACTTAAAGCTATTACTAGAGCAGGTATGGGAGCTTGCGGAGGTAAAACATGTAATCTTCTTATTCAAAGAATTTTCAGAGAAGAAGGGATAGAAGACATTGTGCTTGGCACCCCCCGACCACTATTTATTGAAGTTCCACTTGGAGTTTTTGCAAATGTCAAGGAGATGGATAAATAATGGTTACCTACGACGTTATAGTTATTGGTGCTGGTAGTGTTGGAGTACCATTAGCTAATGCACTAGCTGAGAGTGGATTGAGTATTTTATGTTTAGATCGACATCCTTCCCCTGGACAAGGTGATAATAAGCATGCAATTGGAGGTATTCGAGCTACTCATAGCCATAAAGCTAAAATTTTGATTGCTTTACGCTCATTAGATATTTTACGCAATTGGGAAGAAAAATACGGTGAATCTATTGATTGGATACAAGGAGGCTATCTTTTTATTGCTAGAATTGAAAAAGATGCTGAATCCTTGAAAAATACTGTCGCCTTTCAAAAGAAACAAGGATTAAATATTAACTGGATTGAACCTAACAAGGTTAAAGAGTTGGTACCAGGAATAAATGAAAATGGATTATTTGGTGGAACCTATTCACCTGAAGATGGACATGCTAATTCTCTTTTAATTAATCATGCTTTCTATGCTCAAGCACGCAATAATGGTGCAGCCTTTAAATTTAATGAAACTGTTATTGATATTTTGACAAATAAAGGTGAGGTTCAAAGTGTACGAACAACTGATAATACCTTTAATGCACAATATGTCATCAATGCAGCTGGAGCACATGCACAATATATAGCTAATATGGCTGGTATTGAAATACCCATGATGTCAGACATGCATGAAGCAGGAATTACTGAACCTGTTAAACATTTCTTCAAACCAATGGTTGTGGATATACAACCAGCAACAAATGACGTTTTTGGAAATTCTAAAAATTATTATTTCTACCAAAATAAACTCGGACAAGTAATATTTTGTATAACACCAGACCCACCAATGTTTGGACTAAGCACTCAAGAAACAAGTGTTTTTCTACCACAAGTATCTCAAAGAATGATCAACCTTTTACCTAGATTAAAGAATATTAAAGTTCGACGAACCTGGCGTGGTAGATATCCTAACACCCCAGATGGGAGCCCTATTGTTGGTCCTGTGAAAGGATTGAAAGGATATATCAATATGGTTGGTATGGGTGGACAAGGATTAATGCTTGGTCCTGGCTTAAGTGAACTTATTGCGAGATATATTAATAATAAATCAACCAACCAAGATAAAGAAATACTTGATGAATTTTCAATTAATAGAGATTTTAGCTCACATGAGCTTTTAAAATGAAAGAAGAATGCTTTAATAAACCTATGAGATAAATTAAACGGGTGATTTAGCTGATAAATCCTTGGGTAGTATTAGTCTCATTAAGTTCAATTTTCATTTTTATGATAATAATGTTTTTTGTGGCAATAATTGTCAAAAACAATTCAATTATTGATATTTGTTGGAGCCTAAATTTCATCCTTGCAACAATCATTTCTTTTATTTGGACTTTAGCTCAAAACAGAGTGATATCTATTGGGCAGATAGTGTTAACAAGTTTAGTGTTAATTTGGGGTTTAAGATTATCCTATCATATAGCTAAAAGAAATATCGGTAAAGGAGAAGATAAACGTTATAAAGAACGAAGAGAAGCATGGGGAAAGAATTTCTATGTTAAAACTTTCTTTCTAATCTTCATGTTACAAGCATTATGGGCAACGATAATTATATCACCGGTAGCAGTTTCTAATGCTGTTGATTTCTCTGGTTTGACATTCAACTGGATTTATGCTGATAAATCTTTATCTGAAATAATTCCATTAATTCTTGGTGGATTGATTTGGATACTAGGATTTTATTTTGAAGCAATTGGTGATCGCCAGCTTAAGAAATTCGTTAGAAATCCTGAAAATAAAGGTAAAGTCATTGAAGTAGGATTGTGGAAATATACAAGACATCCTAATTACTTTGGTGAGATTACAATGGCCTGGGGATTATTCATAATAGCTATTACCTTTGCTCTAGGCGATTGGTATATTTGGTTTACTATTATAGGCCCATTAATGTATACACTCTTGATTCGCTTTGTTACAGGTGTGCCAGAAGTAGAAAAACATTTGATAACGAAACCTGGTTATGAGGAATATATGAAGCGAACAAGTGTTCTAATTCCATTCCCACCTAAAAAGGAGAAATATTGAAATACTTTCAAAAAAATATAGTATTAAATCTCTACTTATATTATCAGTAACCAACTATTTAATTTATAATATAGATGACTTTACACAGTCATAAAACTGTACTTTAAAATATGTGTTAAGAAAATATATTATAGGGTGATAGTACTGAAAAAAATTGGTATTATAGCAGATTCGACTTGTGATTTGCCTGTTGAAATAATACAAAAATATGATATCGGGATTGTTCCAGTAAATGTTATTTTTAATGATGAAGAAGTACGTCAACAGTATATTAATCTGACAACTGATGAATTTTACTCGAGATTAATTGCCGGAGAACGAGTTACTTCAGGTGTTCCACCGCCAAAGGTGTTCAAGGATGTTATAGATAAGCATCTTAAAAAATATGATGAAGTAATCTTCTTAACGCTTTCATCAAAGCTTAGTGGTGTTAATCAAACTGCTAATTTAGTTATCAACCAATTCAATTATAAAAATGTCTTTGTTATTGATACTTTAAGTGGAACAATTGAAACAGGTTTAGTTGCACTTATAGCAGCTAGAGAATTGGCTAATGGAAAAACGAGAGAAGAAATTATTAAATACTTGGAAACAGCGATTATACCAAATGTTCATTTGATTAGCTATGCAGCCACCTTGAAATATCTCAGAAGAGGTGGAAGAATCAGCAGATTAAGGCATCTTATGGGCACAGTTTTGAATATCAAACCAATTTTCCATATTGAAAAAGGAGAGATTGTTTCACCAGGTAAAGTTATGCTATGGCAGAATATCGATACTACCTTTAAAAAACTATTAGCCAAAATGGCTGGAAAACAAGTTTACGAGACTGTCTTTATAGCTCATTCAGGCAATCCTGATAAATGTAAAGAACTCATTGAGTATCTTAAATCATTACCCAACGCACCAAAGGAAATACTTATGGCAGAAGTGGGACCAGCTGTTGGTGTTCATGTAGGACCTGATACTTTTGGTTTTGTATGGGTAGGCGAATATAGTGATGATTGGTTTAAAAATCTTTAAATCAAATCATTTTTTATTTGAAATAAAAAGTTAGAATGAATAATCGGTAAATTTAGTGAATAGTGTTTTTATTTTAATAAAATCCGCTCGAGTAATTTCTTCGTTTGTAAATCGTGCTTTTTCATATATAACTAGAAATTTATCAAATTCTAATTGAGAAATATTTGCTGCTCCTACTATTGCCTTTTTCAAATTATTATAAAGAATTGTTTTTGCATTTCTAATGACTAGATTCTCTTTACAAAATATCCTAAATAAGTAAAATAAATAGATAACAGCATGTTGATATTTGCCTTGTCTGAAAAAACAGGCTATTTTTCTAAATAATACCTCCTCAGTAATATTATTAGCAATTTCCGATTCAATTATTTTACCTTTGAAAGAGGTACCTCTCTTTTTTGAGAATCTAAAAAGCAATAAGATAAACAATCCTAGAAATAGTGTAGAAACAATTCCTATTATTATATAAAATACTACGTTTCCAGTCATGATTTATCCCAATATTTGTAACTAATGTTGTTTTTATTCATTACCAACTTTAGACTTTGCTAAAAATAGTCTTAAAATTCTTCATTTTATAACGAATTACTTCTATAAGTAGGCATTTCATTATTGTCTTTTATAATAAATTATCTCACTGGTGAAATAATTGACTGATGAAAAACTCTCTGAAAAAGAATTTCATGAAAAAATCGCTATGCAAGCATTTAATCACACTTGGGATCTTCTAGATAAACAAAATAGAACACTGGAAGAGAATCTTGAGATGATTCATTCTGCTCATGCATCAAGATTTCACTGGGAGAAAATAGGTAAACCTCTCCAATTTGAAAGAGGTGAATGGCAAATATCCAGAGTCTATTCAGTTTTGAAGAAATCGGATTCAGCTCTTCTTCACGCACAAAGATGTTTAGATATTTGCTTGACAAATAAAATTGGAGATTTTGATTTAGCTTTTGCATATGAAGCACGAGCTTACTCTGTCGCGGGAAACAAAAATGAAAAAGACAAATTCCTTAAATTAGCTAAAAAAGCAGGCGAAAAAATAGTCGAAGATGATGATAAGAAATACTTCTTTAGTGAATTAGAGAATCTTGTCTAATTTTTCTTTTTTTTATATTCCACTAAACATTTAGAAGGGATAAACTAAAGTATAATTATACAAACAAATTTCTTAGGTGAACTATATCTTGACATCCCATAAAAAGGGTAAAATTAGTAATCGTGAATTCACAAAAACAAAGATTATTTGTACCATTGGTCCAAGTAGCGATAATAAAGAAACTTTGGAAAAAATGATCCAAGCTGGTTTAGATGTTGCTCGATTAAATTTTTCTCACGGTTCTCACGATTGGCATAAAGAAATATTCAATCAAATTCGTAGTATTTCAGATGAAACAACAATACTTTTTGATCTTCAAGGGCCCAAGATTAGATTAGGTGAAGTTCAAGGGAAACAAACACTTATACAAGGTCATGATATCACATTAACTACTGACGAAATCATTGGTGATAAAGATCGAGTGAATGTTTCTCTAGATACTATTACTAAATCTGTTAAAAAGAATGATTTGATTTACATCAATGATGGAATTATTGGTTTAAGGGTATTATCAATTGTTGATAATGATATTAAATGTAAAATTCTTTCTACAGGGGAAATAACTAGTAAGAAAGGAGTTAATATTCCCAATGTTAATTTAGATGTACCTTGTTTAACAGAGAAAGACCTAGATGATTTGGATTTTGCTTTGGAACTTGAACCCGATTATATCGCTCTTTCATTTGTTCGTTCACACACAGATGTTCAAGATTTACGTAAAATAATTACCAATGCTGATCTTAATATACCAATTATTAGTAAAATTGAACATGCTTTTGCAATCAGTAATTTCGATCGGATTCTAAAGGAAAGCGATGCTATCATGGTTGCTCGAGGTGATTTAGGTATTGAAACCTCTGTTACTAAATTGCCTGTTTTACAAAAGCAACTCATCAATAAATCAAACAGAGAAGGTAAGCCTGTTATAACTGCAACTCAAATGCTCGAATCAATGACTAATAATCCTAGACCAACACGAGCTGAAGCAAGTGATGTAGCTAATGCTATTTATGATGGAACTGATGCTGTTATGCTTAGCGCTGAAACCGCTGTAGGTAAATATCCTGTTGAAACAATTGAAATTATGAATAAAATTGCTTTAAATGTTGATAAGGAATTACATTGGCGCGATTTTCCCAAAATGAAATATGATGGAAAGGATGAAATCTCGGAGAATTTAGCTTCAGCTGCTGGAATGCTTGTGGAAAATATGCCTATTAAAGCAATCATTGCTTTTACGGAAGGGGGATTCAGTGCAAAGATAATAGCAAAGCATAGACCTAAAGCAAGGATTTTCGTAGCAACACCAAGAAAGAAAGTGATCAGACAATTAGGCTTGATATGGGGTTGTTATCCACTATTAGTAAAAGAATATCAAAATACTGATCAAATGGTTGTTGAAACTGTAGATGTTGCTAAAAAGTTAGGGTATATAAAAGATGAAGATATAATAGCTATTATTTCTGGTTCAGTTCTAAGCCCCGGGAAAACGAATCTTCTTCGAGCATATAGGGTAGGTGATTTACCATCACCAAATGAATTCAATGCTATTATTTAGTAAGATTAGGTTGAGCTTAAGTCTACAATTAATTTGCCAAGCTCAAGTTGTTTACTCTCATCATTTAATGTTTGATAATATACCACTAAATCTCTGATAAAAATTCTAGCCTGTTTTGTTTCATTTAAAACGGCCATTTTTTTTGCATGGAAGATTAATTTATCACAGAGCTGATATTCATATTTAGATGGATTATCTTTCAAGAGGTAGGCATTTAATTCAATACCGAAGAAATTCAATAGTATCTTCCCAGGTGCAATTAACCTATGAATTTCCTTGTCATAAATTGATCTTTGTAATTTTACAATTAAATCACGTTTCAAAGCTTTATTCAGTAAATCCTTTATTTCGCTTAATTTCTTATATCCTAATTGTCTTGAAATGAACACATTCATATGCAAATCAAGTGCAAGGAAAACTTTTCCTATTTCTGTTTTTGAGGTGAGATGTTTTTCTTCACAAGGGATAGTTATCTCGATTGTTCTATCCAAACTATTTTTCGCTTGTTGTAAGCTATTTAATGTGTTTGAATTATCCCTACTAAAAACTATTTTATCCCATAATAAATCAAGTCCATCAAATAATGATTTTTTCAGTTCTTTTTGATTTTCAAGAACTTTTTTTGATGTTTCAAATTCCATTGTATAAATAAACTTGAGTAGATTAGGTAACTCAAAATCTTTTGCTTGAGCAGTAATTTTAATCGGTTTATTTTCTGATAATTGATAATAATTTATTTCTGATTTCTGCACATTAACAAGAAATTTGAGAGAGGGTATTTCTTTTACTTTTGTAGTTAACTCTTTCAAATTATCAAAATTAATTTCCCCTTCTATATAATACACTAAACCAATAATTTCTAACATATAAGGTAACATAAATTGTAAAGATTTGAGCTGGCTAATTTCATCTTCAGATATTGTTAAATCCATTTTTGAAATTACATCTTCTAACGGAAAATGAACAGCCTTCAATAATGTTATTTCATTAAATTCTGAATCAATTGTTCCTAGTAAAATACTGAATTTTACTTTATTATCCTTTTCTAAACAAATATTCCTCATTTGGTCTAATAAGATATTATCAATAACTAAAGTCATTAAAATTACCAACTAGAATTTAACTGAAAGATTTTTTAAAATTACTGTAAAATAGCTAAATATTACTATAAATTCAGTAAAAAAACAAATAAATTCTTAACATAACACTTTTTATTAATAATAGAAAAAAAACAATTAGCTTCACATATTAGGGTTGAAAATATATGAAACGAGTACTTGTTATTGGTGCAGGTGGTCAAATAGGTAGTGAACTAGTACCTTACCTTCGAAAGAAATATGGTAATGAAAATGTTATCGCTACCGGTAGACAAACACAGCTCCCTGCAATTTTACGAGAAGGAGGTCCATGTATCTACTTAGATGCTTTGGATCAAGAATCACTAAAAAGGGTGATTTATGAAAATCAAATAGATCAAGTCTATCATATGGCATCAATTTTATCAGCTACAGGAGAAAAAATGCCTCAAACAGCTTGGGATATTAATATGAACGGTTTGATCAATGTTTTAGAAATTTCAAGAAAATATGATATAGAAAGAGTTATCTGGCCAAGTTCAATTGCTGCTTTTGGTCCCTCAACTCCTCAAGATAATACACCTAATGAAACAATTCTACAACCTACAACAATGTACGGTATAACCAAAGTTGCTGGTGAATTATTAGCTGAATATTACTACAAGAAATATGGTCTTTTAACACTCTCTATGAGATTACCGGGAATCATTAGTAGTGAAACTCCTCCAGGTGGTGGAACAACTGATTATGCAGTTGAGATTTTCTATGAAGCTATTAAAAAGAAAAAATACACCTGTTTCTTAAGAGAGGATACTGTGTTACCTATGATGTACCAACCAGATTGTCTAAAATGTCACATAGACCTAGCAGAATCTGACCCATCAAAATTCCATAGACATGTCTATAATGTAACGGGTATGTCATTTTCCGCAGGTGAATTAGCTGCTGAAATAAAGAAGCACATTCCTGATTTTGTTGTTGATTACAAACCTGATTTCCGACAAGAAATAGCTGATTCCTGGCCAAGGAGTATTGATGATTCTCTCGCGCGAAAAGAGTGGGGTTGGAATCCAAAATATGATCTTGCTTCTATGACAAAGGATATGCTAGAGAAATTGGGTAAAAGACTCAAATAACCTATCAGTTTTATTACGAAGAAGCAGAAAGCTTCTTTTCTCTCTTTTTTACTTTTATTTTATTATTGTGATTCTAATGGATAGAAAGAATATTGTTCGTGAAGGATATAATAAAGTAGCATCACAATATCTCGCTATGAGAAATGAAGATTTAGAAGAAATGAGTTACCTACCTGAATTCTGTTCTTTACTACCAGAAGGTGGGAGAGTCCTAGATGCTGGGTGTGGTGGAGGGATACCTTTTACGAAATATCTTAGTGATGCTTTTGAGGTAATTGGAATAGATATTTCAGAAACACAAATTAAATTAGCGAAAAAGAATGTACCAAAAGCTCAATTTTTTATTAAAGATATGACTCAGTTAGATTTTCCAGATAATTATTTTGATGGTATATTAGCTTATTATTCAATCATTCACATTCCTCGAGAAGAACAAGAAGGGCTATTCAAAAATCTCTTTCGAATGTTAAAGCCAAATGGTGTAGCTTTATTTAGTTTACATAGTACCGATGATCCAGAAACTATTTATAATGATTTTTTTGGTGAAGAAATGTTCTGGAGTGGATTTGATGCGGAAACCAATCTGGATATATTAAAAAAAATTGGTTTTAAGATTATTTGGTCCAAATTTGTTAGCGATAGTTTAAGCGAAGATTCAAACCATCTGTTTGTTCTTCTGCAAAAATCCTTACAAAAATAATTCTATTATTTTCAAAATGATAACTAAACTCTTTAAATATTAATCAAATTATTATAACATTTAATAAATACTAGTCTAATCTATGTTATTTGTAAAGATTTATAGTAAATAAAAAATCATAATTTATATAGGATGGTGGTAAGATGAGCAGTGAACTTGGTATAGATTTCTTCTTAGTTTTTGTATTAATCATCTTCCAAGCAATCGTCCTAGGTATATTTATTACTCTGTATATTAGAAAAAGACAAGCACCATTTTTAGCATTAATAACATCTGTTTCACTATTTATTATCAGTAATTCATTCACTTTAGGATTTATACAGACTACTGCTAGTTGGTTACAATTTTTACTTTCATTACTAAACACAGGGGGATTAGCAGCAATCGTAGTTTTCTTGGAAATTTTTGATACAGGTCTATCATTTACCCAAAGAAGCTCTGGCTCGATTCTTTTTATTATGTTAATTGGGGCAATAAAGGGTGCTCAATCTTTATTTGGATCAAATATTGGTAGTTTTATTGCTTTAATGGCTCCAGTGATGTTTATTATAATAGGTTCGTTCTATTTGAATACCTTGAAAGAAATCAAAAAACGAATTCGCTTTGAAAATCAGAAAAAGAAAATTCGAAGTATTAGATTAGGTGTTTATCTTACCTTTATTATACCAAAATTCTTCATAGGAGCAATTATTGCCTTAACAGTTTTGCCAGCACTTCTAACTAATGTTGAAATTTTCGAAAATTATAATGTTGAATTTTTACAACTTCCATTATTTGAACATATGTCAAATATGGTTTTGAACTTAATCCAAACAATAGGCTTGGTTGTTATGACTTTACCAATTGTTTATAGCAATTCAGTCTTCTTTATGCAATCTAGAAAGGTTTCAAGACTAATTGTTATTGATAAAGAATCTACACCAGTTTTTGAATTTCATTTTGAATCAAAAGATAGAAACATATACGATGAAGAATTATTGAATGAAACATATATGGCTATGGGAGCAATTATGTCGAGAGGAAGAACATCAGGTAATCTACTGACAACAGTAAATTTTGATGGTCTAGAGATAATGACTGAAATCAGAGAGAATTTTGCAGTTTTATTAATTGCTGATAAACAAACAAAATTCCTTAGGAAAAGTCTAGGAAATTTTGCTGATGATTTTGATAAAATTTATCCAAAGAATTCCTCTTTAAACCAAATTCGCATTCAAAAATTAAAATATACTGCAGAAAAAATGATCCAGAAAAACTTTGGTCTTGAACAAGAGGAATTTGAACAAATAATGCAGCTCGTAAGTCTGGGTTACGATAAAATGGCTAATAAGTACTTGGAAACTCGTTCAGTAAATGATCCTGAAGTGAAATTACTTCCTGATTTCATGAAACGTTTGCCTATCGGAGCTAGAGTATTAGATGCTGGTTGTGGCGCAGGTGAACCTATAACGAGAATATTGAGTGAAAAATTCAAAGTTACTGGAGTAGATATTTCTCGAAAGCAAATTGAAATTGCTCGAGAGAATCTTCCCTATTGTGAATTTATTTGGCAGGACATGACCACCTTAACTTTCCCTGATGATTATTTTGATGGAATAGTTTCATACTATGCAATACAACATGTTCCAAGAGAAGAACATATGGGATTGCTTGAAAACTTCTACCGAATGATGAAACCAAATGGAATTGCATTATTGTGTTTTGGTACCTCAGATGAACCAGGTGTTGTTGTCGATGATTTCTTTGGTGTGAAAATGTATTGGTCCAGTTTTGATGCTGGAACTAATATTGAAATGCTTAAAGAAACAGGATTCCATGTTCTTGAATTAAAATTAATTTTTGATGATACAACAGAGGAACAACACATATTCATCATGGCTCAAAAACTCATCACAGATTTCCTTGAGGAAATAAAGGAATATGAATTTGATGAGATAACTCAAAATTCTGATTAAAAAAATTATTTTACAAAATTTGTTCGAAAAGATAAAAAAAGAAAAAGGATAAAAAATTCTCTAATTAGAGAATTTTCAATTCTTTACCAATTTTCTCAAAAGCAGCCAAAGCAGTATTGAGATGATTCTTGGTCAAGCCAGCAGTCATCATAACTCTAATTCGAGCTGTGCCTTTAGGAACCATTGGGAAGACTATTGGTAAGGCAAAAATTCCTTCCTCAAAAAGTCTATTGCTCATTGCTTTTGCTGTATCGTTTTCACCACAAATAATTGGGGTGATTCCGGTAGGAGTATTTGCTGCTGCTACGGTAATTGCATGGTTGAATCCAACCTTAACTATTCCTTTCTTGAAATAATCACAATTATCAAGAAGCTTTGCAACAACAGGTTCAAATTTACCACCCTTATTTTCAAGAACATCGATGGAACCTATCGAAGCACCAGCAACTGCAGGTGGATGAGAACCACTCAAAAGGTAGGTTCTAGCTTTATTTCGACAATAATTAACTAGATCTTGAGAACCAGTTATAGCACCACCAACGGTACCCATTGCTTTGCTAAAGGTGTTCATTTCAACTTGGACTTTACCTTGTAAGCCAAAGTGGTCAACAATACCTTTACCAGACTTATTACGGCCTAGAACTCCATCACCATGAGCGTCATCGACATAGATCATAGCACCATATTGTTCGCTGAGCTTTTGGATTTGATCTAATTTAGCGGCATCCCCGTCCATGGAGAATACCCCATCAGTTATAACCATAATCCTTCTAGCATTTACTTTTTCAGCATTCTTTAGACATTGTTCTAATCCACCCATATCTGAGTGTTTGTATATGAAGTCTTTCCCTCTTTGTGCTTTTGTTAATCTTACACCATCAATAATTGACCCATGATTAAGTTCATCTGAAATAATAACATCTTCTTCACTTGTTACTAAAGTAGGGATTACTCCAGCATTTGCAGCAAATCCTGTTTGAGTAACCATTACTGCTTCTTGCTCTTTGAATCCAGCTAATCTTCTTTCTAATTCTTCATGTATGAACATGTTCCCTGCAATGGCTCTTACCGAGCCTGAACCAGCACCATATTTTTCCACTGCTTCTAGTGCTTTCTTTACTACATGGGGATGTGTGCTTAAATTCAAATAATTATTTGAGCACATCATAATTACTTTTTTGCCTTCGATAACACATTCTGGGTTGGAACCACTCTCTAATGTTCTATGCTTCCAATCAAGCGCATTGTCGACTAATTCTTGATATTCCGTTTTTAAAAATCCAGTTGGATCTCTTTGTGTCATACAATCTTACTCCGAAAAATGTTTAAGCATTAACTACTTCATAAGTCAGTCTTACTATTATTTTAAACTTTTTTTCTTTTTATTATTAAAAAATGATGTTTTTAATTATTAAAATAGCTTCTTCCTAAATCAAATACCGTGTGGTTAATTTTATTAATAAGTAGAGGTAGCAATCTGATAGAAGATTTTTTAATTGATTTACTTTTTTAAATCAATCAAGGATGTGAAGAAAGAATGTCTAATAAAGATAATCGTTTGGAAGATGATTTATTCGATCCAGACAGTGATGTTGAAACGACTATTGAAGGTTTTCCGAAGAGGAATGAATTAGTTGTTGCAACCGTTAGAGAAGTTAGTAGTCATGGTGCCTATGTATCCTTAGATGAATTTGGTGAACGTCAAGCCTATGTTCATATTTCTGAACTTTCTCGAACATGGGTTAAAAATATTAAAGTTCATATTAGAGAAGGGCAAAGAATTGTTGCTAAAGTTTTGCGAGTTGATCCTTACAAAGGACAAGTTGATCTTAGTATCAAACGTGTTCCTGATCAAATGAAAAAACTCAAACTTCTCGAATCCAAGCGAGCTCAAACGGCTAAAACCTTATTTGATATGATCGTAGAGAAAATGCCTGAAGAAGAACGAGTTAATGCTGACAAAGTAGCTGACATTTTAGCTCAACATTATGATATGTTATATTATGGTCTAGAATATGCTTCAACTTGTAGTCAAAAAGCGCTCACAGATATCGGCATTGATGATGCTTGGGCTAAGGTTATTCGTAAAATTGCCTCAGAAAATATCATTGCTGCTACAGTTGAGATTAAAGGAACCACTGAAATAACTATTCCAGGTGGAGATGGGGTATTTCATTTACAAGAAGCTCTTATAGCTGGCAGAGATAATGTAGAAGAGAAAAATACTTCCATCAGAATTTACACTGAAGGCAGTCCTCGATATGCTATCGAAGTTACCTCTGAGGATTATAAGGTAGCTGAAAAGGCTCTTGATAATGCTCTCCAACGTATTGAAGAAATAGTTGATAAGTATCATGGTACTTATGCTTATACTAGGAAGAAATAATTAACTCTGATCTAGCAGTAGGTGATAATCATGTCATTACATAAATGTTTGAACTGCAGCACTTATACTTTCAAAGAAGTTTGTCCTAAATGTAATGCTAAAGCTGTTCCTCCTGCTCCAGCGAAATTTTCCATTGAACATGCTCAAAAATATGCCAAATATCGTATAGCCTATAAAAAGCAGCTTGAAGAAAGCGAAGCACAAGAAAAGAAGTAGGCAACGATTTTTTTACTATATTTTGGTGCACCACCCGGG